>NZ_QZMV01000001.1:0-1134705 GCF_003957705.1 Bradyrhizobium sp. LVM 105 | reverse complement strand
AACCCCGTCAACCTCGATCCCCGCATGGCCAAGCTCGCCGGCGGCGTCCACCGCCTCGACGGACAGCTCATGGTCGTCCTCGACGTCGATCGCGTCCTCGAGCTCGCGCCTGAGATGATGGCGGCCTGATACGGCGGACTCACCGCCGACGTGCCAGTAATTGGAAGTGCCCCCCGCCGGGGGAGGAAGCAGAGGTTCACATGCGCACTTGTCTCGTCGTTGATGATTCCAGCGTCATCCGCAAGGTTGCGCGCCGCATCCTGGAGGGCCTCGATTTCCAGATCCTCGAAGCCGAGGACGGTGAGAAGGCGCTGGAAGCCTGCAAGCGCGGCTTGCCCGATGCGGTGCTGCTCGACTGGAACATGCCCGTGATGGACGGTTACGAGTTCCTCGGCCATCTCAGGCGGATGCCCGGCGGCGACCAGCCCAAGGTGGTGTTCTGCACCACCGAGAACGACGTCGCGCATATCGCGCGCGCGCTGCATGCCGGCGCCAACGAATACATCATGAAGCCGTTCGACAAGGATATCGTGACGGCGAAATTCCAGGAAGTCGGCCTTATCTGAGCGATCGGCCGGAGGCCGACCGGATTCTTCGGCGCCTGTTTTCAACCGTCCCCTTTCAGTCTGAGTTGGTGAGTAATGAGTGTGGCGTTCGCAGGGAATTCGGCAACGACGGCGTCACGCGAAGCAGGGCCGCTGCGGGTGATGATCGTCGACGACTCCGTCGTCATCCGTGGTCTGATCTCGCGCTGGGTCGGTGCCGAGCACGACATGGAAGTCGCAGCCTCGCTGCGGACCGGGCTCGAGGCGGTCAACCAGCTCGAACGCATCAACCCTGACGTCGCGGTGCTCGACATCGAAATGCCCGAGCTCGACGGCATCTCGGCGCTGCCGAAGCTGCTGGCGAAGAAGCGCGATCTGGTCATCATCATGGCCTCGACGCTGACCCGCCGCAACGCGGAGATCAGCTTCAAGGCGCTGTCGCTCGGTGCGGCCGACTACATTCCGAAGCCGGAATCGACGCGCGAAGCGTCGGCCGCGGACATCTTTCATCACGACCTGATCCAGAAGATCCGTCATCTCGGCGCACGGCTGCGGCGCAAGTCCGCAGTTGCGAGTCCGCCGCTGGCACCCGCGAGCCCGGCTCCGGCCCCGCGCAGTCCCGTTGCGCGGCCCGCCGCGCCCGCTGCGACCGTGCAGGCCGCGCCGTCGGGATCGCTGGCGCTTCGCCCGTTCTCCAATCAGGCACCCAAGGTGCTGCTGATCGGCTCCTCGACCGGCGGCCCGCAGGCGCTGATGGCGCTTGTCGGCGAGCTCGGCCCGGTGATCGACCGCTTCCCGGTGCTGATCACCCAGCACATGCCGCCGACCTTCACGACCATCCTCGCCGAGCATCTGGCGCGTTCGAGCCGCCGGCCGGCAGCCGAGGCGGTCGACGGCGAGTCGGTGAAGCCGGGACGGATCTATCTTGCGCCCGGTGGCAAGCACATGCGCGTCGCACGCAACGGCGCGGACACCGTGATCGCACTCGACGACGGCCCCGCCGTCAATTTCTGCAAGCCCGCGGTCGACCCGCTCTTCATCTCCGCCATCGACATCTGGCACGGCAACATTCTCTCCGTGATCCTGACGGGCATGGGCTCGGACGGCATGCGCGGCGGCAAGGACATCGTTGCCGCCGGCGGCAACGTCATCGCGCAGGACGAAGCCTCCAGCGTGGTCTGGGGCATGCCGGGCGCGGCGGCCAATGCCGGCATCTGCGCGGCGATCCTGCCGCTCAACCAGATCGGCGCCAAGGTCAACCGCCTGTTCGCGGGAGATCGCTCGTGACGCCCACCGATTACGATTATCTGCGCAAGTTCCTGAAAGAGCGCTCCGGCCTCGATCTCTCGGCGGACAAGCAATATCTGGTCGAGAGCCGGCTCTTGCCGCTGGCGCGCAAGGCGAGCCTTCCCGGCATTCCCGATCTGGTGCTGAAGATCAGGAACGGCGACGGCCGGCTTGCGACCGACGTGGTCGAAGCCATGACCACCAACGAGACTTTCTTCTACCGCGACAAGATCCCGTTCGATCACTTGCGCGACACCATCCTGCCGGGTCTGATCCAGGCGCGCGCGGCGCGCAGGTCCCTTCGCATCTGGTCGGCGGCGTCCTCGACCGGCCAGGAGCCCTATTCGATCGCGATGTGCGTGAAGGAGATGGGCGCGGCCCTCGCCGGCTGGCGCATCGAGATCGTCGCCACCGATCTGTCGCAGGATGTGCTGGAGAAGTCGAAAGCCGGCGTCTACAGCCAGTTCGAGGTGCAGCGCGGCCTGCCGATCCAGCACCTGGTGAAGTACTTCACGCAAACCGGCGAGCTCTGGCAGCTCAATGCCGACATTCGCGCCATGGTGCAGTTCCGCCAGCTCAATCTGCTGCAGGACTTCTCTCATCTCGGCACGTTCGACGTGATCTTCTGTCGCAACGTGCTGATCTATTTCGACCAGGACACCAAGGCGGTGATCTTCGAGCGGATGGCGAAGTGCCTGGAGGCCGACGGCACGCTGCTGCTGGGGGCCGCCGAATCCGTCGTCGGCATCACCGACGCGTTCCGTCCCATCGCGGACCGCCGCGGTCTCTACCAGCTCAATCCCGCCCGCTCCGGCCGCCCCATGGGTAGATTGATGCCGCAGCCGCTGAAGCTCGCCGCGGCGAAGTGATCTTTCTTCCTTCTCCCCTTGTGGGAGAAGGTGGCGCGAAGCGCCGGATGAGGGGTTGTTTCGGCAAACTCAAATCGTGAGAGGTCGACCGTGGAGAGAGACCCCTCACCCGTCTCGCCGCCTCGCGGCGAGCCACCCTCTCCCACAAGGGGAGAGGGCAAGAAGACAGCTCCTTCTACAAGATCGCATGCGGCAGAAACCGCGAGCGGTTGCCCGTGATCGGGCTCTCGTCCTCGCGGATCGACAAGCCGCACGGCTCGTGATTCACCAGCCAGCTTCCCACCACCGGATAGAAGCCCGAGAAATTCGGCAGCGGTGCCAGGGCCTGCCGCACGAAACCTTCAGCGCCGTAAGGGCCCGCCTGCTCCTCGAGCGGCATCCCGCCGGACACCAGCGTGACGTTGGCGCCTTCGCGCGACAGCAGCGGCTTGCGCACATAGGACGTGCCGAGCTCGGCGGCGCGCGGATCGTCCTCGAAGAACGCCGGCAGCAGATTGGGATGGTTCGGAAACATCTCCCACAGCAGCGGCAGAATGCCCTTGTTGGAGAGCACCGCCTTCCACGGCGGCTCGATCCAGCGCGTCGACGCGTCCTTCAGCTTGGCGCCGAAGGCGTCGTGGAACATCCACTCCCAGGGATAGAGCTTGAAGGCGAGCGCGATGTCGTTCTCGTCGAGATCGACGAAGCCGCCGCCCTCATCGCGCCAGCCGATCGCCTCGATGTCGAGCAGCCTGGTCGAGAGCCCGGCCTGGCGCGCGGTGTCCTCGAGATATGCGAGCGTGCCGGCGTCCTCTGCGTTGCCGGTGATGCCGGCGAGATGGACATGGCGCCCGCCGGCAATCTCCTTCCATGCCGCGATCAATCGCTCATGGATGGAGTTGAACTGATCGGCACGGGAGGGGATGACGCGGCGTTCGATCGCCTGTTCGAGCCAGGTCCACTGAAACACCGCGGCCTCGAAGATCGAGGTCGGCGTGTCCGCGTTGTATTCGAGCAGCTTTGCCGGACCTTTGCCGTCGAATTTGAGATCGAGGCGGCCATAGAGGCTGCGATCGTCGCGCTGCCAGCTTTCGGCGATCAGGCTCCAGAACGCTTCCGGTATCTTCAAGCGCCGCAAACAGCGCTCGTCGCCGATGACACGTCCGGCAAGCTCGAGGCACATCGCGTCGATCTCGCCGGTCGGCGTCTCGATGCCGCGCTCGATCTCGTCGAGCGTGAAGCCGTAATAGGCGCGCTCGTCCCAATAGCGTTCGCCGTCGATGGTGTGGAAGACGAAGCCGCAATGCGCCGCGGTCTCTCGCCAGTCGTCGCGCTCGAGGCAGGTGATGCGCTGCATGGATCAGCCGCCGCCCGAGAAGCCGTGGCCGAACGAGCCGAAGCCGCCGCGGCTCACACTGCTGTGGCCCGAATCGGATGACGTTGCCGACGATGAATGGGACGACGAATCGCTGCTGAAGAAGCTCGATCGCGACGACCAGCGCGAGCTGCCGCCACTGCTCGACGAAGAGCTGCCGCTGCTGGTGCAGGTCGTGGTGGCCTGTCCCGGCACGGCGCCGGGCGTGGGCTCGCAGGTCTGCCGCGGCATCAAGGTGTAGGCGGTGGTGCCGACCGCGAGCGTGCCCATCACCAGCAGGGCGACATGACCAGAGCGCTTCACCGGCGGACGCGGAGGCGGTTTCTCGGCCACCGGCCGGCGCTTGCCGAATTCCTTCTTGGAGGGTTTGTCCGCCATCTCAATAGATCATGCTGGCAGCGTTGAGGAGGCCGGCCGCAAGCGAGGACAGGCCGAGCCAGATCGCGGGCGCAAGCTCGCCGTCGGCGATCCGGGCGGACAGGTTCGGCACCGGCACCCTCACGAGAAAGAACACGATGACCTGCACGATCAGCGCGATGGTCGCCCAGATCAGGCAGTCCAGCACATTGGCCGAGTGCGCGATGGCGCTGACCAGCGGCGCCACGAAACCGAGCAGGCTGAGGCCGAGCGCGACCGCGGCGGCCGGCTCGTTGTCGCGGATCAGCTGGAATTCGTTATGCGCCGTGATGCGGGTGTAGACGAACAAATACGCCACGATCGCGATCAGCCCGGTGCAGAAATAGACCAGGAAGGCGGGCAGGCCGGCCAGTGATTGCAGGATCATCGTTCCCCCATCGTGCAGCGACCATTCGTCGGCCGGGGAAGGATAGCGGTTCAAATGTTAAGCGAGGGATGAACTATGGCCCAAAAAACAAAACCCCGCCATTTGCGGCGGGGTCCAGGCTGGGAGGTAAACCCAGAAGATCAGGCGGGGATGCGCTCGTCGGCCTCGTGCGGCTCGCGCAGCACGTAGCCGCGGCCCCACACGGTCTCGATGAAGTTGCGGCCCTCGGAGGCGTTGGCCAGCTTCTTGCGGAGCTTGCAGATGAAGACGTCGATGATCTTCAGCTCCGGCTCGTCCATGCCGCCATAGAGGTGGTTGAGGAACATTTCCTTGGTGAGGGTGGTGCCCTTGCGGAGCGAAAGCAGCTCCAGCATCTGATATTCCTTGCCGGTCAGATGCACGCGCTGGCCGCCGACTTCCACCGTCTTGGTGTCGAGGTTGACGACGAGGTCGCCGGTCTGGATGACCGACTGGGCATGGCCCTTGGAGCGGCGCACGATCGCGTGGATGCGGGCCACCAGCTCGTCCTTGTGGAAGGGCTTGGTCATGTAGTCGTCGGCGCCGACGCCGAGACCCTTGACCTTGTCCTCGATGCCGGCGAGGCCGGAGAGGATCAGAATCGGTGTCTTGATCTTGGAGACCCGGAGCTGCTTGAGCACGTCGTATCCGGACATGTCGGGCAGATTGAGGTCGAGAAGGATAATGTCGTAATCGTATAATTTACCGAGATCGACGCCTTCTTCCCCCAAATCGGTCGTGTAGACGTTGAAGCTCTCCGACTTCAACATCAGCTCGATCGACTGCGCGACGGCGCTGTCATCTTCAATCAGCAAAACGCGCATGCCAGTTCCCCATAGTCGCCGCTCCTGGGCGTCAGGTCGGCCGCATTCGCGGCACTCAACAAAACGCCTTTGAACAACTGATTCGGATCCTGACAACAGATGGTTAACAAATCCTGATTCTGGAACGCAAGTCCCTCGGGTGCAATTTTTGTCGAATCGCCCTAAGGTCTTGCGGTGAAGCAGTTTTCGTCACCCAGCTCCGTTCAAGTTCCACTTTAAGAGACGGGCCTAACCGACTCCCGCGACTCAGCCTTCTTCTGAAGGGGAGTCACGCTCAGTCACAAAGACAGTGACGCAATGATTAATGATGCGGGTAAACACGAAGTTAAGCGCCGTTCAGAAATATGGCGAAACTTAAGGTTTCCTCCGTGATGTCCCGGAGATCGCTCGGGCGATCCGGGATTTCCGAAGGCGACTACGCTATGAAGGCCCTCATATGAAGGCTCCCCGATGAAGGCTCTTGCCGAACAGATCGGCGACATCGACGGCATCAATATCTATGGCCGTGTGGTCGGCGTCCGCGGCCTGATGGTCGAAGTGGCCGGTCCTATTCACGCCATGTCGGTCGGCGCGCGGCTGGTGATCGAGACCGGGGTCAACCGTTCGATTCCTTGCGAGGTGATCGGCTTCTCCGGCAACAATGCTGTCGTGATGCCGTTCGCCGGCCTCGACGGCGTGCGCCGCGGCTGCAAGGCCGTCATCGCCAATGCCGCCAATCTGGTGCGACCCTCGCCGGCCTGGCTCGGCCGCGTCGTCAACGCGCTGGGCGAGCCGATCGACGGCAAGGGACCGCTGCCGCAAGGCCCCTCGCCGATGCCGTTCCGCAATACGCCGCCGCCGGCGCATTCGCGCAAGCGCGTCGGCGCGCCGCTCGATCTTGGCGTGCGCGCGATGAACACCTTCCTCACCTGCTGCCGCGGCCAGCGCATGGGCATCTTCGCAGGCTCCGGCGTCGGCAAGTCGGTGCTGCTGTCGATGCTCGCGCGCAACGTCGACGCCGATGTCAGCGTCATCGGGTTGATCGGCGAACGCGGCCGCGAGGTGCAGGAATTCCTGCAGGACGACCTCGGCGAGGAGGGCCTGGCGCGCTCCGTCGTGGTGGTCGCGACCTCCGACGAGCCGGCGCTGATGCGGCGCCAGGCGGCATATCTGACGCTCGCGGTCGCCGAATATTTTCGCGACGAGGACAAGGACGTGCTGTGCCTGATGGATTCGGTGACGCGCTTTGCCATGGCCCAGCGCGAAATCGGCCTGTCCGCCGGCGAGCCGCCGACGGCCAAGGGCTATACGCCGACCGTCTTCACCGAGCTGCCGAAGCTTCTGGAGCGCGCCGGCCCGGGCCTCGGGGAGGGCGCCATCACCGCGATCTTCACGGTGCTGGTCGACGGCGACGACCATAACGAGCCGATCGCGGACGCCGTGCGCGGTATCCTGGACGGCCACATCGTGATGCAGCGCTCGATCGCCGAGCGCGGCCGCTATCCTGCGATCAACATCCTCAAGTCCGTCTCCCGGACCATGCCGAAATCGGCCGATCCGCAATTCTGGCCCGTGATCCAGCGGGCGCGCCAGGTGATGGCGACCTATGCCGACATGGAGGAATTGATCCGGCTCGGCGCCTACCGGGCCGGCTCCAGCCCGGAAGTCGACGAGGCGATCCGCCTGCACGAGCCGCTGGAGGCCTTCCTGCGCCAGCGCAAGGACGAAAATGCATCGCTTGCGGACGGCTACCGCCAGTTGGCGCAAATCCTCGGTAATTTGGAAACGGAACGCTAACTTTGTCCGGTCATCATCCGATCCCACAGAGTAGCAGAGCCGGTCTGGGCCTCCATTGGGCCCGTGGGGTGACCGGTATCGTCCCACGTGCAGCGGGGGGACTTCTGGGGAGTACGAGTCGATGAAGTCACGAGATACCCTCATCCGCCTGAAGAAGTTTCAGGTCGACGAGAAGCGCCGCCGGGTCACCCAGATCGAGACCATGATCGCCGATTTCCAGCGGATGTCGGTCGATCTCGAACGCGAGATCCAGACCGAGCAGGAACGCGCCGGGATCAACGATCCCTCGCACTTCGCCTATCCGACCTACGCCAAGGCCGCGATCCAGCGCCGCGAGAACCTGACCCGCTCGGCCGACGAGCTCAAGGGCCAGCTCGACGAAGCCAAGGCCGCGCTGGCCGAGGCCTTCGAGGAGCTGAAGAAGGTCGAGCTGCTCGACGAGCGCGACCAGGCCCGCGAGCGCGCCGAAGAGAACGCCCGCGAGCAGGCCGACCTCGACAGTATCGGCCTGATGCGCGCCCGCATCGGCGCCGTCGCCTGAGCGGCGCCGGCGGCAAGCCAGACCACCGAAACATCCTCAGAACCCGGACCCGCAAGGTCCGGGTTTTCGTATGTGCTGTCCACAGTGTGGCGCCGCCGCCCCTTGGTGGTCGGCTTTGTCGCGCGCTATGGTGGTGGGTGGTCTACCTCGCCCCGCTTGCGGGGAGAGGTCGGATCGCCCTGGCGATGCGTAGCATCGTCAGATGCGATCCGGGTGAGGGGGACTCTAGGCGAGTTCGTCTGCAACCTCCCTTGCGGAGGCTCCCCCTCACCCCAACCCTCTCAGGGCGAGCGTAGCTCGTCCCGACCCCGCAGGCGGGGAGAGGGAGGAAGATGAGGGGGCTGAATGCTGACGCCAGCAGAGCTGGTCGGGTTGATCGAGGCGGTGGCGAAGGGCGATCAGGCCGCGTTCGAGCGCCTCTACGCCGCCACGCGCGCGAAACTCTATGGCGTCGTCCTCCGTATCTTGCGTCGACAGGATCTCGCAGAGGAGGTCATTCAGGAGACCTACGTCAAGATCTGGAACGGCGCCGGCCGGTTCGATCCGGCGCTGTCGTCGCCGATCACGTGGATGGCTTCGATTGCGCGCAACCGCGCGATCGACATCGTCCGCAAGAAGTCGGAGACGTCCATCGAGGAAGAGCCCCAGGCGATGGAGGTTGCGGCCGACAGTCCCGACCCGCTGGCGCGCCGGGAGATGACCGAAGAGCTGAAGCGGCTGCTGGAATGCATCGGCCGGCTCGAGCCGGACCGTCAGCGGCTCGTGCTTCTCGCCTATTACAACGGCTGGAGCCGCGAGCAATTGGCGGAGAAATTCGCCGCCCCCGTCAACACGGTGAAGACGTGGCTCCGGCGCAGTATGTTGGATATCCGGGAGTGCCTCGGACTTTAGAGGATGATGAAGGTGGCAGGAATCAGCGCGGCACCGGCGGTCGACCTCTCTGTCCGGGAGAGGTGAAGGACAGTGATGGCCTATTCGGAGGACCATATCGCGCTCGCCGCGGAATATGCGCTCGGCACGCTCGATGCCGACGAGCGCGCGCAGGTCGAGACCATGATGGCGGTGGACGAGGCGTTCGCCGCGATCGTGCAGGCCTGGTCCTTCCGGCTCGGGGGTCTCAACCAGATGGTCGGCTCGCTCGAGCCGCGGCCGATCGTGTGGGAGAACATCAGGTCCGAGATCGCGCGTACGGCGCGGGCGCAGCAGCCGCCCGCGCTTGCGGAAGCTGCGCCGCCGCCACCTGCGCCTGCACCGGAGCTGCCCGCCTCGGAGCCAGCAGAGCCGGCAGAGCCGGCGACGGAGGCTGCGCCGATACCGGCCGGGTCGCAGGCCGAAGCCGCGCCGCCGGACATGCCGCGTCCGGAGCCGGACGCGCTTCCCGACGTCGCGCCGCAATTCATCCCGCAAGTCCATGCTCCGGATCTTGCCGTCGTGCGCGCGCCGGAGGCGGCGGTCGTCGACGATGGCAACGTGATTCGTCTCGAGGGCCGCGTGAAGCGCTGGCGCTCCATCGCGTCCGTCGCCGGTGCGCTCGCGGCTGCGCTGCTCGTGACGCTGTCGCTCCAGATCTTCCTGCCCGACGCGCTGCCGAACGGCTTGCGTCCTGCACCGCGCATCCAGACCGTGGAAGTCAAGGTTCCGGCCGCGCCGCTCGCCGCGTCCGCGCAATATGTCGCGCTGTTGCAGGGCCAGGCCGGCGGCCCCGCCTTCATTCTCACCGTCGACGGCGCGACGCGGAATTTCACGGTGCGCAAGGTCGGTGCGACGCCGGAGCCCGGCAAGAGCTTCGAGCTCTGGCTGATTTCCGACAAGCTGCCGCGCCCGCGCTCGCTCGGCGTGATCGGCTCCGGCGATTTCACCGCGCGTCCGCTGCTCGCCTCCTATGACGCCGAGGTCGTCAACGACGCGACCTTTGCCGTCACCGTCGAGCAGGCCGGCGGCTCGCCCGACGGCCGGCCGACCTCAGCCCCGGTGTTTTCCGGCAAGCTGATCGAGACCGTGCCGCCGTCCCAGCCGCAGGCCCCCGCGAAAAAGTAGGTGTCGTAGCCGGGATGGAGCGCCGCGCGAGTGCTGGACGCATTGCGCTCGATGCGAGCTGGAAGACATGCCTTCCTGTCGCCATGATCCATCCTGCTGTCGTGTCACGACAAGTCTCCCTGAATCAGTCCCCGATTTGAACCTCGCCGCAATCCGTGGCGTCAAATTTCCGGAAATTGCAGTCGGCGCCGCCGATCGCGGAGCCGGAGAGGGGCTAGAAAGCAGATGGATGCAGCGAGAACGCCGGGCATCGTCGTCCACCAATACACGGGACTGCCGCAGGGTGCGGCGTTCGAGCATTGGCGCGAGCGGGCTTTCGGTCCCTGCGGCCTCGACATCGGGCCGAGCCATGGCGATAGCATCGATTGCCGGCTCCAGGTCAGCGTGGTCGACAACATCGCGCTCGCCATTCCGGAAGGCGCCTCCGCGCAATATTCCCGCACCCAGAGCCACCTCGCCGACGGCAGCGACGACCTCGTCCTGATCGCCGCACATGCGGGCCGCGTCCGCGTCGGGCAGAACGGCCACACCGTCGAGCTTGCTCCCGCCCAGATGGTGCTCGTCGACATGAGCATCACCGGCACCGTCGGGCACACCGACGAAGACCGCTTCACCACCATTCGCATGCCGCGCCGCGCGCTGCTCGACATCAATCCGCGCGCCGAGAACAAGCTGTCGCAAGTGCTCTCCGACGGCGCCGTCGCCGAAACCATCTTCCGCTACCACGCGCTCGCCGCCAATCACGCGCCGCATCTCGACGCGGTGGGCCAGCGCCTGACCGCGCAGCACATGGTCGATCTCGTTGGCCTCCTGCTCGGCACCGATGCCGAGCATGCGAGTCTCGCCCGCGGCCGCGGACACGCGGCGGCGCGCCTAGACCTCATGCGCGCCGACGTGATGGCCGCGCTCGGCCGCAACGATCTGTGCCTGTCCGAGGTTGCAACGCGCTCGGGCTTAAGCCCGCGTCAGGCGCAACGTCTGTTCGAGCAGGCCGGCACGACCTTCACCGAATTCGTGCTGGAGCAGCGGCTGCTGCAGGCACGCAAGCTGCTCAGCGATCCCCGCGCCAGGGCGCGCAAGATCAGCGACATCGCGCATTCCTCGGGCTTCGCCGATCTGTCCTATTTCAACCGCGCCTTCCGCAAGCGCTTCGGCGCGACGCCGTCGGAATTGCGCGAGAGGTAAGCTGCGGTTTTCCGCAGCGGCGCGGCGCTAGCACGGTTGGTCGATCCGGCCGAATGAGCTATATCGGGCTCGGCGGGCAGACCGCAGGATTTTCTTTGGAAAGCACGGTCCACGGACATGGCGCGTATTGTCGTGCTCGGCGCTGGATTTGCAGGCCTGTGGGCGGCCATCGGTGCCGCGCGCAAGCGCGACGAGATCGGCGCCGGCCGCGATATCGAGATCTGCTTGATCGATCGCAATGCTTATCACAACATTCGTGTGCGCAATTATGAGGTCGATCTCAGCGAGGTCGCGATACCGCTATCGAAACTGCTCGATCCCGTCGGCGTCAGTCACGGGATCGGCGAGGTCGAGGCCATCGATCCAATACGGCGCGAAATTTCGCTGATCACAAGCAGCGGCGATGAGAAGCTGGTCTATGACCGTCTCGTGCTGGCGCTCGGCAGCGAGGTGATGCGTCCCGACATTCCCGGACTCGCGGAGCACGCGTTCGATGTCGATAGCTACGCTGCGGCGCTCCGCCTCGAGGAACATCTCGCCCGGCTAGGCCGCAGCGCGCCGTCGCAGGGGTATTCGACCGTCGTGGTGGTCGGCGCCGGCTTTACCGGCATCGAGGTGGCGGCCGAGATGCCCGACAGGCTGGCCCGTGCGGGCCTTGGCGGCAGCCCCCGTGTCATCCTGGTCGATCCCAATCCAGCGGTCGGCGCCAGCATCGGCGCGGCGGCGCGTCCCGTCATCGAGACGGCGTTGGCCGCGCTCGACGTCGAGATGCGTCTCGGTGTGCGCGTCGTATCGGTCGAGGCGGCCGGCATTCGCTTGAGCTCGGGCGAGTTTATTCCGGCTCAGACGGTGATCTGGTGTGCCGGGATGCGTGCGAGCCCCCTGGCGGCAAGTTTTCCGGATGCACGCGACCGGCTCGGACGCCTCCTGGTCGATCCCTTCATGCGGGTTTCGAATGTCGGCGGCGTGTTCGCGGCCGGCGACGTCGCTTCGAGCGTGGTCGACGGGCTGCATCCGACCGTGATGTCCTGCCAGTTCGCGCGTCCCATGGGCCGCTTCGCCGGCCACAATGTTGTCGCCGATCTCACGGGCTTGCCAATGCTGTCGCTGCGGATTGACTGGTACGTGACCGTGCTCGATCTCGGCGGCTGGGGCGCCCTCTATACCGAAGGTTGGGATCGCGACGTGAGGTCGACCGGCGCAGCCGCGAAGGCGACCAAGGAGATCATCAATCGTAAGCGCATCTATCCGCCGCTCACCGGCAACAAGGACGACCTGTTCGCGGCGGCAGCTCCGACCGTGCAGGCGCCGCCACCCACTTATGGAGCGTGGTCGCACTAGGCAATCTGTGACGCTGCCAGCCCGCGGTGTGCAGGTTGGAGCTTGGCGGGAAGCGCAAGTTGCTCCCTCATTGCGAGCTGGCACTCGCGAATCCCGGACGTCGCTTCGCTCATCCGCGCTACAACCCTACAAGGCCTTGCGTTGCCCGACGGGCAAAACACGCCAGCCGTGGGTCAACGCGCGCCGTCGAAAATATTCCACTTTACCGAAATTCGGAAATGACGTATGTGTCGCGCAACCCGGCCCAGGAAAGAGGGGCGTATCGCGATCGTCACGAACGCGGGTCGGGCGGCGGTGGACGCTGATGGCATCGGCGCGAAGGGTTTCGCAGGGCGGAGAGCCGTGAGCGAAACGTCTCGCGCACACGACCGGTGCGATCGGCGTACGGCAAAATCGTGTGGTCCTGACGCCCGGGGTCTGGCGTCAAGTCTTGCGGTGATGTGGCGGCCCGACCGGGCACGCGCATCGATCAGCCGCAAGGCGACGGGGGCAATAGTGCAACGCTCCCCGGGGAGAGCACGACATAAGCCGTCAAACCACTGCGCAGGGAAGGCCGGATGTTTGGCTCCACCTGTATGCCGCTGTGCAGCTTTTCTTAAGCACACGCTTTCGCACAGTGGACCGTGGGTGCCCGGCTGGCACCCGGTCTTCCCTGCGCCCTCTTTCAATTGATGAGGGTGAGGCGACAAGCAAAGCTCGGGCGAAGTGCGCCGCGAGGATGCGACGCCGTGTCCGCATGAAGGCGAGTACGTTGCAAACCCTATGCATCACCGTCACCCTGAGGTGCGCGCGCTGCGGCGCGATAGCGTCGCAGAGCAAGCCTCGAAGGGCGACGGCCCCGCTGCATCAGCTTCGGCCGCGCATCCTTCGAGGCTCCGCATGCGATGCATCCGCATCGCACGCCTCGCACCTCAGGATGACGGGTCGATTATTGTCGCGGCGAAGAGAGTCTGACGGTGTTGAGACGTATGCGCGGAACACTGAGCTCTCGTGCCCCGGACGCAGCGCAGCGTCCCTTCGACGGTGCGCTGCAGAGCCGGGGCCCATGTTGCAGCGAGCCGTGCACGGCCTGCCGGGTCCCGGCTCTGCGCAGCAGCGTAAGAACGCTGCAGCGCGTCCGGGACACAGCTGGGACAACTCACAGATACCGCGTCAGCTCGGTCCTGACCTGTCCGTAGACCGCGTCCTCGATCTGGCTGCGCGTGATCCCGATGTCGCGCAGGGCGCGGTCGTCGAGCTCGTTCAGCGTCTTGACGGCGGAGCGGCGCTCCAGGCGGTCGAACAGCGCATAGGCGGCGTTGGCGAGCGTGCTGAAAAAGCCGCCCGAGGAGGATGGGCGAAAGCTCCGCCCGGCAGTTTGCGAGATCGTGGTCATTTTTCTTCTCCGGCCTGTCGTTCCGCGCGGCGAAGCAAATGCCGTTGGCGCGGACGCTTGTGAGCGCCTGCACCTCATTTGCCGTCGGATTGCTCTCGCTCTCCTCGGCTCAATCGCGGACCTTGATGGAACTTAAATGCTTCAGTACACTGCTCGGAGCAAGTAAAACATTGCTCTCGGTGCAATAATGTCCAAGTTCGAGTACGTGAAGCTTGCCGATGCCATTGCCTCGGATATCTCTAACGGCACGTTAAGGCCCGGCGACCGGCTGCCGCCGCAGCGCAATTTTGCCTATGACCGCGGCATCGCGGTCTCGACCGCGAGCCGGGTTTATACCGAATTGCTTCGCCGCGGCCTCGTGGTCGGCGAGGTCGGCCGCGGCACCTTCATCTCCGGCGATATCAGGCGCGAGGTCGAGACGCTGAGAGAGCCGGCCGAGGCGCGCATCAATTTCGAGGTCAATTACCCGCTGCTGCCGCAGCAATGGGCGATGATCGCCAAGAGCCTTGCCGGGCTTGAGCGCGTCGATGCGCTCGAATCCGCCCTGCGCGTCTCGACCAGCACCGGCACCAAGAGCGCGCGCAACGCGGCCGCCGCCTATCTCGCGCGCAAGGATTTCGCGCCGCAGGCCGAGCAGATCGTGTTCACCGCCAACGGCAAGCAATCGCTCGCGGCCGCGCTCGCCGCGCTCGTTCCCACCGGCGGTCGCTGCGGCGTCGAGGCGCTGACCTATCCTTACGTCAAGAGCATCGCGGCGCGGCTCGGCATCACGCTGGTCCCGATTCCGATGGACGAGTTCGGCGCACGGCCCGATGCGATCCAGAAGGCGCATCGCGAGGCGCATCTGTCGGCACTGTATCTGCAGCCGATCATCCAGAACCCGCTCGGCGTCACCATGAACGCGACGCGGCGCGCCGACATCATGCGCGTCGCCGAAAAGCTCGACCTCACCATCATCGAGGACGCGGTCTACGGCTTCCTCGCCGACGACACGCCGCTGGCCGCGCTCGGCCCGGACCGCTGCATCGTGATCGACAGCCTGTCCAAGAAGGTCGCGCCCGGCCTCGCGCTCGGCATCCTCGTGGCGCCGCCGCGCTTGCGCGAGAGCGTGATGAGCGCGGTCCGCACCGGCGGCTGGATCGCCTCCGGCCATGCGCTTGCGGCCGGGCAGCGGCTGATGGCCGACGGCACCGTCGCCGAGCTGACGCGCTTGAAACGCATCGATGCCTCGCGCCGTCAGCAGACCGTGGCAAGGCTGCTCGCCGGCTACCAGCTCGCCGCCGACCCGCGCTCCTATCATCTGTGGCTGACGCTGCCGCCGCACTGGCGCTCGCAGACCTTCGTGGCGGCCGCGGCTCGGCGCGGCATCGCCCTGACGCCGTCCTCCACCTTCGCCATCGCCCACGGCCACGCCCCCAATGCGGTGCGCCTCGCCCTCGCCCCGCCCACCTTCGAGCAGCTCGATTCCGGCCTGCGCACGATCGTGTCGCTGCTCGGCACCAAGGAAGAGGATTTCGACTCGACGGAGTAGCTCTCAAGCCTCCGGCCATTCCGCGATGAAGCCCTTCGCCTTGTACGGCTCGATCTTGGCCCATTCATGCAGCATGCGGCGGCGAAATTCGGCATCGGTATGCCAGAGCGCACGCGGCGTCGCGAAGCTGTCGACGGTGAGCAACATCTTCTCGACCTCCGGCCAGTGCCGATGCAGCGTCATCGGGTAGCGCCGCGCGGTCCAGCTATTGCCGAGACAGATCACGCTGCGAATGTTGGCAAGGCCCAGCGCGGCATCGATGATCGGCAGCGAGAAGATCACGTTCTCACCGGTATTCATGGCGCGATGCTCTTCGAGGACAAGTTCCGCCGGAATGCCGGCCGCAATCATCGCCGCCTTGATGATCGAGCACTCTGATTGCTCCGAGCCCGGTGTCACCCCACCGCTGACAATCGCCCAGCGGAAATAGCCTTCGCGCCACAGCCGTGCCGCGGTATCGGCCCGCAACGTGTCGTCCTCCCGGGTGCCGAACACGAACAACAGATCGGCCGGCACGAGCGGCGTCTCGATCAGATGCGTGCGGTTGATCTCGGCGATCTCATCGGCGGTCGGCAGACGAGCACCATTGTCCCTGGCTGACATGGGCCGCACGATGCGGCAGCGGCGCACGGCTGCGAACTCACGTTTGATTGCGGCCGGTTGCAAAGCTACGGCAGCAGCGCCTCGGGCAGCCGCGCCAGGGTATAGGAGCGCGGCTGGTTGCGGCGCACGAAGCCGCCGACCTGCCAGGCAAACAGCGCGGCAAAGCCGAGGATGAACAGCGCGCCGGCGAACTCGCCGATCGCCAGCGCGCGGATCAACAGGCCCGCCATCGCGACCGTCAGCATCGCCAGGGATGCCAGCACCGCCGCATAGGCCGTGCGGCCGAGTCCCGACGTCAGCACCGCGCGGCTGCCGGCTTTGGCCATCCGCGCATGCAGCTCGACGATGAAGGCGCGAAAGCCGTTGTCCTGCGGCGCCATCAGCGCAGCGGTCTGCCAGCTCGTCGACAGGATCGCGATGCGGCGGCCGCTGCCGTGGGTGATATCGGCGCGAAAGCGGTGCTGCTGCATCGACACCGGGCGGAACGACAGCCGGACCGCGCTGATCTCGTCATAAGGCCACAGGCCGGACCTGCCGCCAATGTGCCACGACAGCCCCTGCTCCGTCAGCGCGAAGCGATGCGCCGAGCCGATCAGCGACGCCTTGTAGGCATAGCTCGTGACTGCCGCAGCCTCGGCTTTCGAACCCTGCATCCCGACAATCGATCCCGTCCGCGCTATCGCGCCCGCGATCCGCTTGCGCGATCGCCCTCGCCCATCCTACAAGCGAGGCATGGTTGAGACGACCTTTTTTCCGCGCCGTCTGATTCTCGGCGCCGCAATGATCTCCGGCGTGCTGCTGGCGCTCGCGGTGCACATGCTGGGCGCGCGCTACGGGCTCGACCTCGGCGGGCTCTGGCGCTCCGACTCGGCCGAGTTCATCCCCGCGGGCGCGGCGATCGCCTGGTGGCTGATCGCATCGGTCGGGTTTTCCGGCGGCTATTTCACCGCGACGTTGATGCAGAGCGCGGTGTCCGGCCAGATCCCGCAGCGGATGCGGCAGTTCCTGATCGCGGTCGGCGTGCTCCTGCTCGCGGGGGCGGGTCAGGTGGCGGCCGCGCCGAGCCCGATCCCGACCGTCTCGGGCGTGCTGGCCGGGCTAGCAGCGCTCTGCCTCGGCGCCGTCATGGCGTTTTGCGGCGCCCATTTCGCGCTGCGCCGCGGCTGATCTCGGACGCGCAGTCGTCGCCGCTCACGTCGCGCGTGCGTGCGCACCGAAGCCGATCACCGCCGCGGCTCGATCATGACCGAATGATGATGCAGGACATGCAAGCGCCGCGCGGATGGCCGCGCGGCGCCTTCCTCGTTCAGCATTAGGCCTAGCTCGCCGCGCGCAGGTTGACCTTGCTTTCGGCAAGGCTCGTCAGTTTCTTGTCGGTCGCCTTTTCCTCCTCGAGCGTCTTGGCGAGAACGCTGGCGCAATCGTTGCGGCCGAGCTGCTTGGCCCAGGCGATCAGGCTGCCGTAACGGACGATCTCGTAATGTTCGGCGGCCTGCGCCGCGTTGATCAGCGCGGCGTCGAGCACCGCCTTGTCGGCGACTTCGCCGGCGGTCTCATCGGCTTCCTCGATGATGCCGTCGATCGCCGGACAGTCGACCGCCTTCACGGCGACGCCGTGCATCTTGAAGACTTCCTCGAGCCGCGCGACGTGCTGCTTGGTTTCCTCGAGGTGCGTCAAAAAGCCCTGTTTCAGCTGCGGATCAGTGGCCTTGCTCGCCATCTTCGGAAGCGCCTTGGTCAGCTGCTGCTCGGCGTAATAGATGTCCTGGAGCTGGTGCACGAACAGGTCGTTCATGGTCTTGATGTCTTTTGTGAACAGTCCCATCGGTCCGTCCTTTTCTTTCTGGAACACGAAGGCAGCGGCCTGCACGAAAAGCCGCTCATTCCGCCATGTTCGGTTGCTGATGAGGCCCAACGAACGCGCGACATCGACGTTCCAAAAATCACCCGCAAGAAACACCCGTATGGCTTTTGCGCTGGAACAATGCGGAGGGCGCCGGGATCTGAAATCACAGGCTCCACACGTACCGCACGAGCCCGGCGGTTTCGCGACTCATATGCTTAACGCGCCTCCGATGTGAACCGCGTATGACAAAGTTGCCGATCCGACGCAGAACCTCTTGTTGTCAAGGGCTGCACAAGCCGCTGTTTTTGCCTTAAATGAGCTGGATCATGCCTAGCGATCGATGCCTGCCTTTGGCGATGATCGCACCCGACCGGCCAAGCCTGGCCGGTCGGTCTTGCCCCCACCGGGAGGATGAATGCACGGACTGCTGCCCGCGTTGAAGCGCGGCTTCAAGAGATGGATCGGCTGGCGACGGCTTGGCGTTGCCGCGAGCATCTTCATCATCGCGTTCGCGATCACCACGCTGGTGCGGACCCTCAAGGGCATCGATACCGGGGTCATCCTGACGGCGTTGACCGAGATCCCCCGCGGCAGCATCGGGCTCGCGGCGGTGTGCGTCTTTTTCGCGTTCTGCACGCTGACCTTTTACGATTTTTTCGCACTGCGAACGATCGGCAAGAAGCACGTGCCCTATCGCATCGCGGCACTCTCGAGCTTCACCTCCTATTCGATCGGCCACAACATCGGCGCCACCGTCTTCACCGGCGGCGCGATCCGCTTCCGGATCTATTCGGACTACGGACTGAACGCGATCGACGTCGCCAAGATCTGCTTCCTGTCGGGCCTGACCTTCTGGCTCGGTAACATCTTCGTGCTCTCGATCGGCTTGGCGATCCACCCGGATGCGGCGTCCTCGATGGATCAGCTTCCCCCATCGATCAACCGGCTGATCGCGCTCGGCGGCCTTGCCTCGATCGGGGCCTATCTCGTCTGGCTGTGCATGGGCGAGAAGCGGCGCGAGCTTGGCCAGAAGGGCTGGAAAGTGGTGCTGCCCTCGGCCCCGCTGACGCTGGTGCAGATCCTGATCGGTGTGGTCGATCTCGGCTTCTGCGCCATGGCCATGTACCTGCTGATGCCGGCCAATCCGCCGATCGACTTCATGTCGCTCGCCGTGGTGTTCATCCTGGCGACCCTGATCGGCTTTGCCAGCCATGCCCCCGGCTCGATCGGCGTATTCGATGCCGCCATGCTGGTGGCGTTGCCCGAGTTCGGCCGCGAGGAGCTCCTGGCGACGCTCTTGGTATTCCGCATCCTCTATTTCGTGATCCCGTTCGGCCTCGCCATCTCCATCATGGGCACGCGCGAGCTCTGGATGAACGTGGTCGAGCCCTGGCAGGAGCGACGGCGGCTGGCGGAGGCCTGTGCGCAGGCCAATCTGCCCAAGGAGGTGACGCCGATGGAGCGCGAGCGGTTGCTGCGGCAGGCCAATAGACGCTGAAGCAGCCAGCCCGGACCAAAGGGTTGCGGGCGGCGGCGCAATGCTCTCTTATTTCCGCCTCAACTTTGCCGTTGAAGACGCGGGTCATGATCCCTGTATTGCTCCGTACTCTCTCCGCCAGCGCCCTGCTGCTGGCCGGACTTTTGACCGCTTTGCCGGCCGAGCGCGCCGCCGCGCAGGACGCCGGCCCCCTGCAGATCACTTGGGAGGTCCGCAACCGCTTCCGGCTGTTCCGCGAGGAGCGCGACTTCCTGCTCCATGTCGAGAATGCGCGTAACCGCAGCATCCTGGCCGCAGAGCAATCGCTGGAGCTCCAGAGCGAAGGCCGCGGCTGGGCCCGCAACATGGTCAACCGTCTCTGCATCGACCTCCAGGGCCGCGTCAACCAGCCCTGCACCCGCGACAACACCAAGGAAAACTACCTGACCCCGATCGACCATCCCGTCACCGTGCGTCTCGTGGGCGCGGTGCCGGTCGGCGCCACCTGCGCCTGGTCGTTCGACGACGGCGACGGCCCGCAGCAATCGACCTTCGACTGCGCCGAGCCGATCAACTTGCGCGTCCGCTACGGCAGGCAGACGGTTGCGACCGTCGATGTTTCCGCCGGCTCCGATCCGACCCAGCGGGTCCAGACCGAGATCCAGGTCCGCGACATCTTCGTCGCCGGCCTCGGCGACAGCATCGCCTCGGGCGAGGGCAATCCGGACCGGCCGCTGGCGCTGTCCGACGAAGGCTTCTGCTTCCGCTCCTATCTCGGCACCGCTGGCGCGCAGTACTACCGGCCGAGCCGCCACGGCTTCAAGGGCGGCCGCGCTTGCGAGGCGCCGGATACGCTCGCGAACTGGCAACGCTATAGCGCGCTCTGGTTCAACGCACCGTGCCACCGCTCGCTGTACAGCTACCAGACGCGCACCGCGTTGGCGCTCGCGGTGCGCTACACCCACATCGCCGTGACCTACCTGCCGCTCGCCTGCACCGGCGCCAGCATCGGCGACGGCCTGCTCGGCTCGCAGCGCGCCCGCGAATGCCCGCCCGGCAAGACCGGCGTCTGCAACACCAGCGTGAACGCGCAGGTCGCCGAGCTGCGGGAGGCCCTCACCGCGGCGAAAAAGCGCCAGCCCGACCGCACGCTCGATCTCGTGCTGCTTTCGGTCGGCGCCAACGACGTCTATTTCTCCGGCCTCGTCGCCGACGTCATCGTCGACACCGCGACCGAGCGGGCGCTGTTCCGCCGCTCCGGCGTGATGGCGAGCGTCGACGATTCCCGCGATGCGCTGGCGCGCGAGCTGCCGCAGGACTTCGTCAAGCTGCGCGAGGCACTGAAGCCGCTGGTCGGCGGCGATCTCTCGCACGTGGTCTATGTCTCCTACGCCAACCCCGCGCTCGCAGAGGGCGGCGTGCCCTGCCGCGGTGGCCGCGCCGGATTCGACATCCATCCGTCCTTCAACGCCGACCCGCAGCGGCTCGCCCGCGTCTCGACTTTCGTCGACACCGAATTCCTGCCGCAGCTGAAGGGGCTCGCCACCTGCACAAGCGGTGCGCTGTGCCGCGATCCCGAAGCCGACCGCATGACCTTCGTCGATGCGCACCAGGCTGCGTTCGCCGATCACGGCTTCTGCGCGCATTCCGGCAACGATCCAGAATTTGACCGCACCTGCTTTGCCGAGAATGGCCAGAGCTTCAATCCCGATATCGTGAGCGCAGCGAGCCAGCCGATGCTGTGCGGCCGCGGCGCCTCGGAATATCGCGCCTACCTGCCCCGCGCGCGCTGGATCCGCGACGCCAACGACAGCTATTTCGCAGCAATGACCTATCCGCAGGGCTTGCCGGCCGCGAGCCAGCCGACCGACATTCACGATGCGACCTGGGGCGTGCTCTCCGCCGTCTATGGCGGCGCGGTGCATCCGAGCGCGGAAGGCCACGCCGCGATGGCGGATGCCGCCCTGCCGGCCGCAAGTGCCGTGCTCGGCCTCGATGCCGTGCCGCCGAACGTGACGCGCGGATTCCTGCCGCAGCTGCTGCCAAGCGGGCGGCAGTAGAAGCAAGGACGAGATTGCTCCACACCATCATTGCGAGCCTCGCGAGCACCTTCGCACTCCGGGTGTCATCGCCCGACTTGATCGGGCGATCCAGTACGCCGTGACGATCGTGATGACCGGATAAGCCGCGGCGTACTGGATTCCCGCCTTCGCGGGAATGACAGCTGAGTGGGCGGCATCGTCTCGCGCATCAATGTCGCTTGCAGATTTCTTCGCGCCAACATCGTCTCCCAGCTGCCGTTCCATCGATCCAAAAACGGCATCGATCGATACCCGTTTGAACTTGGACACGCCGCGGCGTGCGCCTCTACGACTCGTGAACGTTCCTCCTGAGGGCTCCCATGGGAGCTTGACCAGGCAACTCAACGGCGGCCCTCAAAAGCCGCCGTCTTTGTTTTTGGAGGTGATCGATGCTAGAAGTGCCGGGGAAACGCCTTATTCATCTAAGGCATGTATCGATGTTCGACCTCAACCAGCTCCGCTGTTTCGTCACGGTGGCAGAGGAACTGCATTTCGGCCGCGCCGCCGCGCGGCTGAACATGACGCAGCCGCCATTGTCCCGGCAGATCCAGGTGCTCGAGCACATCATCGATGCGCCGCTTCTGGAGCGCACCAGCCGCTCGGTCCGCCTCACCCCCGCCGGGCGCAGCTTCCTGCCCGAGGCGCGGCGCATCCTCAAGCTTGCGGAAAGCGCCTCGCAGGTCGCCCGTCGCATCGCGCTCGGCAAGATGGGCTCGTTGAAGATCGGCTTCACCGCGGCCGCGGCCTATGGCTTCCTGCCCGAGCTGGTCGCCGCCTGCCGCGCCAAGCTGCCCGAGGTGGACTTCTCGCTGAAGGAGATGGTGTCGGGCGATCAGTTCGAGGCGCTGACCTCGGGCCAGATCGACGCCGGCCTGCTGCGGCCGCCGATCGCGCGGCCCGAGCTCGCCAGCCGCCGCGTCGTCGCCGAGCCATTGCTCGCCGCGATCCCGAAGAAGCATCCGCTGGCGAATGCCGAAAGCATCACCATCAAGGATTTCGACGATCAGCCCTTCGTGATGTATTCGCCCTATGAGAGCCGCTATTTCCACGATCTGCTGGTGGCGCAATTCAGCCGCGCCGACGTGCTGCCGCGCTATGTCCAGCATCTCAGCCAGATCCACTCGATCCTGGCCATGGTCCGCGCCGGCCTCGGCCTTGCCATCGTGCCGGCCGCGGCCGCGGGCCTGAAGATCTCCGATGTACGGCTGCGGCCGCTGAAGCTGAAGGGCCGCGTTCCGGTCGAGCTGTTCATGGTCTGGCGCCGCGACGACGAGAATCCGCTGCTCTCGGCGCTGGTCAAAATCGCCGGTGAACTGTCCTCCGCGGAGGTGGCGGAGGATTGATGCTCAATCCGCATCGGTCGATATAGGCTTTGGCTTGGACCCGCATCGAACGGTCTCTTAAACCACGGCGCATGGACGCGCAGGCCTTTGAGGCTCCCCGTCCTCCACAACACGCACGAAGGGAACAGCGCCCGTGAGCAAGATGACCCCGCAGGAGATGGCCCAGAAGATCGGATCCGGCCTCCTGTCCTTTCCCGTCACGCCGTTTAAGGCCGACTATTCTTTCGACGAAGCCACCTATCGCGCCAACATGGACTGGCTGTGCGGCTACGACGTCGCCGGACTGTTCGCCGCCGGCGGCACCGGCGAGTTCTTCTCGCTGACGCCGACCGAGGTTCCTGAAGTCGTGAAGGTTGCCGTCGAGGAGACCAAGGGCCGCGTGCCGGTGCTCGCCGGCACCGGCTACGGCACCGCGATCGCCCGCGAGATCGCTGTCGGCGCGGAAAAGGCCGGCGCCGACGGCCTGCTCTTGCTGCCGCCCTATCTCACCCATTCCGAGCAGGAGGGCCTCGCCGCCCATGTCGAGGCGGTGTGCGCCTCCGTGAAGATCGGCGTCATCGTCTACAACCGCGACAACGCCATCCTCCAGCCCGACACGCTGGCCCGCCTTGCCGAGCGCTGCCCGAACCTCGTCGGCTACAAGGACGGCATCGGCGACATCGAGCTGATGACCCGCGTCTACACCAAGCTCGGCGACCGTCTCACCTATGTCGGCGGCCTGCCGACCGCGGAGACTTTTGCGCTGCCCTATCTCGACATGGGCGTGACGACCTATTCGTCCGCCGTGTTCAATTTCGTGCCGGAGTTCGCGACCCATTTCTACACGGCCGTGCGCGAGCGCGACCACGCCACGATCCAGGCCGGCCTGAAGAACTTCATCCTGCCGCTGATCGCGATCCGCAACCGCAAGAAGGGCTATGCGGTCTCGATCATCAAGGCCGGCATGAAGGTGATCGGCCGCGACTCCGGCCCGGTCCGCCCGCCGCTCACCGACCTCACCGAGCAGGAGATCGCGGAGCTGACCGCGCTGGTGAAGAATCTGCCCGCCATCCGATCGTCACAACAGGCTGCAGAATAGGACGACAATAGCGAGGAGCGTAGGATGGCCCTGACTGAGATTTCCGGCGCGCCGGTCGCCGGCGCACCTGTCGTCACGGCGATGCAGGTGATCCCGGTCGCGGGCCGCGACAGCATGCTCCTCAATTTGAGCGGCGCCCACGCGCCGTTCTTCACCCGCAACATCGTCATCCTCACCGACAATGCCGGCCACACCGGCGTCGGCGAGGTGCCGGGCGGGCAGAAGATCTGGCAGACGCTGCAGGACGCCCGCGATCTCGTGATCGGCAAGACCGTCGGCGCGATGAACAACATTCTCGCCGACATCCGCACGGCCTTCGCCGATCGCGATGCCGGCGGCCGCGGCAAGCAGACGTTTGATCTCCGCGTGATGATCCACGCGGTCACCGCCGTGGAATCCGCTCTCCTCGATCTGCTCGGCCAGCATCTGGGCCTGCCAGTCGCCGCGCTGCTCGGCGAAGGCCAGCAGCGCAGCAGCGTCGAGACGCTCGGCTATCTCTTCTTCGTCGGCGACCGGCGCAAATCCAAGCTGAACTATGTCCAGGGCGAGACCGGCAAGGCGGAATGGTTCAACCTCCGCCATCAGGAGGCGATGACGCCTGAGTCCATTGTGCGGCTCGCGGAAGCGACCCACGATCATTACGGCTTCGCCGACTTCAAGCTCAAGGGCGGCGTGCTGCGCGGCGAGCAGGAGATCGAGGCCGTCACCGCGATCGCCCGGCGCTTCCCGAACGCCCGCGTCACGCTCGACCCCAACGGCGCCTGGTCGCTGGACGAGGCGATCAGCCTCTGCAAGGGCATGCACGGCATCCTTGCCTATGCCGAGGACCCCTGCGGCGCCGAGGCGGGTTTCTCAGGCCGCGAGATCATGGCCGAGTTCCGCCGCGCCACGGGGCTGCCCACCGCGACCAACATGATCGCGACCGATTGGCGCCAGCTGTCCCATGCGCTGCGCCTCGGCGCCGTGGACATTCCGCTGGCCGATCCCCATTTCTGGACCATGCAGGGCTCGGTGCGCGTCGCCCAGACCTGCCGCGACAACGGCCTGACCTGGGGCTCGCACTCCAACAACCATTTCGACATTTCGCTGGCCATGTTCACCCATGTCGGCGCCGCCGCCCCCGGCAAGGTCACCGCGATCGACACCCATTGGATCTGGCAGGACGGCCAGGCCCTGACCAAGGAGCCGCTCCAGATCAAGGGCGGCAAGATTGCGGTCCCGGACCGGCCGGGACTAGGTATCGAAATCGACAGGGCCGCTATCGATGCCGCGCATGACCTCTACAAGCAGCATGGACTTGGCGCCCGGGATGACGCTATTGCCATGCAGGACCTGATCCCCGGCTGGACCTTCGACGACAAGCGTCCCTGCCTTGTACGGTAAAACACTCTGGAGGAAACGATGACTGCGATCCTGAAGAACTTCATCGGCGGCGAATGGGTCGACGGCTCCGGCGTCACCAGGAACATCAACCCCTCCAACACCAACGACGTCGTCGGCGAGTACGCCAAGGCGGACAAGACGCAGACCGAGAAGGCGATCGCCGCCGCAAAGGCCGCCTTCCCCGCCTGGGCGCAATCGACGCCGCAGGCGCGCTTCGACGCGCTCAACAAGATTTCCCTCGAAATCCTCGCCCGCAAGGAAGAGCTCGGCCGCCTGCTCGCGCGCGAGGAAGGCAAGACCCTGCCGGAAGGTATCGGCGAGGTCGCCCGTGCCGGCCAGATCTTCGCGTTCTTCGCCGGTGAAGCGCTGCGCCTGATCGGCGAGAAGGGCGCCTCGGTGCGTCCCGGCCTCGACGTCGAGCTGACGCGCGAGCCGATGGGCGTCGTCGGCATGATCACGCCCTGGAATTTCCCGATCGCGATCCCGGCCTGGAAGATCGCCCCGGCGCTCTGCTACGGCAACACCGTGGTGTTCAAGCCGGCCGAGCTGGTGCCCGGCTCGGCGCATGCGCTGTCGGAGATCATCACCCGCTCCGGCATTCCCGCCGGCGTGTTCAACCTCGTGGTCGGCTCCGGCTCGGTGGTGGGCCAGACCCTGCTCGATCACCCGGATGTGGCCGCGATCTCCTTCACCGGCTCGGTGCAGACGGGGCGCAAGATCGCGCAGGCCTGCGTGCTCTCCAACCCGATGAAGAAATTCCAGCTCGAGATGGGCGGCAAGAATCCGCTGGTCGTGCTCGACGACGCCGACCTCAAGACCGCCGTCGAGGTCGCCGTCAACGGCTCCTATTTCTCGACCGGCCAGCGCTGCACCGCCTCCTCCCGCCTGATCGTCACCGAAGGCATCCACGACCGCTTCGTCGCGGCGATGGCCGAACGCCTGAACAGCCTGTCGGTCGACGACGCGCTCAAGGCCGGCGTGCATATCGGCCCCGTGGTCGACCAGAGCCAGCTCGACCAGGACCTGCGCTACATCAAGATCGGCCAGGATGAGGGCGCCAAGCTCGCCTACGGCGGCGAGCTGCTCAAGCGCGAGACCCCCGGCCATTACCTGCAGCCGGCGCTGTTCACCGAAGCCAACAACAACATGCGCATCGCGCGTGAGGAGATCTTCGGCCCCGTCGCCGCCGTCATCCGCGCCAAGAACTACGAAGAGGCCCTCGCGATCTCCAACGACACCGAATTCGGTCTCGCCTCCGGCATCTGCACCACCAGCCTGAAATACGCCTCGCACTACAAGCGCAACAGCGAGTCCGGCATGGTGATGGTCAATCTGCCGACCGCCGGCGTCGACTATCACGTGCCGTTCGGCGGCCGGAAGGGCTCGAGCTACGGCGCCCGCGAACAGGGCTCCTACGCGCGCGAGTTCTACACGACGGTGAAGACGGCCTATACGTTCCCGGGCTGATCGGCTGACTACGTAGGGTGGGTTAGCGCAGCGTAACCCACCTCTTCTTTTTCTGCGGACCGAGACATTGGTGGGTTACGCTGCGCTAACCCACCCTACAAATCCCGGAGTCCTCCATGGACCAGGACGTCGCAGCGAAAGAGCAGCCCCGCTACATCAAGCTCAACGAGCGCGACAATGTCGCGATCGTGGTCAATGATTTCGGGCTTCCCGCCGGCTCCCGCTTCGCCAGCGGACTGACGCTGCGCGCCTTCGTGCCGCAGGGGCACAAGACGGCGCTGGTCGACATCGCGCAAGACCAGCCGATCATCCGCTATGGCGAGATCATCGGCTATGCATTGTCGCCGATCCGCGCCGGCGAATGGGTGGACGAGGCGCGCATTCGCATGCCGGAGGCCCCTGACCTCGACAAGCTCGAAATCTCCACCGCCGTCCCCGCCCCGCTGCCGCCGCTCGAAGGCTTCACCTTCGAGGGCTATCGCAACCCCGACGGCTCGGTCGGCACCAAGAACATCCTCGGCATCTCCTCCTCCGTGCAATGCGTCAAGGGCACGATGGAATATGCGGTCAAGCGCATCCGCGCCGAGCTGCTGCCGAAATACCCCAACGTCGATGACGTCGTGCCGCTCACCCACGCCTATGGCTGCGGCGTCGCCATCACCGCGCCTGACGCGGTGGTGCCGATCCGCACGCTGCAGAATCTCGCGCTCAACCCGAATTTCGGCGACGAAATCCTCGTCGTCGGCCTCGGCTGCGAGAAGCTTGCGCCCGAGCGGCTGGTGCCGGAGGGCGTCAGCGATGCCATCGTGCGGATGCAGGATGAAGCCTTCGACGGCTTTGGCGCGATCGTCGATGCGATTATGACCCAGGCCGAGGCCCGCTTGAAGGTACTCAACGCCCGCAAGCGCGAGACCTGCCCGGCCTCCGATCTCGTCATCGGGCTGCAATGCGGCGGCAGCGACGCCTTCTCCGGCGTCACCGCCAATCCCGCCGTCGGCTTCGCCGCGGACCTCTTGGTGCGCGCCGGCGCGACCGTGATGTTCTCCGAGGTCACCGAGGTGCGCGATGCCATCCAATTGCTCACGCGGCGCGCGATCAACGAGGATGTCGGCCGCGCGCTGGTGCGCGAGATGGCCTGGTACGATTCCTATCTCGCCCGCGGCGGCGCCGACCGCAGCGCCAACACCACGCCCGGCAACAAGAAGGGCGGCCTCGCCAACATCGTCGAGAAGTCGCTCGGCTCGATCGTCAAGTCGGGCTCGTCGGCCATCACCGGCGTGCTCTCGCCCGGCGAGAAGGCGACGCAGAAGGGCATGCTGTTCGCGGCAACGCCGGCTTCGGACTTCATCTGCGGCACGCTGCAGCTCGCCTCCGGCATGACCTTGCAGGTGTTTACCACCGGCCGCGGCACGCCTTACGGTCTTGCGGCAGCGCCCGTGATCAAGGTCGCCACCCGCAGCGAGCTCGCGCGGCGCTGGAAGGACCTGATCGACTTCGACGCCGGCAGCATCGCCACCGGCGAGAAGACCATCGAGGAATGCGGCTGGGACCTGTTCCGCCTGATCCTCGATGTCGCCTCCGGCCGCACCAAGCCGTGGTCGGACCGCTGGGGCATCCACAACGACCTCACGCTGTTCAATCCGGCGCCGGTGACCTGAGCGCCGACGAGCCGGCTTCACTATCCCCCGATCAAGTGCATGTCACCGAACGTGACCGGCAGGCTGCGCGTAATGAGGTCGACGACGGCCGCACGCAGGCGTTCGCTCGGCGCAGAACCGCCCAGCGCCTCGTCGACCGGCCCGCTCGGACCGGCCAGTGGCACGGTGCCGGTGTTGTCGAGCGGCGCGGCCGCCCGCTTCTCGATCACGTTGAACGACTTGCCGTCGATGATGCGAACTTCGTACAGCGCGTGGATCAGGCCGTAATCCGCGAGCAGCGTCCGGTATTCGGCAAGGCCAACGCCCTCGACGTTGCGGCCGTTTCCAAGTTTCGACCGCGCCCGGGTGATGACGATGTACGCGTCCAACCCCTGCGGGGCGACGTCGCTGCGAACCAGCTCCTTGAACGGATCGCTGCGCAAGAGATTGACGGGCGCAACCGCCGAATCCCTGATCGCAGCAAACGCAGCGCGCCTGTAGGTCAAGGGCTGCACGCGAAAGCGTCCCTCCAGCAGCCTGGTCGCCTGCTGGACGATCAACTCATCCAGCGCCCACGCGCTGATCGGCAGGCTTTGCGCGGTGGTGCCCAGTCGGGTCAGACCGGCTTGCGTCAGGCTCATCTCCTCGCCGATGGCGGAGACGATGCCGACCGTCTTGATCGCCTGAATACGACTCGCGCGCGTCTCGAATGCCGCGGCGGCGCCGAGCGCGACGCAAGCGGCCGCGAGGCCAATCCATAGAAATGCAATGCGGCGCATGGCGAGCTATCGAATCCTGAAATCGAACGAATAGGACGCGCCGAGGCCGACGGTGGTCTGGTTCGGCGACCCGCGCAGCTTCACCAGCGGACTGTCCGCGGCATCGCCGAGCAGCTTCTCGTATTCGACATAGGCGTGGACCTCCCATTGCGGATTGATGCGATAGGAGATCTGGCTGCCGAAGCCGACCGAGTGCGCGCCGCTCTTCGCGTCGTACATCGGCAATCCCGAGGCCAGTGCCTGCGCCGCATCGACGCCGAAGTAAGGCGCGGTCGCCTTGGTGCTCTTCCAGGTGAAGCGCGGACCGGCCGAGATCGTCAGCCTTTGAATCAGCGGCACGATGACGTCGGCGGAAATGTCGGCGACCGTCCCGGTGTGCCCGCCGATGCCCTGGCGCAATTCGCCGCGCAAGCGTAGCCAGTCGACCGGATAATATTCGACGAAGCCGCCAAGCTCGTAGGCAGCCTTGACGTCGCCAAGGCCGATCAGCTCGGCATATTTGTCGGCCTTGCGCGAGGCGACGTATTTGAAGGCAGGTCCCGCGCGAAAATTGCCGACGTCGAGCAGCGCGATGCTGGCGCTGTCGCGCGGCCCGCGAAACTGATCGATCGATCCGGCGCGACGAATCGAAAAGATCGGGATCGGCATCAGCTTGCCGTTCTTCGATCCGACGAAGTCAGGCATGTACTGCCCGCCGATGCCGACCATGACGGTCCAGTTTCCGGAGGGCGACGGCAGCATCGGCAGGTCGAACGGCGGCGCCGGCAGCGTGAACGCGGTCTGCGCCACGGCCGGTTGAGGGATCGTCAGCGTTGCGCCGAGTGCGGCAAGCACGGCGGTCGTCAGCCGCGCATTCCCCGAGAGGCGGAGAGCGGCTTCGTCAAGATGCATCATTAGGGGGCCCCGTACCGGCCTTGCTGGCCTGGTCGACTGAGTAGTTCGAGCCCCAGCATGTGGTCCGGCAAAATTGCCCCAAGATTGCAAGGCGAGAGCTGCTGGCCGATCCGCTGCCGCCATGTGCCGGTCGCGGGCCGCCGAACCGACATTGCCCGAACATTGCCGCGAGACCTGCAGGCGTCAAAACTTTGAGCGGCAGCACCAATCAGCGCCCGCGTTCCTGCCTTTTATTCGCCAAGCTGGCTGCCTTAATGGGAACCCTGCGAGAGCCGAAACGCCAGACTTCGGCCCGGGAGCGTCACGCTCAGGGGCGTGTTGCTCCAGCAGAGTCAAGGACGACCCCGCGTGCGTTCCCTCGTGATCGAAGACGAACCGCAGATCGGCGCCTATGTCAGCCGCCTGCTCGGACAATTGCACGGAATCGTCGACATCGTCGGCTCGATCGCCGATGCCCGTCAGGCGCTCGACAATTTCAAGTATGATCTCGCGATCGTCGATCGCATGCTGCCCGACGGCGACGCGCTCCAGGTGGTCACGGCGCTGAACCGGTCGCCCGACCGCCCCGCGATCATCATGCTGACGTCCAGGGACGCCAAGGAGGATGTCGTCGACGGGCTCAACGGCGGCGCCGACGACTATCTCGGCAAGCCGTTCGAGCCGCAGGAGCTGATCGCGCGGGTGCGCGCCGTGTTGCGACGGCCCCGCCTGCTCGCGCCCTCCGTGCTCTCGCTCGGCAATGTCGAGCTGCATCTCGGCAGCAACGAAGTCGTGGTCGCTGACAGGAAACTCCTGCTGCGGCGGCGCGAGGCGCTGATCCTCGCCGCCCTCTTGATGCGCCGCGACCGCGTCATCACCCGCGCCGCGCTGATCGAGGAAATCTACGGTTTCGACGACGAGATCGAATCCAACACGCTCGAAGCGCAGGTCTCGCGCCTGAGGAAGAAGCTGGCCGCATTCGGCGGCGACGTCGAAATTCGGAGCATGCGAGGCATCGGCTACATCCTGCGGCTGGCAACACCGCGATGAAATCGATCGCCCGGACGTTTGCACTGTCGCTCGGCATTGCCGCCACGGCGATCTTCCTGACCATGCTCGGTATCTTCATCTGGCGGTATCCGACCGAGGAACGCGAGTTTAGATCCTGTCAAGTTGTGGCCGCCGTTCTCGATCGCGCGACAGTGATCGAAGGGCAAAAACTGACGGTACGTTCGACTCCTGCCCTCGAGGAACTGAAAGCGGACAGCCCAAACCTCTGGTATGTCGTGTCCGCGGGCGACCTGCTCAGCGAGTACGGCAGCGAACATCGGCCCGCCCTCCCCTTCGTGTTTCCCTACCACGGGCCCGTCGGTTCGTCCGTCTTCAGCACGCTCGACCAAAACAGCACCTTCTGTCTCTCCGCGGTGCAACGGGGCTCGTTGCGGCTCGCGATGATGGTCGGCGAGCCTCAGGTGCGCTTTGGCCGTATTGCAAGGACGTTTCTCCTCCGCAGGGTCTTTTCGATCATGCTGGTGGCGCTGGCCTTCGCAGCCACCGTCGCGATCGGTTCGGCGCTTGCTGCGCGTTTCGTCTCGCGCGGCATCGAGCGGGTCGCGCGTCGCGCCCTCGCAATCGATCCGTCGGCCCCGCAGGGCCTGATCTCGTTGTCCGAGGTCCCGCGCGAGCTGAAGCCGCTGGTCGCGGCCTTGAACCGCGCCTTCGGCGAGATCGACGCCTATATCAGGATGCAGCGCCGCTTTCTCGGCAATGCCGCCCATCAGCTCCGCACGCCGCTGACCCTGCTGCGCGCCAAGATCGACGATGTGCCCGATCCGGCTCTGAAGGCCGAGCTGGTGCGCGACGTCCGCCGGCTGACCTCGCTGGTCTCGGCCATGCTGGACCTGGCGCGCCTGCAAAATCATGCGATCGAGAAGCGCCCGATCGATCTCGCGCAGATCACGCTGGATGTGCTGGCCGATTTCGGCCCCTCGGCGCTGGACGCCGGCATCGAGCTTGCGCTGGAGCAGGACGGCAAAGGTCCATTCGTGGTACAGGGCGTCGACGCTGCGATCCGCAGCGCGCTTGCCAATCTCGTCGGCAATGCACTCATCCACGCCCGTGGCGCGCGACGCATCGTCGCCACGCTCGACCGCAACGGCATCTCGATCTACGACGACGGCGCCGGCCTGCCGGACGGCGTCGAGCAAGGGCTGACCGAACCGTTTCAGACCGGCAATACAGCAGGCGACGGCGCCGGCCTCGGCCTGTCGATCGTCCGCGAGATCATGGCCGCCCATGGCGGCGAGCTGGTCATCTCCTCCGCGCCCGGCCGCGGCACGACCATGAGCCTGCGCTTTCCCGTGACCGCAGTGCCGGCCAGGTCTCCGCACCGGGAGCTGCAGACCGGCTAGCTGCGAGCGGCGTCGATCGATGCCGCGAAACCATCCGGAAACATTGACGCGGAAAACTTCGTCGTCGTTTCATCCTGTCGCATTACGCAATCAAATAGGTTCGTGCACGGACACACGATTGTTCGCACGCGAGCGAACCTCTTCCTGCATCGTCACGACCAAACCTCCGATTGACATCTTCAACGGAGATTCTCCAATGCGTCTTCTCACCATGATCGTCGTCGCCGGCGCCTTGGTTGCGAGCTCGACCAGCGCGTTTGCCGGTGAGCTTCCCTCTTACGAAGTGAATTCGTTGCCGATCTCGGCGACCCAGGTGCAGGTGCTCGGCGGCGCCGGCGTCGAGGAGCAGTCGGCCGCCCCCACCATGATCGTCGCCGGCATGCCCGCCTCGCCCGCCCAGGTTTCGGTGCTGTCGCCCCGGGTCAAGCAGCTTGCGAGCGCGGGTTCGGGAAACCAGGCGCGCTAAACCTCTACTTCGCTTGCGGCGCCTGCATCGGATGCGGGCGCCGTCAGCGTTTTCAGGTCATGCTGCCCGGCATGAAGCAGCGCACGCGCGGATGACCGTCGATATAATGCTTCCACACCATGGTGCGACCGATCTTGTTCGGCACGGTGATCACGGCACCGTCGGGCACCACCACCCATTCGTCGTCGATGCGGACGCGGAAGCGGCCGCGATCGGACTCCCAATCGACGTCGGCAATGACGTAGCCGTCGGCGTCGGTGCAGCATTGACCGAACTCGCTATGCAGGCTTTCGAACCAGGGCTTTAGCGGTGAGTTGGCGTAGCGCCCGTCGTCGCGCGCCTGTGCCGAGAATGTCAGAAGCGCCGTCGCGCCCAGCAGCGTCGCTGCGCACAATCTTGAAAATTTCATCTCGTCGTCCCGCGATCAAAATGATCCATGCGGGGGACGACAATGCCGTCGGTTGTCCGCGCCTTGAATCAGGCGCGGCACCGGCGACTCGTCCCCCGGCAGCTGACGACAACTATGCAAATCCGCTGCCAGGGCGCATTCCGGGCAACTACTGCCGCACGGCGCAAAGCCATGCGCCTTTCGGCGGACGCGGCCTAAGATCAAAATCCGGCGCCGAGAAGATGACGCTGAGAAATACCGAAAACCGGCCTATTGCTTGGCCGGCGCCATCATCGTGCCGCCGCTCTTCTTCGGCGCCGGTGCCGGCGGCTTGGTGGTCGCGGCTTGGGCGGGCAGATATTTTGCGACGATGGCGGGATCGACTTGGGCGATGTTGGCGTCAGGCAGACGCGTCCAGGTCTCATCCTTGCCGAGCAGCGCGATGCCGAGATAGCCGCGCAGGGTCAGGGTCTGGCCGTCGGGACTGACCTTCATGTTGGCCTTCCAGATCTGGCCATCGCGCGGATTGAGCACGTTGCCGCCTTCGTACTTCAAGCCTTCGCGCTTCATGTTGCGGACGAAGGAGATGCCGAGCACCGGCGCGTTCTTGCGGTCATCGGTGCACTTGCTGCAGACCTCGTTCGGATCGTCACCGGGGCGCGGGAAGGTCTTTGCGATCACGCCTTCGAAGATGCCGTTGCGGTCGACGAAGAGAAACCATCCGACCGTCTTGCCGTCTTCGACCTTCTGCCACAGGCCCGCCGCCGTGGGCTCGGCGGTCTGCGCCGCAGACGGTGTCACCGTCGCGAGCGACAACGCGAGCGCGAGGAAGGAGAGCAGCCGAAAGCTGGAGAAATTCAGCATTAGATCACCTTGCTATTCCACGACCGGAATGGCCGCAGACTACGGCGATTTCGCGAACTGTTCCAGCACCAGAAACATGGGGCATTGCTTCCCGCCCCGTTGCCGTCAGTTGACTCCCAGCTTCTTTTGCAGGCTGGAGGACGAGGTGGTGTATTGGAACACGAGCCGCTTCTCCGGATAGACGTAGCGATGGGCTTTTTGCGACATCAGCGCGCCCTCGTGGAAGCCGCACAGGATCAGCTTGATCTTGCCGGGATAGGTGTTGATGTCGCCGATCGCGAAGATGCCCGGCACATTGGTCTCGAACGCGGATGTTTCGACCGGCACCAGATTGTTCTCCAGCGCAATGCCCCAGTTCGCGACCGGACCGAGCTTCATGGTCAGTCCGAAGAACGGCAGCATGGTGTCGCAGGCGATTTCGGTGATGCTGTTGTCATTGCCCTTGACGGTGGCGCCGGTGAGCTTGCCTTCGGCGCCGGAGAGCGCGGTGACCTGGCCGAGACGGAGATCCATCTTGCCGTCGGCAACCAGCGCGCGCATCTGCTCGACGCTGTGGGGCGCGGCGCGAAACTCGTCGCGCCGGTGCAGCAGCGTGATGCGCTTGGCGATGGGGTGCAGATTGAGCGTCCAGTCGAGCGCGGAATCGCCGCCGCCGACGACCAGCACGTTCTTGTCGCGGAACGTTTCCATCTTGCGTACCGCGTAATGCACCGAGGTGCCTTCATAGGCCTCGATGCCCGGCACCGGCGGACGCTTGGGCTGGAACGAGCCGCCGCCGGCCGCGATCACCAACACCTTGCACTCGAACACCTTGCCCGCATCCGTGGTGCAGCGAAACAAGGGATCGCCGATCTTCTCCACGGTCTCGACCATCTCGCCGAGATGGAAGGTCGGATGGAACGGCTTGATCTGCTCCATCAGCGCGTCGGTGAGGCCCTGCCCCGAGACGTGCGGAATGCCGGGAATGTCGTAGATCGGCTTTTCCGGATAGAGCTCGGCACACTGGCCGCCGACCTTGTCGAGGATGTCGACGAAATGCGCCTTCATGTCGAGAAGGCCGAGCTCGAAGGCGGCGAACAGACCGCAGGGGCCGGCGCCAATAATCAGCACATCGGTTTTGATCGCGTCGCTCATGTCGTCTCTTTGTCTGTCGCTATCTGTCGGACGGCGCCCTTTGGCCGAGGTGACCGCGCTGGGCCGAGGTGACCCCGCCTGTCTAGCCAACGGGGATGGATCAGGGAAGGCATAAAAGCGGGAGCGCCCCGCGGCCGCACCCACTTGCCGGGGCAGGATAACTGGGCTGTAACGAGCAAGATATGACGGAGATCAATCGGTGAACGCACCAAGTCGCCTCGATACGACGCCGCGCCTGGAGGACTTTCCCTACCGCCTCCGCGACAACGTCCGCTTCGGCGATCTCGATCCCAACCAGCACGTCAACAACGCGGTCTACGCCACCTATTTCGAGACCGGCCGTGTCACCCTGATGAAGCTGCCGGAATACGGCCTGACGCCGCCGGGCCTCGCCTGGATCATGGTGCGGCTCGACATGCATTTCCGCGCCGAGCTGCATTGGCCGGGCACCATCGAGCTCGGCCTCGGCGTCGTCAAGCTGGGACGCACGTCCGTGACCTTCGAGCAGGTCGTGTTCTCGGAAGGAAAATGCATCGCCTCGGCGACGTCGGTCGGCGTCTTGCTCGACGAGGCGACGCGCCGGCCGGCCCCGCTGACCCCTGAGGTGATCGAGAAATTCAGACCCTGGCACAAGCGCGGCATCGAGGTCGCGCCGCCGAGCAGCTAGACTAGTCTTGTCGAGGGACGATCAGGCCTGACGTTCCGGCGTCGCCACGACGAGACCGTCGAGATCGTCGCTGACCTTGATCTGGCACGACAGGCGCGAATTCGGGCGCACGTCGAAGCCGAAGTCGAGCATGTCCTCTTCCATCGGCGTCGGGCTGCCGACCTTCTCGCGCCAGGCTTCGTCGACATACACATGGCAGGTCGCGCAGGCGCAGGCGCCGCCACATTCGGCCTCGACCCCGGGAATGCTGTTGCGGATCGCGGCTTCCATCACGGTTGCGCCGTTCTCGATTTCCACCGTGCGGGTTTCGCCCTTGTGGTCGACAAAGTGAATCTTGGCCATGTCTGCTCGTGTTGCCGCGGTGCTGGGAATGAAGGAGGGTCCGGGCTGTCCTATAACGGGTCGATCAGCCCGGCGCCATAGGGTTTTGACGCGAAGTGAATGCCGCTTTGCGGCAAGAAAATGCGTCAAAACAAGAGGCCAAAACAAGAGCCCGGTGTCCGGCTCGGCGCCATGGTCTCAAGACTCAAGACTTCAGGATCGCCTCGATCGCGGCGCGGGTCTCGGTCACGGCCTCCTTCAGCGCGACGAAGGCGTGGCGCTCGTTCTGGCCGATCTGGATCGCGGTCTCCAGGCTTGCGGCGGCGTCGGCCACCGCAAAGGCGCCGATCCCGCGCGCCGACCCCTTGAGCTTGTGGGCAAGCGCGCCGGCCTCGGCCGGCAATCCAGCCATCGCCGCGATCAGGCGGACCGCCTGCTCGGCGAACATAGCCAGCACTTCCTGCTCCAAATCCGCATCGCCGAGCGTCATCCGGGAGAGATGGTCGAGGTCGAGCGGGCTGTCGATGGGGGCAAGCGGGGGCGAAGGCATCCAGTCCATCCGTTGCAGTTCAGGCGTCATGGCGAAAGGCCCCGGCATCGCGCGACGGTTCCGCCGGTCCGGCGGTGACTTCGCCTCACCCAAGCATGGAAATGGTTAACGAAATGTTCGGGGTCAGAGACGCAGTTCCGCCCGCTTATTGACGAAAAGTTGCCGCAATTGGCCGAGTCCGGTGGAGAATTTCATTTATTGCTAAGGCGTTACGGCGCGATCCTGTTAACGATGATTAAGAATGTCTTAATCGCGGGCATTTCATTCGCGACGCTCTGCCAATAGGATGTTTCGGAAATTGGCGGACAAGCCGTCCGGGTGGGGACGGCTCGGAGATCCGCGCAAGCGGCATGATCCGGTCTGTGGGCTTGCGCAGGGCGCAGGGCTCGCGGGGGGACGCGTACAAGTAACGAGGGCTCGGACTGAACATGGCGAACACTCCGAAAAAGGTCAAAGACCCCACAGAAGTCGCGCTTTCTGCAATCCAGGAAGCTCTCAACATCAGCGACACCGCTGCGGACACCAGCCGCAACGCCGCGATGCGCAACGAGACGGCGCCCCCGGTGACGCCTCCGGCCTTCGACGAGCCGAGCTTCGAGCCGCGCCCTGCCGCCAACGAACGCTCGACCGTGTTCGACCCGGTCGAGGAGCCGCGCGCTTCGCGCCGCGCCGCCAATGACGACCGCGAGACCATCGGCCAGCTGCTGCAGGCGCTGCAGAAGGGCCGCCCTGCCCGCAGCGTCTATACCTTCGCCACCATCTTCGCCGGCGTCTGGCTCGCCGCCTGCGCCGCGCTGACGTTAGGCTTCCTGCCCTCGATCCAGGCCGCCATGGGCCAGAGCGGCGGCGTGCTCGTCATTGCCGGCCTGATCGCGATGTTCTTCGCGCCGATCATGCTGTTCTACTTCCTCGCCAGCCTGGTCTGGCGCGGCCAGGAAATGCGCATGATCGCCCAGGCGATGGCGCAGGTCGCGATCCGCTTCTCCGAGCCCGAGGGCTCGGCCTCCGATTCCATGGTCACCGTCGGCCAGGCCATCCGCCGCGAAGTCGCGGCGATGGGCGACGGCATCGAGCGCGCGATCGCGCGCGCCGGCGAGCTCGAGACGCTGGTCGCCAACGAGGTCGCCGCGCTCGAACGCGCTTATTCCGACAACGAGGTGCGCATCCGCGCCCTGCTCCAGGACATCGCGCACCAGCGCGACAACCTGGTCGGCCAGGCCGAGCAGGTCCGCAGCGCCATCTCCGGCGTGCAGATCGATTTGCGCCACGACATCGCGCTGATCTCGGATGCGATCGCCTCGCGCGTCGACGAGGTCGCCAAGTCCATCACCGGCGCGCTGGAAGAGCGCGGCGCCCACATCACCAGCGCGCTGAGCAATGCCGGCGACAACATGATCCTGGCGCTCGGCGAACGCGGCGGCGACCTGCTCGACCGCCTCGAGGAGGCCAGCAACGAGACCACGCGCGCCGTGCTCGACGCCAGCGAGCGGCTGACCACCAGCCTCAACTTTAAGACCGGCCACGTCCACGACGAGTTCGTCGACCTCGCCGACCGCGTCCACGAGATGCTGAACGAGCGCATCGACCGCATCACGGGCGAATTCGAGCAGCGCTCCGCTGCGATCGTCGACGGCATCTCCGAGCGCACCGAGCAGGTGCACGACAGCCTGAAGAATTCTTCCGACTCGCTGCTGCTCGAGCTCGAGCTGCGCTCCAACGACCTTTCCGCCAAGATCGACGACGCCGGCAACCGCCTCGCCAGCCAGATCATGACGAGCGGCGACAAGGCGAGCGAGGCGCTCGACGCCACCGTCAACACCCTCGTCGCCAAGGTCGTCAGCCAGACCGAGACCGCGCACGATTCGCTGTCGCTGCAGATGAGCGCGTTCGACGAACTGGTCAGGAACCAGGGCACCGAGCTGGTCGAGAAATTCGCCCGCGACTCCGGCACGCTGGGCGCCCTGATCACGCGCCACATCTCCGAGTTCGACCGCACCGTGAAGACCTTCGGCGGCGAGATCGTCGAGCGCATGGGCCAGCGCACGCAGGACATCCATGAGTCGCTGAAGACCTATGTCGACAATTTCGACACCCGCTTCACCGCCAACGGCGGCGAGATCACCGCGATCCTCGACCAGCGCCTGGCGCAGTTCGAGACCACCATCGGCGACCGCGTCGGCAATTTCGACGCCTCGCTGAACGGCAAGATCGCCGGCCTCGATTCCACGATCGAAGGCCACATCAAGACCTTCGACGAGCAGCTCGGCGGCCGCGTCACCGCGCTCGAACAGTCGTTCGACAGCCGCGCGAGGTCGATGACCGAGACGATCGACGGGCGCATCAACACGCTCGCCTCGTCGCTGACCGACGGCGCCGCGCAGGCGATCCAGTCGATCGACAGCCGCCTCACCCACCTCACGACCTCGCTCACCGAGGGCGCATCGCAGGCCGTCGAAACCATCGATGCGCGCCTCAACCACCTCACGACCTCGCTCACCGAGGGTGCATCGCAGGCCGTCGAAACCATCGATGCGCGCCTCAACCACCTCACGAGCACGCTGACCGACGGCGCCTCGCAGACCATCCAGTCGATCGACACCCGTCTGACCCACCTCACGACGACGCTCACCGGCGGCGCCTCGCAGGCGCTCGAGTCGATCGACAGCCGCCTCACCTACCTGACCACCACGGTGACCAACGGCGCCTCGCAGGCCGTGCACTCGATCGACACGCGGCTGACGCTGCTGACCTCGACGCTCACGGACGGCACCGCGCAGGCGATCGAGGCGGTCGACCGCCGCATCACCGGTGTCACCGAGATCATCGACGGCCGCAGCATGCGTCTGACCGACACGGTCACCGCGCGCTTCCAGGAGATCCAGCAGGCCATCGAGACCAAGGTCGGCTCGGTCGCCAGCGACATCGACGTGCGCGTGGCGCAGTTCGAGGACCTGCTCGGCTCGCGCGTCGAGGCCGTTGCCGGCCGCATCGAGAGCAGCGGCCGCCAGGCCAGCGAGGACATGATGTCCCGCGCCGAGATGATCTCGACCGCGATCCGCTCGCACGTCGAGGACGCCGAGCGCTCGCTCACCAATCTCGTCGTCAACACCAGCGAGACGATCCAGACCGGCGCGCGCGCCGCCCAGCAGTCGCTGATGACGGTCTCCTCCGACGTCAACGCCCAGCTCAAGATGACCTCCGCCGAGGTCGAGCGCGCACTGACCGCGGCCGGCACCGGTTCTGCGAACTCGATCCTGAGCAGCGCCCGCGAGGCGCAGTCGACCCTGGTCGCGGCGTCGGGCGAAGCCTCCAACCAGATCAAGGGGCTCGCGTCCGACGTCGAGCGCACGCTGTCGGCGGCAGGCTCGGCCACCGCAGCCTCGATCCTGGCCGGCGCCCGCGAGGTGCAGACCACTCTCGTCACGGCGTCCTCGGACGCGGCCAACCACGTCAAGACGCTCACCGCCGACGTGCAGCGCTCGCTGTCGCTGGCCGGCACCACCACGGCGGAATCGATCACCGCCGGCGCCCGCGACGCGCAGAGCGCGCTGATCGCGGCCTCGACCGAGACCGCCAACCAGATCAAGGCGCTGTCCTCGGACGTGCAGCGTTCGCTCACCATGGCCGGCACCTCGACGGCCGAAACCATCATGAGCGGCGCCCGCGAAGCCCAGAGCACGCTGGTCACGGCATCCTCGGATGCGGCGAACCAGGTCAAGTCGCTGGCGGCCGAAGTGCATCGTTCGCTCTCGCAGGTCGGCCAGTCGACCGCCGAGACCATCACCACCAGCGCCCGCGACGCCCAGAGCACCCTGCTTACGGTCTCGGCCGAACAGACCAGCCAGGTCCGTTCGCTCGCGGCCGAGATGCAGCGCGCGCTGGCGACCGCCGGCGGCGCCACCATCGAGGCGCTCACCAGCGGCGTGCGCGAGGCCCAGGGCACGTTGATCTCGGCTTCGACCGACGCGGCGAGCCAGATCAAGTCGCTGACCACGGACATCGAGCGCACGCTGACCGCGGTCGGCGCCGACACCGCCTCGACCATCCTCAACAGCGCCCGTGAGGCCCAGACCTCGCTGACCTCGACCTCGGCGGACGCCGCGAGCCAGATCCGCACGATCTCGACCGAGATCGAGCGCACGCTGAGCGCGGCCGCCGCGAACGCCACCAACGACATCCAGACCAGCGCGCTCAACGCCCAGAACGCGCTGATCTCCGCCTCCAACGAGGCGAGCTCGCGGGTCAAGTCGAGCTCGGCCGACGTCGAGCGTTCGGTGCTCGCCGCCAGCTCCAGCTTCGGCCAGGCCATGACCGGCAAGACCGACGAGATCGTCACCTACGTGCAGCAGCAGGCCGACCGTCTGTCGAACATGATCGACGCCAAGCGCGGCGCGCTGGTCGACGCGATCGGCTCGAAGACCAGCCAGCTCACGCTCGACATCGACCGCGTCACCTCGGACGCGCTGAAGTCGATCGAGACGCGCGGCCAGGCCTTCTCGCAGACCATGATGGGCAACGGCTCGGAAGTCGCCCGCACCATCAACGCGGCGAGCGAGATCGCCACCAGCGCGGTCGGCAAGTCGCTCAAGGATCTCGAGCTGGCCTCGCGCTCCGCGATCGACCAGTCGCGCCAGGTCTCGGTCGCGGCCGTCACCGAGATGCAGGAGACCAGCAAGATCCTGCGCACCGACACCGTGGCGCTATTCGAGCGTCTGCGCGAAGGCAACATCCTGCTCCAGGAAGTGCTGACCGGTGCGCACGATAACCTCAACTCGCTCGAGCGGGCGCTGGTGACGCGCGTCGCCGACTTCGTCTCGGCGATGAACGACGTCACCTCGCGCAACGGCGCGGCGACGCAGAACCTGGAAGAGCAGCTCAACGTCTTCAACAGCAAGACCACGAAGGCGCTGCAGGATCTCGGCGAGCTGTCGACCCAGTTCGACGCGCACGGCAAGGCACTGGTCGAGGCCGCTCAGGTCGTCGAGCAGAGCAACAAGAACACCACCGCCTCGCTCGCCGAGCGCAAGCAGGCGCTGGAATCGCTGGTCACCACGATCGACCTGCGCACCGCCGATCTCGACCAGCGGCTGTCGCGCTTCACCGGCCTGCTCGATGAATCGCTGGCCGCGGCCGAGGAGCGTGCCCGCGATATCGCCCGCGTGGTCGCTGAGACCGCCGGCGCCGGCTCGGCCGCGATCACCCGCCAGTTCGAGGCGGTGCGCGTGGCCTCCGAGGAGGAGCACCGCCAGACCATCGAGGCGATGCACGACATCTACCGCCAGACCACCGACGAGGCGGACGCGATGTTCAAGCAGTCGACCGAGAAGTTCACCAACCTCGTCGCCAGCATGAAGCAGATGGCCCTCGAGATGCACAACGAGCTCGAAGCCACCCGCAACGAGCTGCGCCGCGGCGTGCTCGAGATGCCGCAGGAGGCCGCCGAGAGCACCGCGCAGATGCGCAAGGTGATCGTCGACCAGATCGAGGCGCTCGCCGAGCTCAACCGCATCGTGGCCCAGCACGGCCGCGGCCTCGACGTCACCACGGCGGGCCGCGCCTCCGTCGCCGTGCATCGCCAGGAAGAGCCGATCATGGCCGTTGCGGGCACTCGCGCGACCGAGACCCGCATGCGCGACACCGGCAGCGCCTCCACGCTGCCCCCGCCGGACCTCGGCATGCCGGCCGCGCGGCGCACCGAAGCGCCGCCGGTCGCGCCTGGCGCCAATGATCCGGGCCGTGACGGCTGGCTGTCGGACCTGCTCAGCCGCACCGACGCCAATCAGGGCGCCCCGACCGGCCGTGAGGCTCCCCGTGGCCGCCCCGCGCCGCAGCCGCAGGCCAGCAGCAATCCGCTGGAATCGCTGTCGCTCGACATCGGCCGGCTGATGGACCGCAACCTCGCCGCCGAGATGTGGGACCGCTACCAGCGCGGCGAGAACAAGGCGTTCACCAAGCGCCTCTACACGCCCGCCGGCCAGAAGGCCTTCGACGAGGTCGCCCGCAAGTACCGCGCCGACCGCAACTTCAAGGGCACGGTCGACCGCTACGTCGCCGAGTTCGAGCGCCTGCTCGACGAAGTCGCCCGCGACGGCCGCGGCCCGCAGGAGCTGCGCAGCCACCTGACCTCGGAGACGGGTCTGGTCTACACGCTGCTGGCGCATGCGGCCGGACGGCTAGGGTGAGCGAAGCTCGCGAATAACGAGTGGCGAACAGCGAATGAAAAACGGAGGCCTCGCGGCCTCCGTTTTTGTTTTGCATCCTCGCTCCCGTGCCCCGGACGCAGCGCAGCGCCCCTTCGGCGGTGCGCTGCAGAGCCGAGGCCCATGGCGCGGCATCGCACGGTGCGGTCCTCTGGGTCCCGGCTCTGCGCAGCAACGCAAGAGCGTTGCGCGTCCGGGACACGAGGCAGCGAACTTACTCGCTCCTACTGCCGCCGCGGCGGCGCGGCCGCCGGCTTCGGCGGCTCGGGCGGCGGCGGTGGGGCGCTGCTGTTGCTGGCGCCGAACAGCACGCGGGTCGGGTTGCGGTCGAAATTGTTCACGGCGCGGCTGATGTCGCCGAGGGTGCGGCGGCCGTCGGCCATCAGAGCGCCGGAGCGCTTGTCGAAATCGTCGGCGAGCTCGCGGATCGACTTCACCGCCTGGAACAGCTCGCCGCCGTCCTTGCCGCCGGCGAGCGTGTTGAGACCGAGCATGAGGCTGTCGGCCTTGAGCATGACGCCGTCGACCTTGGCCATCACGCCGTCGATCTTCTCGGAATTGCGCGCGAGCGAATTGGTGAAGGTCTCCAGATTCTTCAGCGAGTTCTTCACCGATTCCTGATTGTCGGCGACGATCTTGTTGATGTTCTGCAGCGTGCCGCGGATCGCCTCGGTGACGTCCTGCAGCTTGTTGGGATCGGCGGTGAGCGTCGGGATGCCGTCCTGGTCGAGCGGCGGCGGGGCCGCGGCCTCGTCGCCGCCCTTGAGCGAGATTGCGGCGACGCCGGTGAGGCCCTGGAATTCGAGACCGACCAGGGTGTCCTTGCGGATCGGGGCGTTGTTCTCGATCATGGCGAGTGCGACAACCCGCCGCGGATTGTCGAGCTTCACCGAGACCACCTCGCCCACCCGGATACCGTTGAAGTTGACGCTGCCGCCGTTGCGCAGGCCCGCCGCCGGGCCCTCGAACACGACGCGCAGGGGGCTGCGCTGCTTGGTGGTGTGCAGCGACTGAAACCACAGCACGAAGCCGATCGCCGCGGCGATCACCGCCAGCGTGAACGACCCGATCAAGACGTAGTTCGCCCGCGTTTCCATCAGGTGCTCCGGCTACTCATCCCAGCTACTCAAGTCATGACCGCGCGGGCGCGCTTGCCATGGAAATACTGCCTCAACCAGGGATGCTGCGAGGCCTGCATGTCGGCGATCGACCCTGCCGCAATGATCTTACCGTTCCCTAAAACGGCGATGCGGTCACATGCTGTGTAAAGGCTGTCGAGATCGTGGGTTACCATGAAAACCGTCAGCCCCAAAGTGCGTTGGAGCGTCCGGACCAGCTCGTCGAAGTCGCCGGCGCCGATGGGATCGAGGCCCGAGGTCGGCTCGTCCAGGAAGACGAGGTCCGGATCGAGCGACAGCGCCCGGGCCAGCGCCACGCGCTTGATCATGCCGCCGGAGAGCTCGGAGGGAAAGCGCTCGGCCACTTCCGGCTTGAGGCCGACCATGGCGAGCTTGGCCATGGTGATCTCGTCCATCAGCCGCTGCGAGACCCGCAAATATTCGCGCATCGGAAACTGGATGTTCTGCCGCACGGTCAGCGAGGAGAACAGCGCGCCCTGCTGGAATAGCACGCCCCAGCGCCGCTCGACGCTGCGCCGCTGCGAGGTGCTGGAGGAATCGAGGTCGACACCAAACACCTCGATCGAGCCTGCGACCTTCGGCACCAGGCCGATGATGGTGCGCGTCAGCACCGACTTGCCCGCGCCGGAGGGACCGACGAAGCCGAGGATCTCGCCGCGCTTGACGTCGAGGTTGAGGCCGTCGAGCACGCGCGTTTCGCCGAACTGCACGGTGATGCCGCGGACGCGGATGATGGGATCCTGGATTTCGCCGACCATCGTCACATCCCGATCGAGGCGAAGAAGATGGCGAACACGCCGTCCATCACGATGACGAAGAAGATGCCCTTCACCACCGAGGCGGTGGTGTGCTGGCCCAGAGATTCCGCGCTGCCCTGCACGGCAAGCCCTTCGACGCAGGCGACGATGCCGATCACGGCGGCCATGACCGGGGCCTTGACGATGCCGACGATGAAATGATCGATCGAGATGGCGTCGCGCAGGCGCAGCAGGAAGGCCTCGGGCTCGACGCCGCCATAGAGCCAGGCCACGAGCCCGCCGCCATAGAGCGCGGCCATGGCGCCGAGGAAGGCCAGGATCGGCAGCGCCAGCACCAGCGCCATCATGCGCGGCAGCACCAGCACCTCGATCGGATCGAAGCCCATGGTGCGCAGCGCGTCGATCTCCTCGCGCATCTTCATCGAGCCGAGCTCGGCGGTGTAGGCGCTGCCCGAGCGGCCCGCGACCATGATCGCGACCAGCAATACGCCGATCTCGCGCAGCACCAGCACGCCGAGCATGTCGACCACGAAGATGTCGGCGCCGAACCGCCGGAAATGGAAGATGCCCTGCTGGGCGATGATGCAGCCGATCAGGAACGTGATCAGCACGATGATCGGCACCGCGCGCCAGCAGACCTGCTCCATGTGGTGCACGGTCGAGGTCAGGCGGAACGAGCGCGGATGGATGAGAACGCGAAACCATGCCGCGAGCACGGCACCGAGCATGTCGACGAGGCCCGCGACCGTCCCGCCGACGCCGGCCACGGTCCGGCCGATCTGCTCCAGCATGCCGGCGATGGTGATCGGACTGCTGTCGACCACGGCCCCCGCCCTGACCCGCCGAACCTCGTCGACGAGGCTGGAATAATTGGCGGACAGCCCCGCGATCTGCGCCTCGACGGCGCCCTGGGTCAGGCTGCGACGCAGCCGCTCGATCAGCCAGGCCCCGAACGTGTCGAGCTTGGCGACTTCGGAGACGTCGATGAAGATGCTTTGGGGGCTGCCGGCGAGCTTCTCGGCGTCGGCCACTATCCGTTCCAGCACCGGCGCGAAGCTCGCGGTCCAGGTCCCAGTGGCGCAAAGTGCCAGCGCGTTGCCCTTGGCAATCCGTTCCAGCTTCGGATCGCTGTTCAAGATGTCCGCTCCCGTACCGGGGCGGAGAAAATCAGAGAGTTGCGCACGCGCCCTTACCCAGAGAAGGTATCCCCAAGTGGTTAATGTTAGTTGCTAGAGGTAACTAGCAGGTTCAGATTTCGCCAGAGTTCAAAATGACTTCCATGAAATTTGCGTCCCTGGCGGCGCGAATCGAGCGCTTCCCGATCGCGGGCAGTTTTACCATCAGCCGCGGAGCCAAGACCGAGGCCGTGACCGTCATGGTGGAGGTCAGCCGGGACGGGGTGACCGGCCGCGGCGAGTGTGTGCCCTATCCCCGCTATGGCGAGACGCCGGAGGCGACGCTGGCGGCCATTCAGGCCATGCAGGAGGCGTTCGCCGACGGTATCTCGCGGCAGGCCCTCCAGGCCGCCATGGCCCCCGGTGCGGCCCGCAACGCCCTGGATTGCGCCCTGATCGACCTCGAGGCCAAGGCGGCCGGCTTGCGCGCCTGGAACCTGCTCGGGCGCCCGGTGCCGGGCGAGCGCACCACCGCCTACACGATCTCGTTAGGGACCCCCGAGGCCATGGCCGCCGCGACCGCCAAGGCGGCGCACCGGCCGCTGCTCAAGATCAAGCTCGGCGGCGACGGCGTTCCGGAGCGGATCGCGGCGGTGCGCAAGGCCGCGCCCGAATCCGAGCTGATCGTCGATGCCAACGAGGCCTGGACCGAAGCCAATCTGGAAGCCAACCTCGCCGCCTGCGCCGCCGTCGGCGTCACCCTGGTCGAGCAGCCGCTGCCGGCGGGCAGGGACGAGGCGTTGGCGCGGATCAGGCGGCCGCTCGCGGTCTGCGCCGACGAGAGCGTGCATGACCGCTCCTCGCTCGCGCCCTTGCGCGACCGCTACGACGCCGTGAACATCAAGCTCGACAAGACCGGCGGCCTCACCGAGGCGCTCGCGATGGCCGATGCGGCGCAGGCGCTCGGCTTCGAGATCATGATCGGCTGCATGGTCGCGAGCTCGCTGTCGATGGCCCCGGCCATGCTGGTGACGCCGCAGGCGCGCTTCGTCGATCTCGACGGCCCGCTGTTGCTGGCACGCGACCGCGACCACGGGCTGCGGTACGACGACAGCCTGGTCTATCCGCCGGATGCCTCGCTCTGGGGCTGAGCCTTGAGTCGGTGTCGCGCCGACCAGATCAGGAGCGCGCCGCCGGCGGCCATCGCCGCCATGACGTAGTACAGGCCGTCGCCGATGCGGGCGTAGATCGCGCCCGACGCGATCGAGGTCGTGGCGCCCAAGAGGCCGTTGCAGGCGGCGTAATAGCCCTGCCCTCGCGCGATCTGATGCGGCGGCACGCGCTGCACCAGGAGATTCATCGTGCCGACGATGGTCATGCCGAAGGTGAAGCCGTGGCCAAGCTGGACGATCGCGAGCAGCGCCAGCGGCGGCTCGTTCGCGGTGACGATCCAGCGCACCACGGCGCTTAAGCCGCCGATCGCGATCATGGTGGACGGGTGCAGCGAGAAGCGCGGCGACAGCGCGAACACGACGATCTCCGCGATCACGCCCAGCGTCCACAGCCCCGCGATGGTCAGCCCACTGATCCCATGGAGCTGCCAGTTGATGGCCGAGAACGTGTAATAGGCGACGTGGCTGCCCTGAATCAGCGCGGCCGAGACGATGATCGCCCAGAAGCCGGCGTCGCGCAGCAGCGCCTTGCCGGCATGCCTCTCCGTCGTCTTGCGCCTGAGATCGTCGAGCGGCTGAAGCAGCAGGCTGGCTGCGACCGCAACGACGGCCCACGCGACGATGATCCAGATCAGGTCGCGCGCGGCGATGCTGTCGATGAGATAGCCGCAGGCGAGCGAGCCGGCGGCGAACGCCGCCGAACCCCACAGCCGCAAGGGTCCGTAATCGAGGCCGTAACGGGCGACGCCGCGCAGCGCATAGGCATCGGTCAGCGGCATCGTCGGCGTCCACATCATGCAGGTCAGCGCGTAGACCAGGAACAATGCCAGCGGCTGCTGCTGTAATCCGACCGCCGTAAAGCCGATCGCGGTCGCCAGCACCGACACCATCATGGCCGCGCGGATCGCCTGCCGCTTCTCGGCAAAGGCGGTCACTTGCGGCAACGTGGTGAAGCGGGTGATCGCCGGCAGCGCGTTGATCAGCCCGATCCAGGCCGCGTCGATGCCGATCGCCTTCAGCCATACCGGAAAGAACGGCAGATGCGTGCCCGAGACCGCGAACACGGCCGAATAGAACAGGGCGAGGCTGACGGCGAATCGCCGCCTCCTCGATGCCGCGATGGGGATTTGTGATTCGGACTGCATCAAACCAATTGCGATTCGGTCGATATCGTGGTGATCGTTACAGTAACGCGTAGTGATTTGCGCGACGAGATCGTCATGGCCAACGAAGCATTCGCCCTCTCGCCCATGTCTGCCCGCGCGGCCGAGCCGAACGAGCAGGATTACGACGCGATCCGCGAAGCCTTCATGGAGACGGCGCGCGGCCGCTGGTTCCTTGGCGAATACGCCAAGCGCAACCGCAATGCCGACACGCGCATGGTGCTCGACGCGGTCGCGAAGATCGAGGAAACCCTTGCAGCGCAGCGGCAACCCGTCGTCGAGGACCGCCTGCCCGAGGCACTGGTCGAGATCCGCCGCGCGATCCGCGAGGCCGAGACCATTGCGCTTGCCGCGTTCGACCCCGCCGCGATCGAGGCGAGCCTCGCGCCGATTCCGCGCGGGGTGCGCATCATCAAGGAGATCTCCTGGCGCTGGCGCGAGATCGGCGCCGACGGGCGCATCTGCGACCTCATTGATTCGCAGCTCGCCTCGATCGAGGCCGCCTGCGGTCAGGCCCAGGCCATTGATCCCCGTGTCGAGCTCCGGATCGCGTTCGATCTGCTGAAGGACCGGGTCGAGCAGACCGAGGGTGGCGCAACGAAGCAGGCGGCGGCTCCGGCGCAGGAGGCGCCGTCATCCGTGGCCGAAGCGCCTGTCGAGACCGCGCCGGAGGCGATGGCCGGCAAAGCACCCGTGGCGTTTACGGAGCCGCCGCAGGACGCCGCAGCCGAGCCGGAAGCGGCCATGGCAACGGCCGGCGTTGCCGAAGCGTTTGCCGCGGCGGAGCCGACACTCGAGGCCGCCGCGCCGGAGAGGCCGGCCGAAAGCCAGATGGCCGTCGAAAGCCGGATCGCCGTCCAAGACGTCGCGCTCGACCAAGTCGCGCCTGAGACTATCGCGCCCGAGGATGCAGCGCGTGAAGACGTTTCGCTTGAAGCCCCGGCCGCTGACGCCGCGGACGCATTCGCGCTCGACGCCGCCGCGCAGGCCGAGGACGATGCCGTGCTCGAGGCCATCGCGCTGGAGATGGCCGCGCCCGATCCGGAGTTCGACGAGATCATCGCAGCCTCCGAGATGGAGGCGACCGTTCCGGAGCCGAGGCTCGCGGAGACCGCAGCGCCCGTCGCCGCCGAGCTGCCGGAGCCGATCACGCCTGAGCCGGTCGTCGCTCCCGTGGTCGAAGAGCCCGCCGACGCGCCGATCGCGATGGACTCGCTTGCACGCCTCACCGATGCCATCGCTGAGGCCGCCGCCGAGGTGATGGAGCAGCAGGCCCCGGCGATGGCGGCCAGTGCCACCTTCGCCGCGGCTCCGGCCACGACGCTGCCGACGCCCTCGCCCGTGCCGGAGCCCTCGCTCGGCGCCACCATCCTCGCCAGCGGCATCCTGCAAAAGCCCCGCGCCCCCGCCAACGACCCCCTCGCCCCGATCCGCCGCATGACCCAGGCCGAGAAGATCGCGTTCTTCTCGTAAGCGGAACGCCGCTCACTTTCGTGTCCCGGACAAGCGAAGCGCAGATCCGGGACCCAGAGCCACATTCTCGGTGGTCACATGGGCCCCGGCTCAGCAGCGCACCGCTGAACCGGACGATGCTGTGCATCGCCGGGGAAGCGCTGCGCTCGCAATGACGTGCTGAGGCAGCGAGCGTCGCTCTGTCGCCGTCATCCTGAGGCGCGAGGCGTACGATGCGCAGCATCGTGCGGCGAGCCTCGAAGGATAGACGGCCCCGATGCAGCCGGGCCGTCCCCCTTCGAGGCTTGCGGAGCGGCGCGATGCGCCGCTGCGCGCGCACCTCGGGGTGACGGTGATGGAACGGAGAAACGCATCAGTGTATGTAAGCCCATCAGACGCTGGTCCTCACACCATGCCCTCCACCGAAGACACCCTCATCCTCAGGCGCCCCGTCGGTCCCAAAGAGCTCCAGCTGATCGAGCAGTCTGGCATGCGCGCGTTTCCGCCGCGTCTGCCTGACCAGCCGATCTTCTATCCGGTGCTGACCGAGGATTACGCCATCAAGATCGCGCGTGACTGGAACGTGCCGGCGAGCGGCGCGGGCTTCGTGACGCGCTTTGCGATCGCGCGCAACTTCATCGAGAAATACGACGTGCAGGAAGCCGGCGGACGATCTCACCTGGAGTACTGGATTCCGGCCGAAGACCTCGATGCGTTCAACGCCGCGATCGTCGGCTTGATCGAGGTGGTCCGGCGTTTTCCCTAACCGTCTCGAACGATCACCCGCAATTCCACACCGCCCCGATCGGCGTGCGGGTCCAGCACGGGCCAAAGCTGCCGCCGTTGTAGCGGCCGCCGTTGAAGCCCGGGCGGCCGAAATAGTGCCACTCGCCGTCCCAGCGGTAATATTGCGGAACTGGATCGATGTACCAGTGGCGCCGGTCAGCGCGCGACATTCGGCGCATCGCGTCCTTCTGCTTGTAGAGCGGAATGCTGTTGCTGAGCGGCTGCCGATAGCCCGGCAGGAAGCCGTAGCCATGCCAGGCCTGCTTGGGACGCTTTTGAGTTGACGCAGCGGACGCGACGGCTGGCAGCAGCGACAGGACGATGGCAACAATTAGACACACGATGCGCGACATGAATCGACAATAGTCGGTCGGTTGCGCGGAGGCCATTCAAATTCGGGTGCAGGTTCTGCGCAACCTCGCGCGGAATGATTCCGCCTAACCGATCACGCCCTTCCTGATCAGGAAGCAGCCGTAGCCCCTGCTGTCGCCGACCTGCACGACGCCGAACCCAGCCGCCGCCGCGCGGTAGAAATCCGCCCGCGAGAGCTTGCCGGGACTGACCGGATCGCCGCTGGCGCGTTCGATCTCGGCCAGCACCGCGCGCTGCACGTCGGGCACGCGATCGGGATCGTCGACCGGCATCATCACGCGCACCGGATCGGGATCGAAATCGTCGAGCGGATAGACCGACATGATGGCACGGACGGCCGTCTCCATCGTCATGCCGGGCAGCTGGATCAGGCGCTGCGACGATGTGCTGCGGGCGATATGCGTGGCCGGGTGGTTGGCGTCGACGACCACGAGATCGTCGCCGTGGCCCATGGAAGCCAGCAGCCAGAGCAGGTCGGGCGTCAGGATCGGATCGATCGATTTCAGCATGGGGTGGCAGTTCCTCTCAGCGATCGCTAACCATAGCAGGTTCCAAGCGTGATTCAGATCACGTCCGTCGCCATGGTGACAGGGATCACGGACCGCACGCTCGAACGCGGCCAGGCTTGCTCGCAACCAATCTCGTATCGAGATGAGTGCCAAAGGAGCACGCCATGTTCCGCCTAAAGCCTTTGCTGATGACAGCCGGCCTCGTGGGAAGCCTGTTCGGCTTCACCTGCGGGCCCGTTTCCGCGCAAGTCGCCCCGGTCCAGCCTGCCCCCACCACGCTGCAAGGCCCGGAGCAGCGGGTGGCGCTGGTGATCGGCAATGCGAACTACCAGAACGCGCCGCAACTCGCGAACCCTGACGATGATGCCCAGTCGATGGCGCAGTTCCTGAACTCCGCCGGCTTCGAGGTGGTTGCCGCCACCGACCTGACGCAGAACGACATGCTGCGCGTGGTGCAGGACTTTTCCGCCAAGGTCGCCTCGCGCGGCCCGAACACGGTGGCGATGGTCTATTACGCCGGCCACGGCGTGCAGCTCGCCGGCGAGAACTATCTCGTTCCGGTCGACGCCAAGGTCTCGAGCCCGACCGAGCTCGTCAACAATTCGGTGCGCCTCGTCGACGTGATGTCGACGCTGGAGACGATCCCGAGCCGCATGCGCATCGTGATCCTCGATGCCTGCCGCAACAACCCGTTCCCTGAGGTCAACGATGCCGGCCGCGGCCTTGCCATCGTCGATGCGCCGAACGGCTCGATCGTCGGCTACTCGACCGCGCCGGGCGCCGAGGCGCTCGACGGCACCGGCGGCCACAGCCCGTACACGCGAGCCTTCCTCGACGTCGCGCGCGAACCCAACGTGCCGATCGAGCAGCTGTTCAAGCGCATCCGCCTGCAGGTGAACCAGACCACCAGCGGCGCGCAGATCCCGTGGGAGAGCTCCTCGCTGACGAGCGACTTCACCTTCTTCGGCGACACCGCAATTGCCGCCAACCGCGCGCCGGTCAGGGCGCCCGTGGTGCAGATGGCCTCCAACCTGCCGAGCCGTTCGACGCGCCAGGCCTATGACTACGTCGTGTCCGAGGGCCGGCCGGAATATTATCAGGAGTTCATCCGGATGTATCCGCACGACCCGCTGTGCGACCACGTCCGCTGGCTGCTCAACAACATCCTGCTCTCGCAGGCCTGGCACAAGGCCGTGCTCGCGAACTCGCCGCTCGGCTACAAGACCTTCTATGACAGCTACGGCAACAGCCCCTATGCACAGGTCGCGCTGAAGCTGCAGGCGCAGCCGAAGCAGATCCCCCTGATGCAGGCGACCAAGTTCCTGGCGCCGCAGAACATTGCTCCGACCTTGAAGATCGGCAATCTCGGCCAGCCGAAATACATGCCGCTGATGCAGCAGGGTAATGGCGGCGGTCAGATCAATGGCAACCTGCCGGTCGTGCAGAAGCCGGTCGACGGCAATGGCATCGGCAAGCCCGGCAATGGCGGCCAGATCGTCAACCTGCCCTCGGGCAACAACAACCAGCCGAACCCGCAGAACGGCACGCAGTCGCAGTCCCCGGGCAAGATCGTCACCCTGCCCGCGCCGACCACCACCACCACCAACAAGGGCGGCATCGGCAAGATCGTGACGCTGCCTGCGACCAACACCAAGCCGGACGGCGGCAACGCCAATGGTAAGCCGGGCAAGATCGTGAGCATGCCGGTGAACGTCGGCAAGGGCGGCTCGACGGTCGACGCAAAGCCGGTTGTTCAGACCCAGAACCATCCGATCCGCGTCAACAACGGCAACACCGGCATCGTGAAGCTCAACAACAACCCGGTGAACAAGGTGCAGGTGCAGAACAACGTGCAGACCAACCGTCCGCAGCTCAACACGATGCCGAGCCGCATGGTCAACAGCAACAACAACTTCCGGCAGTCGATGAACCAGGCACCGAGCACGAACAATGGCGGCAATCGCCGTAGTGGCTTCATGCACTGATCGCGCGAACGAAGAAGGTGCGCTCCCTCCCCCGCTTGCAAGCGGAAGAGATTGCACTGAGCAAGCCGTGAATTCGAACCACGAAATCGATAAGACAAGGGGCAGAGCGGTGACGCTCTGCCCCTTCTTCATCTCGGCCCTTGAACGTCGTCGTTCCGGGAGGCGCTTTCGCTCGCAATGACGAGGAGAGGTCTCTTAGGGTGGGCAAAGCGAAGCGTGCCCACGTCGCCTCTCTTTGGAATCACTGAAAGGTGGTGGGCACCGCGCTTTGCGCCTTCGCCCACCCTACGGCACTGGATTGCTTCGCCGAAAGGCGCGCGCCCCGGAATGACGGCTAGGCCACCAGCTCGGCGAACAGATCCGCATCGACGTTGCCGCCGGAGAGCACGATGACGACGTTCTTCCCGGCGACGTCGAGACGTCCCGCCAGCAGCGCGGCGAGACCGACTGCGCCGCCGGGCTCGACCACCAGCTTGAGCTCGCGATAGGCGAAGGCGACGGCGGCGCCGACTTCCCAGTCCGACGCCGTGACGCCGCGCGCCAAGAGCTTGCTGTTGATCGCAAAGGTCATCTCGCCGGGGATCAGGGCCATCAGCGCATCGCAGATGGTGCGGCCGGCCGGCGGATGCGGCTCGCGATGGCCCGCGCTCAGCGAAATGCCATGATCGTCGAACGCCTCGGGCTCGGCCACCACGATCTCGGCGAGCGGATAGCGTGCCTTCACCGCGGTCGCGACGCCCGCGATCAGGCCGCCGCCCGACGCCGGTGCCACCACGATGTCGGGGGACAGACCGAGCGTTGCCATGTCCTCCGCGATCTCGCGGCCGGCGGTGCCCTGCCCTGCGATCACGAACGGATCGTCGTAAGGCCTGACCAGCGTCGCGCCGCGCTTCTCGGCGATGCCGCGCGAGATCGCCTCGCGGTCGTCCTTGTCGCGATCATAGAGCACGACCTCGGCGCCGTAGGATTTGGTGCGCTCGCGCTTGGACAGCGGCGCATCCGCAGGCATCACGATGGTTGCCTGCATGTCGAGGATCTTTGCCGCCGCCGCCACGCCCTGGGCGTGATTGCCGGAGGAGAACGCGACCACGCCGCCGGCGCGCTTGTCCTGCGGGATCGAGAATACCTTGTTGAAGGCGCCACGGAACTTGAAGGAGCCGGTGCGCTGAAGCATCTCTGGCTTCAGGAAGACTTTCGCGCCAACCCGCTCGTTGAGCACCGGAAAGGACAACAGCGGGGTGCGGATGGCGTAGGGCGCGATCACGCGCGCTGCGGCATCGATGTCGGCGGGGCCGATCGGGAGAAGCTGTTCGGTCATATCAGACCTTATCGCGGCCATCGAGCCGCGGGCAAGACACCTCCGCGCGAGGAATCTTCCCTTTAGGCGACGAAGCGCGGCTGTTCCGTGCCGTCCCCGCCCGGCAGCACAGCCCCCACCGCCTGGATATTGTCGACAAAAGCCCTCGCCGAGGCTTCCCAGGTGTAGTTGCCGGCGAATTCGACACAGTCCTGCCGGGAGATGTCGAGCGCCGCGAAGCAGGCGCTGCGCAGATCGTGATCGAGGGCGCCGACCGGGGCATTGCCGATCACGTCGCGGGGGCCCTTCACCGGAAAGGCCGCGACCGGCAGCCCGCTCGCCAGCGCCTCCAGCAGAACCAGGCCGAACGTGTCGGTCTTGCTCGGGAATACGAACACATCGGCCGCCGCATAGATTTCCGCCAGCGCCTCACCCTGCTTCTCGCCGAGGAAGATCGCATCGGGATAGGCCTCTTCGAGCGCGGCGCGCGCCGGGCCGTCGCCCACGATCACCTTCGTGCCCGGCAGATCGAGGTCGAGGAAGGCTTGGAGATTCTTCTCCACCGCGACGCGGCCGACCGACAGGAACACCGGTGCCGGCAGGCAGAGGTCGATGGCCCGCGGATGGAACACATTTGTATCGACGCCGCGCGGCCACAGCATGACATTGTCGAAACCGCGCTCGGTCAGCTCACCGGCGAGCGCAGGTGTTGCTGCCATTACGGCACGGCTGGGGGCATGGAAGCGGCGCAGCGCCCGCCAGATCAGCGAGCCCGGCACCGGCACGCGGGCGCGGACATATTCGGGAAAGCGGGTGTGGAAGCTGGTCGTGAACGGCAGCCGGCGCTGGCGGCAATAGCGGCGGACCATCAGGCCGATCGGCCCTTCGGTCGCGATGTGGATGCTGTCCGGGCGCGCCTCCTCGATCAGCCTGGCAATCCGCGCCGGGCGCGGCATCGCCAGCCGCACGTCGCGATAGCTCGGCATCGCGAAGGTGCGGAACGATTGCGGCGTCAGGAACGTGAACGCAACGCCAGAACCTTCGACGTCAAGCCCCTCGGCCGCCTCAGCGAGCTTGGTCAGCGTCCGAACCACACCGTTGACTTGCGGGTGCCAGGCGTCGGTCGCGACCAGGATGCGCATCGGGCGGCCTCTGTTATGCAGCTCTGGCTGCAACCTGCGGGACGGCCGCCGACTTCTGCAAATGATCCGCCCAGGTGATGATCTCGAAATGACCGTCGTCATGCTCGACGAGCGCGGTGCAGCTCTCGACCCAGTCGCCGCAATTCATGTAGCGAATGTCGCCCTCGTCGCGGATCACGGCGTAGTGGATGTGGCCGCAGATCACGCCGTCGGCGTCGTAGCGCCGCGCCTCGGCGGCAAGCGCCTGCTCGAACGCGCCGATATAATTGACCGCGTTCTTGACCTTCTGCTTGGCCCATTGCGACAGCGACCAATAGGGCACCTTGAACAAGCGGCGGAAGAAGTTGACCAAGCGATTCATCTGGATCGCGAAGTCGTAGGCCTTGTCGCCGAGATGGGCGAGCCAGCGCGCGTTCTGCACCACGAGATCGAAGATGTCGCCGTGGATGACGAGATAGCGCTTGCCGTCGGCGCCGGTGTGGACGGTGTTCTCGACCACGTCGATGCCGCCGAAATGCGTGCCGTAATAGTTGCGCAGGAACTCGTCGTGATTGCCGGGGATGTAGATGACCTTGGCACCCTTGCGCGCCTTGCGCAAAAGCTTCTGGACGAGGTCGTTGTGGGATTGCGGCCAATGCCAGCTCGATTTGAGCGCCCAGCCGTCGACGATGTCGCCGACGAGATAGATCGTGTCGGCATCATGGTAGCGCAGGAAGTCCAGCAGAAGATCGGCTTGAGAACCGCGGGCTCCGAGATGAACGTCGGAGATGAACAACGTGCGAAAGCGCCGCTCGGGGCTCTCGTCACTCACATCGTAACTTCCCATGCGTCAGCCTGTAACAATGTCCCGTGACAGGGGGATGACCGATCGAACCTTTGAGGCACCTTCAGATACGAATCACGCCTAGCCTCGCCCTCCCTGCGAATATCAGTCGCATGCGACAATCAGGCGACACGGCGCCGCAGAAGGTGATCGTCATGCCCGGGCTTGTCCCGGGCATCCACGTTCTTCGTGCTGCGTGGCAAGGCGTGGATGGCCGGGACAGGCCCGGCCATGACGATGTGGGGCTAGCGTGCCCCCAAAGTGCGCCGCGGCGGCGCTCCCGCGCGCGGCGGCCTCAGTAGAACCTGTGAAAATGATGGATCGGGCCGTGGCCGTGTCCGACGCTGAAGCGGTCGGCGGCGGCGATCGCCGCGCTGATCCAGGTCTTGGCGTTGCGCACGGCGCTTGCCAGATCCTCGCCCTTGGCGAGCCCGGCCGCGACCGCCGAGGATAGCGAGCAGCCGGTGCCATGGGTGTTGCGGGTCGCCACCCGCGGCGCGGTGAGCGCGAGCGTGTTGTCGGCATCGACGAGATAGTCGATGCTCTCGGCACCCGTGCCGTGCCCGCCCTTGATCAGGACGGCATGGCAGCCGAGCGCCAGCAGGCGCCGCCCCTGGCCTTCGATCTCCGCCTCGCTCGCCGCGACCGGCTCGTCGAGCAGAGCGGCGGCCTCCGGCAGATTGGGCGTGATCACCGACGCCAGCGGTATCAGTCTTGTGCGTAGCGCATTGACGGCCTCGGCGGCGAGCAGCCGATCCCCTGACGTCGCCACCATCACGGGATCGAGCACGACGTGCCCCGGCGACCAGCGCGACAGTGCGGCTGCGATCGCGTCGATGCTGGCGACCTGGGCCACCATGCCGATCTTCACCGCGCCGATGTCGAGATCAGAGAACACCGCATCGATCTGCTCGGTGACAAACGCCGCCGGCACGGCGTGGATGCCGGTGACGCCCCGCGTGTTCTGCGCGGTCAAGGCCGTGATGACGGACGCGCCGTAGACGCCGAGCGCCGCAAACGTCTTCAGGTCGGCCTGGATGCCGGCGCCGCCGCTCGAATCGGAGCCGGCGATGGTGAGTGCGACCGGGGTCGTCATCGCCGGACACATTTGCTGGGAATGGACACCGCCATGGCCTGTCCTAGCGCGACCGTAGAACACCGGCAAGGCCTCGGATCGGCAGCTGGCGGCTCGCAAGTCCGCTTGCTAAATCGTGCCGGGTTTGGCCTATTAGCCGGAAGAATACGCTTTCGGAGTGCCCGCAATGGTTCCTTTTTTCGTCCAGATCAAATGCAAGCTCGGCCAGTCCTACACGGTGGCCAATGCGCTTGCCGAGGCCGAGATCGCCTCCGAGATCTACTCCACGGCCGGCCAATACGACCTGCTGGTGAAATTCTACGTCGACAAGGACACCGACATCGGCCATTTCGTCAACGAGAAGGTGCAGGTGCTGCCGGGCATCCAGGACACCCTCACCATCATCACGTTCAAGGCGTTTGGCGGCAGCTAGCCAGCTTCCTTGTCGGCTTCCTTGCGCTTGGGCCGCGGCGGACCGTCCACCGGCGGTAGCGATTTGAGGTACTCCGCCATCGCCGCAATATCCTCGTCGGGCAATTGCGAGGTGTTCTTGATCACGCGCGTCATTGCGCCGCCGACGCTGTCGCCATCGGGTAATTCGCCGTTCTTGAGGAAATAGGCGATATCCTTCACGCTCCACTCGCCGAGGCGCTTCTGGGTGATGTTGGGCACCCAGCCCTCGCCTTCGGGATTGGGCCCGCCGGCAAAGCGCTGGCTCGAGATGATGCCGCCCAGCGCGTTGCGCGGGCTGTGGCATTCGGCGCAATGGCCAAAGCTGTTGACCAGATAGGCGCCGCGGTTGAATTGCGGTGACTTGCTGCTGTCGGCGACGAAGGGCTTGTCGTCCAGAAACAGGAACTTCCAGATGCCGACATTGCGCCGGATGTCGAAAGGAAAATGCATGTCGTGGTCGCGCACCTTGCCGGTCACGGGCGGCAGCGTCTTCAAGTAGGCAAAGAGATCGAGCACGTCCTCGCGCCTGGCGTGCCGATAGGACGTATAGGGAAAGGCGGGAAAATAATGCTGCCCGCCCGGCGACACCCCGTACATCACCGCGTTGACGAAGTCGGCGTCCGTCCATTTGCCGATGCCGTCGTTCGGATCCGGGGAGATGTTCGGCGCGTAGAACGTTCCGAACGGCGACTTGATCGCGACGCCGCCACCGAGCCTGAGACGATCGGGCTGATTGGGAACGGCATGGCAGGAGGCGCAGCCGCCAGCGTTGAACATCACCTCGCCATTGGCGAGGTTGGCCACATGGGCCGGCGCGTTGCCTGCAGCCACTTTCGGCGCGCTGAGCCACCAATAGGTGCCCGCGGCGACGAGCGCCGCGAGCAGCCCGATGAGAATTGTTCGTTGCAACATGCAGATCCATTCAATCGCCGCGGCGAACTTATGCCCGATGTCGTCGCGGCTCCAGCCACGAAGAATTTAGCCCGCCCCGGCCGGACACGGGAATAAACTGAAACGCCGGCTGTTGGAAGTTTGCCAGCCCGAACGGGTTCAGCAGGGAGAATGTCATGAACAAGACCGTCATTGCCGCCCTGGCGCTTGGTGCCGTGACCTTTGCAGGCCCGGCCAGCGCCGAAAAGCTCAAAGCAACCCTCGACGGCAAGTCCGAGGTGCCGGCAATCACCACCAGCGCCACCGGAACCGCCGATCTGGACTACGATGCCGCCAGCAAGAAACTGTCCTGGACCGTCACCTATTCCGGCCTCTCCGGGCCCGCCACCGCGGCGCATTTCCACGGGCCTGCGGAGGCCGGCAAGAACGCAGGCGTCGCTGTCGCCATCCCGAATGCGGCCTCGAGCCCGGTCAAGGGCGAAGCGACCCTGACCGACGCGCAGGCCGCCGATCTGCTCGGCGGCAAGTACTACATCAACATCCACACCGCGGCCAATCCGGGCGGCGAGATCCGCGGTCAGGTGACGAAGTAAGCCGCAACGCTGCTTCGTGGCGCGAAGGCCGGGCGCAGGAGGGAGCGCCCGGCCTTTTCGATTTTGAGCGCGCTCAAGCCGCGTTCAGCGCCTGCGCGAGGTCGGCGATCAGGTCGGACGGGTTCTCGATGCCGATCGACAGCCGGATCGTGGAATCCAGCACGCCGATCTTCTGGCGGATGTCGGCGGGAACACCGGAATGCGTCATGGTTGCGGGCAAGCTTGCAAGCGACTCGGTGCCGCCGAGACTCACCGCCAGCTTGAGGATCTGCAGCGCGTTGAGAAACTTGACCGCCGCATCCTTGCCGCCGACGATATCGAACGAGAAGGTCGATCCCGCCCCGTGGCACTGCCGCGCGAACACGCGGCCCGCCGGCGAAGCCTCCTCGTGATGACCGAGATAGTGGACCTTGGCCACCTTGGGGTGATCGCGCAGATAGTCCGCCACGAGGCGCGCGTTGCTGTTGGCCTTCTCCATGCGCAGGCTCAGCGTCTCGAGCGAGCGGTTGATCATCCAGCAGGAATGCGGATCGAGCTGGGTGCCGATGGCGCCGCGCAGCGCCTTGATGCCTTTCATGATCGCCTTCGAGCCGAGCGCAGCACCCGCGATCAGGTCGGAATGACCGCCGACATATTTTGTCAACGAATACAGCGACAGGTCCGCGCCGTGCTCGATCGGTCGCTGAAACACCGGGCCGAGCAGCGTGTTGTCGCAGGCAATCACCGGTGTGTGCCCCTGCGCCTTGCCGATGGACTCGGCGACACGCCGGATCATGGCGACATCGACCAGGCCGTTGGTCGGGTTGGCCGGGGTTTCGATCAGGATCATCGAAACGCGGCCCTTGGCCATGGCCTCTTCCGAGGCCTGCTTGACGGCCGCTTCGTCGATCCCGTCGGCGAACCCGACGGCGCCGATCGACAGGCGCGCCAGCGTGTTGGTCAGCAGCGTTTCGGTCCCGCCGTAGAGCGGCTGCGAGTGCAGAATCACGTCGCCGGGGCGGACGAACGCCAGGATCGTGGTGGCGATCGCCGCCATGCCGGATGAGAACAGCGCGCAGCTCTCGGTGCGCTCGTAGATCGAGAGCCTGTCCTCGACGATCTCGCTGTTGGGATGATTGAAGCGCGAATAGACCAGGCCCGCGCCCATGCCTTCCGGCGGCTCGCGCCGGCCGGCGACGTAATCGAAGAAGTCCTGCCCGTCATCGGCCGTCTTGAACACGAAGGTGGAGGTCAGGAAAACCGGCGGCTTGATGGCGCCTTCCGACAGCTGCGGGTCATAGCCATAGGTCAGCATCAGCGTTTCGGGATGCAGCATGTGGTTGCCGATATGCGTCTTCGACGGAAACGGTTTGACCATGGCCTGTCTCGCTTTTCATTGGGATCCTCGCCGCGCGCTGGAATTCCTCACGTCATGAGGCAATCCGGAATGAGATGCGTCGACTCGCATCAACGCCGCGGCCGCTGGTGCGAACATAATCGCTCGGACGGCGATCCGTCAGACCTTATAAACGGAAAAAGGGCGGCTGCTTTCGCAACCGCCCTTTCCGTAGCCCGGATGAGCAAAGCGACATCCGGGATAGTTTCATCAACTCGCACAGGCTTCCCGGATATCGCTTCGCTCATCCGGGCTACGAAAGTATCCGCCTCAGCTGTTCTTGACGCGGTAGGTTTCGTGGCAGCCGCCGCATTCCTTGCCGATGGCAGGCATCGTCGCCTTGAGCGAATCCAGGTCCTTGATCTTGCCCTTGGCCTCGCCAACGACCTTGGCGAAGCTTGCGATCTTCGCGTCGAAACCGGCCTTGTCCTCCCAGACCTTCGGCGAGGCCGAGTAGTCCCCGTCGAGCTTCACGCCTTTGGCGCTGGCCGGAAACAGGTTCGGCAGCTTCTTGGCGGTATCCTCGAACTGCGCCAGCGCGCTGTCCACGGTAGCCTGGTCGTAGGGCTTCTCGCCCTTCACCATTGCCGACATCGCGCCGGCATTCTTGCCGTTGCCCTTCATGAGGGTCTGAGCTTCCTTGATGGAATCCTGTTGCGCCCAGACGGCACCCATCCCGAGCAGCAGCGCGCCCCCGACAATCAACACTCGCTTCATTCGCAAAATCCCTTTCCCTGATGCAGGATCGTGCCGACCCCTGAATGGCCAACACCGATTGGCTGATTTCATTCCATCCGGAGGGCGACGATAAATCGTCGCACTCCGGATCATTGGGCTGAGCCCGTAAAACGCGTTCCGCGTTTGCTTGGACTTACAGGCTGTGGCGGCGGTGATGCTCGTTGATGGCGATCCACACCCGCTCCGGCGTTGCCGGCATGTCGATGTGGTCGATCTTGTATTCGCGCCAGAGCGCATCGACGATGGCGTTGACGACGGCCGGACAGGAGCCGATCGCGCCGGCCTCGCCCGCCCCCTTCACGCCCATCGGATTGGTCTTGCAAGGGACGTTGTGGGTCTCGAACACGAAGGCCGGCCCGTCCGCCGCCCGCGGCAGCGCGTAGTCCATGTAGGTCGCGGTGATGAGCTGGCCGTCGGTGGCGCCATAGACCACCTGCTCCATCAGCGCCTGGCCGATGCCCTGCATCGCGCCGCCATGCACCTGTCCCGCCAGCAGCAGCGGATTGAGCGTCTTGCCGAAATCGTCGACGATCACGTAGTTGACGATCTTGATGATGCCGGTGGCCGGATCGATCTCGACTTCCGCGACATGGGTGCCGTTGGGATAGGTGCCGTCGGCGCTGGCGAAGGTCGCGCTGCCGTTCAGCTTCGACGGATCGACGCCGGGCCGCTTGGCAAGGTCGGCGAACGAGATCGAACGGTCGGTGCCGGCGATCCGCACCACACCTTCCGAAATCTCGAGGTCGCCGGCGCCGGCCTCCAGTGCCTGCGCCGCGATCTCCTTGAGCTTCTGCCCGAGCTCGCGCGTGGCGCGCTCGACGCTAACGCCGCCCGAGGGGATCGAGGCCGAGCCGCCGGTGCCGAGGCCGGTGGCGATCTCGTCGGTGTCGCCCTGGCGGACGTGGACCCGCTCCGGCGCCACGCCGAACTGCTCCGCGACGATCTGGGCATAGGCGGTCTGGTGGCCCTGCCCGCTCGACTGCGTGCCGATCAGCACGGTGACGTCGCCGTTGGGTTCGAGGCGGACATTGGCCGTCTCCTCACCCATCACGCCGCAGATCTCGACATAGCTCGCCAGCCCAATGCCGCGGATCAGCCCGTTCTTCTTGGCCGCCTTGGCGCGCTTTCCAAATTCCTTCCACTCGGCGATCTCCATCGCGCGCTTGAGATGCGCGGCGAAGTCGCCGGAATCGTAGACCTTGCCGGTGGCCGTCTTGTAGGGCAGCGCCTTCGGCGGAATGAAGTTCTTGCGGCGGATGGCGTCCGGCGTCATGTCGAGCTTGCGCGCGCAGGCGTCAACGAGGCGCTCGATGACATAGGCGGCCTCGGGCCGGCCCGCACCGCGATAGGCGTCGACCGGCACGCTGTGGGTGAAGATGGTGCGCACCCGGCAATGAAAGGCCTGGATATCGTAGAGCCCCGGCAGCATGCCGGCGCCGCCATGCGGGATGTAGGGGCCGAAGGTCGACAGATACGCGCCCATGTCGCCCATCAGGTCGCAGTCCATGGCGAGGAACTTGCCGTCTTCCGCCAGCGCCATCTTGGCGGTGGTGACGTTGTCGCGGCCCTGCGCGTCGCCCATGAAATGCTCGGTGCGGTCGGCCGCCCATTTCACCGTCTTCTTGAGCTTCTTAGCCGCAACCGCCATCAAGGCGTATTCGCGATACGGGAACAATTTTGTGCCGAAGCCGCCGCCGACGTCGGGACAGATCACCCGCATCTTGTCGGTTGGGATATTGAGCACGTTCTGGCACAGGATATCGCGCAGACGATGGCTGCCCTGGCTGCCAATCGTCAGCGTCAGATGATCGCGCTTGGAATCATATTCGCAGACCGCCGCGCGCGTCTCCATGAAGCTCGCAACCACGCGCGGATTGACGATCGAGATCTCGGCCACCGCATGCGCCTTGGCGAAGGCGGCTTCGGTCGCGGCCTTGTCGCCGATCGAGACGTCGAACAGCACGTTGCCGGCCTTGTCCGGCCAGACCTGCGGCGCGCCCTTCTTCACGGCATTGACGACGCCGGTCACCGCCGGCAGCGGGCTCCATTTGACCTCGATCGCCTCGATCGCGTCGCGGGCCTGGTCGATGGTCTCGGCGACCACGAAGGCGATGGCATCGCCGACATGGCGCACCTCGTCCTTGGCCAGGATCGGGTAAGGCGGTCCGGTGAACGGATCGGTCTCGAGATTGAACAGGCACGGCAGATTGCCGAGATCCTTGACGTCGTCGGCCGTGAGGATCAGCGCGACGCCGGGGAGCGTGCGGGCACGGCTCGCATCGATGGTGTATTTGGCATGCGCATGCGGCGAGCGCAGCATCAGGCAGCGCAGCGCGGCCTGCGGCGCATAATCGTCGGTATAGCGGCCCTTGCCGCGGATGAGCGCGTCATCCTCCTTGCGCAGCACGCTTTGGCCAACGCCGAACTTGATGGGAGCCGCCATGTTGTCTTCCCGTTCTCATGGTTGTTTTGCGGGCATATTGCCGTGGAAAAACTGGCAAGGCAAACGGGTTTAGGCAGCCGTGTCCCCAATTGAGGCCGATGATTCGAAGCCACTCTCGGCGGTTCTGGCGCGACCCGGCCGCGTAGCCGTGCCAGAAGCGCATCGGGGCTGAATTTCCTGACCAAAAGGTGCTTGTCATGTGGCATCACCTACGCGGACGGCGGCGGCAGCGGAGATCGGCAGGGATTGGTGGGCCTGTCACATTCCACCACGGCCCCACTGAGCCCTCGCATTGTCTCTCAATCTGTCGATGGCGCGTTCAGGCGCGAGGCTGTCGGCCTCGCCGCGCGTCAAGCCGATATCCATCAGCTCCCTGTCGCTGAGGTCGTGCAAGCTGTTGCGCGGGCGCCAGCGCCGCTCCTGAAAGGCAAACCAATAGCGCCCGAGCAGGCTCGGGATGATTGAAAGGTCGAGGCGAAGTCTCGCGGCATCGCGCTCCGTCGCGGCTGTGATGTTCGTCAGTTGGGGTGGCATCGGATGCTCCTGCTGTTGAGCCGGCAGGGAGCGTGGCCAAAGAAAAGAAAAGGCCCCGTCCGATGCCGGCGGGGCCTGGTGGAAAAGATGTCGTCGAATTCCTAGCGCACGACTCCTCCCACAGCCCAGCCGAAGCGGGTCATGTGATTGCGGTTGACGGTGCGCGACGATTTGATCATGCGTTGCTCATAGCACGCCGACCGCACAAAATCAAGAGATGTGCGCGGCCTTCCTGCATCCTGGAGGCGAGCAGCCCCGGTCGCCTAGCCGCGCACCAGCGAGACCAACCACCTGCGGCCGAACAGAACCAAAATCGCAATCGCATAGACGATGGTGCCGCCGACGGCGAGCAGGACCAGCATCAGCTCATCTCGGAAGTGCATCGAGCCGAGCCAAGCGCCACCGAAATGCGCGATCAGCCAGAAGGCGGCGGCGAGGATCAGTCCGATCACGAGGAATTTGCCGAGCGACATCAGCCAGGCACGGTCCGGCACCAGAAAGCCTCGCCGTACCGCGAAGAACAGTACCAGCAACAGATTGGTCCAGACACCAACGGCGGTCGCCAGTGCGAGGCCGATCTGGGCCAGCGGTCCCATCAGGGCAACCTTCAGGGCGACATTGACAGCAATGCCGGTCAGGGATGCGCGTACCGGCGTCGCGGTGTCCTTGCGCGCATAGAAGGTCGCGACCGCGCTGCGGATCAGCACGAAGGGGATCAGGCCGATGGCGTAGGCCGCGAGTGTGGCGCCGGCGGCGGCGGCGTCCGCTTTCGAGAACGCGCCGCGGGCGAACAGCGCCCGCATGATCTCGTCGGGCACGGTAAGGAACGCCGCCACGAACGGGATCGAGAACAGCAGCGTGAAATCGAAGGCGCGGCGCTGCGCCTTCATCGCGCCGTCATGGTCGTTGGCGGTGATCCGCCGCGACATCTCCGGCAGCAGCACCGTGCCGATGGCGATCCCGATGACGCCGATCGGCAGCTGGTTGAGGCGGTCGGCATAATAGAGCGCCGAGAGCGCGCCGGCAGGCAGGAAGGTTGCGATGATGGTATCGGCGAACAGCGCGACCTGCGTGCCCATCGAGCCCAGCGTCGCAGGTCCGAGCGCCTTGAAGAAACCGCGGACGTCCTCGTCGAGCTTCAGCGGTGCAAAACGCGGCAAGCCGCCATGGCGGGCGAGATCGCCGGCGAGCAGGAAATATTGCAGGAAGCCCGAAATGAGCACGCCCCAGGCGGCGGCGTGGCCGGCGGTCGGAAACCAGGCGGCGAGCGCCAGCGTCATCATCATCGCAACGTTGAGGAAGATCGACGCCGCCGCGGCGCTGGCGAAACGCTGCATCACGTTGAGCATGCCGCCATAGAGCGTCACCAGCGTGATCAACAGCAGATAGGGAAAGGTGATTCGGGTCAGCTCGATCGCGAGCTTGCGCTGCTCGGCGTCCTCACCGAAGCCCGGTGCGAGGATGCTCATGGCCTGCGGCATGAACAGCCAGGCGACGATCAGCAGCAGAACCTGTGAAGCCAATAACAGCGTGAAGATGCGGTCGGCGAACAAATGTGCCGCCGCCTGCCCCTTCTCGCCATGGACATGCGCGTAGGCAGGCACCCAGGCGGCGTTGAAGGCGCCCTCGGCGAAGATGGCGCGGAAATGATTGGGCAACCGCAGCGCCACGAAGAAGGCGTCGGCCACGGGACCGGCGCCGAGGATCGCCGCCAGCATGATGTCGCGGGCAAACCCCGTCAGCCGCGAGAGCAGCGTGTAACCGCCAACCGTGAAGATGCGTCCGAGCATGCGTCTGTTTTAGAGCATGGTAGGATTAGGTCTAGGTGCTAGCGGCGATGGAGCTGCGCCCCCTCGCCCATTTGCGGGCAGGGCTATCGGATTTGATAGCCTTCCCCTGCGGCCATCCTTCGAGACGCCCGCCTTCGGCGGGCCCTCAGGATGAGGGCTGAGTGCGCGGCGGCAGTTTCAGCGGGCACCGATGCCACTTAGCCTCATCCTGAGGAGACCGCGAAGCGGTCGTCTCGAAGGACGAGGCGCGCGCTCAGGCCCTGCCAGGACCTCAAATGCGATAGCCCTGCGCTTGCGGGAGGCTGAGGAGAAGGGTCTCAACAACGAAGCCCTCAGAGGGCATAGCCCTCACCCGCACCTTCGGCGCGACCTCTCCCGCAAGCGGGAGAGGTGAAGAAGCCGCGAAGGATTCAGCCCGCGAGCGCGCCGCGGACGGCGGCGATGATTCGTTCCTGGTCGGCTTCGGTCAGATAGGCATGCATCGGCAGGCTGATGACGTCCTGCGACAGGCTCTCGCAAGCCGGCAGTCCGCCCTCGGCGACCGGGTATTGCTTGTAGGCGGTCTGCTGATGCATCGACTTGCCGTAATAGATCGCGGTCGGCACGCACTGGGCCTTGAGCGCGGCAGCGAAACCGTCGCGGTCGGTCCCCTTCGGCAGGCGAATGGTGTATTGCGCCCAGACCGAGGTATTGCCCGGCGCCAGGCGCGGCACGGTGACGACGTTGCTGAGCCCCCGCGCGTAGCGTTCGGCGACCCTGTTGCGGGCGGCGATCTCGTCGTCGAAGATCTTCAGCTTCTCGATCAGGACCGCGGCCTGCATGGTGTCGAGCCGGCCGGTCAGGCCGAGCCGGACATTGTCGTATTTGTCGACGCCCTGCCCGTGCACGCGGATGCTGCGCAGCGTCGCCGCGAGCTCGTCGTCATCGGTGAAGATGGCGCCGCCGTCGCCGAAGCAGCCGAGCGGCTTTGCCGGGAAGAAGCTGGTCGCCGTGGCGAGCCCGAAGGTGCCAAGCTTGCGGCCCTTGTAGCTCGCGCCGAACCCTTGTGCGGCGTCATCGAGCACGAACAGGCCTTCGGCTTTCGCGATCTCGGCGATGGCGTCGTGATCGGCGGGCTGGCCGAACAGGTCGACCGGAATCACCGCAACCGGCTTGAGGCCGGCCTTGCGCGCGGTCGCGATGCCGCGCTTCAGCGAGTCCGGGCTCATGTTGAAGGTGGCCTCGTCGACGTCGACATAGACCGGCGTCGCGCCGGTCCGCGCCACCGGCGAGGCTGTCGCGATGAAGGTGAAGGACGGACACAGCACGGCATCGCCAGGCCCGACATTCTTCGCCATCATCACCATCAGGATCGCGTCGGTGCCGCTGGCGCACCCGACGACATGCTTGGCGCCGGAATAGGCCGCAAGCTGCTTCTCGAGCTCGAACACTTCCGGACCGTTGACGAACTGGCAGTGATCGAGCACGCGCTTGACGGCGGCATCGAGCGAGGCGCCGAGCCGACGGCGCTGCGAGGCGACGTCAATGAAGGGAATGGGTTCGGAACGCAGATGCTGGTTCATGGCCTGGTTCTTGGCGCCTTGCTGGTCTTGAGCGGTCGACATGGAAAGGGATCAGCCGACGACGCGGCGCGGCCCCTTGAGGGCGGGCGATTTGGCCGCGGGCCGTGACGGCGTCTCCAGGCACTGGGTGGCGATCTCGAGGCTGGCGACGCCTTCGTCGCCGGTGACCGCCGGCGTCTCGCCGTTGCGCACGGCCTTGAGGAACGCGATCAGCTCGGCGCGCAGCGGCTCGTCATGTCCGACCGGCAGATGCCGCATCGAGTAGCTGCCGTCGGGCTTGAAGCCGAAGCACTCGGTAACCTGGCGCGTCAAGAGATCGCCCATCACGTATTTGCCGCGGGTTGCGACCGTGACGCTGCGCGCCTTGAACGGCGTCAGCCAGTTGGTGTTGATGTGGGCGAGCACGCCGTTGGCGGTGCGGAACTGGAGCAGCGCGATGTCCTCGCGCTCGGCGACCGCGCTCGACAGCTGCGGCTGCACCTCGACGATGTCGGATTCGGTGAACCAGCGGATCAGATCGATGTCGTGCACGGCGAGGTCGATGACGACGCCGACATTGGACATGCGCGGCGGGAACGGGCCGACGCGGGTGATCGCGATGGAGAGAATGTCCTCGCCCGCGATCGCCTGCTTGACGGCGGCGACCGCCGGATTGAAGCGCTCGACATGGCCGACCATCAGCGTCACGCCGGCCTTGTGCGCGGCGGCGACGATCTCGCGGCCCTCTGCGACCGTGGACGCGATCGGCTTCTCGACCAACACGTGGATGTTCCTGGCGATGCAGGCGAGCGCGACCTCGTGATGCAGATGCGTCGGCGCCGCGATGGTGACCGCGTCGACGCCGGCGGCGATGAGCTGGTCGAGCGTCTCGAAGCTCGGGCAATTGGCAAGTTCCGTCGCGCGGGCGCGATGCGCGTGCGAAGGATCGACGACGCCGACGAGGCTGACGCCGGGCAGGCCGCTCAGCACACGCGCATGATTGCTGCCCATCACGCCGGCACCAATGACGCCGACGCGCAAGCCGGCCTTTGCCGGTGCAGATCCTTTGGAACTCATCTGAGCAAACCCCGATTCAACGCAAATCCCCGGCGCGCTTCTAGCACGGACGCCACATTTGTGGCGAATGCCGCCTTCGCGGCCCGGACACGATTTGATTCAAAAAGTTACACGTTCCCCGGGCCTTAAGCGGAAAAATATCGCCTGTTGGCCCGGGTCTCGTGATTCGGAGTTTGGTGGTTACGACCTTTGATAGTCGTCTTCAATCCGGATGATGTCGTCTTCCCCGAGATAGGAGCCGGTCTGGACCTCGATCAGTTCCAGCTGGATCTTGCCCGGATTCTCCATCCGGTGGACGGCGCCCATCGGGATGTAGATCGACTCGTTCTCGTGCACCGTCTTGACGGTCTCGTTGACCGTCACCTGCGCGGTGCCGCGGACCACGATCCAGTGCTCGGCGCGATGGTGGTGCTTCTGCAACGACAGCCGCCCGCCCGGCTTCACCACGATGCGCTTGACCTGATGGCGCTCGCCGTTGTCGACGGACTGGTAGCTGCCCCAGGGCCGGTGCACCTTGAGATGCTCCTCAGTGACCTTGGGCGCGACCGCCTTCAGCTTGGTGACGAGACGCTTCAGGCCGTTGGCATCCTTCTGGCGCGAGACCAGCACCGCATCCGCGGTTGCGACCACGACGAGATCGTCGACGCCTTCGAGCGCGACCAGCGCCTGGTCGGTAGTGACGTTGCAGTTGCGGGAATCCTCGAACACGGCGGTGCCGTGCGCGGCATTGCCCTGCGTGTCCTTCTCCGACAGCTCCCACACCGCGTGCCAGGAGCCGACGTCGGACCATCCGCACGACACCGGCACCACGGCCGCGCGCGAGGTCTTCTCCATCACGGCATAGTCGATCGAGATCGCCTTGGCCGCGCCGAATGCCTCCGGCTCCAGCGTGACGAAGCCGAGATCGCGGCCGGCATTGTTGACCGCATTGGTGATGGCCTCGACGCTTGCCGCATCGACCCTGCGATATTCGTCGAGCAGCACGCTCGCCGGGAACATGAAGTTGCCGCTGTTCCAGAAATAGCCGGAATTGACGTAGTCGGAGGCCTTCACCGCGTCCGGCTTCTCGACGAAGCGCGCCACCGCATGCACCTCGCCGGAGATCACCTCGCCCGGGTTGATGTAGCCGTATTCGGTCGCCGGCCGCTCCGGCTTGACGCCGAAGGTGACGATGCGCCCGGTGCTCGCGGCGTTAAGGCCCTCGCGGCAGGCGGCGACGAAGGCGGCATTGTCCTGCACCACGTGATCGGCGGCGAGCGCCAGCACGATGGCTTCACTGGCGCGGTTCTGCGCGAACACCGCGCCGGCCGCGATCGCCGGTCCGGAATCGCGGCGCATCGGCTCGAGGATCACGTCGGCCTCGATACCGATCTCGGCGAGCTGCTCCAGCACCATGAAGCGATAGGACGCGTTGGTGATGACGATCGGCCGGTCGAACAGCTGTGGATCTGAGACGCGCAGCAGCGTGTCCTGGAAGGTCGAGCGCGTGCCGAACAGCGGCAGGAACTGCTTGGGCCGCACCTCGCGCGAAGCCGGCCACAGCCGCGTGCCGGCGCCGCCGCACATGATCAGGGGGATTATGCGTTTGTCCATCGTCATCTCAAACCTTGAAGTAGTCCCGATACCAGGTGACAAAATTGTGGACCCCATGCTCGATCGGCGTTGACGGTGCAAAGCCGGTGTCGCGCATCAAATCCTCGACATCCGCGAACGTTTCCAGCACATCTCCCGGCTGCATCGGCAGCAATTCTTTGATCGCCGTCCGGCCCAGCTCCCGCTCCAGAAGACCGACGACGTGCATCAGTTCCTCCGGATGGTGATTGCCGACATTGTAGAGCTTAAACGGCGCATTTGCGGCAGAAGGATCCTCCGCCGGCACAAGATCGATCAGCCTGGATACGACACGGGTCACGTCATCGATATAGGTGAAGTCGCGACGCATCCTGCCGTGGTTGAAGAGCCGGATCGGCTTGCCGGCCATGATGGCGTTCACGAACAGAAACATGGCCATGTCGGGCCGTCCCCATGGCCCGTAGATGGTAAAGAAGCGCAGGCCCGTGACCGGCAGGCGATAGAGATGGCTGTAGGACTGCGCCATCACCTCGTTCGCCTTCTTGGTCGCGGCATAAAAGCTCACCGGATGATCGGTGCGGTCCGCAACCGCAAATGGCATTTTTGTGTTGGCGCCGTAAACGGAGGATGACGAGGCGTAGACGAGATGACGACAGCCGTTATTGCGGCAGCCCTCGAGCACGTTGAGAAATCCGACGAGATTGGACTCGGCGTAGGCGTGCGGCTGCTCGATCGAGTAGCGCACGCCGGCCTGCGCCGCCAGATGCACGACTTTGGCAAAACGATGTTGCGCAAACAGCGCGGCCATCGTCTCGCGGTCGGCGAGGTCGGCCTCGACGAAAGAGAAGCGGGGCTCGCCCCTGAGCAGCGCAAGTCGCGCCTTCTTCAGCGCCGGATCGTAATAAGTGTTGAGATTGTCGAGCCCGACGACGGACCGGCCTTCGCCCAGGAGCTGGCGGGCGACGTGAAAGCCGATGAAGCCGGCCGCGCCGGTAACCAAAATCGCCTGATCTGTCATCCTGTTCCCTGGGGATCCAAGCCGGCCCTGTTTAGCCGCCAGCTCGATCGGCTCGCAATAGGCCCGCAGCGCTTCATGAGGACTCCTCTCAGCGTCCTTAACGAGGGCAATTGAACGAGGGCTATTGCAAGATCGGCGCCAAAACCATACCAAAGCGGCCGAATTCGGCGCCTCGCGTCGGATTGCCTCAAATCTTCGCAAACCCTGTTCATGCGGGCGAAATGCGCCGAATCCTGCTTTCTGCGGCCAAAATCGTGACTTCCGCGGCGCTGCTCTATCTGGCGCTGCGCAAGGTCGATCTAACCGAACTGTTTTCGCGTTTCACCGCGACCAGCCTGCTCTGGATCGGCGTGGCCATCGCAATCACGTTTCTGCAGATCTTCGTCGGCGTGCTGCGCTGGCGCCAGATCAGTGCCGTCTGCGGCGCGCCGCTCGAGCTCGGCCGTGCCATGCGCTACAACGTGATCGGCTCCTTCTTCAACCAGACCCTGCCGTCGGCGATCGGCGGCGACGCGGTCCGGCTCTGGCTCGTCGCGCGCGCCGGCGCCGGCTGGCGTGCAGCCACCTACTCGATCTTCGTCGATCGCGCGATCGGCCTGATCGCGCTCGCGATTCTCATCGTCGCGAGCCTACCCTGGAGCTACACCCTCATCACCGATCCGCACGGGCGCTCGGCGCTGCTGCTCATCGACCTGCTGGCGCTCACCGGCGGCGTCGGCTTCCTGATCTTCGGCGCCCTGAAATGGCGGTGGCTCAAGACCTGGTGGGCCACACATCATCTTCACGCCTGCGCGGTGATCGCCAACCGCGTGATCTTCAGTCGCAGCCGCGGACCGGTGATCGCGATCCTGTCGATCCTCGTTCATGTGCTCGCCGTCGTCATCGCCTGGTGCGTGGTGCAGTCGATCGCGGCTCCGGTTCGCTTCAGCGACGTCTTTCTGCTCGTGCCGCCCGTGATGCTGATCACGATGATGCCGATCTCGATCGCCGGCTGGGGCGTGCGTGAGGCCACGATGGGCCTGGCGTTCGGCTTCGCCGGACTTGCCGCCAACGAGGGCGTCAACATCTCGCTGCTGTACGGCGCCGTGTTCTTCATCGTCGGCGCGGTCGGCGGCCTGGTCTGGATCCTCAGCGCGGAAAAGGCCGCGCAAGGGGCCGCTCCGATCGGGGTGCCGGAGTGAGCTCGACCACCGAAGCACTCGCCGGCGCGCCCGTGCTGCTTGCCGTTGCGATCGCCGCGCTGATCTCGGCGCTCGTCACCTGGACCAGCCGTCCCCTGCTCCAGCGCTACGCACTGGCGCGACCGAACGCGCGGTCCTCACATCGCATCCCGACCCCGCAGGGCGCAGGCATCGCGGTGATTGCCGCGACCCTGATCGTCGCCTCGCTTTGGGGCGCCTCGGCCAATGTCGCGATCCCGCCGGCGCTGGTCGCTGCGACGGTCGTGATCGCGCTGGTCGGCTTCGCCGACGACATCGTATCGCTGCCCGTGCTCGTGCGGCTGGTGCTGCAGGCGGCCTGCGTCGGCGCAGTGGTGTTCACCGCGCCGGAGACCGCACGCATCGTGCCGGCGCTGCCGCTTGCGCTCGAGCGCGGCCTCGTTCTGCTCGCCGGAGTCTGGTTCGTGAACCTCGTCAACTTCATGGACGGGCTCGACCTGATGACCGTGGCGGAAGTCGTGCCGGTCACCGCGGCGCTGCTGCTGCTCGGATGGCTCGGGGATCTCTCGTGGCCGGTCGGACTGCTCGCCGCCGCGCTGTGCGGCGCCATGCTCGGCTTTGCGCCGTTCAACCGTCCGGTCGCAAGGGTCTTCCTGGGCGATGTCGGCAGCCTGCCGATCGGCCTGTTGCTCGGCTGGTGCCTGCTGGAGCTCGCCTGGCACGGCCAACCCGCCGCGGCGCTGCTGCTGCCGGCCTATTACCTTGCGGATTCCACCATCACGCTGCTTCGGCGCATCGTCAGGCGCGAGCCGTTCTGGTCGGCGCACCGCACCCACTTCTATCAACGCGCAACCGACAACGGGTTCACGGTCCCGCGGGTGATCGGCGAGGTATTCGCGCTCAATCTCGTGCTGGCGTTGCTTGCCATCGTCACCGTTCGCGCCGGCTCGACGACGATCATTGTTGCGTCCTTGGTCGCCGGCGCGGTCGCCGTTGGTTTCGTGCTGCGACGCTTTTCCCGCACTCAGGCGTCCTGATCCGACAGCGCCAGCCGCACCCCCTCGTCGAGGGAGACCTGCGGCTGCCATCCGGTGGCGATCGCTTTCGAGATGTCGAGCTCGAGCGAGCCGATCAGCCCGTCCTGCATCTCCTGACGCCCCATCAAGCGGAGGACCATGCCGAGCAGGTTCGGCGGGACGCTGAACAGCCGGGCAGTCCTGCCGGAGGCGCGCGCCAGGCACGCGATGAATTCAGGCGTCGAGACCCGCTCCCGGTCGGCCAGCAGGAAGATCTCGAAATTGCTCACCGCGTCAGGATGGCGCAGCCGATGCAGGATGAATGACGACAGGTTCTGCACGGCAAGAAAGTTGCGGCGATTGCGGATCGCCGCAAAGGGCAGCGGCAGCCCCAGCCTGACCGCGCGCGCCAGCAGCGGGAAATTGCCCTTGGCATGCGCGCCGTAGATCAGCGGCGGCCTGATCACCGAGATCTTCATGTCGACGTCGCGGGCCAGCGTGCTCAAGCCCGCCTCGGCCGCGGCCTTGGATGTGCCGTAGAGGCCACGCGGCGTCGGCAAATCGCTTTCGCTGAACGGCGCGCGGCCGTCATTGCTGCGGCCGTGCACCAGAACGGTGCTGATGAAGATGAAATGACGCACGCCGGCCGTTGCTGCGTGGCGTGCCAGGCGCAGCGTGCCCTCGACATTGACCTTGCGGTGGAGTTCGGCCGCGTGCTCGTCGTTCTTATAATGCACGCGTGCGGCGAGATGGATGACGGCGTCGACGCCTTCAAGCGCCGCCTGCCAATCGGTTTCGGGGCCGATCGAGTCGATCACGACCTCGTCGTCCGCCCCTTGCGAGCTGCGCACCGCGCGGCGGACCGACCAGCCCTCGCGTGTCAATGCGGGCACGACGTGACGACCGACGAAGCCACTCGCTCCCGTTACCAGCGCGACCGGCTTTGTCTCACTCATCGTTGCTCCGACAGAACAGCGCGCAACCCATCGACCGGCATGGTCAGGCCGCCGTCGACCCGAATTCGGGCACCGCATCCTTCAGGATGGTCCTGATGGTGGCGCGGTCCTCGCGCGCGACGGCCTGCTCCAGCGCGCTGATCCATTTGCGCAGCGTCTGCATCGGCGGCTCGTTCGGCTGCGCGGCCATGATGCCGGCAATGCCGATCTCGCGGGTCGGCTCCTCGGAGGCGAACAGGATCTCATACAGGCGTTCGCCCGGCCGCATGCCCGTGAACACGATCTCGATGTCGTAGCCGGGCTGCAGTCCGGAGAGACGGATCATGCGCTCGGCGAGATCGACGATCTTCACCGGCTGGCCCATATTGAGCACGTAGACCGAGACGTCGGGACGCTGCGCGCCGAGCGCGTGCGTGGCCGCGGTGATGACGAGATCGCAGGCCTCGCGGATGGTCATGAAGTAGCGGACCATGTCGGGATGCGTCACCGTCACGGGGCCGCCGGCCTCGATCTGGGCCTTGAACTTCGGCACCACCGAGCCGTTCGACGCCAGCACGTTGCCGAACCGGACCGAGATCAATCGCATCTTCGGCCTGCCACTGCCGCTGGCTGCAGCGAGATCGCGATCGAGCGCCTGGCAGTACATCTCGGCGAAACGCTTGGTCAGACCGAGCATCGACACCGGCTCGATCGCCTTGTCAGTCGAGATCATCACCATGGCTTCGGCGCCGGCGCTGTGCGCGGCATCGGCGACATTGATCGAGCCGAAGATATTGGTCTTGACGCCCTCGCTCCAGTCGCGCTCGAGGATCGGCACGTGCTTGAGCGCGGCGGCATGGAACACGATGTCCGGCTTGAACTCGGCCATCAGGCGCATGATGCGCTCGCGATCGCGAATGTCGGCGATCCGCCCCTCGATCTCGGCTGCCGCACCCCGCGCAGCGAGCCGTTCCGTGATCGCGTAGAGCGCCGGCTCGGAGTTTTCGACGATCAGGAGCCGCGCGGCGCCGAAGGCGACGACGCGCTCGCAGATCTCGGAACCGATCGAGCCGCCGCCGCCGGTGACGATCACCGCCTTGCCGCTGATCAGGGCCTCCAGGCGCTCATAGTCGATCGCCTCGCTCGGCCGCAGCAGGAGATCTTCGACCGCGACGGCGGTGAGCCGCGGCGTATCGCCACTCTCAAGCGAGGGCATCCGGTTGACGATCACACCCAACTTGCGTGCACGCATCAGGACCGATTCCGGATGCGCCTCCGGCTCGAACGCCGACGGCGTCATCACGAGGCGGGCGATCGGCTTGTTGCGTTTGGCGAAGTCCGCAATGACGTCCTCGACATCGTCGATGCCGCCCAGCACCGGCAGGTTGCGGATGAACTGGCCCCGGTCCGCAAACGACGGCGATAAGACGCCGACCGGCCAGATGCGCTTGATTGCCCCGCTCTCGATGCCGCGCAGAAGCACCTCCGCGTCCGCGGCGCGGCCGATCAGCAGCGTCGGTGCCGCCTCCCCGGTCCGCGCATGACGCCGCACCCGCGTATAACGGAAATAGCGATAGGTCATGCGCAGCGCGCTGAGGAAGGCGATCTCCAGGAACCAGTAGAGAATGATCGTCACCTTGCCGAGGAAGAAGGCGCCGCGAACGTTGGGGGCAACGAAGATGTAGTCGAGCACGAGCAGCGCAACCGTCAGCACGGTCGCCGCGCGAATGATGTTCAGCGCGTCAGGCAGCGAGATGAAGCGCCATTTCGTCGTGGTCAGGTTCAAGACGAAGAACACGACCACGCTGAAGGCCAGAAAATAGGGCAGGATCTGGAACAGCAGCGGCAGACGGTCGAAGAAGTCGTCGCCGCCCTCGAATCGCACGTAAAAGGCGGCAAAAAGCGCCGCCGTCGTCGCCAGCAAATCGTGGAGCGCGATCAGGAAATTGCGCGAGGTGAGATGCGAGAGACGCGTCATCCGCCGACCGATGAAAATCCAGTTAGATGCAACCTGTCCGCGCTGATAGCCCATCTGGACCAGACTTGCCAGCCGCGCGGCCGCTCAGGAACCGGCTTCCCCCATCTTCGCCCGGCCCCGTTGCGCCCGGATCACCATGCCGCCGGCCACGCCGACGCCGATGACGTACATCCAGCCCTCATGGAAGTCGAACAGATGGGAGTTGAACAGCGAGGTGAAGACGTTCTGCACCACCACCAGGAGCCCGATCCAGTTGGCGAGCCCGTCGCCGCGAAACAACAGCAGATGCAGGATCCAGATCGCGTAGAGAATGAGGATGCCGATCGCGCCCCATTGCACGGCAACGTTGAGTGTCTGGTTATGGGGATTGCCGATCACCTCGGCCGACGCCCGGTTCTGACCGGCGGGCGCCGCGGCGCGTTCGAACAATCCGCGCGTCGAGCCGGTGCCGTGTCCCATGATCGGCGCCTCCGCCAAGAAGCTCAGCGACTTCCGCCAGAATTCGAGCCGCAGGCCTATGGAGGTCGCCTCGCCCCTTTCGACATAACGCGCGTAGTCGTTGGTAAACCGCTCGGCAGTATGGCGCAGTTGCGGGGAGGCCTGCCAGGCCAGAACGGCGCCGGCGAGCAGGGCGGCGGAGATGATCGCGATGCTGCGCCATTTGAGGTGGAGCAGCGCGAACACGCCGAGCATGATCGGAATGGTGACGAGCGCGGTACGCGACACCACCACGAAGGTCATGTTGACGAAGAAGCTCAGCGCCAGCGCCGTCAGCAGTCCGGCGAGCCAGTAGCGCTTCTCGCGCAGCAATGTCACGATTGGATAGGCCAGCGCGACCGCGCAAAGCGCGAATTCCTGGCTCTGGTCGATGTAGTTCTTGACGAAGACGCCCCGCTCGGGCGGATCGGTCTTGAGCGCGAGGTTCGGGTAGAAGGCGACCAGCCAGGACATCACCGACAACAAGGCGCAGGACACCAGAAAGGCGATGAAGATCCAGTGCCCGCGCGGCGATCGCTCGAAATGATAGAGCAGCAGCGGCAGCATGAGCAGCTTCACGGTCGGATTGACCGCATAGAAGCGCGCGCCCCAGGTCGCGTCCGACCAGAGTGTTCCCACCAGCGCCAGCAGCACCAGTGCGATCGGGGCCGCACAGATCGGACGCTTCAAGGACTCCAGGAACGCGCGGACGTCGAGGAACGGCACCATGCAGAGCAGCATCAGCGCGTTGAAGATTCCCGCAAGCGAGGTCGACCAGGGCAGCGAGGCTGCGGTCAGGACCGCGAAGATATCGACGGTCTCGCGCCAGGCGGCCGGGCTGCGCAGGCGGCGAAGCAACATTTCGCCGGTCGTCTCGCGTGCGAGCACCGTCACTTGCCCCCTCCCCGGGCGCGATGCACCAGCGCCGTCGTGCTGAAGCCCTGGAGGATGTCGACCAGCACGACCACCCCGCCCGCTTGCTCGACGACCTCGTGGCCCACCACCTGCTCGCGGGTGTAGTCGCCGCCCTTCACCAGCACGCCGGGCTTGATCCGCCTGATCAGGTCGATCGGCGTGTCTTCCTCGAAGATGACGATGAGATCGACGGCCTCCAGCGCGGCGAGCACCTCGGCTCGCGCGCGCTCGTCCTGGACCGGCCGCTCCGCGCCCTTGAGCCGCCGCACCGAGGCGTCGCTGTTGAGGCCCACGATCAGGCGGTCGCAGGCGGCGCGCGCCGCAGTCAGCACCTTGACGTGGCCGGGATGCAGGATGTCGAAACAGCCGTTGGTGAAGCCGACGCGCTGGCCCTGCCTCCTCCATTCGGCGAGCTGGGCGTCGAGCGCGGCCGGATCGAGCACGATCTTCTCCTCGGCCGCGAGACTGGCATGCGGCAGGATCTTCCGGCGCAGCTCGGCCGCGCTTACGCTGGCGGTGCCCTGCTTGCCGACGGCGACGGCGGCCGCGGCGTTGGCCATGCGCAATGCCGTGTCCCAGTCCGCGCCGGCCGCAAGCGACACCGCGAGCGCGGCGGCGACGGTGTCACCGGCACCGGAGACGTCGCGCACTTTCACCGGGAACGCCGGAACGTGAACAGCCTCGCCGCCGCGCGGCACCAGCGTCATGCCGTGCTCGCCCTGGGTGACCAGAATCGCCTCGCAATCGGCGAGCCGCATCACGTCCTCGCTGGCATCGACGATGCTCTGCGGCGTGTCGGCGCGGCTGCGCGTCGCTTCCGAAAATTCCTTGCGGTTGGGCGTGAGCAGCGTGGCGCCGCGATAGATCGCCCAGTTCAGGCTCTTCGGATCGACGATCACTGGCTTGCCGAGCTTTCGCGCGGCGTCGATGGTGTGGCGGATGACGCGCGCCGTCAGCACGCCCTTGGCGTAGTCCGAAAGCAGCACGAGATCGGCGCGCGCGATCTGCGGCAGGATCGCCTCGATCAGCTTGGTCTCGACCTCATCGGATACAGGCGCCGCCTGCTCCCAATCCGCGCGCAGCATGTGCGTGGAAAAATGTTCGGAGACGAAGCGGACTTTTCGCGTGGTCGGGCGCGAGGGATCGCACACCAGCACGCTTTCGATTGCAGCGAGCTCGTCCAGCGCCGTCTTGAGCCGGACGCCGGCATCGTCCTCGCCGACGAGGCCGACGAAGATGCAGCGCGCGCCGAGCGAGGCGACGTTGCGCGCGACGTTGCCGGCGCCGCCGATATGGATCTCGCTGCGCTGGGCCGTGATGACAGGCGTCGGCGCCTCCGGCGAAATCCGCGACACCTCGCCATAGACGAACTCGTCCAGCATGATATCGCCGATGCACAGCACCGTGCGGCCTGAGATGGCTTGCGCGAGAGCGTCGAAATCGAGAATGGGCGTCGGCATGGTCAAAGAGCCTCAGCGGAAGCGGTCGGGCCGGTCGAGGTAATCCCCGACATAGGCCTTCACCGCGTCCTCGAGCGTCGTGAAGCCGCCGTTATAGCCGGCGCGGTGGAGCCGATCGACCTCGCTCTGGGTGAAATACTGATAGGCCGAGCGGATCTGCTCAGGCATGTCGATATATTCGATGTTGGGCCTGGTGCCGAGCGCCGCATAGGCAGCCAGCATCAGGTCCCTGAAGCTGCGCGCCTTGCCGGTTCCGACGTTGAACAGTCCGGACACTGACGGCGTCGCCAAGAGCCACATGACGACACGCACGACGTCGTCGACATAGATGAAATCGCGGCGCTGATCGCCGTCGGCGATGCCCTCGCGATGCGATTTGAACAATTGCACGACGCGGCCGGCCTTGACGTCGTCGAACCGGCGCGCCAGCACGCTCATCATCGAGCCCTTGTGGTATTCGTTGGGGCCGAACACGTTGAAGAACTTCAGGCCCACACATTGCGGCGGGAGCGGATCGCCATTTGCCACGCGCCCGGCGACCGCAAGATCGAACATGTGCTTGCTCCAGCCGTAGAGATTCATCGGCCGAAGTTTCTTCAATGCGGGGATCGAGGCGTCGTCGTCGAAACCTCTTTCGCCGTCGCCATAAGTCGCCGCCGAGGAGGCATAGATGAAGGGCACCGCGCTTGCCGTGCACCAGTCGAGAAGGCGCATCGACAGACGGAAATTGGTCTCGAACACGAGGTCGCCGTCGGTCGCGGTGGTCGCGGAAATCGCCCCGAGATGGACGACACCATCGAGCTTGCGGCCTTTCAGCCAGTCCATCAGCTCGGCGGGCGGAACGATATCCACAAGCTGGCGCTTGGCGAGGTTCCGCCACTTGCCCTCGGTGCCGAGCAGATCGCAAACCACGACGTCGCCGCGGCCCGCGTCATTGAGCGCGGCCACGACATTCGACCCGATAAAACCGGCCCCGCCGGTCACCAGCAACATTCCGAAATCCCTGCCCGATTTTTTGCGGTCCGGTCCTGCCGTAGCGCATGAGCCGCTAAAGTGTAAGCGGTTTTGGGATTGAGCGGTTTGTCGGCTTTACCTGCCGGCCGGGAGCGGCTACCGAACCGCCAAATCATTGCGGCCCCTTCAACGAATGAACCAAAATTCACAACTTAGTGGAGATCCAGACCGGAGCGATACCCGCCCGATTCTGATCATTCCCTACATGTGGATCGGCGATTTCGTCCGGAATCACACCGTCGTACGGGTTCTGAAGGAACGCTGGCCAAACCGGCCGGTCGATCTCCTCACCACCCCGCTCTGCGCTCCCCTGATCGATTACATGCCCGGCGTGCGCGAGGGGATCGTCTGGGACCTGCCTCGAGGCCGGCTTGCCGTGGGCCGTCAACTGGCCTTGGCGCAGCTGCTGCGTGAGCGGAACTATGGCACCGCCCTGGTGCTGCCGCGCACCTGGAAGGCCGCCATCGCGCCTGCCCTGGCCGGTATTCCTGAGCGGGTTGGCTTCGTCGGCGAGTTCCGGTTCGGCCTGATCAACCGCTGGCGCTGGGGCGAAAGGAAGCTGCCCCGCTTCATCGACAAGAACGCCGCCCTGGCCCAGCCCGACCGGGCCCCCCTGCCTCCGGAATGGCCGGTGCCGCAATTGCGGGTCCCGGCCGAGGACATCGTCCGCTGGCGGCAGGCCAACGGCCTCGGCGCCGGAGCTGCGGTAGCGCTCGCTCCCGGCTCCGTGGGCGTCTCAAAGCGCTGGACGTACTATCCCGAGGCCGCCCGCCTGTTGGCCGAGCGCGGGCTGGAAGTCTGGGTGGTCGGCGGCCCCGCGGAAAAGGGCCTCGCCCAGGAGATCGTGGCGGCAGGCGGCTCTGGCGTGCGGGACCTCACCGGCAACGATTTGCGCAACGGCGTGCTGGCCATGGCGGCCGCCGGCGTCGCCGTCTCCAACGATTCCGGCCTGATGCACATCGCGGCCGCCCTGGGCACGCCCACCATGGGCATCTTCGGCCCGACCAGCCCCTATCTCTGGGCCCCCCTCAACGGCCTCGCCGAAACCGTGGTGCAGGACAAGGAGGCGCTGTCCTGCCAGCCCTGCCAAAGCACGATCTGCAAGATGAATGATCACAGATGCATGCGGAATATCGCGGCGAGCGATGTGGTGGCGATTGCGCAGCGGGTGTTGAGCGAGGCTGGGGCGCGGGCGACGACGTGAGCTTGGCAAGACCTGTGCCGATGATGACATCGTGCCGGTGTTTTGCCCGACGTGTCAACCAGCTTCGCGAAATCCGCAAAGCTGCGCAGGCGCCAAGTCGTTGATTTCGCTGGCCTCGGCTACTGTGCATGGGGTTGTTTTCGCGGTTTTGGTTTGTGGGCCCGAGAGCGGCACGTCAGAGCAGCGGGCGATAGACCTCGCCGATCCGCGCCGCTTCGGCATCGAGACTGAACTTTGCGAGCACCCGCGCCCGCCCCCGCTCGCCCATCGCTGCCGCAGCGGCCACATCGCACATCAGCGGCTCCAGCGCTGCAGCGAGCGCGTCGGCATCTCCCGCCGGGACCAGCACGCCGCTCACACCATCCTCCACCACGAGCTCGGCCGCGCCGGCACGGGCGGCGACGAGCGCGCTGCCCGCCGCCATCGCCTCGATCAGCGTCAGGCCAAAGCCTTCGTTGCGTGAGGTGAAGGCGTAGATCGTCAGCCGCTGGTACCAGCGCTGCACTGCTTCGATCGGCAGCTCGCCGGTGACGATGATGCGCGATTGCAGGCCGGCGGCCTCGATGCGCTTGTTCAGATCGTTCGCAAAGGGCGTCTGCTCGGCCGTGACCTGACCGACGATGACGGCGGTGAAATCCGGATAGCGCGGCAACAGGCGGCACATCGCATCGACGAAGACGTCGGTGCCCTTCTGCGCACGCACGCGGCCGAAGCAGCCGATGGCGTAGCGGCCCGGCAGACCGCTTTCGGCGAAAGCCGCAGCGCGATCGGTCGGCGGCGCGTAAACGTCGGTGTCGACGCCGTGCGGGATCACCGTCGCCTTCACCTTCAGGAACGAGGCCGAGATGTCACTCGTCGCGATGATCGCGTCCATGCGCCGGATCAGCCAGCGCGTGATCCAGCTATGATGCCGCTGCGCCGCCGAGGTGAACACGAGCCTCAAGGGCCAGCCGAGCGCGCGCAGCACGACGCCGGCGATCATCTCGTTGTTGCGCCGCGCATGCCAGATCAGCGGCGCGTTGCGGCGCCACAGCTTGAGAAAACCGGCAACGCCCAGGCGCGCAATCCCCGCCGGAGCGTCGGAGCCGAACCAGGCGGCGCGATACAGCTTCGCCAGCCGTGGCGCCACCATCCGGTTGGTCGCGGTGACCCCGGAATAGCGCCTGTGCAGATTTGGCACGATCACTTCGAGATCGCCGGGGGAATCGGCCACGTCACGCTCCATTTGACCGGCCCCCTATACGCAACATTAAGCATAGTGACCAGTTCGGCCGCGCCGATACCCCCTCTTCACCACGCAGACGTTAGCTTGCAGCGTTGATCGAAGACGGGTGAGATCATGACCGTGCTAGTCACCGGCGGCGCCGGCTATATCGGAAGTCACACGGTGCTCGCGCTGGCGGAAGCCGGCGAGGACGTCGTGGTGATCGACGATCTCTCGACCGGTTTCTCCGCCTACCTGCCCGAGGGCGTGCCGCTGTTCATCGGCGATGCCGGCGACGAGAACCTGCTCGAGGGCGTGATCGCCCAGCACGACATCGAGAGCATCATCCATTTCGCCGGCTCCGTCGTCGTCCCGGACTCGATGCGCGATCCGCTCGGCTATTACCGCAACAATTTCATGACCGCGCGCAACCTGCTGAATGTGGCGGTCAAGCGCGGCATCAATCGCTTCATCTTCTCCTCGACCGCCGCCGTCTATGGCGATCCGGACCAGGTCCCGGTGCCCGAGCACGCGCCGACGCGGCCGCTGTCGCCCTATGGCTCGTCGAAGCTGATGACCGAGATCATGCTGCACGACGTCGCCGCCGCCTACGGCATGCAATACGTGACGCTGCGCTATTTCAACGTCGCCGGCGCCGATCCGCACGCCCGCATCGGCCTCGCCACCGTCGGCGCCACGCATCTGCTCAAGATCGCGGTGGAAGCCGCGACCGGCCAGCGCGCCAAGATCGACGTGTTCGGCACCGACTATCCGACCCCCGACGGCAGCTGCATTCGCGACTTCATCCACGTCACGGACCTCTCGCAGGCGCATCGTTCGGCCCTCGCATATCTGCGCAATGGCGGTGCCTCGACGACGCTGAATTGCGGCTACGGCCGCGGCTATTCGGTGCTGGAGACCATCGACGCCGTGCGACGCGTGTCGGGCCGCAGCTTTGCCGTGCAATACGCGCCGCGCCGGCCGGGCGACATCATGACCATGGTCGCCGACACCAGCCGCATCCGCGGACTGTTGGACTGGAAGCCGCAATACGAGGACCTCGAGACCATCGCGGCCCACGCTCTGGCATGGGAGGACAAGCTGTTCCGCGAGCGCCATGGCGAGCTTCGCCACGCCGCCTCGGCCTAGAATCATCCCAAGCGCAAGCCCTTAATTGGGCTTGAAAAACCCCGCTTGAGCGGGCACAGAGGCCCATCGATCCCTGACGCGCGGGCAGGCTTTGTCCTGCGCCGTCAATGGACACCGGATGGCCCAGTTTCCAAAGAAAATCACCGACGATCCCTATGCGGCAATGGCCCTGGTGCGCCGCCTGGTCACGGAACAGGGGATCGTCTACTGGCGGCGCTACCTCGCTGCTTTCGCGCTGATGGCGGTGGCCGCGGGCGCGACCGCGTGCGCGACCTACGTGCTCGGCCAGGTCATCAACCAGGCCTATGTCGACAAGAACATCCCCGGCATCGCGATGTTCTCGGGGCTCACGGTGATCCTGCTCTTCATCAAGGGCGTGGCGACCTACGGCCACATGGTGATCCTGACCAAGATCTCGAACGCGATCCTTGCCACCAACCAGCGCCAGCTCTTCGCAAAACTGATGCGCGAGGGCGTCGGCTTCTTCTCCGAGCGCCATTCCTCCGAATTCCTGGCGCGGCTGACGGCCGGCGCCAAGTCGATCACCGACGTGCTCAACATGCTGGTCAACGCCATCGGCCGCGACCTGTTGATGCTGCTCGCCATGATCGGCGTGATGGTGTGGCAGGATCCGCTGATGTCGTTCATCGGCCTCGTCGTGGTGCCGCCGGCGATGCTGGTCCTGCGCAAGCTGGTGAAGCGCATCAAAGGCCTCGCCTACAACCAGTTCACCGGCACCGCCGACATCATGGAGACGATGCAGGAATCGCTGCAGGGCATCCGCACGGTCAAGGCGTTCACGCTGGAAGAGACCATGCAGAAGCGCATCGACGAGAACATCGCGATCGTCGAGCGCAACGCCAACAAGATGGCGCGCGTCGCCAACCGCTCCAACCCGCTGATGGAGATGCTCGGCGGCTTCGCGGTCGCCGGCTGCCTGATGTACGGCGGCTACAGCGTGGTCGCGCTCAACGCCACGCCCGGCGCGTTCTTCTCCTTCATGACAGCGTTCCTGATGGCGACCGAGCCGGCCAAGCGGCTGGCGCGGCTCAACATCGATCTGAACAGCCAGCTGGTCGGCGCCCGCATGCTGCTCGAAGTCGTCGACAGCCCTGCCAGCGAGCGCTCCGACGACGACAAGCCGGCGTTGAAGCTCACCGACGCGCGGATCGAGCTGCGCGACGTCAGCTTCGCCTACCGCACCGGCGAGACCGTGCTCAACCGCATGAGCTTCGTCGCCGAACCCGGCAAGGTCACCGCGCTGGTCGGCCCCTCCGGCGGCGGCAAATCGACCGTGCTGGCGCTGCTGCTGCGCTTCCATGAGGTGACGCAGGGCGACATCGTGATCGACGGCCAGTCGATCGGCGCGGTCTCGCGCAAATCGCTGCGCTCGCAGACCGCCTATGTCGGACAGGACGTCTATCTGTTCCGCGACACCATCCGGAACAACATCGCCTTCGGCAAGCCGGGCGCGAGCGAGGACGAGATCATCGAGGCGGCGAAGGCGGCCTGCGCGCATGATTTCATCATGGGCTTCCCGCTCGGCTACGACACCCCGGTCGGCGAGCACGGCACGCAGCTGTCCGGCGGCCAGCGCCAACGCATTGCGGTGGCGCGCGCGCTGATCAAGAACGCGCCGGTCATCCTCTTGGACGAGGCCACGGCGGCGCTCGATTCGGAGTCCGAGCGGCAGGTGCAGGAGGCGATTGAGCATCTCTGCCAAAACCGCACCACCATCGTGATCGCCCACCGTCTGCACACCATCATGCACGCAGATAGCATCCTGGTGGTCGAGGGTGGCGAGATCGTCGAGCAGGGCCGGCATGACGAGTTGCTCCGCCGCGGCGGCCGCTACGCCTCGTTCTTCCGCCTGCAACACCACCACGACGTCGCCCTGGCGCCGATCAGCGCAACCGCATAGAGTTCGTTCCACCTCAAGAGCAGCGAGACCGCTTCATGAACGCCGCCTCCTACGTCATCCCGCTTCCGCCCCAGGCTTCGCTTCCCGTCGTCGGGGAAAGCGGCCGATATCCGGTTCGCCGTATCTGGTGCGTCGGCCGCAACTATCTCGAGCACATCCGCGAGATGGGCAATGACGAGCGCGCCCCGCCGTTCTTCTTCGCCAAGCACGCCGACATGCTGGTGCCCGACGGCGCCACCATTCCCTATCCGCCGCTGACCAAGGACCTGCATCACGAGGTCGAGCTGATCGTCGCGATGAAGAGCGGCGGCCTCAACATCCCCGCCGACAAGGCGCTGGACCACGTTTACGGCTACGCCGTCGGCATCGACCTCACCCGCCGCGACCTCCAGCTCGCCTCGCGCAAGAAGGAGCGTCCCTGGGAGATCGGCAAGTCGTTCGACTATTCGGCGCCCTGCTCCGCGATTCAGCCGGCCTCGAAGATCGGCCATCCCGCCAAAGGCAAGATCTGGCTCACGGTTAACGGCAAGGAAGCGCAGAAGGGCGACCTCACCGAGCTGATCTGGAACGTGCCCGAGATCATCTGGCAGCTCTCGCAGCAGGTAAAGCTCGCCGCCGGCGACATCATCATGACCGGTACCCCGGCCGGCGTGTCCCAGCTCCAACCCGGCGACAAGCTCGAATGCGGCGTCGACGGTGTCGGCACGCTGAAGGTGAGCATCGGCCAGCCGGAATAGGCTGGAATCCTAGGGGGATTGACGAAAGCGTAATCCACCACCGTCTTTGCTGCGGCAAGATGGTGGATTACGCTTCGCCAATCCCCCTACAGGCTACCAGGCCTTCACCGGCCGATTGGCGTGGCTTGTCTGCGGCACACCGCGATTGAGCGACATGTGCGAATGCACACACAGCCAGCCGTCGCCATGTCTTGAAAACACCATCGTCGCTCGGCCGGGCCGCGCAAATGGGCTGCCATCTTGATGATAGCCCGTGCTCGTCCACGGCGCGATCACCGTTGCCATCGTGCCGTCGGACGATGCCAGGATTGAGGTCTGATCGAGCACGAAACGGAAGTCGGTCGTTTTCGGCCAGACATTGTCCCATTGCGTCGAGACCCACTGATCGAGGCCGGGGATGACATCGTTATGGGTACCGAAGGCCAGCACCTCCGGATGGAAGAGCGGCCGCGCCGAGGCGTAGTCGACGTCCCGGACATGGCCCGCGAAGGTTTCCAGCCAATCGCGGAAGAACTGCATGATCTCGGCATTCGCGGTCGGCAAGGAGGCCATCGCCAGCTCCACATTCGGCAACTCAATCGCGGCAACGTTTGTTGCCATGGCGCGGACTATCCAGCAAGATTTGAAACCCGAGATCACCTCGATCACGATAAAGGTAGCGTCGCAGCCGGGTCCGATGCTTCGGCATCGGCTGGCTCGATTTGATGGAGCCAAATTCATGAGCCGCCTGCTTCTGCTTGCCGCCTCTCTCCTCCTCACCAGCAGCGCCGCCGGCGCCCAATCCAGCCGCCCCTATGCCGGCCTCGAAGGGCGCCCCATCAAGGCGCTGTCACAGCAGCAGATCGACGATCTTCGCGCCGGACGCGGTATGGGCCTGGCTCTTGCTGCGGAGCTCAATGGATATCCCGGTCCCAGCCACGTACTCGAGCTCGGCGATAGCCTCGACTTGACGGCCGATCAACGCGTCGAGGTCCGGCGACTGTTCGATGCCATGAAACAGGAAACCGTTCCGCTGGGTCACAAGCTCGTCGAACAAGAGCGAGCGCTGGAAGACCTTTTCTCTTCCCGTGCGGTCACGTCGGAAACGCTCAAGACGAGCATTGGGGCCATTGCCGAAACGCAGGGGCAGCTCCGCGAGAGCCATCTCAAATATCATCTATCGACCGCTGCCTTGCTCAATCACAGCCAGATGCAGCGGTATGCAGAGTTACGGGGCTACCAGCGTCCCGATAGCTCCCGTCCCGATAGCTCCACAGGGCACAAGCACCATCGCTAGCCGATGCCGACCGGGATCGGCCGATCGTGGCAGGGCGGGACGAAAGCACCCCACATACCGGCATGACGCAAGGGCGAACCAAGCTTCGCCGATCCGCCCCACGCGTCGCTTCAATTCAGTGCCGAATACACGATGAGACCGAGAACCAGCGCCGTCAGAGAGTATTTCAGCGTGTAGTAGACGTTGCGGTTCCACTCCTTGACCTTGCGGCTGGCGAGATGGACCTCGTAGAGCTTGCCGAACACCTTGTTGAGCACGCCGACATTCTCACCGTCGACGTTCTGGGTCGCCGACGCCTTGACGATGTGATGGCTGACCCAGCGGTTGATTGCGGTCATGAAGCCGAACTTCATCGGGCGCTCGACGTCGCAGAACAGGATGATGCGGTTGACGTCGGTCGCGTTCTCGGCGCTGTGGATGAAGGTCTCGTCGAACATGAAGGCCTCGCCGTCGCGCCAGACGCATTCGACGCCATCGACCAGGATCCGGCACTTGTTCGAGTTCGGCGTGACCAGGCCGAGGTGATAGCGCAGCGAGCCCGCGAAGGGATCCCGATGCGCGCCCAGCTTGCCGCCCGGCGGCAACATCGCGAACATCGCGCCGTGCACGCTCGGGATCGACTTGAGCAGCTCAACCGTCTTCGGGCACAGCGTATTCGCCGAGGGCAGGAAGTCGTCATACCATTTCAGGTAAAACCGTTTCCAGCCGCTCTTGAAGAACGAGTAGAATCCCCAATCGTTATTCTTCGCCGCCGCGCGGATAAAACCTTCGTCGAACAGGCGCACGGCCTCGTCGCGGATGGTCTCCCAGTTCTCGCTCAGCGGCTTCAGCTCCGGAAATTGCTCGACCGAGATCACCGGCCTGTTCGGCACTGCCGAGCCCGCATACATCAGCACATTGTAAGGTGCCAGATAGGTGGAGTGATCGCCGAGCTGGCGCGCAAAGCGCAGCCGCTGCTTGCCGCGGAAGTGAACGTAAATCGTCGAGGCCGCCAGCACATAAAGAATGACAAGTTGCGGCGCAAAAAGCTGTTTCAACATCTCCCCGTTCCCCAGTGAACCCAGCCGGGGACGTCATCTACTCCGGGCGAACGGGCGCGACAAGATACTCACCGCTGGGTTGCGTTCACACTGGAGAGAGCAGACGAGGGGACCTGGCGGCGGTCAATCGCGCCCAAATCATGCCCTGGACAGAGCCTGGAGACCCTTGAAGGTCAGGCGCTTGGGATCGGTGACGCCGGCCAGATAGAGACGGCGGATGAAGGCGATGACAGCGTCGCGGTCGCAATCGGTCAGCGCGACGACGGCATCGACGGCGATTCTCTGGGCTTCCATTGGGCTCACCTCGGCCTTGCGAGTAACCCCGGCCGAGACAGGCTAGGACTCATCCGTTAAATCGGCGTTAACCGCTTTGGAACCCTCGCCGATTCAGCCGGGCCGCCGTATACGCAAAACAACGCATTGCGGGGGCGCGAAGCAGCTCAACGCGCCTTGATGCTCTTCTTCAGCAGCGCAAACTGCTTCTTCAGCCGGGGCACCGCGAAGTCGGTGAAGGCCCGCACCTTCGGCACCGAGAGCCGGCCCTGCGGGCAGATCAAATGCGCGGGCATCTCCGGGTCCTCCTCGCTTGCCAGTACAATCTCCAGCTCGCCGCGGGCGACCTGCTCGGCCACCTGATAGGAATACATCCGCGCGACGCCGCGCCCAGCGACCGCGGAGGCCACCGCCGCATAGGTGCTGTTGACGACAAGCCGAGGCGTGAACTGAACCGTGCGCGGCACTGACGCGCCGGCCTGCGGCGCAAAGGTCCAGGAATTGGGAAGGTGCGCCATCGCCACGATCTGATGCCTGGCGAGATCGCCGGGCTCGGTAATGCGTGGATTCTGCTTGAGATAGCGTGGCGCTGCCACGACGACGCGGCTGATCTCGCCGACCCGCATCGCGATCATCGCTGAATCCGCGAGGGGACCGATACGAAGCGCGATATCGATGCCCTCCTCGATCAGGCTGACCGCGCGATCGAACAACAGCAGCTTGGCCGACACGGTCGGATAAGCATCGAGGAACGCATCGAGGATCGGCCGCAAGACCATCTCCCCGGAGACCACGGGAGCCGTGATCGTGAGCAGGCCGCGCGGCGCCATGCGTGGTCCAGCCGCGATGTCGTCGGCTTCCTGGAGCTCGGCGAGCACACGGCGGCAGATCGCGGCATAGCGTTCCCCCTCCTCGCTCAGCTTGATCGCGCGTGTCGTCCGGTGCAGCAGCTCGGCGCCGACGCGTTCTTCCAGAAACGCGATGGCCCGGCTCACCGCTGCCGGCGAGCGGCCGAGCTTGCGCCCGGCGGCAGCCAAGCTGCCCTCGTCCACCGCCAGGACGAACACTTTCATCGCATCCAGACGATCCATTCCCTTCCCATCGCCCCCTGAGCTTCCGCTCGCAGGCTAGGCGCTCGCCGCAAGCTCGACAACTACCGTCGGGCCGCCGACCCCGCATTCGTTCGCGCGGCGAAAGAGTGTCTGCCGGACAGCGGATCTTCGCGACCGGCCCGCCGCAGCGTACCTCAGCACGCAAGCCAGCCGCTGCTGGCGCAGGTTCTCAGAGCAAACAACAGGAGCCCATCATGGGTATCGAGCAGAAGGTCGCCATCGTCACCGGTGCATCACAGGGCATCGGCGCCGCCCTGGTTAAGGGTTTTCGCGATCGCAATTATCGCGTCGTCGCCACAGCCCGCTCCATCAGGCCGTCGGGCGACGATGACATCCTCTCCGTTCCCGGCGACATCGCCGACCGGGCCACTGCCGAGCGCGTGGTCTCCCAGGCCGTCGCCCACTTCGGCCGTGTCGACACGCTGGTCAACAATGCCGGCATCTTCGTCGCAAAGCCGTTCACCCAGTACACGGCCGAAGACTATGCGGCGGTGATGGGCACCAACGTCGCGGGCTTCTTCAACATCACCCAGCTCGCCATCGCCGAGATGGAGAAGCAGGGGTCCGGCCATGTCGTCCAGATCACGACCACGCTGGTCGATCAGGCCAATTCAAACGTTCCATCGGTGCTGGCCTCGCTTAGCAAGGGCGGCCTCAACGCCGCGACCAGGTCGCTCGCGATCGAATACGCCAAGCGCGGCATCCGTGTGAACGCGGTGTCGCCCGGCGTCATCAAGTCGCCGATGCACCCGATCGCGACGCATGCGCAACTCGGTGCGCTGCACCCGATCGGTCACATGGGCGAGACGTCCGACATCGTCGATGCGGTGCTCTATCTCGAGGGGGCCTCCTTCGTGACCGGCGAGATCCTGCATGTGGACGGCGGGCAGAGCGCCGGCCATTGAGACGAGGAGAAGCACGATGCCGATCGTCACCATTCAAGTGACCCGCGAGGGAACGACGCCGGGAGCGGCGTCGCTCACGGCGGAGGAGAAGGCCGCACTGATCAAGGGTTCGAGCCAGCTCCTGCTCGACGTGCTCGGCAAGCCGCTCGAGTCCACCTTCGTCGTGATCGAGGAAGTCGACACCGCCAGTTGGGGCTGGGGCGGCCTGCCGGTGCAGGAATTCCGACGCCGCCGCGCCGCCCAGACAGGATGATCCGCCCGTCATTGCGCGTAGGAGGTCGACAGGACCGGCGCAGACACGGAGCAGGACGTCGTGAGCCGGCCGAAACCGCATTGATTGCGGAGGCGCCGTCAGGAATAGCGCATCACACCGTCATCGATCCGGCCAAAGCGCAGGGAGACGATGTCGAGCGCGTAGTTCTGGTGCAGCCGCCACGGCCGCTTCGAGCCCTGCTTCGGCATCTTGGCCACCGAGCGCTGCACATAGCCCGATGTGAAATCCAGCGACGGCTGCGCTGTGATCGTCGAATCGTCGTTGTGCGGCACGCATTGACGGAAATTGTGCCGGTCCATGTAGTTGATGAGACGGCAGACATATTCGCAGGTGAGATCGCATTTCAGCGTCCAGGACGCGTTGGTGTAACCGAAAGCCGAGGCCATATTGGGCACGTCGGCATACATCATGCCCTTGTAGGTCAGCGTATTGGCAAAATCGACGGCGCGACCGTCGACACTGACCTCGAGGCCGCCGACGACCTGGAGCACCAATCCGGTCGCCGTCACGATGATGTCGGCCGCAAGCTCGCTTCCGTCCTTCAGGCGGATGCCGTCATGCGTGAAGGTGTCGATCTCGTTGGTAACGACGCTGGCGCGCTGCTCGCGGATCGCCTTGAAGAGGTCGCCGTCCGGCACCAGGCACAGCCGCTGGTCCCAGGGATTGTAGCGCGGGGTGAAGTGGGTTGCGACGTCGTAGTCGGGGCCGAGCGCCATTCGCACGCCCTTGAGAATGAGGTCCTTGACCTTCGCAGGCTTGCGCCGGCTGAGCTGGAAGAAGAACATCCCCCACATCACGTTGCGCCAGCGGATCAAATGATAGGCCAGCTGCGCCGGCAGATTGCGGCGCAACTTGTTGGCGAGGGGATCCTGCGCCGGCCGCGATACCACATAGGTCGGCGAGCGCTGCAGCATGGTGACCTGCGCCGCCTTCTTGGCGAGCTCCGGCACCAGCGTGACCGCGGTCGCGCCCGAGCCGATCACGACGATGCGTTTTCCCGCATAGTCGATGTCCTCGGTCCATTTCTGCGGATGCACGATGCGGCCGGCGAAATCCGCAGCGCCCTTGAACTCCGGCGTGTAGCCCGCCTCGTATTTGTAATAGCCCGAGCACATGAAGAGGAAATTGCAGCTAAAGCGAACCAGCTCGCTCGCGCCCTCCCCCGTGATGCGCTCGGCCTCGACGGTCCAGCGTGCCTCGCTCGTCGACCAAGAGGCGCGCTTGACGCGATGGCGGAAGCGGATGTGTTTGACGATGCCGTTCTCGCTGGCTGTTTCGCGCACATAGTTCAGGATTTGCGGCCCGTCGGCGATCGCCTTCGGGTCGGTCCATGGTTTGAACGAATAGCCGAGCGTGAACATGTCGCTGTCGGAGCGGATGCCGGGATAGCGGAACAGGTCCCAGGTGCCGCCGATGCAATCGCGCCCCTCCAGGATGACGTAGCTCTTGGTCGGACACCTGGTCTGCAAATGATAGCCCGCGCCGATGCCCGATAGTCCGGCACCGACGATGAGGACGTCGAAATGTTCTTTCGCTTCCGTCATGGCGCTCTCCCTCGCCGCAGCATGGCAGGGCCGCGCCGAATTGCAACCATCACGGGACGGTCGCGCTGTAGACCTTGGCGGTGTCGAAATACTCGTGGAATTCAACCGCCTTGCCGTCCTCAAAGCGCCAGTAATCGATCTTCGGCGTCTTCGCGACCTTGTTGGTCTTCTTGTTGGTCCATGCGCACTCCCCGCGCGCGACGACGGTGTCGCCCTGCGCGACGAATTCGTTCATCGTGTAGTACTGCATGCTCCAGTCAGCCAGCAGCCCCTCGAAATAGCCTCGCAGTGCATTGCGGTCGTCATAACGCGTGGCAAAAGGCACCGCCGCATTCCCCTGCGGAATCGAATCGAACTCGATCTGCGGGCCGATGACATTGTCGAACCAGTAGTCGACGTCTTGGCCCTTGCTGTCGCTCCACTGGCGATAGGCTTCCTTCAATAGCTGAACATTGGCTTCGCTGGACATCGCATTCCCTCCATATGCATTTCCGACAATGAACGTGGGAAATCGGCCGCCGGCTCTGGAAAGTGGCAGGCTTGTTTCGGCTCTACCTGAAAGCGTACCACAGGCAGCCCCAACAAAAAAAGGCCCCAGATCGCTCCGGGGCCTTTGTGTCGCAACTGCGTACGGCTCAGTAGCGGTAATGATCCGACTTGTACGGACCTTCCTGCTTCACGCCGATGTAGTCGGCCTGGTCCTTGCGCAGCTCGGTAAGCTTGACGCCGATCTTGGCGAGGTGCAGGCGGGCGACCTTCTCGTCGAGCGTCTTCGGCAGCACGTAGACCTTCTTCTCGTACTTGCCGTCCTTGTTGTTGGCGAACAGCTCGATCTGCGCCAGCGTCTGGTTGGTGAAGGACGCCGACATCACGAAGGAAGGATGGCCCATCGCGTTGCCGAGGTTCACGAGGCGGCCCTCCGACAGCATGATGATGCGGTGCTTGTCGGGGAATTCGATCTCGTCGACCTGCGGCTTGATGTTGGTCCACTTCAGGTTACGGAGAGCCGCAATCTGGATCTCGTTGTCGAAGTGACCGATGTTGCAGACGATGGCGCGATCCTTCATCGCGCGCATGTGCTCGATGGTGATGATGTCCTTGTTGCCGGTGGCGGTGACGAAGATGTCGGCGCGGGGCGCGGCGTCTTCCATGGTCACGACCTCGTAGCCTTCCATCGCGGCCTGCAGCGCGCAGATCGGGTCGACTTCCGACACCATGACGCGGCAGCCGGCCTGGCGCAGCGAGGCGGCCGAGCCCTTGCCGACGTCGCCGAAGCCGGCGACCATCGCGACCTTGCCCGACAGCATCACGTCGGTGCCGCGGCGGATGCCGTCGACCAGCGATTCCCGGCAGCCATAGAGGTTGTCGAACTTCGACTTGGTGACGCTGTCGTTGACGTTGATGGCCGGCCACAGCAGCGTGCCTGCCTTCTGCATGTCATAGAGACGATGCACGCCCGTGGTGGTCTCCTCGGACACGCCCTTGATGCTCTTGGCGATGGCGGCGAAGTAACCCTTCGGCTTCTCCTTGAGCTGCTTCTTCAAAAGCGCGAAGAAGACTTCCTCTTCCTCGGAGCCGGGCTTGTCGAGGAAGGCGGCGTCGCCGTTCTCGGCGCGCAGACCGAGATGGACGTACATGGTGGCGTCACCGCCGTCGTCGAGGATCATGTTCGGGTGACCGCCGCCGTGCCAGTCGAACAGCTTCGCGGTGTAGTCCCAGTACTCGGTCAGCGTCTCGCCCTTGACGGCAAAGACGGGAATGCCCGCGGCCGCGATCGCGGCGGCAGCGTGGTCCTGCGTCGAATAGATGTTGCAGGAGACCCAGCGGATGTCGGCGCCGAGCGCGGCCAACGTCTCGATCAGCACGCCGGTCTGGATCGTCATGTGCAGCGAGCCGGCGATCCGCGCGCCCTTCAGCGGCTGCTTCGGGCCGTACTCCTCGCGGGTGGCCATCAGGCCGGGCATCTCGGTCTCGGCCAGCGAGAGTTCCTTGCGGCCGAAATCGGCGAGCGAAATGTCCTTGACGATGTAATCGGTGAAGCCGGGCTTCGCATTCATGTGTGTTTCCTAATCAGTGAGTCTGGCGTGTCAGTAGCAAGGCAAGCTGAACGCTTTGTGGCACCATTCTCCCTCTCCCCGTTCTTACGGGGAGAGGGCCGGGGTGAGGGGCTCTATCCGAGCACTGAGCTCGCGGAGAGTCCCCCTCACCCGCCGCTTCGCGCATAGCCGAAGCCTTGCTTCGGCGTCTCTTAAGTGACGGCCGCCGAAGGCGGCCCATGCTCTCCCCGCAGGCGGGGCGAGGCAAGAGCGTCAGAGCGCGCGCTTGAGCTGCTCGACGAGGTCGGTCTTCTCCCAGGAGAAGCCGCCCTCGTTGTCCGGCGTGCGGCCGAAATGGCCGTAGGCCGAGGTGCGCGCGTAGATCGGGCGGTTGAGGTCGAGATGGGTGCGGATGCCGCGGGGCGTCAGATCCATCGCCTGCGCCGCGGCCTTCTCGAGCTGTTCCTCCGGCACCTTGCCGGTGCCATGGGTGTCGATGTAGATCGACAGCGGACGCGCCACGCCGATGGCGTAGGCGAGCTGGAGCGTGCAGCGGTCAGCAAGCCCGGCGGCGACGATGTTCTTGGCGACGTAGCGCGCAGCATAAGCCGCCGAGCGGTCGACCTTGGTCGGATCCTTGCCGGAGAACGCACCGCCACCATGCGGGGCCGCACCGCCATAGGTGTCGACGATGATCTTGCGGCCGGTCAGGCCGGAATCACCATCGGGGCCGCCGATGTAGAACTTGCCGGTCGGGTTGATGTGCCAGATCGTCTTCGGGGTGATCCAGTCCTTCGGCAGCGCCTCGCGCACATAGGGCTCGACGATCTCGCGGACCTGGTTCGAGGTAAGGTCCGGAACCAGATGCTGGTGCGAGACCACGATCTCGCGCACGGCGACCGGCTTGCCGTTCTCGTATTGCACGGTGACCTGGCTCTTGGAGTCCGGTCCGAGCACCTTCTCCTTGCCGGAGTGGCGGGCTTCGGAGATCAGGCGGAGGATCTTGTGGGCGTAGAAGATCGGCGCCGGCATCAGATCGGGCGTCTCGTTGGTGGCGTAACCGAACATGATGCCCTGGTCGCCCGCGCCCTCTTCCTTGACCTCGCCCGGCTGCAGCGCATCGACGCCCTGGGCGATGTCGGCCGACTGCGGATGCAGGAGGATCTCGATGTCGCAGGTCTTCCAGTGGAAGCCTTCCTGCTCATAGCCGATGTCCTTGATCGCGCCGCGGACGACGCCCTCGATCTGCTCGTTGGTCACCGACTTCGGACCGCGGGTCTCGCCGGCAATCACCACCTTGTTGGTGGTGGCCAGCGTCTCGCAGGCGGCGCGGATCTGCCAGGGGTCGATGCCGGCCTTCGGCCCTTCGCGGTAGAACAGATCGACGATCTCGTCGGAAATGCGGTCGCAGACCTTGTCCGGATGACCCTCGGACACGGACTCGCTGGTGAAGAGATAGGACGCGCGCATCAGTAACCCCTTGTTCCGCCGCTAAGCCGGCGGGCGTTTGCGATGTTTACCTGTGGAAATGTCACTCACGCCGGCGCGAGATGACGTAGGATTCGTCGAGAAACCAGAGCCCATTGTACTTTCGCAGCACGTCCCTGGCGGCATCCAGAGTGCGGCCGTTTTGATTCATTTCTGTCAACCGGTCGTCCTCAATCTGAGCGACATACACCGCCGCATTCCACGCTGCAAAGGCCGTCGAGGTCCCGATCGTACCGGTAACCTCGTTGGGCAGCGCTTCCATATCATACCTGAAGATCGAGCGGTTATCCGCATATGCATTAAAATTTAAGTCGCGGCCCACCGATCCGAGTTCATACTTAACGGCGCGCAATAGCTCATGACGGCTCACCGCGAAAGGATTTTCTCCGGGCCAGATCGCCTGGATCATTTCCATGCCCGGATCCTGGCCATGGGAGTGAATACCGATCAGGCGCCCTCCCGGCCGCAGCGCCCGTGCCAGAGGTGCGATGATCCGCTTGGCCCGGAAGTTGACCGAGGACAGGGCACGGTAGGGCTGGGACGCGATGACGAGATCGAAATTGGCTTCGGTCTGGCCCGGCCGCGGAATGGTCGAATCCAGCAGGAACCTGTGGTCCTCGCGATACAGCACCAGAACCACGGGCCGCTCATACAGCGGCATGGCGGTGCGCGGGCTGATCGCGGCGCGCCAGTTCTGCTCCAGGAACGGCCTCAGCTCGGCGATCTGCTGCTCGAACTCCCCCGATGAGGCGCCCCGCAGCGGGACTTCGTGCCAGACGGTCGCGGCCGCCGCCGCAGGCGATGCCGGCGTGAGCCAGGGCGCCTCCGAATAGAACATGTTGGTGAAGACGAACACCGACGCCGGATGCTCGAAAATGCGGTCCGGCACCTTCTCCAGCGTCAGGCGAAGGTCTTCGAGACTGAGCTCCTTGCCGGCGACGTAGAACGGCATGTGGGGAAAGCGCTGGTGCGTTGCGCGCAGCACCCGCGCCAGCACGGTGCCGTCGCCGACGCCGGCGTCGAACAGGCGCAGGGCCGGCGGGCGCGGATGGATCGAGGCGAGCTCCAGCGCGACCCTGTCCGCGATCACCCGCTTTTCGCTGCAGGTATGGACGAACAGCAGGTATTTCTGGCGGTTCTCGAAGAAGCGGAAATTGCCGCGCGGATCGCGCTTCTCGGGCGGCACCTGAAGCCCCCGCGGCGGCGGCACGCCGCCGGCCATCGAGGCCGCCATATAGGCCTGGATCCGCTCCAGCGTGTCGATGGTGATGCGCTTGCCCTCGCGCAGGCGGTGCACCAGCTTCCCATCGTTCACCGCGCGCCGGCCAAAGGTCGATTCCGCCATGTCCGCCTTACGGCAGAACTCCGTGATCTGGCTCAGGATTTCGTCGTTCTTCATGGAGTGGGACGCGGTGGGCAGACCAAGTGGGACGCACCCTCCTAGCAAAGTCTGCCCACCAAGGGAATAGTGGATCGAGACGCCTCCCCTGCCGCTCACGCCGGCGCCAGCCGTGAACCGCTGCGGCCCACCGGGCAACAAACAGGCGCTTCTCCTGTGAAGGGCCATCGCCATGCGCCGCCTGCTCGTCGCGCTCAGCCTGCTCGCCGCGACCCTTTGGTCCGCACCCGCAGTCGCACAGGCGCGCAATCAGCTTGGGCCGCTCTGCACCACCGACACGACCCCTGCGGAGCAGATGATCGATGCCTGCAACAAGATCATCGCGTTGAAGGTGTTTCGAGGCGAGCAGCTCGCGACCATTCATTTCTGGCGCGCGGTGGGCTGGAATAAGAAGGGCGACTATTCGAAGGTCATCGCCGATGCCACCGAAGCGATCCGACTTCGGCCGAGCCAAGCGGCCTATAATCTCAGGGGATCGGCCTATTACGACAAGGGCGACTACGAGATCGCGATCACCGATTTCGACGACGCACTGACGCTCGGACCGCCCAGCGGCACCATCTTCCACAATCGGGGCAACGCCTGGCGCGGCAAGCACGACTATGCCAAGGCCATCGCCGACTACGACATGGCGATCAAGGCCGATCCGAAATCGGTATTTTCGTTCCAGAACCGCGGCATCTCAAAGCAGGCACTCGGCGACCTCGACGGGGCGCTGGCCGACATCAACCAGGCGATCCGGCTTGATCCTTCGCTGCCGCAGCCGCTGATCAACCGCACCGCGATCTGGCGCGCCAAGGGCGATCTCGATCGCGCCATCGCCGACGGCAGCGAGGCGATCCGGCTGGCCAAGGAAAGGCCGCCGGTCAACATCATGACGCCGCCGAACAGCGTGCTGATCTCCGGCTACACCCATCGCGCGCTGGCGTATGAAGCCAAGGGCGACTACGCCCGCGCGCGCGACGACTACCAGGCGACGCTGGCGATCGTGGCGTCCGACGCCGGCAGCAAGGCCAACCAGGCCACCGCAAAGGTCCGGCTGTCGCTGGTGACGGACGCGGGCGCGCCGATCCCGCGCGATGCGCCCTCGCCGACGACCCAGCCGGCGAATAGTCCTGCCCCACAGCAGACCGGCGCGGCACCGGCCCCCTCGCCTGCTCCGGCCGCTCGCGGCGCACGCATGGCGCTGATCATCGGCAACGGCGGCTATGACCATGTCAAGGCGCTGCCCAATCCCGCCAACGACGCGCGCGCCGTCGCCAAGAGCCTGCGCGACATCGGCTTCACCGTGTCGGAGGGCATCGATCTCGATCGCGCCGCGATGCAGAAGATGACGCGCGACTTCCTGCGCGAAGCCGCCCGGGCGCAGGTCGCGGTGGTCTATTATGCCGGCCATGGCGTGCAGGTCGACGGCCGCAACTATCTCATTCCCGTCGACGTCGCGCTCAAGCCGGGCACGGCCATGACCGAGGCGATGATCGACATGGACACGATCATGGCCGGCCTCGACGACCAGGTTCGCACCAACATCTTGATCTTCGACGCCTGCCGCAACAATCCCATGGCGCAGCAGGTGGCAAGCGCCGGCACCAATCGCGGCATTGAAGGCGCATCGGGCCTCGCGGCACCGACGAGCCTGGGCACTGGCGCGACATTGGGCGCAGGCACGCTGATCGCCTTCGCGACCGCGCCGGGCCAGGTCGCGCTCGACGGCGAAGGCGCCAACTCGCCGTTTTCCGCCGCGCTCTCCCGCCACCTCGGCACGCCCGGGCTGGAGGTGCAGCAGATGCTAACGCGGGTGCGGGCGGAGGTGGTCTCGACCACCAAGAACAAGCAGGTGCCGTGGTCGAACTCGTCGCTGCTGGGCGAGGTTTATCTGGCGGAGAAGTGAGATACGCTCGTGCCCCGGACGCAGCGTAGCGCTTCCCTGGCGATGCGAAGCATCGTCCCGCGAGCGGTGCGCTGCTGAGCCCGGGGCCCACATCTCCGAATAGCAAATCCTGCAGCATGGGTCCCGGCTCTGCGCGGCAACGCAGGAGCGTTGCAGCGCGTCCGGGACACGAGGGCGGCTAGCTCCGCGGCTTTTGGCCCCACACTTCCTTCGCGATCTCGACCGCGAGGCTGAGCTTGGCCCATTGCTCTTCCTCGGAGAGGATGTTGCCCTCTTCCGTCGAAGCGAAACCGCATTGCGGGGAGAGCGCGAGCTGCTCCAGCGGCGCGAACTTGGCGGCTTCCGCCAGGCGGCGCTTGATGTCGTCCTTCTTCTCGAGCTCACCGAACTTCGAGGTGATGACGCCGACCACGACGACCTTGTTACCTTTGGGCAGGAAGCGCAGCGGCTCGAAGCCGCCGGCACGGTCAGAGTCGTATTCCAGGAAGTAGCCGTCGTAATTGGTGCCGGCGAGCATGGTTTCGGCAACGGGCTCGTAGCCGCCCGAAGAAATCCAGGTCGAGCGGAAATTGCCGCGGCAGACATGGGTCGTCACCACCATGTCGGCGGGCTTCTCGGCCAGCGCGTAGTTGATGATGCGCGCATAGATCTGCTGGAGACCATCCGGATTGTCGCCGCGCTCGCGCGCCTTCTGCAATTCGTCCTGCGAGCAGAGATAGGCCCACACGGTGTCGTCGAACTGGAGATAACGGCAGCCGGCGTCGTAGAACGCCTTCACCGCCTTGCGATAGGTCCTGCCGAGGTCCTCGTAGAAGGCCTCGAGATCGGGATAGACGTCCTTGGAGATCGACTTGCGGCCGCCGCGGAAGTGCAGCACAGCGGGCGACGGTATCGTCATCTTGGCGGTGACGTGGGCCTGGTCGGCGACCTTCTTCAGGAAGCGGAAGTGATCCAGCATCGGGTGATCGGCGGGAAAGTCGAGCTTGCCGATGACGCGCACCGCGTCGTGACGGGTCTGCACGCCCGCGAACTGGATGCCGGTGTCGGGGTGGAACAGCTCGCAGCCGGTGAGCTTGGCCAGGAAGTCGAAATGCCACCAGGAGCGGCGGAATTCGCCGTCGGTCGCGAGCTTGAGCCCGATCGAGGCCTGCTTGTGCACGACCTTCTCGATCTCCATGTCCTCGATCTTGCGCAGATCGTCGGCCGAGATCTCGCCCTTCTCGAGCCGGGTGCGGGCTTCCTTGATCTTGGCCGGACGCAGGAGGCTACCGACCTCGTCGGCACGGAAGGGGGCTCTGGTTCGCTGCATTTTTGTTTCTCCCGAAATTTCAGTCGGCGCTCGTTGTACTGCCTCTCCCCGCAAGCGGGGAGAGGCGAAGAAAAAGTCAGTGGGCCACCGCCCCAGCGACGCCGAGGTGCCGCTCCAGGACCGAAGGGTCGGCCTTCAGCGCGGCGCTCGGGGCGTCGTGGACGATCGTTCCGCGCTCCAATATCACAACGCGGTCGGCCAGCCCCAGAATCTTTTGGGCATTCTGCTCGACGATGATCGAGCAGATGCCGCCCGCCCGGGTGATGGTCCCGATCGCCTTCAGGAGCTCCTCGACGATGATGGGGGCAAGGCCCTCGGTCGGCTCGTCCAGCAGCAGCACTTTCGGATTGAGGGTGAGCGCGCGCCCGATCGCCAGCATCTGCTGCTCGCCGCCGGAGAGCTGATTGCCAAAGTTGGTCCGCCGCTCCTTCAGCCGCGGGAACATCTCGTACACCTTCTCGACCGTCCAGGGGCCCGGCTGCGCCACCGCGGTCATGTTCTCCTCGACCGTGAGCGAGCGGAAGATGTTGCGCTCCTGCGGCACCCAGCCGATGCCGGCGCGCGCGCGCTGGTCGGGCCGCAAGCTGGTGACGTCGGTGCCGGCGAGCACGACCGAGCCGGAGAAGCGGCGGGTGACGCCGACGATGGAGTTGATCAGCGTGGTCTTGCCGGTGCCGTTGCGGCCAAGCAGCGCCAGGACCTGCCCCTCGGCGAGGCGCAATGACATGTTGGGCAGCACCACCGCTTCGCCATAACCCGCGCGAAGTGAATCGATCGCGAGCAGGTCAGACATTGACCGCCTCCTCGCCGAGATAGACCGCCTTCACTTGCGGATCGCGCGCGACCTGCTCCGGCGGGCCTTCGGTCAGCAGCGCGCCGGAGACCAGCACCGAGATGCGGTCGGCAAAGGAGAAGACGAGGTCCATGTCGTGCTCGATCAAGAGCACGGTGACGTCGCGCGGCAGCGCGCCGACCACGGCGAGGATGTCGTGGCGCTCGCTCTCAGGGACGCCCGCGGCAGGCTCGTCGAGCAGCAGCACGCGCGGCTTGGCCGCGATCGCGACCGCGATCTCGAGCAGACGCTGCTTGCCGTAGGGCAGCGTCACGGTCTGCTCGTTCATGACGTCGAGCAGGTGGAAGCGGGTCAGGAGATCGGCGATCTCGCCATTGACGTCGCTGCGCGTGCCCATCCGCCGCCACCAGTCGCCGCCATGGCCGAGACGCTCGGAGACGGCAAGACCGATGGTCTCGAGCGGGGTCAGATCGGGATAGAGCTGGTTGATCTGGAAGGTGCGCGACAGGCCGAGCAGCACGCGCTTGTGCACGGGCAGATCGGTGATGTCCTGGCCTTCGAGCAGGATGCGACCCGAGTTCGGCTTCAGCACGCCGGTGAGCTGGTTGATCACCGTGGTCTTACCGGCGCCGTTCGGACCGATCAGCGCGTGCCGGGCGCCCTGCTCGACCCTCAGCGAGAGATCGCGGGTGACGCGCAGGCCGCCGAACTGCTTTTCGAGCTTCTGGGTTTCGAGCGCGATGGTCATGCCTCGCTCTCCGGTACGGCGACGACCGCCTTGCGTCCGGCAACCTGTCTGATGACCAGGTTCGGCACATACAGCACCCAGCGATGCAGGCGCTGTCGGCCGACCAGCACGATCACGACCAGCACGAGGCCGATCCAGAACTGCCAGTATTGGGGGGTGATGGTGGAGAACAATTCCTGGAGCATGCGGAAGATCACCGCACCAATCAGCCCACCATAGAGATAGCCGGTGCCGCCGATGACGAGCACCAGCATCAGATCGGCCGAGCGCTCGAAGGCGAAGACGTCGAGCGAGGCGATCGCGGTGGTCTGGGTGAACAGCGCGCCCGCGATGCCGGCATAGAACGCAGCCAGCGTGTAGATGGCGATCAGGCGGCGGTTGACGGGAATGCCGATCGCCGCAGCCCGCAGCGGGTTGTTCTTGATCGCGCGCAGCGACAGGCCGAATGGCGAATGCACGACGCGGCGGGCGAACAGGAACAGGAGGAACAGCACCGCCAGCGAATAGAAGAAACCGGCCTTGCCGAACATGTCGAACGGAACCTGGCCGAAGATCGGCTGCATCTCGATGCCTTGCAGGCCGTCGGTACCGCCGGTGATGTTGGAGAAGCGCTCGGCGAGCGCTTCCAGCAGCAGCGCGATGCCGAGCGTCACCATCAGGCGTGTGAGGTCGACGCCGCGGATCACCAGGAAGCTGGTGGCAAAGCCAAGCACCATCGCGGCCAGGCCTGAGACGATCAGCGCGAGCACGGGCTCGTTGACGATACCGTGAAGCGCGAGAAGTCCCGCGGCATAGGCGCCGACGCCGAAGAAGGCGGCGTGGCCGAGCGAGACGATGCCGGCATAGCCAAGGATGAGATCGAGCGACATCGTGAACAGCGCCAGGCGCAGGATGTCGGTCATGATCAGATAGCGCGAGGGAAAGGCGAAGCCGCAGGCCAGCACGATCAGCCAGAAGGCGATTTCGCCGTAGTGCCAGCGCGCCTGGCGCTGAGCGTGATAACCGACGTCGGAAGCAGCGTTCATCGGCGAACTCAACGCGCGGCCGTGCGGCCGAACAGGCCGTTCGGGCGCCAGATCAGGATCACTATCATCATGGTGTAGATCACGAAGGGGCCCATCTTCGGCACGTAATATTTGCCGGCGACGTCGCCGATGCCGAGCAGGAGTGAGGCCAGGAACGGGCCTGTTATCGAGGAGGAGCCGCCGACGGTGACCACGATCAGGAAGTAGATCATGAACTTCAGCGGGAAGTACGGATCGAGGCCGAGGATCTCGGCGCTGAGCGCGCCGCCGAGGCCGGCGAGGCCGCAACCAAAGGCAAAGGTAAAGGCGAACACCTGCGGCACGTTGATGCCGAGGCCGCTCGCGGCACGGGGATCGTCGACGGCGGCGCGCAGGCGGCTGCCGAAGCGGGTCTTGGCGAGCACCATCTGCAGAGCGATGGTGAGCAGGCCGCAGATCACGATGATCATCAGCCTGTAGCGTCCGATGCCGACGCCGAACAGGTCGAACTGGCCTTGGAGCGCGGCCGGCAAATTGATGAAGACCCGCGAGGAACCCTGGATGTAGTCGACGGCTGCAACCGACATGAAGGTCAGGCCGATCGTGAACAGAACCTGGTCGAGATGGCTGCGCGCATAGAGGTGGCGGTACAGCGTGCGTTCGAGCACAATACCGATCGCGGCCGAGGAGACGAAGGCGAGCGGCAGTGCGGCGAAAAACGGCCAGCCCATCCGGTTGACCAGCACCATGCAGACATAGCCGCCTGCCATGGCGAAGGCGCCATGGGCGAGGTTGACGAAGTTCATCAGGCCGAGCGTGACCGCAAGCCCGCAGGCGAGCACGAACAGCAGCATGCCGTAGGCAACGCCATCGAACAGGTTGGTGAGGATTGCGGTCATCGTCTCAGCTTGGAGTTATCGTCATGGCCGGGCTCGTCCCGGCCATCCACGTTCTTGTCTGGGCTTTGCGTGGATGCCCGGGACAAGCCCGGGCATGACGCAGAAAGTGGCTCGCGAGATCCCGGATGCGCGCTAAGCGCGCCCCGGGATGACGCGCTTACGCGCGTCACTTCTTGGTCTTGCCGAGATCCTTGACCGCCTCGAAGGTGGCGAACTCGACATTGTAGAGCTCGCCGTCGACCTTCTCCACCTTGCGGATGTAGATGTTCTGCACGATGTCGCGGGTTTCGGGATCGATCGAGATCGGACCGCGCGGGCTTTCCCACTTCTGGCCCTTCATGGCTTCGACCAGCTTGGTGCCGTCGGTGTCGCCGCCCGTCTTCTTCAGCGCTTCGTAGATCAGGTGGATGCCGTCATAGCCGCCCACCGCCATGAAGCCCGGACGATTGCCGAACGCCTTCTTGTAGGCGGCGACGAAATCCTTGTTCATCTGCGAGGGGTGCGCTGCGGAGTAGAGATGCGCGGTGACCGTGCCGAGCACGGCGTCGCCCATGTTGTTGAGCAGGTCGTCGTCGGTGACGTCGCCCGGCCCGATCACCTTGATGCCGGCCTTGTCGAGGCCACGCTCGGCATATTGCTTCATGAAGTTGCCGCCCTGGCCGGCCGGCACGAACACGAAGATCGCGTCGGGCTTGGCGTCCTTCATGCGCTGCAGAAACGGCGCGAAGTCGGGGTTCTGCAGGGGAACCTTGACCTCTTCGACCACCTCGCCGCCGCCGGCCGTGAAATGCTGCTTGAAGAAGTTGAGGGCGTCATTGCCCGGCGCGTAGTCCGAAGTCAGCGTCGCGACCTTCTTGATGCCGTTCTTGACGGCCCAGTCGCCGATGATGGTGGAGGACTGCGCCAACGTGAAGCTGGTGCGCACGATATAGGGCGAGCGCTCAGTGATGATGGACGTGCCGGCCGCCATCACGATTTGCGGAATCTTGGCCTGGGTGGCCAGGGGCGCGGCGGCGAGAGCGGCCGGCGTCACGCCGAAGCCGGCGATGAAGTTGACCTTGTCGTTGACGATCAGCTCCTGCGCGGCAGTCTTGGTCTTGTCCGGGATCGCGGCGTCGTCCTTGACGATGATCTCGATCTTCTTGCCAGCGACGGTGTCGCCCTTCTGCTGCATGTAAAGCTTGATCGCGTTCTCGATCTGCTTCCCGGTCGAGGCCTGGCCGCCCGTCATCGGCAGGATCAGGCCGATCTTGACGCTGTCCTGGGCCTTGGCCGGCGCGACGGCCGCGAGGCTTGCGATGGCGGCCGCTACGGCAGTCCGCGAAAAAATCTTGCGTTCGAACATCAGATGTCCCTCCCCTTCATTCCTGCGTTCTTGTGAGCCGGACCGAGTGCCCGGTCCTTGCCGCTCTTCACTTGCGGACAAGCCATGCCGTGCGGCCACATGGCGTCCTCTGCAACCCCGTTGTCAATCGGACGTTGGGCGACCATTCGGCGCAAGCCGCGTGATCCGCCTCAACGTCGGGCGGGAGAGATTTGTACGATTGTACAAATGAAATGGTCCTGTCAACGAAAAAGCCCCTTGCCCGGATGGCGATGGCTCGTTGACGCGCCACTCTAAGGAGGCCGCACGATGCAGTGGATGGAGGATTCCGCCTCTCACTTGCAGAATCTGGACATCTCACGGCTCCGCGGTGAAGCCCCTCGTCACGCTGACCCAAGCCACCTGAACGAAAGCACGTAATGTATACCGTATCAGCTCAAACGAGCGCTTCAAGACCGAAGTTTGCGTATTATAATACCAATCATGTATACATTCTCCCCCACCGCTGAATAGGCCAATTTTACTGGTTGAGAGCTATGGTTCGCCGCTGACGCCATCCGGCGCTCCTCATCCAGGCCCGATCGGGCACGACCCAAAAGATGTCCATGCGCACCCGTCCGCTTTCGATCGCCGCAGTCGCCCTGCTCGCTTCCGGCCTTGCAGGCTGCGGCACGGTCAACGAGAAGCTCTCCGCCGGCATGGGTGACTACGTCCCGCAATGGGCCGGCGGCCTGCCGGCCGATGCCCCGCCGCGGCCGGGCACACCGCAATACGACGCCTACATGAAGGAACGCGAGCGCAAACGGCTGCTGCCGGCCGCGGACCGCGAGAAGGAAGAGCAGGCGCAGAAGGGCGCGACGGCGACGACGTCGGGGAGCCCGGTGCGCTAACGGAGCGAATGGCGAATAGGGAGTGGCGAATATACCCTCTCCCATTCGCTACTCGCCACTCCCCATTCGCTAATCCACGAACACCACGGTCTTTCGGCCGTTGAGGATGACGCGATCGTCGAGATGGTAGCGGATCGCGCGGGCCAGCACGCGGCGCTCGATGTCCCGACCCTTGCGAACCAGATCTTCCGGCGTGTCGCGATGACTGATGCGCTCGACGTCCTGGTCGATGATCGGGCCTTCGTCGAGATCGCGCGTGACGTAATGCGCGGTGGCGCCGATCAGCTTGACGCCGCGCTCATGGGCCTGGTGATAGGGCTTTGCGCCCTTGAAGCCCGGCAGGAACGAGTGGTGGATGTTGATGCAGCGGCCCGAAAGCTTGGCCGACAGATCATCCGACAGAATCTGCATGTAGCGGGCGAGCACGACGAGATCGGTCTTCGTCTTGCCGACGAGGTCCATGATCTGCGCTTCCTGCTCGCGCTTGGTCTCCTTGGTCACCGGCAGGTGGTGGAACGGAATGCCGCCGAAATCGAGCCCGGCATAGACCTCCCGCGGATGGTTGGAGACGATCGCAGTCAGCGTCATCGGCAACTCGCCGGTGCGCCAGCGATAGAGGATGTCGACCAGGCAGTGGTCGGACTTCGACACCAGCAGCATCACCTTGCGATGCGCGGCGCGGTCGCGCATCTGCCATTCCATGCCGAAACGCTCGGCGATCGCGGCAAAGCCGGTCTGCAGCGCCGACAGTTCCACGGCAAGATCGGCCGCGGTGAACACCACCCGCATGAAGAACTTCTTGGTCTCGATGTCGTCGAACTGCTGGGCGTCGAGAATGTTCTGTCCATTGTGGGCGAGGAACGTCGACACCGCCGAGACGATGCCGGGCCGATCCGGACAGGACAAGGTCAGAACATATTGATGATCGGGCATGTTGATGAACGGGCTTGGCTCTTGATGAAGGTTTGTGCAGCGGAACGACCTGCGATCTGCGCCCTGCTCTAGCACCGACCCCGCCCTTGCGCCAATCCCGAGACTTGCTTCAGCACAATGCACGGAGTCAGGATGAACGGACGATTGCGAATGACCACCGGAGAATCCCCATGGCCGACCGCCTGAACGGCTATCGCATCCTGATCCTGGAAACGCGCGAGGAGGCGCAGTTTTCCAAGCTGCTGGCCGAGCAAGGCGCCGAGGTCGTGCAATGCCCGATGTTCACCATCCACGACGCGCCGGACCCGGCTCCGGTCGAGGCCTGGATCCGCCGCGCCATTGAGCAGCCGCTTGACGATCTCGTGCTGATGACCGGCGAAGGTCTACGGCGGATCATGAAGCTTGCCCGCGCCCGCGGGCTCGACGCTGCCCTTGTCGCGGCGCTCGCCAAGGCGCGGAAATTCACCCGCGGCCCAAAGCCCGGCAAGGCGCTGCGCGAGATCGGTCTGGAGGCGCAGCAGACCACCGAGAAGCCGACCACCGAGGGCGTGATCGAGATGCTGGGCAGGCTCGACCTCAGGGAACGGCGCCTCGGACTTCAGCTCTATCCCGACAAGGATCATAGCGCGCTGACCGACGCGCTCGCCGCGCAAGGCGCCGCGGTCGATACGGTGCTGCCCTATGTCTACGATTCCAAGGCCGCCGATGCCAACATCATCGCCGCCGTGGACGACATGGCCGCGGGACGGATCGATGCCCTCGCGCTCACCAATCTCGGCCAGGTCCGCCGCCTGATCGAGGCCGCGAAGGCGCATGGCAGCGAGGCCAAGCTGCGCGCCGGCCTCGAACAGACGCTGATTGCGTCGGTCGGCCCTGCAGTCTCCGGAGAGCTCGCCGCGCATGGCTTGCGCACCGACGTTTCGCCGGCGGAGGAAGCGTACTTCATGCGCCCGCTGATCTCGGCGATGGCGGCAGCGCTCGCCGAGAAACGGCCGAAGGTAGCGGGTTAATCACTAGGCGACGATGCCTAAAGCGCGATGCGATTAGGATGAATCGTCATCGCGCTTTAGGTTGTTGTTTAAGCATGATCTTTTCGGAAAACCGCTGCGCACTTTTCCGGATCATGCTTTAGCTTGCCACCTGCGAGGCGGCCGACATCACCTCCTGAGGGCTCGGAGCCCCGAACATGCGCAGGCCACCGTCAGGAACCTCGGTAAAGGTCCAACGCACGATTCCCTCACGATCGAGCAGGAACTGGCCGAACAGCTGGCCCTGACCGGTTGCCGCCATCCGCTGGTCGGCCTCCGTGATCTCGTAGCCGTCCTTGTTGTTGAGGTACTCGGCAGCTGCCAACCGATTCATCGGCCCCGGCGTTTCGCCGGGCATATCGACCTGCATGCTCATGACGACGTCCATACCCACCTTGCGCGGCCACTCGGTCTCCTTTTCCGTGAACTCGAGATTGGGCAGACCGAACGCGCGGTGCGAGACCCGCTCGGGGTCGGACGCGGCGAGCAGATTGGGCAATGGATGATAGCGGAAGTAAAGCCGCGCGCGCTCGATCGGCGTATTCACGATCGTGAGACTTTCGACGCCCTTGTCGCGCAGGGCTGCATCGAGTTGCGCCTGTGCCGCGATATGGCGCCGACAGAACGGGCAGTGCAGCCCTCGAAACAAGCCGATCATTATCGGACTATGTCCGCGAAAATCCTGGAGCGCGATCGTTCCATCGCGTGTGATGGCGTCCAGCACGATGTTCGGTGCGCGATCGCCGGGTTGAAGCGGTCCATCGGCATGAAGTTCTGACATGGTTGAACTCCTTCATATGACCTAGTCAAGAAATGGCAGTACGATCAGCCCGGCGGGATCAAGCCCGTGGCGGGCGCAGACATCATGGGCCAGCGCGAAATATCGGTCGGCCTCGGGCATGTCGCCTCGATCAAGGCTCAGCGTCGCGAGACCATCATAGCATGGAAAAAGCTGCTGCGGTTCGCCGGTTTCGTTCGCCACCTCGATTGCTTCATTGTAGCAGAGGGCGGCCAGATCCGGGCGGAAATGGCATTGATGGATCTGCCCAAGCACAATCAAGGGCACGGAGAGATGCTCGCGCTGATCGAGCGCACGGTCGATTTCGATTGCCCTTTCGGCAGCCGGCACTCCTTCCTCGGTACATCTGTCCGTAAAGGTGCAACAAGCAACGGCGAAATTGGCAAGCAGACGCGCCTGGAAGCCGAGATCCCCGATCCGGCGCGCGACATCGAGTCCACGTCGGCAGACCTCCACTGCTTTCGCCGGGTCAACGATCGTGTAGAGCACGCCGAGATTGGTGTAGCCGCGGCACGCTACGTTAAGGAGCCCGGCCGCTTCGGCGGTCGCGACACTTTGCTCCACCTCGCGGACCGCCTCCTCGTGTCGTCCAAGCCGCGCCAGCGCAACCCCCTTGGTGTTGAGGGCCTCGGCAATGGCCCGTGCCGCCTCGAGCCTGGCCTGCTCGTCCCCGTCCGCCGGTACTGAGCGTGCATAGCCGAGCGCCTCGTCTGCCCATTTTGCGGCGGCTACGTGATCGCCCGTCCGAAACGCGAGACGGCCGCGCTCCTGCAAGAGATGCGCCCACTCGATGGGCGCGTCGGTCCCTCCGAGCAATTTGGCCGCCTCGGCGTAATGCGTCTCTGCCTTGATCCGCTTGCCGGCGTCCCACAACAATCGGCCAAGCTTGCGAACAATCCGCGCTTCGCCGATCCGGTCCTGTCTGGCGCGATGACCCTCCAACGCGCTCTGATAGTGCTCCTCGGCCGTGTTCCGGCGGCCAGCCGCACCACAGAGGTCCGCAATCCGCTCATACAGGACCAGACGTTCCGGCTCCAGTTCGCCGCCGGTCAACAGCACGGCGAGGGCCTGTTGGTAGAGACGGATGGCATCGTCATTGGCATAGCTGGCGCGTGCGCGATCGCCGGCCGCGCGCAGATAACGCGCGCCCTTCGGCTTGCTCGCGCTCAGACTGAAGTGATGTCCGAGCAGTATGAGATCTTCGAGGCGCTCGGGCTCGTTGCCGTAGAGCCTCTCGAGCGCTCCACCAATCCGTCCATGAAGCTCGATCCGGCGCTGCAGAAGCAGGTTTTGATAGATCACGTCCTGAAGCATGGTTTGCGTGAAGCGGTAGATCCGCAGCGAAATCGAGTTCGAGCCCGCGACCTCCTCGATGATCTCCGCGTCGCACAGACGTTCCAGCCCTGCTTCAACCCCCGCCGGCTCGGTTGCCGCCGCACCGAGAGCCGCCGCATCAAAACGCGGGCCGATCACCGCGGCCTCCTGTGCCAGCCGGCGTACCTGAGGCGGCAACCGGTCGAGGCGCGCCAGCAACAACGCCTGAATGCTTGCCGGAATATCGGCGGCGGCTTCGTCCGACGTCATCCGCCACTGCGCGCCGTCGCGCTCCAGCGTGCCGGCCTCGATGAGGCCCCGTATGATCTCCTCGAGAAAAAGCGGATTGCCGCCGGCGCGGTCGAGGATTCGGCTGAACAGGCGTCCCGGTGGGTCACGCCAAACGCGACTGAAGTAAGCCGCGAGCAGCCTCTGTCCCTCGGCGTCGTCGAGCGGGGGCAGCCGAAGGGTCGTGTGACTGATCTTGCTCGAACCGAACTGGTCCAATTCCAGCATCGGCCGATGCGTAAACAGCAGCATCAGCCGCGTCCGCTCCATTCTGTCCATCAGGAACCGCAGCGCTTCGAGGGATACCGCATCCGCCCAATGCAGATCCTCGACGATGATCAGCAGCGGCGACAGTGCCAGGCGGCGTTCGAAGACGGTGCGGATCGCGAAGAATATCTGCCGGCGGAGCTGTTCGGGCTCGACATGCCTGAGCACGGCGTTGGGGTCGCCGAGGCCGAGTACGTGCAGGTAGAGGGGCATCAGTCGGTCGGCCTCGTCAGTCGCGAGGCCGAGCTCCGACAGCGCTTCGGCGACCTTCGCCTCCGCCTCTGCGGCGCCAGCCTTCTGCGCGATGCCGTAGGCGCTGCGCAACACGGCGGCGAGTGTGCCGTAGGATTGTTCGCCCAGCGGCGAGCACGCCACCCGCCGAATCGCCACGCGTGCAAATCGATCCTCGTCGCGGATACGGGCGGCGAATTCGCTGACCAGGCGCGTTTTCCCGATGCCGGCTTCACCGACCAGCCGCACCAGTTGAGCTGCGCCGCCGCATGCGAGATCAAGACAGCCGATGATGCGCGCAAGCTCGGCGTCGCGCCCGATCAACGGCGCATTGAGGCCCAGCGCGTCGAGGCCGCGTGCCGCACGGGGCATGTCGAGCGGCTCCTTCAGGCGGTGCACCAGCACGCTGCCCATCTTGCCCTTGAGCGAGACCTCGCCAAGCGAGTCATAGGAGAACGCATGCCGCGTCAGACGGTGGGTCAATGGCCCGACCAGCACCTCGCCCGGGGCCGCCATCGACTGTAGCCGCTGGGCGGTATTCACTGTATCGCCGGTCACCGAATAGGATTTGGCAACGCCCACACCGAGCCCGCCCGCGACGACGTGCCCGGTGTTGATGCCAACATGGAGCAGCAGCGGCGAACCTGCATACGCCTTCGCGCGTTGGCTGAGACGCGCTGTCCGGCCGATCATGTCGAGGGCAGCGCGGACCGCCCGCTCCGGGTCGTCCTCGTGCGCTGCCGGGGCACCAAACAGAGCAAGCAGCGCATCGCCGATGAATTTGTCCACGAAACCGCCAAAGCTTTGCACCGCGGCCGTCAACTCTTCGAACAGCTCGTTTTGAAGCGTCTGCATGACCTCGGGGTCGAGCCGCTCGCTCATCGCGGTGAAGCCGCTGAGGTCGGCAAACAGCACGGTGATGGTACGGCGGTTCGCCTCGCTGTCGATCTTGTCCGACTGAAATCCAAATGCGACCTGAGCAGCATCCGCTGGCACGAGCGGCGGAGAGGACGGCCGGATCGGAAGCGTCGTCAGGCTCGTCGGCGCCTGCCCGCCGCCCGGGGGGACCTCGGAGACGAAGACGCCGCATTTCGGGCAATAGGCGAAATCCGGTGCGCATGGAAAGCCGCAGCCAGGGCACGGGTTCGGCTGCTTCGTGCCGCACTTCGGACAGAAGGCAAAGCCGCTCTGGACCTCGAAACCACAGCGAGAGCAGTTCATGGGTCAAGACCTCGCGGAAGCCGCGACGGCGCGATCTACCGGACCTGCCGAATGGGCCCAGGATGCAGACCAGAATGGGCTTTGCGCGCCGGAAGAGCAAGCGGGCTAATCTACCTCTCCGTATCGGCTGGCAGCGAAGCAATGCTGCGGGCGCACCGGCTCACCGCACGTCGTCGGCAAACATGGGGGCATGCGGTGGCGCCAATTGACAGGGGCATCGCCGGGGCTACCCTGCCGAACAGAAGAACAAAAATAAGGGCAGGGAATCGCCGTGAAACCCGTCATCGCATCTTGAGCACATCCGCACGACCTTCCGCGCTCGCGCCGTTCCGCATTCGCAACTATCGCTTTCAATGGCCGTCGGATCTGCTCACCTCCTGGGCGTTCGAGGTCGAGACGCTGGTGCTCGGCTGGTACATCCTGGTCGAGACCGGATCGGTGCTGCTGCTCACCGTGCTTGCCTCGCTCCAGTTCGTCGGGACATTGGTCGCGCCGGTGTTCGGCATGATCGGCGATCGCATGGGCCATCGCGATCTCCTGGTGGTGATGCGCCTTGCCTATACGGCGCTCTCGTCAACCATCATGGTTCTGGCGCTGACCGGTCATCTGTCGCCGCTGAGCGTCATGATCATCGTCGCGATCATGGGCCTGATTCGTCCCTCCGATCTCGGCGTCCGGGGCGCGCTGCTCGCCGAGATCATGCCGGCCGAGCAGCTGGTAGGCGCCATCAGCGTTGCACGCACCACCCAGGACAGCGCGCGCATCGCCGGCGCGCTGACCGGCGCCGGGCTGTTCGCCGTCCTCGGCATCGGCTTCGTCTATGTGGCGATCGCCTGCCTGTACTTCGTGGCCGCGCTTCTCATGCTCTGCCTGACCCGGCCCAAGAGAACCGTCATCACGAGCGATCTTCCGGCCAACAGCCACGCGGTGTCGCGACTGCTGGGCGACCTCAAGGAGGGAATCGTCTACGCCTGGAATGGCCCGGCAATGCGCGCGGCGCTGTGCGTCGCCTTCCTGGCCAATCTCACGGCATTTCCCTTCACTGGCGGCCTATTGCCCTACATCGCCCGCGAGATCTTTCATACCGACCAGACCGGCCTCGGTTATCTCTCGGCGAGTTTCGCCGTGGGCTCGCTGATCGGCTCCGTCACGCTCAGCCTGGTCAGTGGCGTCCGCATTGCCCGGCTTCTGATCGGCGCGACGCTGGCCTGGTACGCCATGCTGCTGGTATTCGTCGAAATCAGGACCATGCCGGTGGCGATGGCCTGCCTCGTTCTCGCCGGTATCGCCCAGAGCATGTCGATGATCTCGGCAGCCGTGATCCTGATGCGCACGGCCAGTGCGCACCTGCGCGGCCGCGTGATGGGCGTGCGCATGATGGTAATCTACGGCCTGCCGATCGGATTGCTCGCGGCCGGCAGCATGATCGACGTCATCGGCTATTCCGCGACCGGCTCGCTCTATGCCGCCGCAGGCTTCATCGCGATGCTGGCGATCGCGATCCGCTGGCGCGCCGATCTCTGGCCGGTGCACGCGCCCGCCAATGTGCGATGAGGTCGCCCTAATCCCCGTAGCCGCGCAGCCGCTCGATATCGAGGATGGTGACGCCGCCATATTCGAGCCGCAGCAGTCCCTCCTTCTCCAGCCGGTTCAGCGCGCGGTTGGCATTCTGGCGGGACATGCCGGAGAGCGCGCCGATCTCCTCCTGGGTGATCTCCAGATGCGCGGTCGATTCCGGATAGAGAATCGGGTTGAACAGTGAGGCGATGCTGCGGGCAAGGCGCGCGGTCGCATCGAGGGTGCGATTGACCTCGAGCATGCCGATGAACTGGCCGAGCCGTTCGTTGAGCTGGCGCACCAGAAAGCGGTTGAAGCCGACGCTGTTCTCGAACAGCCACATGAAGGCGCTGCGTTCCATCAGCGCGACGCGGCTGTCGCGAAGCGCGACCACGTCATAGCGGCGCGGCTCGTTCTTGAGCACGCTGCCCTCGCCGAACCAGGCCCCTGCCGTCAGCCCGGCCAAGCTCGTCTCCTTGCCGTCCCGGGAGACCCCACCCATGCGGGCAAGGCCGCGCACCATGCCGGCCCAATAGGCAAAGATATCGCCGCGCATGAACACAGTCTCGCCGGTGCCGTAGGACCGCTCCGTGATCCCGGCACGCGCGACCTCGATCTCCGCTTGCGTGAGCTCGCGCGACCAGGCGGCGACGCGCTTCAGATGATCTTCTGAAATCATGATCTCGCGGCCAGCCGCACCGTTTGGTCACTCCACCTTCTGTTGCATTGCAACATGATTATGACGACTGCCACCCGACGAAAGATGAAGGCCGCTGCCGCCGGCAAACTTTGTCGCAGAATTGTCAGCCGCGAGACATTTCAAAATAGCGCTTTCCCCTATTGAGGACCACCTCGGGCGATGCGGCTTTTGATCCCAAACGGGAACGAGAGTGGCGCGGCTCCGGTCGAGACCATCTGCTGCATGGCCTCACCGGCATCACCGTACTAGGATCGCCGGACAGAACGGACGAAGAGCGCCGCTAAAAAGCGCCATCACCGGGAGGGTTTCGTTTGGTGGCTAACAGTCTTGAAGTGCGCGGCGTGTCCTTGCGATTTGGCGGCGTCCGCGCGTTGACCGATGTCAGTTTCGCCATCAAGGACGGCGAGCTGTTCTCGATCATCGGTCCCAACGGCGCCGGCAAGACTTCGATCGTGAACTGTATTTCCGGTCGCTACAAGCCGACTGAAGGCCAGCTCTTCTACGGGGATCGCGACATCACCGGCTTGACGCCGAATGCCCGAGCCTCGCTCGGCATCGGCCGCACCTTCCAGAACCTGGCCCTGTTCCACCACATGAGCGTGCTCGACAACATCATGGTCGGCCGCCATCACCTTCTGAAGAACAATTTCCTGACAGGCTCGCTGTACTGGCTCACCGGCGCGCGCAAGGAAGAGCTCGAGCACCGCCGCAAGGTGGAGGAGATCATCGATTTCCTCGATCTGCAGTCGGTGCGGAAAGCCACCGCCGGCACCCTCTCCTATGGCCTGCGCAAGCGCGTGGAACTCGCCCGCGCCATGGCGCTGGAGCCTCGCCTCATCCTCCTCGACGAGCCGATGGCCGGCATGAACTTCGAGGAGAAGGAGGACATGGCCCGCTACATCGTCGACCTCAACGAGGAGTTCGGGATGACGGTGGTGATGATCGAGCACGACATGGGTGTGGTGATGGACATCTCCCATCGCATCATGGTGCTGGATTTCGGCAAGAAGATCGCCGAAGGGGACCCTGCGACGGTGCTCGCCGATCCTCACGTCAGGCGTGCCTATCTTGGCGAGGAAGACGAGGTACTGGTCGATCCCGACGATGCACCGCCGGCGCAGGAGAGCGCGGCATGATGGATTACGCAGGCCGCGTCGCGCAGGCCGACACCTATCCCAAGATGCTCCGGCTCAACGCGAAGGAGCACGGCAACGAAATCGCGTTGCGCGAGAAGGATCTCGGGCTCTGGCGGCTCTTCACCTGGAACGACTATCAGGCCCGCGTGCGCGACTTCGCGCTCGGTCTCGTCGAAATGGGCCTTGGCCGCGGCGATGTCATCGGCATCATCGGCGACAACCGGCCGGACTGGGTCGCGGCGGAAGTGGCAACCCACGCGATCGGCGGCCTCAGCCTCGGACTTTATCGCGACGTCCTCGACGAGGAGGCCTCCTATCTGCTCAACTATGGCGAGGCGCGGCTCGTCTTCGCGGAGGACGAGGAGCAGGTCGACAAGCTGCTCACCCTCGCCGAGCGTGCGCCGAAGCTGAAGCACATCATCTATTCCGATCCGCGGGGGATGCGGAAATACGACGACCCGCGCCTGATGTCGGCGGAGAAATTCGCCGAGCTCGGCCGCGCGCGGGCCGCTCGCGAACCGGAGCTCTACGACCGCCTCGTGGATGCGACCAAGGGCGAGGACGTCGCCATCCTCTGCACGACGTCGGGCACCACGTCCCATCCCAAGCTCGCGATGCTCGCCGCCGGCCGGGTGCTCGGTCACTGCGCGACCTATCTTGCCTTCGATCCGAAGGGACCGGACGACGAATACGTCTCGGTGCTGCCGCTGCCGTGGATCATGGAGCAGGTTTACGTGCTCGGCAAAGGCCTCCTGTGCCGGATGAAGATCAACTTCGTCGAAGAGCCCGAGACGATGATGAACGATCTGCGCGAGATCGCGCCGACGTTCGTGCTCTTTGCCCCAAGGGTCTGGGAATCCATCGCCGCCGACGTCCGCGCCAAGGTGATGGACGCAACCCCTCTCAAGCAGCGCCTGTTCGACGTCGGCATGAAGAGCGGCCTCGCCGCGCTCGAACAGGGCAAGCGCTCGGGCCTTGCCGACGCCATCCTGTTCCGCGCGCTGCGCGACCGTCTCGGCTTCACCCGCCTGCGCTCGGCCGCGACCGGCGGCGCGGCGCTCGGCCCCGAGACCTTCAAGTTCTTCCAGGCGATGGGCGTGCCGCTGCGCACGCTCTACGGCCAGACCGAGCTGCTCGGGGCCTACACGCTGCACCCCGAGGGCAAGGTCGATCCTGACACGACCGGCGTGCCGATGGCCGACAATGTCGAGATCCGCATCGACAATCCCGACGTCCACGGCGTCGGCGAGATCGTGGTGCGGCATCCCAACATGTTCCTAGGCTACTACAAGAACCCGGAAGCGAGCGCCGCCGACATCAAGGATGGCTGGATGTGCTCCGGCGATGCCGGCTATTTCAACGCCAACAACCAGCTCGTCGTCATCGACCGCATCAAGGATCTCGCCGAGACCTCGCGCGGCGAGCGCTTCTCGCCGCAATTCATCGAGAACAAGCTGAAATTCTCGCCCTATATCGCCGAAGCCGTGGTGCTGGGCGCCGGCCGCGACGCGCTCGCGGCGATGATCTGCATCCGCTACTCCATCATCTCGAAATGGGCGGAGAAGAACCGCCTCTCCTTCACCACCTACAGCGACCTCGCCTCGCGGCCCGAGGTCTATGCGCTGCTGCGCAAGGAGGTCGAGACCGTCAACGCCACGCTGCCGCCGGCCCAGCGCATCTCGCGCTTCCTGCTGCTCTACAAGGAGCTGGATGCCGACGACGGCGAGCTCACCCGCACGAGAAAGGTGCGCCGCAGCGTCATCAACGAGAAATACGCCGGCATCATCGACGCGATCTACCGCGGCGATTCCGACATCCCCGTCGACACCGTGATCCGCTTCCAGGACGGCACCACGCAGCGCGTGCGGACGACATTGCCTGTGGTGGACCTCGGCGGCCACGGGCACATGGCGGAGGCGGCGGAGTGAGCCAGGTGTTCATCGCGCGCGGTGCTGCTTTTCGCCTCTCCCCGCTTGCGGGGAGAGGCCGGAGCGCGTCAGCGATCCGGGTGAGGCCAGTCGGGGCTTGGCAAAAAATCGTCATGCCCGGGCTTGTCCCGGGCATCCACGTTCTTCGTTCCGCGTGGCTAAGCGTAGATGGCCGGGACAAGCCCGGCCATGACGCCGTGGAGGCTTTTCCGCTCAAATTGTCAGGTCATATCGAACTGCCCCGGCCGCAGGCGGGGAGAGGCGAAGGACAGCATATCACATGAACACCGCCTTCCTCATCCAGCTCCTGGTCAACGGCCTCGTGGTTGGCACGCTCTACGGCGTGGTCGCGATGTCGTTCGTGCTGATCTACAAGGCGACGCAGGTCGTCAATTTCGCGCAAGGTGAATTGCTGCTGGTCGGCGCATGGGTGTGCTGGGCGCTGCTGGCGAAATACCAGCTGCCGTTCTGGATCGGCATGCCGATCACGCTGGTGTTCATGTTCGTCTTCGGCATCGCGATCCAGGTGCTCATCCTGCGTCCGATGATCGGCGAGCCCATCATCTCGGTGATCATGGTGACGATCGGCCTCTCCACCGTGCTGCAGGCGACGCTGAAATGGATCTTCGGCGTCAATCCGCAGCCGTTCCCGCGCGTGTTCGAGAGCCAGTCGGTCAGCCTGTTAGGACTGCAGATCCAGACCGTCTATGTCATGAGCCTGGTGGTCTCGGTCGCCATGATGATCGGCATGGCCTGGTTCTTCCGCGCCTCCAAATACGGCCTGGCCATGCGCGCCACCGCGTTCAACCAGCAGGTTGCGCAGTCGCTCGGCATCTCCGTCAAGAGCGTGTTCGCGATGGCCTGGGCCATCTCGGCGACGGTATCGGCGGTCGCCGGCGTCGTCGTCGCCGTCGTGAACGGCGTGTCCTCGGGCCTTGCCGCCTACGGCATCAAGGTGTTCCCGGCGGCGATCCTTGGCGGGCTCGATTCAGTTGGCGGCGCCGTGCTTGGCGGCATCATCATCGGACTGCTCGAGAACGTCGCCCAATATGTCGACAGCGAGTATCTGCACTGGGGCAATCTCTACGAGATCGCTCCATTCTACGTCCTTATCATCGTGCTGATGATCAAGCCCTACGGGCTGTTCGGCACCCACGACATCGAGCGGATCTGACCCATGGCCGGCCCTGCCCTCATTCCTGCTGGTGATTTCCGCACCTCCTACGCGGCCGACACCACGATCTTCCCGACCGCGACGAGCCGCAACTTCGCCATCGCAGGCGTGCTGCTGCTGTGTCTGGCGCCGCAATTCTTCAGCGGTTATTGGCTGAGCATCCTGATCCAGATCGGCATCTTCTCGATCGCGGCGCTCGGGCTGAACATCCTGGTCGGCTTCACCGGACAGATCTCGATCGGCCATGCCGCCTTCTTCCTGCTCGGCGCATTTACCTCCGCCTACATTTCCAACAACGCGCCGATCCCGGTGTTCTTCGCAATCCCGCTCGCCGGCGTCGTCACCGCGCTGGTCGGGCTGATCTTCGGCATTCCGGCGGCGCGGCTGAAAGGTCTTTACCTCGTAATTGCGACGCTGGCTGCGCAGTACATCCTGCTCGACTTCTTCTCGCGCGCCGAATGGTTCTCCGGCGGCTCGGTGCCGGCGAGCGCCGCGCCTTTCTCGATCTTCGGCTATACGCTGCGTGGCGACAGGCAGTACTTCTACGTCGTGCTGGCCTATGTGCTCGTGAGCTACGTCCTCGTCACCAACCTGATGCGCACCCGTGACGGCCGCGCGCTGGTGGCAATCCGCGACCATTATCTCTCCGCCGAGATCATGGGCATCAACCTCACCAAATACCGGACGCTGTCGTTCGGGCTTGCCGCCTTCTTCGCCGGCATCGCCGGCGCGCTCTATGCGCACTACCAGCTCGTGGTGTCGCAGGAGGGATTCGGCATCGAGCGTTCGATCCTGTTCCTCGCCATGATCATCATCGGCGGCACCGGCTCGATCATGGGTACGCTGATGGGTACCGCCTTCGTGGTGCTGCTGCCGGAATCGATGGAGTGGCTGAGCCATCATCTGAAGGGCGGCGCGATCGACCAGGCGCTCTCGCTCAACAACAACATCACCTTTCTGCGCGAGATCGCGATCGGGGTGATCATCATCGCATTTCTGATGTTCGAGCCTGACGGGCTCGCGCATCGCTGGCGGCAGATCAAGGCGTATTGGAAACTCTACCCGTTCTCGCATTGAGCGCGGGCAACTTCACTTAAACAATAAACAGGAGGAGCCGACCCATGACGACGAAGTCCCTTTTGAGCACCGCATCGCTCGTGCTTGCGATCGCCGCATTCTCGGCGAGCGCTCAGGCGCAGATCGCGATCGGGCATCTCGCCGACTATTCCGGCGGCACCTCCGACGTCGGCACGCCCTTTGGCCAGGCCGTCGCCGACACCTTCGCCTGGGTCAACAAGAACGGCGGCGTCGGCGGCAAGCAGCTCAATCTCGACACCAACGACTATGGCTACCAAGTGCCGCGCGCGATTGCGCTCTACAAGAAGTGGTCGGCGCCCGACAACAAGGTCGCCGCGATCATGGGTTGGGGCACCGCCGACACCGAGGCGCTGACCGGCTTCCTCGCTCAGGACAAGATCCCCGACATGTCCGCCTCCTATGCCGCCGCACTCACCGATCCCGAGGGCGTCAGCGGCAAGGCCAAGCCCGCCCCCTACAATTTCTTCTATGGCCCGAGCTATTCGGACGCGCTGCGCGCGATGCTGATGTGGGCGGCCGAGGACTGGAAGGCCAAGGGCAAGCCCGGCAAGCCGAAATTCGTGCACATGGGCGCCAACCATCCCTATCCGAACGCGCCGAAGGCCGCCGGTGAAGCCATGGCGCAGGAGCTCGGCTTCGAGGTGCTTCCGCCGCTGGTGTTCGCCCTCACGCCGGGTGACTACAGCGCACAGTGCCTGAGCCTGAAATCCTCGGGCGCCAACTACGCCTATCTCGGCAACACCGCCGCCTCCAACATCTCGGTGATGAAGGCCTGCAAGACCGCCGGCGTCGAGATCCAGTTCCTCGGCAATGTCTGGGGCATGGACGAGAACGCCGCGAAGACCGCGGGCGATGCCGCCAACGGCGTGATCTTCCCGTTGCGCACCGCGGTGAGCTGGGGCGGCGATGCGCCCGGCATGAAGACGGTGATGGAAATCTCCAAGATGTCCGACCCGACCGGCAAGGTCTATCGCCCGGTGCACTACATCGCGGCCGTCTGCTCGTCACTCTACATGAAGGAGGCCATCGAGTGGGCCGCCAAGAACGGCGGCGCCACCGGCGAGAACGTCGCCAAGGGCTTCCACCAAAAGAAGGATTGGGTGCCGGCCGGGATGGAAGGCGTCTGCAATGCCTCGACCTGGACCGAGAAGGACCATCGCGGCACGCTCAAGGTCGACCTCTACCGTACCAAGGTCTCGGGCGCGACCGACGGCGACCTCAACGACCTCATGGCCAAGGGCACGATCAAGCTCGAGAAGGTCAAGACCGTCGAGCTGCCACGCAAGCCGGAATTGCTGGGCTGGTGAGCCTAGCATTTGCCGAGCCCGGAACTGTCATCCCCCGCGAGGGCGGGGGATCCAGTACGCCGCGGCCTTTCGGGGAACGTCAGGCGTCTCTGGAATACTGGGTCACCCGCCTTCGCGGGTGACGACACCGAGAAAGTAGCTGATCATGAGTGAAACGGCCCAGATCGAGCGACCCAGCATCGTATCCGCGCCTCCCCTCCTCGCCGTGCGCAACATCGAGGTCGTCTATGACGACGTCATTCTGGTGCTGCGCGGCCTCAGCCTCGACGTACCCAAGGGCGCGATCGTGGCGCTGCTGGGCGCCAACGGCGCCGGCAAGTCGACGACGCTGAAGGCGATCTCGGGGCTGCTCAAGACCGAGGACGGCGAAGTCACCCGCGGCGAGATCCTGTTCGAGGGCGAGCGCATCAACGGCATCGATCCCGACAAGATCGTCCGCCGCGGCATCTTCCAGGTGATGGAGGGCCGGCGCATCGTCGCCGACATGACGTCGCTGGAGAACCTCAAGCTCGGCGCCTTCACCCGCAGGGACCGCGAGGTCGATACCGACCTCGACATGGTCTTCAACTATTTCCCGCGCCTGAAGGAGCGCACCGGCCTCGCCGGCTATCTCTCAGGCGGCGAGCAGCAGATGCTCGCGATTGGCCGCGCACTGATGGCGCGCCCGAAGATGATCCTGATGGACGAGCCCTCGATGGGCCTGTCGCCGCTGCTGGTGAAAGAGGTGTTCTCGATCATCCAGAAGATCAACCGCGACCTCGGCGTCACCATCCTCCTGGTGGAGCAGAACGCACGCGCCGCGCTCTCGGTGGCGAGCCACGGCTATATCATGGAGCAGGGCAAGGTCGTGCTTGACGGCAGCGCCGACGAATTGCGCGACAACGAGGACGTCAAGGAATTCTATCTCGGCGGCGCCGGCGACCAGCGCAAGAGCTTCAAGAACCTCAAGAGCTTCAAGCGGCGCAAGCGCTGGCTATAGCGTTTTCAAGCGAAGTGGGACCCGGTTCGCGTGAAGAAAACGCGTCAAAACAAGATGGCTCTAACCCAACACCTGCTCCGCTTCCGTGACCGCGCAGAGAACATGATAGAACGACGACGCAGGAATGATGTCGATCAGCGATTTGCCGTCGCGATCGAACTGGTCGTACCAGCCGCCCTTCACGGGATGGCTGAGATAATGCCGTTCGAGCCGCACCAGCGCCGCGCGCGCCTCATCCGCCGCGCCCGCCTCGCCGGATTCCGCCTGCGCGATCCACGCCTTCGCGATCTCAGTCTGCGGCCAAAGTCGGCGGGTGCTGCGTCGAATGTTGCCGATGTCGTCCCCCTCGTCGATCAGGCAGCCCGTGGCCTCGTCGCGATAGCGCATCGCGGTCGCCAGCAGCTCAGCGCGCCGCTGCCCGGTCGGGCAGCCCGTGATGCGCTCGAACCCCTTCAGGAGCCAGACCCATTCCGCCTGATGGCCCGGCTCGACGCTGACCGGCTCGATCTTCGACCAGTCCTCCTCGAAATACTCCGTCAGGATGCGCTTTTGCTTGTCGTACAGATTGGCCAGGAACAGCGCGAAGAATTCGCCGGCGCGGTTCTGGAACGACAGATCGTGGGTCGCGTCGAAACAGGCGATCATCGCCTCGAACAGATGCATGTGCGGGTTCTGCCGGCGCGGCAACGACACCGGAAGGCCTTCGTGCACGCCCCCATGCGGCGAACGGAGATGGCCGTCGAGGAAAGCGAGCAGCGCATCGATCTCGGCGCGAACCTGCGCGTCCTGGTCGAGCGCGTAGACGGTCGCGAGAGCAAACAGGATGAAGGCGTGGTCATAGGCATCGCGCCGGCCTTCCAGCACCGTCCCCTCCGGCGTCAGCCGATGCACAAAGCCGGGCCGGCCGTCGGGCGCCTTGGCTTTGGCCAGCAGATGTTCCAGTCCCTTCAGCGCGACTGCGCGCCCCTCAGGATACCAGCCCATCTGCGCCGCCTTGGCGTAGCAATAGATCTGGCGGGCCTGAACGAACACGCGCCGCGGCGCAGCCGCATCCGCAGAACCGTCGCGGTGCAGCCGGTCGATGAAGCCGCCGGTGGCCTGATCCCAGCCGACCGTCGACCACAGCGGCAGCGCCTCGTCGACCATGCGGCGCTTCAGGCGCGCGACGACATCCGCAGCCTCATTCGCCGCCGCAATGCTTCCCATGTCCGCCATCGGGTCCTCTCCAGGCCTCACCAATGGCGGTCTGATACCCATGCCGGTGGCGGCGCGCAACGGATGCCAACACGGAAAGAACAGCCATGACCGCCCATTACGACGCCCGCGAGACGCGCGAGCCGGCAGCCCGCGAGGCCGATCTGTTCTCCCGCCTGCCGGAGGTCCTGCGAGCCGCAATGGCCGCCCCGGCCTACGCCGAGCGGCTGAGGGGTCTTGATCCCGCCGCCGTGGCCTCCAGGACCGCGCTGGCGGGCCTGCCGGTGCTGCGCAAGTCGGAACTGCCCGCTTTGCACAAGGCTTCTGCGCCCTTCGGAGGCTTCGTGGCGGCGGCCCCCGGCTCATTCGCCCGCCTCTTCACCTCCCCCGGCCCGATCTTCGAGCCGGAGGGACGGCAGGCCGATCCCTGGCGCGGCGCAAGGGCCCTGTTTGCGGCCGGGTTCCGGCCCGATGACATCGTCCTCAACACCTTCAGCTACCATCTCACCCCCGGCGGCTTCATTTTCGATGCGTCGGCGCGTGCGCTCGGCTGCGCCGTGATTCCGGCGGGGCCCGGCAATACCGAGCAGCAATTCGAGCTGATCGAGGCCTACCGCCCGGTTGGCTACAGCGGCACGCCGGACTTCCTCAAGATATTGCTCGATGCGGCGGCGAGCTCGGGCCGCGATGTTTCCTCGATCAAGCGTGCACTGGTTTCGGGGGCCGCGTTCCCGCCGTCGCTCCAGGCCGAGATCAAGGCGCGCGGCATCGACGCCTACCAGGCCTTTGGCACGGCCGATCTCGGCCTCATCGCGTTCGAGACCGGGGCACGCGAGGGCATGGTCGTCAACGAGGATCTGATCCTGGAGATCGTCAAGCCCGGCACCGGCGATCCCGTGGCGCCCGGCGACGTCGGCGAGATCGTGGTGACGTCGCTCGACCCGCATCATCCCTGGATCCGCCTTGCGCTCGGAGACCTCACCGCCGCTCTACCGGGTCCAAGCAAATGCGGGCGCACCAATATGCGCATCAAAGGCTGGATGGGCCGCGCCGACCAGACCACGAAGGTCAAGGGCATGTTCGTGCGTCCCGAGCAGATCGCCGAGATCGGCAAGCGTCATTCCTCGCTCGGAAGACTACGCCTCGTGGTCACACGGCAGGGCGAGACCGACGCGATGACATTGAGAGCGGAAACGGCGACCGCGAGCGAGGCGCTGCGCGAAGAGATCGCCGGAACTCTGCGCGCCGTGACCAAGCTCGGTGGCGCCGTCGAACTGGTCAGCCCCGGCGCACTGCCGAATGACGGCAAGGTGATCGCGGACGAACGCTGACTTCAAGTGACGTCGAGTCGCGGATGCGTGAAGCGCATCCCTTCGCAGCCGAGATCCACTCGCCGTCGCGCAGAAGCAATGCGTGATGCCCGTACTTGATCCCCGAGCTGCCTCCAGTCGCGACCATCTCGTTCGGCCCCGTTGCGGAAGCCTTCTCCAAGGGCCCCGGCCCATGTAAATCGGCTACGGCCCGGCCAAAATGCTTGCACCCGCCGTTCTGGCGCGAGTCCGGCGTGGCCTAGAAACCTTGCATCGTCGCTGCCGCTCCCGTATTACCAACCTTGCTACGATATGGCCGGAATCGGCCCTTTCTGGACCCCAAAACGTGCTTGAACGAACCCTCGTCACCATCGCCGAGACCGAAACCATTGAGGAAGCCTTCCGGCGCCTGAATGCCAACATGCTCGGCATCCTGTTCGCGCAGGATGCGAGCGGGCGAATCGTCGGCGCGGTGACGGACGGCGACATCCGCAGGCGCATGCTGACCGGCACCACAATCCAGGACCGGGTCGCAACCTGCATCAACCGCAATTTCGTCTGGGCCCGGACCGGCGGTCCGCGCGAGCAGATCCTCAAATTACTCGACCAGCGCGTGCACGTGGTGCCGATCCTCGATGGCGAAGGACGGCTCGTCGACGTGTTCAGCCGCGAGCTGTTCAACCTGTCCGAAGAAAGCGAAGTGTTCGCGCGCGCCCGCTCGCCGGTGCGGATCAGCTTCTCCGGCGGAGGCACCGACCTGACGCACTATTTCGTGGCCAATGACGGCGGCGCGGTCATCAACGCCACGATCAAGATGTACGCTCACGCGACGCTGCGACGACGGAACGATTCCAGCATCCGGATCTATTCGCACGATTTCCGCCGCACGATCGAGGCCGACAATCTCGCAGAACTGGGAACAGACGGAGATCTTGCGCTGATCAAGTCCGTCGTGCGCCTGATCAAGCCGGCTTACGGGTTCGAGCTCGAAGTCTCCGCCGACTTCCCGGTCGGCTCCGGCCTCGGCGGCTCGGCGGTGGTCACCTCCGCCATCATCGGCTGCTTCAACGAATTCCGCGGCGACCAGTGGGACCGCCACGAGATCGCGGAGATGGCATTCCAGGCCGAACGGCTGATGCTCAACATTCCCGGCGGCTGGCAGGATCAGTACGCCACCGTGTTCGGCGGCTTCAATCACATGGAGTTCTTCTCCGACCAGAACACCATCGTGCCGTTGCGGCTCGATCCCAACATCATCGCCGAGCTCGAGGAGAGCCTGGTGCTCTGCTACACCGGCTCCGGCCGCGATTCCGGCGACATCCATCGCGACCAGAAGGCACAGCACGAGACCAGCGATGCCGTCGCCGCGGCCGCCAAGCAGAAGGAGGTGACGCGCGACATCCGGCGACACCTCTTGCGCGGCCAACTCCTGGAATGCGGGCGTCTGATCGACGAGGCCTGGCACGCCAAGCGGAAGCTGAGCTCGAAGATCTCGTCGGACGCGATCGATGCGATCTACGATTTCGCCAAGCAGCATGGCGCAGTCGGCGGCAAGCTGTTGGGCGCCGGCGGCGGCGGTTATTTCCTGTTCTTCGTACGCCCATTCGAGCGCTACCAGCTGATCGCCGCGCTGGAACAACAGGGGCATAGCTGCTCGCGCATCATGTTCGAAGAGAACGGGCTGCGGACGTGGAAATCGCGTTTTCCCGCGCGATTCACCTGACTATGAGACGAGAATGTTGATGACATCGCCCAAACAGCCTGCCCCGGTCCGCATCGGCAACCGTCTTCTGGGCGACGACGAGCCCTGCTACGTCATCGCCGAGATCGGCAACAACCACAACGGCGACTTCGACCGCGCCATTGCGCTGGTCGATGCCGCGGTTGCCGCAGGGGCCGATTGCGCCAAATTCCAGATGCGCAAGCTCGACGAGGTCTATCGTGCGTCGAGCTTGTCCGGCAAGGATGACGACCTTGCAGTCGAATATACGCTCGATCTGTTGCGGCGCTTCGAGCTTCCGACCGCGCAGCAGAAGAAGATCGCCGAGTACTGCGCTGCAAAGGGTATCCAGTATCTCTGCACGCCCTGGGACGCGAGCAGCGTCGCCGTGCTCGAAAGTTTCGGCGTGCAGGCCTACAAGGTTGCCTCGGCCGACCTCACCCATCTGCCGCTGCTGGCGCGCCTCGCCGCCACCGGCAAGGCGCTGATCGTCTCGACCGGCATGAGCACGACGGACGAGATCAAGGCCGCGGCGAAATTCCTCGACGAGCGCAACGCGAGTTACGTGCTGCTACACTGCCAAAGCACCTATCCGGCCGCGCTGCACAACATCCATCTGCGTTTCATGGAGACGCTCCGCGAGATTCATCCGGTGGTCGGCTATTCCGGTCACGAGCGCGGCATTGCGGTGTCGATCGCCGCGGTGGCACTCGGTGCCGTCGTCATCGAACGCCACATCACCCTCGACCGCGAGATGGAAGGTCCGGACCATGCAGCAAGCCTGGAGCCGGAGGAATTCAAGTCGCTGGTCTCGGGCATCCGCGAGGTGGAAGCCGCGCGCGGCGAGAAGCTGGCCGAGCGCGCGCTGAGCCAGGGCGAATTGATCAACCGTGAAAACCTCGCCAAGAGCCTGGTGGCCGCGAAAGACCTTTCGGCCGGCACCGTGATCTCCGAAGCCGACATCGCGGTGAAGAGCCCGGGACAGGGCCTGTCGCCGCTGAAGATGCCGGCGCTGCTCGGTCGCAAGCTGACGCGGACGATGACGGCTGACGATTATTTCTTCCAGAGCGACCTCGATGAAGGCGCGGCAAAGGCACGTCGCTACCGCTTCGATCGTCCCTGGGGCGTGCCCGTGCGCTATCACGACACCGAGCGCTTCCTGGAGATCTGCGAACCCGACATCATCGAATTCCATCTCAGCTACAGCGACATGGAGCGCGACCCCGCGGCTTACCTGTCCGGCACTTACGATCTCGGCTTCGTCGTGCACGCACCCGAGCTGTTTGCCGGCTCCAAGCTGATGGACCTCGCAACGCCGGACGAGGCGCTGCGACGTTATTCGCTGGAGCAGACCCAGGCGGTGATCGACATTACCCGCGGCCTGAAGAAGTACTTTCCCAAGACCAAGCGCCCGCCCATCGTCGCCAATATCGGCGGTTTCACCATGGACGAGCCGCTGCCGCCGGAGGAGAAGGCTGAGCGCTACCGCATCTTCGCGCAGAGCCTGACCGAACTCGACATGGAAGGTGTCGAGCTGACGCCGCAGACCATGGCTCCGTTCCCCTGGCATTTCGGCGGTCAGCGCCACCAGAACATCTTTATCTTCCCGGAGGAGTCGGCGGCATTCTGCGCCAAGCATGGTTTGCGCATGTGCGTCGACATCTCGCACACCAAGCTCGCCGCCAATCATTTCGGCTTCGACTTCGCTCAAGGCCTCGCCCAGCTCGGACCGCACACCGCCCATTTGCATTTCGGCGACGCCAAGGGGCTCGACGGCGAGGGTCTCCAGATCGGGGAAGGCGAGATCGATTTCGACGAGATCGGACAGGTGCTGCGCAAGCATGCACCGACCGCGTCCTTCATTCCCGAGATCTGGCAGGGCCACAAGAACATGGGCGAAGGCTTCTGGACCGCGCTCGAGCGTCTCGAGGGACACATCTGATGGCGCGCAAGACGCTGGCCGTGATCGCCGCGCGCGGCGGCTCGAAGGGCATCCCGCACAAGAACCTGCTCGATCTCTGCGGCAAGCCGCTGATCGCGTGGACGGTCGAGCAGGCACGCGCGGCCCGCGGCGTCGACGTTGTGGCGGTGTCGTCGGACAGCGACAACATCCTCGCCGCGGCCGAGGCCGCCGGAGCCGTCGGCGTGCGGCGCCCGGACGACATTTCGGGCGACTTCGCCTCCTCCGAATCCGCCTGGCTGCATGCGCTCGAGGCGGTCGACGAGCGGATGGGCCGGTTCGAGCGGATCGTCGCGCTCCAGGCCACCTCGCCGATCCGCGAACCGAGCGACATCGAGAACGCGCTTGCGACCTTCGATCGCGATCATCTCGACAGCCTGCTCTCGGTTTGCGAGGTCGAGGATTATTTCAACTGGCGTATCGGCGCGAGCGGACCGGAGCCGATCAACTACGATTATCGCAACCGCCGCATGCGGCAGCAGATCGAGAAGCGCTATTTGGAGAACGGGTCGTTCTACGTCCTGATCCCGTCCCTGCTGCGCGAGCAGAACAACCGCCTCGGCGGCAAGATCGGATTCCACGTGATGGACCGTCACAAGATGTTCCAGATCGACCGTCCCGAGGACGTCAAGCTTTGCGCCGCCATCATGCGAAGTTACGGCTATGCCTGACCTCAGCGCCTTTTCTCTCGCCGGCAAGATCGCGGTGGTCACGGGCGCCTCGCGAGGCATTGGCGCTGCCATTGCGACCGGCCTGCGAGATGCGGGCGCTACGGTGTACGGCCTCAGCCGTTCCGGGACCGCGCCGCAGGACGTGACCGCCATCGCCTGCGATCTCTCCGACGACAAGGCGATCGATCACGCCTTCCGCATGATCGAGGCGCAAGGCGGGCGTATCGACGCACTGGTCAATGCCGCCGGCATCAGCCTTCCCGCCAGAAGCGAGGAAAGCGAGATTTCGCGCTTCCGCGCCACGGTCGCGACCGACCTTACCGGCGTTTATGCCGCCATCCTTGCCGCCTACCCGCTGTTGAAGAGGCCGGGCTCGGCTGCGATCGTCAACGTCACCAGCATCAACTCGGTCCGCGGCTTTCCCGGCAATCCCGGCTATGTCGCGGCGAAGGCTGGTCTGGCCGGGCTGACGCGCGCCCTCGCCGCCGACTACGCGCCCGACGGCATCCGCGTCAACGCACTCGCGCCGGGCTACGTCGCGACCGAGATGACCGCGAAAAGTTTTGCCGACCCCGTCATGCACGAAGACAGGCGGCGCCACACCATGCTCGGCCGCTGGGGACAGCCTGCCGACATGGTGGGGGCCGCCGTTTTCCTGACATCGGAAGCCTCTGCCTATCTGACCGGCCAGGAGATCTTCGTCGACGGGGGCTGGACCACCAAAGGCCTCGCCATCAGCTCGGATAGTAAATCGTGACTGCAACGCTGCAACGCATCGGCTTCATGCAGGGACGGCTCTCGGCCCTGGTCGACGGCAAGATCCAGGCCTTCCCGTGGAACGAATGGCGTGAGGAATTCCCGCGCGCGAAGGAGCTCGGCCTGACGCGGATGGAATGGACCATCGACCAGGAACGGCTGCGCGAGAACCCGCTGATGACGGAGCCGGGGCAGCAGGAGATTGTGGCGCTGTCGCGCGAGAACGGCGTGCGCATCCCGAGCCTGACCGGCGACTGCTTCATGCAGGCACCATTTTGGAAGGTCGATGCCGTCGTGCGCGACGCGCTCGTCGCCGACCTCGACCTCCTGGTCGCCGCCTGTAGCCGCATCGGCATCGAGTTCGTCGTGATTCCGCTGGTCGACAACGGCAAGATCGAGCGCGAGAGCGAAAGCGATACGTTGAAGCGTGTGCTGCTGGCTCGGCAGGAGTCACTGACGAGGCAGAACGTCAAGATCGTCTTCGAGTCCGATCTGCCGCCGGGCGAGCTTGCCAAGTTCATGGAGGCGTTCCCGGCCGACGTCTTCGGCATCAACTACGATAGCGGCAACAGCGCCTCGCTCGGCTATGACAGCGATGAGGAGATCGCGGCTTACGCGCGGCGCATCCTCAATGTGCACATCAAGGACCGCATTCGCGGTGGCACCACCGTGCCGCTCGGCACCGGCAACGCTGACCTTGCCAAGACGATCCGCCTGATCGAGCGCTCCGGCTACAAGGGCCAATACATTCTGCAAACCGCGCGCGCCGCCGACGGCGATCACGCCGGCGCGCTCGCCAGATATCGCGACATGACAATCGGCTGGATCGAGGACGCCGCGCGATGAAACTTGAGCTGAACGATCGCGTCGCTCTCGTCACCGGCGCCAGCCGCGGGATTGGGCTTGCGATCGCGACGACGCTCGCTGCAGAAGGCGCCAAGGTCGCGCTCGCCGCGCGGGGCGCCGATGCGCTTGATGCCGCCCGTGCTGCGATCGGCGGCACCACGTCGGCGCACGTGGCCGACGTTACCGATCCGGCCGGCACCGCGGCCCTGACTCAGGAGATCGAACGGCGCTGGGGGCGCCTCGACATCCTGGTCTGCAATGTCGGTAGCGGCGCTTCCGTACCGCCGGGGCAGGAGACTGCGGCTGAGTGGTCGCGCGTGATGGACCTCAATCTCTTTGCCACGACCAACATGATCGAAGCTGCCCGGCCGCTGCTGGCGCGCGGCAGCGGCGACCGCGCAATCGTCTGCATCTCCTCGATCGCAGGCATGGCAGCGCTCGGCGCGCCCGTCACCTATTACGCCGCAAAAGCGGCGCTGAATGCCGCCGTGCGCGGTCTGGCCCGCCCGCTGGCGCTCGAAGGCATACGCATCAATGCTATTGCACCGGGCAATATCCTGGCCGCGGAAGGCACCTGGGCGCGCAAGCTTGCGGAAAACAGGGTCGCGGTCGAGGAGATGCTTGTGCGCGAGGTGGCGCTGCGCCGACTTGGCAAGCCGGAAGAGATCGCTGACCTCGTCGCATTCCTCGCCTCGCCCCGCGCGGCATTCATCACCGGCAGCGTCATCGTCGCCGACGGCGGCCAGTTGCGCAGTTGAACAGGAGCCTTGGCATGGCAAGCCCGTCTTCACGCTATGACCTGACCGGCCGCACCGCTCTCGTAACCGGCGCGGGCGGCCTGCTCGGGCGCCAGCATGTCGCCGCGCTTTCCGAGGCCGGCGCGCGCGTTATCGTCACCGACGTCGGGCTTGCGCAAGCCGAGGCGGCCGTTGCCGCGCTCAAGCAGCACGCGCCGTCCGCCGACCTGATCGCCCTGGCGATCGACGTCACCACGCTCGACTCAGTGCGGGCTGCCAACGAGCAACTTTCCGGTCGCGGCGTCTCCGTCGACATCCTCGTCAACAACGCAGCGATCGACCCCAAGGTGACCTCCGCACCGGGTGTGATGCATTCTTCCCGTTTCGAGGCGTTTCCGGTGCCGCAATGGCAGACGGAGATCGCCGTAGGCCTGACCGGCGCGATGCTGTGCGCGCAAGTGTTCGGCGGTGCGATGGCGGCGCGTGGCCGCGGCGTGATCCTGAACATCGCCTCCGATCTCGGCGTGATCGCGCCGGACCAACGACTCTACCGACAGCCGAACGTATCGCGCGAGGAAGAGCAGCCGGTGAAGCCGGTGACCTACTCGGTGATCAAGCACGGCTTGATCGGGCTGACGAAATATCTGGCGACCTATTGGGCCGATCACGGCGTGCGCGTCAACGCGATCTCGCCGGGGGGCGTCTTCAACAACCAGGACCCGACCTTCGTCGAGCGACTGACACGACTGATTCCGATGGGCCGCATGGCCGATGTCGACGAATACCGCGCGGCCGTGCAATTCCTCTGCTCGGACGCATCGAGTTACATGACGGGGCAGAATCTCGTCATGGATGGAGGGCGGAGCGTCTGGTAACCGGGCCTGCGCCGCGCACGCCGTCGACGAGACTGGGCCCGGCGCTCCTTCTACCGTAGTTGCGAAGCACGCTCCGGCCCGGGCTTAAGCCGCCGCTGCCGCCTTGCGCCTCGCGCTCAGCAGCTTGCGAGGCGCTTCGCGGCCACGAAATCGGCCGGCTTATTCCTTCGAGAGCAAGGCCGTCAGACCAGGGCAGCATAGCCCCCTGCTCCGACACTCGATTTCCTTGATCAATGCTGCAGAATACCTGCGAGATTCATGTGCGCGGGCCGCGAGTGCTCGATACCGAGCAACGTCCGCCGATTGTCGTTCGTGCGCTGCAAGTGCAGGCTCGCAAGCGTCATTCCGGTGCAAGTGGTGACCGTAGTCCCTCGACCGCCGAATGGCTTGAGAAAGTCGAACACGCGACTGCCGAACATGTCGACGACCGACATCTCGCGGGCTCCGAGCGGCGGAATCTCCCCGAAGTCGCCCTCGATCTGCTCGCCGTCCTCGCGGATCAGCCTCGACGTCGGCCGCGCCGAGTGCGCATATTCGGGATCGGAGGAATGATTGATCAGCATCAGGCTGCTGACGATGTCGTCCGTCGCAATGATCTTCGGATTGATGCCCGTGAACCCGACATGTGCCTTGAGCCTGCCCTCGTTCAAAGGCCGGGCAAACGCGCCCGTGCGGTAGATCGCAACGTTGTCCTGATCGACATAGGTCATAGAATAGCTGGCCGGTGACGAACGGAAGCCGTCCATGCGTCCGCGCGACATCACGGCGATGACCAGGTAATCGTCCTGCGGCAGCTTGAGCGAGGCGAAAAGACGAGATAGCTCGATCTCGACGGAGGCGCCCGGCGCGTAGTCCTTCGGAAACTCGTAGGTCGCCCGGTATTCGCCGTCGCGCGACAGGATGTGCAGCTTGAATTTCAGCTTCTTGCTGAAGCCCGAGGCGACCAGGCTGGCGAGCTCGGGAACGAGATCCTTGACCGTCTCACGAAAATTCTTGCGCAGGCTGCCGGCAATGAGGCTGCGGAGATACCTGATGTCGACCGGACGATACCAGGCGGGGATCGAGAAACCCATGCGCGACTCGACGCCCGCGAAAGTCGGGAACATGAATCTCGGCTCGTAAGGTTTCCAAGGACTGGATGAGAAACGAGTCACGCACGCGCCCCTAAAAATGATGCAGGCTGAACTTGCCGTTGGCAAATTCATAATAGCTGAACGGACTGGCGATGTTGGTGCCCTTGAACTCCAGGGCGAATCCTTCGGCCGCGCCGATCAGCCGGTCAGCCTCGGGGAAAAGATCCAGCGTGCTGATGCGGACTGCGCCCATCGGCGCAATTTCCGGCAGCACACGTTCGCCCAATGCGGTGCCGTCCAGGGCCATGAGCCGGGCCGTCCCCACCGAGACGCCTTCGGACGCCATGCAGGAGTTCACGAGCACCACGCCGGACTCCTTCAGGAATCGCGTGAGGTAGGATTGCATCCAGGCAGAGGTCGGGAACGGCGCTGCCGCGACGGGTTCGCGCTCGTGCGACAACGTTATCGCCCCGTGCTGTGAGAAATATTGTGCGTAGTAGCCGGTGGTCACCTTCCGTCCGGGACGAAGCTTGGTCTCGTGTTTTGGGACCAGGGCCATCGCAACCGTTCCCGAAATGCCCGGACACAGCTCCGACGTCTGCAATTGCAATTGCCCGTTGACCCCAAGTTCCCTGTGGAAATATCCAGCCGGCTTGCCCGCTCCGTCGAAGAACCAGACATGAGCGTCCACCTCCGGATGATCCTTCATGAAAACCGAGAAGTAGTTGAATGCGCAGACTTCCGTGGTGACAGTCGCGTCGTTGCGCAGATACAGCACAGCGGGCGGATAGCCCCTCGCAACGGCCTCGCCAATCAGCAGTTCACCGGGCATTCGACAAGACTCGGCGGGAGAGCAATGGACCAGCACAGGCCGAACCGGCCGGCGGCGTTCGACAAACCATACGCGATTTTCCGGCCCGCATGCTGAAACTTCGACGTAATTTGAGCGTCTGTTTACGCTCAGCCGACCGTTGAATCAACCGGGAATGGCGCCACGCGAGCGGCTCCGAATACACGGCTCGCCACGAGCACGTCGGCAGCTTGGAGGGCAACCTGTCTCTGCGGCCGCGACGTAGCCGGAAGAGGCACTTCGACCTCGGTCGCACTTGCTTCCGGACCCGTCCTGCAACCTTGCGTTGTGCCTGCGGCTCCCATATAACCAAGCTGCCTATGCGACATGGTACCCGCCTGAACAGCCGGATCAGGGCCCATCGTGGACATCTACCATGCTTCAACGACCGGTCGTCAGCACCACGCCAACCACGGCGTCCATTCAACCGAGGAATCAGTGACGTGCGCTGGCAGGCAAAGGCGCGAGCGTTCTCGGTGCTGTCGAACATCCCCTTTGGCGAAGACATCCACTACGCCCTGCAGCGCTACGTCACACGACGGCTGCCGCGGCCCGAAAAGCAGGTCAAATCCGTCTACAAGCTCGCGCGGCGGCTGCTGGGCGTTCATGAAGCGTACGGTCTACGGCCGCTACGGGATTCGACCTGCTTCGAGTTCGGCACCGGGCGCGATCTGATCATTCCGCTCACCTTCAGCGCGCATGGAGCGCAGCGCTTCATCACGGTCGACATCGCGCGCCTGGCCAAGCTGGAGCTGATCCGCTCCAATGCCGCCATCATCTCCAGACTCAGCGGCACCCAACACCCTGATATCAATTCCCTAGACGACCTCGAACGTTCCTGGAGGATCGACTATCGCGCGCCAGCCGATGCCCGGACGACAGGCCTGCCTGCCGGATCGATCGACTGCGCGGTCTCCGTCGAAACGCTCGAGCACATTCCCAAGAGTGACATCGCGGCGATCTTGAACGAGCTGCGGCGCATCATGCGTCCTGATGGACTGGTCCTCATGCAGATCGACTATGGCGACCACTTCAAAGGCTTCGATCCGTCCATCAGCTCGTTCAACTTTCTGACCTATTCCGAGGAGGATTGGGCGCCCTTCCAGTCGCGCTTCCAGTACGTCAATCGTTTGCGCCACAGCGAGTATCTGAGACTATTTAGAGAGGCCGGGTTTGAGCTACTCAGCGATCAGCCCGATCGCCGGCCGCCGGAGCGGCATATTCTGGAACGACTGGCACCATGCTTCAGAGGCTTCTCCGAAGAGGATCTGTTCACGCTTGGCTCCCTGATCATCGGCCGTCCGGCCGATCCATCGAGCCGAGATTGAAGATCGCCATTTGCTCGTTGCTTGGCAGAATTGCGGGTTGTGTCAGGGCAATTGCCGACCTCGAACCACAAAGCGGCGAAACAATCGAGTCCTGTCGGCCAGCACCCACGGAAGAATGGGCGCCCGCTCTTCGATAATGATTGCCGCAAACAGCGCAGCAATCTTCACCCAATATGTCGGCGTCGCGACAAAGTTCAGCATGCCGCCGATGTACATCACGTAGATGCCGTACAGCACGTAAAAAGCTAGAGCCGCCGTCAGATATCGTTCGAAGATGATCGACCGGATCATGACAGCTGAGAGGAGCGCAGTGAGCCAACCGGCCCCCAGCAGGAAGATCCAGCCGAAATAAGGACCAAACAGTTCGAAGAAAATTTCGGGAAACCCGCCCGCGAACTGAAAACCGCCCATGATGTGTTCCGTCGTCCGCGGCTCACCAATGGTTTCGGACATAAGAAGCTGCGGGGTCGTGTTCCGTCCCGCAACGATGGGGCGGTCGAACAGGAAATCGAAGACGTGGCGCGCGTCCCAATCTCCGTTGACCAAAACGCGTTGATAGGACGCCCATCCTATCTCCGAGGGCTGCACCAGAACGCGCTCGACAAAAGCATCCAGCGCCGCCTGACCCTCGAACCCTCGGACCCTGGTCAGATTCCAATAGAGCGCGAATGCAATCATCATGGCCGTCAGCGCAATGACGCCGGTGCCGGCCAGCACGATGCGGCGGTCGGTAATCCGGGACAGCAAGCTGAACAAGCTTCCGCTCCCGAGATCTCGCGCCTGAACGATCAGCACCGCGGAAAACGGTATGACAAAGAACGCACAAAATCGGTAGAACGGCGAGAAACGCCCGCCCGCGAGAAACATGTAGAAGGTGAGGACGGCCAGCAAACCCACGAAGCGGTAATCGTATCGTTGGCGTCTCAATCGCTCGGCCACGAACATGGTGCCCCACCAGAAGCAGAGCATGTCGCCTCGTTCGATCACCAGGCGATGGAGGAAACCGGCCTGTTCGTTGAAGGTCCAACGCTCGATCCTGGCAAACAACGGAATGACACCTCCCTTAATCAGAGCACCGAAAAGCAAGATCAAGAAGAGGACGGACGCGTAGAACGTGACGTCCGAAAGGGTCAGTTGAGATTGGGACGTAGGCAGTCCGGGAGTTGGAGTCGCCCGCGCCCATTCATCGAGCGCCCTCGAATTGAAGACCCAGAGGAAGGGAAGAAGCGTCAGAAAATACGCAATCGACTGGAACACCGTCATGACGCCGGGTCCAATGAACATCTGAAGCTGGGACGAGAACACAGGGCCCGCGAGATCGATATAGAGCGAGGAGATCGTTCGCCATGCGAAGGTAAACAAAAGAAAGGCAAGACAAATGAGGATCGCCGACCTGAATAGCCCCAGCCAGACGAAGAAGAGTAGTATGGAGGCTCCAGCCAGCAGGGTCATTGCCGAAGTCCTAGCCGAGCCGCGCCGGCCGCCTCAGAAAGTAGGTCAAAAGACCGATGAAAAGCAGAATGCCCAAGCCCGCCAGGATGGCTCTTTGCACGAGATTGACTTCCCTCGGCCCTTCCGTGGCGGGAGACGAACCATCCTGCGGCCCCGTCATCTTCACGGTGCGTTCAATATAAGTCAGCAGAGCAATGCGCGTATCAACGTTGAGTATCCTGTCGACCGAAGCCCCCGGACTCTCCATGAAGGCAACCCCGATGGACCCCCCCTCCGGCCGCGCCGGCGTGAAGTCCATACTGCCCTTCCTGAATGCATCGTTGAGCTGCGCTCTCGCATCTTGCAGGCGCGCGCGCACCGAATGAAACAACTCCATCCTCGGCTCGAATAGTCTCTTGTGTGCGGCCTGGATCGCAAGAATACCCTGTTGAAGCAGGGTCGCCGCTTCCTCCTTCGAGGCTGAGCTCGCCTCCAGGCGGATCGACGAATCGTCAATAACGATCCCGCGCAATGAGGCTCCACCAAACGCCCCACGCGAGTCGGGAAGCGCCTTTCGAGCATCGGCCAGAACAGTGCTCTGAAACTGGACCGCTCCGATTCGCGTCACCAGATCACGGGCACTTTCCATGGGCTCAACTCCTGCCCCAGCGGTCCCGAAAATACTTTGAAGGGTGGGCACCGTACCAATCGCGATCGTCGAGGTCGCGGTCCAGGATTCCACCTTCCGGCCAACGGCAAGCGAGCCCAGAGCAGCCAACAAGATTGCCCCGATCATGAGCGAAAGGACCCAATGTTTCCGCGCTGCTCGGACAGCAACATGGAACCATCTCGCGAGCTGCAGAAACGCTGGAGCTTGCGGCGAACGCTCGGCCATCGGCATGTGACTCTTGCCCCCCCCCCGGCAACCCCCACAACACGGATGGGGAACTCGGTCATTATCATACCGGGCTGTCTCTGGTTGATCAATCGGCCCATAGCCAAGGGCTCTCGATGAGCGATCTCGTATGATCGCCCGCCTGCGCTCCGCCCGGTTCGTTCGATAAGACAATCGACGACTTCTCCCTTGCTCGTTGCCTCCGGACGTCGCCAAGCGTAAACAGCCCGCAACAGTTCCGGTCGCAGCGAACAGCTCGCCATTGACGGTGGTGCGGGGTCTTGTCACTCAGTGTCGTCCGCTAAGCCGTTGTCGACGATCGACCGACGTTGGGAGAAGATCCGGCCATCACAGCTCGATCCAACAAGAGCCAGAACCTTGAGACAGACATTTGCTGCGCACCTTCGACCGAGGTGCCGATGGGAAGAGCCGTCATGCTGAGACAGGCCGTCATCCTCGTCGGGGGACTCGGCACCCGCCTCGGCGAACGCACCAAAACCGTTCCGAAGCCGATGCTCGACATCGGCGGGCGACCGTTTCTCGACACGCTGATCGACGAACTCGTACGCTATGGCGTGTTCGATGAAATCCTGCTGCTGGCGGGCCACAAGGCGGAGATCGTCGAGACGCACTACGCGGCAGCCGCCAGGGGGCAGACGCGAATCGTCGTGTCCCGCGAGACGGAGCCGCTCGGCACCGGCGGCGCGCTCGTACATGCGCGCAACTTGCTGCACGACCGCTTCCTGCTGCTGAATGGAGATTCTCTGTTCGACTTCAACCTGCTCGATCTGATCGCCCGCGCGCATGACGGTCGCGTTCACATGGCGTTGCGGGACGGCGTCGTCGAGGACCGCTATGGCCGCGTCGTACTCGATGGTGACATGGTGCGCGACTTCATCGCCCCGGGTGCGGGGGCCACGGGGCCGGTCAATGCCGGCATCTACGTCATCGACAAGTCCGTTCTCGACGAGATCGCGACGCTTCCCGCTTCGCTCGAGCAGGAGGTCTTCCCCAGCCTCGCCAAGTCCGGCGCGCTGCGCGGCACGGCCTATCGCGGCTACTTCATCGACATCGGCATTCCCGACGATTTCGGTCGCGCCGATCGCGAATTGCGCCGGCAACTGCAGCGGCCGGCCGTGTTCTTCGATCGCGACGGCGTGCTCAACCACGATTCAGGATACACGTTCGAAACCAACAAGCTCGACTGGATCGATGGCGCACGCGAGGCCGTAAAAGCCGTGAACGATGCCGGTTATTTTGCCTTCGTCATCACCAATCAGTCCGGCGTCGCACGCGGCTACTACGAGGAGCATCACGTCGACACTCTGCACCGCTGGATGGCAGATCAGATGGCAGAGGTCGGCGCACATATCGATGCATTCGAATACTGTCCCGATCACCCCGACGGAACCGTCGCGCGTTACTGTCGTGTGAGCGACCGGCGCAAGCCGGCGCCGGGCATGATCACCGATCTCGCCCGGCGCTTTCCGATCGACATGACGCGCAGCATGGTGATCGGGGACAAGGAAAGCGACATGGAAGCGGCACGGGCAGCCGGCCTGGCGGGTCACTTGTTCGAAGGCGGAAATCTGGAGGCTTTCGTGAAACAGCGCCTGAGACCGACCGACAGGCCTTAGGGGCGCGACAAAAAACGCTGCATCCCCGGACATTTGACAGCCTCCGAGCGCAGCTCTGTTGCGCGCGACCGTCAGTGTGCTATAGCGCCATCTTGTTGCGAATATTGGCGTAATCGCCTTTTGGGGTCCGGCATGGCAGATCTGAGGGACGCCCGCGTCCTCGTTACCGGGAGCGACGGCTTCATCGGTTCGCATGTCGTCGAGGAGCTGGTGAAAGCCGGAGCCCGCGTCAAGGCGGTCGTCTATTACAATTCCTTCAACTCCTGGGGCTGGCTCGACACGATACCGGCCGACATCATGGCGTCGGTGGAGGTGGTGGCTGGCGACATCCGCGACCCGCATTTCATGATCGCGGCCGCCGGCGGCTGCACCGATGTCCTGCACCTGGCGGCGCTGATCGCCATTCCCTTTTCCTATGTCGCGCCCGACTCCTATGTCGAGACCAATGTGCGCGGTACCGTGAACGTGCTCCAGGCCGCGCGCATGGCGGGCGTGCGGCGCTTCGTTCAGACCTCGACCAGCGAGGTCTACGGCACGGCGCAGACGGTTCCGATCAAGGAGAGCCATCCGCTGGTCGGGCAGTCGCCCTACTCCGCATCGAAAATCGCCTCGGATCAGATGGCGCTGTCGTTCCAGGCATCCTTCGACATGCCCGTCGTGGTGATCCGTCCGTTCAACACATTCGGCCCGCGGCAATCGGCGCGCGCAGTGATCCCGACGATCATCAGCCAGATCGCGACGGGCAAGCGGAAGATCCGCCTCGGGGCCGTCAGCCCGACGCGCGATTTCTCCTTCGTCACCGACACCGCACGCGGCCTGATCGCGGGCCTCACGGCGCCCGCGGAACAGGTCGTGGGCCAGACCATCAATCTCGGCAGCGGCTTTGAGATCTCGGTCGGCGCGACCGCGCAGATGATCGCCGATGTCATGGGGACCACGATCGAAATCGAGACCGACGAAGCGCGCCTGCGCCCCGCCAACAGCGAGGTCGAGCGGCTCTGGGCCGACAATTCCAAGGCCCGCCAGCAGCTCGGCTGGAGCCCGGAGTTCGGCGGCATCGAGGGCATGCGGCAGGGTATGGTGAGGACGGTGAACTGGTTCACCAATCCCGCAAACCTCAGCCGCTACAAGGCTGACGTGTACAATGTCTGAGACAATGGTGGACGGTCCCGTGACAAGGTCAGGCTTCGACCAAGAAAAGATCGTCGATGCCGTGCGCCGCGCGGTGGGAACGCCGAACGGCATTCTCGGGCTGCACGAACCGGTGTTCGCCGGCAACGAGATCGCTTACCTCGAAGAGTGCATCAAGAGCACTTACGTCTCCTCGGTCGGCCCCTTCGTCGATCGGTTCGAGCGCATGCTCGAGGAGGTCACCGGAGCCAAGCGCGCGGTCGCCGTCGTCAATGGCACGGCCGCGCTACACGCCTGCTTCAGGCTCGCAGGCGTCGAACCCGGCGACGAGGTCATCTCGCCGGCGCTGACTTTCATCGCGACGACGAATGCGATCGCCTATTGCGGCGCAGCACCGCATTTCGTCGACAGTTCACTCGAAACGCTTGGCATGGACGCGCGCGCACTCGCGGTGCGGCTCGACGCGATCGCGCAGAAGACTGCAACCGGGACCATCAACCGCGAGACCGGCCGCCGCATTGCGGCGATCGCTCCGATGCACACCTTCGGCCATCCCGTCGATCTGGACGCGATCGCTGCACTTGCAAATGATTGGAACATCGCGCTGGTCGAAGACGCCGCCGAATCGCTGGGATCTACCTACAAAGGCCGTGCGGTCGGATCACAGGCACGCCTTGCAGCACTCAGCTTCAACGGCAACAAGATCGTCACGACGGGCGGCGGGGGCGCGATCCTGACCAATGACGAGGAACTCGGCCGCCGCGCCAAGCACCTGACGACGACGGCGAAGTTGCCGCACAAATGGGCCTTCGTCCACGACGAGATCGGCTTCAACTACCGGCTGCCGAACTTGAACGCGGCGCTCGGCTGCGCGCAGCTGGAGCAGCTCGACGGCTTCCTGGCGAGCAAGCGGAAGTTGGCTTCGGCCTATGAACGGGTTTTTGCGGAGGTGCCCGGCGTGCGCTTCTCGCGCGAGCCCGCGGGCACGACGAGCAATTACTGGCTGAACGCCATCCTGCTCGACGAGGCGTATGCCGACAGGCGTAACGACCTTCTCGCCGCGCTCAACGACGCCGGCTTCGGCGCGCGCCCAGTCTGGACGTTGATGCACAAGCTGCCGATGTTCGCACAAAGCCCGCGCGGCGATCTTTCGACAGCGGAATCCATCGAGCGCCGCCTGATCAACCTCCCCAGCAGCGCCAGCATCAGGGCCCGCGATGAATAGGGGCGCGCGAAAGATCTGCTTCGTCACCGGCAGCCGCGCCGATTTTGGCCTGCTGGTCTGGCCGATGCGCGCGATCCGGGGAACGCCCGGACTGACACTTCAGCTTGTCGCCACCGGGATGCATTTCGCGCCGGAGTTCGGCTACACCTTCGACGCAATCGGCGACGAAGGATTTGAGGTCGACGCGCGCGTCGAGACGCTGCTGAGCAGCGACACCGGCGCCGGCGTCGCGAAATCGGTCGGCCTCGGCGTCATCGGCTTTGCCGATACCTTCACTCGGCTACTGCCCGATCTCGTCGTCGTGCTCGGCGACCGTTTCGAGATGTTCGCAGCCGCGCAGGCTGCGATGTTCATGCGGCTGCCGATGGCGCATCTGTTTGGTGGCGACGTCACCGAGGGCGCGGTCGACGAATCCACGCGCCATGCCATCAGCAAGATGTCGCACCTGCATTTCACCAGCAATCAGGACTCGACGCGGCGATTGATGCAGCTGGGGGAGCACCCGTCCCGCATCCACACCATCGGCTCGGTCGGCATCGACGCCATCAAGCATCTCGATCTGATGGACCGCGACGGCATCAGCCGCGCGATCGGGATGCCGCTGGGCGAACGCAATGCACTCATCACGTTTCACCCCGTCACGGTCGAAGCCGGGCGCTCGGTGGCCGAACTGGACGAATTGTTCGCGGCCCTGTCGACGCTCGATCCCGCCTTTCGTTTCGTGTTCACGCTCGCCAACGCCGACGCCGAGGGCCGCGCCTTGAACGCCAGGATCGAGGCATTCGCGGCCGGCCGGCCGAACACGATCGCGGTCGCCTCGCTCGGCCAGCTTCGCTATCTCAGCCTGATGAGTCTCGTGGACGTGGTGATCGGCAATTCCTCGAGCGGCGTGCTCGAAGCGCCCTCCTTCGGCGTTCCCACGGTCGATATCGGCGACCGTCAGAAGGGACGCGCGCGCGCGGCCTCGGTGTTTCACGCAGCCCCCGAGCGCGGCGCCATTGCCGCCGCCATCGCGGCAGCGCTCCAGCGCGGCCGCCAGGCCACCGTCAACCCTTACGGCGACGGCGAGTCCAGCCGACGATTTGCCGATATCGTTGCCGGCATCCCGGATTTCCGGCAGCTGCTTGCAAAGGGCTTCTACGAGCTTCCGCCAAGCGGGGTGCAGGCATGACCACGCACACGCTGATCATCGCGGAAGCGGGCGTCAATCACGACGGAAGCCTGGAGAAGGCACTGGCGCTGGTCGACGCCGCCGCCGACGCCGGTGCCGACATCGTCAAGTTCCAGACTTTCAACGCGAAGGCACTGGCGGGCGGCACGGCGAAGAAGGCCGACTATCAGCAGCGGACCACCGATGCTGCCGAGAGCCAGCTTGCCATGCTGGAACGACTCGAGCTGCCGCAGGCCGCGCATCGCACGCTGATCGAACGGGCCACGGAGCGCGGCATCGAATTCCTGTCGACGCCGTTCGACGACGCTTCGCTCGCCTTCTTGCTGTCGCTGCGACTGCCGCGCATCAAGATCGGATCCGGCGATCTCACCAATGCACCGCTGCTGCATGCGGCCGCGAAAGCCGGCGCGACGTTGATCCTGTCGACGGGCATGGCAACGCTCGGCGAGATCGAGGAGGCGCTGGGCGTCCTCGCGCATGGCTACGGCCCATCCGACGACCCACCCGGCACCGCCGCCTTCCGCGCGGCGTGGCGCGATCCGGCCGCGCGCGCGGCGCTCGCACGGCACGTCAGCCTGCTCCATTGCACGACCGAATATCCCTGCCCCATCGGTGACGTGAACCTCGCGGCGATGGCGACGATGCAGACGGCATTCCAGCTTCCGGTTGGTTATTCCGATCACACCGATGGGTTCGAGGTTTCGGTGGCCGCCGTCGCGCTCGGCGCGACGGTCATCGAAAAGCACCTGACGCTCGACCGTAAGGCGCAAGGCCCCGATCACGCTGCCTCGGTCGAGCCGGACGATTTCAGGCGCATGGTCGTCGCCATCCGCAACGTCGAACGCGCGCTCGGCGACGGCGTGAAGACGCCAAGGGGATCCGAGATCAGGAACGTCCCTGTGGCGCGCAAGAGCATCGTTGCGGCGCGTGCGCTGAAGGCTGGCGAGACCATCGGACCCGCCGACATCACCGCCAAGCGACCCGGCGGCGGCCGGCCGCCGATCGACTATTGGTCGCTGGTCGGAACGGTTGCGCCGCGCGCGCTCGAGCCGGACGAGCCGATCTAGCCTTGCGGCTTGGCTGGAACGCCGCGAAGGGCGGAGCCCGGCGGGCATGGAGCCGTGACCACCGACCCCATCGCGACCAGCGTGTCGTTACCGATCGCGATATGATCCCTAATCCGGCTACCGAGACCGATGAAGCAGTTCTCGCCGATCTGGGCGCCTCCACCGACCACGGTTCCCGGCGACAGATGCGTGCAATCACCGATCCGCACGTCGTGCTCGACGACGACAGCGGAATTGATGATGCAGTGATCGCCGATCCGGCTCCGCGCATTGACGATCGCGCCCGGCATGATGACGGTACCTGCGCCGATCACGGCCGACGGCGAGACGATCGCACGAGGGTGAACCACAGATGCCCAGCGTTTGACCTGCATGCGGCCGACGATCTGCCGGCGTGCGGGCCCCGCCTGCATCGAACCGATTCCCACTACGAAGGCAGCATCGGGATACTCAGGCGCGGCATCGTCGGTTCCGAGATAGCTGACGTCGCCAAGCGTTCCGGGTTGGCGATCGAGGAAGCCGACGACCCTGAACTGGCCGGACGAGAGCGCCGCCTCGTAGACCATGAAGGCATGCTCGCCGCCGCCTATGATGATGAGATCATCCATCGCGATTCCCCTGCGCGGGGCGATCTTAACGGGGGACCGCGGGTCTTCAAACCGTCGATTCAGACCGCGAAACCCTGAGGTTAACAGAGCTGCTCACGGGGTGCCGTTGGGGTTGACGCCGCCTCTCGCAGCCGCGATATAGCAGGCTCAGCGGTGGGCCACCCCCGATATCTGGCGTAAACGAGGCAGATTGCCATGAAATCCTGGCGTAAGGCCGTCGTTGGAACGCGGGCGACCGTGGGCGAGGCTATTGCCGCCATCGAGAGCGGAAGCATTCAGATCGCGCTCGTGCTCGACGACCAGAATCGCCTGCTCGGCTTGGTCACCGACGGTGACGTGAGGCGCGGGCTGCTGCGGGGTGTACCGCTCACCGGCCTTGCGACCGACATCATGAACCGTGCACCGGTGTCGGTTCCTGCGACGCTGCCGCGCGAGGAGCGCCTGCAGCTGATGCGGCAGAAGTCGATCAAGCAGCTCCCGCTTGTCGACGAGGGCGGCCATCTGGTCGTGGTCGAGACGCTCGATGAGCTGCTCGAGCCGGCTCACTATCCGAACCCCGTCCTGATCATGGCGGGCGGCCTCGGCGAGCGCCTGGGCGCGCTGACGCGCGACGTGCCGAAGCCGATGCTCAATGTCGGCGGCCGACCGCTGCTCGAGACGATCGTCCGCAACGTCGTGCAGCAGGGTTTTGGCAACATCTTCATCTCGGTCAACTACAAGGCCGAGACGATCAAGGACTACTTTGCCGATGGCGCCGCCTTCGGCGCCAACATCCAGTACATCCACGAAACCGAACGCCTGGGGACTGCAGGCGCGCTCGGACTGTTCAGGACGCCGCCGGACCTGCCGATGATCGTCACCAACGGCGACATCCTCACCACGATCAACTACGGGGCCCTGCTCGATTTCCACAACGGAACGCCGGCGGAAGCGACGATGGCGGTGCGCGAGCACAAGGTCCACGTCCCCTATGGCGTGGTGTCCACCTCGGAGGGTTTTCTCGATGCCATCCGCGAGAAGCCGACCGAGAGCTGGTTCGTCAGCGCCGGGATCTACGTGATCGGCCGGTCCGTCTTCAGCCACGTTACGCCCGGCATCAGCATCGACATGCCCACCGTGCTCGAGCGGGTGATCGCCGACAAGGGACGGGTCGCAGTCTATCCCATTCGGGAATACTGGCTCGACATCGGCCGCCTGGAGGATTTCGAGCAAGCTCACGCGGAGTTTCACGAGGTCTTCCCGTGACCTCGACAAAAGCCGCCGTGGTTGGCCTCGGCTCGATCGGCACAAGGCATGCGCGCATCCTGCGCGAGCTCGGGCTGGAGGTCGCGACCGTCAGCCGCCGCGAAGGCGGCGACTACGGGTCGATCACGCAGGCCATCGTGGCGGCGCAGCCGGACTACGTGGTGATCGCCACCGAGACCGCGCGCCATGCAGCCAATCTGCAAGAGCTCGCGGAGGCCGGCTTCGATGGCAAAGTCCTTGTCGAAAAGCCGCTGTTCGCGACACCGGCTCCTCCCCCGAAATATCCGTTCGCCCATGTCAGCGTCGGATACAATCTGCGCTTTCATCCCGTGATGACGACGCTGGCCGAACGACTGCGCGGGCGCAACGTGATCACCGTCGCCGCCTATGTCGGCCAGGACATCAGGGACTGGCGGCCCGGCCGCGATCATCGCGCGACCGCATCCGCCACGGTTGATTCCGGAGGCGGCGTGCTGCGGGATCTCAGCCACGAACTGGACTACCTCCTGTGGCTGTTCGGGCCGTGGCATCGCGTCGCGGCGCTCGGCGGCGCATCCGGCGCGCGCGACATCGACGTCGACGACCACCTCGACTTGCTGCTCGACATGCAGCGGGCACCATCGGTCCACGTCCATATGGACTACCTCGACCGGCAGGGCATCCGCCGCATCCGCGTCAATGTCGACGAGGACACCATCGAGGCCGACCTCGTCGGCAGCCGCCTCACGGTCAACGGCAAGACGACGGAGATCCCCAGCGAGCGCGACCAGAGCTATCGCGACATGCATGTCGCGGCGATGCGCGGCGCGAGCCCGGCTTGCTCGCTGCCCGAGGCGCTCGGCGTCGTCCATCTGATCGACGCCAGCGAGCGGGCGCTGCGCACCAAGACCTGGATATCGCCATGAGTCTCCTCTGCACCATCTGCGCGCGTGGGGGCTCGAAAGGGGTCGTCGGCAAGAATGCGCGCGATCTCCTGGGCAAGCCCGTGCTCGCGTGGAGCATCGCGCAGGCGCGAGAGACCGGCCTGTTCGATGCGATCGCCTTCAGCAGCGATTCGGACGCCCTGCTCGAGGCGGCGCTGAAGGCCGGCGCCGACATCGCGGTCAGGCGCCCCGACGAGATGGCGACCGATACCGCGCCGAAGCTGCCGGCGATTCGCCACTGCCTCGAGCAGGCCATTGCGCAAACGGGCAAGACGCCGGAGATCTTCGTCGATCTCGACGTAACCTCGCCGCTCAGGCTGGCCTCCGACATCACCGGCGCTGTGGCACTGCTGCGCGAGAGCGGCGCGCGCAACGTCATCACCGGGGCGCCGGCGCGCCGCTCGCCCTATTTCAATCTGGTCGAGCAGCGCACCGATGGCAGCATCGGCCTTTCCAAATCCGCCGATCCTCCGATCACGCGCCGGCAGGATGCGCCGCGCTGCTTCGACATGAACGCGTCGATCTATGTCTGGCGCGTCGCGCCGTTCCTGGCGCAGCCGGCGGTGTTCTATCCCGACACGCGTCTGTTCGAGATGCCTGAAGAGCGCTCAATCGACATCGATTCCGATCTCGATTTCGCGCTGGTCGAACTGTTGCTACGCCAACGACTGTCGGCCTGAGGAGGCCCAAGCGATGACCACGAGCTTCAAGGCTCTGTTCGATCTGAGCGGCCGCACGGCCGTCGTCACCGGCGGATGCGGCATCCTCGGCCGTCGCTTCGCCGAAGGCCTCGCCGAGTTCGGCGCCAATGTCGCGATCGTCGATCTCGATCAGGCTGCGACCGATGCGGCGGCAACCGACGTCACGTCACGCCACGCCGTCCGCGCCAAGGGCTATGGCTGCGACATCACCGAGCCCAGCTCCGTCCGCACCACGGCCGATGCGATCGAGGCCGACCTCGGGCCAGTCTCGATCCTGCTCAACAACGCCGCCAGCAAGACCCGCGACGTCGATGCCTTCTTTGCGCCCGTCGAGAAATTCTCCCAGGACACCTGGCGCGAGATCATGGCGGTCAACCTGGACGGCATGTTCAACGTCGCGCAGGTGTTCGGCGGCCGGATGGCCGAGCGCGGATATGGCGCCATCGTGCAGACCGCCTCGATCTACGGTCTGATGGCGCCCGACCAGCGCATCTACGAAGGCTCCGAATATCTCGGCCGCGCCATCAACACGCCGGCGGTCTACACCGCGTCCAAAGCCGGCGTCATCGGCCTGACGAAACACTTGGCCACCTACTGGGCGGCGAAAGGCGTTCGCGTCAATACCCTCACCCCCGGCGGGGTGGAGAGCGGCCAGAACGAGACCTTCAAGGCGCGCTATGGCGCCCGTATCCCGCTCGGCCGCATGGCGCGCGCGGACGAGATGGTGGGGACCATGCTGTTCCTGGTGTCGGATGCCGCATCCTACGTGACCGGCCAAAACATCGCCGTCGATGGCGGACTGAGCGCGTGGTGAGCCGGCCGGGCATGCTCAGACAGCTGATCCGCAACACGTTGATATCCAGCGCGGCCTTCGGGATCTCGGCGGTGCTCGGCCTCGTCGTTATACCTGTCATCATCCGCACCTGGGGCGTGACCGAGTTCGGCCTGATCGTGCTGGCCCGTATCCTGCTGCCGAGCGGCATGATGGGACTGCTCGATCTGGGCCTCTCCGAGGTCACGACGCAAGCGGTCGCGCGGGCGCGGGAGCATCGCAATTGGCGGATCGCCGGCCAGCAGCTGGCGCTTCTGACCGTGATCGCGGGCTGCCTCGCAGGACTTGTCGCGGCCGCCATCTGGATCAGTGCGCCTTACCTGACCATCGCACTCCGTGTCGATACCGCTCACGCCGACAGGTTCTCGGATATTTTGCGCTACACCGCGCTTGCCAACCTGGTGTTGATCCCGGCGCTGGTCTGGGAAGGCATTGTCAAGGGCTTTGAGCGCTACAACGTCCTGCGGCTGGCGGAGGTGAGCTCAACGATCGCCTACGTCGCCTGCACGATCTGGGCCGCTAATGCCGCGGCTTCGTTCGAGCTGGTCGCCTATATTTACCTCGCCAGCACCTTAATGCGCGCATGTCTGGTGTTCGTCGCTGCCTTCGTCGCCGTCGTGCGCAAAGTCAGACTTGCTATGTGGGACGCGCCGATCCGGCGCGAGCTCATTCACCGATGCGCGCTGTTCGCGCAGGGGAAGCTGACGGGCGGATTGGCGCTGCCGGTTCAACCCTTCCTGGTCGGCCTCTTGTTCGGGCCCAAGGGTGTCGGGGTGTACGACACCTTGGTCAGGCTGCCTCGGGTATCCAAGGTCGTCGTTGGTCTGCTGACATCGGCCCTGCTGCCGGTGGCAAGCCGCCTCGACGAGCGCGGCAACGCTGCGGCGTTCCAGCGCCTCGGCGAATTTGGGCTGATCATCCTGCCGATGTTCACGGTTCCGCCGCTGGTGGCGGCCGCCGTGCTATCCCGCGAGATCATGCAGGTATGGATCGGCCCACAGATGGCTCCCTACGCCTTCTGGATGGGCTTGAGCTTCCTGGTCCCGATCTGCGCTCAGTACCTCGCCTTCGGCAACGTCATGTTCTTGACCCGAACAGACGTGCAGTCGCGTCTGAACCGGCTCATGATCTATCAATTGGCGGTGTGGACCGCGGTCGCGCTTGCGACGCTGCACCTGTTCGATGAACGAGCGTTGATCCTTGGCCAAGTCGTGGGGAACGCCGTCATTCTACCGTTGCAGATCCGGGCCGTGAGCCGCGGGTTGCAGCTTGACTCCTACCGCCTCCTGAGAGCACTTCTCGCCCAGGCCGCCATTCTGGCGGTCCTGGGCCTGTTGCTGCTCAAGCTTGCAGACCATTTGGCAATCCACAGCCTCTGGGGACTCGGGCTTGCGATCACCTCGTTCTGTGCGGTGAGCTGGGCCATCCAGTATTTTCTCGTTCTGGAAGACCGCCAGCGGGCGATCTTCGCGGAACTTGGCCAGCGTTTCGGCTGGGCGTCGACCTAGCTCACATGCACACCAGTATGTTCAGGAGATCGATGAACACCTTGATCGACACCAGGAGACACGAACGGTGCGCATAGGCCTGGTGGTCGATCACCCCAAGCGTGACCTGCCGGGGGCAGTCATGCTCGGTTATCAGCTCGCCCGGCGCGGCGCCGCCGTCGCGCTGGTGCCGATGTACGAGCAGGCCGTCGATGTCCCGCGACTTGGGCTGGACGCACTGGTCGTCAACTACGCGCGTCCCGTCAATCTCGACCTGATGCGCAGCTTTGCCAGAGCGGGCCTGGCGTTGTACGTGCTCGATACCGAAGGCGGCGTGCTGGCAGAAAAGGGCGGCAACTCGCCGCCGGCGATGGCCGCCCACATCAAAGGCAGCGGCTACGCCGACATATTGGCGGGCTATTTCTTCTGGGGTAGCCGGCTGCACGACGCCTTCCTCGCGGCCGGAACGATGAAGCCGGAGCAGCTTCATCTCACCGGGTGTCCGCGCTTCGATTTCGCTGCCCCGCGCTGGCGCGCGCTGCTCGACGGAGAGCCGCGAGGCTATCTGCTCGTCAACGCCAACTTTCCGCTGGTCAATTCGCGCTTCAGCGGCAAGCCGGGCGGCGAGCGCGAGGCCATGGTGCGGGCCGGTTGGGACGGCGCCTACGTCGATCGCTTCATCGCGGACCTGAAGCAGGTCTTCGCCAACTATCTCGTCGAGATCGACCGGCTCGCCGCCGCGCGGCCCGACCGCAACATTCTCGTGCGTCCACACCCCTTCGAGAGCGAGGACGTCTATCGCAATGCGCTCTCGCGCCACGCCAACGTCCTGATCGACGGCACCGGCAGCGTGCTCGACCGCATCCGCAATGCAGCCGCGGTCATCCATCTCAACTGCGGGACGGCCGTCGAATCGGTATTGCTCGGAAAGCTTCCGCTCCAGCTCGAATATTTGAACACCCCGACCACGGCAGGCCACGCCGCGTTGCCCGCGCGTGTCAGTCGTCAGATCGCCTCGTTCGAAGAGCTGCTCGGCGCGATCGATCACATCGAGCGCGAGACTGAGACCTTCGATTTCGCCCGCGTTCACGCCGCCGATATCGAGGCCTTCTTCCATCTCAACGACGGAAAAGCCGCCGAACGCGTCGCCGATGTTCTGATTGGCACAACGAACTCGCACCGGCCTTACGTCTCGCTGCTTGCCACGGTGAAGGGAACGCGTGCCAAGCCGAGCCTTGGTCAGATCGTCAAGGGTGCCGCCAGCGCCGCGCTCGGCTCGGCGGTCACCGAGCGGCTACGCAGCCAGTTCAATCCGGCCCGGCGCGACAAACGGATCGCGCCGTCCTTCGTCCAGTCCCTGCTCCAGCGCATCGCCGCTCACGATCAGGCCAGTCCGTCTCGATTTACGGCAAAACGCGCGCATTGCGCGACGACGGGCTTGCCGCTCGCGAGCATTGCGATCGAACACGCCAAATAGAGCCATGGCAACATCTGCAAAGACCATTCTCATCACCACGCTTGCCGAATACCAGACCCGGTTCTGGATTCCGGTCGCACAGCGATTGCGCGAGGCAGGCCATGACGTCGAGTTGCTTGCCTTCGACGATCGCAGCGCAGAGATGTCGGCTGCGGAGGGCGTGCCGGTCACGAATATGTATCGCGAGGGCCTCAAGGCCGGCCCCTCACCCGACGATCGCGGCGCGTTCGACGCGCGCGTCGCATCCTACGGGCTCGACGGGACCAATTTCCTGTTCAGCCACGAGCGCTTCACCTTCGGCATCCGCGACACTGCCGCGCTGCGCCGGCGCTTCATGATCTATGGCAACGCGATGGAGGCGGTGCTCGACCGGCTGGAGCGGCAAGGCAAGCGCGCCGAGCTGGTGCAGGAGCTGGGCGGCTTTCTCTCGGTGCTTGCGAGCTTCTATGCCGCCAAGCGCCGCAACATTCGCAACTGGTTCATCGAGCCTTCGTTCTTTCGCGGCCGCATGTACTTCACGCCCGACACGCTCGGCGCACCCGACGTGATGCCGGCGCCGGCGGACGCCGTGTCTTCGGAGGTGCGCGCCTATCTGGACGACACACTGACGCAGCGCGCGATCGTCATCCCCAAGAAGGACCAGCATCATTATTCGGCGGCCTTCAAGAAGGTCGTGAACCTGCGCAACGCCCGCCGTCTCAGCGAAAAGCTGTGGGACCAGTTCGCGCTCGGCAAGCACCAGGAGTTCGGGCACAATCTGCGTCACGCCCGCGTGCACGCCGCGATGGCGCTCAACGCGACACGGCTGCGCAAGCTCTACAAGCCGATGCCCGAGGCGCCCTTCGTCTACTATCCGTTCCACGTCCCGGCCGACATGGCGCTGACGCTGCGCTCGCCAGACTATCTCGACCAGGTCGCGACCGTCGACTTCCTGCTGCGGACGATCCCGGACTCGCATGTGCTGGTGGTGAAGGAGCACCCCGCTCAGATCGGCGCGATCTCTGCCGACCGCCTGTTCGAGCTGGCGCGCCGGTTCGACAATTTCGTGCTGCTGCCGCCGCAGACCAACAATTACACCGTGCTCAATCGTGCCGATGCGGTCATCTCCGTCAACAGCAAGTCGGGTGCCGAGGCGCTGCTGCTCGGCAAGCCGGTCGTGGTGATGGGCGATGCGTTCTACCGCTCTTGTCCGCTGGTATATGCGGTCAATCGTCTGGCCGACGTACCTGCCCGGCTGCGCGAGGCGCTCTCCGCCGGGTCTTTCGATCCGGCCAAGGGCGCACCCTATTTCGAGTCTGCCTGGCGCCGGTCTTATCCGGGCGAGCTCTATATCAGCGATCCCAATCTGCTCGACACGTTTGCGGCCTCCTTGCGCGCGGCAATCGCCGAGCCGGCCCGCGTGAACTGAACGGACCCATCATGCCGCTCGTCTCGATCATCACCCCGTCCTGGAACGTCGAAGGCCTGATCGAGGAGACGATCCGCTCGGTGCAGCGCCAGACATTCGCCGATTGGGAGCTTTTGATCGCCGACGACTGCTCGACCGACAAGACGCCTGCGATCATCGCCGCCATTGGCGAGCGCGATCCTCGCGTCAAGCTGATCCGCCAGGCCAGGAATGGCGGCCCGGCGCTGGCGCGCCAGGCGTCGATCGACGCCGCGCAAGGCCGCTATCTCGCCTTTCTCGACAGCGACGATCTGTGGCTGCCCGCGAAGCTGGAGCGGCAGCTTGCCTTCGCGAAGGAGAAGCAGGCCGCGCTCAGCTACACCGCCTTCCGCCGCATCAACGAGACCAGCACCGTCACCGGACGGCTGATCGAGGTCCCGGCCTCGCTCACCTACGACCAGCTCCTGAAGAACACCGCGATCGCGACGCTGACGGCGATGGTTGACCGTGAGATCGCCGGCCCCATCGCGATGCAGAACGAGGGCTACGACGATTTCTGCCTGTGGCTCTCGATCCTCAAGCGTGGCCATACCGCCTACGGCCTCAACGAGGATCTGGCGCGCTACCGCGTCAGGGGCTCCTCGGTCTCCAGCCGCCCGGTGCGCTCGGCCAAATGGGTCTGGCAGATCTACCGCAATGTCGAGCACCTCTCCCTGGTCCGATCGGCCTGGTGCTTCGGCCATTGGGGGGCACGGGCCTGGTTGAAGCGGCGGGAGTTCTAGGCTGATCGCCGGGCGTCCGGCGCGCCCGCCACAAAAAAAGTGAAAACAACCCCATGCACAGTAGAGGTGTTTAGATACCTCGATCCAAGGCATTTGGCTATTGGCGAGTCCGGCCGTTGCCGATACCACTCAGCCGCTCCCTTGCGAACAATCTGGAACCGATCATGCCGTTTGAAAACTACAGGAACAGCCGCATCCTCGTGACCGGGGGAGCCGGGTTCATCGGATCGCACCTCTGCGAACGACTGCTCGAAACCGGGGCCGAGGTGGTGTCCGCGGACAATTATTTCACGGGCAGCCGGCGCAATATCGCCCATCTGATCGCAAATCCGCTGTTCGAGGCGGTCCGGCACGACGTCACCTTCCCGCTCTATATCGAGGTCGACGCGATCTTCAACCTGGCCTGCCCGGCCTCGCCGATCCACTACCAGCGCGACCCCGTGCAGACCACCAAGACCTCGGTGCACGGCGCCATCAACATGCTGGGGCTGGCCAAGCGGCTCAAGGCGCGCATCTTCCAGGCCTCGACCAGCGAGGTCTATGGCGACCCGCTGATCCATCCGCAGACCGAGGATTACTGGGGCAACGTCAATCCGATCGGCATCCGATCCTGCTACGACGAGGGCAAGCGCTGCGCCGAGACCCTGTTCTTCGACTATTGGCGCCAGCATGGCCTGCCGATCAAGGTCGCGCGCATCTTCAACACCTATGGCCCGCGCATGCAGCCAAATGACGGCCGCGTGGTATCGTCCTTCATTGTCCAGGCTCTGAAGGGCGAGCCGATCACCGTGTTCGGCGACGGCGGTCAGACCCGCTCGTTCTGCTATGTCGACGACCTCGTCGAGGCCATCATGCGGTTGATGGCGACTGCGGAAGAGGTCACCGGCCCGATCAATATCGGCAATAATTCCGAGTTCACGATCCGCGAGCTCGCCGAGAAGGTCATCAAGCTCACGGGATCGCGTTCCAAGCTGGTGTTCAAGCCGCTGCCGCAGGACGATCCGCGCCAGCGCCAGCCCGACCTTGCCAAGGCCAAGGCGGTTCTGAACTGGGAGCCGAAGGTCGCGCTCGAGGACGGGCTGAAGGAGACGATCGCCTATTTCAAGCACACGCTCGACATCGCCTGAGCTGCTGCGAAACGTCCATCGTCCGCAACGAGCTTCCGGAAATGAGCGCGCCGCGCGGCATGTTCAGCGATTTGCGCGCCCGGCTGGACCGGAACGCCGCGCTGACGGCTTTGGGCTGCTACACAGCGCCGCCACCGGCCTGTCGCCGAGGTGATTTTCGGCAGGGCCGTCAGCTACGACCGGCGGTGGGCTGCGGTTCACCGCTGATCTTGCGACCGTCACTTTGTGCCGGCCCCTCCCGGGCCGACTTGCGGGCGCGGCCGCGGCCCCCAGCGACAGTGGCCCTCCGTGCCCAACTGGCCCGATCCGTGGTGTCATCAACCCACCGTCCGCCACCGAACGGGCACGGGCATTCCGGCCTGCCCCGTTGCATGCATGAATATGTTGCCCGGTAGCCACGACGGCTGAAAATGCAAGGCGAAACAGGCCGGAAACGAGCGCAAATGGATCGCCATTCATTGCAGGCCGTTGCGGCGCCATGGGAACATGGCGTGGGTGTCGGGCCGATACACGCATAGGCTGCATATTCCCGATGATTTCTTTGTTGATTTGAGAAGACCTGATGGCCGGACCGACAAAGGCAGGTGGACGGATCGGATACGGGCTGCGATCCATCGTGCGCCATTCCCTGGCGACACTCCTCGCCACCACCGGGCTCGGCGTCGTCACCGCCCATGCCGTGGACGGCACCTGGAGCGGCGGCTCCTCGGACTGGACCAATCCGGCCAACTGGTCGTCCAACCCCAGCGTGCCCGACGGGACCGCGACCTTCGCCAACACTGGCAGCGCGGCGGTCGACAACAACAACGGCGGCCTCAGCATCGGCACCATCCGGTTCGCGAACACCTCGCAGGCCTACACGTTCACGATCGGCAACCCGTTCGTCGTCAACGCAACGGGCATCATCAACAACGACACGGTCAATACCCAGAACTTCGAGGTCACCTCCGGCAACAATCTGGTGTTCCAGAACAGCAGCACCGCGAGCGGCGGCGCCGGGATCGTGATCATCACGAACGATGTCGGCGGCAACGTCAGATTCATTCAGAGCAGCACGGCCGGAACGGCAAGTCTCGCCAACAGCGGTATCGTCACGTTCGAGGATTCGGCCTCTGCCGGCAGCGCCACGATCACCACCAACAACGGCGCAACGACGAACTTCACCGGCACTGCAACCGGCGCCAGCGCCAAAATCATCACCAATGCAGGCGGCACCGTCGATATCTCAGGCCTGACCAGCGGCGGAATGACGGCCGGATCGATCGAAGGCGCCGGCAATTATGTGCTCGGCGCCAACACACTCACGACCGGCAGCGTCAACACCTCGACCCAGGTCGACGGCATCATCTCGGGCACCGGCGGCCTGACCAAGGTCGGCACGGGCACGCTGACGCTGGCCGGCACCAACACCTACACCGGCGCCACGACGATCTCGGCCGGAACGCTGGCAATCTCCGGCTTCGGCAGCATCTCGTCATCCAGCGTCGTCACGGTGGACGCGACGCTCGACATCTCGGCGTCGGCCGTTCCGTTCAACGCAATCACGACGCTTGCCGGCAGCGCTTCCGGCGTCGTCAACATGGGCGGCAACGGGCTGGTGATCACCAACGGTTCGACCGAGTTTGCAGGCACGATCCAGGGCACCGGCGGGCTCGAGGTTTTCGGTGGAACGCAGACGCTGTCTGGCGTGAATACCTACTCGAATGCGACCCAGATCGATGCCGGAGCCACGTTGGCACTGAAGGGGGCGGGCTCGATCGCAAACTCGGCGTTCGTCTCGTTCAGCGCGGCGAATGCCACGCTCGACATCTCGCAGACGACCTCCGGCACGTCGATCCGCGGCCTTGGTTCGCCGGGCGGCAGCGGCATCGTCGCGCTGGGATCGAAGACGCTGACGATCACGTCCGGCAGCACGTTCGGCGGCGTGATCCAGGACGGCGGCATTGCCGGCGGCAGCGGTGGCAGCGTCGTCATCGCCGGTGGTGCCGTTCAGGCGCTCGGAGCCGTCAATACCTATACCGGGACGACAACGATCCAGGCCCTCGGCGAGCTGGATCTCGTCACCTCCGGGGGCACCGATGGCAGCATTGCGACCTCGAGCAACGTGATCGCCAACGGCGTCTTCGACATCACGGCCTTGAGCACCGGCACCGCGATCAAATCGCTCTCGGGCGCGGGCACCGTCAATCTCGGCGCCAACACGCTGACGATCACGAGCGGCAACGGCACCTTTGCCGGCGTCATCGACGACGGCGGCGCCGGCGGCGGACTCACACTCACCGGCGGCACGCAGACGCTGACCGGCATCAATACCTATACCGGCGCCACCAATGTGAATGGCGGCATGCTGGTGGTGGACGGCACGGTTCTGAACAGCCCGACGACCGTCAATGCGGGAGGCACGCTCGCCGGCAGCGGCACGATCGCGGGCGTCGCGGTCAGCGGCGGTACGCTGGCGCCCGGCAGCACGACAAGCCCGTTCGGCCCGATGACAATCAGCGGATCGCTGACCTTTACCGCCGCCTCGACCTATCTGGTGCAGGTCTCCTCGGCCAACGCCACCCTCACCCAGGTCACGGGCGCAGCCGGTCTCGGCGGCGCGGCGGTGAGCGTCAATTTCACATCGGGTACGGTCAAGAAGCGGTATACGATCCTGACCGCGGCCGGCACCCTGGCCGGCAGCACCTTCAACCCGAACGTCGCCTCCAACATGCCGACGCTTAACGGGACGCTGAGCTACGACCCCAATAACGTGTTCCTCAACGTCAGCGTCAATTTCGCGCAAGGTGGCGGACTCAACGTCAACCAACAGAACGTCGCGAACACACTGACAAACTTCTTCAACACCACCGGCAATATTCCCTTGGCCTTCGCGGCACTGTCGCCGGCGGGGCTGACCACCGCCTCGGGCGAGCTCGGCACCGGTATCATCCAGGCGGCGATCAATGCCGACGGCCAGTTCCTCAACCTGATGCTCGACCCGACCGTCGTCGGGCGCAGCGGCGGCTTCGCCAGGGCGGGCAGCGTCGCACAGTTCGCCGAAAGCGATGAAGCAGCCACCTACGCCGCGATGCGGCCGGCCACCGCGCGCGAGCGCGAGGCTTATGCAATGGCGACCAAGGCGCCGCTCCTTTCCTCGCGCCCAAGCAGCCGCTGGAGCGTCTGGGCGGCCGGCTATGGCGGTTCGGCCGAAGTCGATGGCAACGCAGCGGTCGGCTCACAGGATCTGGCGGCGCGGGTCTGGGGCGGTGCCGCCGGCGCGGATTACAGGATCTCGGTGGACACGCTGGTCGGCTTTGCGCTCGGCGGCGGCGGCCTGAATTACTCGCTCGCCAACGCGATGGGCTCGGGCTCGGCCGACCTGTTCCAGGCCGGCGTCTACGGCCGGCACAATTTCGGGCCGGCCTACGTCTCGGCTGCGCTCGCCTATGGCTGGCACGACGTCACGACCAACCGCACCGTGGCGCCCGGCGGCTTCGACCAGCTCCAGGGCCGTTTCAAGGCCGACACATTTTCGGCCCGCTTCGAGGGCGGCTACCGCTTCGCGACGCCGCTGGTCGGCATCACGCCCTACGCTGCGGCGCAGGTGACGAATTTCAATCTTCCCAATTACTCCGAGGTCAGCCTCAACGGCGGCGGGCTGTTCGGGCTGAACTATGCTTCGCAATCGCTGACCGATACCCGCTCTGAGCTTGGCCTGCGCGCCGACAGATCCTACGCCATGCAGAACGGCGTGCTGACGCTGCGCGGCCGCGCCGCCTGGGCGCACGATTACAATCCGAGCCGCGCAGTCACCGCGCTGTTCCAGACCCTGCCCGGCACCAGCTTCGTGGTGAACGGCGCTCAAGTCGATGCCGACTCCGCACTCGTGAGTGCCAGCGCCGAGATGAAATGGCTGAGCGGCTTCTCGATCGCCGCCACCTTCGACGGCGAGTTCTCAAGCAACATCACCAGCTATTCCGGTAAGGGCGTGTTCAAGTACGCCTGGTGAACTGCGAAGCCGAGGCGCCCGGCGCGCGTCAGCCGTCTTCGAGATCGCGCCGGACAGCCGACTACACTTGCGTCGATCGACACAACCCACGCCGTCAGCGCAGCAGGAAACCGTGTTCCTGCTGGTTGTGAAGAAAATCGGCCAGAATGTCGCCTACAGCCGTGTCTGGGCTTCCCGACTGTTGCGCCCACAGCTCTGACGCTGTCTGCACAATTGCAGGCGCAGGCATGGCGTCCGGTAACTCCAACGAGGTGGTCCCGTCCTGGGTGAAATTGAAGGCAAAGCTCTCGCCGGACATATTGAGCCCGGCAGTCGCTGGCGACGCTGCGCCCACGGCGCCATCGCCATTGAGATCCTGCTGCAGCGTCGGCTCGAGCGCCTTCAGGGACGGATCGGTCCCGAGCACTTCGGGAGCCGCGGCAAGCGTCGTCACGAAATTGCCGTTGCTGTCGGTGCTCCAGACCGAATAATGCCCGTTCGCCGAATTCTTCCAGACCACGTCGTAGCCGCCGCCCGACACTTGCTCGGCGGCAATGACCGACCATGTGGTGTAATTGGCCGTGCTCACCACAGAGCCTGCGTATTTCAGCGCAGGCCCGATGCCGGTGGAGATGTTGTCCAGATAGTAGTTACCGCCCGACAGCACGACGCTGGTCGATCCCAGCGCCTCGATCGTGACGAGGTTGAGGCCAATCGTCCCGTCGCCGTTGAGATCCTGCTGCAGCGTCGGCTCGAGCGCCTTCAGGGACGGATCGGTCCCCAGCACTTCGGGGGCCGCCGCAAGCGTCGTCACGAAATTGCCGTTGCTGTCGGTGCTCCAGACCGAATAATGCCCGTTCGACGAATCCTTCCAGACCACGTCGTAGCCGCCGCCCGAGACCTGCTCTGCGGCAATGACCGACCAGGTGGTGTAGTTGGCCGTGTTCACCGCAGAGCCTGCATATTTCAGCGTAGGTCCCGTGCCGGTGGAGATGTCGTCCAGATAGTAGTTACCGCCCGACAGCACCACGCTGGTCGATCCGAGCGCCTCGATCGTCACAGGGGGGACAACCGGCACCCCAATCGTGCCATCGCCGTTGAGATCCTGCTGCAGCGTCGGCTCCAATGCCTTCAGAGAGGAATCGGATCCCAGCACTTCCGGGGCCGCCGCAAGTGTCGTGACGAAATTGCCACTGCTGTCAGTGCTCCAGACCGAATAATGTCCGTTCGCCGAATTCTTCCAGACCACGTCGTAGCCGCCGCCCGACACCTGCTCGGCTGCAATGACCGACCATGTGGTGTAATTGGCCGTGTTCACCACAGAGCCTGCATATTTCAGCGTAGGTCCGGTGCCGGTGGAGATGTTGTCCAAATAGTAATTACCGCCCGACAGCACGACGCTGGTCGATCCGATTGCCTCGATCGTCGCAGGAGGGGCAACCGGCACCCCAATCGTGCCGTCGCCGTTGAGATCCTGCTGCAGCGTCGGCTCCAGCGCTTTCAGAGAGGGATCGGTCCCCAGCACTTCGGGGGCTGCCGCAAGCGTCTTGACGAAATTGCCGCTGCTGTCAGTGCTCCACACCGAGTAATGCCCGTTCGACGAATCCTTCCAGACCACGTCGTAGCCGCCGCCCGACACCTGCTCGGCGGCAATGACCGACCATGTGGTGTAATTGGCTGTGTTCACCACAGAGCCTACGTATTTCAGCGCAGGTCCGATGCCGGTGGAGATGTTGTCCAGATAGTAGTTACCGCCCGACAGCACGACGCTGGTCGATCCCAGCGCCTCGATCGTGACGACGTTGAGGCCAATCGTCCCGTCGCCGTTGAGATCCTGCTGGAGGGTCGGCTCCAACGCCTTCAGAGAGGGATCGGATCCCAGCACTTCCGGGGCCGCCGCAAGTGTCGTGACGAAATTGCCACTGCTGTTCGTGCTCCAGACCGAGTAACGCCCGGTCGACGAATCCTTCCAGACCACGTCGTAACCGCCGCCCGACACCTGCTCCGCGGCAATGACCGACCAGGTGGTGTAATTGGCCGTGTTCACCACAGAGCCGGCATGTTTCAGCGTAGGTCCGGTGCCGGTCGAGATGTTGTTCAGGTAATAGTTGCCGCCCGACTGGACCACGCTGGTCGATCCGAGCGTCTCGATCACGGTCGTCACCAGAGTGGAGCTGGCGACCGCGACGCCGGCAAACTGGAAATATTCGACCCCGGTGACGGTATCGGTGCCGTCAGGAGAACCGCTGCGCAGGTCGACCAGGGTGAAGGTCTGTGTCGCCCCGTTGTACGTAATCGTGTAATTGGCCTGGCCGCTTGAGTACACCGCGGTGTCGGTGCCGGCGCCGCCGGTGATCGTGTCGTTGCCCGCCCCGCCCGTGATCGTGTCGTTGCCGCCGCCGCCGTTCAGCGTATTGGCGATGGCGTTGCCGATGATGGTGTCAGTGCCGGATCCGCCGATGGCGTTGTCGATGTAGGAGCGTGCGTCGCCGCTGTAGAGATAGGCGTTGTAGACGTTGCCGGAGGCGTAATGGCCGTTGCCGAGATAGGCCAGTTGCACGGAGGAGAACACCGACGAAGCGCCGGGATTGAGGTTGATGCTCAGGTTGGTCGTGTAGTTCGACAGGTCGTAGGTATCGACGCCGCCGCCGTCCCAGACGGTCTCGTAGATGCGGTTGGCCGAGCCGCCGACCCCGCCGCCCGGCGCGAGCTGACCGACGCCGTTGATGAACTGCTGTCCGGTGGTCGAATTCCAGGTGTAGACGGTGTTGCTGCTCTGCGTCGTGTAGTCCGCGCCGTACATGGTCTGGAGCGCGAGGATATCGTTGGCCATGTAGGTCTGCGAATATCCATAGGCTTCGTTGGTGTAGCCGCCCGTGGTCGAAGCGCCGACATAGCTGCGATAGCTCATGACGGTGTATTCGCTGCTGTCATGCGCGCTCGGCACCGCGACGTTGGCGGGGCCGCCGGCCTCCTGGCTGTGCTTGAGGCCGAGGGCATGGCCGAGCTCGTGCAGCGCGGTCGTGAAGTAATAATTGCCGAGCTTGGCCAGCGAGAAATTGTATTGGGTGCCGAACCAGATGTCGCCGCCGGGCGCATAATTGAAGGGATAGTAGGCGTAAGCAGTCGGATTGGCCGCCGGCGACTGCGCGATCATGATGTCGGCGCCGTTCGTGCCCGCGTACTGGATGTTGGCGTTGGTGTAACCGAGGATCAGCCCGATCGCGTAGTTGATCGCGGCCTGGATCTGGGTGGGCGCCGAGGCAAATCCCGACGTGGTCGGCTCGCCGTCGCCGTAATAGGGATTGGGATAGTCGCTCGATGCGTCGGGAAAGCTATAGGTGATCGTGCCGGTCCATTTGTAACCGGACAGCAGGCCATCGATCTCGGCGTTGTTGGTGGCACTGACATTGACGGCGGTGGCCAATTGACTCTCCAGAGCAACGCATTGGGCGTGATTCGCGGCGAAGGCGTATGATTCTAGCCTGAGAGTTAAACGTTTGGTTTAAATGGGACAGTGGCGTGCGTGCCGCTTCGATAAGAGTATGTTAGCCATCATAACCCGTAGTCATACGGGCGCGAACAAGAGTCTGGGTTCCCGGAACACCCGCAATTTGCAGGGTCTCATGACACGACCTCGATTCCCAGCTCGTCTGTTTGGCGCCCTGCTCGCGCTCGCCGGACTGAGCCATCAACCCTTCGGAGGACTGCCTGTCATGGTGGAGAAGGCCAAGGCCGACGACAAGGGCAAGGCGGTGCGCGCGCCCGTCATGCCAATGGCCCGCGACCCCGCTGTTGCGGTGGCAGAGGAATACGAAGCCGCGCACCGGAAGGGAACGCGGGAAGCCCTTGAACTCTTCATCGCACGCCACCCCGACGATCCTCTGGCCGCCCAGGCGCGCGTCGAGCTGAAGCGTCTGTCGCGCTGACCTTACAGGCACCGCATCAGGCATGGCATTTCGGCAGGCGGGATCGGCGTCGGGCCGGACTTGTCGCGTGATCTTTCGGCACTATGGTAGGCCCGCAATCTGTCCCGGAGCCTTTCAAGATGCCCTTTCCGCATGCCTCGGAAGCCCTGTCGCGCTTCACCGTGCTCGATCTGACCCGCGTCCGTTCCGGGCCGACGTGCGTACGGCAACTGGCGGACTGGGGCGCCAATGTCGTCAAGATCGACGCGTTGACCGAGGACAGCGGCGGCGAGCAGCCCGGCGGACCCCGGCGAGGTTCCGACTTCCAGAATCTGCACCGTAACAAGCGGGCCATGACGCTGAACCTGAAGGACGAGCGCGGGCTCGCCGTGTTCAAGCGCCTCGCCGCCAAGGCCGATGTCGTGGTCGAGAATTTCCGGCCCGACGTGAAGAAGAAGCTCGGCATCGACTATGACAGCCTTGCCAAGATCAATCCGCGCATCGTCTATGGCAGCATCTCCGGCTTCGGCCAAGACGGCCCCTATCACAAGCGGCCCGGCTTCGATCAGATCGCGCAAGGCATGGGCGGGCTGATGTCGATCACCGGGGCGCCGGGCCAAGGCCCGATGCGGGTCGGCATTCCCGTCGCCGACCTGACGGCCGGCCTGTTTTGCGCCATGGGCGTCCTCACCGCGCTGCTCGAGCGCGAGGTGTCCGGCAAGGGTCAGTGGGTGCAGACCTCGCTGCTGCAGGCCCAGATCTTCATGCTCGACTTCCAGGCCGCGCGCTGGCTGATGGAGAAGGAGGTCGCCAAGCAGGCCGGCAACAACCATCCGACCAGCATCCCGACGGGCGTGTTCAAGACCTCGGACGGGTACATCAACATCGCCACGACCGGTGGGCGGATCTGGGAGCGCTGCGCGCAGGCGATCGGCGCACCGGAGCTCTATGCCCATCCCGACTATGCGACGGCCCCTGCCCGTTCCAGGAACCGCGACGCGCTCAACGCCGAGATCGAGAAGCGCACCGTGACGAAGTCGACCGAGACCTGGGTCCGCGAGCTCAACGAGGCCGGCGTGCCCTGCGGGCCGATCTATGCCATCGACCAGATGTTCGAGGACGCCCAAGTCAAGCATCTCGGCATCGCCCAGGACGTGCCGAACGAGGAGGGCCGCCAGATCCGCCTGGTCGGCCAGCCCGTGACGCTGTCGCGGACGCCGAGCAGGATGGTGGCGCGGCCGCCGGAATTCGGCGAGCAGACCGACGAGGTCTTGAAGGAATTCGGCATCAGTGCGGACGAGATTGCCAGGCTCAGGGACGCGAAGGTGGTGTGAGCCAGGCCGGAAACGACGATGCCCGGCAGGATTGCCGGGCATCGAAGGCAGTTCGCGCTGGACAGCTCAGTATTTCGCGACGACAGGCGTCGGCGTGAACGCATAGTTGAAGCCGGCGCGCAGCACGTGATCGTGGAAGCTGACGTCCGCCTGGTTGGCGGTGCCCGCGAAGTAAGTCTTGCTGCCGAAATCCATGTAGAGATATTCGAGCTTGGCCGACCAATTCCGGGTGAACTTGCGTTCAACGCCCGCGCCCACCGTCCAGCCGACCCGGGTATCGGTGCTGGTTGCCCCTGCCCCGATTGGTAAGGTGAAACCGCCGAGCGGAGTCGTGCCGCCGAGACCCGGCCCGAAGACCTGGATTCCAAGCGAGGTCGCGGACGAATATTTGAACTCGCCGACGGCGAGGCCACCGGTCGCGTACCAGAGAGTCTGCGGATCCGACAGGATACCGACGCGCCCGCGGAACGTCGCGAACCACTGCAGGTCATAGGAAAGATTTGCGGTGAGCGTCGCAATGGAATTGAAGTCGGTGCCGATCGGCAGGCCGATGATATTCGAGCCGTAACGCGCGCTTGTCGTGGTCACCGTCCGCGACGAACGCTCGCCGGTCGCCTGAATGTCGCCCTCGAGGCCGACGACCCATTTCGGATCGACCTGCCAGTTGTAGCCGAGCTGACCGCCGGCCAGCCAACCGTCGACATTCTGGCCAAACGCGCTGAATTGTGTGGCCGGGAACGGCAGTGCGATCGGCGCGACGGTCGTCTCCGCCCTGCCCCAGCTGTATCCGGCGTTCAATCCGGCATAGAAGCCCGTCCAACTCCAGACCGGATCGACGACGGGCGGGGCCTTCACGTAGGGTTTCGATGCCAGATCGGCGGCCAATGCGCTGCTCGCGACCAGCGATGCAGCCACAATTCCTATCACAACCTGCTTCATGGCATTGCCCCCGTGAAAAACAATAAATCTAGGGGCAGCATAAGCGCAAAGCCCCGCCGAGGGCTGTCGCGCAAGAGCAACATTTGGAAACAACTATTGTGCGCCAGCAACAGGACTACGGCGACACAATAACACCAAGATATTGATTGGATTGACTTTTCTTGCGCCGCCCGTTTATCTCGCCGGCTTCCAGCCGACCCGGCCGAGCAAGCCCTCGATCAGGGGCCAGAACAGCAGCACGATCGCCAGGGTCGTGATCGAGCCGACCAGCCCGTTCGACCAGAACACCTTCAGCGTCCCGCCGGAGCCGATCATCGAGAGGCGGAAGGCATCCTCGGCGCGGTTGCCGAGCACGAGCGCGAGGGTAAACGGGGCCAAGGGAATGCCGATCTTCTTGAAGACGTAGCCGACGACACCGAAGCCGAGCATCAGCCAGATGTCGAACATCGCGTTCTGGATCGCGTAGGCGCCGATCGCGCAGGACACCACGATCATCGGCGCCACCGCCGCAAAAGGCACGCGCAGGATCGAGGCGAAGATCGGCACCGTCGTCAACACCAGCACGAGGCCGACGACATTGCCGAGATACATCGAAGCGATCAGGCCCCAGACGAAGTCCTTGTGCTCGACGAACAGCAGCGGCCCCGGATTGAGCCCCCACACCATCAGCCCGCCGAGCAGGATCGCCGCCGTGCCCGAGCCGGGAATGCCGAGCGCCAGCATCGGCAGCAGCGCCGAGGTGCCGGAGGCATGCGCCGCCGTCTCGGGCGCGAACACGCCCTCGATGCGGCCCTTGCCGAAGCTCTCCGGCTCCTTGGCGAAACGCTTGGCAAGGTTGTAGCCCATGAAGGAGGCCGCGATCGCGCCGCCCGGGGTGATGCCGAGCCAGCAGCCGATGAAGGAGGAGCGCAGCAGCGTCACCCAGTATTTCGGCAAGTCCTTCCAGACGCCGAGCACGACGCGCAGCGAAATGCTCGCCGCATGTCCGCGCAGCGCCAGCCGCTCCTCCATCGTCAGCAGGATCTCGCTGATGCCGAACAGGCCGATGACGGCGACCAGGAAGTTGATGCCGCGGAGCAATTCCGGCGAGCCGAAGGTCATGCGGAGATTGCCGGACACGGTATCCATGCCGATGCCGGCGAGCAGCAGCCCCAGCGACATCGAGATGACCGTCTTGTGCTTGGCCTCGCGTCCCAGTCCGACGAAGGAGCAGAAGGTGAGCAGATATACCGCGAAGAACTCGGGCGGGCCGAATTTCAGCGCGAAGGACGAGATCATCGGCGCAAGGAACGTGATCAGCAGCACCGCGACCAGCGAGCCGATGAAGGAGGAGGTGAACGCCGCGGTCAGCGCCTCCGCCGCCCTGCCCTGCTGCGCCATCGGATAACCGTCGAAGGTGGTCGCGACGGACCAGGCTTCGCCGGGAATGTTGAACAGGATCGAGGTGATCGCACCGCCGAACAGCGCGCCCCAATAGATGCAGGACAGCATCACGATCGCGGAGGTCGGATCCATCGTGAAGGTGAGCGGCAACAGGATCGCGACGCCGTTGGGACCGCCGAGGCCCGGCAGCACGCCGACGAAGATCCCGAGCACCAGCCCGACCATCATCAGCACAAGCGTCTTCCACGTCAGCAGGACGGCAAAACCGTGAAGCAGGAGTCCGAAAGCTTCCATTTGCAGGCCCGCCTAGCGGCCGAAGGCCGCTTCGAGCGGCCCTTTCGGCATGATGACGTCGAAGGCGATGTCGAAGGTGACGAACATGATCGCCGTGAACAGGAAGGCCGTAAGCAGCGACTTCCACAGCGCGATCTTGCCGACGAAGCGCATGAAGCTCGCGATCAGGAGGAAGCTCGCGACATAGAGGCCTAGGAACTGCATCGCCAGGCAGAACAGCAGCGTCGGCACGAACACCGCCAGGACGCGGCGCGCCTGCGCGTGCGTGACGAAGGTCTCGGCCGCCTTGCAGTGCGCGACCAGCGCCGCGATCAGGCCATAGAGGCTGCCGCCGCCGAGGATGACCGAGAGATAGAATGGGAAATAGCCGGGCTCGGGGCCGGTCGAATCCCAGGACGCGCCGGTGCGCCAATTGTCGTAGCCGAGCGTGACGGCCAGCGCGAGCAGCAGGAGGCAGACGACGATCTCGATCGTGCCGGAGGACACGACGGAGGGCGAGTCGTCTTCAGGAGCGGTCGGATCGTCGACGACGATTTCGATATCGGTTTGGGACATGGTGAGCATCAAATGCTGTGGCCAATCCCCTCTCCCCGCTTGCGGGGAGAGGGTTAGGGTGAGGGGAGGCTCCGCGGAGACGGCGAGAGTTGGACTCGCGGAGAGTCCCCCTCACCCGGATTGCATCTTCGATGCAATCCGACCTCTCCCCGCAAGCGGGGCGTGGTGAAACAGCTACTTCGCGACGAAACCGGCTTCGGTCATCAGCGACTTGTTGAGCGCGTCGTCCTCCTCGAGGAACTGCACCATGTCCTTGCCGGTGAGGAAGATCGGCTTCAGCGCCTGCTTCTCCATGTACTCCTTGTATTCCGTGGTCTGCGTCACCTTGTGGAAGAGATCGACATAGAACGCCTGCTGCTCGGCCGTCACCTTGCCGGGCAGGAACATCGCGCGCAGCATCAGATATTGCACGTCGACGCCTTCCTCCTTGCAGGTCGGAATGTCGGCCCAGGACTGGGTGTCCGTCACCTTGCTGGTGTAGGAGATGCGCTCCTTGTCGAACACGCAGAGCGGACGCACCTGGCCGGCGCGCCAGACTTCGAGATTTTCGGATGGGTTGTTGACGTTGGCTTCGGTGTGGTTGCCGACCAGCTGGGTCGCGGCCTCGCCGCCGGACTTGTAGGGTAGATAGGAGAACTTCGCGCCGGTCTTCTGCTCGAGGAAGACGGTGAGCACGTGGTCCTCGCGCTTGGAGCCGGTCCCGCCCATCTTGAACGGTGCACTCGCGGCTTTCGCGGCCGCGACGAATTCCTTCACGGTCTTGGGGCCTGCGCTGTTGTCCCACAGCACGAACTGGTCGAGCGCGACCACCGAAACCGGGGTCAGCTCGCGCCAGTTGAAGGGGATCTTCGCCGAAAGCGGCAGCATGTAGATCAACGAATAGGCGATCAGCACCTTGTTCGGATCGCCCTCGCTGGACTTCATGTACATCAGCGCTTCCGCACCCGAGGCGCCGCCCTTGAGCGAGACGACGATCGGCTGCTTCATCAGATTGTTCTTCTGGATCGCGGCCTGCATCATCCGCGCCATCTGGTCGGAGGCACCGCCCGCGCCTGCCGCCACCACGATCTCGACCGGCTTGGCCGGCTCCCAGCCGGCAACAGCCGGCGTGCTCAACAACAGCGCCATGGCGGCGCCGACGGCTTTCACTGGCATTCGCACGAGTTTCGTCCCCTGATGTTTTTTGAGTTGTAGCGCGGAAACTTTAATCCCTGCATTGTGCGGACTAATACCGACGAGTTCAAGCAAACCGGCCAGTCGAACCATATGACTTTCGGCTGACGAAGCCGAAAGCGCATGAGACTTATTTGCCCTTCCAGACGGGCGCGCGCTTGTTGAGGAAGGCGTCCATGCCCTCGCGGAAATCTTCGCTCATGTAGGCCTTCAGGATCAGGTCCTCGCCCTCTTCGCGCGACAGCGTGCGGCGGATGCGACGCACGGCTTCCTTGGTCGCCTCCAGCGTGAGCGGCGCGTGGCCGGCGACGAGCTTTGCGGTCTCATCGGCGCGGCGTTGCAGCGTCTCGACATCGGGCACGACCTCGTTGAGCAGGCCCAGCGCCAGCGCTTCTTGCGCCTCGACCAGGCGCGCCTTGAAGATCATGTCCTTGGTGCGGGCGGGTCCGACCAGCGCGACGACGCGACTGATGTTGGACATCGACAGGCAGTTGCCGAGTGTGCGCGCAATCGGAAAACCCATTCGCGTCGTCTCGGTGCCGATGCGGAGATCGCAGCAGGCGGCAATGCCGGCGCCACCGCCGGTACAGGCGCCGGCGATGGCGGCAATCACGGGCACGCGGCACTGCTCGAGCGTACCGAGCACGCGGTCGATGCGGGCCTCGTAGTCGAGCGCGTCCTGCGCGGTCTTGAATGCACGGAATTGCGAGATGTCGGTGCCGGAGGCGAATGCCTTGTCGCCGGCGCCGGTCAGGATCAACGCCTTGATCGAGCGGTCGGCGTTGATCTCCAGGCAGATCTCCGCCATGCGGTCATACATGGCGAAGGTCATGGCGTTACGCGCCTGGGGGCGGTTGAAGGTGATCCGCGCGATGCCGTCCTGGACGGAGTAGAGCAGGTCTTCGTTGGCGGTCGCAGGTAGATTCATCGCGCGCTCACTTCAGTGTTGTTGTTCTCAGGCCACCTGAGCCTTGGTCATCGGGACCACGTCGCGCCCCTTCAGGACGTCCATGGCCGCCAACACGCCGCCGCTCCGGTGCGGAATTTTTGCGAGATCGAGGCCCATCTCGACGCCGGCGAGCGTGCCCATCAGCATCAGATCGTTGAAATGGCCGATATGACCGATGCGGAACACCTTGCCCTTGACCTTGTTCAGGCCGGTGCCGAGCGACATGTCGAAATTTTCCAGCACCACCTTGCGGAAGGCGTCGGCATCAAAGCCCTCAGGCACGCGCACGCCGGTCAGCGCCGGCGAGTGCGCGGCCGGGTCGGAGCACTGCGTCTCCAGGCCCCAGACCTTGACCGCGGCACGCGTGGCCGCGCTGTGGCGCTTGTGGCGGGTCCAGACGTTATCCAGCCCCTCCTCTTCCAGCATCTTGACCGCTTCGCGCAGGCCGTAAAGCAAATTGGTGGCGGGCGTATAGGGGAAGGTGCCGAGCTTGTTGAAGCTGATCACTTCCTGCCAGTCCCAATAGGAGCGCATGCCGGGATTGGCCTTGGCGACCGCGAGCGCTTTTTCCGAGACGGCGTTGAAGCCGAGGCCGGGCGGCAGCATCAGGCCCTTCTGAGAACCGGCGACCGAAACGTCGATGCCCCAGGCATCGTGCTCATATTCCATCGAGCCGAGGCCGGAAATGGTGTCGACCATCAAGAGGGCCGGATGCTTGACCCGATCGAGCAGCTTGCGCACCTCCAGCGGCGGCGTCACGCAGCCGGTCGAGGTCTCGTTATGGACGACGCAGACGGCCTTGATCGTATGCTGCTTGTCCGCGGAGAGGCGCTTCTCGATCTCGGCGAGGTCGGCACCATGGCGCCAGTCGCTCGGGATGAAGTCGACGTCGAGCTTGAACTTGTCGGCGATGCCGCGCCACAGCACGGCGAACTGGCCGGTCTCGCACATCAGCACCTTGTCGCCCGGCGAGAACACATTGACCATCGCCGCTTCCCAGGCGCCGGTGCCGGACGACGGAAAGATGATCACCGGCTGCTTGGTGCGGAACACCCGCTGCATCGCGGCAAGGATGGCAAAACCGAGCTCGGCGAACTCCGGACCGCGGTGGTCCAGCGTCGGCATGTCCATCGCCCGCAGCACGCGGTCGGGCACGTTGGTCGGTCCTGGAATCTGTAGGAAATGCCTTCCAGTATGCACGGTCATCGGCGTCCTTCCCGGTTGAGCCTTGGTTTGGTGGGCGCCGAATAGCACCATTTGACCGGCTTGTCCCCTCTCGAAAGGGTTCGTCCGTGCTTGGCGGACCGACCCGCCCTCGCCTGCCTTTCCTTCCATCGCGGCCCCTTACGTGCCGACGATCTTCAGATGCGGCGAGGCATTGCCCTGCGGGCGTTGCTCCAGGAGCTTCATCGCGACGTCGACGCCGCCGGAGCGATGCGGCACGCCGGCGACCGAGAGGCCCATTTCGACGCCCGTAAGCGCACCGAGCAGCGTCAGCGCGTTGCATTCGCCGAGATGGCCGATGCGGAAGACCTTTCCCGCCACCTTCGACAGGCCCGAGCCGAGCGACATATTGTAATTGTCGAGCACGACTTTCCGGAACTGGTCGGCGTCATGCCCCGGCGGCATCAGCACCGCGGTGAGCACCGGCGAGTACTCGGCCGGCTCCTGGCAAAGGATCCCGAGCCCCCAATGATTGACGGCGGCGCGCGTCGCCGCGGCCAACCGCTGATGGCGCGCGAACACGTTGTCGAGCCCCTCTTCCAGCAGCATCGCGATCGCCTCGCGCAGGCCGTAGAGCAGATTGGTGGCGGGCGTGTAGGGAAAGAAGCCTTTCGCATTCGGCTTGAGCATCTCCTCCCAGTCGAAATAGGAGCGCGGCATCCGGTTCGCTTTGGACGCAGCCAGCGCCTTCTCCGAGATCGCGTTGAAGCCGAGGCCGGGCGGCAGCATGAAGCCTTTCTGCGAGCAGCTGACGCTGACGTCGACCTTCCACTCGTCGTGGCAGTAGTCGACCGAGCCGAGCGAGGAGATGGTGTCGACCATCAGCAGCGCGGGATGCGACGCGCGGTCGATCGCGGCGCGGATCTCGGCGATGCGACTGGTGGCGCCGGTCGAGGTCTCGTTATGCACGACCATCACGGCCTTGATCGCGTGCGCCGCGTCTTCGGTGAGCTTGGCCTCGATCACGGCCGGATCGGCGCCCCGCCGCCAGTCGCCCGGCACGAAATCGACCTCGATGCCGAAGCGGCCGGCCATCTGCCGCCACATCGTGGCGAAATGGCCGGTCTCGACCATCAGCACCTTGTCACCCGGCGACAGCGTGTTGACGATCGCAGCCTCCCAGGCCCCCGTGCCCGAGGAGGGGAAGATCACGACCGGCCCCGTGGTCTTGAAGATCTGCTGGCTGCCTTCGAGCACGGCGCGGCCGAGCTCGCCGAACTCCGCGCTGCGGTGGTCGATGACGGGCATGTCCATGGCGCGCAGGACGCGTTCAGGGACCGGGCTCGGGCCCGGGATCTGGAGGAAATGACGTCCCTGATGCATGAGGCCTCCCTGGCCGCGGTCTTGGCAAAGCCGACAGCCATTTTGCATTCATTTTTTGCCGTTTCAATCGATTTTTGGTATGCGATTGTGGACATCGACGCGACCGAACGGGCAAATTATTGTGCTGCAAATGAAATCCACGATTCCCGACAGCGGGGTTCCAATCGCCCCGCCCGCCGGCAATGGCGCTGACCGCCAGGAGGCCTCGCTCCACGGCGAGATCCTATTGCGGCTGCGCGACTATGTGGTGGAAGGCAATATCCCGGAAGGAGCCCGCATTCCCGAGCGGCAGCTCTGTGAGATGCTCGGCATTTCCCGCACGCCCCTGCGCGAAGCCCTGAAGGTGCTTGCCGCCGAGGGCCTGATCGAGCTTTTGCCCAACCGCGGCGCTCGGGTGCGCCAGCTCAGCCAGCGCGACCTCGAAGAGCTGTTCGACGTGATGGCGGGGCTGGAGAGCCTTGCCGGGCGCCTCGCCTGCGAGGCGATCAGCGACGCGGAAATCGCCGCGATCGAGCAGCTGCATTACGAGATGTACGGCCATTATCTGCACCGCGACATGCACGGCTATTTCCTGGCCAACCAGCGAATTCATGAGAGCATCGTAGCGGCCGCGCGCAACGAGGCGCTGAAGACGGCCTACGCCAATTTCGCGGGGAGAATCCGCCGCGTCCGTTACTCCGCCAATTTCGCCCGCAAGCGGCAGCGCTGGGCCGAAGCGATGCGCGAGCATGAGGCCATCCTCGATGCGCTGCGCCGGAGAGCCGGCAGCGAGCTCAGCGACATCCTGTTCCAGCACCTGCGCAACAAGCGGACGGCGGCGATCGAGCACCTGATCGAGCCACAAGAGCCTGCACCGGCCTCGCCCTGAGGGCGGCCAGCCTGCTCTTTTTGAATTCATAATACGTCGGCCGGGAACAATAATGAATAACTCAGCAAGGCGGGGCCTTACTGGATCAGTCCGGGACCAGGGATGACAAACGCCTCCTCGCTCGAACGGCGCCTGCGGTCGGAACTGACCGGCGACGTCCTGTTCGACCCCTTCAGCCGCGGCCGCTACGCCACCGACGCCTCGTTCTATCAGATCGTGCCAGCCGGCGTGGTAGCGCCCAAGACCATGGACGAGGCCCTGCGGGCGCTGGCGATCGCCCGCGACGAGGGGCTGAAGGTCACCCCGCGCGGCGGCGGCACCTCGCAATGCGGCCAGACCGTCAATGACGGGCTCGTTGTCGATCTCTCCAAGCATCTGAACCGGATCCTGTCGCTCGACCTCGAGGGCCGGACCTGCGTGGTCGAGCCCGGCATCGTGCTCGACGACCTCAACCGCCAGCTCAAAAAGCACGGGCTGTGGTTTCCGGTCGACGTCTCCACCGCCTCGCGCGCCACGATCGGCGGCATGGCTGGCAACAATTCCTGCGGCGGCCGCAGCCTCCGTTACGGCACCATGCGCGACAACACGCTGTCGATGGAGGCGGCCCTCGCCGACGGCACGCTGAGCCGCTTTGGCGAAGTGTCGCGCGACCTCGCCGAGGTTGATGCGGACGACAAAGTGCGAGCGCTGTTTCGCGACATGCTCGATCTCGGAATGCGCGAGGCCGGGGAGATCGCGGCGCGGTTTCCCAAAGTGCAGCGCCGCGTCGGCGGCTACAATCTCGATGCGCTGGTGCCGCGCAACGCGCCGAACAACATGGCGCATCTTTTGGTCGGCTCAGAAGGCACCCTCGCCCTCACCACCAAGGTCGAGCTGAAGCTGTGGCCCGTCATCCGCAACAAGGCGCTCGGCGTCTGCCATTTCGGCAGCTTCTACGAGGCGATGGACGCGGCCCAGCATCTCGTCAAGCTGAAGCCGATCGCGGTTGAGCTGGTCGACCGCACCATGATTGCGCTCGGCCGCGACATTGCGATGTTCAGGCCGATCATCTCCGCCGCCATCAAGGGCGATCCGGATGCCGTGCTGGTGGTCGAATTCGCCGAAGAGGACCAGGCAGACAACCTCCTTCGTCTGAAACAGCTCGGCGAGCTAATGGGCGATCTCGGCTTCGGCTGGAGCAACGACACGCGCAAATGGGGCGGCGTGGTCGAGATCACCGAGCCCGCGCTACAGAGCGGCATCGCCGATTTCCGCGCCGCCGGCCTCAATGTCATGATGTCGATGAAGCAGGAAGGCAAGCCGGTCTCCTTCGTCGAGGATTGCGCAGTGCCGCTGCCGCACCTTGCCGACTACACCGCGCGGCTGAACGAGGTATTCGCCAGGCACGGCACCAGCGGCACGATGTATGCGCACGCCTCCGAGGGCTGCCTGCACGTGCGTCCCGTGCTGAATTTGAAGCTGGAAAAGGACGTCAAGGCGATGCGCGCCATCGCCGAGGAGGCGTTCGCGCTGGTGCGCGAATACAAGGGCTCGCATTCCGGCGAGCACGGCGACGGTCTGGTACGCTCGGAATTCCACGAGACCATGTTCGGCGCGCGCCTCGTTGCCGACTTCAGGGAGGTGAAGCAGCGCTTCGATCCCGACGGCGTCCTCAATCCCGGCAAGATCGTCGATCCGCCCAGGATGGACGACCGCTCGCTGTTTCGCTTCAAGCCCGACTATCGCGTCGGTGAGCTGAAGACAAAACTCGACTGGTCTGCCTATCCCGGCGCCGGCGGCGGTTTCCAGGGCGCGGTCGAGATGTGCAACAACAACGGCGCCTGCCGCAAGCTCGAGGGCGGCGTGATGTGCCCGTCCTATCGCGCCACGCGCAATGAGAAGGACGTCACCCGCGGACGCGCCAACACGCTGCGGCTCGCGATCTCCGGCCAGCTCGGCCCCGATGCGCTATCGTCCGACGAAATGATGGAGACGCTCAAACTCTGCGTCTCCTGCAAGGCCTGCCGCCACGAATGCCCGACCGGTGTCGACATGGCCAAGATGAAGATCGAGGTGCTGGCGGCACGAGCAGCGAGCCATGGCCTGACGCTGCGCGACCGCCTGGTCGGCTATCTGCCGCGCTATGCCGGCCTCGCCTCGCGCCTCGCGCCGCTGGCGAATTTGCGCAATCGCAGCCCATGGCTGCGACGACTGTTCGAGCGCTTTGCCGGCATCAGCGCGCGCCGGACGCTGCCCGCGTTCCGCAGCGACGTGTTCGCGCCGCCGGCCGAAAGCGTTGGCCCGGAAGCCGGCCGCGAGGTCGTGCTGTTCGCCGACACCTTCAATCGCATCTATGAGCGCGAGAACCTCGAGGCCGCGCTGCGCGTGCTCGTCGCTGGCGGTTATCGCGTGCATCTGAAGCCGGCAAGCGGCAGCCGCCCGCTGTGCTGCGGCCGCACCTTCCTGTCCGCAGGGCTCGTCGACGAGGCCAGAGCCGAGCTCGACCGGCTCGTGACCGCCTTCACGCCCTTCGCAGCGCGCGGCGTGCCGATCGTCGGGCTGGAGCCGAGCTGCCTGCTGACGCTGCGTGATGAGCTCGCTTCACTGCGCAAGGACAAGGATGCCAAGGCGGTCGGCGCCCATGCGTTGACCTTTGAGGAATTTCTGGTGCGCGAGGCCGAAGCCGGCCGGCTGCAACTGCCGCTCGGCAGCGTCGCCGATAAGGCCGTGGTGCACGGCCATTGCCACCAGAAATCCTTTGGCGCCTTCAAGCCGGTCGAGCAGGTGCTCCGGCTCGTGCCGGGCCTCAAGGTCGAAACCATCGAGTCGAGCTGCTGCGGCATGGCCGGTGCCTTCGGTTATGGCGCCGACACCTATGATGCCTCGATCGAGATGGCCGAGCTGTCGCTGCTGCCCGCCGTGCGGCGCGCAAGCGAGACGACACTCGTCGTTGCCGACGGCACATCCTGCCGCCACCAGATTCACGACGGCACGGGGCGCGAGGCGCTCCACGTCGCACGCGTGCTGGCGCTGAGCCTCGAGCGCGCCGAGCCCAATTCCACTTCCACCACTGCAAAGGAACCCAGCCATGGCTGACCTCACGCTCGAAGTTGCCCGCAAGATCCTCGACGCCGCCCTCGCGAAGGCCGGCGAGCTCAAGCTGAAGCCGCTGGTCGTCACCATCCTCGACGCCCGCGGCGTGCTCAAGCTCGCCGCCGCGCAGGACGGCACCAGCCTGATGCGCGCCGAGATCGCGCACGGCAAGGCCTATGGCGCGCTCGCCATGGGCATGGGCTCGCGCGCGCTGTTCCAACGCGCCCAGGAGCAGGCCTATTTCATCGATGCCGTGAACACGATTGCCAAGGGCGCGCTGGTGCCGGTGCCCGGCGGCGTGCTGATCATGGATGGCACGACCCTGCTCGGCGCCGTCGGCGTCTCCGGCGATACCTCCGACAATGACGAGGCTTGCGCGGTGGCGGGTATTCAGGCGGCGGGGCTGAAGCCGAACGCGGGGTAGTCGTCCCAGAGCGCATCACATTGAACCATCACCGTCACTCTGAGGTGGCCGCTTCTTCAGCGGCCCTCGAAGGGCGACGGCCCGGCTGCATCTCGGCCGTGCATCCTTCGAGGCTCCCGGCGCGATGCTAGACGCACCGCGCCACTCGCACCTCAGGATGACGGATCAACCAGCAGCCTTCCCTCACCGTCCCGTCCAGACCGGCTTCCTCTTCTCGCTGAACGCCTTCAGGCCTTCCTTGGCGTCCTCGGTCATCGCGAGCAGCGCGATCTGGCTTTCGGTGTAGGCGATGCTCTCGTCGAACGACATCGCGGCGATGGCCCGCATGGCGTACTTGCCGCGGCGGATCGCGGTCGGGGACTTGTCGACGATGCGGCCGATCATCCAGTCGACCTTGGCGTCCAGCTCGGCGGTGGGCACGACGTAGTTGAGCAGGCCCGCCGCCTGTGCGGCCTTGGCGTCGAACGGTTCGCCCGTGAGCGCCCATTCGTTGACGAGGCGCGGCGGCGCGATGCGCTGGAGCAGGCTCAGCACCTGCATCGGGAACACGCCGACCTTCACCTCCGGCAGGCCGAACACGACGTGATCGGCCGCGACCGCCATGTCGGTCATGCAGAGCAGGCCCATGCCGCCGGCCATGCAGACGCCCCCGACCCGCGCAATCGCCGGTTTGGTGGCGTTCTGTGACAAACGTAACAGATCGGCATAGTCGACATTTGGTTTGGAATGGTCCATCGCGAAAGCCGCGCCGGAATTCTGCAAATCGGCGCCCGCGCAGAACGCCTTGTCGCCCGCGCCCGTCAGTACGATGACGCGGACGTCCTTGTCGTCATGCGCGTCGCGATAGCCTTTGGTGATGCCGGCGATGACGTCGCCGTTCAATGCGTTGCGCTTTTCCGGCCGGTTGATGGTGATCCAGAACGCCTGCCCGCGCTTCTCGGTGATGATTGCTGTGGTGTCGGTCATGGTAGGCTCGCTTCCCTGGCTCTGTTTTGCAGCCATTTGCGGCAGGACGGGCCGCGCGCGCAAGGGCAATCTGCCACCCCCGTCACCATAGCGTGTGGGCGCAACTTCACTTGCCGATTGTATTGTGAGTGACGGCCGCTATCCTGTCCGGAGATTTTGATCACCATGAGCCATTTCATGCGCGCCGCGATGATGGTGTTGCTAACAGCCCTGCTGGTGCTGAGCAGCGGCCCTGCAAGCCGCGCGGCCGACGTCGCGAAGATCGCGCTGGTGATCGGCAACGCCAGATATCCGGACAACGAGTTCGTGCTGAGCGACGTCGCCAACGACGCACAGGACGTCGCAGAAGAGTTGAAGCGCGACGGCTTCGTCGTCGACCGGCAGAGCAATCTCACGGCCGACGCCATGCGGCAGGCGCTGGATCGCTTCTATGCCCGCATCGAACGCGGCGCAGTGGCGCTGATCTTCTTCGACGGCTTTGCCATCCAATCCAACCGGCAGACCTATCTGCTTCCGGTCGACGCGCAGATCTGGACCGAGCCGGACGTCTCACGCGACGGCTTCAGCCTCGACAGCATCCTCGCCGAAATGAACACGCGCGGTGCCGCGATCAAGGTCGCGCTGATCGACGCCTCGCGGCGTAACCCGTTCGAGCGACGCTTCCGCCGCTATTCGGCGGGCCTTGCGCCGGCGATCGCGCCGAGCAATTCGCTGGTGCTCTACTCCGCGGCGCTCGGCGCGGTCACGGCCAGCGGCAAGACCGATCACGGCCTCTTCGTTGCCGAACTGCTCCGCGAGATGCGTGCGCCGAACATCAGCGCCGAGCAGGCCCTGATCAACACCAAGAACGGCGTGATCGCCGCCACCAAGCGGGAACAGGTGCCGTGGCTGTCGTCCTCGCTGACCACGGAATTCTCGTTCGCAGGCTCGGTGACCCGGCCGCCCGACAGCAAGGGCGACCCGACGCCGACGAAGCCCGAGCCTCAGAAACCGGAGCCGCAGAGACCGGTCTGCGAGGCGCCGCAGGCAGAGCCTCCCCCGAGCGCCGACGATCTCGCCAGGGATCCGGTCATCGCCGATCTCACTCGCAAGATCGCGGCGAACGCCAATGACATCGTCTCGCGCTACAAGCGCGGCCAGGTCTATGCGATCAAGCGCGCTTATGCGCTCGCCAGGCAGGATTTCGACCTCGTGATCAGCAGGAATCCGAGGGATGGCGAGGCGTTCAACAACCGCTGCTGGGTGCGCGCTGCGACCGGCGACCTGCAGGGCGCGCTGGCCGACTGCAATCTGGCGCTCCAGATCAATCCCGGCTTGAGCGATGCGCTCGACAGCCGCGGGCTCGTCAACCTCAAGCTCGGCCGCAACGCGGAAGCGATCAAGGACTACACCGACGCGATCCAGCGCAATCCGCGCTCGTCATCGTCGCTGTTCGGCCGCGGCATCGCCACCCGCAAGAGCGGCGGCGACGGGGCCACCGATATCGCGCAGGCGAAATCCATGAACCCCGATATCGCGAAGGAGTTTGCCGGCTACGGCGTCACGGAGTGCAGCCCCTAGGCCGTCGCGGCCTTCCTGATCCAGACCTTGTTGTCATGGAATGCGGCCCCGCCGATCGGCGCGACGGTTTCGGCGCCCGTCAGCATGTTGATGCCACGGCCGCCGATATGGTTCTTGTTGGGGTGAACGGATTCCGCGATCAGGACGCCGCGCCGCACGCCGTCGAACAGGGTTGCGATCAGCGTGGTCTCGCCGCGCGTATTGCCGAGCGTCACCGCGTCGCCGTCGGCGATGTCGAGCGCGGCGGCATCCAGCGGATGGATCATCACGCTCGCCTTGCCCTCGCGGGCCTGCGAGGACGGCGTCTCGTTGAAAGTGGTGTTGAGGAAGCTGCGCGAGGGGCTGGTCGCGAGCCGGAACGGATGGGCCTGATCGGTTTGCTCGATCACGGCCCAATGATCCGGCAGGGACGGCATCTTGTCGACATCGCCCATGGTCACGCCGAATGGCGGGTGCGCCCAATCGGCCCTGAAGTGGAATTTGCCGTCGGCATGGGCGAAGCCGTCGAGATAGTGAGACGTGCGGAAACCCGGTTGCAGGTCGCGCCAGAGATCGGCCTCGAGGCCGCCGATGTCGCCGTGGCCGCTCAGCTTCAGCGTCGCGTCGATCAACTGGCGCGGCGTCATCTCGAAACCCCGATGCCTGGCGCCGAGCCGCGGCGCCAGCGCCTGCAGGACCTCGTGGTTGGAGCGGCATTCGCCGGGCGGGTCGATCAGCTTCGGCCCGACCGAGATGTGCTGGTGGCCGCCGCCGTAATAGAGGTCGTCGTGCTCCATGAACATGGTCGCGGGCAGCACGATGTCGGCCATCTGCGCCGTCTCGGTCATGAACTGCTCGTGCACCGCGACGAACAGATCCTCGCGCGCAAAGCCCTGCCGCACCAGCGCCTGTTCCGGCGCCACCGTCATCGGGTTGGTGTTCTGGATCAGCATCGCCTTGACCGGGCCCTTGCCTTGCAGGGCTTCGGCATCGCCGGTGAGGATGCGGCCGATCTGCGACTGGTCGAGCGCGCGCGTCGACTTGTCGATCGCGTCGTGACCTTCGATGATGGATTCGTTGAAGTGCCACAGCGCGTAATTGTTGAAGAAGGCGCCGCCGCCTTCGTATTGCCAGGCGCCGGTCACCGCGGGAATGCAATTTGCCGCGTGCATCTGCGTGGCGCCGTTGCGGCTGCGTGTAAAGCCGTAGCCGAAGCGGAAGAAGGTGCGCTTGGTCTCGCCGACGGCCTTGGCAAAGGCCTCGATCTCCGTCACCGGCACGCCGCAAATGGCGGACGCCCATTCCGGCGTGCGCGTCTTCAGATGCGCCTCGAGCTCGGCGGGGCAATCGGTGTATTTGTCCATATAGGCGCGGTCGGCATAGCCGTCGCGGAACAGGACATGCATGACGCCGCAGGCAAACGCGCCGTCGGTGCCGGGCCGCAGTATGATCTTGATGTCGGCCTGCTTCATGGTCTCGTTGTCGTAGATGTCGACCGCCGCGATCTTCGCGCCGCGCTCTTTCCGAGCACGGGAGGCGTGCGTCATCACGTTGACCTGGGTGTTGACGGGATTGGTGCCCCAGATCACAACGAGATCGGACAGCGCCATCTCGCGCGGATCGACGCCGGCGATCTTGCCGGTGCCGATGGCAAAGCCGATGCGGGCGACGTTGGCGCAGATGGTCTGATAGAAGCGAGAATATTTCTTCACATGCGTGAGGCGGTTGAGACCGTCGCGCATCACCAGCCCCATCGTGCCGGCGTAGTAATAGGGCCAGATCGATTCCGCGCCGAACTCGCGCTCGGCCGCGTTGAAGCGGTGCCCGATCTCGTCCAGCGCCTCGTCCCAGGAAATCCGCGCGAATTGCCCGGAGCCCTTCGGTCCAGTGCGGCGCAGCGGGTACATCAGCCGCTCAGGATGATGGATGCGCTCGGCGTAGCGGGCGACCTTGGCGCAGACGACGCCGGCTGTGTAGGTCTGCCTTTTCGAACCGCGGACACGACCGATGCTGCGGCCCTCGACCACCTCGACATCGAGGGCGCAGGCGGAGGGGCAATCATGCGGACAGGTCGAATGGCGGATTTCGATCTTGGCGTGCTGGTTCATGTCCCAGTTCGTAACACCAAAATACCTGCCAGCCGAGGGCATTTATCCGGCAGCGCCCATGCGATTTGCTCAAACCGTGCGCGCCGGCGGTTCCTGCTGCAACAGCGAAATGCAGACGGCCACACCGGACGTCGCCGGCTATTCCCGGCTCGGGCGCTTTTGTGAGGCGTCGACAGTCCGCATTCCCTGCCGCTACAGTGCCGGCCAACAAGAACGACACCAGGGAGGTGGGCATGATCGCCCGAAGATTCGCGCTGGCATTGGCGGCCGGCCTGCTTGCCGCGTCCTCCGCAGTCCCCTCCTCCGCACAGGACTATCCCACCCGCGCGGTCCGGATCGTCGTGCCGTTCGGCGCCGGCGGGCCGGCCGATGTCGCGGCCCGGCTGATCGGCAACGTGCTGCAGGAGAGCTTCGGCCAACCCTTCGTGATCGAGAACCGCACCGGCGCGGGCGGTGTCATCGGCACGATTGAAGCGGCGAAGTCGCCGGCCGACGGCTACACGCTGCTCATGATGTCCAACACCCAGACCGCGAATGAATCGCTGCTGACGGCGGACAAGCGCAAATACGAACTGATGCGCGACCTCGTGCCGATCGCGCCGGTGAACTATTCCGATCTCGTCATCGTGGTGAACCCGGGCGTTGCAGCGAAAACGCTGCAGGAATTCATCGCCCTCGCCAAAGCGCAGCCAGGCAAGCTGAATTACGCCTCCTCCGGTCAAGGCACGCCCTACCATATGGCCGGCGAGCTGTTCAAAGCCATGACCGGCATCGATATCGTCCACGTGCCCTACCGCAACAGCGGCGAAGCGCGCAGCGGCGTGATCGGCGGGCAGGTGCAGATGATGATCGACGCGGTGCCGGCGATGGCGCCGAACGTCGCCGAGAACCAGGTGCGCGCGCTTGCCACCACCGGCAAGCAACGATCGACCGTGCTGCCGAACGTGTCGACCGCGATCGAGGCCGGCGTCCCCGGCTATGAGGCGACGATCTGGCTCGGCCTGATGGCACCGGCCGGCACGCCGAAGCCCGTCGTCGACAAGCTCAATGCCGCCGTTAACGCCATGGTGAAGCGGCCCGACATCGTCAAGCTCTGGACGGAACAGGGCGCCGTACCCATGTCGATGACGCCGGACCAGTTCGACAGATTCCTGCGCGGCGACATCGAGAAATGGGCCGATGTCGTCAAGAAGTTCGACAAATCCTGAGGCCGCAGCGCGATCATGCCGATCATTCAATTCCGTCTCAACGGCGCCGCCATGGCCGTCGATGCCGATCCCGATCAGATGCTGCTCGATGTGCTGCGCGGCCGTCTCGGCGTCACGGGGGTGCATTTCGGCTGTGGTGCCAACGAGTGCGGCGCCTGCTATGTGATGGTCGGCGATCGTGCCATGGCCTCCTGCGACATGCCGTTATGGTCGGTAGCGGACAAGGATGTCGTCACGGTAGAAGGCCTCGGTACGATAGAAGCACCACACCCGCTGCAACGCGCCTTCATCTCCGAACAGGCGATGCAGTGCGGTTATTGCGTCTCCGGAATCCTCGTCAGCGCCGCAGCGCTGCTGAAACGCAATCCGTCGCCGACGGAGGCGGAGGTCAGAGCCGCACTGGATCGCAATCTGTGCCGTTGCGGATCGCATAACCGCATGATCCGCGCCGTGCTGCGTGCGGCTGCGGAGATGGCGGCGTCATGAGCATGCCATCCCCGGTCCCGAAGCTGCCGGTCAGCCTCATGACCAATCCAAGACTGTCGTCATGGGTGCGGTTCACCGGTGACGGCCGCGTGACGATCTTGCCCGGCAAGGTCGAGATTGGCCAGGGCATCGTCACGGCGCTGGCGCAGATCGCGGCGGACGAGCTCGATGTCGATATCGGCAGGGTCGAGATGATCCGTGCCTCGACGGCGACCAGCCCGAACGAAGGCGTCACCTCGGGCAGCCTGTCGATCCAGCAGTCCGGTCGCGCGCTCCGGCACGTCTGCGCGGAGGTGCGCCAGCGCTTTCTTGGCGCGGCATCGGAACGTCTCGGCGTCGATGCGCCGCTGCTCGATGTCGACGACGGAACGATCTCGGGTCCCGGCAATGTCAGGACCAGCTATTGGGAATTGAAGGGCGACGTGTCACTCGACCACGATGCCACCACGGACGCGACTGCGAAGGGCGCCGCCAAGCGCAGCATCGCCGGACATTCTATCCAGCGCGTCGACATTCCCGACAAGGTGTTCGCGCGGCCGCGCTTCATCCACGACCTTGCACTGCCGGGACTGGCGCATGGTCGCGTGCTGCGGCCGGATATATCGGGTGCCAAATTGATCGCACTCGACGAGGAGGCCGCGCGCGCGGTTCCCGGCCTCGTTGCGATCGTCCGCGACGGCGGCTTTGCCGGCGTGGTCGCTGATACCGAGGCGGCGGCCGACATAGCGCTCAGGGCCTTGCGCAAGGGCGCGACATGGTCGGCCGGCGAGCCGCTGCCCGATGAAGACGATCTGGCAGGGTTTCTCAGGAGCCAACCGGTCGAGACCACCATCATCGACACCAGGATGGCGGAGCCGGCGCGCAAGCCCGCCCAAACGCTCCGCCGGCAATACACCCGCCCCTACGTCGCGCATGCCTCGATGGCGCCGTCCTGCGCCGTGGCACAATGGGACGGTGATCGTGTTCATGTCCGGACGCACAGCCAGGGCGTCTACCTGCTCCGCGCCGATCTCGCGATCGTGCTGAAGCTGCCTGCAGAGAATATTGTCGTCGAACACATGGAGGGCGCCGGCTGCTACGGGCACAATGCGGCCGATGACGTCGCGCTTGACGCCGTGCTGCTGGCCGCGGCCGCCGGCGGCCGTCCGGTCCGGGTGCAGTGGTCACGCCACGACGAGATGTCGCACGCGCCGTTTGGCGCCGCGATGGCGATCGAGATCGAGGCCGACCTCGATGCGGGCAACGAGATCGTCGGCTGGCGCCACGCGATCTGGAGCAACGGCCACGCCGCGAGACCGGGGCGCGCGGCAGAGCCGGCGCTGCTGGCCGCAACCGAGATCGCCAATCCCTATCCGCGCATGATCTCGACCAACCCGCCCGCCGCGAACGGCGGCGGCGCCGACCGCAACTCCGTTCCGCTCTATGATTTTCCGGCCTGGACGGTCACGAGCCACCGGCTGCTGACCATGCCGGTGCGAACCTCGGCGCTGCGGACGCTGGGCGGGCAAGGCAACGTGTTTGCCATCGAGTCCCTGCTCGACGAGATCGCCGCCTTGCGCGGTGAGGACCCGATCGCGTTCCGCCTGCGCCATCTGCGCGATGAGCGGGCGAAGCATGTGATCCGCGTCGCGGCGCGGCGCGCCGCCTGGAAACCGCAGCAGCGTCCCGGCATCGGCTACGGCATCGGCTTCGCCCGCTACAAGAACTCGGGCGCCTATTGCGCCGCGATTGCCGAGATCGAGGGCGCCGACGATATCCATGTGAAGCGGCTGACGCTCGCCGTCGATGTCGGCGAAGCCATCAATCCGGACGGCGTCATCAACCAGATCGAGGGCGGCGCGATCCAGGCCACGAGCTGGGTGCTGAAGGAACGCGTCCGGTTCGACCGGACCCGCATCACCTCGACTTCGTGGACGGACTATCCGATCCTGACCTTCAGCGAGGTGCCGGCCGTGGACGTCGAGATCATCCAGCGGCCGGAGATCGAGCCGGTCGGCGCCGGTGAAGCCGCGCATGGCCCGGTGACGGCGGCAATCGCAAATGCAGTTTACGATTGCCTCGGCGTGCGCGTGCGCGACCTGCCGATCTCGCGCGACAGGGTCATTGCAGCCATGGAGCGTACGTCTTGACGACACTGAACATCCTGAGCGGCGGCGCGGCACAGGGCCTGGTGCGTGGCCTCACGGAGGCTTTCAGGGCGCAGACCGGCCTCGGCATCGAAGGTGAGTTCGGCGCGGTCGGCCTCATGGCTGACAAGCTGCGCGCGGGAACGCCGGCCGATCTCGTGATCCTGACGCAGGCTCTCGTTGCGAACCTTGCCGGGGAAAAGCTCATCGTCCCCTCCTCGATCACGGATGTCGGCCGGGTCGAGACCGCGCTGGCGGTCCGCAGCCATGATCCCAAGGCGACGGTGACGACCGAGGCCGATCTGCGCGAAGTACTGCGCGGTGCCGACGCGATTTACGTCCCCGACACCAAGGCCTCGACCGCGGGGCAGCACGTCGCAAGAGTGCTGGACCAGCTCGGCATCGCCTATGAGGTCGCCTCGCGCCTCAAGATCTTTCCGAATGGCGCGACCGCAATGCGCGAGCTTGCGAATTCGACCGCGACGCGGCCGATCGGCTGCACCCAGGCGACCGAGATCATCGCAACCGACGGCATCACGCTATCGGGATCGTTGCCGCCCGGCTGCGAGCTCGTGACGATGTACTCGGCCGGCATAACCGTGCGCGCCGCACATCCGAAGCAGGCCGCCGCGCTGATCGCGCTATTGAGCGGCGCAGATCGAAAGAATCTACGCCAACGCATGGGCTTCACTGGCTAGGCGCGAAGCCTATTTGTGCAGCTGGGTGAGACCGGTCGGCGGACCGTCGACGGCGGTCCAGCCGCCATCGACGAACAGCGTGCTGCCGCTGACATAGCTTGCGGCGTCCGAAGCGAGATAGGCGACCGCGGTCGCGACCTCGTCGGCACTGCTCCAGCGGTTGAATACGGTGTGGCCGGCATAGAGATTGTAGATGTCGGGCCGCTGCTTGAACGGACCGGTGAGCGCCGTCTCGGCGATGCTGGGCGCGATGGCGTTGACGCGCACGCCGGCATGGCCGACCTCGGAAGCAAAGCCCTTCACCAGCAGGCCGATCGCCGCCTTGGTCGAGCCGTAGACGCCCAGTCCCGGCTCGATAGTCACCGCGCGCACCGAGGAGCAGGCGATGATGCTGCCGCCCTTCTGCGCGACCATGATGCGGCCGAAGGCCTGGAAGAACCACACCGTGCCCTTGACGTTGAGGCTTAGAACGCGATCGAGATCCTCCTCGGTATAGTCGAGGATGGTCTTGCGGATGTTGAGCCCCGGCGTCGTCACGGCGATGTCGAGCCGCGGGAATTTCTGCATCACGACCTTGGCGAGCGCATTGACGTCCGCAGCGCTCGCGGCGTCGCAAGCAGCTGCTTCCGCCCAGCCACCCCTGTCGCGAATGCCGGCGGCGGTCGCCTCCGCCCCGTCAAGCGCGCGATCGGCACAGACAACGCGGGCCCCTAACCCGGCCAGCGCCTCGGCCGACGATTTGCCGATACCCGAGGCGGCGCCGAGCACCACGGCCGTCTTGCCGGTGAGATCGAAAAGCTTGCGATAGTCCGTCACTGATAGCTTCTCCTGTGCTGCTGCTATCCCTTGTAGCCCATCAAGAGGCGCGGCAGCCACAGCGAGAATGCGGGGACATAGGTCACGAACATCAGAGCTGCGATCAGCGCAGCGTAGAACGGCAGTATGGTGCGCATCACCGCGCCCACCGATATGCCACCGATGGCGCATCCCACGAACTGCGTCGTTCCGACCGGCGGGGTGTTCAGCCCAAGGGCGCAGTTGATCAGCATCAGCATGCCGAACTGCACCGGGTCCATGCCCGCCTTCATCGCGATCGGCAGGAAGATCGGGGTGCAGATCAGGATGGTCGCCGCCATGTCCATGAACGTTCCGAGCACGAACAGGATGACGTTGATGAGCAGGAAGATGACCCAAGGCTGCGTCGAGACCCTGCTCATCATCTCGCCGGCGAGGTCGGCCACCTCGTAAAGCCCCATCAGATATTGGAACATGGTGGAGACGCCGATCAAAAGCAGCACCACACCCGTCGTCTTCACCGCCTTGGCGGCCGCGCGCAGGAAGTTCTGCAGGGTCATGGTGCGGTAGATCAGGAACGTCAGCAGGATCGTGTAGGTCACCGCAACGGCTGCGGATTCCGTCGCCGTGAAGACGCCGGACAGGATGCCCGCCAGGATGATGCCGACGATCAGAAGGCCCGGCAGCGCGGCTGCCAACGAGCGGAACACCTCGGCCCAACCCGGGAACTTGCCGGCCGGATAGCCGCGCTTCACCGCGACGGCGTAGGCAGCGACCAGCATGCACACCATCAGCACGATCGCCGGCAGCAGGCCGGCGGCGATCAGCGCGCCGATCGAGACCTTGCCGCCGGCGGCGAGCGCATAGATGATCATGTTGTGACTGGTCGGCATCAAGGCCCCGACCAGCGAAGCGTGGGTGGTGACGTTGACGGCGTAGTCGGTGTCGAACCCTTCCTTCTTCATCATCGGGATCATCACCGCGCCCATCGCCGACACGTCGGCCACGGGCGAGCCGGAGACGCCGCCGAACAGCGTGCAGGCGACCACGTTCGACATGCCGAGGCCGCCGCGGATATGTCCGACGAGATTCTTGGCGAGCTGGACGATCTTGTCGGCGACGCCGCCATGCAGCATCAGCTCACCGCTGAATACGAAGAAGGGAATCGCGAGGAAGGAGAAGATGTTCATCCCCGACATCATCTGCTGGAAGATGACGGCGACCGGCAGGCCTTCGTAGAGGATGGTGCAGATCGCGGAGAGGCCGATCGCGAAGGCAACCGGGACGCCGAGGATCAGAAAGCCGAAGAAGGTGGCGCCGAGGATGATCAATTCCATGACGGGACGACCTCTTCGCCGCGCAGAAGAGCCATGATGTGCTCGATGGAAAAGGAGACGATCAGGAGGCCGGAAGCGATCAGCGGCACGTAGCGGATCACCTCGGGAAGGCCGAGATTGGGAATCTTCACGGTGCCGACAGACGACCCGAGGATCCAGCCGTTATAGGCCATGGCAATGCCGAACACGGCGACCAGCACGTGGATCACGATCTCGATCTTCTCTCGCGCGTGATCGGGAAGCATCACAAGCAGACTGTCCATGCCGATATGTCCGGCATCGCGCACGCCGACGGCGGCGCCGATCAGCGTCACATACAGGATCAGCACCAGTGCGAGGTTCTCGGTCCAGGTCGGGCTGGAATTGAGCACGTAACGTCCGAATACCTGGTAGAAGACGATGGCGACGATGACGAGCAATCCGGTCACGGACAGATACATGCCCACACGCGCGACAGGTGCGTTGATCCGCGACAGCAAGCCGGTGGACGGGCGTCCGGCGACCGCGTCATGCTCGTGATCTGCGACTTGTGGGTCTGTCATCCCGGGTCTCCTTGCGCGGGCCCGGGTCGCCTTTGCGGCGACGCCGGGCCCGCGCTGCTGGCGTTCTACTTCGTGCCCTGGATACGCTTGACGAGGCCCTGCAACTTCTCGTCGCCGGCGAACTTCTGATAGACCGGCTTCATCGCATCGACGAATTCCGCCTTATTGGCGATCGTGACGACCTGAACGCCGGCCGCCTCGACGGTCTTGCGGGACGCCTGCTCACGCTCGTCCCACAGCTTGCGCATCACCGGCACCGATTCCTTGGCCGCCTTGCGGATCATCGCCTGATCCTCCTTGCTCAGCGTGTCCCAGACCTTTTTCGACATCACGAGAACTTCGGGCGCGAGGGAGTGCTCGGTGATGTTGTAGAACTTGGCCGCCTCGAAATGGCGCGAGGACTCGTAGGACGGCCAGTTGTTCTCGGCCGCATCCACCAGGCCGGTCTTCAGCGCGGTGTAGACCTCGCCATACGGCATCGGCGTCGGGTTGGCGCCGAGGCTCTGGATCATGCCGACCCAGAGATCGGATTGCTGGACGCGGATCTTCAGGCCCTTGAGGTCGGCGAGCGACTTGACGGGTGCCTTGACGGTGTAGATGGACCGGGCGCCGCTGTCGTAATAGGCGAGACCGACCAGGCCCGCAGGCTCCATGGCGGCCAGGATCTCGTCGCCGATCGGCCCATCGAGCACGGCGCGCATGTGCTGCGTGTCGCGGAATACGAAGGGCAGGCACAGGGCGATGGTCTCGGGCACGAAGTTGTTGAGCGGCGATGCGTTGATCCGCATCATGTCGAGTGCGCCGATCTTGAGCTGCTCGATGGTGTCCTTCTCGGAGCCCAGGGCTCCATTGGGAAACACCTTCACGCCGAGCTTGCCACCGCTCGCGGTCGCGAGCTGCTTGCCCATGAACTTGACGGCCTCGACGGTCGGATAGTCGGCGGGGTGGACGTCGGCCGAACGGAAATCGCGCGCGGTCGCCAGGGGCGCTGAGACCGCCAATGCAACGGCTGTGATAATACCGGTGAGTGTCTTCATCTGGGCTTTCCTCCTGGGTTGATTATGTCGTTGTCGGGCGGATGCTGCGGGCCGGCCTTGGGTCGCTCCACCTCAGACATGAAGTCAAGCGCCAATGTCGTCCCTAGGGCGCGCGGCATTCCCTGTCCAAGCCAAATCCGGCATCGATCGATGCAACAGTTGCATCAATCGATTTCTGGCGCAATTCGCATTGCGGTGGGTCGGGTGGGTCGGCTGACGTCGCCGGCACGTGACTTGACGCCAGCAATTGGGGCCCCTCAAGATGACCGGCACAGCGGACCATCTCGAAGGAATGCCCATGCCGCGGAAGCTGATCGATATCTCGGTGCCGCTCAGAAACGACGTGACGGCCGATCCGCCGGGCAACCATCCGACCATCCAGTATATCGACCATCAGCAGGGCCTGCCGCGGATGCTGCAATTCTTCGACGGCCTCAAGGCCCAGGATCTGCCCGACGGACAGGGCTGGGCCGTCGAGCAGGTCTCGCTGTCGACCCACAACGGCACGCATCTCGACGCGCCCTGGCACTTCCATCCGACCATGAACCGCGGTGAGCGGTCATGGACGATCGACGAGGTCCCGCTGGAATGGTGCTTTCAGCCGGGCGTGAAGCTCGACTTCCGGCATCTGCCCGACGGCTGCGTGGCGAGCGCCGACGACGTCGAGAAGGAGCTGAAGCGCATCGGGCACAAGCTGTCGCCGCTGGAGATCGTCGTCGTCAACACCAGCGCCGGCGCAAAGTTCGGCAAGGCCGAATACGTCAATTCCGGCTGCGGCATGGGCTATGAAGCCACCATGTACCTGCTCGAACGCGGCGTGCGGCTGACCGGCACCGACGGCTGGAGCTGGGACGCGCCGTTCGTCTACACGGCGAAGAAATATGCCGAGACGCACGACGCCGGCCTGATCTGGGAGGGCCACAAGGCGGGACGGCATATCGGCTATTGCCATCTCGAGAAGCTGCACAACCTCGACCAATTGCCCTCGACCGGGTTCATGGTCTCATGCTTTCCGGTCAAGATCGAACGCGCCTCGGCGGGGTGGACCCGCGCGGTCGCCATCATCGACACTTAGGCAGACGCCGTCACGCGCCGTCGAGGCCGCTCTCGGCGAGTTCGCGCAGCGCATCCGTATCCAGCACGACGATGGCGCCGTGCTCGAGGCGAACCCAGTTGCGGCCGGCCCAGACGCGCAATTGCTTGTTGATGCTCTCGCGCGTCATGCCCACCATCTCGCTGATCTCCTGCTGCGTGATGGCGAGCGTGCCGCTGCCGGAGTCGAACTTGCGCTCCTCGGTGAGACCGAGCAGCGCGCTCGCGAGCCGCCCCGGCAGATTCTGCAGGATCACCTGCTCGACCTGCTGGCTGGTCCAGCGCAGCCGGGCGCAGAGCAGCTCGATGAACTTCATCGCCAGCGCCGGCTGGCTCTTCACGAACGGCAGGAAGTCCCGGCGGTCAATGACGTAGAGCTCGCAATTGGTGTTGGCGGTCGCATCGGCCGATCTCGGGGCGCCGTCGAGCACCGCGATCTCGCCGAAGATTTCCCCGGGACCGATCAGATTGAGAATGGCGTTGCGGCCGTCCGGCGAGGAGGAGGAAATCTTCACCGTCCCCGAGATCACCGCGAACAGATTATTGCCGGGATCGCCCTTTGCGGCGATCGTCGCGCCGCGCTTCACGGTGGTGTGCTTGGCGTAGCGACAAAGCTGATCGAGCGCTTCCGGCTCCAGATCCGCGAAGATCGGGTGCTTGCGCAGGACCGATAGCTTGTTGCCCGCCGAGTGTCGGGGGTCGCCGGTCTTGTCCTGAGGCACGCCGCGGGGCTCCTAAGACTGCGAGGCAGTGAGGTTCCTGCGTAGTCAACGTTATCAGGGTTTTCAACCGGAAAGCACCCGCTCGGTTTGAGACAAATGCCGCGAAAAAGCCGCGGTCGGGCCGAAAGCCCGCATCCGAAGGATGCGCCTGGACATTCCAATCGATGCAGAGTTGCAGGCGGCGCGAGCCGCGATTGCGTTGAGGCGCTGGCGAACAGCCGGGCCGGCCGGACGAGCGTCGGCCTGTTGGCAGGCCTTAGCGGACTACGATCTTGGGAGCTTCAGCGCCTGGAATCCGGGTCGAGCCGGACGGAGCTGGTTTGCCTATCGGCCCAAGCCAGGACAGCGGCAAACACCACGAAAATTGCGACGACGACAACGGTCACCAGCAACGCGTCAGCGGGCATTATTCCCTCCCCATAGTTTGCGGCATTATTTTGCTGCAGTCGGCCGGCGTCATTGATCGAGATCAAAAACGTCAGGGCGTTGCGGCGGAATGTCAGGCTGCTGCCATCGCCTCGGCGCGCGCGGGATCGAGCAGGCTGATACCGCCGTGAATGATCTCGATCACGCCGTGACGCTCCAGCTTGGTGAAGGTGCGACTAACGGTTTCGATGGTCAGGCCGAGATAGTCGGCGATGTCCTGACGGCTCATCGGAAGCGGAACCGTGTCGGACAGGCCCTTGCGCGCGACCAGCCGTTCACGCCAGCCGAGCAGGAAGGTCGCCACCTTCTCGTCGGCCGAACGGCGGCCCAGCAGCACCATATGATCGCGCGCCTGACTCAACTCGCGAATGGCCAGCTCGTTGATCCGCTTGAGCAGAAGCGGCCGGTCTTCGATGAAACGGCTGAACGGGGCTTTGGCGAACTGGCACACGGTCACGACACCGATCGCATCGGCCGAAAAATTGTGCCGGCCGGAAATGTTCATCCCCAGGAAATCGCCGGGCAAGGCGAAACCGACGATCTGCCGCCGCCCGTCCGGCAGCAGCTTGTACAGCCGCATGACGCCTTCGAGGACGTTGTAGAACGAGGTCGTGATGTCCTCTTCGGAGAAGACGGTCTCGCCCGAGTCGAAATGAACGCGGCGCCCGAGATGCTCGAACTCCCTGAGCTCGGCCGCATTCAGCGACGAACAAACCGCCGCACCGCGTACGGCACAATCGTTGCAATAATGTCCGTTCGGCTCAATCATGACCACGGAAGGCTTCATCCACCGCTCCCCGCGCCGGCTGCGCCCAGCCCCAGGCCGAGTCCACCGCGCGGCTTGGATTTTACTGCACTGCGCCAAAGCCAATTGACTCAGATCAAATTTGGGTGGCATCCCCGTCTTATTCTGCTCCAGCGTTCGACGGGATCACTTTTCCATGCTGCAAGGCGCCCTACGTCACAGCCTGATTGGGCTGCTTCTGATTACGCCTGCCCTGGCGGCGCCGACCGCCGAACAGCGTGGCAAGGCCTTTGCAAAGGCCAATTGCGCGCGCTGCCATGCCATTGACCGCGCTTCCCGCAGCCCGCTCGAGGGCGCTCCCCCGCTGCGCATGCTGCATCGGCGTTACCCGATCGAGACCCTGGGCGAGGCGCTGGCCGAGGGGATTTACACCGGTCACGCCGACATGCCGGCCTTCGAGCTCAATCCAGGCCAGATCCACGACCTTCTGTCCTACCTGAAAACGCTGGAATAGACCGCGCTATACCGCCTGCACGGTCCACCCGATCAGCTCCTTGGCGATGCGGGCAAAGGCCGCGTCGAAGGCGGCGACTGAAGCGGCGGGCTCGACCTTGTCGAGCTTCTCGCTGGTCTCGACCAGGCGCGAGGCGACCACCTTGCCGTTCTTGTCGACGATCCGCGCCGACAGTCCGATCTCGACCCTCGCCTCGCCCTCCGTGGCGATCCGAAAGCGCCGGATGTCGATCAGGAGCTGGTAATCCGCCTGACCGAGATCGCTCGCGCGCAACGGGGCGTGGGCGATGTCGTAATTCTCGAAACTGTCGATCAGGCGTGCCTGCACCAGTTTCGGAATGCTGTCGGCCCAGAGGAAGTCGGCAAAGCCCGGCCTGTCGCCGACGGGCGCGAACAGCATGCGCTGGGTCTGCAGCATTGCGACCGCGCTGGGCTCGGGGATGGCCAGTGACGCCGACAGCGTCTTGCCGGAGGGCCCTAGGTTCTGCGGCGTGTGCAGGTCGTAGGTGACCTTCTGCGCGGGAGCGCCGCCGCCGGTCATCTTCTCCAGGCCGGCCAGAATGCCGTCGACCTTGCCGGTGTTGCGCGCGAGCCCGTCGGAGAAGGTCTTGAAATTCGCGATGGTGTCCTTGAGCGGGCCGGAATTGTCCTGAAGCACCGTATCGACCCGCCGCAGCGCATCCCGCGCCGCCTGCGTCATGCTCTGGCCGGCGCCGGCCTCGGCGATCAGGGTCACGGGCTCGCCGGATTTGGCGACGATCACGCCGCCCTCCAACGTCACCACCGGCACGCCGGTCAGGCCCTGAAATTCGAGGCCGACCTTGGTATCGGAGCGGACCGGCGTGGTGGTCGCAACCGAAATCGTGGCATTGACGAAGCGCGGATTGTCCGGCGCGAGCCCGAGCTGCGTCACCTCACCGACGCGGATGCCGTTGAACAGCACGCCGGCGCCGACCAGCAGGCCTGGGACCGGCCCCTGGAATTGCACATGGTAGTTCGTGCGCGGTCCGATGCCGCCAGTGTTGCTCAGCCAATAAACGAAGCCGAACACCGCAAGGATCGCGGCCAGCACGAAACTGCCGATCAGCACGTAGGGAGCGCGGGTTTCCATGTCTCATCTCATCTCGTGTTGCAGCATCTGCGAGCGCTTGCCGTGGAAATAAGCGCGCACCCAGGGATGCTCGGATTGCAGCAATTCGCGCATCGGGCCGATCGCCACGATCTTGCCGTCGGCGAGCGCGGCGACGCGGTCGCAGACCGTGGTCAGGCTCGCAAGATCGTGGGTCACCATGAACACGGTCAGCCCCAGCGTCTTTTGCAGCGTCTTGATCAGCGCATCGAAATCGCCGGCGGCGATCGGATCGAGGCCGGAAGTCGGCTCGTCCAGGAACAGGATCGGCGGATCGAGCGCGAGCGCGCGGGCCAGCGCCACGCGCTTGGTCATGCCGCCGGACAGCTCCGCCGGATATTTGTCGGCGTCCTGGGCACGCAAGCCGACCATTTCGAGCTTGGCGATCGCGATTTCGTCCATCAGCTCCTGCGACAGGACCAGATTTTCGCGCAAGGGAAACTGGACGTTCTGGCGGACCGTGAGCGAAGAGAACAGCGCGCCCTGCTGGAACAGGATGCCCCATGTCGTGGCTGCGCCTCGACCGTGCCCCCCGGTGGGTTGTCCCATAACTTCGATGGTCCCGCCCCGGCGCGGGATCAGGCCGATGATGGTCCGCATCAGCACCGACTTGCCGCCGCCGGACGCCCCGACCAGCCCAAGGATCTCGCCGCGGCGGACGTCGAGCGACAGATGGTCGAGCACCGTCTGGCGGCCAAAGCCGACCACGAGGTCACGGACGCGGATCGCGAACTGGTCTTGCGGCGCGTCCATCGTCACATTCCGATCGAGGCAAAGAAGACCGCAAACAGGCCGTCGAGCACGATCACCAGGAAGATCGATTTCACCACCGACGTCGTGGTCTGTCGCCCGAGCGACTCGGCGCTGCCCTTGACCCGCAGTCCCTCGCTGCAGGCCACGATCCCGATCACCAGCGCCATGAACGGCGCCTTCAAGATGCCCACCTCGAAATGCGTGACGGAGATGGCCTCGTGCAGCCGCGCCATATAGATCGCCGGTCCCATATCGCCATAGAATTGTGCGACGAGACCGCCGCCATAGAGCGCGGCAATCGATCCAATGAAAGTGAGAATGGGCAAGGCAATGACCAGGGCCGCAACGCGCGGCAGGATCAGGACCTCCACGGGATCGAGCCCCATGGTGGAGAGCGCGTCAATCTCCTCGCGCATCTTCATCGAGCCGAGCTCGGCAGTGTAGGCACTTCCCGACCGGCCGGCGACCATGATGGCGACGATCAGCACGCCGAGCTCACGCAGCACCAGGATGCCGACCATGTCGACAGTATACGATTCCGCGCCGAATCTGCGGAAATGGAAGAAGCCCTGCTGCGCGATGATGGCGCCGATCAGGAAGGTGATGAGCGCGACGATGGGAATCGCCTGCCACCCGATGCGGTAGAGCTGATAGACCAGCGAGGTCAGCCGCAGCGAACGCGGCCGGCGCAGTACACCGATCACCGCCATGAACAATGCGCCGAGCAACTCGAGGAAGATCGTGACGTCTTCGCGGGCGCCGACCGTGGATTTGCCGAGATCGCCGAGCCTCGCCAGCACCGGGTTGGGCGCAGCCGTGGGGGCCGGCGTGTGGCGGTTGACCTGGCGCACCTCATCCATCAACCCGCTGAAATGATCGGCGACGCCGACGAACTCAGCCGATCTTCCGGATGATGCGGCCCTGCGCGACAGCTTCTCGAGGACCCAGGCGCCGAGCGTGTCGAGCGCACTGACGCCCGACATGTCCAGGGTGACGACGCGCGAGCGATCGACGTCGGCTCCGACCGACCGGGACAATGTCTCGAGCGTCACCACATTCGCGGCGGTCCAGGGCCCTTCGGGACGCAGGTTCAGCACGTCGCCGGACGGCGTCGCGAGCAACAGCGGTTCGTGGTTCACGCTTCCACCTCGTCGGGACAGTCGGTCCCCATTCAGACGGCATTTCTAGGCCAGCATATGGCGGCCGGCTTGACCTGTCTCAAGAGCCGAACTGCCCTGCCGATTGACGCAAATCAAGCGTGATCGCGTACGCGGGCCCTAGGCTTGCGTCCGTTCAATGGGGATATCAGGTCCATGTTCGACCGTGACAGGATGAGCGAAGAATTGCGCACGCTGAAGGTTGATGTGACGCGCTTGCTGAGCACCGCCGGCGAGGAGATGTTCGAGAGCTCGAAAGATCGCGCCGAGGCGCTCGCCGATCAGATCAGGGCTGCGCTCGCTGAACTCGGCGAGACCGTCGAGGAAGAGCAGGAGCAGCTTCGGGGCCTCATTGCGGACCGTCCTATCGCATCGCTCGCCTCCGCCTTCGCGCTCGGCGTGGTCGTCGGCTTCATGCTGAGGAGACACTAGGTGAATACCGAGAACGTGGTCAAACATCTGCGCGTGCTGTGGCGCACCGACAGGATCATCGCGGACATCAGGCTGCGTCATCTGCTGATAGGCCTCGGCCTGCGCGCCTTCGCGGCACTGATTGCGGCGTTCGGGCTTCTGATGCTGGAGCTGTCGGCCTATTTCGCGCTGGTCCAGATCTGGAGTGCGATTGCCGCGGCAGCCATCCTCGGTGCCGTCAATTTCGCCATCGCGGCTGCCATCTTCGTCATCGCCGGCCGCGCTCCGTCCGGCCGGGACATTGAGCTCGCCGGCGAAATCCACGACGCCTCCATCGAAGCCCTTCAGCTCGAGGCGCGCGCACTCCAGGCCCAGGTGTCGGGCGCGGTGCATCATCCGCTCAGCACGATCGTGCCGGTGCTGGTGCCGCTGATCGCGATCATCGTGAAGAATTTGCGATCGACGGCCGGAACGTCGGCCAAGACATCAGCCAAGACATCCGCCGCCGCAGGTTCGGCCGAAGCGCGCTCCTGAGGGGTGCGCTCAGAGCTTCAACTTGACGTCGCAGATGTCGGGTTCGGCCGGGTCCGGCTTGACCTCGAAGCCGAGGTTTCGGCACATTTCGAGCATCACGGTGTTCTCCTGGAGCACGTCGCCCGAAATGACCTTCAGCCCTTCCGACCTGGCATAGTCGATGATGAGCTGCATCAGGGCCCAGCCGAGCCCCCTGCCCTTCAGGTCGGACCGCAGCAGGATCGCATATTCACCGCTTTCGTAGATCGAATCCGAATGGAGCCGGACCACGCCGACCATCTCGCCGGTGGCCTCGTCGAATGCAATGAAGGCCATTGCGCGCGCATAGTCGAGCTGGGTCAGGCGCGCGATGAACTCGTGGGTAAACTCCTTCATCGGCGCGAAGAACCGCAGGCGAAGGTCGTGCGGCGTGACGTGGCGCAGGAATTCGTGGATGGTCGGCTCATCCTCCGGGCGCATGGGCCGCACGAAGATGCGCCAGTCGTCCTTGAGCTTGAGGCGGCGCTCCCATTGTGACGGATAAGCGCGAACGGCGAAATTGGCCGGGCCGGAGCCGACGAACTTCCGTTGCGGCGGGCCGACCGCGACGCGGGCATCCACCGCAGTCACGCCGGTTTCGTCCGCCAGCAACGGATTGATGTCGAATTCCCGGATCTCGGGAATATCGGCGGCCATCTGCGCCAGCTTGACCAGCACCATGGCGACCGCGTCTTGCTTCACCGCTGGCACATCACGATAGGCCTTCAGCAGCCGCGACACGCGCGTGCGGTCGATCAAATCGCGGGCGAGCTGCAAATCCAGCGGCGGCAGCGCGAGCGCCTTGTCGTTGATGATCTCGACCGCCGTGCCGCCACGACCGAACACCACGACCGTGCCGAAAGTGGGATCGTCCGCGAGGCCCAGGATCAGCTCGCGCGCCTTCGCCTTGACGATCATGGCCTGGACGATGACGCCGCCGATGCGGGCCTCGGGCCGCAGCCTTCTCGCCCGGGCGAGAATATCGGAGGTGGCCGCACGCACGGCCTCCGGCGTTGTCAGATTGAGCACGACACCGCCGACATCGGATTTGTGGACGATGTCCCGCGACATGATCTTCAACACGACAGTGCCGCCCTGTGCGAAGATTTCCTTGGCATAGGCTACCGCCTGCTCGACATCGGCTGCGGCATAAGTCGGCACCATCGTGATGTCATAGGCTTCGAGCAGATGCTTGATCTCGACCGGCTCGAGCCATTGGCGGCCGTCCGCGATCGCGGCGGTGACGATCCGCCGCGCCCCTTGAGCGTCCGGAACGAATGTGTCGGGCATCGCGGGTGGAACCTGACTCAGCTCCTCCACCACTTCCCGGTGCCGGACCAGATGCATGAAGCCGCGCACGGCGTCGTCCTCGGTCGGATAGTTCGGCACACCGGCGCTGGAAAGCGCCTGAATGATGTCCTGATCGGCGCCGACCCAGGCCGCCAGCACCGGCTTGGCCCATCGGCGGTGCTCCTTCCGATATTTGCCGACGAGCTCCGTCACGGTCGCAGCGATCTCGGCCGCCGAGGCGATCGCAGTTTGCACGTTGAGAACCAGAACCGCGTCATTGTCGCGATCGGCTAGCAGCAGCTCCAGCGCCGTCGCATAGCGCGCGGCGTCGGCGTCGCCGACGATGTCGACAGGATTTGCACCGGACCAGGTCGGCGGCAACACAGCATCCAGCTTCTTACGCGTCTCCACCGAGATGGTCGCCGGAATTCCGCCGAGTTCGACCAGTCGATCGACGGCGAGCACGCCGATGCCGCCGCCATTGGTCAGGATGGCGAGGCGCTTTCCGGTCGGCGATTCGACGCGCCCGAGTGTCTCGGCACAATCGAACAGCTCACGCAGATCGGAGACCCGCAGGACGCCCGCGCGGCGGAACGCCGCGTCGTAGACCGCGTCAGCGCCGGCGAGCGCGCCGGTATGCGTGGCAGCCGCCTTCGCGCCCTGCGCCATGCGGCCGGACTTCACCACGACGACCGGCTTCACGCGCGCGGCGGCGCGCGCCGCCGACATGAACTTGCGCGCGTCCTTGATGGACTCGATGTAAAGCAGGATCGCGCGCGTCTTGTGGTCCATCGCGAAATAGTCGAGCAGATCGGCAATATCGACGTCGATCTGATCACCGATCGAGACGATGCCGGAGAAGCCGACGCCGCGTTGCGCGGCCCAATCGACCATGCCGGCAGCGATCGCACCCGATTGCGAGATCAGCGCGAGGCTGCCCGCCCCCGGCATATGCGCGGCAAAGCTGGCATTCAGGCTGACGCCGGGCATCATGATGCCGAGACAGTTCGGTCCGATCAGCCGCATGCCGTATTTGCGGGCTGCCGTGCTGGCGGCCTCGTGCAGAGATCCCGGTCCGTGGCCGAGCCCGGCCGAAACGATCAAGGCGCCCGCCGATCCGCGACGCCCGGCTTGGTCGATGATACCTGGAATCTCACGCGCAGGCGCGGTGATGACCACGAGCTCGGGCACGAAGTCCAAAGCGTCCATGCTCTTCACCGCGGCGATGCCGCCGATTTCGGCATGACGTGGATTGACGAGGCCAAATCGCCCCTTGAATTCGGCCTTGCGAATGTTCTCGAGAACGGCGCGTCCCACCGAGACCGGACGGGCGCTCGCGCCGACGAGCGCAACTGAACGCGGCGCCAGAAGATTATTCAGACGATAAGTTGACATGAAAGCAAATGCGCCCGGTCGGCGACGGTTCCGATTGTTGACGATCAGGCTGGACGAATGGCGAGCCTAGTGCGAGATCATAACCCAGCATGGTGGCTCGCCAATGACGGTCGTTGTCACACCGCCCCAGACGATCTCGTTCAGGCGCGAATGATGATAGGCGCCCATCACGATGGCGTCCATGCCATGGGAATTCGCCCAATTTCCCAAGACCTTGCCGATCGAGCTGCCGCGGCTCTTCGCCGCTTCGAACGAGGCATGGACACCGTGTTCCCTCAGATGATCGACCAGAGCGGTTCCGGATTGCACGATCGCGTCGGTCTTCTCATCCGCCACGGTCACCACGCGAACAGAGGCCGCCGCCTGCAGGACCGGCAACGCGTCGCCGACCGCACGTGCCGCACGCGCGGAGTGATCCCAGGCGATCATAACCTTCTCGAATTTTGGGCGCAGCTCTCCTGCGAGATGTTCCGGACAGAGCAGGAGCGGCCGGCCGGATCCGAACAGCAAGGCATCAACGATGCTCTCCGTTCGACTGTCATGCGGCTTCACGGGGAGCAGCGTGAGATCGCTGAAACGAGCGTGTTCGGCAAGGATGGCCGGGATCTGGTCCGCCGGCACCTTGCCCGTTCGGCTCTGGGCGCGAATGTCGGCGCGTGATGTCGCATTGGTGAATGCGTTCAGGAGCTGCTGCACGTCGCTCATTTCGCGCAAACTGCCGGGCTCCGCAGACTCGCGATCGTAGGGCAGCATCACCTTCGGCCGCTCGTAAACCTCTTCCTCGAGCGCGAGCGCGGTGATCCTGGCGCCGAGATCGGCAGCAACGGCCACGCATTTCTCGATCGCAGCCAGGGCCGGCCCGCGCGGCTGGCCGACAAGCGGCAGAAAGACGTCCTTGATGGGCATCGGGATTCTCCTTGGCCGCCACAATAGGCCGGCTTTGGTCGAGACCCTTGATCCTCGTCAACCCAAGGGAACTCAGTCCGGCCCGTATAGCGTTGACCGGCGTCAAGGACTGGCCGCACTGCTATTCTATGGATAATTCAGTCGGAGCGGTTCGCCCTGGAGAAGCTCATGCGTGCGATGGTGTTGCCGGCCGCACGAACGCGGCTCCAGATGGAGGAGCGGCCCGACCCGATCCCCGGCGAGGGGCAGCTCCGGGTGAAGATCAGCGCCTGCGGGGTCTGCCGGACCGATCTTCACCTCGTCGACGCCGAATTGCCCGAAATTCGCTATCCGATCGTGCCTGGTCACGAGATCGTCGGTCGGGTCGATCTCGTGGGCCCGAATGTCGCAACGCATGTGCCCGGTGATCGGGTCGGCATTCCCTGGCTCGGCTTTACCTGCGGACATTGTCGCTTCTGCCGGGATGGCACGGAAAACCTGTGTGACGCCCCGCTATTCACCGGATATACGCGCGATGGCGGCTATGCGACCCACACCATCGCCGACGCACGCTACGCCTTTCCCCTTGGTGAGGACGGCAACGACGAGGAGATCGCGCCTCTGCTATGCGCGGGGCTGATCGGCTGGCGCTCGCTGGTGCTGGCCGGCCCTGCCGAACGGCTCGGCCTCTATGGTTTCGGCGCGGCCGGCCACATCATTGCGCAGGTCGCGCGCTGGCAGGGACGATCCGTCCACGCATTCACGCGACGCGGCGACGCCGCTGCGCAAGATCTTGCACGTCGTCTCGGCGCGGTCTGGGCGGGAGCATCTGACGAGGTGCCAGACGAGCCGCTCGACGCCGCCATCATCTACGCACCATCAGGCGAGCTCGTCCCGGCTGCGCTACGCGCGGTCCGCAAAGGCGGGCGCGTCGTATGCGCGGGCATCCACATGACCGACATTCCAAGCTTTCCCTATGATCTGCTCTGGCAGGAACGGCAGCTGGTGTCGGTCGCCAATCTCACCCGACAGGATGGCCTCGATTTCCTCAAGATCGCGCCGCAAGCTGGCGTTCGCACCGAAACGACGGCATTTCCACTCGAGCAGGCCAACGAAGTTCTGACCATGCTGCGGGCTGGCCAGATTCTCGGCGCGGCCGTGCTGACGCCCTGATGGTGCTCCGGATGTCCGTTTCCATGAAGGACGACATGGCAGCCCAGGAGCGGATCTTCCGGACGCTGACCGACCATCCCGGCGTGACGCGGATCGACACGCATGGCGCCTCGGTGTTCCTCGACGGGAGGCGCGCGTTGAAGATCAAGCGCGCCGTCCGATATCCCTTTCTCGATTATTCGACACTCGATAAGCGCAAGGCGGCGTGCGAGGAGGAGATCAGGATCAACCGGCCGCTGGCGCCGCAGATCTATCATCGCGTCGTGGCGATCACGGAAGAGCCGGATGGATCGGTGCAAGTCGGCGGCGCCGGCCGGCCGATCGAGTATGCGGTGGACATGTCGCGCTTCGACGAAAGCAGAACGCTGGATCATCTGGCAAAGGCCGGGCCGCTGGATGCAAAGCTCGCCTCGGCTGCCGCCGATGCGGTCGTGGCTTCCCATGGCGCAGCCACAAGCGCGGATGCCATAGCATGGGTCTCCTCCATCCCCGCCCTGATCGACGGCAACGGTCACGGCCTGCGGGCCGGCGGCCATCTCGACGCGGGAGACATCCACAAGCTCAGCCGAGCCTCGCACGAGGCCTATTTGCGCCTCCGCCCCCTGCTCGCGGAGCGCGGCCGGAAAGGTTTCGTGCGCCGCTGTCATGGCGATCTGCATCTCGCAAACATCGTCCTGATCGATGACCGTCCCGTGCTGTTCGACGCCATCGAGTTCGATGCGCAGATGGCGACCGTCGACGTGCTCTACGATCTCGCATTCACGCTGATGGACCTGTTGCACCACGATCAGCCACGCGCGGCCAACATCGTCCTGAACCGCTATCTCGCCGCGACGCCCGCCGATAATTTCGACGCGCTCTCGGCCCTGCCGCTGTTCATGTCCGTCAGGGCGGCGATCCGCGCCCAGGTGGCCCTGACACGGCTGAGGCCGCCGCATTCCGACGACCCCAGCATTCTCGAGCAGGCACGGCGCTATTTTGACCTCGCCAGGATGCTGATCCATCCTGCCGCTCCGCGCCTGATTGCCGTCGGCGGATTGTCAGGCACCGGCAAGACCGTTCTGGCGCAAGCGCTGGCGCCCAGCATCGCACCGCCGCCCGGAGCCGTGTTGCTGCGCAGCGACATCGTCCGCAAGCAGATGTTCGGGGTCGAGGACACCCACCGCCTGCCGCCCTCCGCCTACACGCCGGAGCATGCAGCCCGCGTCTACGACACGCTGGCTCAGCTCGCCCGGCGGGTGCTGGCGCAAGGCCATTCGGCGATCATTGACGGCGTATTTGCCCGCGAGGACGAACGAAACGCGATCGCCGCACTGGCGCGCGAGTGCAACGTGTCGATGGACGGCCTGTTTCTGGTTGCAGATCTTGCCACCCGGCAGACGCGGATCGGAAGCCGCCGGGGAGACGCATCCGACGCCACGCAAGAGGTTGCCGCGCTGCAGGAGCACTATAATATCGGCCATGTCGGTTGGGCGACCATCGATGCATCCGGGACGCAAGAGCAGACGCTCCAGAACTGCCGGAACGCGATCGAAGGCAAACAAGGCAATCTGATTGGCGCGGGCAAAGATGGCGCGACCTAGCACGACCTCGACGGCCGCTCGCGTCGCGCCGGCGGCACGTCGCAATGCCCTGCCCGGCCGCCTTAGTCCAGGCATGGCCTGCGACACGGCGTTCCGGATCATCGCGCGCCGTCACCTCGCTGCCGTCCTCGCCCAACATGACGGCACCTGCCGCGGCGATCCCGACGCGCTGCATCAGATCCGGATCGCACTGACGCATCTGCGCACCGCCATCCGCTTCTTCTCGCCGATGATCGACGACGCTCTGCGGCCGACTATCTGGACCGAGCTGAAATGGCTGAACAGCCAGCTCGGCATGGTGCGGGACCTCGATGTGGCGATCGAGCGGGTCGTCGCCGAGAGCGGCGACGAGCTCGCCGTGATCGCCGAGCTTCAGCACTGGGACGAAAAACGCACCGAGAGCCACCGCGAGCTGGCGCGTGCACTGCAATCCCCGCGGTATCGCCGCCTTGTCGAGCAGACCTCGGCCTGGATCGAGAGCGGCCCCTGGTCGACCCGGCGCAACAAGGAGGCCATCCGGTTGCGCCGCTGCACGCTCGCTGACCATGCAGCGCAGCGGCTGGCGGAGTGGGAAACGACGCTGCTCAAGAAGGCGCGAAAGCTCCGCAAGCTCGACGTCGAGAAACGCCACAAGCTGCGGCTTCTCAACAAGCGGATGACCTATTCGATCGAGTCGCTCCAGGACCTGTTCGCCGATGAATCACTGACGAAACAGAAATCCATCCTCAAGAAATTGCGCCAGGCGCAACGGTCACTCGGACAATTGAACGACGATGCGCGGGGACAAGCGCTGGCGGCGTCATTGGATGGCGCCGGCCAAGAAGCCGGCGCTCGCTTCCTCAACCGCAAGCGGGAGAAGAAGCTGTTGCGGAAGGCGTCAGCCGCCTACCGCAAACTGGACAAGGCCAAACCCTTCCGCTCCTCGGATCTCGCGCCAAGGTCCGAGCCGGAGGCTTAGGTGTGGACGTAGTCCCCCGGCGCATCGGGCAGTCCCGGAGCGTCTCCAACTCCGGTTTGCGGCGGACCGCAGGGCGCGCCGGAACGCGCCGCTAGCCAATTGGCCCATTCCGGCCACCACGAGCCCTCGACGTGCGGAGCCAGCTTCAGCCATTCGTCCGGACCAACATAGGGCGCATCGGCAGGCTTGGTCAGCACCTGATAGCTGTGGCCGGGCTCCTCTGGAGGTGCAACGACACCGGCATTGTGGCCGCCGCTGGTCAACAGGAACGTCACGTCGGCATCGACCTGATAGTGGATCTTGTAGACGGATCGCCACGGCGCCACGTGATCGGCGAGCGTGCCGACCACGAACATCGGCGCGTGAATATCGGACAGCGAAACGCTCCTGCCGTCGACCTGATAGCGTCCGCCGGCCAGATCGTTGTCGAGGAACAACTTGCGCAGATATTCCGAATGCATCCGATAGGGCAGCCGGGTTGCGTCGGCGTTCCAGGCCATCAGGTCGCTCGGCGGCGCGCTCTCGCCCATCAGATAGTCGTGTGACAGACGCGACCAGATCAACTCGTTGGAACGCAGCAGCTGAAAGGCGCCGGCCATCTGCGTCGTGTCGAGATAGCCTCGCTGCCACATCACGTCTTCGAGAAAGGCGACCTGGCTCTCGTTGATGAAGAGCGTCAGCTCCCCAGCCTCGGTGAAATCGGTCTGGGCCGCAAGGAGCGTGACGGTGCCGAGGCGGTTGTCGCCGTCGCGTTCCATCGCCGCCGCGGCGATCGACAGCAGCGTGCCGCCCAGACAATAGCCGAGCGCATGCATCTTCCGCCCCGGCATGATCAGGCCGATCATGTCCAGCGCCGCCATGACGCCCAGCTTGCGATAGTCGTCAAAGGCGAGATCCCTATCCCTCGCATCCGGATTGCGCCAGGAGATCGCGAACACGGTGAACCCTTGACCGGTCAGATATTTGACCAGCGAGTTCTGCGGCGAGAGATCGAGAATGTAGTACTTCATGATCCAGGCCGGCACGATCAGGATCGGCTCGGGCCTCACCTGTGCGGTGGTCGGGTGGTACTGGATCAGCTCGATCAGCTCGTTGCGGTAGACGACCTTGCCCGGTGAAACCGCCACGGTCTTGCCGACCACGAACCGCCCGTCCTCCGCCAGCTTCGAGTTGGAGAGCAGGCGCATCAGATCGCTGCACCAGTTCTGCCAGCCAAAGACGAAATTCTCGCCGCCGCTCTGGAACGCCTTCTCCAGCACCTTCGGATTGGTCGCCGCGAAATTCGAGGGGGCCAGCATGTCGAGCATCTGGCGCATCGAGAACTCGACGATGGCCTCATTGGCGTGCGACACGCCCCGCACGCCCGTCGCGGCATCGCGCCACCAGCGTTCTGCGAGCAAGAACCCCTGCGCCAGCAGATTGAACGGCGCAGTCTCCCATTGTGGTCCACTGAAACGGCGATCCCGCGCCTGCGGCCGGATCACGGACCACGGCCTTTGCTCCGGCGACGCCGCGTGCGCGGCGGCTTCCGCCAGCCGCCCGGTGTCGCGCAGGACGGTGCGGGAAATCTCCATCTGGCGTTGCGGCGCCGCAGCGAGATGCGAGCTCCAGTCGAGCCAGGCAAGCGACAAGGCCAGCGGCGAAATACCGCCGGTAAACCGTGCCAGCATGGCGTGAAACGCGCGATCGAATGGATATGGCTCGGATTCTGGCAGAGAATCGGCGGCAATCGTCTTTTCCGCGAGCTTTTCGGCGCTCACCGTCGAAGCTCCGGGAGCAGCGGCGGGACTGAGCGGGAGGGCCTGCACCGCCGGCTCATCGGCCCGTGGATAAATCTTCACGACGCTCATGGCTCAATGATCCGAAGGGCTGCGGTTTGATGTCGGCGGAAGGATATGGCCAGTCTTCGCAACAGCGTTGAGCTGCATCAAACCGGCGGGCGGATCACAATTGCTTCATCGATGCGGACGGGTTCGTCCCATTGACCTGAGTCAAGCCGCAGCCCGGCGTCCGGGCTAGTTTTCGCGCATCGAAATTTGACAAGCCAGCGGAGTCTTCCATGCGCGCCCACCAGATCATGACCCGGTCGGTCATCTCGGTTACCCCCGACACCAGCATCGTCGAGGCGGCGAATATCATGCTGAAGCGGCATGTCAGCGGCCTCACGGTGGTCGACGAGACCGGCAAGCTGGTCGGCGTCGTCTCCGAAGGGGATTTCATCCGCCGCAGCGAAATCGGCACCGGGCGCAAGCGCGGACGCTGGCTGCGGTTCATCCTGGGGCCGGGCAAATCCGCCAGCGATTTCGTCCACGAGCACGGCCGCAAGGTCTCGGAAGTGATGACCGACACGCCCATCACCATCACGGAGGATATGGCGCTCGCCGAGATCGTCGACCTCATGGAACGCAACAACGTGAAGCGGCTGCCCGTGGTGCGTGGCGACAAGGTCGTCGGCATCGTATCGCGAGCCAACCTGCTGCAGGCCGTGGCGGGGCTCGCCCGCGAGGTGCCGGATCCGACGGCGGACGACGATCACATTCGCAGCCGTATCATCGAGACCATGGAGAAGAACGACTGGTGCCCGTTCGGGCTGAACGTCATCGTCCGTGACGGCATCGTTCACCTCAGCGGCGTCATCAGCGAAGAGCGCACACGGCAGGCGGCGATCGTCGCCGCCGAGAACGTCGAAGGCGTGAAGAAGGTGCACGACCATCTGTGCTGGGTCGACACCATGTCGGGCATCTATCTGAACTCGCCCGAGGACGACGAGCTCGCCAAGGCCAGTTGACAAGGCCAGTTGACAAGCCAGCTGACAAGGCGAGCTGAGCCTGCGCGATTCAGCGTGGAACGACGGCGGTGGCTTCGATTTCGACGCGCGCCGCCTTCTCCACGAGGCGGACCACCTGAACCAGCGCCATCGCAGGATAGTGGGCTCCGAAGACGTCGCGATAGACCCTGCCCAGTTCCTTCAGATTGGCCAGGTACTCGTCCATGTCGACGACGTACCAGGTCAGGCGCACGAGGTGCTCGGGCCGCGCGCCGGCTTCGGCCAGGATCGCCGCGATGTTGCTCAAGGTCTGGCGCACCTGCGCAACAAAGCCGTCGGCGAGACGCTCCTCAGCGTCCCAGCCGATCACCCCGCCGGTGACGACGATGCGCCCTTCGGCGGCCATGCCGTTGGCATAGCCCTTCGGCATCGGCCATCCCGACGGCTGGAGCACCTGCACCCGCGAACGGGTGCCATCCTCGGCGGCTGTCGGCAGCACCGCGAGCTGCGGGCCTTTCGGCGTCGTCACGGACAATTCGTCATCCTTTTCTCATTCCGCCGCGACGCCTGAGGACGTCACGGCAGCTTGCGCCAGTTGCCGCAGGGCAAAGCGCTTCACTTTTCCAGTCTCGGTCTTCGGCAGTTGCGTCACGAACTCGATCGCCCGAGGATACTTATATGGCGCGATCTCGCGTTTGACATGCTCCTGCAACTCGGCCACGAGCTGAGCATCCGGCGTTACGCCGGGTGCAGCGACGACATAGGCCTTCACGATCATGCCGCGCGCCTCGTCCGGGGCGCCGACCACACCGCACTCGGCGACCGCCGGATGCGTGAGCAGGGCCGCCTCGACGTCGGTGCCTGCGATGTTGTAGCCGGACGACACGATCATGTCGTCGGAGCGGGACTGGTACCAGAAATAGCCGTCGCTATCCATCAGATAGGTGTCGCCGGTGATGTTCCAGCCGTTCTGGACGTACTTGCGCTGCCGCTCGTCGGCGAGATAGCGGCAACCGGTCGGCCCGCGCACCGCAAGCTTGCCCATCGTGCCCGGCGGCACGTCATGGCCATCATCATCGACGATCTTGGCCTCGTAGCCAGGCACGGGCTTTCCGGTGGCACCGGGACGGATCTCATTCTCGGTCGCGCTAATGAAGATGTGCAGCAGCTCGGTCGAGCCGATCCCGTCCATCAGCTTGATGCCAGTGGCCTTGAGCCAGGCGTCGAAGGTCGGCTTGGGCAGAGTCTCGCCGGCCGAGACGCATTTGCGCAGCGAGGAAATGTCGCGCCCGGCGAGCTTGCCGATCATGGCGCGATACGCCGTGGGCGCGGTGAAACAGACCGTGATCTTGTACTGCTCGATCGCCGTCAGGATGTCGTCGGGCGTCGTCTTCTCCAGCACCACGAAAGAGGCGCCGATGTGCATCGGAAACAGCACGCCGCCGAAGCCGAAGGTGAACGCGAGCGGCGCCGAGCCGACGAAGCGATCCGTCTGCTCGGCCCGCAAGATGTTGCGCGCATAGCCGTCGCAGACCGCGAGCATGTCGCGGTGGAAATGCATCGTGCCCTTGGGATCGCCTGTCGTGCCGGAGGTAAAGGCGATCAGGCAGACATCGTCGGAGGCGGTATCGACGGCCCTGAACTCCGCGCTCGCGTCGGCGATGAGCGCTTCGAGCGAGTCCGGGGCGCCGTTGCCCCAATAAACGATACGTCTGAGAGCGGGCGCCGCAGCCCTCGCCTTCTCCATTTCCTCGGCGAGCTTGCCGTCGCACAGCGCCAGCGCAATCTCCGCCTTCTGGATCGGATAGGACAGCTCCTTGGCACGGAGCAAAGGCATCGTCGCCACGACTATGCCGCCGGCCTTGATCACCGCGAGATAGGTCGCAACCATCATCGGGTTGTTGGCGGAGCGCAGCAGCACCCGCCCGCCGGGGACGAGACCGAGCTTGCCGACCAGCACATTGGCGATACGGTTCACGAGCGCCTGCAGCTCGCGATAGGTGTAGCTGACGGCGGGGCTGATGACGCAGGGCGCATCACCATGGCCCTGCTCGACCCAACGGTCGAGGAAGTAACTGACGCAATTCAATCGTGGCGGATAGTTCAGCTCCGGTCGCGTGAAGATGAATTCGGGCCAGAGCTCGCGCGGCGGCAGATGCTGCTGCGCAAACGTATCGACATGGGCCGTGGCGGCGTTGCCGTCATGCGAGCCCGTCACTTGAACCTTGGCGGCGTTGGCCATCGCACGCTCCTTTCAGCATGGATTGCACCCGGCAGCACGATCTGGAAAACATTTTAGGCTTAAAACAATTCGGCGCAATAGCGGATTTTGGGCATCCCGTGCTTTTTCCTGCGGCAAAAGGGATTGGGCGGCCGGCCTGCGCCTACGGCCGGCGGCGCGCGGCCGATTTCTGCGCCGACGCCTTGGTCTTGGCGAGCAGCCGCATCAATTCGCGGACGTCCTTCGGCGAGAGCTCAGCGAACAGATCGGCGATCCAGGTCTCATGTTCCGCAGCCATGCGGCGGAACTCGGCGCGACCAAGTTTTGTGAGACGGATCACCTGGACACGGCGGTCCGTTTCGGAGGTGCGGCGGTCGAGATGACCGGACTCCACAAGGCGCTCGACAAGTCCGGTGACGTTACCGTTCGACACCATCATGCGCTTGGAGACATCGGACAGCGTCATACCGTCGGGCGCCTTGTCGAGCTGCGCCATCAGATCGAACCGGGGCAGCGTGACGTCGAAGCGCTGCCGCAACCGGCCGCGGACCTCGCCCTCGATCAGCGTCGTGCAGGTCAAAAGGCGCAACCACAGCCGCAGCTCGTCGGCGTGGTCTTCCGGCGTTTCGACGGCCTTGGTCTCGGAATCGAGCATCTCGATGCAGTCACTCTCGGCGGGCATTGGCGCCGGCACGGACTCCCCAACATTTTGAGCTTCAAGTAAATCGGAGCCGGCCGCAAGTCCAAAGCTGCAACAATCGACCGCACGTCAACTTCTTTAGGCTTCAAATAATTGGCGCGCCGCTTGCATGCCGCTGCTCGCAGGATGGCGATAGTTTGAGCGCTGCTTGCCGCGGCAGCCGTCATCGGCATAAGCTTGGATTGAAGTACGCGGCTTGCAGCGCAAGCCTTGATGTCACGGGGACAGATCATGAAGACGCAATTGACCTTGGCCGCAGCCTTGCTGGCCGGCACCGCCCTCAATCCAGCCGTGGCGCAGGAGAAGATCAAGCTGGGCGTGGTGGTGACCCTGTCGGGACCCGCCGCTGCGCTTGGTCAACAGGTTCGGGACGGCTTTGCGCTCGCGGTGAAGGATCTCGGCGGCAAGATGGGCGGCCGCGATGTCGAGGTGATCGTTGCGGATGACGAGCTGAAGCCGGATGCGGCGGTGACCAAGGTCAAGGGCCTGCTCGAGCGCGACAAGGTCGACTTCGTGATCGGCCCGATCTTCTCCAACATCCTGCAGGCGATCCACCGGCCCATCACGGAATCGAAAACCTTCCTGATCAGCCCCAATGCCGGCCCGTCGACGTTCGCCGGCAAGGATTGCAACCCGTTCTTCTATGTGACCTCGTACCAGAACGACCAGGTGCACGAGATCCTCGGCAAGGTCGCGCAGGATCGCGGCTACAAGCGCATGTACCTGATGGTGCCGAACTATCAGGCCGGCAAGGATTCGGTGGCGGGCTTCAAGCTCGACTACAAGGGCGAGATCGTCGAGGAATCCTACATGCCGCTGAACACGCTGGATTTCCAGCCGGAGCTGTCCAAGATTTCCTCACAGAAGCCCGATGCGCTCTTCACGTTCATGCCCGGCGGCCTCGGCGTCAATCTCGTCAAGCAGTACCGGCAGGCCGGCCTTGCCGACAGCATTCCGGTGCTCTCGGCGTTCACGGTGGATGAATCGACCTTGCCGGCGCAGCAAGACGCGGCGGTCGGCATGTTCGGCGGCGCGAACTGGGCGCCCAATCTCGACAATCCCCAGAACAAGAAATTCGTCGCGTCCTACGAGGCCACCTATAACGTCGTACCCGGCACCTACGCCTTCCAGGCCTATGACGCCGCGATGCTGATCGACAGCGCGGTCAAGGCCGTGAAGGGCGATCTGTCGAACAAGGATGCCGTTCGGGCGGCGCTGAAGAAGGCCGATTTCACCTCGCTGCGCGGCGCCTTCAAGTTCAACACCAACGGCTATCCGATCCAGAACTTCTATCTGACCAAGGTCGCCAAACGTCCGGACGGCAAGTTCCAGACCGAGATCGTGCAGAAGGTCTTCGAGAATTACGGCGACCGTTATGCCAAGGACTGCAAGGCGGCGAACTAAAGCATGGTCCGGAAAAGTGCGTAGCGGTTTTCCGAAAAGATCATGCTCGAACAATAGCCGCGCGTCGCGTTAAGGGAGGAGTGCTGCAATGAAGAGCGAAATCACCGGCATCACGCGGGCCAATGAGGGCATCCAGGGCATATCCTGGAATATTCTCGGCCAGACCTACGTGCCGAAGAGCTACGCAGAAAACAGCTTCTCCTGGCATGCGACGCTGCCGCCGGGCACGTTCGTCCCGCCCCACATCCATCCCGACCAGGATGAGTATCTCTACATGCTCGAGGGCAAGCTCGACTTTGTGCTCGGCAATTCCGAGGCGCAGGCCACCGCCGGCGATCTGATCCGGCTCGGCATGGGCGTGCCGCACGGCATCTTCAACAAGTCGGAGCAGACCGCCAAGGTGCTGTTCTGGGTTTCCCCGAGCCGCAAGCTGTTCGACCTGTTCTGGGGCCTTCACAACATGAAGGAGCAGAAGCCGGAGGACGTGGTGGCGATGGCGGCCGAGTTCAACATCCACTTCCTGCCGCCGCCGCCCGGCGGTTAGCGCCAGGTTTCAGGCGCGCACCGCCGCAAGCCCAGGCACGGCGGCGAAACCGGCCTTGGTGGCATAGCCGCGCACGATGGCCTCGCGCTGGGAATAGCTCAGCACGTTGTCGACATTGTCGAATCCATCGGGGGCGAGCTGCTCGACGGCGTCGATGACGCCCTCGGGGCCACCGCGCCGGTTGGAGCGCACGATCTCGGCCGTCATGGGCAGGCGCTTCTTCTCATATTCGAGCAGCGCCTGGCGCGGATGCTCCGCGCGCACCAGCGCGTCGGCAAGGCAGCGCGCATCGAGGATCGCCTGCGAGGCGCCATTGGAGCCGACCGGATACATGGGGTGCGCAGCATCGCCGAGCAGCGTGACGCGTCCGGACGACCAATAGGGTAAGGGATCGCGGTCGCAGGTCGGATATTCGTAGAATTCGGGCGTCGCCGCGATCAGGCTCTTCACGTCGATATAGGGCACCGAGAAGCGCGCGACGTGCGGCATCAGCTCCTCGCGGCGGCCCGGTCGTGACCAGTCCTCCTTGCGCGGTGGCGGGGCGTTACCCTCCCCGACCTTCACCAGCACAGCCCAATTGGTCAGGCGGCTCGCCGGGCTCGATCCTTCCGCGATCGGATAGATCACCACCTTGGCATTGAGGCCGCCGGCCACGATCATCGATTTGCCGGTCAGGAACAGCGGCCAGTCGCGTGCGCCGCGCCACAGCATCAGGCCGTTCCAGCACGGCGGGCCTTCATTCGGGAACAGCGTCTCGCGAACGCGGGAATGAATGCCGTCGGCGCCGATCAGGATGTCGCCGCGCGCGGTGTGGACATGCGCCCCGGCGCGATCGAAGAAGTAAGCGGTGACACCGCCCTCGTCCTGGGTAAAGGCTCCCAGCCGGCAGCCGGTGTGGATGGCAGCAGCCCCAAGCCGCTCCTCGACCGCGCGGTGGATGACGCCCTGAAGGCGGCCGCGATGGATCGAGAATTGCGGCACGTCGTGGCCGGCATCGATCCCGCGGGCTTCGCGCCACACCTCCTGACCATGGCGGTTGAGATAATAGAGCTGGTCGGTGCGGATCGCGACGTCGTCGAGCTTCTGAAGGAGGCCGAGACCGGCGAGCTCGCGCATGGCATGCGGCAGCGTGTTGATGCCGACCCCAAGCTCGCGAATGGTGTCGGCCTGCTCGAAAATCTCGCAGTCCAGGCCGCGCGAGCGGAACATCAATGCCGTGGTGAGACCACCGATACCGCCACCGACGATAATCGCCTTCATCGCCCTTACTCCACTCGAAACACAGGCAACGGGTTAACGTTGCACGGGCGGTCACTCCGCCGCAAGCGGCTTTGTCGCCTCCGCCTTGAGCTCGGCCCGGGTCTTGGGCTTAGCCTTAATTCGCAGCTCCTCGAGGTCCTGCCGATCGCGGACACTGTTGCGGAAAATCTGATCCTTTCCGGGCAGATATTGCGGCGGGCAGAACGCGTTCTCTGCCCCGTACCAGGCCGCCGCCTTCATGGTGAAGAACGGATCGACCAGATGCGGCCGGCCAAGGGCGATGAGGTCTGCCCGGCCGGCAGCCAGGATCGTATTGGCCTGGTCCGCCGTCGTGATGTTGCCGACGCACATCGTTGCAACACGCGCCTCGTTGCGAACCTGATCGGAAAACGGCGTCTGGAACATGCGGCCGTAGACCGGCTGCGCATCGCGCACGGTCTGTCCGGTCGAGACGTCAACGAGATCAACGCCGGCCTCGGCGAAGGCGCGCGCGATGGCGACGGCGTCGTCACCGGTGATGCCCCCATCGGCCCAGTCGGTCGCGGAGATGCGCACCGACATCGGCTTGTGCGATGGCCAGACCGCGCGGAGCGCCTCGAAGATCTCGAGCGGGAACCGCAGGCGGTTTTCCAGCGAGCCGCCATATTCGTCCGTGCGTGTGTTCGTCAGCGGCGAGATGAAGCTCGCGAGCAGATAGCCGTGGGCGCAATGCAGCTCGAGCATGTCGAAGCCGCAGCGCTCGCCGCGCTCGGCCGCCGCAATGAAGGCGTCCCTCACCGCCTTCATGCCGGCGCGGTCGAGTTCGCGCGGCACCTGGCTATCGGGAAAATAGGGCAGCGGCGATGCTGAGACCACGTCCCAGCCGCCCTCCTCCAGGGGACGGTCCATCCCGTCCCACATCAGCCTGGTCGCGCCCTTGCGGCCGGCGTGGCCGAGTTGCAGGCAGATCTTTGCAGCCGAATTGGCGTGGACGAAATCCACGATACGCCGCCAGGCGGCTTCCTGCTCGTCGTTCCACAATCCGGCGCAGCCGGGCGTGATGCGGGCATCGCGGCTGACGCAGGTCATCTCGGTGAAGATCAGGCCTGCGCCACCGATCGCACGCGAGCCGTAGTGGACGAGGTGGAAATCAGTGGGCACGCCCTCCTTGGCCGAGTACATGCACATCGGCGACATCACGGCGCGATTGGCGATCTCCATCTCGCGCAGCCGGAACGGCTGGAACAACGGCACCGCCGGCTTTTTGGTGTCGACGTCAAAGCCGCTGTCGCGAACCTGTCTGGCAAACGACTTCTCGACCTCAGCCACGAAATCGGGCGCGCGAAGCCTGAGATTGTCGTAGGTGATCGCCTTGGAGCGCGTCATCACGCCGAAGGCAAACTGCACGGGGTCGAAATTCCAGAAGCGGTCGACGTGCTCGAACCAGACCAGCGACACGTCGGCGGCGTGCTGGGTCTTCTCGACCTCCTCGCGGCGGCCGTGCTCGTAAATGTCAAGCGCGGCCTGGATGTCCGGAGCTTTCTCCATCGCCTCGGCCAAGGCGATGGCATCTTCCATCGCGAGCTTGGTGCCGGAGCCGATCGAGAAATGCGCGCTCGCCTTGGCATCGCCAAGCAGCACCATGTTGTCCTTGACCCAGCGCTTGCTGCGGATCATCGGGAAATTGCGCCACATCGAGCGATTGGTGAGCAGCTTGTGCCCATCGAGGAACCAGCCAAAGATCTCGGCCATCCGCGCGGAGGACTGCGTCTCGTCCAATCCTGTCAGGCCGGCCCGCTCGAACGTCTCAGGATCGGTCTCGAAGATCCAGGTCGAGTGTCCGGCCTCATACTGATAGGCGTGGGCGATGAACGGGCCCCACTCGGTCTCCTGGAAGATGAACGTGAAGGCATCGAGCGGCCTGGTCGAGCCCATCCAGGCGAACTTGTTGGTACGCAGATCGACTTCCGGCTCGAAATGATCGACATATTTCTCGCGGAAGCGGCTGTTGATGCCGTCGGCGATCAGCACCAGGTCGGCATCGGCGAAGCGAGCTTCGTCCTCGATGTCCACCTCGAAGTGCAGAACGACCCCGAGCTCGCGCGCCCGCTCCTGCAGGATCAAAAGCAGCTTGCGTCGGGAGCAGCCGCAGAAGCCGTTGCCGCCGACCCGGTGCACGGTGCCGCGGAAATGCACGGCGATATCGTCCCAGTACGCGAACTCCTGGGTGATGCGGCGATAGCTCGGCAGATCGTGCTTTTCGAAATTGTCCAGCGTGGCATCCGAGAACACCACACCGAAGCCGAACGTGTCGTCGGCCCGGTTGCGCTCGTACACCGCGATCTCGGCGCTCGGGCGCTGTTTCTTGAGCAGGATCGCAGCATAGAGACCCGCAGGTCCGCCACCGATGATCGCGAATTTCATGGGAGCCTCGCCAATTCACCCGGCCATGGAAACTATTTTAAGCCTAAAATAATTTCGCGCAAGCCCCCGTTGCTGGCCTGGCTTCAGGCATGGAGTCCGGCCTAGTCGCCCCTGAAGACCGGCTTGACCTTGTTGGCGAACGCCTCGAAGGCGCGCTCGAAATCGGCCGTGGTCATGCACAGCGCCTGGGCAACGGCCTCCGCCTCGATCGCCTCCTCCACCGACATGGCCCATTCCATCGCCAGCATCCGCTTGGTCATGGTGTTGGCAAAGGTCGGCCCTTCCGCAATCTGCCTCGCCAAGACCTGCGCCTGGGGCAGCACCTGCTCCGGCGTGACGATGCGGCTGAAGAAGCCCCAGCGCTCGCCCTCCTCCGCGGTCATGAAGCGGCCGGTGTAGAGCAGCTCGGAGGCGCGGGACTGTCCGATGATCCGCGGCAGGATCGCGCAGGCGCCCATGTCGCAGCCAGCCAGCCCCACCTTGTTGAAGAGAAAGGCCACCTTGGCCCCGCTTGCCGCGAGCCGCATGTCCGAGGCCATGGCGACGATCGCCCCCGCGCCGGCGCAGATGCCCTCGACGGCCGCGACGATCGGCTGCGGGCAAGCCCGCATCGCCTTGACGAGGTCGCCGGTCATGCGCGTGAAGGCGGTCAGCCCCTTGGTATCCATCTTCACCAGCGGACCGATGATCTCGAACACGTCGCCGCCCGAGGAGAAATTACCGCCGGCGCCGGTGACGACAATGGACTTGACCGCGTCGTCGAAGGCGCAGGCGCGGAAGAAGTCGGTCAGCTCCCGGTAGCTTTCGAACGTCAGCGGATTCTTCCGTTCGGGCCGGTTGAGCGTGACCGTCGCAACGCCGTCGACCACGGCCAGCAGGAAATGCTGCGGCGAGTAATCCGCGAGCGGCAGGGTGACGGGATTGGCTGGTCTGCTCATGCGATCTCCTTGGTATGTCTGTTCCGCGCGCTAGATTTCGCCGCCTGCGACTGCGATCGCCTGTCCGGTGATCGCACTGGCGCCCTGGCCGCACAGCCAAAGCACGGCGTCCGCCACCTCTTCAGGCGCGATCAGGCGCCCTTGCGGATTGTGTTTGGCAAGCTCGGCGATGGCCTGCTCGCGGCTTCGTCCCGTTTTCTTCATGATGTTGTCGATGCTGCCGGCCACCAGGTCAGTATCAGTGAAACCCGGGCACACCGCATTCACGGTCATGCTGCTGCCGGCGAGCTCGAGCGCAAGCGAACGAACCAGACCGATCGCAGCGTGCTTGGCCGCTGCGTATGCGCTGACATAGGCATAGCCCTTGAGGCCCGCGGTCGACGCAATCACGACGATGCGGCCATAGGGGCGGTCTTTCATGCCCGGCAGCACGCCGTGGATGCCATGAACCACGCCCATGAAATTGACGTCCATCATGCGCGCGAACAGGGCGCTGTCCGATTTCGCGAATGGCGCGGATTCGGCGCTGCCCGCATTGGCGATCAGGATATCGATCGGCTTGCGGGCGTGGGCCTCGGCAATGGCGGTTTTCAGGGCGGTCTCGTTCGCGACGTCGGCGGCCGCGGCAAAATGAGCGGCGCCTGCACTGACTGCCTCGTCAAGGACCGTGGCATTCCGGCCGATGATCGTCACGGTGGCGCCGGCGCCGACGAGAGCCGCCGCGATTGCGCGGCCGATGCCGCGACCTCCGCCGGTCACCAGTGCGTGCGGCGAATGCGGCAATCCGGACATGCGCTGGCTCCCTCGGATCTGTAATCGTTGCACCGATATATTTTAACCTTCAAATTTTTGCAACGAAGGCGGCCTGGAAATTGCTTTAAGTGTAAAATTATCGCTTCCCATCCCCGAAAGGCCTGCTAGCATCGAAGGGCCAAGCAAAAGGATGTCGCGTGCCGCAGCCTGGGCCGATGATAACAGAGGACGGACGCTTCGCCTATGAAGCCGCGGGCGATCCGAACGCGATCCCTCTGATCTTCCTACATGGCATCGGCGGTGCGGCGCGAGCCTGGCGACGGCAGCTTGCTACGTTCGGCGGCCGCTTCCGCGCCATCGCGTGGGACATGCCGGGCTACGGCGGCTCGGCACCGCTCGCGAGCGTCAGCATCGCTGCCCTGGCGGACGCGCTCCAGCAATTCATCGCGCAGCTCGGCGCAACCAGACCCATCCTGGTCGGTCACTCGATCGGTGGCATGATCGTTCAGAAATTGCTCGTGCAGTGCCCGAAATTGGCACGCGCGGTCGTGCTGGCGCAGACCAGCCCGGCCTTCGGCAAGGCCGACGGCGACTGGCAGAAATCGTTCCTCGCGGCGCGGCTCGGGCCGCTCGATCGCGGCGAGACGATGCAGTCGCTGGCGCCCTCGCTGGTGAGAGAGCTGGTCGGCGACGATCCTGATCCTGCGGGGATGGAGCTCGCTCGCGAATGCATGGCAAGCGTGCCCGAGGCAAGCTATCGCGCCATGATGCTCGCTCTCATCGGCTTCGATCAGCGCAGCACGCTCAAGGATATCTCGGTCCCCACGCTGCTGCTATCCGGTTCCAAGGACAACAACGCGCCAGCGCCAATGATGGCGAAGACCGCGACCTACATCCCGGGGGCCGAATACGTCGAGCTTCCCGGCGTCGGCCATCTCGCCAACCTCGAGCGTCCTGAAGCGTTTGACGAAGCGATCGGCCGTTTCCTGAATTCCGTTGACCAAAGCGTAAGGTGACTGCGCGATGACCATGCAAGTCAGCAAGACCATTGGCGCAACCGGCAAGGTCGCGCTGGATGCACCGATCTTCGATCCCGTCGCGTTCCGCCTGAGCGACGAGCAGGCCGGCATCATCACCCGCGCAAGGGAGATCGGGCAGACCGTATTTGCCGATCGCGCTGCCACCTACGATCGCGAGGCAATCTTCCCGACTGAAAATTATCGCGACCTGCATCGCGTCGGCCTGCTCGGCATCGCCGTTCCCAAGAAGCACGGCGGGCTCGGTGCGAACTACCAGACCTATGCCCTGGCAGCCGCCGAGATCGGCCGCTATTGCGGCGCGACCGCGCTGACCTGGAACATGCATGTCTGCTCGACCCTGTGGTCGGGCCCCCTCGCCGACGACCTCGACATGGACGCGGTGACCCGCGCCGAGCACGAACGGAGGCGCGCGATCCACTACAGGCGGATCGTCGAGGACGGTGCCATCTATTCGCAGCCCTTCTCCGAGGGAGGCGCGGCGGCCGCGGGCGGCGTCGCCTTCGGCACGGAAGCAAGGCCGGTCACGGGCGGCTGGATCGTCAACGGCAAGAAGATTTTTGCGTCGCTCTCCGGCCATGCCGACTATTACGGCGTGCTCTGCACCGAGATCGAGGAAGGCGAGAAAGCGTCTCGCCGCAACACGCTTTACGTCGCAATCTCGGCCAAATCGGAAGGCGTTTCGGTCGTTGGCGATTGGGATCCGCTCGGCATGCGTGGAACGGTGTCGCGGACGCTGCTGTTCAAGGACGTGTTCGTCCCGGAGGAGTCTGCGCTGATGCCCCGCGGCGTCTATTTCCAGGCCGCGATGCGCTGGCCGCACATGTTCCTGACACTGTCGCCGACCTATATGGGCCTCGCGCAAGCCGCCTATGACTTCACCGTGCGTTATCTGCGCGGCGAAGTCCCGGGCATGCCGCCGGTGAAGCGCCGGATGTACCCGACCAAGCAGATCGCGGTCGCGCAGATGCAGATCAAGCTGGAGCAGATCAAGGGGATTTGGTTTCAGGCCGTTACCGAAGCCTGCGCCAATCCGAGCAAGGAGCAGGTGCTGCGGGCCTATGCCGCGCAATATTCGGTGATGGAGGGCGCCAATGAGCTGGCGGCGCTCGCGATCCGCACCTGCGGCGGCCAGGCGATGCTACGCTCGCTGCCGCTGGAGCGGATCTATCGCGACAGCCGCTGCGGCTCGCTGATGCTGCCCTGGACGGCCGAACTCTGCCTCGATCGCATCGGACGCGAGGCGCTGTACGAGGCCGGCGAGACGGACGACTGACAGTGGACCTCTGTAGTCTGATCGATCGCAACGCGGCGTTCGCGCCAGGCAAGACCGCCATCGCCTTCGAGGGCGAACGGCTGAGCTATGCCGCGTTCGCCGCGCGCATCGAACGGACCGCAACGGCCTTGAAGCAGGAGCTCGGCGTCGGCCGCGGTGATCGCGTCGCGATCCTGAGCCTGAACCGGCCCGACTATCTGGTTCTGCTTTATGCCTGCGCGCGACTTGGCGCGATACTGGTGCCCCTGAATTGGCGACTGGCCGTCGCCGAGCAGCTCTTCATTCTCGCTGACGCCGGCGCCAAAGTGCTGGTGCTGGAACGGGCGTTCGAGGGAGTTCTGCCCGAGCTTGCGCCGGGGACGTCAGTCGTTGGCCTCGACTTCGCGCCGCCTCGCGGCACAACCTTCGAAAGCCTGCTGGCCCGGAGTGACGGCACCAGCCGAAACCCGCACACCGACCTCTCTTCCCCGCTCTTGATCGTCTACACGTCAGGAACGACCGGACGACCCAAAGGCGCGGTGCTGCGCCAGGAGGCGCTGTTCTGGAACGGCGTCATGAGCCAGCACATGCATAACATGACGTCCGACGACCACGTGCTGACCGTGCTGCCATTCTTCCACGTCGGCGGCCTCAACATCCAGACCACGCCGGCGCTGCAGCTCGGCGCGACCGTCACGGTTCACGCGCGCTTTGCGCCGGATACCGCGCTTGCGGCCATCGAACGGGAACGACCGACCCTCACGGTGATGGTGCCTGCGATCATCCAGGCCGTGAGCGAGCATCCCGCCTGGACGAGCGCTGATCTTTCGTCACTCAAGGCCGTCGCCACCGGCTCGACCATCGTGCCTCCGCAGCTGATCGAGCGTTTCGTCGCCCGCGACGTTCCCGTGCTCCAGGTCTACGGCTCGACCGAGACCTGCCCCATCGCCATCTACACGCGGCTCGGCAGCGATTTGTCGCGCACGGGATCGACCGGCCTCGCCGGCCTGTGCTGCGAAGCCAAGGTGGTCGATCATTCCGGCAGCGAGGTCCCGGCGGGCACGCCGGGCGAGATCGCAGTGCGCGGCCCCAACGTGTTCTTCGAATATTGGGGCAACGAAGCCGCAACGCGCGAGGCGTTGCACGACGGCTGGTACCGCACCGGTGATATCGGCCTGTGCGACGCCGATGGCTATTTCTGGGTCCGCGACCGCAAGAAGAACATGATCATCTCAGGCGGAGAGAACGTGTACCCGGCCGAGGTCGAGCGCGTCCTGCTCGAACATCCCGATGTCAGCGAATGCGCCGTGATCGGCAGGCCTGACCCGCGCTGGGACGAGGTCCCCATCGCGTATGTGATCCGCAGATCCGGCTCCCGGCTCGAAGCGGATGAACTCAGAGCGCATATCCAGGCGCAACTCGCACGGTACAAAGTTCCGCGCGACATTGTCTTCGTCACCGACCTGCCGCGCACGGCGCTGGGCAAGGTCCAGCATTTCCTGCTGAAGCAGCTCGATGCGCAGTCTCGCGCGCAAGGAGAAGCATCTTGAGGGTTGCAGTTCTGGGAGGGGGAAACGGCTCGTTTGCGGCCGCGGGCGACTTTGCGTTATCGGGACACGAGGTGCGGCTTTGGCGCCGCGATGCCGATCAAGTCGCGGCGCACCGCGCCGCCGGCTCGCGCATGCTGGTGAAGGATCACAACGGCCGTCACGACGTGACGCTCGCGCTGGTCACGACCGATATCGCCGAGGCCGCCGACGGCGCGGAGCTGATTCTGTGCCCCGCTCCTGCCTTCGCGCAAGCAGATATTGCTCGCCTGCTCGCCCCGCATCTACGCGACGGCCAGGTCGTATTCTTGCCGCCGGCGACATTCGGCTCGATGGTCTTCGCCCAGGCCGCGAGGGACGCCGGCAACCACGCCAAGGCGAGCTTTGCCGAAACCGGCACGCTGCCGTGGCTGACGCGCAAGCACGGACCGTTCGAAGTCGCCATCACCATCCGCGCCAAACGGCTACCGGTCGGCGTATTCCCGCTCGACCAGGCGCCGCACGCCCTCGATGTGATCGGACGGGCTTTCCCCGAGGCGGTCGAACCGTGCGGAGACGCATTATCCGGGGCACTGATGAATGCCGGTCCGATCATCCATCCGCCGCTGATCGTGATGAACGCTGGCCCGATCGAGCACTTCGAGAAATGGGATATCCACAAGGAAGGCACGCAAGCCGCGATCCGGCGGGTCACGGACGCACTCGACGCGGAGCGGATTGCCGTGCGCGAAGCGCTCGGCTATGGCGCGCCGCATTTCCCGCTGGCGCATCACTACGCGAGGGAAGGCGAGATCTGGATGTATGGCCGCGGCTCGCACGACCGCCTGACCGATTCCGGCGACTGGCGCGAACGGATCGTGCTGACCGAGCATCGCTACATGCGCGAGGATTTGCGGCTCGGGCTGTCGCTGCTGGTCTCCGTCGCCGGCCTGGCTGGCGTGGCCACTCCGTTGGCCAAAGCGTTTCTATCGATCGGCGGCGCGGTCTGCGGCGAGGATTTTTCGCAGGGCGGCCGAACGCTCAAGACATTGGGGCTCGACAATCTCAGCAAGGCTGAATTGCAGACGCTGCTTCGCAATGGATTCTGATCGATGACCAATCGCGCCAATATCGCCTGTCTCGGCGCTGGCCGCATGGGCCGCGGCATTGCCGTCGCGTTCGCCTACGCGGGGCACAGGGTCACGATGATCGACGTCAAGGCGCGCTCCGCGGAAGAGTTCGCCAAGCTGGAGGCGGACGCGCTTGGTGAAATCCGGAAGACCTTTGCCAGCCTGTCGAAGCTGGGACTGCTGACCGAAGCGGATGTTGATCCGCTGATCGCGCGGGTCTCGGCGGTGCCCGCCAGCCGGAGCGGGGCAGCGCTATCCGACGCCGGAATGGTTTTCGAAGGGGTTCCCGAGGTCGTCGAGCTCAAGCGCGAGGTGCTCGGGGCGGCTTCGGAGCAGGTCGGTCCGGATACGGTCATCGCATCGACGACGTCCACCATACTCGTCGACGACCTGTCTGGCGCGATCGTAAATCCCCGCCGCTTTCTCAACGTGCACTGGCTCAATCCGGCCTATTTGATCCCACTGGTGGAGGTTTCGCCTGGCAAAGCCACCGACCCAGCCATCATCGACGAGGTCAAGAGCCTGCTCGAAGGCATCGGCAAGGTGCCGGTGGTCTGTGCTGCGACGCCCGGCTTCATCGTCCCGCGCATCCAGGCGCTGGCGATGAACGAGGCCGCCCGCATGGTCGAGGAAGGCGTTGCCAGCGCGGAAGAGATCGACAAGGCGATCCGCTACGGCTTCGGCTTCCGCTATGCCGTGCTCGGGCTGCTCGAATTCATCGACTGGGGCGGGGGCGACATCCTCTATTACGCGAGCCGGTATCTCGAGGGCGCGCTCGGTAGCGACCGCTATCGGGCGCCGGACGTCATTTCCCGCAACATGCATGAGGGCCGGATCGGCCTGCGCACCGGCGCCGGCTTTCTCGACTATTCAGGGATGGACGTCGACGCCTATCGCGCGAAGCGGCTCCAGGCCATGGTCGATTTGCTCCGCCACTTCGATCTAGCGCGTCCGCCAGTCCTCGATCCCGACTAGCCGAAGACGTCCTGAAGTACGCCGTCCCGGACCACGGCAACCCCATCGAGCTCGATCGTCGTTCCCATCATCGGCAGGTCGAAATGCCCAGCCGTGTAGCGGCCGGCGAATTCGTTAGCGCCGGTCGAGAACAGGAAGTTGCCCGCGACGGCCCGGATCTCCGTGCCATTGGTGTCGCGTTGGTCGTACATCGAGAGCGCCTCATAACGCGCACCCGGATTCATGCCGAAGCCGACATGCGAGACCGCATAGGCCTCGCGGTCACCCCAGGCCGCCAGATATGCGCGCATCATCGCGGCATCCGTGCCCTCGCCTTCCAGCGCGACGACATAGTCGTCCTTCAGCGTCATCTTCACAGCCGACGTCAGGTAACGCTTGAAGGTGAGATTGATGTCGCCTGGCGCCATCACCAGCGTGCCGTTGATGGTCCCGCTCTTCGGGAAGCTGACGACGATGCCGCCCGGCCAATGCGCCAGCGTGCCGGGCTTGTCGGTCCAGCCCCACACACCGACCGTGGACGCACCGACCATATCGACGTCGAGCGCCGTGCCGGCCTTCGAGGTCACCCGCATCCGCTTGGTCCCCCGCAGCATCTTCGCCGCCGCGCGAACGCGCTTTTCGAGCGCGGAATCCGGCACCATCCGCTCCAGCGCCTCGGGATGCTCGTTGGAGATCACCAGGATCCGCGCGCCGGCTTTGAGGATCTCCGGCGTTTCCACCGCGTGCATCAGCCCTTCGATGGTGCAATCCACCACAAATCCCGCCTGCTGCAACGCGCTGATCACCGGGCCAAGCTTCTGGATCGCCTCACTCGCGCCGGTGGAGCGAACCGGGACGATATGGCGGTTGCGCGGTGTCGGCATCACCACGTGAAACGGCCGCGCGCCCATGCGCAGCAGCGCAAGCTCCGCCAGATGCACATTCAACGCGCGTGACTGGGTCTCCGAGAGAATTGCCGCGGTATCACCAGGCTTGACGGCACATCGCTCGAAAATCTCGCAAAATGCGTCGATCCATTTTGCCTCGATGCGGTCAGCCAGCATGGGTCACTCCCGATCTTGTTATTCTTCGCTCAGATCACGCTTCTGGAAAGCCGCGCAATAGGTACGACCGCAGGGCGCCCAGCAGGGCGTTCAGGATCAAACCCAGCAGGGAGATCGTGATCAGCGGCACGAACATGTCGACGGCCTGAAAAGTCCGCGCCGCGGTCACGAGCGCGTGCCCCAATCCGTCCGTCGACGTGATCATCTCGGCCAGAAACACCACGATGCAGGAAATAACAAGCCCGATCCGGCATCCGGTCAGGATCGACGGCATCGCCGCCGGCAGCACCACCCTGAACAGAATTTGGGTACGCGGCGTGCCCGCCGCCATGGCCGACCAGATCAGTTTCTGCTCGACGGTCGACGCACCGTAATAGGTCGAGAGCAGAATGGGAAAGAGTGCGTCCGCTGCCACCAAGGTGACCTTCGATCCGTGGCCAAACCCGAGCAAGAGCAGGAGCGCCGGATAGAGCGCAACCTTGGGCAGCGGGGCCAGGACGCGGACGATCGGCCGCACCACGGCGTTGATCGCTGGACTGGCGGCAGCAGCAATGCCGATGCTGACGCCGAGCACGACCGCAATGGCGAACCCGGCAAACAGCCGGATCAGGGTCGCCACGATTTCCTGCTGGAAGGTCCAGGTCGCGAGCTGCTGGAGCAGCCGGCCGAAGACGAAGCCCGGGGGCGGCAGCAAGACCGCGGGCGCGAAGCCGAATGACACCAGCCCCTGCCACAGGGCAATGATCAGCGCAATCGGGGCAATGCCAAGAAGGACGTTGGCGGAAAGAAGGCGCGACATCATGAAAAGCTCAGCGGCAGGTCGAACTGAGGCTCGGACCAACGCACGAGCCTGGCGCGAACCCTCTCAAAAATCGCGTCAAAGAAAATTCCCATGGAGCCCACGATGATGATCATCGCAAAGACGGTTTCATACTGGCCCATGTCGAGCGCATTGAACAGGATGTTGCCGGCGCCGGACTGGCGCGCGATCATCTCGCTGGTGATCATCGTGATAAGCGCCAGCACCAGACCCGTGCGGCATCCAGTCAGGATTTCCGGCAGCGCCGCGGGCAGTACGATCCGCACCAGGCGCTGTGCGGGCGAAAGTCCCATCGCGGCACCTGACCACAGCATCTTCTCTTCGACAGCCTTGGCACCCTCGAAGCTGTGATAGATCACGGGCAGGCTGACACCGAGGAAGATCACCAACGTCTTCGTAATGTCGCCAACGCCCAGCCACAGCATGATGATCGGCATCAAGGCGGCCTTCGGCACCGGATAAATCACCATCAGGAGTGGATTGAAGAAAGACGCGACGCTCCGGCTGCGTCCCATCAACAGGCCCAGCGGAATCGAAATCAGCACCGCCACACAGAACCCGAGCGCCATGCGGCGAAGCGAGGCCAGGATGTTGAGCAGGGCTTCCTTGTCGCCGAGAATATCCGGAATCGCCCGGATCGCCTCGACCGCGGTCGGGAAGCTGTCGTTCTTGAGCACAAGCGACGCAACCTGCCACACCACGAGCAACCCGATACAGGCCAGTACCGGAGCTGCTCGTCTGATCAGGGCAGCCGGCGATATCATGACGCTATCCCGGCCTCGTCGCTTTCATCGAACATGCGCTCGATATCGACGACATACTTCTGATAGCGGGGGTCGAGCAACAGCTCGCTGCGACGGCGGGGCCGCGGTAGATCGATGTCGATGACCTCGCGGATGCGGCCGGGCGATTTCGACATCATGACGACCTTGTCAGAGAGAAAGACGGCTTCGTCAACCGAATGGGTGACGAACAGCACTGTCTTGCGATCGCGCTCCCAGATATTGAGAAGGTCGTTCTGCAAGCGGGTCCGCGTATGGGCATCGAGCGCGCCGAACGGTTCGTCCATCAACAGGACTTCAGGATGGTAAGCGAGCGTCCGGGCCAGCGCCACGCGTTGCTTCATCCCACCCGATAGCTCCTTGGGATAGAAATTCTCGTAACCCTTGAGGCCGACCATCTCGATCAAGGCCAGGCTCTGCGCTTCCGCCTCGGTAGCGCGCACACCCTGTTGGCGGGGGCCATACATCACGTTGCCGAGCACGGTCTTCCAGGGAAATAGCGCGAATTCCTGGAACACCGGCCCGCGGTCTGGACCGGGGCCTGTGATCGCCTGCCCCTTCATCTTCGCCGCACCGCTGGTGGGGGTGACAAAGCCACCGACGATATAAAGCAGTGTCGACTTGCCGCAGCCGGACGGACCAAGGATGGAGACGAAGGCTCTCTCATCGATCGTCAGCGAGATGTCCGAAAGCGCCACATGATCCCTGCGCGCCGAGGTCTGAAAGACCTGCGAGACGCGATCGATCTCGATGATTGCCGAAGCCGGTTCTTTTGATGTCACCGGTCTCACCCATTCGCTCGGTCTCGCAGGCACCACCGTCATCCCGTCGCTCGCTTTGCTGTAAGGCACGGACTTAGCAAGAAGCCTGCCAGACAGGCGGCGGTTTTCGCACCCGTGCGATACGTCATTCGAACCACGACCATTCTGCGGGGCCTTCATGCGTCACGGCTCCGCCCGGCGCCTGCCCAACCAGCCGCGCATACTTCGCAAGTGCCCCTGCACGATGGCGCGGCGCACGCTGCTTCCAATCGCGTCGCCGCGCGGCGAATTCCTGCTCATCGAGCAGGACATCCATCCGCCGGTTTGCGGCATCGATCCGGATCCTGTCACCGTCGCGAACGAGCGCCAGCGGACCGCCGACAAATGCTTCCGGGGCCACGTAGCCGATGCACATGCCGCGGGTGGCGCCGGAGAACCGGCCATCGGTGATCAGCGCCACCTTTTCGCCCATGCCCTGCCCATAGATCAGCGCGGTGACGCCGAGCATCTCGCGCATTCCGGGTCCGCCGACCGGCCCCTCATTGCGGATGACCAGAACCTCGCCGGCCGCATAAGTGCGATCCCGAACCGCCTTGACGCAGGCTTCTTCATCCTCGAACACGCGCGCCACGCCTTCGAAGAACTGGCTCTTCAGGCCGGCAACCTTGATCACCGCGCCATCGGGACAGAGATTTCCCTTCAGCACTGCCACGCCGCCGTCAGGCATGATCGGCGCACGAGCCGCGTAGATCACCTCTCCGTCCGGTGCGTTCGCTGTGCCGTATTCTTCAGCAAGCGTGCGGCCGGTGATGGTGATACAGCTGCCGTCGATGTGACCGTTTTGAATCAACTCGCGGATCACCACGGCGGCGCCGCCAATATCATAGACATCCTTTGCCGTGTATTTGCCGCCCGGCCGCAGGTTTCCGATCAGCGGCGTCCTTGCAAAGACCTCGCCTACGTCATCGATCGTGAATGCAATGCCGGCCTCGTTTGCAATCGCCGGCAGATGCAGCGCGGCGTTGGTCGAGCCTCCCGTCGCCGCAACGATCGCCGCACCGTTCTCCAGGGATTTCCGCGTCACGATGTCGCGCGGCAGCGGCCCGCCGCGTTCCAGCATCTGCATGACCAGGCGTCCGGCCCGGCGCGAGATCTGCGCGCGTTCGGCATAGACGCCGGGGACCATGGAGACGTTCGGGATGGTCAGCCCCATCGCCTCCGAGACCATGCCCATCGTGTTCGCGGTGAACTGGCCGGCGCACGCGCCGATCGTCGGCAGGCAGGCACGCTCGATCCGCTCGAGCGTGGCGCCGTCGATCTCGCCGGTCATGAAGCTGCCGACAGCCTCATAGGAATCGAGCACCGTCAGCGTGCGCCCGTCGACGCGGCCCGGCAGCGAGCTGCCGCCATAGATGAAGATGGACGGCACGTTGCAGCGAACCATGCCCATCATCACGCCCGGAAGCGTCTTATCGCATCCGCCGTATCCGATCAGTGCGTCGTAGGCCAGACCATGGACCACAGCTTCGATCGAGTCGGCGATCAGCTCACGCGAAAACAGCGAGAACTTCATGCCCTCGTGGTTCATGCTGATGCCGTCAGAAACCGACACGGTCGAGAATTCGCGCGGCGTGCCGCCGGATTCCTCGATGCCGGTTTTGGCCGCAGCCACCTGGAAGTCGTGGGTCATGTTGCAGGGCGTCTGCTCGCCCTTCATGCTGACGACGCCCACCATCGGCTTCGCGATCGCAGCGTCGTCGAGCCCCATGGCGCGCATGAATGCACGATGCGGGGCCCGGTCGAGGCCGTCTGTCGTCACTCGCGATCGCAGCTTCTTCATGCGTGCATCTTCATTGTGCGTCGTCCCGGATCCGGGACGCGGCTAGATCCCTGTCCGGATCGTTGGCTCGCCTACTCCAGCGGAGCGACGATCGTCGGATGCTTGAGCTGCGTGACATCCAGTTTCGGCAGCATCCCGGTCTCGGCGTAGATATCCAGCATCTTCTGGATTGCCGGGAAGTTCGGCGCCGCGCCTGGATCCCGACCGAAGTCGTTGTCCTTGAGCAGGTAGGTCTCGAGCACCGGAATAGGCGCCTTCAGCACTTCGTTGACGACCTTGAGAGTCTCCTCGCGGTTCGCCAGCGCCTTCTTCATGCCCGAGGTGATGTCGCGAACATACGTCTTGACCAATTCAGGGTTCTTGTCGACGAAATCGGCGCGGCAGGCTTCCAGAATATGCACGATGTTCGGCATGGCCTCCGACAGAGCGAAGAGCTTCCTCGTGCCGCCCTTTGCCTCCGCGCGCGCGGCAAACGGCTGGTTCATGTTGACCGCATCGACGCGGCCCTGGCGCAGCGCGTCCTCGGAGACCGCGAAACCGACCTCGACCAGCTTGATATCCTTGGCTGGATCGACGCCATTCTGCTTCAGGAGCAGATTGAACGGACCTTGGGTCCCGCCGCCGATCACGGAAATGCCGACCGTCTTGCCCTTGAGATCGGCGATGGTCTTGATGGGCGAGTCATCCTTGACAGCCCAGTAGACCGAGAAACCGCCGGGCTTTTCGAACACGTGCTGGGCCACGATGTAGGCTTTGAGATTGCCGCCGACCACGCCGTTGGCAAGCGACAGCGGTGCCTGCGTCGCGCAGTCCAGCGCGCCGGCTGCCAAGGCCTGCGTCATCGGCGCGGTACCCTGGAATTGGGTCCATTCGATGTTGTAGGCCTTGCCGATATTGGGAAATTCAGCCGGGCGGCGCATCATCCAGTACTTGGATTCCTCGGCTGGGATGGTCCAGCCGACGCGGATCGTCTGTTGCGCCCATGACGGGCTAACCCCCGCGCTCGCGGCGGCCGCCGCCCCCAAAGCCAGGATCCACTTCGAAACGGTTCGCATCGTGCCCACTCCGCTGCTCCGGCGCCGATGGGCGCCACTCAACCCGACCGGCGCAAATGTTTCATGGTTCAAACATTCAGGCAAGCCATGCGAGCCGGGAGGTTCTGCCGTCCGACGCGCAATGTATGATAGGCCGGCGTCGCGCGCTGCGACAGAAGGAGGCAACCTATGGCTGATGCGAGCAGGACAAACTCGCCCGGCGCCGCGAGACTTGGCTATCTCGGCCTCGGGTTGATGGGAACGCCGATGGCCCGGCGCCTGCTCAAGGCCGGCTATCAGGTGACGGTCTGGAACCGCTCGGAGGGCAAGGTGGCTCCGCTCGTCGAAGCCGGTGCCAGGCGCGCAGCCACGCCTCGCGATCTCCTGGTAAACTCGGATATCGCCTTCATGTGCGTGACGGATGCAACGGCCGTCGAAGAGGTGATCTTCGGGCCGGAAGGGCTGGCAGCGTCGCCCGGCGCAGGCAAGCTTGTCGTCGATTTCTCGTCGATCCATCCGGACGCCGCGCGGCAGCTCGCGAAGCGACTGAAGGACGCCAATGGCGCGGGCTGGATCGATGCGCCGGTTTCCGGCGGGACGAAGGGCGCCGAGGAAGGCTCGCTTGCGATTATGGCCGGCGGAGAAGCAGACGATATCGAGCGAGTCCGGCCCTACGTGCTGGCCATGGCGCGCAGGCTCACCCACATGGGCCCGACCGGCGCCGGCCAGACCACGAAGCTCTGCAATCAGGTGATCGTCGGATGCGCGATGGCCGTGCTGGCAGAAGCCTCGCGCCTCGCCGTCAACGCTGGAATTGATGCCAATCGCCTGCCCGAAGCGCTCGCCGGCGGCTTCGCTGACTCCATTCCGCTTCAGCTGTTCGTGCCGAGGATGTTGCAAGGCATTCACTCACCACCGCTTGGGCACATTGCCACGATGCTCAAGGATCTCGATACGGTTGCCGACGTCGCACAGGCAACGTCGACGCCGGTGCCGATGGCTTCGCTTGCGGGACAACTTTTTCGGCTGGCCAAGGCCGCGCACGGCGCGGAAGCGGACGCGCTGGAGATTTACAAGCTTTCAGCAGCAAAGCGTTGAGCCGTCGAGCGCGACCCGAAGCCGACTAGGGTGACTTCTTCCGCTCGTCGTCGGCGAGAAACCGGCCAAATGCCCCCCGCGCGAAGAGCAGCGGCTCGGTCGCATTGTACGTATAGGCCTCGACCGCGCCGAGAAAGATCACGTGGTCACCGCCATAATAGCGATTCACGGACCGGCATTGAAAGTTGGCGACACCTTCGGCAAGCACCGGCGCCCCGCCGAGGCCCGGCGTCCAGTCCACGCCGGTGAACTTGTCGTCCGAGGACTTGGCGAATTTGCTCGCAAGAGCCTGCTGTGAAGCGCCAAGCACGTTGACCGTGAAATGGCTGGCGTTCTGGAAGATGGTCAGGCTCGAGGAATAGACGACGAGACTCCACAGCACCAGCGGAGGATTCAGCGAGACGGAGGCGAACGAATTGCAGGTCAAGCCGTAGGGCTTGCCGTCAGGCGCCGCGGCGGTGATGATCGTTACGCCCGTTGCAAAGGTCCCGAGCGCATTGCGAAAGTCGCGAGGATCGATCGACGAGCTGTCGCTCGCGAACTCGTTGGCGGGATCGGGAACGCGGGGCTGCTGCGGCTGATCATTCATCGGCCGGCCTCACAGCGTGAGATTCTCGGACGGCAGGCCCAGCGCCACACGTCCATAATTGGTTCCGGCCGCATCGAAGTTGAAGGCGAGATGCGAGTTGATCGCGTGCGCATCGCGGAACTGGCGCTGCAACACGCCGCTCGTGAACAGGCCGCGCGCCCCGCTCGCGGCAAACAGCATCGAGACCGAGTCCGTGCACAAGTTCACAGAAAAGGAGCCATCGCGCCGATATCGGGTCTTGGTCGCCATATCAGGAATGCGACCGCGCCGCGCGTCCTCCATGGCATCGAGGCATGCCGACCGCATGATCAGGCGTGCGGCGTCAATCTTCGCCGAGGCGTCCGCGATCTTGATCTGGGTGCTCTGAAAATCGCTCAGCTTGGCGCGGTTGTAAGTCGAAATACGATGACGTGCGACCTCGATGTAATCATCGAGGCATGCCTGCGCATTCCCCAGCGCAACGCCCGAGAGGACGTATGGGAACAAGGAGAACACAGGCAGCGCATACAGCGGATTCGGATTGACCCTGCTTCCCGGCGTGGGGCCGCCGGCGAGATCGCCGACAGCGACCGTCATATAGTCGGCCACGAAGGCGTCCCTGACCTCCACGTCGCAAGACCCCGTCCCGCGCAATCCCGCAACATTCCAGGTGTCGAGCACGTTGTAGTCGCCCTTGGGCAGCAGAAAGATTCGATACTCGATGCCGTCCGCCTCGTCTTCTGAGTACACAACGCTTGCCAGCATGTTCCACTCACAAGAGGCAACGCCGGAAGAGAACGGCCAGCTGCCGCGCAGCTGGTATCCGCCCTCCACCCGCGTGGCGCGTCCGGCGGGAAAAATGAACGAGGATGCGATCAGCACGTTCGGATCACGGCCCCAGACCAGATCCTGCGCCTTCTCCTCGAACATGCCGAGCATCCAGTGATGGCTCGCCAGATTGGCGAGATTCCAGGCGACCGACGCATCCGCTTGTCCGAGCAGCTCGGCGCAGTCGACGAGCGCGACATAGTCAAGCTCCGCGCCACCAATCCGTGCCGGTTGCAGCATTCGGAACAGGCCGGCATCGTGGAGATCCCTTTCGGTTTCCGGCGGGAGATGCCGCAGATCCTCCGTCCTCGCCGCCCGCTCACGTAGATGCGGCACGAGAGCCCCAGCCTTCGCGATCATTTCCGCGTGGGCGCGTCCGCCGGCTTCCGGGCCGGTGGGCTGATCCATGCTCGGCTTTCGACCAGGCGCCATTTGTGTCCCTCGCTCTTACATATTTATGCGGCCGCCCTATCACCAAATCAAGCCATGCAGCCGGCACCGGCCCGCAAGCCGGAGGCTGGTGCCATGGAGGCCGACCGTGGGGCCTAGCCCGTCGAGGGTTTGCTCGCGCCAAAGACGCCCTTCTGGGCAAATTCGGCGATCCGATGCTCGTCATAACCGAGAATATTACGCAAGACGTCCTCGGTATGCTCGCCTAGAAGCGGGGCGGCAACGGGATCGACTGTGCCGGTCAGGCTCATGCAAATCGGGGGCTCTATGTTGGGCACCCATTCCGCCGTCGGATGCCGAATCCGGTTCAAGCGCTGGCGCTCGCGAGCCTCGGGCGCATTGAACCCCTCCTCGACCGTCCGGAGATACCCGACCGGAATATTGGCCTGCTTCATCTTCGCCATCCAGTTCTCGAGCGTATCGCTGGCGAAGACCTCGGCGATGGCTGCGCGCAAGAGCTCCTTGTTCTCGGAACGAGCCTTGCGCGTGGCAAACTTGGGATCGGTGATGAGATCTGGCCGGTTCAGTACCTCGACCACGAGCCGACGATAGAGCCGATCATTGGCGCAGGCCATATACAGTGGCCCATCGGAGGCCTCATAGACGCCGACGGTTGGAGACCCGCTGGGCGAATTGCCGAACCGGCCGGGATTTTCGCCGTTGATGAGATAGGCCATGCCGTAGAAGCCTGTCATTCCCATCGCGACGTCGAACAGCGCGACCTCGACATGTTGTCCGCGGCCGAGCCTGTCGCGCGCGAGCAGCGCCAGCAGGATGGCGTTACAGGCGGACATCCCCGTCGCCATGTCCACGATGGGCGGGCCGGTGCGAACCGCCGGGCCGTCGGCGAATCCGTTGAGCGACATGAAGCCGCTCTCCGCCTGCGTGATGGGATCGAAACCGGGGCGCGAGGCGAACGGTCCGGAGCGGCCGTAGGCGGAGATCGAGCAATAGACCAGCCGTGGATTGAGCGGCGCCACCGACTCATAGTCGAGTCCGAACTTCTTCATGACCCCGCTCGAGAAATTCTCTACGACGACGTCCGCCTTGCGGATCAGATCCAGCGCGATCTCGCGGGCTTCCGGTACGGAAAGGTCGAGCGCAATGCCGCGCTTGTTGCGGTTCAGGCTGAGATACGCGGCGCTCTCGCCGCCGATTTCCGCGTGCTCATAGGCGCGCGTGTCGTCGCCGCCGTCGGGATTCTCGATCTTGATGACATCCGCGCCAAAATCGGCGAGCGTCTGCGTGCAGGCCGGTCCGGCGACGACACGCGTGAAATCGACGACCAGAAGACCTTCGAGCGCACTCGGCCCTCCCGTCGCCCGCGGCGAACGTTCCGGCAATTGAGGTCTGGTCGGCATCGATGGCGCTCCCTTACATCGGCTTATGGCCGCCGAATTTCCTGCAATAGCAAACTTAAAGCCCGCCGCCGCCAACTTCGCAAGTGCCTCACTTGCATTGCGTATAGACGCAAAAGAAGCCCGGCAGCCATCGGGCTGCCGGGCTTCTCGCTATCCTGCACACAGGCTGTGCCGCACTTCTGATGAGTCATTGCAGGCCATGTTCCGCATCACGGGAAACGCACCCCGCCCACTCAGCGCAGCCATTTTCGCCAGTAAAGCGTATGCGACCAGGCCCAAGGCGTTTCGGGCTCATAAAGCCGATAGCCTGCCTGAATAAAGTTATTGGCAGACACGGGATTGTCCGTTGTATCCGAAACCACACTGTCCCATCCAATGCGGCGTCCCCTCGCCTCGATCGCTCGCATCAGCCTGACTTGAAGGCCCTGCCCCCAATGCCGCCGCAAGACTCCGACTCTGGAGAAGTAGCCGCTATTTCGGACATGCGTCGACGGCACGACACCGGCAAAGGCGACTGCATCATCACCGCGATAGGCCAGCCACCATGCTCCAAGGTCGAACTGGGGCATTGCCGCAGCATCGAAAAACGTCAGCCGATGCAGATCGGCCAAGGTGTCGGCAACGTCGTCATCAGACGCATCGACAATACGAATTCTGTACATGACGTATCCATCGACGAGAGACAAATTCGCTCCGTCGCACGACGACATGGCCGGAGCCTCACTTACCCAGCACGACCTTGACGCCGAGCCAGACGGCCCCCATCAAACCGGTGGCGATCTCCGTTCAGAAGAGCCTGAACGGAAAGCTCAAGGACGCTCCCTGGCGTGGGGCCTACTGCCCTCTCAGGACCCAGCGCGCGCTTGCCGAAGCCACGCTGAGAGCCAAGGTGGAGGCGAAGCAGAAGGCCGACCTGGAGCAAGCTCTGAAAGACGCTCACCCGCGGGACGGCGTCTACGCGGCGGCCGGCCCCGACTTTGAGGAGCGCTGTGCGAAGTTCAACGACACGGTCGTTACGTTCTCCGGAAAGTCGATCACGACGGCCTCGAACATCTGCAACATCGAAAAGACTCGGGTTCAGCTTCCCGACACGGTCCGGATCGGCGCCGACTGCACATTGCGGCCGGCTTCAGGCGCGGATACCGTCAGCGTACAGAATGTGGACACCACTCCGGACCGCGAGAACCTGATGTTCAAGAAGATCGACGACAAGACCGTCGTCCTCTGGATCATCAAGGACGGACACTTCACCGGCGATGGCCGAAAGCTGTCCTATTGCAGCGACCAGGTGCAACGCGCCTATGCCGGGCAGCGCCGGGCCGGCAAGCCGGGCAAGAACTAGCGATCATCGAAACGAAAAACCCGCGGCCAATTGCTCGGCACGGGCTCAACCAACTCGAATTCGATGATGCCATTCTGCCAGTGTTTTGCCCGACGGGTCAAACGGACAATCGAAAATCCGAATCGAGATCTTGCCAACTCAGGCGTTACCGGCTTCCTGATCGGCATGGCCGGCGTCTTCCGGCCGCACGATGACGCGCTCGACCCGGTGCACCGTCTCAACGCCCTCTTCACCGCTCTCGATCGGTTGTGCAGCCTTGCCCCAGCCGCGATCGAGGATGGCGTTGGCGGCGGAAAGGCGCACGGCGGGCGTCGCCTCGTCGTTGCGCATGATGCCGACGAGAACCCGTAGCGCCGTCCTGGTGTGGCTGCGCGCCAGCGAGCGGATCTCGGTCGGCTTACGCGCCCCAGCCCTTGTCTTAGCAGCTAGCGGCGGCCGGAGGGGCTCGCCTGCGATCTCGCCTGCGACCTCCTCGCTCACGACACCATCTCCCACAGCGCGATTGCGACGAGGCCCGCGAGCGCGAGCGAAATCAAATAAGCGGTCATCATCATCCTCCATGCGAAGAAAATGCGCGGCAGATCGGCCAGGCGAAGCACGATCGTTTCGGGCGCGAACCCTATCTCCGTGTCTTCCGGAGACCGCAGCGGCGCGGGCGCATCGGCCCCAGCGCCGCAGGCCGGCACGTTCGCGCGTGCACGGCCGGCAATGGTTCGGACGGCGGCGCGCCGATCGGCGCTCCAGGTTTGTCGAGTGCGTGGCCGGATGCGCGGCCACCGTCCGATTCTGCAACCGAGACGAAAAAACCCGCGGCGGATGATATCCGCGCGGGTTGAACCAAACTCGTCTCGATGATGTCATTCTGCCGGTGTTTTGCCCGACATGTCAAACGAACCATTGCACCGCGCCGAAGTTGATCGGTCGGAGGACCGTCATGACACCCAGGACAGATCGCAAGCCGCGCAGCAAGCCCATCCCGGACCAGGCCATCATCGACGAGCCCGGCGTAAGCGCCGACGGCGGCCGCGACCTCGCGCGCGGCGAAGGCGGCACAATCGATCTTCCGGCCGGGCCGGGCGATTTGTCGAAGGACGATTAGGCGGGCCGGAACTTACGCGACGAGAGGCGCGTTGACGTCGTGGTTGGAGGGAACGTTGATGAGCCACACTGTCCTGGTTGTTGACGACGATCCCCCCGTCCTCGAGACGATCGTGGCCATGCTCGAGGATCTCGGCTGCGAGGTGGTCAGCGCCAGGAGCGGCCCGGATGCACTGGAGCGGCTCGGGGAGAACCGCGACATTTCCGTCCTCATCACCGACATCAACATGCCCGGCATGGACGGTCATGAACTGGCCGAGCTGGCGCGGCGCCTCCGTCCCGAGCTGAAGATGCTGCAATTGTCGGGGCGCGAGCCCCGGCGCGGCGGCCTGCCGATGATCAGGAAGCCGTTCTCGTTCGAGGAACTCGCCGACATCCTGCAGCGAACCGCAGGCATTCACTGACCACAGGCAAACAAAAAACCCGCAACGGATGGCGTCCGCGCGGGCTGAACTCACTTTTTTCGATGATGCCACTATGGCGGTGTTTTGCCCGACGTGTCAACGCGGCGAGCGCGGAAGAGAAAGCCTCTCCTCCCAGCTCAATATGTGGTGCGCAACAGGCTTGCTTCAAGTCCCCGCTCCTGCCGTAGAACCCCCGACCCAACCAAACCCATCGAGGGGGTCAACATGCCTGCCCTGCTTCCGACGTCCCGTTCACGCCGCAGCGCCCAGGGCGCCGATGCTGCGATGGAAACGCCGAGAGACCATGCCGTCGTGATCGCCGGCGGCGGCCCGACTGGGCTGATGCTGGCCGCCGAGCTCGCGCTCGCCGATGTCGACGTTGCCGTGGTCGAGCGGCGCCCCGATCAGTCGATCGTCGAGACCCGCGCCGGCGGCCTGCACGCCCGCACCATCGAGGTACTCGATCAGCGCGGCGTCGCCGAGCGCTTCCTGCGCGAAGGGGAGATCCTCCAGCTCGCCGGCTTTGCCTGGACCCCGCTCGACATCAGCGATCTGCCCACGCGACATGCTTACGGCCTCAAGCTGCGGCAGACCCGCATCGAGCGCATCCTGGCCGATTGGGTCGAACAACTCGCGGTCCCGATCTACCGGGAACGCGAGGTCACGGGCTTCGCACAGGACGAGACTGGCGTCGACGTCACGCTGTCCGGCGGCGCGCGCCTGCGCGCAAGATATCTGGTCGGCTGCGACGGCGGCCGCAGCCTGGTGCGCAAGATCGCCGGCATCGACTTCCCCGGCACCTCACCGACGCTCAGCAACCTCATGGCCGAGGTCGAGATGCGCGAGGCGCCGGAGTTCGGCCTGCGCCACGATGCGCTCGGCTTTCACGGCCTCAGCAAAACTGAGAGCGGCCGCGTGCTGGTCGTCGTGACGGAAGCAACGCTCGCGGCGACCGGCCAGCCGACCTTGCGCGATCTCAGCGATGCGCTGTTGCCGTCTACGGCACCGACTTCGGCATGCAGAACCCGGCGTGGATCTCCCGCTTCACCGATGCGGCACGGCAGGCTGCATCCTATCGCAAGGGCCGCTTGCTGCTCGCCGGTGATGCCGCCCATATCCATCATTCCGTCGGCGGACAGGGCCTCAACCTCGGTGTGCAGGACGCCGTCAATCTCGGCTGGAAGCTGGCGCAGGTGGTCAAGGGCCTCGCGCCGGACAGCCTGCTCGACAGCTACCACGCAGAGCGCCAGCCGGTGGCCGCCCGCGTGCTGAAGAACACCAGGGCGCAGATCGCCCTGCTCCGGCGCGGCGACGACGGCCGCAAGGCGGCGCGCGAGGCGATCGCCGAGCTGCTCGCCATGGACGAGCCGCGCCGGCGCTTCGGCGCGATGATGAGCGGGCTCGACATCGCCTACGATCTCGGCGAAGGCCACAAGCTGCTCGGCCGGCGCATGCCCGATCTCGATCTGGCGGTCGAAGGACGGATGCTGAACCTGTTCACGCTGCTGCACCGCGCGCGCGGCGTGCTGCTCAACTTCGGCAAGCGCGGCGGCATCGTCTCGGCGCCGTGGGCGGACCGCATCGATGTCGTCGACGCCGACTACGATGGTGTCTGGGAGCTTCCGGTCATCGGGCGGGTTGCAGCGCCTAGCGCGGTGCTGGTGCGGCCCGACGGGCACGTGGCTTGGGTGCAGCACGAAAGCCAGCTCGGGCTCGAGGAGACGTTGGCGCGGTGGTTCGGGCCGGCTGCTGCGTAGAACACGAAACGTCACAGCTCTTCGTATATGAAAGCCCGCGGTATCCCGCGGGCCTTGATCCGAACTCTTCCGATGACGCCATTTTGCCGGTAATTTTGCCCGACGTGTCAAACGATCGAACCGGCTCGGCGTCGACCACGCCGTACGCTCCTCACTGCGGTGGAAGCAACGGACGTATCCAGCGCGAGAACCACTCCCCGGCGTCGGTATGAGAATTTCCTGGATTCTCCACGCCGAAGATCGGAGGTGGAACGAAATAGCTCGGCTCGTCGGCGAAGAAACCGATCGGCTTGCTGGGCTGCGGTCGCCCGCTTCCAGCGATCGGCACTGTCCAATTGCCGAACCGCTCGTTGAATTCCGTGGAAGGCAGATACGGGACCGGCGCACTGCCGGACGTGAACACGCTGCCCGCATTCGACTCGTTGGTCCGCGTGAGGCGCCGAACGTTTTCGGGCGCCACCGTTCCGTGTGGAGGAGTGTCCGGCACGTTATCCACGTTCTCGGCAGGCACGGAGCCGTCTGGCGTGCTGGCCCAGTTGCCAAAGCGATCCGCAAAGGCGCTTGCAATAGTCTTCGGATCGATCGAGGACGTTGCACCCGGCTGCCGCCCGAAGGTCGATGATGCCGAAGAGCCGCGGCTGCTGGCCCCGTCGTCGACGCGAAAACCGTTGCCGATAGTGTCGTGCGCAGGCGCTTCTGCCGAGAACACTCCTCGCCCAGGCGCAGTAGCGCCCTCCGTCGTGCCCGGACTGCTATCCTCTGCGTTGGCAGCGCGCGTAACCGCCAAAATGCCTCCAATGCCGAGCAGCCAGGGGAGCAAGGAGGGAGCCGCTAGCACGGCGGCGCCACCGGCCAACCAAGGAAGAATATCACGCTCCGGAGATGCGCCTCCAGCCAACGGATTCTCGTAGTATGGATTCGTAACGCCGGAGTGCGGATCGGATTGCAGCACCAGCGGGTCTGATGGAGCGGCCGTTGTCGGCGGCAATCGACCGATCTGCTGTTCATTGGGATCTAGCTGGGGGAACGGAGGCAGCGCGCGTTTGAAGCGGGGATCACTTCGCGCGAACCCTTCCTGTTCGTTCAAACCGGCCAGCGAAGGTGAATTGTAGCCGGGCAGCGGCGGAAAGTCGCTCGGGTTCACTGGCGCGATACCCGGAGTGTAACGAATGTCCGAGGAAGGGTCGAACACTTCGAACTTGGACCAATTCGTTCCGCGCAGGTCGCGATTACCAGCCGTCACGTTGACATCGCGATTGCGAGCAATTGCCTCGTCTATGAGTTTCTGCCGCTCCGGATGATCCAGGTAGAGCAACCATTTGATCAGATGATCCTGACCGGCGCCCGCTCCCCTTCGCTCGATATCTCCGATGGTTCGCAATAGATCGGGGTATTGATCGCGGTAAGCCTTGGGGTGCGTCACAATTTTCTCGATCCACTCAACGACGTCTTCTCGTGTTTTATCGATAGGCACATTGGGGTAGAGATGGCCATTGAGGAAGCCGACGCGCATAGCATCGATCAGTGTCTTAATCTCCGCTAGTCGCTCCTCTGGACTTTCGACCTTTGCAATCTGATCAAGTTTTTTACAAACGAAGCTTTTGTAAGGTCCGACATGCCCGCCGGGATGGGGCGAAACATTCAACTTGGCAGCGAGCTCTCGATTTGCTGGCAGATAGATTCGGTTTGCCGGTGAGTCGATATCGAACGTCTGCTTTTCAATGCCGCGAAACGCGCTGTGATCTTTACAGCTCTCTGGAATAATATGATGGTCGGAAAAGATTGACATGCACCCTCACAAAAGGGACTTCATTGAGTATGGGGGGTGGCAAATTGGATGGATGAGCGCGCAAGCGCGGTCGCGACGGGAGGCCCGCGCGTTCATCGACAAGGCTGCAGTATTTTCTGAAGTGCTATGGCACGCGGCGCAGTCGATCCGACCGCACGCAGGCAACGGCCTCAAGGCGCGAGGTTGTTGGATTCTCTTAGATCAAGAGGAAATATGGCGCCCGCGTCGCCATCCGCTCGCGAGCGCCAGTCTTGTTGCCAGCAGAATATGCCTGCCTGCACGGTTCATCGCCGAACCGAAACGGCCCCTCGCGTGTGTTTCAGGAAAGCACACTCTCAACGAGAGAAAAGACTTCATTCCTCGGGAAGGAGAGAGTCAAATTTCGCCTTTCGAAGTGTCGGCAAAGTGGATCTTCTTCAACCCCGCCGACTTGCAAGCGTCCTTGAACTCCTGGTCGCATATGACTGTCGCTTCTTCGTAGGCCATGCGGAAGATGTGCGCCGTGCCGATCACGTCTTCTCTGAAGACCAGCTTGTATCCGAGAGGGAATTCGTAATATTTCATGCCATGGTCCATGTAGCGGATATCGTCCCGAATTCCGATCTGCAAATGCGATTGCGCTTCGTCCACCGCATCGAGGACGCGAACAACATCGCAGATCCAATAGTCCGGCCCATGATAGCTACCTTTCGGTAGTCGCACGTCGCATCGCACAAAAACGAAGGCTTCCGGATCCATCCTCTCGAAGACAGCCTTGGTTCGATCCGAAATGAGCCACCACCCCCAGCAGAGCTCCAGGTCGCCGGGCGGACGGCCGTCCGATTTATCGAACATGTAAGGCACAGGCGGCGTAGAAGCCGGCAATCGAGATACTTGGTAGGGAGGAAGGACGCTTTCGTCCGCGATCCAAAAGCCGGGCCGGCCGCTGAGATCGTAACTTATCTTGTGGAAGCGGCGCTTCCGTGCTCTCGGTCGCTTCGGCACAGAATTCTCTTTTTCGTCAGTCACGACTGCATCTCACTGAACATTGTACCCGTGACACACGCGGTGAAGAGCGCGATCGGTCGCACAACAATAAAGCCCGCGGCTTCCCGCGAGCTTGATCGGCTTTTTTCGATGATGCCATTCTGTCGGTGTTTTGCCCGACGTGTCAAACGATCGATCTCGAGCAGTGAAGCTGACGGCAAGCAACGATCGGAAATCGCTCATCGACATCAGTGCTTGAACTCATTAACACAGTAAAACACCGGCATCCCGCTAAACGCGTCGGAATTCTTGTGGCGAACCTGGATCCGCTCGCTCGCACTTGCCCCGATGGTGTCGCCGTCCTTCACCACGCTGCCATGCTCGATCAGATACGCGGACAGTCCCGCCACCTTGTCGAACAACGCCGAAAGCGTGAGCTTACCGGTCACGAACTCGATCTCACGATCGACGAATGCCGACAGTCCCATTGTCACCGCGCCGATCTTGGCACCTGACCGGAACGGAAGAATGTCGACCCACAGCCTGAAGGGGTAGTCGGGATACGGTGCGAATGCATCCCGGGACGTTTCGAGCCAGAGATCGGCGGGCCGCACGACCCGGCCGGCCCACACCACGCCGCAACATTCCGGCATCGTGGCAATCAACGCGCCGATGAGTGCGGTCGTGCCGCGCGCGGCGACCAGCGGCTGCTCGCTCTTTCCGAGCATCGACACGATCAGATGACCGCGATGCCGGGCGGCTACCGCCTTGCTCTCCGGCCAGGTGGTGGCGGCGCGCACCCATAGTCCCTGGTCGTGCGGAACGGGTGCGGGCATCGACATCACGGCAACAAGCTCGTGACCACAGCGAATGAGCGGCGAATTTGCTTGTGTCTGTTGCGCACGTCCGTCGCCGATCGCCTCCGTCGCCAATTCCGGATGCCGGGCGTGAAGGATCTTGGCGACCGCCGACATGTCCGGCGTCGCCGGGTTGTCCAACAAGACAAAAGCGAGAAGCGAGCTACTCATCGACTGCCCCGCAGAAAAATTCAGGCCAACGCCGATCCATCGGCGTTTCGCTCAGAGGTTGAAATGTTGTCTTGCTAGAACAAACAGAGAACGTTGTCAATCGACTTTTTGATCGTAGCGCAAATGGGATCTCGGCCACGCAGGAAACGGCCCGTGGTGCGCGCTGACCAGCGCGGGCGTTGCCGCGCATCGTTCAGCGTATCGCCTCCGACTCGTCCTTCTTGTCTTTGTTTGCGTCGCGAAAAAGTTTGGCGGCGGATGCACTAGCGGCTCGCGGCATTCGCGCACGCGCCGGCGGAGATGAGCGCACGTATCGCCGCGCACTCAAATTGAGTAAGTCGCTCAACAGGCTCAGCTTTGCGTCGAAATTTAATCTGCGGACGTATCAAAAGATACTGACTGGCCACCGCGCTTAAAGTAGCCTCCATCCATCACCGCAAAACACTCGGCATTCATCGGTGATGAGAACGCCAATCGCGCTCCCGCCACTCCAACCAGGAGGCAGCGCCATGCTGAAGCGACGTCGTATCAAACAGACCAGGACACTGACCGAACGCCTCGCGGACGAAGCCGCGCGGTGCCGCGAAGAAGCGCGCCGGCTCGCGCCGGGGCGCCACCGCGAGATATTGCTGCGCCGGGCCCGCCAGGACGAGACGGCCATGCAGATCGACGCCTGGCTGCGATCGCCCGGCCTGAGGGCGCCGACATGACCCATCAATATCGCGCTTATCTCGTCGGCGAGAACGGCGTCTTCCGCTCGGCGGAAGCCTTCGAAGCCGCGTCCGACGATTCCGCCCTCGCCTTCGCGCGGCAGTTCACGCGGCACGGCAAGGTCGAGGTGTGGCAGCTGGGCCGCAAGATCGCCGTGCTCGACGCCGCGCAATCCTGGCCGTCACCGCCGCGGCAATCGCGATCGACGCTGACGCGTCAATGATGGTGTGACTGCGGTCGCGACGCGGGAGTTGACGCCGCGACGTAGATGGTCACTGCATCACGGGATGCGGCAGCGTTGCGTGTTCCTGTACGAGGACCGATCTGACCGAACCAGGACCGCGCCCGCTTGCGCAGTCCCCTACTCTTCCGCGAGCTTGCGCTCGATATAGGCGTCCACCGTCTCGGCGAACGAGCGCTGCACGCCGACCGCCACATCATGCTGGTCGAGTGCGTCGCGCTGGAGCACACGCAGGCCGCGCCCGCGGGCGCTGATCGGCGCCGTGTTCAGATACTGATCGATGGCGCCCTTGGCGAGCGGGATGGCCTTGGGATCGCCCCTGGCGATCAGGAGCCGGAGCAGGCTCTGGCATTCGGCCAAACCTGGCATGGGTTTACTCTCACCTCTGCTGCGATTTCGGCTTCGGCCGCCGCACCGGCTGGGTGTGGGTGCCGAACAGCGCCAGCAAGAACGCGACTTCTTCCTTCGAACCGATCTGGATCATGATGATCTCCTTTTCGCTTCGTTGGTCGAGGGCCGGGCGCACGGAGTTCAGGACAATCGGGTTTCAGCATTGTTTCAGGCGTGTTTCGTCGGATTTCGATGCTCAGGGCCTGCCTGCTTGTGTCCACAAATGGACATGGGCAAGCGGATCGACGTGTCCCTGGCCGGGTGAGGCATTTTCTTCCGTTGAGCTGGTCATAAGTCAAAAGCCCGCGCGGATTGCGACGTCGCTGGCGATGCTGGTCGCCCTCATGTCCGTGGCGCTGGCCGAGCCCACTAGGGATCAGGTGCGGCCTGCTGCTCAAGGCGCCGCCGAGGCGCGTCCGATCCGGGTCATCCTGCCCGCACCCTGGGAGCCCGCCACGACGCAAGCCGAAGCTCCGCCGGTGAAATGACGCGGCGCTTCTCGGTAATTGTTAGCCAGATCCACCTTGCCGCGCCGGGAAAAACCGGAAAATAGCGCCAAATTTAGCCAAATCCGGCACATCGGATTTGGCGGAATGAAAGCTCTTCGCGCCATGCTGAAGCGTGTCGCTGCTCTGCTTGCGCGGGCGCCATCGGAAGAGCTTCGGAGAGATCGCCATGTACTACGTCGCCGCTGCATTGCTGGTGCTGTCGGGACTGTTCTACTCGGCGAGCCATCACGAGATCGGCTCGTTCGGGGTCACCATGTGCTCCTATGGCGGCACGTTCTGCGACAACCCGCTGATCGTCTTTGCCGGCGCAGCGCTGGCGGCCGCCTGGGGCATGTTTGTCAGCATCAAGTAGAGGCGGCGCAAGACCTCTCATCGCGACCGTTCAAGACAGCGCTCGCGGGGCCCACACCCACGCGACCGTACGTTCGAGAAGTCTTGCGATGATGGCAATCTACACGTGTTTTGCCCGGCGGTCAAGTTGAATTAGCATTTTCAGAAATGGCGGATCTTCCCGCGCGGCGTGGAACCGATATTCCCTCCTTGGCATTTGCTATGGAAACACCGATCGAGGTCCACCTTCCATGAGCGACAGCGCCCTCACCCCGACGAAATCCTCGCCGACGCTTCTGCAACGGCTGGGGCCGGGCCTGATCACGGGGGCTGCCGACGACGATCCCTCGGGCATCGCCACCTATTCGCAGGCCGGCGCGCAATTCGGCTACGGGCTGTTGTGGACGGCGTTTCTCACCACGCCGTTCATGATCGCCATCCAGCTCGTCAGCGCGCAGATCGGCCGCGTCACCGGCAAGGGCCTCGCCGCCAACGTCATGCAGATCGCGCCGCGCTGGGCGGTGCTGGGCCTCGTCGCCATGCTCGTTGCCGCCAACACCTTCAACATCGCCGCCGACATCGCCGCGATGGCCGAGGCGCTGTCACTCGTGATCGGCGGGCTCAACCACGAGCATGCGCTGATCTTCGCGGCGGGCTCGACCCTGCTGCAGGTCTTCCTGCCCTATCGCCGCTATTCGCCGGTGCTGAAATTTCTCACCCTGGCGCTGTTCGCCTATGTCGCGACCGCCTTCACCGTGAATATCCCCTGGAGCACGGCGCTGCTCGCCGCGGTGTGGCCCAAGGCCAATGTCAGCGCCGATTATTTCCTCATGGTCGTCGCCGTGCTCGGCACCACGATCAGCCCCTATCTGTTCTTCTGGCAGGCCTCGCAGGAGGTCGAGGAGATGAACCAGGGCACGCGCGACAAGCCGCTGCGCGAGCTCAAGCGTGGCGGCCGTCCGGAGCTCGACCGCATCAAGTCCGACACCATCTCCGGCATGCTGCTGTCCAACGGCATCGCCTTCTTCATCATTCTCACCACCGCGTCAGTGCTGCACGCCAACGGCATCACCAACATCGATTCGGCGACGCAAGCGGCCGAAGCGCTGCGACCGCTCGCCGGGGACTTCACCTTCGCATTGTTCGCGCTCGGCATCATCGGCACGGGTCTGCTCGCGATCCCGGTGTTGGCGGGCTCGGCTGCTTACGGCGTTGCGGAGATTTTCGGCTGGCGCGCCACGCTGGAGGCCAAGCCGGACGAAGCGGCCGGCTTCTACACCATCATCGCCGCGGCGACCCTGATCGGCTTCGGCCTCGGCTTCACGGGGATCGACTCCATCCACATGCTGGTGTGGAGCGCGGTGCTGAACGGCATCGTTGCCGTCCCCATCATGGCGATGATGATGCTGATCGTCTCGAACCGAGCGATCATGGGCCGCTTCAGGGCAAGGCCGTGGCTGATCGCGCTGGGCTGGCTCGGCACCGCGCTGATGGCGCTGGCCGTCCTCGCCTTGCTCGGCTCGTCGGTGATTGGCTGACGAGAGCCGAGAGTGCCGCTTGCAGGCGCTCGGGCCTGCATCACTGCGCCCTTCACGCCGGTCATCTGTTGCCCTAACAATGCCGTCAGGGCCCGGCCTGGGATCGGGCCGCAAAAAAAGGCCCGGCCGGGCGACAGGGAGCGTCATGACCAAATCAAAAGCAACAAGCCTCGAAATCCTCGCCTGCGATGCCGGCTGGAGAAACTATCATTTCGTCAAGCTGACGACCGAAGACGGCATCGTCGGTTGGAGCGAGTTCGACGAGGGTTTTGGCTCGCCCGGCGTCGGGGCTGCCATCCAGCGCCTTTCTGCCCGCGTCATCGGGCAGAACGTATTCCAACACGAGCGCATTTACGCCGAATTGTTCGCCGCCACGCGTCCCGCGGCCGGCGGCGTGGTGGCGCAAGCGCTCGGTGCGATCGAGAATGCGCTGCTCGATGCCAAGGCGAAGTGCCTGGGCGTGCCCTGTTACGAGCTGCTCGGCGGCAAGCTTCGCGACCGCATCAGGGTCTACTGGTCGCATTGCGCCACCTGGCGGATCAATCACCCGTCCTGGTACAAGCCGGCGATCGAAAACCTCGACGGCGTCAAGGCGATGGGACGCGAGGTGCGCGAGAAGAAGTTCACCGCGCTCAAGACCAACATCTTTTCCTATGACGACGGCAAGCCGACCGGCTGGCGCCCCGGCTTCGGCTCGCCCTTCGCGCCCGAGATCAACGTCGACCGCAAGATCCTGCGCGACCTGCACATGCATCTGGAAGCGATCCGCGACGGCGCCGGCCCCGACGTCGACATCCTGCTCGACTGCAACTTCAACGCCAAGACCGAGGGTTACCTAAAGATCCTGCGCACGATTGCCGACATCGACATGTTCTGGGTCGAGATCGACAGCTTCAATCCGGAAGCGCTCGGCTATATCCGCAGGCAGAGCCCGCATCCGATCTCCTCCTGCGAGACGCTGCTCTCCGTGCGCGAATTCCTGCCCTATTTCCAGGCCCAGGCCATGGACGTCGCGATCATCGACACGCCCTGGAACGGCGTCTGGCAATCGATGAAGATCGCGGCCGCCGCGGAGGCTTTCGAGGTCAACGTCGCCCCGCACAATTTCTACGGCCATCTCTGCTCGATGACGAACGCGCATTTCTGCGCCGCCGTTCCAAACCTGCGCATCATGGAGATCGACATCGATCGCCTCGCCTGGGACCGCGAGCTCTTCACCCATGAGCCGGAGATCGAGAACGGCTATCTGGTCGTGCCGGACCGGCCCGGTTGGGGCACCGAACCCAATGAGGAAGCCTTGCGCGCCCATCCGCCGAAGACGAGCGGCGGACTCTTGAATTACGGCCGCAAGGGCTGACGAGATTACGGCGTCACGGGATTGACGACCGGGGACGTCTTGGGCCCCGGTCGCGCCGGCTCGATCGGCGATTTCGGGGTGGTCGGAAGCACCTTGGCCCCAGCGGCCCGTGCTGCTTCGCCCGTGGTCGCATACATCGCGACCTGGGCCGGCTGGGTCTTGGCGCGATTCCAGGGACCGTGATCGACGATCAGCATGGCCGCAATCGTCACGCCGGCGACGACCAATGCGATCACGCCGGGATGGCGAAGGGCGGTAGAGATCGAACTGCCAAAGCGACGTCTTTTCATCACAGAATCCGCTGTTGTCCTGTCGCAGGTTAACTCGAAAGCGCCCCTCCCGGTTCCCCGGCGCCGTCAACCTGGTTCCGCTCGACATCGGGCCGCGCCGGCGCGCTGCTGCCTGTTTTCGAGCAATGAGGATGCTTCAAATCAGCAGATCATGAGGCCCATGTAGAATGCCGGGATGCGGACCATGATGGCCCTGCTGCGGCGCGTGTTCGTCCGGAACGTGAGGGACCGTCTCGACGATCGTCCTGAGCCCTCCCTGACCGAGCGCGGCGTGCGGATTATGAAGCTCTTGAGGCTCGGCGAATTCGACGAGCGTTGCAGCAGGTGCCTCGCCATCGAAGCGGAATACTGGCTCTTGATCGGCGCCCCAAAGTTCGGACGCAGCCTTTGCCGGCTGCGCGGCTAGTGATGCGTTTGCACCGGAATGCGCGCCCTGCTGCGGTTTGCCGTGGTCCGTGCTGTCGTTGGTTGCGACGCTCTCGCCTGCCTCCACTTCTTTGGCAGAAGCCGAGTGGCCCGAATTGCCGTGCTCGGCGCTGCCGGACTCTGCTGCTCCTGGGGCGTCGCCCGAAGCCTGGGGATGATGCTGATTGTCATCGGCGGCGCCGCTGTCCAGTTTGAACTTGGCTCCCGCCATCTCCATGGCCGCGGGCTTTGCCGGCACCGGCTCCGCAGCGTGCTGTGGGCGGCCTTGCTCCGTGTCGTCAGTTGCGACGCTCTCGCCCGCTTCCGCGCCTTTGCCAGCAGCCGAGTGGCCCGGATTGCTGTGATCCGCGCCGCCGGGCTCTGCCGTCTTCGCTGCTCCTCGCGGACCGTCCAAAGCCTGGGAATGATGCTCATTGTCATTCCCGTCGCCGTCGTCGGATTTGGACTTCGCTTCGGCCATCTCCGTGGCTGGCGTCTTTGCAGGCTCCGGCTCCGCAGCATGCTGCGGTTTGCCGTGGTCCGTGCTGTCGTTGGTTGCGACGCTCTCGCCTGCGTCCGCTTCTTTGGCAGAAGCCGAGTGGCGCGAATTACCGTGCTCGGCGCTGCCGGACTCTGCTGCTCCTGGGGCGTCGCTCGAAGCCTGGCGATGATGCTCATTGTCATCGGCGGCGGCGCTGTCCAGTTTGACCTTGGCTCCCGCCATCTCCATGGCCGCGGGCTTTGCCGGCACCGGCTCCGCAGCGTGCTGTGGGCGGCCTTGCTCCGTGTCGTCAGTTGCGACGCTCTCGCCCGCTTCCGCTCCTTTGCCAGCAGCCGAGTGGCCCGGATTGCTGTGATCCGTGCCGCCGGGCTCTGCCGTCTTCGCTGCTCCTTGCGGACCGTCCAAAGCCTGGGAATGATACTCACTATCCTTGCCGGCGCCGCTGTCCGGTTTGGACTTCGCTTCGGCCATCTCCGTGGCTGGTGTCTTTGCAGGCTCCGGCTCCGCAGCATGCTGCGGTTTGCCGTGATCCGTGCTGTCGTTGGTTTCGACGCTCTCGCCTGCGTCCGTTTCTTTGGCCGAAGCCGAGTGGCCGGAATTGCCGTGCTCGGCGCCGCCGGACTCCGGCGCCTTCGCTGCCGCTGACGAACCGTCCGCAGCCTGGAAATGATGCTCATTGTCGTTCCCGGCGCCGTCGTCGGATTTGGACTTCGCTTCGGCCATCTCCGTGGCTGGCGTCTTTGCAGGCTCCGGCTCCGCAGCATGCTGCGGTTTGCCGTGGTCCGTGCTGTCGTTGGTTGCGACGCTCTCGCCTGCGTCCACTTCTTTGGCAGAAGCCGAGTGGCCGGAATTGCTGTGTTCGGCGCCGCCTGACTCCGGCGCCTTCGCTGCCGCTGACGAACCGTCCGCAGCCTGGAAATGATGCCCATTGTCATTCCCGGCGCCGTCGTCGGATTTGGACTTCGCTTCGGCCATCTCCGCGGCATTCGCCGATCCCTGGTCCGAAGCGTGCTCAGAGTTGCCCCGGCCGGTGCTGTCGGCCGTCTCGAGGCCCAACGGGACGATCTCGTTCTGCGTGGTCGACTGAGCACCGCTGTTCGGATTGAACGACCCACTCTTCGTGGTGAGATCTTCGACTGCCGCAGGCGGCGCACCATGACCTGTCGCGGGCCATGATCCGGAGGCCGGCAAACCGGACGCACCAGCACTCTCCTCCGTCGTGTCCGCCGAGTCGCGCGTGAAGGCGCTGGACTTTACCGACGTCCCGGCGCCAGTCCGAACTTTCGTGAATTGGAAGCTCAGGCCGTCATCGGCCAAGGCGCTCCAGACTCCGGCCGCCGCAAGTGCACTCTCGCTCCCATGGATATTGTCCGCGCTCGAAACAGCCTCATCGGTTGCGGTCGCCGATATCAACGCTTGTTCGAGCTGCTCCAAGGTGAACGTGACGGCTACACCATCTTGTGGGGCGACGCCCTCCGCCTCCGCAACGGTAACGATCCCCTGCAAATGGATTTCCAGCAGGCCGCGATCCCCGATCTCGAGGATGTGGTCGGTCGGATTGACATAGACGATCGTTTGATTGCTTGCGGGATCGTAGATCCAGGCGAGGGTATGTGGCGGGATGGATTTGGTCGCCGCCGTCAGATGCAGCCAAGCAAGCGCCCCGAAAGCTGCAAGATTGAGCCTGCCCGGCCCGGATGCGACATCGAGGAGGGAATCGGAAGAGCTGGACTTGGAATCGGGCGGGCTGTGATGCACAGCGTTTTCAACGCTGCCACCCATCAGTTGATCGCGGCCATCTCCGCCCGGGCCGGAAAGGTGACCAGAATCCAAGACGCCATCGACTTTTTGGCCATTGTCGACCGCGGTGCCCTGGGCCGTTTGCCCCTGAACGCCTTGGTGAGCGATGTTATCGCTTCCGGTGACAAGGCCAGAAGGCCCGCCAAAATCGCGTGACAGGAAATGCGGGGCTGAGTTCTCGGCGCGACCAGCGTCAACATGCGTGATCGCGGCGAGCTTTGTGGTCGCATCGTCTCCGGTACCGGTCAGGAAGCTGTCGATCGATGCTTGATCCAACTCACGCGCCTGCGCGGCGAGACCGGGATCGTTGAGGGCGTAGATCAACGCGCCGGCGACAGCGGCGAAGGTGCCATAGCCGCCGGGGATCGACGTCGGAGGGAAGGCCAACCGCGGAAGGTGATCTTCCGCGGCAGGACCACCTCCCGTCGGACTGCCGTTGGGTCCTGGCAGCAAAGGCGCAGGCAGACTTGCCGTGCCGGATCCAACAGCAGCGCCGTCTTTCCACGGCCTCAAACCCAGGAGTTGCTCCGCCGCGCGCAGCGCTTCCATGGCCGCCGCCGGGTTCGTGGCTTGGCTTGCTTTGGCAAAAAAGTCTCTCTCCGCGAACGCGGGCGTCCCGCCGGATTTCGAGACGATGAGATGCTGGAGAATGGCTTTCTTCCAGATCTCAAATCCGGCGTGCTCGTCCGTCTGATCGGGGCCATCGTCATGCGCAAACATGTCACTTGCGTCGGCAGCCTTGAGTTCGTCGGCAATGGCGAACGCCAGGAAGGCCAGAGCGAGCGCGCTGAAGCCAGACGTACGTTGCAACAGCGAGATGGTCGCAAGCACCGTTCTGTTGGTGATCTCGAGCTTCTGAAAGATATTGTGCAGGTGGACCTTGACTGTGCCTTGCGACAGGTCGAGTTGGCGCGCGATCTCCTTGTTGGACATTCCCTCCGAGACCAGCCGGACAATCTGACGTTCCCGCGGCGTCAACAGGTCCAGCATCTTATCTATCTTGCCGCCGCCATCAGCCTCCTTGCCGGCTGGCGCGAGATCGGACTGCTCCAGCGACACACCGCTCTTCGCCATCTGCCGCAGCGATCTCAGCATGGGGCCGGGAGCGGCATATTTCGAAATTGCGCTGCAGGCGCCGGCTGCAACCGCAGCGGTGAGATCGGGGTCGGTGTCGGACTCGGTAAAGAACACCAGGCGCGTGGGGAATTTCTCGGCTTGCGCGACCACGAGGATGTCGGATGCCGTCAAATCCGGAAGGTTGTCGGCAATCACCGCGACGTCGGGCGACAAATTCCTGATGGCCTCGAGGCAGCTTGTCCCGTCGCTGGTCGACGCGACAACATCGAAATCCTGCTGTGTCCCGAGAATCGACTTCAGTCCCTGCAGGACGATCGGTTGCCGATCGACGAGCACAAGCCGGATGGGTTTCAGGATCCCCTGCTTGGCGGACGCGTCCAACATCGACTTTGCCTCGGCCCGGTTCTCTATGTCCTACGGCATATGGCCGTGGCCGGGTGGGATAATAAAATTAATTAACCGACTTGGTTCCCCCAGCTTAAATCAGTTTGGACGGCAGTAAAGTGGCAAATACCTCCTTTGACCCGATGGGCGTTGCAGTCGACTGGCTTGATGCCTATCGCGCCGGCGATATCGAAGCGATCTTGGACCTTCATGCTGACGATGCCGTGGTGCACTGCGGCTGCTATGGCGCCCAAACAATCACCGGGCGCGAGGCAATTCGAGCCTATTGGATCGAGCGCCTCCGAAGATGTCCCGCAGGCACGTTGGACGATCTCAATCCGTCGGACCATGGAACCGTGATCTCTTACCTCACCAGTACGGGTGTCATGAGCGCGGTCTTGGCGTTTGACACCTCCGGCAGGATCAAGGTCCTGGACTGCAGTCCCCTGCCCTAGCAGGGCAATCGCATAGGGAAGCGCTCTCGCCTGGAGCCATCCTTCGAGACGCCCGCCGTTGGCGGGCCCTCAGGACGAGGACCGGATGCGCGGCACTAGGTTTCAACAAGCACCAATGCTGCCTAGCATCCTCAGGAGACCGCGAAGCGGTCGCCTCGAAGGGCGAGGCGCGCGCTAGGTCTCGCCACGCTCTGCGAGCGCGTCGGCCGCGAGCGGGAGAGGCCGAGCAAGCCTGCAGACGGTCCCCGTGTCCCCCGTGTCATTCATATGCGATGCCCTGCCTGCCCTAGGGGCCTTCGGCGCGATCCGGGCCGCCATCCTTGGTGTCTCCGTAACTAACTCCCGAACACGATGCGCAAGGCGATCACGATGACCGCCGAGATGAGAAACGAAATCGCCAGCAGCGTCCAAACCGGCCTTGTGCTTCCGCGGGCTATGCGCGCGACGAGCATTTTCATGCTCGTCAACATTCGCCGCTGGGAAGCCGGTCCAGGTAGGCTATCCCGAAGCTGGCGAGTTCTTCGGCATCGCTCTCGCGCTCTTCCCTTCTCCTGAGCAAATGGCGTTCCAGCAGGCTTCGCCGACTGTCGCATGCGTCGACATGGGGATTCCGCGCCCGGTACACCGTCCAGGCGGTTTCGGCGGCTTTCTTCAAGACGGCGTCGTCCACGATGCTTGCTCTCCAGGACACGGATCCATCGCTGCCAACTCAAGGCATTCCTGATGTTTCCAATTCTTCCCGGTCTCTTTAGTCGAACGGACGACATCGCCCAGCACGGTTTCACTCGTGTGCTCTCGATGCAGGCGCGGAATTGGCTTCACCAGGACAGCTCGCAACTATTGCCTATTTTTCCCGTTATCTCCGGGGCGGAAGCAAGCGATGTGAAAGGTGTCCCGATGAAGAAGATCGCACTGTTGGCCCTGATGGCCGGCGCTCTTGGTTTGAGTTCGATCGCTGCGACGTCTCCGGCTGACGCCCACTGGCGAGGCTGGGGACCGGGCCTTGCCGGCGGCCTTGTCGCAGGCGCCGTGATCGGCGGGCTTGCCTCCTCGGCGTATGGATGGGGCCCCGGCTATGGCTATTACGGCTACGGTCCAGGCTATTACGGCGCCGGCTATTATGGCGGCCCATACGCCTACGATTATGCGTACGATGCACCGTATCGTTGGGGCGGGGGATACACCACAGCCACCTACTACACGCAGCCCGTTTCCTACGGCTATCGCTATCGCCGCGTCGTGCGCCCTGCCTACGCCTATTACGGCGGATCATATCCTGTGGTGCGGCACCGTTGGCATCATCACCACTGGTAAGCGCTGCGCGTCATCTCGAATGCGGCCGCGCTCCCAATAAGCGCGGCCTTTCTTCGATGAGGCGCGGCGTTTCGCTAGGTTCGCGGCGCCGGCTGCGGCGGCGCAGCAGGTTGCTGCGAAGGTGCGGCGGGCGGCTTGGTCGGCTCCGCCGGCGTAACAGGATCTCCCCCGCCATGAGGCACACAGGTCCCGACGTTGCTCAGCAGTCTTTTCGCCTCGAGTTCGCGGGCTCTCCTATAGTCGCTGCGCCGGTCGATTCTTGCTGCGGCCAAGCGGTCCCAGGCATCGAACGCGTCAGAGTAATGCTGTCGCATCTGCGCCTCGGCGGACAGGCAGTCGCTGAACTTGTCGAATACGAGATCCGTGTTGACGGGCGCGACGCCACCGACGAGGACCACAAGCATCCATTTCATGGCGTCCGCCTACGTTCGTGCCTGGCACCGGCAACGGTGATGCGTCGGCAAAGTTCCGGCCGCGTCCGCCGCCCGGTCGCGATGGAAAAAAGGCCCCAGCTCGCGGGATAGTGGGGGCGTTGGGAGCTGGGGCCATCGGGGTCACCCTTGGGGAAGGGCATCGGGAAAACTTGGCAATTGAGAGAATGTTCCTGCCCAATCTCGCGAGGAGGTGAGTTCGCGGCTCGAACGATTGAATCGACGCGGCCTTACCTGACGCCCCGAATGCAAGCCGAACGCCAAGCGGATGACAAGTATCCTCAGGCCGAGGCGCAAACCGGATTCTTGGATGGCGCTCAGGCGACTTTTGTGCCTTCGGTTCAGCATGAAGCTCAACGCCTGGTGAGTTCAGCTTTCATAACGCTGCTCAACTCTGGGTGGCTTTCTGAACTGAGTGCTTTGTAGAGGTTTTCACTGGAAAGGCCGGCATCCTTGGCCAAGGCAGCCATCCCACGAGCGCGTGCCACAGTGCCGATGGCTTCGTTACAAAGCGGGGTCATGAGTCTCAAACTCCTACGTCGGCCAATACAAAGCGGAAGCCTGCAACGAGTGTGGTCGGCGGCTCATGACCCGGAAGCGACGCGGGCCTAGGTTCGCAGAACCGATTGCCTGTCTGCTCCGATCTCTTTGGTGGTGTCGAAGCACCGGCAAGTATACCTCTGTATGATCCAATTGCGGAGCTCATGGAGTAGCATCGGTCCTGTTTTGAGGGGGACTTTAAAATGGATCTGCTCCGCGCAGAGAAGATCGCAGAAATCGAAAATAATTCGGACCGGAAATGTCGTCTCTGCGACAAGCAGCTGGTGCTAGTTAGCGCGATCCTGAACATGGAAACCGGGAACCTCATCCACCTGTTCGAATGCGAATGCGGCGAACGCATCTGGAACGACTGAGGCCGCCTCAGTTGCCAGTGTGAGCGTGCCGGAGTGAGACCAATGAATCTAAACCCCTGTCGTTAAGACGAATGCCTACTGGAGCATTGCCAAGGACAAGTGCTGCGACCCTCCAACTCTCCAAGTCATCGCGGCTGACGCCTGGGCTTTATCCGGATGGAGTCCAGCAGCGCTGCGGCCGCAATCATCAGCAGAATGCCAGCGAGGCTGAGCGCGATCTGCATCGCAAAACCACTCGAAATGCCGACCAGTACTATTTGGCTGGCGAGCGCCAGCAGAACGCCGATGCAATAGATTGCCAGCGAATTCTCACCACAGAGGATCGCTGCGCGCACCAGCGGCATCGGCAGTGCCCGCCAATCGCGAGGTACTAGCCATACCGCCAAGAGCGCAAGCGCCAAGAAATGCAGCAGCCGCAAGGGAGCGAGATTCGATTTGTCGACTTCGTAAATCACCTTGGCGAACGCTGGTGGGACCAGATCTTGCAGGGCGGTGACCCACCAACTCAACGCGACGACCAGACTAAGAGTCAGATAGAGAACTGCAAATACCAGCATCACGCGACAGCTCATAAGAGGCCAAATTCGCTTGCCCGCAATGACATACCAAGCGCCGAGCACGACCAGTAACTGCCATGCCAGCGGGTTGAAGAACCACACCTTGTCGGGCCATGCCGGGACGACCCAACCGAAGACGTGCACCATTGCATAAAGCAACAGCGACGCGCCGAGTGCCGTGTTCGGCACTCGCAACAGCAACCACAACAGGGGTGCGAACAAAAGATGATAGACCACGAAGATCGGCAGGATGTCGGTATTGACGGGACGGTATTGCAGGATCGCCGCATGCGCCAAAGCCGCACCGGGATACTCAAGCAAAAGGCGCGTGTTGCTCTCATCCGCGAGCCGGTCACCACCGCTCAGGTAAACCATAACGGCGCAAGCCACCGTTAGCAGCAGAAATGCTGCGTAAATATCCCAGCTTCGCCGCAGCGTACGTGTGACGACGCCGGGCCAACCGTCGCGCGCATATGCACTGCCGTAAGCCAGCGCGCAGGTCACGCCGGACACGAACATGAACATTTCCGCGCTATCGCTGAAGCCGTAGTTCCGCAGCGTTAGCCAGCTTCCGGCGTTATTGGGAAAATGATTCAGAAAGATGCACCAGAGCGCGAGGCCGCGGCAAGCATCGATCCGTCGGTCGCGGCCTGGCCCTTTCAGCTCCGGCGCCGCGCCACCCAACGGTCTCGCAGGCGCCGCGAGCAACTCGGGTCTAGGCTGCGGAGGCAGACCGCGCAACGCCTTCGTATTTCGTTCGATCTCCGCCAGCTTCTGGCGAACGACAATGTTCAGCGCTGTCCGATTCTTGTCGAGATCGACAGACACGTGCTCAACGGAACACGATCGCATCGGCTCCCGGGCATCAGACAGGTCGATCGAACTGATAGCCACCATCTCGACGAAAGAGCCGCGGGGTGCGGGCAACAATATCATAGTGGCGATGGGCCGAAAGGATGGGAGCGATAGTTCATGTATTCCTTCCATCAACTCTTCATCGCTAACCACTTCATACGAGCCAGCCGGTAATATTCGCTCGAAGCTTGTGATCCTGAAGGGGTGCTCGAACTCTATGGTTTCACGTCGTGACCGGGTGCTTGTCATGATCATCCTCGCTCGTTGGCGAGGACGCGCCGGGATGGCGGATAGCAGCTGGCAAATAGAGGCGATTTCGCGGGTGCTGAACGCTCAATGGCGAGCTATTCGTTACTTTGGGCAAAAGCGATTCCACTGCAAACCGAGACTGGAAACTCCGCCTCATAGCCTTGCGCGTCCGGACTAATAGTTATCGAATGACCTCGGGTGACATGGCTCTTGTGGCTGCGGCCTTTCAGAAATGCAGCTCAGCATCTAGAACAATCCATAGGACTGCAAAACTCGCGACAGAAAAGTGAAAGAACGAAAAAGAGAAAGAGAAAAAGAGAAAGAAATGAGAGAATAGGCGATCGCTTCATATCTCCCTTTCCGATATCGAGACATTGACGACGCGTGGGGCCCGAGAAATCCAACGAAGTATTGTCTCTCGTGAACAAGCTGATTGCTGCTACCGCCTGGGACTGAGCCCTGACTCAGATGATTGGTGGACAGCGAAGTTGCCGCAGCAGTGACAGTCCGGTGCAAGCAGCGGCACAAACATCGCGAAAAGATGCCAAGATGGGACTGACTGATACCGTTTGGAGCCGGGTCAGCTCGGCTGAAATCTTGAGTGTCAGTGCGTTGCCTGGCAACGTACTAGATGCCGGCACACAGACCTATTCAGTTGGAAGAGCATGATCTCATCAATGGCGAACGCAACACACGAATTATGAACGCGCGGAGGTTTCACACAACCGGTGTGGCATCGAAGGGCAGCGGCGCACGAGACGAGCTCAGGTGACAGAAATATTTCTTTCTGGCCGTTCGCGACTCTCTGAGCGTTGTCCGGCCATTTCCGAAGTTGGTAGTAGACGGACCTGACCGTCCAGCGCCGAAACGGGCAGTGTTGACCCTTAACGGACTCTGGCTGTCTTTGAAGGGAGTGGATGACCAGGAAACGTGTTTCCTTACCTTGTTGAATGGGCACGTCGATGAACGTCGATATCAGGCGACATGCAGAGCGGCCCGCGGAATCGGTCTGCCCGTTGAATGTGAGCAAAATTGACCATCCTGCAAAGACAGCATATGCCAACTCTTCCCGATTGCCTGGGGGCGACGCGTCCTACGGAATGGAGGACAGTGATGGAAAACGACAACGGACCTTCTTCAAAGACCGAGCTGACCACCGTTGAGCGCCTTAAGAGCACCGCGCTTGGGGACATGGATGGTCCCGAAATCCTCAAGCTTATTAAAGAAATCGAGGATGAGATCAGAAGAAGGGGTTCTTGAGAATCTCGTTCCTAAGGCTGGCCACGTGGAGCAGCGCAAATGCCGTCAATCGAACAATGCAGAGCCTACGCTGCGGAATACAAAATGCTAGGAGCTGATCCGAAAAATTCAGCCCGCCGGTCTGCCCTGCTTATGAACATTTCACGGAGCTGGATAGCGCTAGGGCACCAGCTTGAGAGCCTTGCGGATACGGTGAAATCGGAAGAAGAGTAAGACCGCCTCGGTTGGCGGCTTCCCTCATCTAGAATGCGCCTGTTGGCCCTTGGGCGACCTCCGACCATGTCCACTTTGGCTGGTGAGGGGCGAACGGACATCCGAGAGTGTCCAAACCAAGCGCCAGAATTGTCTAATGGATGTCGGCTACGGGTGGCCTTTTGATGCTCCACTTGCTTTCGACATGTTCTATAATCCGTCGGCTTTACATGATGGAGGGTCGAATGCGACTAGCTTTGCTTATCGGGGTCCTGCTGATGGGATTTTCTTCAGCAGCAGAGGCCGGCCGTGACTATCCCTGGTGCGTCTTCGGTGGCCATGCCGCCGCTCCCGAGTGCATGTATGAGACGAGAGAGCAGTGCCTGGCTTCGGCGTCCGGACGGTGGACCACCTATTGCGATATCAATCCGCGCGTGAGATTCCAGCAGCCGGCGCCGGGCCCGACAGCATGTGACTCTCGGGGACGCCGATGCGCGCCGAGACCGTGAGTCGTGCAGTGGGGCTCTGACCGTACGATCATGCCTGGCTTCCGCTTTTGGCCCTTCGGCGAAGTGGCAGCATCGCTCCACGAGGTCCGCTTGTTGAGGCTTGGCGAACAAGATTTTCTCAGGTTGAGCTGTTCGCATTTTGACCGGGAGTGGACTTGCCACCCAGTCGTCATGTGACGAGTGAGCACGCTGGGCCTCCGCATTAACGCGATGTTTTTGCAGAGAGTGACACGTGCGCTTACAGGCGATGAGCCGATCGTGGTCAATCCGCAGCGAGGATGCGTTTGAGGCCGTGAACTCCAGCCTGCGCAACGCCCGCTCCTGAAAGAATGTGGATCACCCCTGTTCCGAAGGCAGGCTGAACTGAAACACGGCCCCCCGCGGTTCATTCGCACCAGTCCAAAGTCGTCCTCCGTGCGCCTCGATGATCGATTGGCAAATCGACAAGCCCATGCCGGTCCCGTTCGGCTTGGTTGTGTAGAAGGGCTCGAACAGGCGGTCAACGATTGCCACGTCAAGTCCGGGTCCGGTATCCCGTACGCTGACAACAACGAGATTCGAGGCATCTGCAGCCGAGCTGATCCGCAGCTTCCGTCCGCCAACGTCGAGGACGTCCATTGCCTCGATCGCGTTGAGGATCAGATTGAGAACAACCTGTTGCAGCTGAACGCGATAGCCCTTCACGAGCGGCAAGCCCGGAGCGAGGTCGGTCTCGATCAAGACATCATGTTTGAACAGCTCGCTACGGGCTATGGTGATCACGTCCAGGATTGCACTGTTGACATCGACGCTCTCCTGCGGCGCCGGAGCCTTCTTGATCAAGGAACGGATCCAACTGATGATCTCGCCGCCTCGCTTGGCTTCTGCGACAATGGATGCGAGCGCCTGCCGTGCCTTTTCCAAATTCGGAGATGGCGATCCTAGCCAGTTCAGTGCGGCCTCTGCGTTGCAGAACATCGCAGTGATTGGTTGGCTCAATTCGTGTGTGACCGAAGCCGTGACCTGGCCCATTGCCGCCGCGCGATTGGCGTGTGTTAGTTCAGCCTGCATCTCGCGGAACGTCTCGGCGGTTCGCTTGCGTTCCGTAATGTCGCGGCTCAAACGAATGATTCGTGACTGGCCGCCTTCGCAGAATTCCCGCATGCGGACTTCGACGGGAAACACAGTGCCGTCCTTTCGGCAATAGCGCCTCTCGAGCGTAGCGATGCCGCCAGCCTTCAGGCGCTCGCGGTTGCTCCGCCAAGTCGCTTCATCCATCTCCAGATCGAACAGGGCCCCAGTTGCCCCAACCAGTTCAGCCCGGCTGTAGCCGAGACTTTCGCAGGCATTCCGGTTCACGTCGAGAACGCGACCATCTTCACTGTGGAGCATGAACGTATCGGTCGCGTGGTCCACGAAGGTACGGAAACGGGCCTCGCTCTCGATCAGCGCCTGTTCGGCTCGCTTTCGCTCCGTGACGTGGCGCCCCACACCGCGATAGCCCACGAAGTTCCCCATCTCGTCAAAGATGGGGAGCCCAGAGACGGAAATATAGCGCTTGCCGCCGTCGGGCGTCGGCCGCGCGAGCTCGAAATCGCGAAACGGGAGGTGGGCGTCGAGTATCTCCCGGTGCTTGCGCCAGCCATCTGCATCGGGCTCCAGATACGGGACCTCCCATCGTGTCCTGCCGATCTCGGAGACCGGCGGCTCGGGAAGAGTCTCAGCGAACTCCTGGCGGATGAATCGATGCTGCGCGTCCGTTTCCCAGTACACATCAAAGGAGAACTGCACCAGGGTGCGAAAGCGCTCCTCGCTCTCGCGCAGTGCCTCCTCGGGGCGCTTGCGCTCATTCGAATCGAGCGCGACCGACGGCGCTTGAATCGGATGTTGCATGATGACCTCTTGCTCACGCGCGATGGATCAATCGACAGATTTCTCGTACCGGGTTACGGGCCCGTCTTTCGCCCCGGAGTCGCAAATAGCGCCGGCGATGGCTAAATGCCCCGGCGGGTCGAAGCTGCAGCACCCAAGATCGATCGGGAGTATGCCTTCTGAGGACTATACCCCCGGATACAAGGCTTCTCTATAGCCATATGGCTGTGACGGTCCCAACCCGAAACGCGGCGAGCTGGAATCCCGGTTCCGTCAACGCTAGCGTGTGAGGCGGACCCATCTCGTGCCGCGCGGCATCGACTCGCATGTTGACCCATAGCAGACATGCGAAGCAGACGAACAAAGTGCACCACCTCCGAAACCGACGAGCCGGGCCAGACACCGACTGCAGCGCAACAGCGTTCGCGGTGAACTCTTAGCCGGTATTTTTGACCGCCTCAGCCAGGATCTCGTAAAGCTGCTGCTTGCTGAATTGCTTGGGCTGCTGCCTCTCAGGTGCTTTCCGCGACACCTTCTTTGCGACTGGACGGGTGCAAGCTGCCGACGTCGGCTTCAGCTTCGGGGACGGCCTTATCTTGGGCCTTGCCGTGGGCGGCTTGTGGCCTCGCTTCAGTCCCTGACGAGTCAGCATCCCGCAGACCGCATTACGACTGCATCCGAGCCGACGCGCAATCTGCGCCGCGCTCTGCCCTGAGGACCAGAGCCTGGTGAGGAGCCCAATGTCTTTCGCATCCCAGCCCATGGAGGATATTATAGCGCCGATTGCCAAGCACGCGTCAATCTAGTCTTCGTCCGGCTCGCGCACGACCGCCGGTTCGTCTGCGTCATCCTCCTCGTCGTCGTCTTCGTTCTCCTCATCTTCTTCCTCTTCATCTTCATCAGGATCTCTTGGCGGCTCCGCGGTGCCCATAAGGACGAGCGATGTCCAGCAGGCCGCCGTGATGGAAAATGCTTCGAAAGTGTGTTGCTTCATGTCGTTGCTGCTCCTCGAAAGCCCCCGCGGTCGGATGTTCCTGAGCGGCGGCACGCGTAGATCCAGAGCAAGGGCAGCACCCGTCATGGAATGGCGACGCTACTTTATGCCGGAAGATCCATCAGACTCTATGTCCACCAATAGCTCGCCGCTGATTATTTCGGGAACCCCAAGATCGAGGTCATGCAGACTTGCCTGAACAAACGCCAGTATCTTGGCGTTCGCTGCGTTGGCGCTTTCGCGGTCATCGAATAACATCACCGCGATACCGACGCCGTCGCCCGCATCCAACACATGGTAAGATCTAAATCCCTGCGATTGCCTCAGGATCTCACCGACGCCGCTCTTGGCGCGACGAGCGGCGTCCGCAACCGAACGAACCTTCGTGTACTTGCGAATGATCATGTACATGGGGCCACCACGCACCATACGCTCTCTCGCATCAGAGCACATCCGCCCCGGTCGGACCAGTGCCAACTTCCGGGATAGGCCACAGCGCCCGGCATCCGTGCAACGCACTTTTCCAACGAGCCATCCTCGCCCGCGAGGGCGAGGTGCTTGAGGCTCAGGTGCCCTCGAACTTGAACGACACGTTGAGCTTGGCGCGATAGGCCTCGACCTTTCCCTTGTCATCTAGTTGCATATCGAGCTTGACGACCTCTGCAATGCGAAGATCCCGCAGAGATTTAGCGGCTTGCTCGACCGCATTGGCAGCCGCCTTCTCCCACGAGTCGGTGCTGGTGCCGATCAGTTCAATGACCTTGTAGACGCTATCGGGCATGACGTCCTCCTGTTCGGTAGAGGCCGGAAATCTAGCATCTGGAGTCCCGACACCGATACCTCGTGTCGGAGGGATGCTGCGGAAAAGGGTCTGATAGGCTGTCACTTTTCCCGTGCTCAATTGTGGGCTTATTCGAAGCCGAGGGACCTCGTTTTCTCGCTCGATGTCGATTTCCATTTCCAGCCACGGCTCGTCGAGCGGAAGCGGTTGTCCGACGCCACAAGCATGTTCGACGGCGACAAGAAGCGGGGCTGCTGCTGATAGAATAATATCCCGCATGTCGCCTTGCCCTCCGGCGAGACGGCAACATTTCCCTGGTTCGGAGACCTTCAGGGGGAGCTTTGAGAGAGGAGCCGTTTCTTGCTCAGCGAGCCGTCGTTCTCCTTCGACTACATCGCGCTCGATCCGCCTCAGCGCATCAAATAGTGCCGTCCATGACAAATGACGCGACAGTGTTGCGAATGCCTGTCCGCAGAGCAGAACTGCCAGCAGACTTCAAATTCGGCCAACTTCTCGAATGTTCCGACCGATGCGCGAACCCTCCAAGCGAAGGCACGCCGCCGAGCGGCATTGACAAGCGACACCCCGTTGCCTGGTCAGTCATTCACGCCGATGTCTGTAAAAAGGAACCCTGCCGGCGTCTTGGTAAAGACGAAGATGAGTTCGCCGCAAAAGATGAGGTAATTGTCATTCTTCTCTGGATCACGATCGTAAACCGCCTTGCCGCGCTGGATACACGCGCGATTTTTCGCCGTGAACGAGGTTCGATAGGTCTTGGCCCGAAATTGCGCGGCGTCGCGAATTTCGCTGTGGTTCATGAACGGCAATCGGGTCATACCAGCGACGGCGGCGGAGTCGTTCGTCCTCAGCGCCGCGCGAAACTTCTCCATGAAGCCATCGAATTCCTTCTGCAAGGCAGGAGAAGCAACGGCTCCCTTCGCCTGGGCGCCGGCTGGAGGAACGTTCACGAAAGCGGTTGCGAGCACAAGTCTCAGAAACAATCCCACGGGTCGGCTCCGTCCATCGCACAACTACTTCCGACCGAAAGAAATCCATGGCATTCCGTCAAGGACTTTCTGGCTCGCCGGGCGCAACTCGAACTCCGCCCAGGCGTGGACCAGCAACATTTGCCCGGGCATGCGTTGGCATATTTTTGCCGCGCCCGCTTATGGTCCGTTGCCGCCGTTCGCTGACGGGGCCGCTATGTCTGCCTTCAGGAGATAAGCCGACCTAGCTCAAGTCGGTTCGGAAGTCGGCCTGTGACCCGAAGGCGACATCGACCAGACGTTCAATCGGTCCTTCAACTCACCTGGTGCCTTTGTGTTATTGTAGCCCTTTCGAGAACTCGATGGAGGGAAGGATGGACATTCGATCGAAATTGATGGCGCTGTGTGAATCGTTCAACGCGCACGACTTGGATTCCATCATGGAGTTCTTTGCTGACGATTGTGTCTTGGAGATGCCGAGGGGCAGCGAGCCTTGGGGCTCTCGCTTCGAGGGCAAACGCAAGGTACGAGACGGGCTCGCGACGCGCTTTGCAGGCTTACCGGATGTTCACTACGGCGACGCCGAACATTTTGTGGATACGATGGCAAACACGGGCATTTCAAAATGGACGCTAACGGGCACTACAGGCGAGGGAAAAAAGATCGAAGTCCGAGGATGTGACTTTTACACTTTTCGCGCGGGCGAGGTGATCCGCAAGGACTCGTATTGGAAGATTGTTGAAGGACCTCCGTCAGCTTAACGACGCACATGTCCGAATGTGGACCCTTGACCGAACAATGCTGAGAACATCGTATTGTTGGCTATCGGCGGCAGACCGGACGCGGCGCCGTGCTCACTTCGACCGCTGTGGCACCAAGATCATGTTCGATCTCACCGAGACCGGTCATAACTACGTGATGACACTCGACCGCACTCTAGTGGGCTCACCTGGCGGCCTGCCAATTATCCTTGAAGGCAAACTCGTCGGTGCGATCGGTTGCAGCGGTGGGACTGGAGCGCAGGACGCCGTCGTCTGTCAGGCCGGCGTTGATGCACTCAATCGTCGCTGAGTGATAAGAGCCGCCCGCCCGGTAGAAATTTCGCCGCTGGGCCGACGTCATTCAATAGGCTGGCCAAGCAACTTCCGCTTCGAAACTCACCGTCTCGGTCAGCCGCCGCTTCACTCGCCCGGAGCGATCGCGTTGCTCGGCGTCGGCCGGTCGGTGATCTGCTGGCCGAACAGGCTGCCGATCAGCTCGACAGCCGTGCGCGCCGTCCGGCCGCGTTCATCCAGGAAGGGATTGAGCTCGACGATGTCGACTGATCCGACCGCGCCGGAATCGTGCAATAGCTCCATGATCAGGTGCGCCTCCCGATAGGTCGCACCACCAGGCACCGTGGTGCCGACGCCCGGCGCCACGCAGGGATCGAGGAAATCGACGTCGAAGCTGACATGCAGCACGCCGTTGCTCGCCTTGACCCGCTCGATGACGCGCCGGATCAACACGGCGACGCCGAACTCGTCGATCTGGCGCATGTCGACGACCCTGATCCGGCGCGCGCGCATCAACTCCTTTTCCAGCTTGTCGATCGAACGCGCGCCAAACAGGTCGAGCCTGTCCGGATGGATTGACGCGCGCGGATCGCCGCCGAGCAGGCCGTCGAGGCCGGGCTCACCGCACAGAAACGCGGCCGACATGCCGTGCATGTTCGCGGTGATCGTCGTCTCCGGCGTGTTGTAATCGGCATGGGCATCGAGCCAGAGCACGAACAGCTCCCTGCCCCGCTCCTGCCAGTGGCGCGCCATCGCATTGACCGATCCCATGGACAGCGTGTGATCGCCGCCCAGGAAGATCGGCAGCGCACCGGTCTTCGCGATCTCATGGCCTTTGCGGCTCAGAACCCGTGTCCAGCGCTGGATCTCGCGGTAGTGATTGGCTCGCTCCGGCGGCCTGTCGGTGAGGTCCCGGACTTCGCTTGCGGAAAGATCGCCGTAGTCGACGACCTCGAAATCCAGGCTTTCGAGCAATGTCGCAAGGCCCGCGGTCCGCAGCGCCGCAGGCCCCATCAAGGTGCCGCGCTGCGATGCGCCCATATCGATGGGCGCGCCGAGCAAGGCGATGCGCCGGGCTCGATCCGTCATGGTCCGATCGGTCACGGCCGCCTCCTCAGTCGACAAGGTTGATCCAGCCTAACAGAGATTCGCATCCGTCGTTTCACGGGGGCGCTTCGCTTCGGGAGGAACAAAAGCCCGAGCGCCGAATTGCCCATCCAAGGCCGGCACCCGCCGTTAAATGACGGCGCCTGTCGCGGATAGCCAAAGGTCGTCAGACCCGCTGTTCAAAACAAGCGCTCGCGCGGATAGCCAAAGGTGCCGGCCTCCGCCATCAGGCTTGGAGGTCGCGCACTTGAGCACGGAGATACCGGAATCCACGTCCCAACCCGGCATGGCCGAGCGTGCCATCGATACGGCAGCGGATGTCTCCCGCACTATCGGTGAGGTCGCGGGCGGCCTGCACGCGGCCGTCGATCGTTTCACCTCGACAATTGAGGAATCGCGCAAGCCCGGCGGAGCCCTCGCGACGGTCGCGGCGATCACGCGTGAAGCGCCGCTTGCCAGCCTGTTCGTGGCTTTCCTCTTTGGCGTCGCGGTCGCACGGCGGCGCTAGAGCCGAGCCGCCTGCTCGGCCAAACCGTCCTGCTCAGGCAGCGGTGACCGCGTCCAGCTCGGCCGTCAGAAATTGCCTCTCGAACGCCTCGGCAGGCATCGGACGTCCGAAGAAATAGCCCTGCCCTTCCTCGCATCCCATGCCGACCAGGAAGTCGGCCGTGGCGCGGTTCTCGATGCCTTCGGCCACGACCGTGAGGCCGAGCTGCTTGCTGAGGCCAATGGTCGAGCCGACGATCGCGGCATCGTCGGAATTGGCAAGCAGACCAAACACGAACGACCGGTCGATCTTGAGCCCGTCGAGCGGAAACTTCTTCAGATAGCTCAGGCTTGCGTAACCGGTGCCGAAATCATCGAACACGACCCGGACGCCGAGGTCCTGAATCCGCTTGAACATGGCAAGCACGCGGCGCTCGTCATGGAGCAGGATGTCTTCGGTGACTTCGATTTCGAGAAGCGACGACGTCAGCCCGGTCACCTCGAGCAGTGCTGCAACCGCATGCGCGAGATCGCCGGATTGCAGTTGCGAGGGCGAGAGGTTGATGGCGACGCGCACGTTGTTGCCGGACAATTCCCAGGCTCGCGCCTGACGGCAGGCCGTCTCCATCACCCAGTTCGCGATCCGCTCGGACAGGGCCGACGTGTTGACCACCGGCATGAATTCGGCTGGCGAGACGTAGCCGCGCACCGGATGTCGCCAGCGGATGAGCGCTTCGGCTCCGACCAGGCTGCCGTCGATCAGGCGAACCTGCGGCTGATAGAACAGCTCGAACTCGCCGCGATCCGCAGCAAGCGCCAGCTCGCTCTCCAGCGTCAACCGGTTCTCCAGCTCCTGCCTGATTGCGGTTTCGAACAGAACATGGCCGCCGCGCCGCGTCGCCTTGGCGCGGCTCAGCGCGAGATGGCCGTTGCTCAGGAGATCGTCGGCCGTTTGCCCGCCCTCCGGATAGACGGCGACGCCAACGCTTATCCTGATGCGGTGCTGCCGGGTGCCGGTCGCGAGGGGGGCTTCAAAGGCCTGCGCGATGCGCTCGGCGAACGCCGCGACCGGTTCGCCGATATCAGCGCAATCGAGCGCGATGGCGAATTCGTCCCCACTGAGCCGGGCGACGATTGCCTTGCCATCGACTTCGGCGCGGAGCCGCTCGGCGACCGCGCACAGCACGAGATCGCCGGACGAGTGCCCGAGCATGTCGTTGATCTGTTGGAAGCCGTCGAGCCCGAGCACGAGCAGAGCAACGCCGGACGACCGGCGCTCCGCCGCGGCGATCAGGTCGCTAAGGCTCGCGTGCAGCATGTTCCGGTTGGCAAGGCCCGTCAGCACGTCATGTTCGGCCAGATATTGAATACGTTCAGCTTCGCGCTTGCGGACCGAGATATCGCGCAGGATCGCGCCGTATTGAAAGCCGTCCGTTCCCTGCCAGCCCGAGAAGCTCGCCTCGACGGGGAAGGTTTCACCAGTCTTGCGCCGGCCCTCGAACTCGACGACCACCGCTCCGCCAGGAACCAGCAGCGCCTGGCGCGCGGCGTCGTGCATGGACGGTCTGACATCGCCGTCGACCGGCACAGCGCACAGCGTTTCGAACGGGCGGCCGATCATCTCGGCCGGCATGTAGCCGAAGATCGCGCTCGCGCCCGGATTCCAAACCGTGATCCGGTGATTCTCGTCGGTGCAGACGAGACCGTCGCCAAGCGACATCGCGATACGGTGAAAGCGGCTCTCGGCGATGCGCCCCAGCAGCCCACGGAAATCGATTTCGTCCAGCGCAATCGCGGTCAGATAGGCGACGATGGCAATGTGAAAAAGCGATGTGTCGATGACGAGGGGCCATCTTGCCTGCACCAGGGCCGCGGCCAGCTCGATGGCCGCGCCGGCGGCGACGAGGACCGCGACGCGAATCCCTGGTGCGAGGCGCCGCCACGAATACATCATCAGCAGAGTGATCAGGCCCAAGCCCAGGATCATGCCGGTATCGGAGGTCCAGCGCAGCATCCGGCCCTGAAGGATGGATTCCGCGGCCAGGGCCTGGAGCACCGGCCCCGAGACGATCCTGCCGTTGGGAACGCTGAAGCGATCGCCAAGCTCGAGCGCAGTGGCCCCGACGATGACCTTCTTGTCCTTCAGACCGTCGAGAGTCGCGGCATCGCCGCGCAACACGTTGACGTAGGAGACGGTCGGAATAGAAGCTGCACGAATGCTGAAATCGATCAGGAAAGGCGGCCGCCGATTGACGTCCTGCCCGGCCAGCACCACGGCCATCGACGGCACCACGACATCGCCGAGCTTCTCGCCGAACGGATAGCGGCGAACGAGCCCGTCGGATTCGATTGCGACGTTCACGACCGCCGGCCACGACTGGTTGCCGAACGGCTTCAGCGGACGATTGACGTGCGCCGCGCCACCATTTGGCGTCGGCTGCTTGAAGGACGGCAGGATCGTCGAGCCGCCGGCATTGCGAAGGGCCTTGACGAAAGCCTCGTCGGAAGCCGGATCCGACGGCGTGCTGAAATCGACATCGAACGCGATGTCCCCCGCGCCGGCCGCCTCGAGTCTCTTCAACAGGTCGGCGTGAAGCCGGCGCGGCCAGGGCCACACGCCAATCTGATCGATGGATGGTGCGTCGATGGCCACCACCACCACCTTGCCGCTGGCGTCACGCGACTGCCAGGTGAACCGCAGATCGGTGAGCGCGTTGCGAAGTGCGCCATGCCATCCCGTGGACAGCACGATCGCAAGCGCGATCACAACCAGAATATGCGGCCGATAGCGTTTCACTCCGATCCTCCCCCGTCCCCGCTTCTGCGGGTACGCCCCTCATCCCCTAGGAAATCGCCTCAGCGTCTGCCGTAGGCGTGACCGTGGCCATTGCTGCCATTGCCGCCGCTATTCCCATTGCCGTTGCCATTGTTGCCCTTGCCGTTGCCGGTGGCACCATTGTTGCCGTTATTGCCGCCGCCATTGCCGTTGTTGCCATTGCCGGAATTGCCGTTGCCGCCGGCGTTTCCGTTGCTGGCGGCCGCGGCGATCGCGGCGCCCGGGTTCGACGCGCTGTTACTGACGGAAGCTGCCGCACCGTTGCTCGTCAATGCCGTCTGGGCTGCGGTGTTGGACGCGGCGGTGCCGGTCTTGCCCTCGCTCCAGACCGTCTCGGTACCGGCGTTGGCGTTCGCGTTGCGCACCTGGCCGGGAGCAACGGTGCCGTGGGCAAGCCCACGCGTGACCTTGTGGAAGTTCAGCTTGACCTCGCCGAGCGAGCTCGAGATGCGCACGATTCCGGCCTTGGAAACATGACCTCCTGCCGCCTGATGCGATTGCTTCGGCGCCCCGGCAACCTTGGTCCCCTTGTCGATCGGACCGAGCGCGTGGATGGCATGGCCGTTCGCCGCATTGCGCGGCGCGGACAGGCCTGATTTCGGCACGGGCACACGCTCGATCGTCGGAGTGCGCGGCTTGCCGTGCTCGATCGGGTTGAACGTCCCCGCACCGCTCAGCCTGAGGCCGGGCTTGCCGTGCTCAGAGACGGTTGCGGCCTGTCCCTTCATGACCTGGGCAATCTGTCCCGTCCTGAAGTCGGAGACCTCGACCTGGCCGCGGAGCACGCCGACCTTGGTGCTGCCCGCCTCCACCGTGACGCTGAACTGGGTTCCCTTGACCACGGCGGCGAGATAGGGCGTCTCGACCTCGAAGTGCTTGACGTTGCGCTTCTCGACTTCGAGCAGGATCGAACCCGCCTGCTGGATGATGGTGGTCGAGAGTCCGTCCTTCTTCTCGGCCGGCAAGCCGACCACAGAGTTCGGGGAGATCAGGATCGTTTCCTCGCCGCGGACCAGCAGCACCCGGCCGGTGCGGCCGGTGCGGATGGTATTGCCGGGCTTGAGCGTCTCTTCCTGGTTCAGCGCGACCTGTTGCGCGCCGTCGGTTGCGACCCACACCTCACCGGTGGCCTTGCTGATCGACCAGACGCCATCCTCCGCCGCGAACGCGCCGGAAGCCGTTCCAAGCGTCAGCGCCACCACGAGGGCACACCGCATTCCAATTCTGCCGAGCATGACGATCCTCAGTCCGCGTTACAGCCAGATCTGAGGGGTATCCGAAATCACTCAAGAGAGGATTAGCAGGAAGCGGCCAGTGGAGCGGCGCCATTAACCAATCATTGACCATAAAAAACTATGAAAAATCATGCAGCTAACGAACCTTTTCCGCCCGGCGACGATTCCTCCGTCGAACTACGGAGAAAGTTTCGCCGCGCGCGTCGGGAAGCGGCATCTCATTACCGCATTGGCCTCGTTGGTCCCGATTTTGGCCGGAGGTCTCCAAGCGTTCGCACAGCAGGCGAACCAGCCGGGCTTCGATCCGCGCCAGCCCGAGAAATATTTTGAAAACCAAACCGAACGGGAAAAGTTGAGCCGCCCGCCGGTCAGCCTGCCGACGGTTGGCCAACCCAACGCCGGCGGCGATACCAAGCCGCAATTCGTCCTGCGCGGCGTAAACGTCAGCGGCGCCCACGCCGTCTCCCGCGATCGCATTGCCTCAGTCTATCAGACCTACCTCGGCAAGAAGGTCTCGCAGGCGGATCTCGCCGGGATCGCCGGCGCGATCAGCGATCTCTACCGCACCGACGGTTTCCATCTCAGCCGGGCGATCGTGCCGCCGCAGGACATTGCCGACGGCCGGGTCCGGATCCAGGTGATCGAAGGCGCCATCGTGCAGGTCGAACTGAAAGGCGACGGCGCCGAGCAGTTCGGCGTCAGGCCGATGCTCGAGCCGGTTCTCACCGAGCAGCCGTCGCGCCTCCCGACACTCGAACGCCAGCTCTTCCTCATCAACGCCAGGCCGGGCGTTCGGATCACCGACAGCGCGCTGGAGGAAATCGGCAGCGGCTCCGGCCGCTTCCGTCTCACCGTCTACTTGAAGACCTGGCACGTCTTCTCCTCGTTCGGCCTGGACAACCTCGGATCATCTTCGGTGGGCCCGTGGCAGACCTACGCCACCGGCGCGTTCAACTCCTACCTCACGCCCGGAGACACGCTGGCCGTCAACCTGTCGACCATTGCCAACGATCCTCGCCAGCTCGGCTTTGCGCGGCTATCCTATGACGCGCCCGTCGGCGTCGAGGGCGTACGTCTCGGCGCTTCCGTCCTCTACAGCGCGGTCCGACCAGGCGATGCCCGCCGCCTCGACAGCGACATCACGACGACTGAGGCCTTCGAGCTGCGCGCCAGCGTCGTTCCGCTGCAATCGCAATCCTCGACGCTCACGTTGACCGCGGCGACGACCTTCAGCAATGTATCCGAGCACGACGTTTACGGCCCGTGGTACAACGACCACATCAGAACGGCGAGCCTGACCGCCGACTATCGGCTGCAGGATCCATTCGGCGGCACCAGTTTCGCGACGCTGACCTATCGCCAGGGCCTGGACGTCTTCGGCGCCTCGCACTTCGACGACGATCTGTTGTCGCGCAACGGCGCCTCCTCGAACTTCTCGGTGCTGAACCTCTGGTACACGCGCTACCAGACGCTCAACGATGCCTGGTCACTCAAGCTCGCGGCGGCGAGCCAGACAGCGTCGCGGCCGCTGTTCACCTCGCAGCAGTTCTATCTCGGCGGTGTGGCCTTCGGCCGGGGTTACGGCGCAGCCGAGATCAGCGGCGACAACGGCCTCGCCGGCTCGCTCGAGCTGCGCTTCGATCAGAAGCTCAATTTCCGCTACTGGACCGGCTATCAGCTCTATGCCTTTGGCGACGCCGGCGCCGTCTGGAACGACGGCTACCGTTTGAGCGAAGGCCTGTCGCTCACATCGGCCGGAGCCGGTGTCCGCTTCTTCCTGCCAAACGATCTCCAGGCCGATCTTGGCGTGGCCGTGCCGTTGAGCTACCGGGCGCCGGACAACGAACGCCGCAGCCCCCGCCTTCTGTTCACATTGTCGAGCGCACTCCGGCTCTGCCCCGAACGCGGCAGGTCGGGCTGTCTCTAGCCGCCCGGTCGTTTGCGCAAGTGGCCCCCGGCATACGGGGCCATTGCGGCCTTGCTCACAGAGTTGCCTAAATTTAATCCCGTAACCTGCTCACGATCGCTCGATCGGAGAGTTCCCAATGACCATGTTCAGCCGAACGTGATTTGAGACGAAGCCATGAAGAAGGTGTTTGCGGTCCTGGCGTTTCTCTGCGTCCTCGGCGTCGGGGAATATCTCGTCGTCAGCCGGTTCGCGATCCGCCATGAGACTTTGGCGCTGTTCGACGCCTCGCGGCAGCGACCGATCTCGGTCGAACTGGCGGTGCGGCGCGATTACGAGACCAAGGCCAATCTCGCCCTCTGGAAACTCCCGCTTGCCATCATCAGTAACGGCAATACCGTCAAGGCCACCGAATATTCCTTCCTCGCCAATGCGCTCGCCGCGCGCGGCTATCTGGTTGCCAGCATCCAGCAGGACCTGCCGAGCGACCCGCCGCTGATGACCCTTGCCGGTCAGCAATATGTCGGCCGGCATGAGGTCTATATCCGCTGCGAGGCGAACATTCTCTTCGTGCTGGATAAACTGAAGAGGCAGCACGAGAACGTCGATTACGACCACATCACCCTCGTCGGCCACTCGAACGGCGGCGATGTCTCCATGTATGTCGCCCATCAGCACCCGGAGCTGGTGTCGAAGGTGATCACGCTCGACAATCTGCGGGTGCCCTTCGTGGTCAGTGACGGCATGAAGATCCTGTCGTTCCGGTCGAAGGACCCGCATTTCGTGACCGATCCCGGCGTGCTGCCGACGCCGGAAGAAGCCAAGGCGCGCGGCATCGCCATCGTCCACACCGGCGCGCAGCACACGGAAATGAGCGATCGCGGCCCCAACTCGGTCAAGGAGAAGATCCAGGAGACGCTTGACCGCTTTCTGCGTGAGAGCGCCAGCAGCGCGCTCGCGCCGGCCGATACGAAAAGCCCGATGATCATGAATCCGGGCGACTATTAGCCGGGAAAGCTTTGCGGCAGATCAAGGCGGCTCCGAGACGGCAGGATAGAAAACCACATGGCCTCGGAGAGACAGGTGTCGCATTCCATCGAAAGTCTTGATACGAAGGGTCTCGATGCAGGAAGCCTGAGCCTGCCGGCGGCGAGAATGCCGGCAGTCGCACGGCATCTCTATCGTTCGGTTCGCAAGCTGCTGCGGTCGATCATCGCCCGCATTGATCTCTCGCAATTTCCGGGATCGTGCTGCGGATAGGCATGGCGGACGGAACGCATGAAGGTTGCCCGATGCACCAGCATTTGAGACGAATCTGCCTGTTGCTTGCCGTAACCTCGAGCATCGGCACGTCGCCCGCGCTCGCAGCCGATGCCGGCCACGGTGCGGACCTCGCCAAGCGCTGGTGCGCAAGCTGCCATATCGTCGCCAACGGCCAGACCCAGGCGAGCGCCGACGTCCCTTCCTTTGCCTCTGTCGCGCGCAGGCCAGATTTCAGTCCGGAGAGACTCGCCTTCTTCCTGCTCGATCCGCACCCGAAGATGCCGAACTTCCCCTTGAGCCGGACCGAAGCGGGCGACATCGCGGCCTACATCGCATCGCTGCGCTAATGCATGATCCGGAAAAGCGCGGAGCGGCTTTCCGAAAAGATCATGCTCAAACAATACCCCCAAAGCACGATGACGATCTTCCTGATCTCATCGCGCTTTGGTGGCGCGCCGAGCACGGGACCTGCCACACATAAAAATCCCTGCCGGAGGACCGACAGGGATCAGCAGAAGAGATGACGGACGGCGAACAAGGTCATTCGGTGGCCCGTCATGGATCTGCGTCAGCATCGAAATGCGGATCGCCGTGCCACGCAAGTTCAATTTGTGGGCACTCTGCGCACAGGTCGAGGATCAGGACTTGCCCTTGCCCGATTGCATAAGACTGCCGGTCATCTGGCGCATGTGATCTCCAGCACTGGTGAACTGGCTGCGCAGGAAATCGGACTGGATTCGCATCGCTTCCTGAAGGTCGGTAGCGTGGACCAGCTTGCGCGCATGCTCGAAAGCCGACTTCATATTCTGCTCAGTGAAATTCAACGCCTGCTTCGACACCTCCGTCCCCGCACCTGGAACTGACGTCATTGACTTGCTAGCGGCTTCGAAAAACATGCCGAACGCTTTTTCGGCCTGATCAATCGTCTTCTCGGCCAGGTCGCGCAGTTCGGCCGGAACTTCAAGCTTCGGTTCGATCATGGTTCGCACTCCTCCCGTTTTCCCGACTGAATACCACACTTGCCGGATCGCCTTCCAGCGGCCAGCCGCGGGGAAACCTCGCCGGGGCCCGGCGAGGGCAGGAAAGCGAAGAGACGGGCCGGACTCAGGACAAGGGGTGCTCGGGAAGGGCTTCTTCGGTGGCGAGGTCTTCGACCAGCTTGATCACCTCGAAACGCTGTCGCGGCGCGAGCTTAAGGAACGCGCGGAGCAAGCGCAGACTTTCGACCGTGCCGCTTGCGGGCGCGCCGAGCTTGAGGTGCAACTCAGCCGCGAAATTGAGGTTCTTCATCTCGCACCTATGACAAGCGTCGGCCTTCGTGATCCGCTCGAGACCGAACGCCGCAACAAGACGCCGCAGCAAGCCGCCACAACAGACCTATGGCGACGAACTGTCGGCCGGGTGGCCCCGGCCGGCTGGCACGCCGAACGACATGTCCAACAACGCTCAACCATCTGGTTGTAACTATGCCAAGGAACAACCCGCCCGGCAAGTCCGACAGTGGGTGCAGAGATGCTTCATCTGCATCGCAGCACGGCAATTCCGGATAACAGGAATATCGACCGCCGTCACCCACCTGCGTCAAGAAGCGGCATCTATCACGCAACACAGCCTCGACCGCTGTCAATGGGCCCAACGTTTCGGCTCGTTTCCGACATGAATGCACATTGGCTGCATACGAGCGCTTCTCGGCGCGTACACGTAATTGTTGAGTCTGGCCCAGCGGTTGTATCGGCGGCAAATGAACCTCGACCTCGAAAGCTGATCTCCAGCGTCCCGATCTCGGCGCGCTGTCGCTCGTCGGTCCGGATGTCCGCCTATGAACCATTGTCCATAAGCGAGCGACCAAGCCGTTGCGACACGGCCACGCAGATTACGGGCGCCATGGCTGAGACTCTTCGATTCGGGCGCGCCTCAGCACCAAGGATGACGACATGATTTCTCGCTGCGATCTCATCAAGGGCGCCGCGGTCGCGCTTTTCACCCTCTCGATACAAGGCGCATGGGCGCAGGAGACCAAGATGAACCTGTTCAAGATCATCACCATCAAGGACGAAATCGTGATCGGGTTATCGGCGGAGGAGCTCCACGGGCTCGGGGGCAATGATGCGAGCGCGGTTGCGCACGCGCTCGCGCAGAAGGGCGATCTCACCGTATGGCAGTACAACGTGCATCGCGGCCCGAACGGTGAATTGCAGCAGGCGCCGACCGCCAAGATCGGGCTTCTGGCCAATGCCTCGCTGCGCGTCGAGCCGTACACGACGCCTTATAAGATCGTACCACATCCATAAGCGACCGACTGTCTTCACCCGCGCCGCTCCGCCCGCCGGGCGCTCGTTTCTGTCGCAAAGCCATAGACCAGCGCCAGCCGGTCCAGACATTCGCGAAAGCGCCGCGCAAAATAGTCGTTCCAGCGCTGCGCCCGAACGGCGCGACGCGCGCCGACCTGATCCATGGTGAGGCCCAGGATCAGCACGTCGTGCACCAGCGCGGCGCCGTCGGTGCCAAGCTCGCGCTCGACCCGGTTCAACCGCAACACCGCCTGGCGCTGGCTCTCGGTGACGGGGTCGCGCGTGCGCGTGCCGTCGACATATTCCCGGGTCGGGTCCACCGCCTGAGGCCCCCGCTCCGCCCTCTCCCAATCATTCTGGAAGGCACGCCCGCCGCGATATTGCGCCTCGTCGATCTGGTGGTGTGCGTGCAGCCGCCCCAGCGGATCGCCGCGGATCGAGCGGATGGCCAGGATCTTCTCACCAGAATCGAGCGCCAGCGGATTGTCGATCTCGACCTCCGCCACTTCGGCGTTGAACGGTACCTCGCGGGACCGCCGGTCGTAGATCTGGGCCAATTTGTAGGACTTGTTGCGTCGGACACGAGCCACTCGGATACTCCTTGCGAAATGGACGATGAAACGGGTGGGAGCTCAGGCAGCGGAGACCAGCCTCAGCACGACGGGACCGGTGGCGCGCGCGGATGCCGCACCGGAGCGGCGCGTCAGGCGCGCATGCGGCGCGCAATAGCTGGAACCTGGCCGGCAGGGATGACCACAGAAGGCAATCTCCTCCCCGTCCTTGTCGCCGCCATAGGGATAGCGGCAATCGGCCGGCTCGAGCTCGACCAGTTGGATCAGGCGCGGCTGAACGCCGACGCAGCGCAACTTCACCGGCGCCGCCGGCTTCATTGCGGACTTCGGCGGCACGTTCAGGTTCGGTAACACGGCGCGGCGCGGCGAAACCGGAGCCTCACCAGGCAAATATGGCGTGATCGACGGGCTCGTTATCCATTCCGGGATGACGAGCCCGAGCCGCTTGGCGCGGCCGATCACCGCATTGCGGGTATAAGCCGTTCCAAACCTTGCATTAATCTGTCTTCCGATCTCCGCATAAGACATGCCCTTGCGAAAATAGTCGCGAAGCGCGTCGGAGTGCTCCGACGGCCAATGGCCCGGTTCCATGATGCTGTCCTGTGATGCGCCTCCCCCCGTTGAGCGACCGGGAGACGAAACACACATTCCGGTATTCCGAAGCACGAGTCAAGCGATAATTCTGATATTCATAATTGCATCAATTCCGAATTTCGGATTACAAGAGGCAAGACGGTGCGCAATCGAGGGAATCAGCATGTTGGACGTTGCAATGATCGAGCGGGGCCTGGAGAAGACGGGCAAGAGCAAGGGCGGCCTGGCGGCGGCCATGGGCGTGCGCCCCGGCGCGGTCTCGGAGATCCTCGGCGGCGAACGTCTGGTGAAGGCTTCGGAGATCATTCCGATCATGGAATATCTTGAGCTCAATCTCGCGCCGATCATGGGCCGGGTCGGCGCCGGCGCCGTGATCGAGCCGGATTACGAGCAGGTTCCGCCCGAGGGGCTTGGCGACATCACGCTGCCCTTCCCGATCATGGAAGAAACCGTCGCATTCGAAATCGTGGGCGATTCGATGCTGCCCAAATACGAGAGCGGCGACGTGATTGTGGTCTACAAGGACCAGCGCCACCCGCTGTCGAGCTTCTACGGCGAGGAGGCCGTGGTCCGGCTCAAGACCGGCGAGCGCTATCTGAAGACCATCGAGCGGGGGAAAAGTCCGTCCGTCGTCAATCTCACCAGCTTCAATGCCAAGCCGATCGTCGGCGTCAAGCTCGACTGGGTCGGGGAGATCTGCCTGTCGATGCCCAAAGGACAGCTCGAGCGGCTGCGCGCCAAATCGGCGCGGCCGCGCAAGAAGGGCAAGTGACGCCAATTTCCGTTTTTCAGAAAGAATCCTTGACTTGATTCCGTTTTTCGGAAATACTCTGCCGCGTCCCCGGTGACGGGAGCGCGGCAGGGTCGTTTTCATGCAATATTTCGTGGTGATGATCGACTATGGGCGGCGCGGCCGTGAGGCGGTCGTCGACCCCGAAATCACCAGGCGCGAGGTCGTCTCCCGCATCGCCTCGGGCGAATATCAGAACGTCTCGTTCATCCACGAAATCGCGGAGAATTCGGTCGAGGACGTCACCGAGGCCATCCTGACCGAGGCGGCGCTGCCCCAGATCCCGCCGGAAGAGGTCGACCTCCAGGCAGTCCGCCTCGACCACACCCGCGATCTGCGCAAGCACGAACGGACGTGACGCAGCCGAGCCTGCGTCACGTCCCGGAGCGGATCAGACCGTGAGGACGGTCGATCCCGTCGTCTTGCGCGCGGCGAGATCGGCATGCGCCTTGGCGGCGTCCTTCAACGGGTAGGTCTGATGCACCTCGATCTTGACCGCGCCGGACTTGACGACGTCAAACAGCTCGCCTGCCATCGCAACCAGATTTTCACGCTTGGCGGCATAGGTGAACAGTGTCGGGCGGGTGACGTAGAGCGAGCCCTTCTGGGCCAGCAGGCCGAGATTGAGCGGCTCGACCGCGCCGGAGGACTGGCCGAACAGCGCGGCGACGCCGAGCGGCGCGAGGCAGTCCAGCGATTTCAGGAACGTGTCCTTGCCGACGGAATCGTAGACCACCGGCACCTTCTTGCCGCCCGTGATCTCGTCCACCCGCTTCACGAAATCCTCGCGGGTGTAGATGATGACGTGATCGCAGCCATGCGCCTTGGCAAGCTTGGCTTTCTCGTCGTTGCTGACGGTGCCGATCACGGTCGCGCCGAGGTGCTTGGCCCACTGGCTCAGGATCAGGCCGACGCCGCCGGCCGCCGCATGCAGCAGGATCGTGTCGCCAGCCTTCACCCGATAGGTCTGCCGGATCAGATATTGTGTGGTGAGCCCTTTGAGCATCATCGCCGCCGCGGTCTTGTCGTCGACGCCGTCGGGCAGCTTCAGCAAACGGTCAGCAGGGATCAGCCGCGCCTCGGAATAGGCCCCGAGCGGCGAGGCGCCATAGGCGACACGATCGCCCGGCTTCAGATCGGTGACACCGGGCCCGACCTCCTCGACGATTCCGGCCGCCTCGCTGCCGAGCCCGCTCGGCAGTTGCGCCGGGTACAGGCCCGAACGGTTGTAGATATCGACGAAGTTGAGGCCGACCGCGGTGTGGCGGATGCGCGCCTCGCCCGGCCCGGGCTTGCCGACGCTGACCTCCTCCCAGACCAGGACTTCCGGACCGCCGGTCTTGTGAAAACGAATGGCATGGGTCATGGGCGTTGCTCCCTTATCGTTGGGTGAGGATCCGAAAAAGCCGGATTGGCCGCAGAAATAGGCATTCCGTCTGCCCGTTACAGTACAGACACGTAACAAGAATGTCACAGCGAGCGACAAACCTCCGCCGTTCGACATCCGTTCGAAAGAGTTGATGGTGCGCCTGACGCAACCGGCAGTAACTTCTGCGCGGGGTTTGGTGGTCGCCTGCGAAGGAGAGCCGAGATGCCAGCTTATGTACAGCATCATCAGGACGTCGAAATCGCGCCCGTGAATTGCCCCACCTGCATGGGGTTCCTGCCGATGTATGTGCGCGAGGTCGAGCCGCATTGGAGCCTTGCCAAGATCGACTTTGTGTATGAATGCGCCGATTGCGGCGCCGAAGTCAGACAGACCATCCGCAAGCCGACCGTGCTGCGGCACTGATCCTGCGGACGGCGAACCGCTCAACTATTTGCGTTCAGCGGAAAAAACGCCGCTGATGCGGGTCTGATGTCTCCCAAACGAGGCTTGTTCTTTGCCGGGAACGCAGGCAGAACAAGCCTCAAGCAAGACCTTGGGAGCGCCCATTCGTGGCTGATCAGAAGGCCTCGACCTCGATCGAGGCAGTGGAGAGCGGCCTCGCCGCGCAGGGCTATATCGCGAGCCGGCAGATCGCGACCGCCGTCTATTTGTCGCAGCAGATCGAGAAGCCGATCCTGGTCGAGGGCCCTGCGGGCGTCGGCAAGACCGAGCTTGCCAAGGCGATCGCCGCCTGGCGCGGCATGAAGATGATCCGCCTGCAATGCTATGAAGGCCTCGACGAAGCCAAGGCGCTCTACGAGTGGAAATACGCCAAGCAGCTTCTCTACACCCAGATCCTTAAGGACAAGCTCGGCGAAGTCCTCGGCGGCGCGCAGACACTGCATGCCGCGCTCGACCAGCTCCACGATTTTGGCGACGTGTTCTTCTCCAAGGAATTCGTCGAGCCGCGTCCCCTGCTTCAGGCGCTGGAACAGCCGGGCGGCTGCGTGCTGCTGATCGACGAGATCGACAAGTCGGACGCGGAATTCGAATCGCTGCTGCTGGAGATTCTGTCCGACTTCCAGGTCACGATCCCGGAGCTCGGCACCGTCTCGGCGATCACGCCGCCGACCGTGATCCTCACTTCCAACAGCGAACGCGACCTCGGCGACGCCTTGAAGCGGCGCTGCCTGCATCTGCATATCGGCTTTCCCGAGCAGCGGCTCGAGGAGCGCATCGTCGAAAGCCGCGTGCCCGGCATCTCGCAGGCGCTGCGCCGGCAGATGGTCGGCTTCATCCACGAGATCCGCTCGCTGGATCTGAAGAAGCTGCCGTCGGTCAGCGAGACCATCGACTGGGCACGCGTCCTGGTGCTGCTCCAGGCCACCGAGCTCGACACCGATATCGTCAAGGACACCCTCAACGTGCTCCTGAAATACGAAGCTGACATCGAGGCCGCATCGCCGCAGGTGACGACCTTCATTGCCAAGGCGGCACGGTCCAACGTCTTCGGTTGACGCCGATGCGCGAGAACCTCCATCGTTTCTTTCGGGCAGCGCGGGGCGTCGGCGTTCACGTTTCGCCTGCCGAAAGCATCGATGCAATGCGCGCCGTCGCGCAAGTCGGCATCTCCGACCGTGCCGTGCTGCGCGACGCGCTGCTGCTGACGCTCGCCAAGTCGCAGGACGAGAAGCTCGCGCTCGGCGACTGTTTCGATCTGTTCTTCAGCCGGCCGGAACCGCGGCAGGACCAGCCCGAGACGAACAACGACGACGCTTCGCAGGACACAGATCAGTCGCCCTCGACCAGTTCGGCCAGCGAGCGGGGCGAAGTTCAGCCTCCTGAGGGTTTGGGTCCGCTTGCGCAGATGCTGCTGTCGCAGGACCGCAATGCGATCGCGGCCGCCATCGCCAGCGCCTCCGGTGCGGCCTCCCTGTCCGACATCCGCTACTCCACCCAGCGCGGCATCTTCTCGAGCCGCATCCTCGACGCCATGGGCCTGCAGCGCCTGCGCGACGATCTCGAACAGCTGACCGCGACCAACCCGGCGCTGGCCGAGCGCCTGCGCGCCGCGCTCGACGCCTTGCGCGAGGCGGTGCGCGACACGGTCGCGCAGGGGCTTGCGCTCTATGCCCGCGAGGAGGCCGAAAATCTTCGCAACGAGATCCTGCGCAACGCGCCGCTTGCCCGCATCGAGCGGCGCCAGGTCGCCGAGATGCGCGCCCTCATCCGCCAGATCGCGCGCCGGCTGCGCGAGCGCTATTCCAAGCCGCGCAAGCGCCAGCGCCGCGGCCATCTCGACGTCCGCCGCACGCTGCGCCGCAACGCGGCCTGGGGCGGCGTGCCGTTCCTGACTGCGTGGAAACGCAAGCATCGCGACCGGCCGAAGATCGTGGCGCTCTGCGACGTCTCCGGCTCTGTCGCCCAGGTCTCCGATTTCTTCCTGCTCCTGATCCACTCCTTGCACGAAGTGGTCGATGACGTCCGCTCCTTCGCCTTCTCCTCGCATCTGATCGAGGTCAGCGACGTCCTGGAGGCGAAATCGCCGGAAGAGGCGATGGCCGAGATCATGTCCAAGGTCGGTTTCGGCTCGTCGGACTACGGCTCTTCGCTGGTCGATTTCGAGAAGGACTTCATGAGCGCGCTGACGCCGCAAACCACGGTGATCGTCCTCGGGGATGCCCGCAGCAACAATCTCGACCCGCGCGCCGATATCCTGCGCCGCATCTCCGAACGCTCGAAGCGGCTGGTCTGGCTCAATCCCGAAGGACGGCTCGCCTGGGGCTTCGGCGATTCCGAGATGCCGCGCTACGCGACCTTCTGCAGCGTCGTGCGCCAATGCGCCACCGCGCAACAGCTCGAGCGCGCCGTCTCGGATATCGTGGCGACTTATCAGTAAGTCTCGCGCGCGGCCAACCGCGGTGGCGAAACGTCAGTTTCGCGCAAGCTCCGCCTGGCCGACGTTACACTCCCGGAAGTGACAGGCGATTTCCTCGAGCGCGCGCTGCTTCCATTCCTCGGCTTGCGCGAGCCAAAACAGCCGGCGATCAAAATCGCGGGCCGCACGCTCCCGGCACAGGGATTCCTGACTGCGAATTTCGACCAGCCTGTTCATGCACTCCACTCCTGCCGCGTGAAGTCATTCCCCGCAAATCAACCTAACAGAATCCCGGATTGCTCGCGTCACGATTTCTGTGCATATCGCGACGCATCATGGGACAGTGATACTTCCCGTGCACTGCGGTAGCTCGCAGCGCAGCATCAACTGTGGATCATCAATTAGTGATCAAGCCACGGACGTATTCCCGATCAAGCGATCTTCTTCTCGTGTCGCAACGTAGTGCGGCAATTTGTGAAGAGGCGTTCTAAACGGCCTACCGAATTCCCGACTCATTGTCGTCGCATGGTCTTCATGCGGCGCCGCTAACAGGGGCGCGAACGGCACGATCTCCTGAGGTGACATGAGCAACGATTTCGACTTCGAACTTGCGTCGGACCAGTGGGAAGCGCTGCGTACACTTCGTAACCCGCTGTCGAACGGCCGCCTCGCGAAGTCCTATCTCGTCGATGGCCTCGTCGAGCTTGGCCTTGTTGCCATCAACGACGGTGTACCTGCAATAACGCCGGCCGGACGCAAGGTGCTCGTGCGCGGATCGTGCCGGTTGCTGGATCTCGTGGCGTGACAGATTCGCGCTGATCCTCGGCGACAACCTGCCGGGATATCACCGAGTCCAGTCGTTCCACTGCAGGAGCGGGGATCCATATGCCCTCCTCCAGACGGACAAGAAGCGCGGAAACCAGGAGTGAGCCACCGCGCCGTTATAGGCCCAGGTGCGATATTTCAGACCCTGTTCGGAGATCAACTCCTGATATCCGCCGTGCAGCTCGGTCGCGGTCCGTATGTCCTTCAATATTCCCTGAGCGCAGGAACGGTAGGTGTCGCTTCCCGAGAATTCATCATAGTCCAGCATGCGATCCGCAAATTCGACGTTGAACGTCGGCCAGGAGGTACGTCCCTGGTAGGCAGGCGCCGCGATCTTGTGGATCATCTTGTTCCGCGGATTATCCGCGGACACCAGGAAGTGGTACGTGCTGGGGATGCGAAAGCGCGGCTCCGCAATGATCAGATCCGCCGTCGCCGCGAACAGCGCCCGCTCGCTGGCATCGTTCAGATTCCAGAAGCCGCGATGCACGCTGACGAAATCCAGCGCGACCGAGGACGCCGGCGGGCCCTCCGGTCCGTCGAGAGAATGCCTGACGTATCCGTCCCTGCCGAACAGGCGGAGCAGATCCTTCTTGTACTGCACGAGGTCGCGCCCGAGCAGACGCTTCAGCTCGTTCTCATCGACGATTCCAAGCTGCACGCTCCACACGAAGGTCGTATGGACGCAGGCATTGGTCACGAAGCGCCGGCGCTCGGCGCGGGTATCCGTTGCGGCGGAGCGAGGACCACGAGCGTCGCACAGCAAATAGGTGCTGCCGTCATGATCGAACGGCTCGAGCTCGCTTGCGAGCTTAAGGATGGCACGCTTTAGGTCACCGCCATATTCGGCCACCAGCAGGCGGCCGGCATGCGCGCATTGTGACATCGCCAGATAGGACGGCGCCCTCTGGTCGGCCAAGATCATCTGCTGCAGGCCGGCCAGAATGCCGAGCAGCGTATCCGACGGGCGCGAGAAGTAATTCACGCCGAGGTATCGACCGCGCCCGGCCGGGACGATGGTCGTCGTGACGACATCGGCGCGAACCGCCTCCAGCAACAAACGGATGCTCCTGTCGAGAAGCCGCGCCCGCCGCACCGCGTCCTGCGCATCCATGATGGTTTCGGGGTCGAGGACGTCAGGATAGAACCAGGCGAAGTCACGGGGGTAATAGGCGGATGCGTGGGGTGCGCCGGTGACGAGGAAGGCCTCGGTCACCGAAAATGCGCTGTCCATCGCGTGCCGGTAGAGGTCCTCGATGGCCGACAACGAATGATGCGATTTTCTCAGGAATCGATCCCCGAGAAAATTGACCGCCTGGAGGGCGTTGGCGAAAAACGTCGCAGCCACACCTTGGTAGAACCGGTTTCCGCGATCTGAGGACAACGAGATATCGCTATTCATATACGGGCTAGGGTAACTCCGATGGTGCGGCCACCATCCGAAGCTTGGCTGATTCGTATTTCGTCCAGATGACTTGCCGGCTGAGGCCGGCCGCCGCCGGGCATTCCATTTGATCTCGCTCTTCATATCGAGCGGATGTTGCGGAGCACGATGGTCAGGAGCCGACGTTGAGTCGATCCGCAGTGCATGGGCGCGCGCATCTTTGCCCACTGCGACGTCAAGTCAGCATGGCGGGTTCCACCGTCACAAATCTGCAACAGGCCCAGCTGAAGCGGCGCCCGCAGGCGATGCCAGGGCTTCAACACGCACGGTCCCCCGGTGCCTGCCGAAGCGTTGAGCAAGGGATGATGCATTTTCACACCTTACGCCGGGCTCCAAACTGGCCCACTATCGCGATATTTCACCCATGCAAGCGCATCAGCGAATGTTAGATTCAACACCTGACGGCCTGAATTCCGGCGAATCTCCGCTGCTGCGGACGATCGGGCTCACCAAACGGTATGGCGATTTCCTTGCCAACGATTCTATCGACATCGATATCTGGCCCGGCCAAATCCACGCGCTGCTCGGTGAAAATGGGGCCGGCAAGTCGACGCTGGTCAAGGCGGTCTACGGGCTGATCCAGCCCAGCGCCGGTGAAATTTACTGGCTGGGCGAACGCATCGTGCTGTCCGGCCCCTCGGAAGCCCGCAGCCGCGGCATCGGCATGGTATTTCAGCACTTCTCGCTGTTCGACAATCTCACGGTCGCCGAGAACGTCGCGCTCGGCCTCGACGGACGGGAATCCTTCAACGACATGTCGGCGCGGCTGGCACAGGTGTCGAAGACTTACGGCCTTCCGCTCGATCCCCGGCGCGAGGTCTGGCAATTGTCGGTCGGCGAGCGCCAGCGCATCGAGATCGTCCGCGCCTTGATGCAGGATCCGAAATTCCTGATCCTGGACGAGCCCACCGCAGTCTTAACGCCGCAGGAATCCGATCAGCTTTTCATCGTACTGGAGCGCCTCAAGTCCGAAGGCCGCGCCATCCTCTACATCAGCCACAAGCTCGAGGAGGTGAAGCGGCTCTGCGATACCGCCACGATCCTGCGCGGCGGCAGAAAGGTCGAGACCTGCGATCCCCGGCGCGAGACCGCCGCTTCGCTCGCGCGCATGATGGTCGGCGGAGAGATCAAGGAGGTGAAGGCGGCGGCCGGCCGGACGACCACCGTGCCGCGGCTCGTCGTCAACGATCTGTCGCTCGCACCAGGCGAGGCGCATGGCGTGCGGCTCGCGCACATCTCTTTCGAACTGAAGGGCGGCGAGATTCTGGGGATCGCGGGCGTTGCCGGCAACGGCCAGGACGAATTATTCGCCGCGCTGTCCGGCGAGCGATTGTCGAAGGATCCGGGCACGGTGGTGATCGAAGGCATTGCCGCCGGCCATCTCTCCATCACGCAACGGCGTAAGCTGGGTGCCGCCTTCGTTCCCGAGGAGCGGCTCGGCCACGGCACGGCGCCGCGCATGAAGCTCTCGGAGAACGCGCTGCTCACCGGCCATGCCGCGAGCGGCATGGTGCATCGCGGCTTCATCGATACCGCCGCCACGCTGAAGACCGTCGACCGCGCGACCGAGACGTTCGACGTGCGCAAGGCCAAGCGCGATCCCGAAGCAGCATCCCTTTCCGGCGGCAATCTGCAGAAATTCATCGTGGGGCGCGAGATCCTGCGCAACCCCGCGGTGCTGGTCGTGAGCCAGCCGACCTGGGGCGTCGACGCCGGCGCCGCTGCCGTCATTCGCCAGGCGCTGCTTGATCTCGCAACCGCGGGCGCCGCCGTGCTCGTGACCAGCCAGGATCTGGACGAACTCGCCGAGATCGCCGACCGTATCGCCGTGATGTTCCACGGCAGGTTATCAGCGCCGCTCGCCGCCAGCGAGGCGACGCGCGAAAAGCTCGGCCTTCTCATGGGCGGCAGCATGCTGGAGCCGAAGGAGGCGGCGCATGCAGTTGGTGCTTGAGAAGCGCGCCGAGCGTTCCGGCACGATCGCGCTGGTCTCGCCGCTGATCGCGGTCGGCCTCACGATCGTGACCATGGTCATCCTGTTCGCGATCCTCGGCAAGAACCCGCTGCTCGCTTTGCACGCCTATTTCATCGCGCCCTTGACCGACGGCTATTCGCTGCAGGAGATCGCGGTAAAGGCAACGCCGCTGGTGATGATCGCGATCGGGCTGTCGCTCTGCTATCTCGCCAATGCCTGGAACATCGGCGCCGAAGGTCAGTTCCTGATCGGCGCGGTGGCCGGAAGCTGGATCGCGGTGAGGACGCAAGGCACCGACGCCGGCGCCTGGGTGCTGCCCGCCATGATCGTCCTTGCCGCCGCCGCAGGTGCGCTCTATGCGCTGATCCCGGCGATCTGCAAGGTGAGGTTCGGTGCCAGCGAGATCCTGACCAGCTTGATGCTGGTCTATGTTGCCGACCTCTTCCTCGACTATCTCGTGCGCGGCCCCTGGCGTGATCCGCACGGCTTCAACTTCCCAACCACGGCCGAGTTCGACCCGGTGGCAACCGTCCCGCTGCTGATCGAGGGCGGCCGGCTGCATCTCGGCGCGATCATCGCGCTTCTGGTCGTGGCGGCCGCCGCAATCCTGCTCGGGCGAACCATCAAGGGTTTTGAGATCCGCGTCGTTGGCGCAGCCCCCCGCGCGGCGCAGTTCGGCGGCTTCAAAGCCGACCATCTGGTCATCCTGACCTTCGTGGTATCAGGCGCGCTCGCGGGCCTCGCCGGCATCATCGAGGTTGCAGGTCCCGTCGGCCATCTCCAGCCCGGCATCTCCCCCGGCTACGGTTTTACGGCGATCATCGTTGCCTTCCTCGGCCGGCTGAATCCGCTGGGAATACTGGTTGCGGGCCTGTTCCTTGCGTTGACCTTTATCGGCGGCGAGCAAGCGCAGATCGCGATGAAGATCCCGTTGGATGTCACCAAGGTTTTTCAGGGTATTCTGCTGTTCTACGTGCTCGCCTGCGATTCCCTGATCCTCTATCGCTTCAGGCTGGTCTTCCCGAACCGTCAGGTGGCCCGTGGAACTCGTTGAAGCCATCATCCTTTCGGTGCTCGCCGCATCGACGCCGCTCCTGCTCGCCGCGACCGGAGAGCTCGTGACCGAGCGCTCCGGCGTGCTCAATCTCGGCGTCGAGGGCATGATGATCGTCGGCGCGGCCTGCGGCTTTGCCGGGGCCTGGCTCACCGGGTCGATCTTCGTTGGGGCGCTGTTCGGCATCCTCGCGGGCACGATGATGTCGCTGATCTTCGCATTGATGGCGCTCGGGCTCGCCGTCAACCAGGTCGCGACGGGTCTCGCGCTGACCATCCTCGGCGTCGGGCTGTCCGGACTGGTCGGTGCCGGCTTCGTCGGCGAGCGCATCACGCCGGCAGCCCATCTCTCCATTCCGGGCCTCACCGATATCCCGCTGGTCGGCCGCGTGCTGTTCGGCGAGGATGCTTTCGTCTACTTCTCCATTGCACTCGTCGTCGCCGTCTGGTGGTTCCTGTACCGTACGCGCGCGGGACTGATCCTGCGCGCCTGCGGCGACAATCACGTCTCCGCACATGCGCTGGGTTATCCCGTGTTGCGGATCCGCACCTTCGCCGTGATGTTCGGTGGCGCCTGCGCCGGGCTTGCAGGCGCCTATCTGCCGCTCGCCTATACGCCGTTCTTCATCCCCGGCATGACCGCGGGCCGCGGCTGGATCGCCCTGGCGCTGGTGGTGTTCTCGTCCTGGCGGCCGGGCCGGCTCGTAGTCGGCGCCTATCTCTTCGGCGCCGTGACGATCCTTCAGCTGCATGCGCAAGGCTGGGGCGTCGGCATTCCCTCGCAATTCATGTCGGCGCTGCCTTATCTTGCGACCGTCATCGTTCTGGTTCTGCTCTCCCGTGCGCGCAGCGGCGGCTCGACCGCACCGGCCGCGCTCGGGACCGTGTTCGTACCTGACCGCTGAGTTTCATTTTCGCGACAGGCGCGATGGGGCGCGCAGGTTGCGGATCGTGGCTTCCCCCTGATGTTTGGAGATCGATGATGAGGAAATCACTTCTTGCGCTGGCCGCCACACTCTTGCTCGCCGGGAGCATCAGTGCAGCCTCCGCCGCCGACAAGCTGAAGGTCGGCTTCATCTATCTGGGCCCGATCGGAGACTTGGGGTGGACCTATCAGCACGATCTCGGGCGCCAGGCTCTGGTCAAGGAATTGGGCGACAAGATCGAGACCACCTATCTCGAGAACGTGCCCGAAGGCCCCGACGCCGAACGCGCCATCGAGCAGCTCGTCCGCGCCGGCAACAAGCTGATCTTCACGACGTCGTTCGGCTACATGGATCCGACGCTGAAGGTCGCCAAGAAATATCCGAATGTGCATTTCGAGCACGCGACCGGATACAAGCGCAACCCAAACATGTCGACCTATTCGGCCAGATGGTATCAGGGCCGCTACATTCAAGGCCTGATCGCGGCCAAGATGTCGAAGTCCGGCGTGCTCGGCTACATCGGCTCGTTCCCGATTCCGGAGGTCGTCTCCGGCATCAACGCGACGATGCTGGCGGCACAGACCATCAACCCGAACATCAAGGTCAAGATCATCTGGGCCAACACCTGGTTCGATCCGGGCAAGGAGGCCGACGCCGCCAAGGCTTTGATCGACCAGGGCGCCGACGTGATCATGCAGCATACGGATTCGCCCGCGGCGATGCAGATCGCCAGCGAACGCGGCAAGCTCGCCTTCGGCCAGGATTCCGAGATGATCAAGTTCGGGCCGAAGACCCAGCTGACCTCGATCCTGGACACCTGGGGCCCCTACTACATCGAGCGCGTCAAGGCCGAGCTCGCCGGCACCTGGAAGTCCGAGGACAGCTGGGGCGGCCTCGACAGCCACATGTTCGCGATGGCGCCCTATACCAACATGCCCGACGAGGTGAAGAAAATGGCGGAGGATGCCCAGGCCGCGATCACCGCAGGCAAGCTGCATCCGTTCAAATGCCCGATTGTTGGGCAGGACGGCAAGCCGGTGGAGTGCAAGGGCGGTGATCACCTCGATGACAGCCAGATCCTCGGCATGAATTTCTACGTCAAGGGCATCGACGACAGGCTGCCGGGCAAGTAGCACGCTTCTTGCTTTGCCCAGATCACCTGCTCCTCCCGGAGGAGGTTCGGAGGGGGTGGCCAGAAGCACCCGGCACTTGTGGTCGCCCCCTCTTTCAATTTCTGCCTTATCCCGACTGCATGGCCCGCGCCGCGGAACTGTGGCGACGGATGAGATCGGCGACATCGAGACCCGGAATCGCACCGTCGGTCACGACCCATTGTCCGGCTACCATCACGCGATCGGCCCGATGCGCTCCGCACAGAACCAGCGCGGCCAAGGGATCGCCATGGCCGGAGAAGCGCAGCTCGTCCAGCTTGAACAGCGCGAGATCAGCCGCCTTGCCGATGGCGATCTCGCCGAGTTCCGGCCGGCCGACGCAGGCCGCCGAGCCCTTGGTGGCCCAGCGCAACGCGTCCTTGTGGCTGACTTTCGTGACGCCATAGCGGGCCCGTTGCAGCAGGAACGCAGCCCGCACCTCCTGCATCAGGTTCGATCCGTCGTTCGAGGCCGAGCCGTCCACGCCGAGCCCAATGCCGACGCCGGCCTCTTCCATCTCGCAGACCGGACAGCGGCCTGACGCCAGCAACTGGTTGCTGCATGCGCAATGGCTGATGGTCGTCCTGGCCTTGCCGAGCCGCTTGATCTCGTCGGCGTTGAAGAAAATCCCGTGAGCAAGCCAGGTTCGCGCAGAGAGCCAACCGCATTGTTCGAGATAGTCGAGCGGGCGGCAGCCATACATCTGCTCGCAAAACTTGTTCTCGTCCTCGGTCTCGGCGAGATGGGTATGCAGACGCACATCGAGCTTGCCGGCGAGATCGGCGGTCGCGCGCATCAGCGACGTCGTCACCGAGAACGGCGAGCACGGCGCCAGCGCGATCTGCACCATTGCATCCGGACCGCGCTGGTGATGTTTTGCCACCACGCGCGCGCTGTCGGCGAGGATCGTGTCCTCGTCCTGCACCACGCTGTCGGGCGGCAGGCCGCCGTCGCGCTGCGACAGGTTCATCGAGCCGCGCGTCAGCAGCACGCGCACACCGAGCCGCTTTGCGACGCCGACCTCGATGTCGACGGCGCCCTCGAGTCCTGCCGGGAAAACGTAATGATGATCGGTCGTGGTGGTGCAGCCCGACAGTAGCAGCTCGGACATCGCCACGGTGACGCCGAGCTCGAGCGCGTCAGGCGTCAGCTTGGCCCAGACCGGATAAAGTGCCTGGAGCCAGGGGAACAGCTCGCGGTCCATCGCCGCCGGCAGCGCCCGCGTCAGCGTCTGGTAGAAGTGATGATGGGTGTTGATCAGACCCGGCAGCACGACGTGCTCGGCCGCATCGAACACCGCGACATCGGCGGTCGCAGGCGTGCCGCCGGCCGGCACCAGCTCGACAATCCGGCCGTCCGTCACCACAATCCCGCGCTCGGCACCGTCGGCGAGGATCGCCAGGGGATCCCTGATCCAAATCGGCCTTGTGTCGTCCATGATTCCGCTTCTCCTCACATTCGTTGACGACGGGACCGCAAGGCGGAGGCGGGTCCGATCGCGGATTTGCTGCGACCTGCCGTTGCGACTTCTTGTTGCGACTTGGCTCCGGTCTTGCAAGACTTTCCGTCGGACGATTCACCCGACGCTAGCGTGGGCGCAGCCATGGACTTGAATACCATCACAGCGGTCGCCCATCCGCAAACGCGCGCACAGCTGCCGGTCTGGACGGCTGGGGATGCTTGGCTGGCAGGCGGCACCTGGCTGTTCTCGGAGCCGCAGACTCATCTGACACGACTGATCGATCTCACCGATCTGAAATGGCCGGCGCTGACGGTCACAGAGAACCATCTCAGCATCGCCGCGACCTGCACCATCGCGCAGCTCGATGGTCTCGCCTGCCCGCCTGACTGGCGCGCAGCGCCGCTGATCGGCCAGTGCTGCCGGGCCTTCTTGGCCTCGTTCAAGATCTGGAAGACCGCGACCATCGGCGGCAATCTCTGCATGTCGTTGCCGGCAGGGCCGATGATCTCGCTCGCCTCCGCGCTCGACGGCGTCTGCACCATCTGGAAGGCCGGTGGCGGCGAGCAGAAGATTCCGGTGATCGACTTCGTCACCGGCAACCAGCGCAATCGCCTGACGCCGGGCGACCTGCTACGCCAGATCGATATTCCGGTTGCCGCGTTGAAACGCCGCACGGCGTTTCGTCAGATCTCGCTGGCACCGGTCGGCCGCTCGGCGGCGCTCCTGATCGGCAGCCGCGATACCGATGGCGTGCTGACGCTCACGGTTACCGCATCGACGGTGCGGCCGATCCAGTTGTCCTTTCGCGGCGCTCCGGATGCGAGTGCGTTGCATGCAGCGATCGCGCAGCAGATCACGGACGATCTGTATCACACCGACATCCACGGCCAGCCGCTCTGGCGCAAACACATGACATTGCGGCTCGCCGAGGAGATTCGCCGCGAGCTCCTGGGAGCAACGTCGTGAGCTTCGAGATCAACGGCAAGACGTTCGCGCAGGAGCCGCGCGCCGGTCAATGCCTGCGCACGTTCCTGCGCGAGCTTGGCCATTTCGGCGTGAAAAAGGGTTGCGACGCCGGCGATTGCGGCGCCTGCACCGTGCTGCTTGACGGCGAGCCGGTGCATAGCTGCCTGATCCCGGCGTTCCGGGCCGAGGGACGCCCCGTGACCACGATCGAAGGCCTCGCCGGAGACCGCGGCACGCATCCGATGCAGCAGGCCTTCCTTGACGCGCAGGGTTTCCAATGCGGCTTCTGCACCGCCGGGATGATCCTGACCTGCGCCTCGCTGAACCAGGCCCAGCGCACCGATCTCGGCGCAGCGCTGAAGGGCAATATCTGCCGTTGCACCGGCTACCGCTCGATCGAGGATGCATTGCTCGGCAAGACCAACGTCGAGACAGGCGTCGAGGCAGGCGCCGCCTTCGGCCGCAGCCTGCCGGCGCCCGCCGGCCCCGACATCGTGCGTGGCATCGCGCGCTACACCTTCGACACCGCGATCGACGGCCTGCTTCACGTCAAGCTGGCGCGATCGCCTCATGCCCACGCCAGGATCGCCGCGATCGACAAGTCGCAAGCGCTGCAAGTTCCCGGCGTGCACGCGGTGCTGACGCACGAGGATGCACCATCGGTCCTGATCTCGACTGCGCGGCACGAGATGGACTGGATGGACCCGGAGGACACCCGCATTCTCGACGACGTCGTCCGCTTCATCGGCCAGCGCGTTGCCGCAATCGTCGCCGAGAGCGAGGCCGCCGCCGAGGAGGCCTGCCGCCGGCTGAAGGTCGATTACGAGATTCTGCCGGCGCTGATCGATCCCGAGCAGGCGATGGCGCCGGGCGCGCCCGTCATTCATCCCGATCGAACCACCGCGAACCGCATCGCCGATCCCCAGTGCAACCTCGCGGCGGAAACGCATGGCGAATTCGGCAATGTCGCCTCGGCGCTCGCCGCGTCCGCCGTCACATACGAGGCCACCTTCCACAGTCATCGCGTGCAGCATGCCGCGCTGGAGACCCATGGCGGCCTCGCCTGGCTCGATGAGTCCGGGGTGCTCAACGTCCGCAGCTCGACGCAGGTGCCGTTCCTGACCCGCCGCGCGCTCTCGAATATCTTCCAGCTTCCCATGGACAAGGTCCGCGTGTTCTGCGAGCGCGTCGGCGGCGGTTTTGGCGGCAAGCAGGAGATGTTCGTCGAGGACATTCTGGCGCTCGCTGCGCTGAAGACCGGACGCGCTGTGAAACTGGAGCTCACCCGCGAGGAGCAGTTCATCGCGACCTCGACGCGGCACCCGATGCGGGTCCACATCAAGGCCGGCGCCGACGCCGACGGCAAGCTCACCGCGCTCCAGCTCGACCTACTCTCCAACACCGGCGCTTACGGCAATCACGCCGGTCCCGTGATGTTCCACGCCCTGGCGGAGACCATTGCCGTCTACAACTGCCCGAACAAGCGGGTCGATGGCTTTGCGGTCTATACCAATACGGTGCCGGCGGGGGCGTTTCGCGGTTACGGCCTGCCACAGGCGCTCATCGCCGTCGAAGCCGCAATTGACGAGCTGGCGAAGCAACTCGGCATCAGCGCCTACGAGATGCGCCGGCGCAACATCGTCAGACCCGGCGATCCCATGCTGTCGCCGCCACCGTCCGAATATCACGACGTCGTCTACGGCTCCTACGGGCTCGACCAGTGTCTCGACCTCGTCGAGCGCGCCATGCATGCCGATGGTCCCCAGCCGGACCTGTCGCCGGAATGGTTGATCGGCGACGGCGTCGCGCTGACCATGATTCACACCGTGCCGCCGGCCGGACATATCGCCGACGCCATGATCGTGCTCAACGAGCACGGCGGCTTCGAGCTCACCGTCGGCACCGCCGAGTTCGGCAACGGCACCAGCACCGTGCACCGGCAGATCGCCGCGACCACACTTGCGACCACCGTCGACAGGATCCACCTGCGCCAGTCCGACACAGCCCATGGCGGCCATGACACCGGCGCCTATGGCAGTGCGGGCACCTTCGTCGCCGGCAAGGCGACCCATGCGGCTTCCATGCAACTCGCGACCGAGCTGAAGGCGGCCGCCGCCGGCGCGTGGCTCTGTGACGTCGGGACCTGTGTGCTCGAGGACAATGCAGTCGTCAGCGGCGTACGGCGCATGTCCTTTGTTGAGCTGGCGAAGCTCGGCGGCGAACGCGGACGACCGTTCGTCGGCAGCGGCAATTCCGGCGGCACGCCGCGCTCGGTCGGCTTCAACGTGCAGGGTTTTCGCGTCGGCGTGAACCGGGGCACCGGCGAGCTCAGGATTCTCAGGAGCGTGCACGCCGCCGACGCAGGCGTCGTCGCCAATCCGATGCAGTGCCGCGGCCAGGTCGAAGGCGGCGTCGCCCAAGCGCTCGGCGCCGCGCTCTACGAGGAGATGGTGATCGATGCTGAGGGGCGCGTGATCAACCCGAAATTCCGCGACTACCACCTGCCCTCTTTCGCCGACGTGCCGCGCACCGAGGTGTTCTTCGCCGAGACGACCGACACCATCGGTCCGTTGGGAGCGAAGTCGATGAGCGAGAGTCCGTACAATCCGGTCGCTGCCGCGCTCGGAAACGCCATTGCCGATGCCACCGGCATCCGCTTCACCGCACCGCCGTTCAAGCCGGACCGGCTGTTTCCGGCGCTGCTCGAGAAGTTCGGCGGCTAGCTACCGCGATAGGTCGAATAGCTCCACGGCGTGACCAGCAGCGGCACGTGATAGTGGCCTTCCGGCTCGCTGATCGCGAAGCGCAGCGGGATGTCGTCGAGGAACGGCGGGTCGGTGAGCTGCACGTTGCGCTCGGCATAGTATCCGGCAGTGCTGAATCTGAGTTCGTAACGGCCGATCGGCAGCGGCCGTCCGCCGATCAGCGGCTGGTCGGTGCGGCCGTCCGCATTGGTGACCGCGCGCGCGATGATTCGGTTCTCGCCGAGCGCGGAGAGTTCGACAAGCTCCACGGGGATGCCCGCCGCGGGCCTGCCGATCTGATTGTCCAGCACATGGGTCGACAGCCGGCCATGCACCTTCAACTCGTCGTCGGCAATGACGAGCTGATCGAGCCGCAGCGCGGAGATCCGACCGATCTCCTCGATCGCCCGCCGTGTCTCGGTCTTGGCGATATTGCGCAACCGGACCTCGAAATCGCGCAGCACGGAATCCCGGGTGTGCCGGCGCACGCAGACGATATAGGGGAAGCCGAACTTGGCGCGATAGGCGTTGTTGACGCGCTCGAACGCGGCGTATTCGGCATCCGACAGCCGATCGAGGCCGGCGCTGTTCTGCTCATTGGTCGATTCCGCCGTGAGCCCTGCCGCGCGCCGGGTCTTGCTGGCGAGATCGGGATGCGCCCGGATCAGCGCGAGCTGCACATCGGGGTCGGCGCCTTGAATCACCGCCATCAGCGCCGTGTGCAACTGGTTAATGCCGGCGAACGGCCGCTTGTCGGCGAGCTGCTCGGCGATCCACGGCGAGTATTCGACGACGTTGGCAAGCGCGGCGACGAAATCGGCCTTGGCAGCGCCATTGAGATCGGAGAGGGAAATCTGCGACATCGTCAACCGATCTCAAATGCGTCGGCGGCAAGATCCGCGTGCCTGGCGTGCCAGTGTTGCGCGATCTGCAATCGCGTCGGCACCCAGACTCGCTCGTGCTTGCCGATATAGTCGAGGAAGCGGATCAGGCCAGCAGCGCGGCCGGGCCGACCGGCGAGGCGGCAATGCAGACCGACCGACATCATCTTGGGCGCGGTCTCGCCTTCGGCATAGAGCACGTCGAAAGCGTCCTTGAGGTAAGTGAAGAACTGCTCGCCTTCTGCAAACCCCTGCGGGTTGATGAAGCGCATGTCGTTGGCATCCAGCGTGTAGGGAATGACGAGCTGCTTGCCATTCGCGCCCTTGATCCAATAGGGTAGATCGTCGGCATAGGAATCGCAGAGATAGAGGAAGCCGCCCTCCTCCATCAGCAGACGGTTGGTGTTGATCGAGGAGCGTCCGGTGTACCAGCCGAGCGGCCGCGCGCCGGTGGCTTCGGTATGGACGCGGATCGCCTCCGCGATCTCGGCGCGCTCCTGCGCTTCGGTCATGTCCTTGTGCTCGATCCATTTCAGGCTGTGACTGGCGATGTCCCAGCCCGCCTCGTTCATCGCCGCGACGATCTCGGGGTTGCGCTTGAGCGCGGTGGCGACGCCGAACACCGTGGTCGGCCAGTTGCGTTCGCCGAACATCCGCCACAGCCGCCAGAACCCGGCGCGCGAGCCGTATTCGAACATCGATTCGATATTGGCGTGGCGCTGGCCGGGCCACGGCTGCGCGCCGAGCACGTCGGACAGGAACGCTTCCGAGGCGCGGTCGCCGTGCAGGATGTTGTTCTCGCCGCCTTCCTCGAAATTGACGACGAACTGCACCGCGATCCGCGCATCGCCGGGCCATTGCGGGTGCGGCGGATTGCGGCCGTAACCGCGGAGATCGCGCGGGTAGCTCTTATCGGTCACTCAGGCTTCCTCGAAACGGATCGGCAGGGCGCCCTTCCACAGCACGCTCCTGCCCAGCGCCGCCAGATTCTCCAGGCCGGAGGTCAGCGTGATGAAATGGTTGCCGGCGAGCTGGCCCATCTTGCTCGCGAAATGCACGCTGCCATAGGCCAGCAGGATCTCGGTCTCGCTGATGCCGCCGGGATAGAGAATGATCTGGCCGGGCGCGGGATAGCTGGTGTGGTTCTCATAGCCGACGCCGAAATCGAGATCGCCGAGCGGCATCCACACGCCTTCGCCGCTCCAGCGCACATGGATGATGTGGCTTTCGAACGGCAGCGCCTTGCGAAAGGCGGCGACGGTCTTGGGTGCCAGCTGCTCCTCGAAGCGGGCATCGAAGGTGAAATCGCCGGCGCGGATAACGAGCTTGCTCATCTCATCTCTCGGGATCGGGTCCGGTGGCCCCGGACAACGCTCAAGCAAAGAGCACTCCCGACGACTTCGCGCAAGTGGCGCGCCGCATCACACGTCATGGAGTACCAGCTTGCGGTCTGCGGTACGCCCCGATCGGGGCAGAAGGATCGGGACGTCCGGCCGCGGCCTTCGCCGCCATCTTGGCTCGCGCGTCGCCTGGAAACTCAATGGGTCCCATTGAACCGGATTGCCGCAGGCAAGTCCATCGGCGCGGGCGGGCATGATTGCCGAATAATTGGCCGGCATGGGCCGGGCGGCTCCGCGAGGGACGGCAGGCGCGCAAAGACAGAGAGCTAGCTGCATCACCCCCTCGTGTCCCGGCTCTGCGGCGCACCGCTGAAGAAGCGCTGCGCTGCGTCCGGGGCACGAGAGTTGAGTCTGGCGCAGGTTCTTTCCAGGTGCCGGCCCAATCCGGGACGGGGCCATCCAGGCTACAGAAGCACCGGCGCATCAAAAAAGGGCGGCACAAAGCACCGCCCTCTTTGTGCAACCCAATCCGGGCAGCGCCGAAAACGATCGCTCGATACGATCCCTAATAGCCCGGATCGTAATAGTAAGGGCTGCCGCCGCCGTAATAGCCGTGACCGCCATAATAACCGGTACCGCCGTAGTAAGGACGCGGGCCGTAGTAATAGCGGTTCTCGTAATACTCGCGGCGCCGGCTCTCGGCGATCGCACCACCGATCATCCCCGCCGCGAGGCCCATGAAGGCGAGACCGGCAGCGTTGGGCCCGCGTCGATAGTAATGGCGACGCCGGGCTGAGCTGAAATCAGTGACGTCGGACGAGCCCTGCCCTGCCGTGACAGGCTTCGTGGACAGCGCCTCAGCCGCCCCTGCGGACGCCGCAGCAGAGGGCGATGCGGAGGTTGCGACCATTGCCAGGCTGGCGAACGCGGCCAGTAGCGTCTTGCGGCCGGCAGAAATCATCGGTCTGGCAGTCATTTTGACCTCCTATGTCCTTGCGCAAACGTAGAATATGCAAACCACGTTAAACGCGCAAACCACTGAAATGGTTTCCTAATCGCGGCAATCCGCCACGTTTTGAACGATTGTAAACGAACGGCCGAAGCCCAGCATGCACCCTCCAACCTGAGCGGATCATGAACAGCCGCTGCGTTTTGCGGTCACCGCCGGGCACCTGGGCGCTGTCCTCGCCGGTCGCCTTTCCAACGCTGCTCGTGGTGCTGCCGTGGTGCGGCGGATCGTGACCTGCCTCGTTGCAGCCCCATCCCGCCTATAGGCGCGCTTACGACAACGCGCCCAGCACGCCGCGCGTGGCCTTGTCGATCTCCTCGACATAGCGGCGGCGGGCGAAGCTCTCGGTGAGGAAGCCGACCACCTTGCGGCTGTCGGTGGAGTCGACCACCGCCAGCATCTCGGCCTCGGCCTCGTCGAACACCGCCATGGCCGATTTCACGTTCATTTCCGGGATCAGCACGATGTCGATCAGGCGGGCGAGCTCGACCACCTGGATGTCGTCGGCGATGCTGTCGAGATCATTGGAGAACAAGTCGGGCAGCATGACCAACCCGACATATTCGTCCGCATTGTTGACGATCACGATTCCGGGCCGCGAGCCCAGCGCGAACTCGCGACGAACCGCGGCGATCGTCGTGGTCGAGGGCACCTTGCCGACGTCGGAGCGCATCAGGCGCTCGACGGTGAGATTGCGCAGCCAGCCGACGTCGTTGGCGCTGCGGATGGTCTCGCCGCGCAGATGCAGGCGCCAGGTCGAGAAGGAGTGGCCGAACATGAAGCGGACGCAGATCGAGGTGACGATGCAGCCGGCCAGCACCACGGCGGTGACGTCGACATTGCGGGTCATCTCCAGCACCAGGAACGACATGGTGAGCGGGCCGCCGACGACGGCGACACCGAGCGTCGCCATGCCCGTCAGCATCGCGACCAGCGGATCGATCGCGAAGTTCGGGCTGATCAGGAGCAGCACCGCGGCAAAGAACTTGCCGATCAGGCTGCCGACGAAAAGCGATGCGAAGAACAGACCGCCGCGGAAGCCCGAGGCGAGCGAGATCAGGCAGGCCGTCACCTTCAAGGCGATGACCAGCGCGATCAGGCCGATCGTCATCTCGTGAAACAGATCGAGCACCATGGCACCGTGGCCGGCTGCCAGCACCTGCGGCGTGATGATCGCAAAGCCGCCGACGATGAGGCCGCCGATCACCGGACGCAGCCAGACCGGCATCCAGGCGAACAGGCGCTCGAACATCGGCGAGGAGCGCATCACGGCGATGCCGACGCCGCTGGTGATGAGCGCAAGCCCGATCAGTGCCAGATATTGCTCGACGCCGACGGCGCTTACCTTGGGTATCTCCAGCGAATACGGCGCGCCGCCGAGCCATTGCGCGGTCAACGCGCCGGCCAGCGAGGCTGCCAGGATCGGCGCTGCGCTGCTGACCGAATAGACTCCGACGATCAACTCGCAGGCATAGAAGGCGCCGGTGATCGGCGCGCCGAACGCCGCCGCGATCGCCGCGGCAGCGCCGCAACCGACCATCAGGCGCAGATCGTTGCGGCGCAGATTGAAGAACTTGCCCAACAGCGAGGCGATCCCCGAACCGATCTGGGTATAGCCCGCCTCGAGGCCGACCGAGGCGCCGCAGCCATTGGAGATCAGCGTCTGGCTCGACACCACCATGCTGTCGCGCATCGACAGATTGCCGCCGCGCAGTGCGTTCGCCTCGATCGGGTCGACCGCATTCGAGATCTTCATGCGCCGCCGCGACCATTCCATGATGCCGAGCGACAGGCCGCCGAGCGCAGGCGCGATCAGCGCCGCCCACGGGCTGACGCTCTCGTGAGCCGACAGGTGAACATCAATGGGAATGCCGTAGATCACCACATGCGCGATCTGGGCAATCTGGGCCATCAGCGTCACGACCGAGCCCGCGAGCGTGCCGATCACCAGCGCAAGCGGGATCAGGTAGAACTCGTTGCTGCGCAAGAGGGCGCGCAGCCGAACCATGGTCCGGTTCGTTCCCTTGCGATCGACGAGATGCCTGATCCGCACGAACACTTTCTGCCTGCCCTACCCTTCCGGCAGGCCGTAGCCGGCCATGCGCTGGCGGACCCGCTCGATCTCGGCGCTGTGGAGCAGCGGCGGTTGTCCGATCTGGAGGCAGCCGTGATATTGCCGCGCCAGCGTCTCGACCTCGACGGCGAGCCACATCGCCTTGTCCAGCGTCTTGCCGACCGCGATCATGCCGTGATGGTCGAGCAGACAGGCAAGCCGGCCCTCCAGCGCCCGCACCGCATGTTCGGACGATTCCGCGGTTCCGAACGTCGGCGTGACCAGCAGCCCGTCCACATGCCGGACAGAAATGTTGCCTGAGGTGCCCTGGTTGATGCCGAGCGCATTCATGCGCCGGCAAGCGTCGATGATGGCCTGTCGCTTGGCGAGCTCGTCCGTTGTCATCGACATCCCGATTTCCCGACGATGGTCTTGTTAGACCGGAAGTACGTCAAAGCAACATGGCAGTGCAAGCGAAAGCGGCCCGGATCGGGTGCCAAAACCACGAAACGGACGGCAAAATCAATGGATTCACCTGTTATCGCAGCCCTATGACAGGCCGGCCCGGACGGCCGCGATCCCGTTGATCACGAACTGCACCGAATAGGCCGCGAGCAGCATGCCGAGGACGCGCGAAAGCACGGCATTTCCGGTGCGTCCGAGAGTGCGCGCGATCAGGTGAGCGGAGACGAAGCACAGCATGCAGAGCAGGCAGACCGAGAGGACGGCGGCGATGATGATCGCGAGCCTCGCCCCATAGCCGGCATCGCCCGAAAGCAGCAGCGTGGTCGCGATGGCACCGGGGCCGGCCATCATGGAGATGGCCAGGGGAAACACCGCGACATCGGAGGCGTGCTCCGAGGTCGCTCGGTCGGCCTCGCGGGCTCGCGGTGCGGACGATCGCCGAAGATCATCTGATAGGACACGCCGAACAGCAGCAGCCCGCCGGCGATCTGGAAGGCTGGAACGCCGATCCCAAGCTGGCGCAGCAGCCAGTTTCCGAGCAGCGCGATCATTACCAAAATCGAGGCCGCGATCAGCGGCGCGCGCAGCGCGATCGTTCGCTTGATCGTGTCGGGCAGCCCGGCTGTGGCCGCCAGAAAAGCCGGAACGAGGCCGACAGGATCGACCACCAGCAGCAGCGTCACGAAGGCTGACAGGGCGAAGTCGATCATGTCCCGGTGGGCTCCCTGGACGCTGGAACGATGGCGGGCGGTCTGACTTAGCCCGGCAGGACCGTTTTGCAAAATCACTGGAGACGATCGATGAGCGACAGTGGAATCGGAATGCTGCTCGGCCAGCTCTCTGCCAACCTGCTCTGGCTCTGGTTCATCGGCGCGTTCGTGCTCGGCGCGGCCCTCGTCTATGGCGTGATGAAGGCCGGCCACCTCAGGCGCAGCGAGCGGGCACAGCTCGATCGCAACACCGAGGCGCGGCAGCGCCAGGAAGATCCGTATAAGCGCCCGACCTGAGCGTTGACCGGTTGCAGATTGGAACTTTCGTTGCTGAAGCGGCTTTGATCGCCTGAGGATTGAGGAGGGCGAGGCCTTCCTGTGTCACCTCGTGAGGAGGACCTATGGCTAAGCAAGCAAAGAAGCGCACGACCAAGAAGACCGCGGCGCGCCGACCGCGACAGGCACCGAAGATGCTCAGCGACCTGTTTCTGGAGACGCTGAAGGACATCTATTTCGCCGAGAACAAGATCATCAAGACCTTGCCCAAGATGGCGAAGGCAGCGCGGTCGAAGGAGCTGGCCGCCGCCTTCAACAAGCACCTGCGCGAGACCCAGGGTCAGGTCAAGCGGCTGGACCAGATCTTCAAGATGCTGGGCAAGCCTGCACGCGGCAAGCCCTGCGAGGCCATCAACGGCATCACCGACGAGGGCGCCGAGATCATGAAGGACTTCAAGGGCGCACCGGCGCTCGATGCTGGACTGCTCGCGGCCGCCCAGGCGGTCGAGCACTACGAGATCTCCCGCTACGGCACCTTGCGGACCTGGGCCGAGGAGCTCGGCATGCAGGACGCGGCAAGGCTGCTTCAGGCGACGCTGGACGAAGAAGAGGCGACCGATCACGCGCTGACGGAGCTCGCGACGTCCGTGATCAACCTCGAAGCGGAGCAAGAGTACCGCGCCGCGGCCTGACCCGCGCCGCTGCCGATGACGGAACGCCGCGGCCCATGCCGCGGCGTTTGTTTTGGATCGCACGACAGCGCATGGCACGTCGGCGCCGGCGCACTGGATTTTCCGGGAACCGGCCCCATATGCAGGCTTTCCCACCCCTGAGCCTTCCACATGCAACCCAAAAATCCCCTCGACTGGATGCTGTCCGAAGCCCTGGACTCGCTGACCCGCGCCGACCGGCTGCGCCAGCAGTTCGGCCGCCAGGAAGCCTGCTGGGAGCCGCCGATCGACGTGCTGGAAACCGAGCACGAGCTCCTGATCCTGGTGGCGCTTCCGGGCGTCAATCCGGACAATGTCGAGACGGTCATCCATGACGGCGTGCTCGTCATCTCCGGCCAGCGCACCCTCCCGCCGGAGCTCCGCAACGCCCGCATCCATCGGCTCGAGCTGCCGCAGGGGCGTTTTGAGCGCCGCATTGCATTGCCCGTCGGCCGCTACGCCATCAGCCGCTTCGTGATGGACGGCTGCGTCGCACTGCGCCTCGCCAAATCCTGAGGTCGATCATGGCCACCGAACAGATGAACAACGAACAGACCAATAACGACGTGAAGATCCCCGACGACGCGCTGATCATCATCCCCGTGCGCGAGATGGTGCTGTTCCCCGGCGCCATCGCGCCGATCACCATCGGCCGGGCGAAGTCCATCGCCGCCGCCCAGCAGGCGCTGCGCGAGCAGCGGCCCGTCGGCATCGTCCTGCAACGCAGCCCCGAGACCGATGCGCCGGGGCCGGACGACCTGTACCGGGTCGCGACCATCGCCAACATCGTGCGCTATATCACCGCGCCCGACGGCAGCCACCACATCGTCTGCCAGGGCGTGCAGCGTGCACGCCTCCTCGACTTCCTGCCGGGGACGCCGTTTCCCGTTGCGCGCTTCCAGCAGATCCCCGAGCCGACCACGACCTCGCCCGAGATCGAGGCGCGCGCCTTGAACCTGCAGCGCCAGGCCATCGAGGCCATCGAGCTGCTGCCGCAGGCGCCGCCCGAGCTGGCCGCGATGTTCCAGGGCACCAGTGCGCCCGGCGCGCTGGCGGACCTGGCGACCTCGTTCATGGACATCAAGCCGCAGGACAAGCAGGAGGTGCTGGAGACCATCGACCTCGTTTTGCGCGTCGAGAAGGTGTCCAAGCACTTGGCCGAGCGGTTGGAGGTGCTGCGCATCTCCAACGAAATCGGCCAGAAGACCAAGGCCTCCTTCGACGAGCGGCAGCGCGAGGCGATCCTGCGCGAGCAGATGGCGACCATCCAGCGCCAGCTCGGTGAAGGCGACGGCAAGGCCGCCGAGGTCGCCGAGCTGACGGCTGCCATCGCCAAGGCCAATATGCCGCCCGAGGCCGACGCACACGCCAAGAAGGAGCTGCGCCGCTACGAGCGCATGCCGGAGGCCGCCGGCGAAGCCGGCATGGTCCGCACCTATCTGGACTGGCTGATCGAGCTGCCCTGGGCGCTGCCTGCGGAGAAGCCGATCGACATCAAGGAGGCGCGAGCCATCCTCGACGCCGACCATTTCGGCCTGGAGAAGATCAAGAGCCGGATCATCGAATATCTGGCGGTCCGCAAGCTCGCCCCGCAGGGCAAGGCGCCGATCCTGTGCTTCGTCGGTCCGCCCGGCGTCGGCAAGACCTCGCTTGGCCAATCCATCGCCCGCGCGATGGACCGTCCCTTCGTCCGCGTCAGCTTAGGCGGCGTGCACGACGAGGCCGAGATCCGCGGCCACCGGCGCACCTATATCGGCGCGCTGCCGGGCAACATCATCCAGGGCATCAAGAAGGCCGGCGCGCGGAACTGCGTCATGATGCTGGACGAGATCGACAAGATGGGCCGCGGCGTGCAGGGCGATCCCTCGGCCGCCATGCTGGAAGTGCTCGACCCCGAGCAGAACGGGACGTTCCGGGACAATTACCTCGGCGTGCCGTTCGACCTGTCGCGCGTGGTGTTCATCGCGACCGCCAATATGCTGGACCAGATCCCGGGGCCGCTGCTGGACCGCATGGAGCTGATCAGCCTCGCCGGTTACACCGAGGACGAGAAGCTCGAGATCGCGCGGCGCTATCTGGTGCGGCGGCAGCTGGAGGCCAACGGCCTCTCGGCCGAGCAGGCCGAGATCGAGCCGGAGGCGCTGAAGCTGGTGGTCAAGGGCTACACCCGCGAGGCCGGCGTGCGTAACCTCGAGCGCGAGATCGGCAAGCTGTTCCGGCATGCTGCGGTGCAGGTCGCCGAGGGTACGGCTGCCAAGGTCGTGATAGCGGCGAAGGACATCGTCACCGTGCTCGGCCAGCCGCGCTTCGAAGGCGAGATCGCCCAGCGCACCAGCATTCCGGGCGTGGCCACGGGCCTTGCCTGGACGCCGGTCGGCGGCGACATCCTGTTCATCGAGGCATCAAAGGTGCCCGGCAAGGGCGGCATGATCCTGACCGGTCAGCTCGGCGACGTCATGCGCGAGAGCGTGCAGGCTGCGATGACGCTGGTGAAGAGCCGCGCCTCGCAGCTCGGCATCGATCCGCAAGCCTTCGAGAAGAGCGACATCCACGTGCACGTGCCCGCGGGAGCAACCCCGAAAGACGGGCCCAGCGCGGGCGTTGCGATGTTCACGGCGCTAACGTCCCTGCTCACCAACCGCACCGTGCGCAGCGACACCGCCATGACCGGCGAGATCTCGCTGCGCGGCCTGGTGCTGCCGGTCGGCGGCATCAAGGAGAAGGTGGTCGCAGCCGCGGCCGCCGGCCTGAAGCGGGTGATGCTGCCGGCGCGCAACAAGCGGGACTATGACGACATCCCGAAGAGCGCGCGGGACAACCTCGAATTCATCTGGCTGGAGCGTGTCGACGAAGCCATCGCCGCGGCGCTCGAACCGGTCGAGGCCCAAGTCAATGCGAAGGTCAACGCGAAAGTCGAAGCGGCGGAGTAACGCGATGAAGAAACTGCTGGAGAAAGCGAAGGGATCGCGGAAGACGCAGCGGCTGCGCCAAATGCTCGATCGCGCGATCGACCGGCTTCGCGATGCGCTGGCGGCGCCCGGGCGGCAGCTTCAACCCGTTCCGGTCAGGGTGAAGCGCCGCAAGGGTTGAGCCCTCCGTCTCAAGTCCTCGCGGCTGCCCCAAACAAAAGGCCCCCTTACCCAAGGGGGCCTTGCGTCGCTAGCCCACGGCGTCCTTGGCCGCCTTGACCGGGCGGGCGCGGACGATCTTCCGGGCCGGCTTGGCCTTGAACATCATCTCTTCACCCGTGAACGGGTTGGTGCCCTTGCGCGCCTTGGTCGCGGGCTTCTTGATGACCACGAACTTGGCGAAGCCCGGCACCAGGAACAGGCCGTTCTTCTTGAGCTCCTTGTGGCCGACGTCGGTCAGCGTCTCCATGACGTTCTTGACGTCGCGCTTGGAAAGCTCTGTGGCGGTCGCAATCTTTTCGATCAACTGCGATTTGGACATTTGGGTTGCCATCGTGTCTCCTCTGATTCGTGACGGCTGCATATTAGACCAACCGGCGAAGGCCTATAGCCTTCTGCACAGTTTTGTCGCGATTTTACGGGCTTTTTTGGCCCTCTGTGGCAAAAAGCCCTGCTTTTTAGCTACTTCCGGAGCGGGAGAAGCCTCAGGCAGCGGATTTTGCCTTGTTTCAAAGGCCCGCACGACATCTTGCTAGAACTGATTCGCCGCCTTCGACAAGCGACGACCGGCCTCTTTGTGCAAGGAAGCGCGCGATTCACCCTGAAAAATAAGGGTTGGATCGATGTCGCCGGTCTTCCTCCCCGTAAGAACAGGGAGAAGTGCGAGCAATTGGCTAGACGCGCTCGATGATGATGGCGGGAGCCATACCGCCGGCGGCGCACATGGTGACAAGTCCGCGCCTCAAGTCGCGCCGTTCGAGCTCGTCGAGCACGGTGCCGATCAGGATCGAGCCGGTGGCACCGATGGGATGACCGAGCGCGATCGAGCCGCCATTGACGTTGACCTTGGCGCGATCGAGCCCGAGGTCGCGGATATATTTCTCCGCCACCACCGCGAACGCCTCGTTGATCTCGAACAGGTCGATGTCGTCGACGGTCAAGCCGGCCTTCGCCAGCACCTTGCGCGTGGCCGGCACCGGTGCGTTCAGCATCAGGGTCGGCGAATCCCCCATATTCGCCATCGCCACCACGCGGGCGCGGGCCTTGAGGCCATGCGCCTTGGCGTAAGCGGGCGAGGCCAAGAGGATCGCCGCGGCGCCGTCGACGACGCCGGACGAGTTGCCGGCATGGTGCACGAAGTCGATCTCGAGATCAGGATATTTCTGCAGGATCAGGCCGCGATAGGTCGTGCCCTTGTCGTCGAGCGCATAGTCGGCGATCCCCGGGAATGCCGGCTTCAGGCTGCTCAGCCCCTCCATCGTGGTCTGCGGCCGCGGATACTCCTCCTGGTCGAGCGCAAGGCTGCCGTCCTCGCGGTGGACCGGCACGAGGCTCTTCTTGAAATACCCGTTCGCCATCGCGTGCGCGGCACGTTTCTGACTCTCCAGCCCGAGCGCGTCGACATCCCTTCGGGTAATGCCTTCCAGCGTCGCGATCGCATCCGCGCAGACGCCCTGATGCGACTGCGGATGCCGCGCGCGCAGACGCAGATTGCCGTTGTCCATCATCATCGGACCCGAGCCGCGGCGTCCCTCCATCGACATCATCTCGCAGCCGCCGGCGATGACGAGGTCTTCCACGCCCGCCATGATCGAGCTTGCGGCCATGTTGACGCTGGTGATGCCGCTTCCGCAGAAGCGGTCGAGCGTCACGGCGCTGGCGCGCACATCGTAGCCGGCGTCGAGCGCCGACATCCGGCCGAGATCGCCGCCTTGCGTTGCGACCTGCGCGCTGCAGCCCCAGACGATATCGTCGACGTCGGCGGTGTCGATGCCGGTGCGCTCGGCGAGCGCGCGCAGCACGGTTGCGCCCAGCTGCTGCGGATGTATGCCCGACAGTGCCCCCTTGCCGGCCTTGCCGACGCCGCGCGGGGTCCGGCAGGCATCGATGATGAGTGCGTCGGTCATGGGCGCTGTCCTCTTGTTATGAGTGTTGAGGACAGTTCTGAATAACGGGGAGAGGAGAGTCAATCCGCGTTGCAGACGTCACTCGCGCGGATTTTCCGTTGCGCGGTTAGCCCACGAAGCTTCGGCGACGTCATGGCCGGGCTTGTCCCGGCCATCCACGTCTTAGTCAATGGACGAAGAACGTGGATGCCCGGGACAAGCCCAGGCATGACGACCTCTGGGCGAGGAAAGCAATCACGCCCCCGCCGCGTTCTTCGCGATCACGTTGCGGTAGAAGCTGGCGCTGAGTTTCGGTGTACGCACCTGCGTATCGAAATTGACGTGATAGAGCCCAAAGCGCTTGTTCAGCCCATAGACCCATTCGAAATTGTCCATCAGGCTCCAGAGGAAATAGCCGCGCACCGGCACGCCTTCGGCCGTGGCGCGCTGGAGCTGGGCGAGATAGTTGCGCAGGTACATGATGCGATCGGTGTCGTAGATCTTGCCGTCGGGCGTCACGACGTCGTCGCCGGAGGCCCCGTTCTCGCTGATATAGATCGCATCCGTCTTCCAGATCTTTGCCGCCAGCTTCGGCACCCAGTAGATCGTCTCGGGTCCGACGCGCAGCCAGTCCGAATTCATGTGCGGGAACGATTTCGGAATCGGCAGCGGCATGAAGCCCGCGCCCTGGTCGGACGCCACCACGTAGTGCTGCGGCGCGTAGATGTTGAGGCCGAGGAAATCGACCGGCGAGGAGATGATCTTCAGCTCCGCATCGGTGTATTTGGGCGCGTTGGGCCCGGCGAATTTCAGGAAGGCATCGGTATAGCGGCCTGTCATGATGACGTTGAGATAGCCGGCGTTCATCTCGCGCAGCGCGATCTCCGCAGCGCGAACGTTTTCCGGCGTGTCGATCGCGGGCGCACAGGCATCGATGTTCTCGGCCGGCCCCACCCTTGTGCCGCGACGGCCATGGGCGCGCACCGCCTGCACCGCGAGCCCGTGCGCCAGCGCGCTGTTATGCCTGATCTGGTTGACCTCGGCTTGCGGCAACTTCACGCCGGGCGCGTCGATGCCGATGCCGTAGCCGAAATAGACGAAGCGGCCGCTCTCGTTCAGCGTGAACACATTCCTCACGCGGTCGGTGAGGTGCTCGGCGACATAGGCCGCGTAGTCGCCGAAGATCTTGCAGGTCTCCGTCGAGCGCCAGCCGCCGAAGCGATCCTCAAGCGATTGCGGCAGGTCCCAATGATAGAGCGTCAGCCACGGCTCGATGCCGTTCTTCAGGAGCTCGTCAATGAGCCGGTTGTAGAAGTCGAGCCCCTTCGGATTGGGCTTGCCGTCGCCGTCCGGAAACAGCCGCGGCCAGGCCACCGAGAAGCGGTAGGCTTTGCAGCCGAGTTCCTTGATGAGCCCGATATCCTCCTTGTAGCGGCGATAGTGCTCGTTGGCGCGGTCGCCAGTGGTGCCGTCCTCGATCTTGCCGGGGATGCGCACGAACTTGTCCCAGATCGAGGCCCCTCGCCCGTCCTCGTTGACCGCGCCCTCGACCTGGTAGGAGGAGGTCGCCGTGCCCCAGACGAAGCCGGCGGGAAAGCCGGCGCGCGGCGCTGCTGCCGGCCTCGCTTCGGCCGCATCGAGCGAACCGGTCAGGCCGGCTGCGGACAGCCCCGCGAGTTTCGCGAAACGGCGACGCGAGACCTTGTCCGACATTGATGCTTCTCCGCTTCAGGGGCCTGTTGCGGGCGCACAATGGCGAGTTCAGGGCGGTTTGAGAAGCAAGCTTTGGGAGAAACCGGATGCAGAATCGCGCGGCCCGGGGGCACGACAGATGGATGCCGGGCAACTGCCCCGCGTGCTTCCCGGCTCAGCGCGGGCGCTTCGGCAGCTTTGGCAACTTGGCGGGGTTGAACGCCGGGCGCTGCTCGGCTCGCTGTTCACGTGTCGGCGGCGGCGGTTCGGTGAGAATGAGCGTTCCCTGGAGAATCATGCCCGGCACTTGTTGTGCCGTCGCGGTGTAAGTCGCGATCTTGCCGGGGCAGTTTCCCTCGATGTCCAAAGTGAGCTCGTCTTCCACGCCGAACACGGTTGCACGACCGTCGGTATGGCGCTTCGTCGACACGGTGGCGGTGAAGCGATCTCCATCGACCTGACAGGAGCCGTGATAGGTCATCAGGCTGTCGCGGCCCCAGATCTGTCCGTCTGCGACATGGACGATCCCGGTCCCCTGATCGAGCGGCGTCTTGTACCACGCCGCATATGTCCCGTCCTTCAGCATGGGAGCAGTCTCCCCTGGCATTCCCCGACGATAATCCGCATGATTAGCGCTAAGAAAGCGTTAATCTCGCGGCCCGTTCCATTCCGGCCTGTCCTTGCGCAGCTCGGCTTCGAGCTCCTCGACGATGTCGTGTAGCAGACACGCGGCCAGCGGATCCGTCACCTCCCGCTCCAAACGCCGATAACGGGCGATCCGGCATTCCTGCTCTCTCAATTGGTGCTCTGTCATCACGCGGGCCCTCCGTCGAGTTGACGCGGAGAGTGCCGGGCAGTTTCGTTAAAGTTTTCAGATCATTTTTGATGGTTTCTGATTGGTAAAGACAGCGCTGCGCGGAACGAGACCAAGTCATCGCCAGGGCGCTATCGCTTCTAAGTGGACAGACGAAGCCAGACGTCCTTGCTTGCCAGCGTGCCGTTGGGCGTTGCGATCTCCATGTCCACGACGTGGAGGGAACCGGGCTCGTCTGCATAGATGTACTTGAGATGCCACATCAGACCCAGGTCCGGTGAAACGACAAAATCGTCCAATGCGTCCGTGATATCTCGAACCGCCTCGCGGTGCGTCAAGGGCGCGGAAAACATCGCATCGATCAGGTCGGCGAGGCTCATGCCCTCGACGAGCATCAGTCGCGCGATCTCGTCGCCGTAGACGTGCCGAAGCGCTGAAACGATCGCAGCGACGGCATCCGGATTCTTCAACGACACGGCAAAGCAGGCCTCCGAAGCTATCATGCCGGAGGCGGAATATTCTGCAAGATCAGCGAGCACTCCAGCAGAGCAATGGACGCGGCGTCCGAGAGCGCGGCTGAGCCGGGCTCAGCGAGCGCGGGTCGGTGAGCTCGGCGCCACCGTTGGTGCGGTTGGGCAAGGCCTCGCGGTCGGCGCCGCGACCGTGCTTCTGATTGCACGCCCGGCGTGCTTCTGCTACCTTGAGGTACGTGCCTCATTTCACCTCGCCGGCCGTCGGTGAGTCGGCCCCGCCGCAACGATGCGGATGGCAGCTGATCGCCGCGCAGCCTGGGGGTGAGACGTGCGTCCAATTTGGGCACAAGCAGAGTTGGCCTTCATCAAGGGCCGACCGCCTTAGGGAGGATAATATGCAGCGTCTCTTGGTTGCAGGTGTCTCTATTGCCTTCGCGATAGCATCGGGTGTCGGCTCGGCCGGTGCGGCAGACAAGAAGGTTCTGGCCTTCGTCGTCAACGGCGCATCCGACTTCTGGAAGATCGCTGAGGCCGGCGTGAAGAAGGCGCAGGGCGAGCTGCCCAACTACGACCTCCAGTTCAAATATCCGGAACAGGCTGCGGCCGCCGTGCAGCAGCGCGTGATGGACGACCTCGTCGCCGCCGGCGCCGCCGGCATCATGGTCAGCGCGGTCGATCCGAAGAACCAGACCGATCACCTCAACAAGGTTGCGTCCCAGACGGTGCTGTTCACCACCGATAGCGACGCGCCGCAGTCCAAGCGCGTGGCCTATATCGGCTCCTCCAACACCGATCTCGGCAAGGAGGCAGGAAAGCTGATGGTCAAGGCGCTGCCGAACGGCGGCAAATGCGTCGGCTTCGTCGGCCTACCCGGCGCCGACAATGCGCGCGAGCGCATCGAAGGCGTGAAGGAGACGATCAAGGGCTCGAAGGTCGAGCTCGTCGATGTCCGCGGCGACGAGATCGACCAGACCCGCGCCAAGCGCAACGTCGAGGACATCCTTGCTGCGATGCCCGATGTGAGCTGCCTCGTCGGCTTTTATTCCTACAATACGCCGCGCATCTACGAGGTGCTCAAGGAAGCCGGCAAGCTCAACAAGATCAAGATCATCGGCTTTGACGAGGATCCGATCACGCTCGGCGGCGTCAAGGAAGGCAGCATCGTCGGCACGGTGGTACAGCAGCCGTTCGAATGGGGCTATCAGGGCATGAAGCTGATGGCGAACTACATCGGCGGCAACAAGTCTGGTGTTCCGGCCAACGGCATCATCATCGTGCCCGGCAAGGTCATCGAAAAGGAGAATGTCGACGACTTCATGGCCTCGATGAAGCAGATGCTGAAGAAATAGGAGATATCCCCGCTGCCCGAGCCGCAGCCCGCCATGTCAGGACCGTTCCTCGAACTGATTGACATCAGCAAGAGCTATCCTGGCGTGGTCGCGCTCGATCGCGTCAGTTTGCAGGTGTCGCCCGGCGAGGTCATTGCGCTGATCGGCGAGAACGGCGCCGGCAAGTCGACGCTAATGCGCGTGCTTGGCGGGGTCGTGGAGCCGAGCGGCGGCGTCATCCGTGTGGACGGCGCCGCGCGAAGCTCGCTCACCGTGGCGGATGCGATCAAGGCCGGCATCGCCTTCGTCCATCAGGAGCTGAACCTCTTCGACAATCTGGACGTCGCCGCCAACGTTTTCATCGGCCGCGAGCCCGTGCGCGGCGGGCCCTTGCGGCTGATCGACCGCAAACGGATGCATGCCGGCGTCGCTCCGCTGCTCGATAGGCTGGGCTGCGATTTCGCCGCCGATGCGCCGCTCGCCGAATTGTCGCTGGCGCAGCGCCAACTCGTCGAGATCATGAAGGCGCTCTCGCTCGATGCTCGTCTCGTCATCATGGACGAGCCGACCTCGAGCCTGACGCTCACGGAGACCGACCGCTTGATGCGGATCGTCGCCGGCCTGAAAGCCCACGGGGTCAGCATCATCTTCATCACCCATCGGCTCAACGAGGTGATGCAGTGCGCCGATCGCGCGGTCGTGCTGCGTGACGGCCGCGTGGTAGGCACATTGAAGCGCGCGGAGCTCTCGCCGGCGGCGATGATCCGCCTGATGATCGGCCGCGACCTGAAATCGCTTTACGTTCCCCCGGCCGCAGCTCCTGGGGACAGCGTGCTCCAGATCATCGATGCCGTCACCGACACCTATCCCGACCGCGCCGTGAGCCTGTCGGTCCATCGCGGCGAGATCCTCGGACTTGCCGGCCTCGTCGGGTCCGGCCGCACGGAGCTCGCGCGCGCCGTCTTCGGCATCGACCGATTGCGTGGCGGCGCGATCAGACTAGATGGCGAGCCGATCCGTATCGCAAACCCGCGAGCCGCCATCGCGCAAGGCATCTACCTCGTTCCGGAGGACCGCAAGGGCTCGGGCCTGTTGCTCGACGTCTCGATCGCCGAGAACATCTCGCTGCCCGATCTCGCGTCCTATTCGCGCTTCTGGCTGGTGGATACGGCGCGCGAGAAGGAGAATGCGATGCGCCAGCGGGAGCGTCTCAATATCCGCGCGCCCGACGTCGAGACCGCCGTCGGCTCTCTGTCGGGAGGCAATCAGCAGAAGGTCGTGCTCGCCAAATGGCTGTCGATGCGGCCGAAGGTCCTGATTTTCGACGAGCCGACGCGTGGCGTTGACGTCGGAGCCAAGCAGGAAATCTACGACATGCTGCGCCGTCTGACCGACGGCGGCGTTGCGATCCTGATGATCTCCAGCGACATGGAGGAGGTGATCGGGATCAGCGACCGGATCGCGGTCATGCATGAAGGCGCGATCTCGGGCTTCCTTGATCGCAGCCAGTTCAGCGAGCACAATGTGCTGCAGCTTGCCGTCGGTCACGCAATTGAGCCGGAGGGACCTTGAGCAAGAAAGACCTGAGCCTTCTGGTCCTGATCCTCTTGGTCGGGACCGTCGTCGCCCTCATCAATCCGAGATTCCTGTACGTTGGCAACCTCTCCAATACCGCCAACCAGGTCGGGCTGTTCGGCATCTTCTCCATCGCGCAAGCCTTCGTCATCATCATCGGCGGAATCGAACTGTCGGTTGGTTCCGTGATCGCATTGCTGGGGGTCCTGTTCATCGACCTCATCGTCAATCGCGACGTCGACTGGTTGGTGGCAACCGCCATCATCGTTGCGGCCGGGCTCGTGATCGGCCTGGTTCATGGCACGCTGGTGACCAGGATGCGGATCCAGGCTTTCGTGGTAACGCTGTGCGGCCTCCTGATCTATCGCGGCGCGGCACGCTATTATACCGAGGACGCGACGGCGGGGTTCGGCTTCGGTGCGAGCTTTCCTATGCTGGAATGGCTGGCCGCTGGCCGCACCAACGTCCTCGGCTTTCCGCTGCCGCACAGCGTGGTGGCGCTTGGCGTCGTGACCATCATCGCCTGGGTGGTGCTGCACCGCTCCGTGTTCGGCCGCTATCTCTATGCCGTCGGCAAGAACGAGGAGGCGGCACGCTATTCCGGCATTCGCTCCAGCCGCGTGATCATCTCGGCCTATATCATTTGCGGCGGGCTGACGGCATTTTCAGCCATCCTGATCGCGATGTACACCCGTTCGATTTCGCCGGCCGTGCACGGCTCGTTCTACGAGCTCTATGCCATCGCCGCCGCTGTGCTCGGCGGCTGTTCCTTGCGCGGCGGCGAAGGCTCGATCATCGGCGTCGTACTCGGCACCGTACTGCTCCAGATGCTACAGAATCTGGTCAACCTGCTGGGCATTCCGAGTTCGCTCAATTTCGCGGTGATGGGAACGGTGATCCTGGCCGGGGTGCTCGGCGATCAGTATCTGGTGCAGCGACGCCACCGCGTGGGCGCGGCCAAAGGCCGAGGGCAGGCGAGCGCCGCGGCCGTACCGATCGAGAGAATGAAGGTGGAGTGAAAGCGACGGTTTGCGCGGGCGTGTGTCCGAATCAGACGGGTCAATCACGTGAGGACGCCACCGCTTCCAAGTATCTAGAACGTCACCCGCATCCCCGCGTAGAACGCGCGCGGCCTGGCCGGGCTCAGCGAGCGCGGGTCGGTGAACTCGGCGCCGCCGTTGGTGAAGTTGGGCAAGGCCTCGCGATCGAAGAACTGTCCATAGGTCGCGTAGCGCTTGTCGAAGATGTTGTCGACGCGACCGTAGAGCTGGACGTTCTTCGTCACCTGGTAGGAGGTGTGGAGATTGAACACGGTATAGGACGGCAGCTTGGCATATTGGTTGGACTCGTCGCCGACCAGATATTGGCTGGAGACGAACAGCGCGTTGCCGCCGACCTTCCAGACGTCGGTCAGGGCGTAATCGATGCCGACCTTGACGCGGTGGCGCGGGATCGCGGGGATCTGGTTGCCGGGCCTGACCTGGATGGTCTCGGTGGCGTCATCGGCGAACGGGCTTTCCGAGCCGAGCTCGAGCGGATCCAGGAAGCGCGCGTCGACGAAGGCGTAGCTCGCCTGGAACTGGAGCGTCGGCGACTTGATGTTGACCTCGGCCTCGAGGCCCTGCCGGCGGGTCCGGCCGATGTTGGAGAAATAGCCGAAGCCCGTGCGCCCGACGACGGGGACCGCGACGATGTCGTCATAATTGGTGGCGCGGAAGCCGCCGATCTTCCAGCCGAGGGTCCCGATGTTCAGCTCCCTGGTGCCGCGCAGGCCGGCTTCCACGGTCTTGGACACGACCTGCTTGAGCGGCGGATCGGAGACCAGGAACGCCGCGATCAGACAGGGACGGGCGGGATCGGAGCAACCGAGCTCGAGCGGCGTCGGCACGCGATTGGCCTCGGAGTAGCCAGCATAGGCGGTCAATTCCGGCGTGATCTTGTAGGTGCCGCCGATCATCGGATTGAAGCGGGTGAAGGTGTGATCGCCGTTGAGCGCCGTGCCGAGCTGATCTTCCAGCGAGATCCGCGCCGCATTGAAGCGCCCACCACCCGTGATCGCGAAGGCGTCCGTGACGTTGAACGTGTCCATCGCGTAGAGGCCATTGTATTGATTGACGGTCCGCAACGAGACGGGGCCGGCCACGGGATCTGCCGTGGGAGTCGCCCCCAGGAAAACGCCGCTGCCGCTGACGACGTAATTCTCACCCATCGAGCCGATCTCGGCGGTCGCGTTGTAGCGCGTCACGCTGGCGTCATAGGCTGCGCCCACCACGAAGCGGTTGTCATGGCCGAACAATTGATCGGTGTTGGTGGCCTGTCCTGACACGCCGAACGTGGTCGAACGGATCGAGCTTCGATCGATCTCGCCGAGAATCGTTCCCGGTGCGAAGGGATTGGCGAGCTGCACGCCGTCTGCGCCGTTGGCGGGCGTGGCGTCATCGCCGAAGCAGAGCAGCGCCGGATCGGCGCATTCCTGCACGTCGGTCGGATTGCCGTCGACGAGCTTCTGCTCGTACCTGCGCACATGCGCGGTACCTTCGAGCGTCCAGGTCGGCGTCGCATCGACCTTTCCGGTCAGATTGAGATAGCCGACACGGTTAGACGTCGTCTGCGGGGTGGTGTAGGTCGCGCCCCAATATTTGTCGAGCAGTTCGGCCGGGACGGTGGCGCTGGCGCCGAAATCGTTCTTGGCGACGCCCATATTGGCATGGAATTCGCTGTCGCCGGCCTTGTAGCCGATATCGCCGTAGAACCGCCGCACGGTGGATTGAGAGTAGTTGCGGAAGCCGTTGTCGCGCAGGCCTTCCAGCGCGGCATAGACGGCGTAATTGTTGTCGACCTGCTTACCCCATTGCGCCGAGCCCTGGATGCGGCCGAACGAGCCGCCCATCAGATCGAGTTCCGCACCCTGATAGGTGAAGCCGTCCTTCATTTGCAGATTGAGCGCGCCGCCCAGGGCGTTGAGACCGAAGGCGGGATTGTTGGTCACCAGCGTCACCGACCTGATCGCTGCGGTGGGGATCAGGTCCCAATTGACCGCGTCAGAGAAGGCCTCGTTGATGCGGACGCCGTTCTGATACACCGCAAGGCCCTGCGGCGTGCCCGTCACGGGTGAGGCGACGAAGCCGCGGAATTCGACATCCGGCTGGAACGGATTGCCGGTGACCTCGGTGATGTTGACGCCGGCGATGTTGTCACGGAGCGCGTCAGTGACGTTCAGCGAGCCGGTGCGCTTGATCTGGCTCGGATCGACGGCGTTGATCGCCGACGGCACCTTGTCGACATCAAGACCTCTGCCGATGCCCGGCGCAGTCGGGTAAACGTAGATGCGTGTCCGGGGACTTGCGGACGACGCGGCCCCGATGCGCGCGACCGGTCGCGTCGGCGCCGTACGCCTCGCCACCGACGGCGGCGGCGCCGCCACTTCGACCGGCGGCAAATTCTGGACGTTGGTCTCCTCGTCTTGCGCGGCCCCCGCGGGGCTCGCGAAGAGCATCCCGGACACCAGACCGGTCGACACCGAAGCCATCAACAAACGACGCTTGAACCAAAGAACCTTGCCCATCCCCGCCTTCCCATCCGTGACCACCGGCTGTTTTGCCCTTCGCCGATTGGTCGGGACGAGTGTAATCGGCGGCAAGTCGCGCGCCAGCCACAAAAGATCGGGCAATATCCGCTCCCGTTTTCCCGACCAAATCGGGAATTTTTCCCGATCGCCTCGGGCGCGGTCAGGCGGCCGCAGTCGGAACCAGCGCCTCCACCGTCAAGCCGCCTGCGCCGGAGACGACATTGAGCGTGCCACCGAGTGCCAGAATCCGCTCACGCATGCCGACGAGGCCGAAGCCGAGCTTCTGGCCCGGCTCCATGCCGCGGCCATTGTCGCTGACCCGCACCCGGGCGCAGAAGCGGCCATCGTGAGCCGTTTGCTCCGCCGGTTCGATGACGACATTGACCGAGGTCGCGCCGGCATGGCGGAACACATTGGTGAGCGCCTCCTGCACGATGCGGTAGATGGTGAGGTCGGCAGTCTCGCCCGTGGGACCGAGCGCGGGTGAGATCACGGTCTCGATCGCGACATCGGGATGCGATTCCCGCCACAGCCGCGACAGCGATTCCAGCGCCTGGCGCAGGCCGAGCTCGGCGAGCCCGACGGGACGGAGGCGCTCCAGCACACGGCGATTGAACTGCTGCAGCGCGTTGATCTGCTCCAGCATGGCGCTGCCGTGCTTTCGCACGGCCTCCGCATTGGGAACGCGTCCATCCGCCTGCTTTGCCAGCGCGCCGGCATGGGCGCGCAACGAGAACAGATACGGCCCGAACTCGTCGTGGAGCTCGCGCGCGATCTCCTTGCGCTCGATATCCTGAAGCGACACCGCTCGCTCGGCGAGGCGCCGCTTGTCCTCGACCGCCGCATGAAGCGTTGCGGCAAGGTGGTTGAGTTTGGTGCAGATCGCGGCGAGCTCCGGCGCGCCGCCCGGCGTGACGCGGGCCTCATAATGTCCACCTTCGAGCTTCCCCATCGCCTCCGCCAGCGATTGCAGCGGCGCCAGCGCCCGGCCGACCACATTCATCATCAAGAAAAACAGCGCCAGTGCGATCACCGAGCCGACCTCGAGCTGGGTCACGATGCCGTCCCAGATCTCGGCGATCTCGTCATCTGGATGCGAGGTGATCAGGAGCGAGCCGGGCCTGCCGTGGATCGATACCGGAACGCTCACCGCAGTCTGGTCGGGATGAACCAGGCTGACGAACCAGGCCGGCGGCCCGCGCGTGTCGGCATCGGCGTCGGCCCGCGGCGGCGACAGCGGATGGCCGCCGGCGTCCCGGAGCGTGATGCTGACATGGCGCAGGCGGCTGAGATCGCGCGCGATCTGGTTGAGCCTGGCATCCGGATCGGGGGCCTCGTTGAGATCCGCCACGATCATTTCGATGAACTCGCGCGCCAGGCGGATCACGCTCTGGTCCTCGGCCTGCACGCGGGGACCAGCCTCCGCGACCTGGCGGCCGATATTGACCGCGAGCCCCAGCGCCAACAGCAGTGCCAGCAAGAGGTTGATGCGACCGCGCAAGGATAGATTTTGCCACATGGGTGTCGCTCGTGCCTCGCGAAGCTCTGCCCGCCGCTGTCCGACGACGTTGACAGGGGCGGAGCGGCGGATATCTAATCGGAAGCGTACAGCAATCCCGGCCGGGTTGCATGAGGCGAGCTCGGACACATCGCTCACGCGCCTGTCCCAGGTCGGTATCATGCGGCGCAGAATAGGCGAGTTTTGTCACAGGGAACGCGCTGTCACGGGGAACGCCTATGCGTATTCTGATCGTCGATGATCATCCCATCGTCGCCTCCGGCTGCCGCGCCGTGCTGGCCGACGAGGGCGAGATCGAGATTTTGGAGGCCGCCGACGCCGAGGACGGCGAGTGCGTCTTCATCGTCGAACGTCCCGACCTCTGCATCATCGACATCAATTTGCCGACCGTCTCCGGATTCGAGCTTGCCCGCCGCATCCTCGAGCGCGCGCCCGAAGCCCGCATCATCATGTTCAGCATGAACGACGACCCGGCCTTCGCCGCGCGCGCTATCGAATGCGGCGCCAAGGGCTACGTCTCCAAGACCGGCGACCCCGACGACCTCGTCGAGGCGATCCGCGCCGTCGGCGGCGGCGGCACGTACTTGCCGAGCGCGATCGCGCGCAGCATCGCGTTCGCCGGACCGACACTGGCGCAAAGCCCGCTGTCGAAGCTGAACGCGCGCGAGATGGAGATCCTGCGGCTGCTCAGCGCCGGAAAGAGCCTGTCGGAGATCGCCTGGCTGGTGCAGTCGTCGTACAAGACGGTCGCCAACACCTCCTCCATCATGCGCCAGAAGCTCGGCGTGAAGACCTCGGTCGAGCTGGTGCGGCTGGCGATCGACAGCGGTGTCGCCTGACGCACGGGGCGCCGCCACAAATTCGGTCACACAAGCGTTGCAATGTTGATGTGGTGAGATGCCACGGAGCTAAGGCATGACGATTCAGACTGTCTCGACCAACAAATCCTACGGCGGCGTGCAGGGCGTGTACCGCCATGCGAGCCAGGCGACCGGAACCGACATGGTGTTCTCGGTCTATGTTCCCCCGCATGCCGAAGGCGCGAAGCTGCCCGTGGTCTGGTATCTGTCCGGCCTCACCTGCACGCATGCCAACGTCACCGAGAAGGGCGAATTCCGCAAGGCCTGTGCCGAGCTCGGCCTGATCTTCGTCGCACCCGACACCTCACCCCGCGGCCCCGACGTGCCAGGCGATGCCAATAACGCGTATGATTTCGGCCTTGGGGCCGGCTTCTATGTCGACGCCACGCAGGAGCCGTTCGCGCGCAATTATCGGATGTGGAGCTACGTGACAGACGAGCTGCCCAAGCTCGTGGCGGGAAATTTTCCCGTCGATGCCAAACGGCAATCGATCATGGGCCATTCGATGGGCGGTCACGGTGCGCTGACGGTGGCGCTGCGCAACCCGCACCGCTATCGCGCGGCAAGCGCGTTCGCGCCGATCGTTGCGCCCTCGCTTGTGCCCTGGGGCATTAAGGCGCTGACCGGCTATCTCGGACCGAACAAGGAGGCCTGGCGCAGCCACGACACGGTGGCGCTGATCGAGGACGGCGCGAAGTTCTCCGGCTTCCTGGTCGATGTCGGCGAAGCCGACAACTTCCTGAAGGAGCAGCTCAAGCCGGAGCTGCTCGAAGCCGCCTGCACCAGGGCGGGCATCCCGCTGACGCTGCGGCGACAGGCGGGCTATGACCATAGCTATTATTTCATCTCGACCTTCATGGGCGATCACCTGCACTGGCATGCGGAGAAGCTGAAGGGGTGATTGCTTCCCCCTCGCCCCGCTTGCGGGGAGAGGGTCGGGGTGAGGGGGCTCTCCGCGCAGACGGTCGCAGTTGGGCTCGCGGAGAGCCCCCTCACCCGGAATTTGCTGTCGCAAATTCCGGCCTCTCCCCGCGCGCGGGGAGAGGCGAAAAGACACGCCCTACTCCGGCCTGCCGTAATTCGGTGCGAGCAAGCGGTTGCGGATCAGATAACTCATCGTGCGCGTCCAGGATTCATCGGTGTTGCCGCGCATGTCGGCGCTCGCCGCGGTGATCATGGCGCCTGTCTTCACGTCGCGCAGATAGACGTTGAGATTGATGATCAGGTTCGAGACCTTCTGCACCATGCCGGTGATCTCGAGGTCTGCTCCGAGCTGGGCGGCGAGCTTGAGATCGCAGCCGCCGCAGGCCTGTAAATTGGCGTGACGGGCCGCGTCCCTGACCGGCGCGATGTCCAGCACCTGGAACCTGCCGGAATCGGTCAATTCCTTACGGAGCTGCTCGCTGATGCGCAGGAGCCGCGCCTCTTCGGGCCTGGAGCCGTAGAACTCCCCAGGCAGGCTGGTGTCGATCAGCTCGAAATCGAACACGGCCAGCTTCGGCGGGTCGGCGCGCGCGACCGAAGGCGTCAACAGCAAAGCGGCGATCATCATCGATGTTCGCATGATCGTGATTCCGGACGTGGCGCGCGCGCGGACGAAATGCGGGGTTGCATGGCCTGACAAATTGGTCATGCTTGAAGCAGAGACAATTCTTCACCTGCGGTCAAGCCGGGGAGATCGTCCGGAGGAAACATGATCCGATGGTTGGCCGGTCTGATCGGCTTTGGTCTTGCTGCGACGAGCGCGCTCGCGGCGGAGCCTGCCCTGATCGGCGTCGGCTATCTCGGCGTCGCGGCTCCCCGATCGACGCTGTCGCTGATCGCGCAGCCCGCGGAGAATGACGGCGTCGCCGGCGCGCGCCTCGCGATCGACGACAACAACACCACCGGAAAATTCCTCGGCCAGCGGTTCGCGCTGGAAGAGCGCCGCGTCAAGGAAGGCGAGGACCCGGTGCAGGCCGCGACCGCGCTGGCAGAGAAGAACGGCTTCATCATCACCGACCTGCCGGCCGATGCGCTGCTGAAAGTCTCGGATGCCTTGCGCGACCGTGGCACGCTGCTGTTCAATGCGGGGGCGATCGACGAGCGGCTGCGCGAGGCCGATTGCCGCGCCAACGTGATCCACACCGCGCCGACGCGCGCCATGCTGGCCGATGCGCTCGGGCAATATCTGGTGTGGAAGAAGTGGTCCCGCTGGCTGCTGGTGGTCGGCTCGCACGACGAGGACAAGCTGTTCGCGGACGCGCTCCGGCGCACCGCCGCACGCTTCGGCGCCAAGATCGTGCAGGAGAAGACCTTCGAAGACAAAGGCGGCGCGCGGCGTACCGACAGCGGCGTCACGCTGATCCAGCGCCAGATGCCGGTGTTCACACAAGGCGCGCCGGCCTACGACGTGCTGGTCGCCGCCGACGAAAGCGAAGTGTTCGGCGGCTACCTGCCCTATCGCACCTGGGATCCGCGGCCGGTCGCGGGCTCAGCCGGACTCGTGCCGCGCAGCTGGGACGCATCGCAGGACCAGTGGGGCGCGATCCAGATGCAGAACCGTTTCGTCAAGCTCAACTCGCGGCGCATGACGGCGCTCGACATGCAGGCCTGGACCGCGGTGCGCATGATCGGCGAAGCCACCTCACGCACCAATTCAGGCGACGTCAAGAAGGTCACGGACTTCATCAAGGGCCCGGACTTCTCGGTCGCCGCCTTCAAGGGCACGCGATTGACCCTGCGCGACTGGAATTTGCAGCTGCGCCAGCCGATCCTCTTGGTCGACGGTCGCATGGTGGTGTCGGTCTCGCCGCAGGAGGGGTTTCTGCACCAGGTCTCCGAGCTCGATACGCTCGGCTATGATCGTCCGGAGAGCAAATGCAAGTTGAAGTGAGCGATTTGAGATGAGATCAAGCTGGCACCGTGACGATGCTGCGCCCCTTCCCCCGCTTGCGGGGGAAGGCATCTCCACAAGCGATAGCCCCCAAGAGGAGAGAGCCCTCTCCCGCATCGCATTTTGCGATGCGATGCGACCTCCCCCGCAAGCGGGGGAGGTGAAGACAGCCCGCGGACAGATGTCGCGCATCCTCGCAACGCCGTTGCTGGTCGCCCTCGGACTGGCGGCAGCGCCCGCGCATGCCTTCATTGCCTATGTCTCGAACGAGAAGAGCAATACGGTAACGGTGATCGACACCGACAGCTGGACCGTGACCAAGACCATCAAGGTCGGCCAGCGCCCCCGCGGCATCGATTTGACGCGCGACGGCAAGTTCGTGCTGGTCGCGGTCGGCGACGACGACACCATCCAGATGATCGACGCCAAGACGCAGAGCGTCGTGGACAGCCTGCCCTCGGGCCCCGACCCGGAATTGTTCGCCCAGGATGCGGCCGGCAAGACTCTCTATGTCGCCAACGAGAACGACAACACGGTGACCGTGATCGACCTCGAAAAGCGTGCCCGGCTCGGCGACATCCAGGTCGGCGTCGAGCCCGAGGGCATGACCATCAGTCCCGACGGCAAGACGCTGATCAACACGTCGGAAACGACCAACATGGCGCATTTCATCGACACCGCTTCGCGCCAGATCGTCGCCAACGTGCTGGTCGACGCCCGGCCGCGCTTTGCCGAGTTCAAGCACGATTCGTCCGAAGTGTGGGTCTCCTCCGAGATCGGCGGCACCGTCTCGATCATCGATCCCGGGAAGCACGAAGTGATCGGCAAGGTCACGTTCGAGATTCCGGGCCTGCGGAAAGAGGCGATCCAGCCTGTCGGCATCGGCATGACCAAGGACGACAAGACCGCCTTCGTCGCGCTCGGACCGGCCAACCGCATCGCCGTGGTCGATGTCGCCTCGCGCAAGGTGACCAAATACCTGCTGGTCGGGCAGCGGGTCTGGCACATGGCGTTCACGCCCGACGAAAAATATCTGCTCACCACCAACGGCGTCTCGAACGACGTCTCCGTCATCGACGTCGCCGCGCAGAAGGTGATCAAGACCATTCAGGTGGGCGAACTGCCCTGGGGCATCACGATCGCGCCATGACCAGCCCTGCCCCGATTCCCGAACCACAGGAGACGCCGAGGCCAGCAGCGGCCACGGCGCCGGCGCTGTCGATCGACGGCGTCAGCCATGCCTATGGGCCGCGCCGGGCGTTGATCGACGTCTCCTTCCATGTGCAGCCGGCAAGCTTTACCGCCCTGCTCGGCCTTAACGGTGCCGGCAAGAGCACGCTGTTCTCGCTCATCACGCGCCTGTTCGGCATCCAGTCCGGCCGCGTCGGGATCTTCGGTCATGACATCAGCAAGAGCCCCGGCGAGGCGCTGCGGCTGCTGGGCGTCGTGTTCCAGCCGCGCACGCTCGACCTCGACCTGTCGCTGACGCAGAACCTGCTCTATCACGCCGCGCTCCACGGCATCGGCCGGAGCGACGCCGCAGCGCGCAGCGCCGAGCTGCTTGGCCGCATCGGGCTCGAAGAGCGCGCCGGCAGCAAGGTGCGCGATCTCTCGGGCGGACAGATGCGGCGGCTGGAGATCGCGCGGGCGCTGCTGCACCGGCCGCGGCTATTGTTGCTCGACGAGCCGACGGTCGGCCTCGATGTCAAGGCGCGCGCCGACATCATTGGCCAGGTCCGCCAGCTCGTCACGGAACAAGGCATCGGCGTGCTCTGGGCTACGCACCTGTTCGACGAGATCATGCCCAGCGACGACCTCGTGGTGCTGCACCAGGGCAAGGTGCTGGCGCGGGGGCCGGTGAGCCGCGTCGTCACCGAGGCCGGCGCACAGGACGTCAACACCGCCTTCATGCGCTTGACCGGCGCGCAGACCATGCCGGGAGGCGGCGCATGAGCAGCATCGCGACGCGCGAGGCCACGCGCGGCTTCTCATTTGCCGAGTACATGACCTGTCTCACCGGCATCGTCTGGCGCGAAGGCCTGCGCTTCCTGCATCAGCGCGAGCGCTTCGTCTCGGCGCTGGTGCGGCCGCTGGTGTGGCTGTTCATCTTCGCCGCCGGCTTCCGCCAGGTGCTCGGCATCTCCATCATCCCGCCCTACGAGACCTACATCCTCTACGAGGTCTATATCGCGCCCGGGCTGATGGCGATGATCCAGCTCTTCAACGGCATGCAATCCTCGCTGTCGATGGTCTACGACCGCGAGATGGGCAACATGCGCACGCTGCTGGTGAGCCCGCTGCCGCGCGGCTTCCTGCTGTTCTGCAAGCTGCTGGCGGGGACCGCGGTGTCGCTGCTCCAGGTCTATGCGTTCCTTCTGATCGCCTGGTTCTGGGACATCACCCCGCCGTCATCGGGTTATCTCACCGTGCTGCCGGCGCTGATCCTGTCCGGGCTGATGCTGGGCTCGCTCGGCATGCTGATCTCCTCCGGCATCAAGCAGCTGGAGAACTTCGCCGGGGTCATGAATTTTGTCATTTTCCCGATGTTCTTCGCCTCCTCCGCGCTCTATCCGCTCTGGCGGGTGCGGGAGGGCAGTCCCTATCTGTACTATCTCTGCGAGGCCAACCCGTTCACTCATGCGGTCGAGCTGATACGTTTTGCACTCTACGGGCAAATCAACTGGATCTCGCTGGCCGTGGTCGCGGCTTGCACAATCGTCTTCATGATCGGCGCAATTCTGGCCTATGATCCCTCGCGTGGACTGGCGCGACGGGGGCCCGCAGGAGGCGAAGGATGAAGGTTCTGGCGATCGCTGCTCTGGCGCTCGCGCTGTCGGGCACGGCCGCCCGCGCCGCCGATCCGCGCTACCCCAACTGGCCGTGCACGCAGGCCAAGGTGCCGGAGATCTCGCTCGCCGCCGTCTGGGCCGGCCCCGCCCTCGACGACGCCGAGACCAGGTGGAAGAACGACACGAAAATCACCGCGCTGGTCGCAAGACTGTCGGCGCGCAAGACGCCGATTGACGAGGCCGAAAAGTTGGTGAAGGACTTCCTGGCTGCCTCTTCCGCCGACAAGACCACCAACGCAAAGCTGCTGTTCGCCGGCCTGTTCGAGACGCTCAACGCCCAGCGTTCGCAGGTCATGAACGGGCTCGAACGCGTCAGCCGCAAGCAGCGCGAGGCCGCCGACAAGATCCGTGAGGAGGCAATTCAGCTCCAGGCGCTTCAGAGCGCCACGCCGCGTGACGAGGCCAAGGTCGAGGCGCTCAGCAACGAGCTGATCTGGAAGACCCGCATCTTCGAGGACCGCAACAAGGTCGTGCGGTTCGTCTGCGAGGTTCCAACCGCGATCGACCAGCGCCTGTTCGCGCTCGGCCGCGTGATTCAGCAGGAGATGGAATAGCGTCAGCTTCCTGACGGCGTCGGAAGTTCCCGCGATAGCGACACCATCGTTAACCTTTGCCCCGGCTATCCGCCGGAACCAAATCGATCTAGGATGGCTTGTCGAAGTGAACTCCAGGATGTCGGGAGGCCTCGATGGGAACCACCAAATTTATCTGGGCGGGTGCTGCGGCCCTCAGCCTGCTCGCAACCAGCGCTCTTGCTGACGACATGACCGGCATGGTGATGCGGATCGATCGGCTCAACGGCACGATCTCGATCCAGCAGACGCAAAAGGGCACGGTCGGCGCCAGCACAGGGAGTGCCGGCGCGCTCCAGGAGTTCAAGGCCAAGGACGCCGCGATGCTGGACGCCGTTCATGCCGGCGACAGGGTGAACTATTCTGCAACTGAAACGAACGGCACCGGCACTCTGACGAAGCTGCAGAAGCAGTAGCGCCTGCTTCGCCTCGCTTGCGGGGTGAGGCAGCAGACCTGCGTTCACGCTCCTATTGCTCCGGCCGCGGTTCCGGCTGCGCCTCTTCCGTCGGAAGCCTGGCGCGCTCCCAGCCGTCGGTGCCGTCGGGGTACCAGGCGATGTTGGAATAGCCATAGGCCAGCGCGCGTTTGGCGGCGTTCCAGGACATCCAGCAATCGGCCAGGCAGTAGATCACCAGCAGCGCGGCCTTGTCGCCGCCCGAGACATGAGCGAGCCCGCGCTGGAAATAATCATCCATCGCCGGCGGCAGAGATCCGTAGCCGGTATCCGGCAGCCAGACGCTGCCCGGAATGTTCCTGTGCAGCGCATCACGCCACACCGTGCCTTCCGGAAGGTTCTTCGGCTTCGGCGGGCGCGGCAGCACGTCGACGAACGCACCGCTCTTCGCCCGCCAGATCGCTTCGGCTTCCGCCGTGGTGAGCACGCGCGCGCCGGCCAGCGTCGCCGGCACCGGCGCGCGATAATTGTCGGCGCGATAATTCTCGGGCTCGAACGGCTCCTGCTGCTGCGCCAGAGCCGGCGCCGCCAGCGCGGCAGCGACGAGCGCAACGGCGGGAAGCCGCCTCATGGCGACTTCTTGGCCGTCTCCGCATTGATCGGCCGATCGCTCTCGTCGAGCAACGGTACGCCGAAGTCGATCAGGATCTTGTTGATCTCGCCCTGGTTCTCCTGGATCAGCTTGTTGAGCTGTCGCTTCCAGTTCTGGTCGGCGGGACGTACGCCCATGCCGATACGGTAGACCAGCTTCGGCCCTGTGGTCTCCTTCACCAGCGGCGTGACATGAAGCGCGCCGACCTTCTTCGCGTAGTAGCCGGCCATGGGACCCCACAGCACGCCGGCGTCGATCTTGCCGGCGGCGAGGTCGTCGATCATGGCCTGCGCCGAATTCTCGTAGCGCGTGTCGATCACCAGCGGATAGGGCTTCGCATCGCCCATCAGGCCGGCAATGGCCATGTTGGTCGCCGGCGGCGTTCCGGCGACGATGCCGACATGCTTGCCCTTCAGCTTCGGGTCCTCGAGCGTGTCCACGTCCTCGAGCCCGCTGCCGGTCTTGGCGACCAGCGCATAGGTCGTGCGGTAATAGGAATTGGTGCCCTGCACGACATCGTCGCCCTGCGGAAAGCCCATGATGACATCGCAGCGATGCGCCCCCAGCGTCATCCGCACGAAGCCCGTGGCCTGCGGGAAGAAGACGTAGTCGAGTTTCTTCTTGAGCCTGTCTGCAAACAGCTCGGCCAGCTTGTTCTCGAACCCCTCGCCCTTTTCGTTCGAGAACGGCAGATTGCGTGGATCGGCACAGACGCGCAGCACGTTCGGGTCGACCAGCTCGAACGAGAGGTCGCCGCTGTCACTGGTCTGCGCGATGGCGACCTCGCCGAGCGCGCAGGAAGCAATCACGACCCGCAGTGAAAACAACCAGCGACGATGTCGTCCGGCCTTCGTCATCGCGCTTCCTCCTTGTTTTGTTTGAATGCTATCCATGCAACGCATGACGCGCCATGTTTTGCCAGACTTTGCTGGCTTTGCTTTGTTGCAGTGCAATGCAGCCAATCCTTTGAACTGAGGCGGAAAAGTGTCTCGCATCGCTCGAGTGATCGCAGCCTTGTCCCTGCTGGGGACAGCAACGCTAGCACGGGCCGGGGCGGCCGAATTGCCTGTGAGCGAAGTCGCGCCGGGAATCTTCGTACACTCCGGGGCCATTGCCCTGATGACCCGTGAGAACGAGGGCGACATCGCCAATGTCGGCTTCATCGTGGGCGATGATGCCGTGGCTGTCATCGACACGGGCGGCAGCTTGCGCGAAGGCGAGGCCCTGCTGTCGGCCGTGCGGGCCCGTACGCCCAAGCCGATCCGCTATGTCATCAACACCCACGGCCACCCCGACCATGTCTTCGGCAATGCGGCCTTCGCCGCCACAGACACGACCTTCGTCGGCCACAGCAAGCTGCCCCAGGCGCTCGCGACGCGCGGACCCCACTATCTCGACAATTTTCGCCGCATCATGGGCAGCGCGTTGATCGATCCCGTGAAGATCATTGCTCCAACCCTCCTGGTCTCAGACACGATGACGCTCGATCTCGGATCGCGTCGCCTGACCTTGCGCGCCTGGCGGGCCGGGCATAGCGACAACGACGTCACCGTGTACGACGAGACGAGCAAGACCCTGTTTGCGGGCGACCTCGTCTTTCTCCGCCACATTCCGGTCATGGACGGCAGCATCCGCGGTTGGCTCAAGACGTTGAAGGAGTTGGAAGCCATTCCAGCGCAGCGCGTCGTTCCCGGTCACGGACCCGTGAGCGACTGGCCTGCTGCGTTGACCGATGAACGGCGTTACCTGTCAACGCTGCTGTCCGACGTTCGCGCGCTGAACAAGAACGGCGAGCCGATCCGGGCCGCTGCCGACAAGGCGGCCGCCGAGGAGCGACCGCGCTGGGAGCTGTTCGGCGATTACAACGCCCGGAACGCGACTGCAGCATTCTCGGAAATTGAATGGGAGTAGCCGGCGCGCTAGGATAAGCAAGAGTTCAGCTTCGCTGACTCCGGGGACGAGATCAGCTTCGCTGACTCGGAGGACCACGACCATGACGCGATGCACACGCCGCCTGCCCCTGATCGCCGCACTGCTCGGTCTCGCCTTTGCTGTGCCGGTGCAGGCCGAAGAAGCCTACGATCCCTGGCCGGGCCTGGTGCAGGACATCTTCAATGGCCGTCCGATGAATGACGGCAGTGCCGTCATCGGCATCGAGATGCCGTATCGCGCCGAGGACGCGGCGATCGTGCCGGTGACCCTGCGCAGCAAGCTGTCGCCCGCAGACAGCCGCCGGATCCGTTCGATCACGCTCGTGATCGACCGTAACCCGGCGCCGATGGCGGCGAAGTTCGAGCTCGGCGCCGATGCCAATGTCAGCGAGATCTCGACGCGCGTGCGTATCAACAATTACACCGACGTCCATGCGGTGGCCGAGCTCAGCGACGGCCAGCTCTATGTCTCGAAAGTCTATGTGAAGGCCTCCGGCGGCTGCTCGGCGCCGGCGGGAAAGAATGTCGAGGAAGCCAACAGCCGGCTCGGCAAGATGCGCTACCGGCAATTCGCGCGCGAGGAGGCGCCGGCGAGCCGCGTCCGCGAAGCGCAGATCATGATCGGCCATCCCAACAATTCCGGCCTGCAGATGGACCAGGTCACGCAGCTTTATATTCCCGCCTTCTTCATCAACCAGTTGAAGCTGACGCAGGACGACAGCCCCGTGCTGTCGATGGAAGGCGGCATCTCGATCTCGGAAGATCCCAACCTGCGCTTCACCTATGTCTCCAACGGCGCCAAGCGTTTCCGTGCGGAAGCCAGGGACACCGAGGGACACGTGTTCCGCAACGAGTGGGATGTCGAGAAGCCGGGGACGTAGGTCCCTCACCCGTCATGGCCGGCTTGTCCCGGCCATCCACGTACTTCGCGCCTCACCACAAGAACGTGGATGCCCGGGACAAGCCCGGGCATGACGAATGCGGTTGGTTGCTGCACCGTCAAAAACACCTCACCTCGGCTTCCGCCTGCGCCCGCCGCAGATCGTTCACTGCCGTGTTGGCCTGCTCCGAGGTGCGGAACTGGACGCCGAGATTGCCGCGGACCTGCGACATGCTGAGCGCGGTCTCCGCGGTAACATAGCGCTCATAGGGGACGATCGAGGCCACCACGTCGATCGAGCAGGAACATTGCTCGATCGACTGCCGGCTCTCGCCATTGGCCTTCATGCAGCCATAGACGTACTCCGCGCGCGCCGACGTCGGATAATCGTTGGCGTCCTCGGCCCGCGCCACGCACGCCGTCGCCGCCAGCACCGTCAATGCGGCGACAATCGGTCGTAGCTGTCCGGCCAGTTTCATGCGCATCCTCCCGCTGGTTGCGATCAAAGCTATGCTATGCGTATTGTCCTGAAAAGCACTCTGTCAGAGGAAACGGCTCACAAGGTGATGAGAGCACTTGGCCTGATAAGGGCACTTGGTCGACCATTGGCGCTCGCGACGACGCTGGCGCTGACGCTGGCCGCACCCGGCCGCGCCGCGGAGACGATCCGCCTTGCGGTGCAGAAAACCGGAACATTCTCCTGGGAGCTGGCCGCGATCCGCGCGAACGGGCTCGACAAGGAAGCGGGCCTCGCGCTGGAGGTCACCGAACTCGCAAGCACCGAGGCCGGCAAGATCGCGATGCGCGCAGGCAGTGCCGACATCATCCTGTCGGACTGGCTGTGGGTGTCGCGCGAGCGCGCGCTCGGTGCCAAGCTCACCTTCTATCCCTACTCCAGTGCGCTCGGCGCGGTGATGGTGCCGTCCTCATCGCCGATCAAGTCGCTTGCCGACTTGAAGGGCCGCAAGCTCGCCGTCGCGGGCGGGGCCATCGACAAGAGCTGGCTGCTGCTGCAGGCGCGCATGAAGCAGGATGGCATCGACCTGAAGTCGGAGGCGACCATCGCCTATGGCGCCCCGCCCCTGATCGCCGCCAAGGCGCTCGACGGCGAGATGGAGGCGAGCCTCAACTTCTGGAATTTCTGTGCCCAGCTCGAAGCCAAGGGTTTTAGGCGCCTCGCCGGCATCGAAGACATTTTACCGAAGCTGGGTGCCAAGGGCGCCGTCTCCGCGGTCGGTTACGTCTTCGACGAGAATTGGGCCGCGAGCCATCGCGACGCCGTGGCGCGCTTCATCGCCATGACCCGCAAGGCCAAGCAATTGCTGGTCACCTCGGATGCGGCCTGGGACAAGATCGCGACGCTGACCGGCACGAGCGATGTCACCCTGCTCAAGACCTATCGCGAGCGCTATCGCGACGGTATTCCGCACCGGAGCATCGCTGAGGAGGAACAGGACGCGCGCGTGCTGTATCGCGTGCTGGCCGAGATCGGTGGCCGCGACCTCGTCGGCCCCGCGGCCGAGCTCGATCCCGGCACGTTCTACCACGCCGTGCCTGGAGACTGAGGTGCTGCGTCTTCTGTCGTTCGCCCTGTTCCTCGTGTCCTGGTGGATTGCCGCGCTGTTCGTCGGCGGCGCGAAGCTGCCGTCCCCGCCGGCCGTGCTCGAGGTGATGATTGCGGAAGCCTCGTCCGGCGCGCTGTTCCTGCATCTCGGCGCCACGCTGGCGCGCGTCGCGCTCGCCTTCGTGCTGGCGATGTCGCTCGGCAGCGCCATCGGATACCTGATGGGACGGGTCAGGCTCGCCGACCGGCTCGGCGATCCCTGGCTGATCCTGCTGCTCAACCTGCCCGCGCTGGTCGTGATCGTGCTGGCCTATATCTGGGCCGGCCTGACCGAGACTGCCGCGATCGCGGCGATCGCCATCAACAAGCTGCCGACCGCCGTCGTCACCCTGCGCGAGGGCACCCGCGCGCTCGATCGCTCGCTCGACGAGATGGCAAGCGTGTTCGCGATGCCGCGCTGGCGCGCATTCCGCCATGTCGTGCTGCCGCAGCTAGCGCCCTATATCGCGGCCGCCGCCCGCTCCGGACTGTCGCTGGTGTGGAAGATCGTGCTGGTCGCCGAACTGCTCGGACGTCCGAACGGGGTCGGTTTCGAGATCGGCGTCGCCTTCCAGCTGTTCGACACGCCACGGCTGCTGGCCTATTCGCTGACTTTCGCCGCGGTCGTGCTCGTGATCGAAACCTTGCTGGTGCAGCCGTTCGAAGCCCGCACAACACGGTGGCGGCCCCGTGCGGCTTGAGGTCGACATTACGGGCAAGACGTTCACGAGTGCCGCGGGCGGGACCCACGAGGTGCTCGCGCCGCTCAAGTTCGCGCTCTGCCCCGGCGAGGTCGGCGTACTCATCGGTCCGTCCGGCTGCGGCAAGAGCACGATGCTGCGCATCATCCTCGGGCTCGATGGCGATTTCAGGGGCCATATCGCGCGGCCGCCGCGGGCGCGGATCGGAATGGTGTTCCAGGAGCCCCGGCTGCTGCCGTGGCGTTCGGTCGAGCAGAATGTGCGGCTGGCTGCCCCTGATGTGACCGAGCCGAAGCTGTCGGAGCTGTTCAGAATTCTGGAGCTCGAAGCGCATCGCAGCCACTTTCCCGGTGAGTTGTCGCTTGGCCTTGCCCGGCGCGTCGCGCTCGCCCGCGCTTTCGCGGTCGAGCCTGACCTCCTGGTGCTCGACGAACCCCTCGCCTCGCTCGACGACGCCCTCGCCGGCCGCTTGCGCGACGAGATCGCAATGCTGGTGGCGCGACGTCCGGTGATGACGCTGCTCGTGACCCATAGTCTCGACGATGCGATCCGGCTCGGCGACCGGCTGTTCTTCTTGTCGCCGCGTCCCGCGCGGATCGTACAGGAGCTTCCGATCGCCATCCCGCGCGCCGCGCGCAGCGAAGCCGAGATTGCGGCGATGAGGACCGAGCTTGCACGGCGCATCCAGGCGGAACAAGGCGACGTTCACGCCGGGCGGGATGTCTCATAGGCAACCGCACGAGGCCCGTGCTAAATTGGGTCGCAGCGGAGTCTGCTGATGAAGCGAAGGATCGCCCTGACGGCACTTGGCCTTGCTCTGCTCGCGACGACGACGCGCGCGCAGGACATGATGCGCGATCTCGATCTGACGTCACCCGCCATGGTCTCCGCCGAGATGAGCCGGCAGGAGGTCGAGGCCGCGCTGGCCAAAGCGAGCGCCGGCGCCCCCGCCGATCTGACCGGCAAGCGGTTATCGGGGCTCGATCTCAGTGGTCTCGACCTCGCCAACGCAATTCTCCGTACGGCACGGCTCAACAAGACGAAACTCGCCGGTGCCCGGCTCGATGGGGCGATCCTCGATCAGGCGTGGCTGCTGGAGGCAGATCTCACGGGCGCGAGTCTGAAGGGCGCCAATTTGTTCGCGTCACAGATGGCACGTGCTCGCCTCGACGGCGCCGATCTGACTGGTGCGCGCATCACGGCAGATCTCACCGGCGCGAGCATGGTCGGCACGTCGATCGCGGATGCGAATCTCGGTGCCGACATGCGCAACCAGTCGATGGGGCTGATGCGCGCGGTGCTGAGATCCGCCAATATGGAACGGCTGAACGCACGCAACGCCGATTTGTCACGCGTCGACCTTGAATTCGCAGTCCTCAGGGGCGCCGACCTGAGCGGTGCATCGCTGAAAAACGCTCAACTCGGCGGGGCCGATCTGACCGGCGCCATCGTCATCGACGCCGATTTCGACGGCGCCGATCTCGCCTCGGCGAAGCTGATCGCGCCGATCGGCCTTGACCGCGCCAAAAATTTCGACAAGGCAAAGAACCGCGAACGCCTGATCAGGGAATGACGGCGCGCCTGTGGGAGGACTGCTTGATGCGTTGGGTTCTGGCATTGATCGCGTTGTCGACGCTTGCCGGCGACGCCGCCGCGCAGACCAAGGGCAAGGGCGTAAGGCTCTGGAACCTGACGACGGAGACGATCTCCGGTTTCCAGCTCTCACCGGCCGGCAAGACCGACTGGGGCCCGAACCAATGCCTGAACGACAAGGACAAGGAGGTCGACCACGACGAGCGGCTGCGCATCACCGGCGTCGAGCCCGGCCGCTACGATGCCAAGGTCGGCTATCCCAACGGACGCCAATGCGTGGTCCGCGACATCGAGATCAGGGCCGACGCAGTGTTCTCGATCGCCGACAAGGATTTGAAGGACTGCACCAAATAGCTCCCCCTCATGGTGAGGAGCGCGAAGCGCGTCTCGAACCATGAAGGCCCGGCTGATGCAGCTCGGCCCCGATCCTTCGAGACGCCGCTACGCGGCTCTCCAGGATGAGGGGCTACTGCCCGTGACTCGGCCCGATCAACGCCCGCGGCTCACGCCTTGTCGTTCGGGTGCGGATATTCGCAGCGCCACCGCACCGCCTGCCACTTCGGATGCTCGACGACCCATCGCGCGATATAGGGCGGCGCGGCCATCGCGCATTGCCGCGGCGACCCATCATAGCTGAACATCAGATGCTGCTCCTCGCAGGTCGCCGGCGAGAGTACCGCACACACAGTCACCACCAGGTCAATCGGGCTCATGCCGGGATCCTCTCGCAAGGGCGATCAAGATTAGCACGAAAGGTTACGTTCCAAGGAGGGGGAAGTTTCAATACGGCGTGAGGGACGGGGCGTCCCTTCCCCCTCTCCCCGCTTGCGACAGGACAATCGCATATGCGAGCGATCTCGCCTATGGCCATCCTTCGAGACGCCCGCCGTTGGCGGGCCCTCAGGATGAGAACCGGATGCGCGGCACTAGTTCAAGAAGCACCAAAGCTGCTTAGCCTCATCCTGAGGAGACCGCGAAGCGGTCGTCTCGAAGGACGAGGCGCGCGCTCAGGTCCCGCAAAGCGCCATATGCGATGGCCCTGCCGCATGCGGGGAGAGGCGAAGCACGCACGTCTAGAAGTTCACCCCGAACACCATCCGGGCCTGGTGGCGTTCGAAATTGACGAGGTCGAGATTTCCGCCCGATCCGGCCGGACGGCCCCAGGCCTGCGTGCTCCAGCTCAAGGTCAGCCGTGAGCGCTCGGACAATTGGAAATAAGCGGTCGGGCCGACGAACAGGGCCTGGCCGGAAAACTCGCCAAGGCCGATCCCCTCATATTGCCGGAAGTAGCGCAGCTCCCCGCCGAGCAGCACGTTGGACCGCACACGCACCAGGCCGGCCAATGCCGCCCCGACCGTCGAGCTCTTCTCGGACACGCCCGCCACCTCGAAGCGCGCCCATTCCGGTTGGTAGATCAGGTTGAGAGCGCCGATGGCGAAGTTCGGAATGAGTTCGCGGTCGAACGCCAGCGTGAATTCGGTGCCGTACATCCGCCCTTTCGCGCCGCTGGTCTCGTCGATGCGGTCGCCATGGAGCTCGGCGGCGATGGTGAGGCCGAACGGCGCACGCGCGCGGTCGAGCAGGCGGTAGCGCAGATCGAGCGAGCCGCCTTGGAAATTGAACTGGCGGCGGTCGTCGATATCGGGGACGCCGGTGATGTCGTGCAAGCTCGCGGTGCCGCCGACCTCGATGCGGAAGTTCGGCAGCGGCACGACTTCGATTTCGAATTCGTTCTCGAGGGCGCGATATCTGCCGCCGCCCTTGCCGAAGCGTCCCGTGGTCTGGCTCTGGAATTCGCGCTCGCCGGGATTGCCGACATCGGTGCCGATCATGAAGCCGAAGATGTGCTCGGTATCGAAGCCATCCTCGGCATCCACATGCGCCGGTGTCAGCGCGACCGCGCAGGCAGCAATAGTCCAGAAGCTGTTGGCTCTCGCCCGCATTCCCGACACTACCACGGCTTCGACGGCGTTTGCCATTGAAGCCGCGGCAGGTCGTCAGTCTTACTTGCGCGAAGCGCAGGCGTACATGTTGATTTCCATGCCGACCGGCACTTCCACGATCTTCGGAGCTTTCCAAGCCATTCGGGGTCTCCCCAAGGTATTGAGCGCGACATCGCGCGGCGCAAAACCTAGGGCTGCCTCAGATGCAGTTCAAGCCTCGAGTCGCCTGCCGAGCGCGTCTGTGTCGATTCTTCGCGGCTGCATTTCTCTCTCGGACAAAGCCAGTTCTCTCTTGGTCAAGCACGACCTGCGGAAACGCTGGCTGTGCGACGCACCGCGCGTCGAATCGACACGAACGATACCGCGCCGTCAGCAGTCCTTGTCGGCCGTTGCCGAGCCGCTCGGCTTGGCGCCTTCGGCCCGCTGAGCCGCCGTCGGCTCGCTCTGCATTTGCCGCTGCGCATCTTCGGACGACGCCGGCGTTTCGCCGCTGGCACGATTCATCGTGCTGGTCGGCGGATGCTGGCTGGAGTCGCCGGCCGAACCGGACGAGTGCGATTGCGCTGCGCCCACGGTGACCGGACCAGAGCCAGCATCCTTGTCGGTGCTGGCACTGCCCGTGTTGCACGGGCCGGCGACGGCGAGGCCGGCGCTCAGAGTCAGGATCGCGCAGGCGGCAAGAACGGAATGTTTCGTGTTCATCTGCATCTCCTCTTCTCCCGCCGCGCGGCCCCGGCGCCGGGCAGGATATCGCGGAGAGAACAGACCGAGCTGCCCGATGTTCCGAGCGCCGGCTCGCAAAAAGCCGCCCTCACGTTTGTTCCGATTGTCCCGCTCAGCGCAACAATCGCACAAGCGCGCGGCCGGCACGCGAGTTCAGCTCCTTCGCATCCAGCGTTCCATCCTTGTCGGGGTTGGCCGCATTGAAGCGCTGCTCGACAACGGACAGGTATTCGTCGAGCGTCAGTGTCCCGTCGCGGTCGGGATCGGCGGCGGCGAGCTCTTTCGCCGTCAGCCGTCCGCGCAATTCGCGCGCATCGAGCGTGCCGTCGCGATCCGGATCGAGCTTTGCGAATAATCCGGCCGCCGCCTTCTTGACCTCGGCCAGATCGAGCGTGCCGTCGTTGTCGGTATCGAACAATTTGACCGCATTGCCGGAGGCCGGCCACGCCGGACCCGACAACAATGCAATCGAGAGCGCAAGTGCAACTGAGCGACGCGAAATCATCAAGACCTCCAGACAAAGAGCCCCGGTGCGGGACGGGCCAGCAACGAGATAAATCCGCAAGCGGGTCTGATTCAAGTCCGGAATTACAACTTGCGCGCGCCACAACTCACGAATCCCCGCGACTCGGCCAGTCCCCCTGGATCGGAGCTGCGTTGCGGCGCGGAATTTCCCCAGCGTCTCTGCACAAATCGGCCGGTTTCCATGAGGTGACCGGCAATTGCATTCGCCGATATCGGCACGACACTTGCGACTTTCGTATTGACGCGTTTTTGTTTCCGACGGAGTGTTAGTGCCGCAGCGTCAAAAGGCGCGCATATTGGGAGGGACGGATGAAACGCTTTGCGATGGCCGCGGGCCTCGTCATGCTTGCGTCGACGTGTGCAAGTGCACAGACCACCGAGCAACTGGTCAAGGGCGCGACCGACACATCGAATGTTCTCAATTACGGGATGGGCTACCATCTTCAGCGTTTCTCGACGCTGAAACAGATCAACAAGGACACGGTCAAAAATCTCGTCCCGGTCTGGAATTACAGTTTCAATGACGATCGGAGTGAGGAATCCCAGCCCATCGTCTATCAGGGCGTCATCTACGTGACCTCGCACAATGCCACGATGGCCGTCGATGCCAAGACTGGCAAGCAGATCTGGAAGAGCAAGATCGAATATCCGGCGGAGACGCCGCGAATCGTCTGCTGCGGTATCATCAACCGCGGCGTCGCGATTCACGAGGGCAAGTTGTTCCGTACGACGCTCGATGCCCACGTGGTCGCCATCGACGCCAAGAACGGCAAGGAGCTGTGGCGGCAGAAGGCGGCCGACATCAAGGAAGGCTATTCGATGACGGTCGCCCCGCTGGTCGCCGACGGCGTCGTTATCACCGGCATCTCCGGCGCCGAGTTCGGCACGCGCGGCTTCATCGACGGCTGGGAGCCCGCGACGGGTAAGCACCTCTGGCGCACCCATTCGATCCCCTCGCCGGAGGAGCCCGGCGGTGACACCTGGAAGGGTGACACCTGGAAGCTCGGCGGCGGCTCGACCTGGATCACGGGCTCTTACGATCCGGAACTGAACACGATCTATTGGGGCATCGGCAATCCCGGCCCGTTCAATTCTGCGGTCCGGCCCGGTGACAATCTCTACACCTGCTCGGTGCTGGCGCTGGATCCGAAGACCGGCAAGATCAAGTGGCACTACCAGTTCTCGCCGAACAATCCGTTCGACTACGACGCCGTCGCAGAGATGGTGCTCGCCGACATGACGATCGAGGGCAAGCCGACCAAGGCGCTACTGAATGCCAATCGCAACGGCTTCTTCTACGTGCTCGACCGCACCAACGGCAAGCTGCTCGCGGCCAATCCTTACGTCAAGGTGAACTGGGCGACCGGCGTCGACATGAAGACGGGCCGTCCGATCGAGACCGACATTTCCAAGGACGCGCGCGAGGGCAAGAAGGTGACGGTCTATCCGTCCATCCTCGGCGGCAAGAACTGGGAGCCGATGTCGTTCAATCCGCAAACTGGCCTCGCCTATGCCAATACACTCGCCTTCGGCGGCAGGTACAAGACCGAGCCCGTCACCTACAAGCAGGGTGAATGGTATCTCGGCATGGATCTGACCGACCTCTGGGAGTACGGGGACGGGCCGCGCGGTCATCTCAAGGCCATCGATCCCATGACCGGCAAATCGAAGTGGGAAGCGCCGAGCGACATTCCGCGCTTCTCGGGCGTGCTGTCGACCGCGGGCGGCGTCGTGTTCTCGGGCGCCCTGACCGGCGAGTTCGAGGCCTTCGACGCCGACACCGGCAAGAAGCTCTGGCAGTTCCAGACCGGGTCCGGCATCGAGGGGCAGCCGGTGACCTGGCAGCAGGACGGCGTGCAATATGTCGCGGTGACCAGCGGCTACGGCGGCGTCTACTCGCTGTTCTCCGGCGACGAGCGGCTTGCCAAGGTGCCGCCCGGCGGTTCGCTCTGGGTCTTTGCAGTCAAGCAGTAACCACGGCTGCGATGCTGAAACTGATCTCTCACAAGACGGTGGCGAGCCTCGCCACCGTCGCGGTGCTGACGGTCGCGCTTGCGGCGACCGTTCGTGCCGCGGACGACGCGAACGGCAATCCATTGCAGGCTCAGATCGACCATGGCAAGTCGACCTATGCCTCGAAATGCTCGCACTGCCACGGCCCCAATCTGATGAACTCTGGTACAATCACGCCGGACCTGCGCGCCATTCCCGACGACAAGACGCGCTTCGTCACCACCGTGAAGAACGGCAAGAACAACAAGATGCCGCCCTGGGGCGACATCCTCTCAGACGACGAGATCGGGAATCTCTGGGCGTTCGTCTCCAGCCGGAGAAAGCCATGAGACGATGCCTCTCCATCTGGAGCGTCGCGGCGATCCTCTTGGCAGCGCCTCTCGTTGCGAGCGCGGCCGCCGCCGAGGATCCGCTCAAGATATGTCTCGATGAAGACCGGCCGCCGCTGTCGGTGCATCGAAAGGGCAAGCCGGATGCCGGCTTCGACGTACTGCTGGCGCAGGCCGTGGCCGAACGCCTGCGACGGCCGCTCGCGATCCAATGGTTCGAGAGCAGGCTCGATGAGGATTCCAGCCCGCAGCTCGAGGCCAACGCGCTGCTCTCCGATGGGCGCTGCTCGCTGGTCGGCGGCTACGCGCTGACGCAGGATTCGCTCGTCGTTCCCGGGATGAAGACGGCGCGCCTGCCGGACTTCGCCGGGGCCACGCGCGACGACCGGCGGCGCCGCGTCGCCCTCGGCGTGCTCGCGCCAAGCCAGCCCTACATCTATTCGCCGATGACGGTGGCGCTGGGGCCGAAGGCCAAGGGCCGCAAGATCGGCGACATCGGCGATCTTGCCGGGCTTCGCCTAGTCATCGAAAGCGGCTCGCTCGGCGACGCCATCCTGATGACCTTCGACAAGGGGCGGCTGATCGACAGCATCACCCATCTCGTCCCCGGCCGCGACGATCTCCTGGGCGCTCTCGAGCGCGGCGACCATGACGCGACCCTGATCGATCTCGCCCGCTTCGACGCCCATCGCGCCGCGCACCCCGACACGGCGATCACGGCGTCCGGCTATTACTATCCGATCGGCGCCAATCGCGGCTATGTCGGGCTTGCCAGCGATGGCGCGCTGATCGAGGCCGTCAACAAGGCGCTGAGCGCCCTCGCGGCCGAGGGCAGGATTGCCGAATTCGGCAGGCAGGCCGGCCTCACCTATCTGCCGCCGCGCGAGCCCGCCATTCTGGGCGACGTCTGGACCAAGATCATTCAGCGGTGACTGGAAAGGCCCGGGTCTGCCGGCAGCGCTGCGCTGCGTCCGGGGACGAACGCCGCGCTCGCCATGTCACACCCCTGTCCGACGGAATGCGCCAATCTGTCTCGCCTGACGCCCATGGCAGCGCCGGCCTGGTGCAGTACCCTGCCCGGAATCGGGAGAGAATCATGTCCAAGAAGATTGATCGCCGCCACTTCATCGCCGCCGGAGCCGGCGCATTCGCGATGCCTTTCGTCTCGCGCAGCGCCTCGGCGCAAGCCGCATCACAAGGCACCTGGCCAACGCGGCAGATTCGCATGATTTGCAGCTATCCCGCCGGCGGGCAGACCGACCTGCTCGCGCGCGCTTACGGCGAATTCATCTCCAAGCAGGTCGGCAAGACCGTGGTCGTCGAGAACAAGCCCGGCGCTTCCGGCGCGATCGGCACGGCGGAGGTCGCCCGCGCCGAGCCGGACGGCCACACCATCCTGTGCTCGATCTCGACCACTTACATCATGAACCGGGTGGTGATGAAAAATCCCGGCTACGACATGGACAAGGATCTGACCCTCGTCAGCGTCATTCCGGGCGCCGGCCTGTTGCTGGTGGCCAACCCGAAAACCGGGGTCAAGACGCTGGAGGATTTCGTCGCCTTCGCGCGCAAGAGCGGCAAGGTGAATTTCGGCACCTACAGCGCGGGCTCGGCCCCGCACATGACGATCAACGAGCTCAACAAGCAGTACGGTCTCAACATCGAGCCGATCCATTACCGCGGCGAGGCCCCGATGTGGACCGGGATGCTCGAAGGCACGCTCGATGCCGCCATGGGAAGCTACACGGCTGCCCAGTCGGTCCTGCAAAGCGATCGCGGCACCGTATTCGCGGTGCATTCGAAGAAGGTCGACGCGATCCCGACCATCAAGACCCTTCCGGAGCAGGGCGCGACGTCGAAATTCTTCACCGTCAGCGGCTTTTCGGGTTGGGCTGTGCCCAAGGCAACGCCGCAGGCCGTCGTCGACCGCCTGGCGGAGCTCTGCGTCGCGGCCAACAAGGATCCGAAAGTGAAGGAGGTTCTCGCGACCTTCGTGCTCGAGCCCGCCATCGGCTTCAAGGAGACCAACGAGCTCTATCAACGCGAATTGCCGATCTGGATCGAGAGCGCGAAGTCCCTCGGCCTCGAGCCGGCCTGAGTCTCCGGGCCAGCGCCGGTCGCCCCTTCGCGGCCCGGCCTTCGACCAAAGCCTAGTGCCGGACACGCATTTTGCCGCTATGATTGCCCGCCTCTGCGGACAACATGGGCCGATCGCATGACACCGGATGCAGTCGCCGTCGCCGTTATGGTCATCCTGCTCTTTCCGATGGGCTATTTCACGCTGGCCTCGCCCGCCTTCCTTCTGGTGAAGCTCGATATCCCGCCCGTCGCGCAGCTGCTGCGCGGAATGTTCAACGCCCATTTTCTGGCAATGCGCGTTGCCGGACTCATCGCGACGGTGGCTTTGCTGCTCGATGGTCGACCGCTCGCCGCGATCGGCGTTGGCCTGCTTGCAGCTCTCGCGATCGGCGGGCGCCGCTGGTTCTTGCAGCGGATGGACGAACAGCTCAGCGCCAGCGAAGCTGGCGACACCAGTGCCGCAGGTCGGCTGCGCCGGCTGCATTGGAGCGGAATGCTCTGCAACGCAGTGCTGCTTGCCGCTCTCCTGGCCAGCATTCCCTACATTTCCGCGTCGGCGTGAGCGGCATTTGGTCGGTCGAGCGACGTGATTGCCGCAGCGGCTTCGCCACCGTCTGATCTAATGCTCGTTCGAGTTCGCCGCGCTCTGCTGCGCCTTGTGGATCGAGGACGGCACCACACCGAAATATTTCCGGAATACGCGGCTGAAATGCGATGAGCTGGAGAAGCCCCAGGAGAACGCGACGTCGGTGATGGTCTTGCCGGCGTGAGCCTCGAGCTCCTGACGGCAGTTCTGCAACCGCGCCTGCCAGATGTAGTCGCTCACCGTGGTGCCGCGCTCCGAGAACAGCATGTGCAGATAGCGCTTGGAGCAGCCGAGCTCGGCGGAGATCTGGTCGATGCACAGATCCGGATCGCGCAGATGCTCGCGGATGAAGAACTGCGCGCGCACATACATCGCTTCGGGTCCGACCCGGTCGAACATCGTGTCGGCTTCGCGCAGCGGCAGCAGCAACAGGTCGATCAGCGAATCGGCGACGCCGACCGCGCTGTTCGCCGACAGCTTGGCCGCTTCGTCGAAGGTCGCATGGACGAAATCGTGCGCGATCCGCCCCGTGCCCGTCTTCGCCGACAGCTTGCAGGCGGGCATCCGCTGCGAGGGGAAGCCGCGGTCGCGCAGCAGCGCCTTCGGCACGATCACCACGTCGTGACGCGTGAAGGCCGGGCTGATGATCGAATGCGGGCAGGAGACGTCATAGGCGATGATGTCGCCTGGGTTGATCTCGATGTGGCGGCCTTCCTGTTCGAAATAAGACACGCCGTAGGTCTGGAAGTGAATCTTGATGTAGGGGTGCTCATTGGCCTTGGCGCGTGCCAGCGTGTGCGCGATGCGATGCTGGCTCACCTCGATCTGGCAGAGCTTCAGGCGCGAGACGCTCGTGTAGTCGATGCGGCCTTCGAGCGAGGACGCTTCCAGCGGATCGACATCGAAATGCCCGCACAGGCTCGTCAGCCCGTCGATCCAGCTCTGGATCTGGCGCTTCGGCGTCATACCGGTCGTCGAGAGCGTGTGAATGGTGTCGGACATCAATCCAGCCACTGTTTTGATCCGGAGATTCGACGCGAATCGCGACCAGCGCTTGCTGAAGCCCTCAGCCGTGATTGCGTGACGTTTACCTCGAATTTGAGCGGTCTGTTGGCACGAGCGCCATCATTCCATTGCCACCCTTGAAAGTTAATCCTCCGCCTTAGTTGCAGCGCCGTCAAGGGGAACCTGAGCGTCGAGAGCGCCCTCCAAGCCGCGCGGAAGCCGCTGAATTCGCTACTGCAAAATCAAATTCTTTTCCCCCGTGCGCTGTCGAGCAAACCGGCTTCTCTCTTGGGCAAGTTTCCCGGTGACGAAGTCGTTAGGGATTGCGGCAGGAACAATAAGAACGGGCCGCTCCTGCACGTGGACCCGTGGCTCTCATCAGGAGGAGGAAACAGCACAGCATCGTTTCTGGTCCCAATCGTGACCGCCCTGCACGAGCAGACGCCGGACGAGAAGCCCGGTGAATCGATATTGCTTCGGAAACAATAAACGAGACCAACGGAGGAATGACTATGCGCAAGGTGCTACTGGCGACCTTTCTTGGCTCAGCGGCGGCTCTCGCCGTCGGGAGCGCGTCCGCCAATGACGAGCTGATCAAGATGTCGCAGAACCCGAAAGACTGGGTGATGCCGGCCGGCGATTACGCCAATACCCGCTATTCCAAGCTCAACCAGATCAATGCCCAGAACGTAGGCAAGCTCCAGGTGGCCTGGACGTTCTCGACCGGCGTGCTGCGCGGCCACGAAGGCGGCCCGCTGATCATCGGCAACATGATGTACGTCCACACTCCGTTCCCGAACAAGGTCTACGCCATTGACCTTTCGCAGGAGAACAAGATCGTCTGGAAGTACGAGCCGAAGCAGGATCCGAACGTCATCCCCGTGATGTGCTGCGACACCGTTAACCGCGGCCTGGCCTACGGCGACGGCAAGATCTTCCTGCATCAGGCCGACACCACCCTCGTCGCGCTCGATGTCAAGACGGGTCAGGTGGCGTGGACCGCCAAGAACGGCGATCCCGGCAAGGGCGAGACCGGCACATCGGCACCGTTGGTCGTGAAAGACAAGGTGCTGGTCGGCATCTCCGGCGGCGAATTCGGCGTTCAGGCCCACATGACCGCCTACGACATCAAGACCGGCAAGCTGGCATGGCGTGGATATTCGGAAGGACCGGACGACCAGCTTCTGGTCGATGCCGAGAAGACCACCGCGCTCGGCAAGCCGATCGGCAAGGACTCGAGCCTCAAGACCTGGCAAGGCGATCAGTGGAAGATAGGCGGCGGCGCCACCTGGGGCTGGATCTCCTACGATCCCGAGCTGAACCTGATCTATTACGGTTCGGGCAATCCCTCGACCTGGAATCCGAAGCAGCGTCCCGGCGACAACAAATGGTCGATGACGATCTGGGCGCGCAATCCGGACACCGGCCTCGCCAAGTGGGTCTACCAGATGACTCCTCATGACGAATGGGACTATGACGGCGTCAACGAAATGATCCTCTCGGATCAGTCGATCAACGGCCAGCCGCGCAAGCTGCTGACGCATTTCGACCGCAACGGCCTCGCCTACACCATGGACCGCGCCACCGGCGAACTGCTGGTCGCCGAGAAGTACGATCCGAAGGTGAACTGGACCTCCGGCGTCGACATGGACAAGAACTCCCCGACCTACGGCCGTCCGAAGGTGGTCACCCAGTATTCGACGGAAGCGGGCGGAGAGGACAAGAACACGAAGGGCATCTGCCCGGCCGCGCTCGGCACCAAGGACGAGCAGCCGGCAGCCTACTCGCCCGACACGCAGCTGTTCTACGTTCCGACCAACCACGTCTGCATGGACTACGAGCCGTTCAAGGTGAGTTACACCGCGGGCCAGCCCTATGTGGGCGCGACCCTCTCGATGTATCCGCCTCCGGGTGAAACCCACATGGGCAACTTCATCGCCTGGGACAATAAGACCGGCAAGATCGTGTGGTCGAACAAGGAGCAGTTCTCGGTCTGGTCGGGTGCGCTCGCAACCGCCGGCGGCGTGGTGTTCTACGGCACGCTCGAAGGCTACCTGAAGGCGGTCGACGCCAAGACCGGCAAGGAGCTCTACAAGTTCAAGACTCCCTCCGGCATCATCGGCAACGTCACCACCTATGAGAACGGCGGCAAGCAGTACGTCGCAGTGCTCTCTGGCGTCGGCGGCTGGGCCGGCATCGGCCTGGCAGCAGGTCTGACCGATCCGACCGCGGGTCTCGGCGCAGTCGGCGGCTACGCGGCCCTCAGCAATTACACGGCACTCGGCGGCACGCTGACCGTGTTCTCGCTGCCGAACTAGGCCCATCAGCATCGCTCCGGCGCGTGGATCAGCTCCACGCGCCGGCTCGTCTCCCCCGGGCTTCTTCGAGGATAAATCTCTTGCGTAAAATCTGCTCTGTCATTGCTGCGATGATCTTGGTTGCGTCCGGAGGAATTGCGGTCGCGGATGGTCCGGTCGATCCGGCCGCCGTGAAGAAGGAAGACGACGGAAAGTGGCTCGATAAAGAGGGAACACCGACCTACAAGATTTCGGCCGACGGCACCGTGGACTGGTTCACCTATTCCGGATACCGCCGCTATCACTCCGACTGCCACGTCTGCCATGGGCCTGACGGGATGGGCTCCACCTACGCGCCGGCGCTCAAGGATTCCGTCAAGACGATGAGTTACGGCGACTTCCTCGGCGTGGTCGCCTCCGGTCGCAAGAACATCTCGACCGCACAGGAGAACGTCATGCCGGCCTTCGGCGACAACCCGAACGTCGCCTGCTACATGGACGACCTCTACGTCTATCTCCGCGCCCGCTCCACCGAAGCATGGGGCCGCCAGCGTCCCGCCAAGAAGGAGGAGAAGACAGAGGCCTACACCAAGGCGGAAGACGCCTGCATGGGCAAGAAGTGAACGCTACGAGGACTGCCAAGACGACTTACTGGCGTCTTATGAGAATTTGAGGAGCTACCGATGAAGACACGTGCCGCCGTCGCTTTCGAAGCCAAAAAGCCGCTCGAGATCGTCGAGGTCGACCTGGAAGGCCCGAAGACCGGCGAAGTCCTGGTCGAGATCAAGGCGACGGGCATCTGCCATACCGACGCCTATACGCTCGACGGCTTCGACAGCGAGGGAATCTTCCCGTCGATCCTGGGGCATGAAGGCGCGGGCATCATCCGCGAGATCGGCCCCGGCGTGACCTCGGTGAAGCCGGGCGACCACGTCATTCCGCTCTACACGCCGGAATGCCGGCAGTGCAAAAGCTGCCTCAGCCAGAAGACCAATCTCTGCACCGCGATTCGCGCGACGCAAGGCAAGGGCGTGATGCCCGACGGCACCAGCCGCTTTTCCTACAAGGGCAAGCCGGTCTACCACTACATGGGTTGCTCGACCTTCTCGAACTTCACCGTGCTGCCGGAGATCGCGGTCGCCAAGATCCGCGAGGACGCCCCCTTCGACAAGAGCTGCTACATCGGCTGCGGCGTCACTACCGGCGTCGGCGCCGTCGTCAACACCGCGAAGGTCACGCCGGGCTCCAACGTGGTCGTGTTCGGCCTCGGCGGCATCGGCCTCAACGTGATCCAGGGCGCCAAGATGGCCGGCGCCGACAAGATCATCGGCGTCGACATCAACGACGCCAAGGAGGATTGGGGCCGCAGGTTCGGCATGACCGAATTCGTCAACCCCAAGAAGGTCACCGGCGACATTGTCCAGCATCTCGTCGGCCTCACCGACGGCGGCGCCGACTACACTTTCGATTGCACCGGCAACACCACGGTGATGCGCCAGGCGCTGGAAGCCTGCCATCGCGGCTGGGGCACATCGATCATCATCGGCGTTGCCGAGTCCGGCAAGGAGATCGCCACCCGCCCGTTCCAGCTCGTCACCGGACGCAACTGGCGCGGCACGGCGTTCGGCGGCGCGCGCGGCCGCACCGACGTGCCGAAGATCGTCGACTGGTACATGAACGGAAAGATCCAGATCGATCCGATGATCACCCACGTGCTCAAGCTCGAGGAGATCAACAAGGGCTTTGACCTCATGCACGAGGGCAAATCCATCCGTTCAGTCGTCGTGTACTAGCCCGAAACCGTCACCCCAAGGAGGATCGACCATGACTGTTGCACTCCACCCCTCGATCGACAACGGCCTCAAACAGGGCAGCGGCAGCTTTGCCGGCGGCACGCTCGTCTGCAAATGCAAGGACCAGCCGGTCAAGGTCGGCATCAAGGGCGACGTCGCCCACAATCATGCCTGCGGCTGCACCAAGTGCTGGAAGCCGCAAGGCGCGACGTTCTCCGTCGTCGCCGTGGTGCCGCGCCAGAACGTCACCGTGCTCGAGAACGGCGACAAGCTCCAGATCGTCGACCCCTCCGCAGTGATCCAGCGCCACGCGTGCAAGGCCTGCGGCACCCACATGTACGGCCGCATCGAGAACAAGGGCCACCCGTTCTACGGTCTCGATTTCATCCATCCCGAGCTGTTCCAGGAGCAGGGCTCGCAGGCGCCGCAATTCGCCGCCTTCGTCTCCTCCGTGATCGAATCGGGCGTGAAGCCGGAGCAGATGGCGGGCATTCGTGCGCGGTTGAAGGAAATCGGGCTCGAGCCCTATGATTGCCTGTCACCGGCGCTGATGGACGCGATCGCGACCCACGTCGCCAAAGCCAAAGCCGCCTGAGCAGGGCCGCTAGAGCATGATCCGGAAAAGTGCGCAGCGGTTTTCCGAAAAGATCATGTTTAAGCAACAACCTAAAGCGCGATGACCATTCATCCTAATCGTATCGCGCTTTAGACGTTCGCCGAACCCCGTCCGCTCGATGGCCCCGATCAGGGCGAGCGAATCGGACGGGCTCGCGCCCCCGCGGCGATGCCGCCGCCTCTGCAACTCACGGGTCTACGAGGGTGATGAGCTCCCTCAGTCCTGGTCTCTGAATGACTGCGCAGCGCCGTCGACCTCCGTCTTGAAGTCCCGGCGCTTGCGTTTCTCCCTCCCTCGACTGAGGCATCCTGCTTCGTCCGTGCGGTCTTGCTCGCGGACGAAGCCTTTTTCGTCGCGGTCCCCGTTTGCGAACGCGACGTGCACGCGTCGCGCTGATGCGCCCTGCTTTTGACAAATCATCGATGCAATCTTTTCCCGGTGAGAACACCCAGCTGTGAATGCCGGGCGGGCGCGATCTTTGCTACGATCATGCCGTCACGATGCCGCGCGAAATACAATCAATTAAGAACAAACGGGAGGTATCGAACACATCCGGACATCGAGATTCGTATTCCTGCCCCCTGCCGGGATCTGCCCGTGCGGGATCGTGGGCCGGGATGCGATGCAACTGGCATTGCGCCGACCGGGGTCGGCGAGTTTTGAATTTTGGCATGCTTACGAAGAGCGAGGGATGGCCATGATCAAGGTGAAGATCAACGGACAGGAACAGAGCTGGGACGGCGACCCGGATCTTCCGCTACTCTGGTTCCTGCGTGACGAGGTTGGGCTGACCGGCACCAAGTTCGGTTGCGGGCAGGCTCTGTGCGGCTCCTGCACCGTCATCGTCGACAAGGAAGCGGTGCGCGCATGCATCACGTCGGTCAACGACGTTGCCGGACGCGAGGTCACGACGATCGAGGGGCTGCATCCGAACGGCGATCATCCGGTGCAAAAGGCCTGGCGCCAGGTCAACGTGCCGCAATGCGGCTTCTGCCAGACCGGGCAGATCATGCAGGCCGCCGCGCTCCTGATGGACAATCCGAAGCCCTCGCATGACCAGATCCGCGAGGCGATGTCCGGCAACATCTGCCGCTGCGGCTGCTACCAGCGCATCGAGAACGCGGTCCATCTCGCATCGACGGGAGTGTGACATGAATTTCATCGACAATCCCGGCAAGCTCCGTGGCTTCGAAAAGAACATCAAGGTCGAGAAGGTCTCGCGCCGCAGCATCCTGAAGGGGCTCGGCATCACCGGCGGCTTCGTGCTCGCCGCCCCCGTGATGTCGCGCCAGGCGCTTGCCTATGAGACCGGTGCCGGCAAGATGCCGCACGGCGTCGTGGTCGATCCGCGAATCTTCGTCTCAGTCGCCTCGGACGGCATCGTCACCATCGTCGGGCACCGATCGGAAATGGGCACCGGCGTACGCACAAGCCTGCCGCTGATCGTGGCCGAGGAGATGGAAGCCGACTGGTCCAGGGTCAAGGTGCAGCAGGCCCATGGCGACGAGGTGAAGTTCGGCAACCAGGACACCGACGGCTCGCGCAGCACACGGCACTATCTGATCCCGATGCGCCAGATCGGCGCCTCGGCCCGCACCATGCTGGAGCAGGCTGCGGCGAAGCGTTGGGGCGTGCCGGCGACCGAGGTCAAGGCGGTCAATCACGAGGTCGTGCACAGCGCCAGCGGCCGCAAGCTCGGCTTCGGCGAGCTCGCAGCCGACGCCGCCAAGCAATCGGTGCCTGCAATCGAAGGCCTCAAGCTGAAGGATCCCAAGGACTTCCGCTATCTCGGCAAGGGCCAGATCGGCATCGTCGATCTCCACGACATCACCACCGGCAAGGCGCGTTACGGCGCCGACGTGCGGCTGCCGGGCATGAAATATGCCGTGATCGCGCGCCCGCCGGTGACCGGCGGCAAGCTGGTCTCGTTCGATCCGGAGGCGGCGCTGAAGGTCCCCGGCGTCGAGAAGGTGATGAAGGTTCAAGGCTGGCCGTGGCCGTCGAAGTTCCAGCCGCTCGGGGGCGTCGCCGTGATCGCGCGCAACACCGGCGCGGCGATCAAGGGCCGCGACGCATTGAAGCTGACCTGGGACGACGGCGCCAACGCCAGGTACGACTCGGTCGCCTATCGCAAGGAGCTCGAGGAGGCCTCGCGCAAGCCGGGCCTCGTCGTGCGCAAGGAGGGCGATGCGGAGGCGGCCTTGAAGGGCGCGGACAAGGTCATCGTCGGCGAGTACTACCTCCCGCATCTGGCCCATGTCGCCATGGAGCCGCCGGTCGCGGTCGCCGACGTCAAGGGCGACAAGGCCGAGATCTGGGCGCCGGTGCAGAGCCCGGGCGGCACCCGCGAGGACGTCGCCAAGACGCTCGGCATTCCCGAAGGCAATGTCACCGTCAACGTGACCCTGCTCGGCGGCGGGTTCGGCCGCAAGTCGAAATGCGACTTTGCGCTCGAAGCCGCCTTGCTGTCGAAGGAACTCGGCGCCCCGGTGAAGGTGCAGTGGACGCGGGAGGACGACATTCACAACGGCTTCCTGCACACCGTCTCGGTCGAGCGGATCGAGGCCGGCCTCGACAAGAACGGCAAGGTGATCGCCTGGCGCCACCGCAGCGTGGCTCCCAGCATCGCCTCGACCTTTGCCGCCGGTGCCGTGCATCAGGCGCCGTTTGAAATCGGCATGGGCCTCGTCGACATGCCGTTCGAGATCGCCAACATCTCCTGCGAGAATCCGGAAGCCGCCGCGCATACCCGCATCGGCTGGTTCCGCTCGGTCTCGAACATCCCGCGGGCCTTCGCGGTGCAATCCATGGTCGGCGAGATCGCGCAGGCGACCGGCCGCGACCAGAAAGACATGCTGCTCGAGCTGATCGGCTCGCCTCGTATCGTCAAGCCGAACGTGAAGGACCTCTGGAACTACGGCGAGCCCCAGGACAGCTACCCGATCGACACCGCGCGCCTGCGCAAGGTGGTCGAGCTGGTCGCCGAGAAGGGCGGATGGGGCCGTCAGGTGCCGAAGGGCCACGGTCTCGGCATTGCCGTGCACCGCAGCTTCGTCAGCTACATCGCGACCATCGTCGAGGTCGCCGTCGACGACAAGGGCAAGCTGACGGTGCCAAGGGTCGACACCGCGATCGATTGCGGCACCTATGTCAACCCCGAACGCATCGCCTCGCAGATCGAGGGCGCTGCGATCATGGGGCTGAGCCTCGCCAAATACGGCGAGATCAGCTTCAAGGACGGCAAGGTACAACAGAAGAATTTTGACGACTTCCAGGTCATCAGGATGGACGAGTCCCCTGCAGTGACCAACGTCTACATCGTGCCGCCCGGACCCGACACGCCGCCGAGCGGCGTCGGCGAGCCCGGTGTCCCGCCCTTCGCGCCGGCACTGATCAACGCGATCTTCGCTGCGACGGGAAAACGTATCCGGAGCTTGCCGATCGGCAAGCAGCTGGAGGCGTAAGTCGGAACAGAAGCGGCCTCGCGCCGTTTCCATCGATCTGACAGGAGCTGATCGATGACCAATCTCTCAAAGGCGCTCGCGGTGTCGCTGTCGAGCGCCTTTCTTTTGACGGCCGCAGGCGCATTTGCCCAGAGCAATACCGCCCCGCCGACCACGGCCACGCGTCCCGGCACGCCGGACCAGAACTCGCTGCCCAACGCCAACGCCCCGCCCGCCTCGACCACCCAGACCACCGGACAGCATAATCCCGATCCGAAGGTTCGCGAGATGAACCAGAAGGAGAAGGACAAGGTGGATCGCCAGGGGAAGTAGACTTTTGCGACCTCATGCCGTCATGGCCGGGTTTATCCCGGCCATCCACGGCCTTTGCCGCGGCACGACGAACGTAGATGCCCGGGCCTTTGCCGCGCCGAAGCGGCTACGGCCGCGCAGGCGGGACAAGCCCGGGCATGACGTCGAGTATGCGGCCCGCGGGCAATCCCAGCGCACAAACAAGAATGCGGCGGACGTTGCCGTCCGCCGCATTCCCGCCCCCTTGCTGCTCCGCTGTCTTCGATCCGCCCGCGGAGCTATTTCTTCAGCGCGAACACCCAGACGACGCCGCCTTGGGGCACATTGGCTTCGATGCCGATGTTGTTGGTCACCAGCGCATCCTGGATGCGCTGCGCGTCCACGCCCCAGCCCGACTGGATCGCGATGTACTGGGTGCCGTCGATCTCGTAGGACACCGGCATGCCGACGATGCCGGAATTGGTCTTCTGCTCCCAGAGGAGTTCGCCGGTCTTGGCGTGGAAGGCGCGGAAGTTGCGGTCGTTGGTGCCGCCGACGAAGACGAGATCGCCCGCCGTCGCCGTGACCGATCCGAACAGTTGCGACTTGGGGAAGTTGTGCTGCCACACCTTCTTGCCCGTGGCGGGATCCCAGGCCTGGAGCTCGCCGAAATGATCCGCACCCGGTCTCGTCTTGAGGCCGATGTCTTCCGGCTTGGTGCCGAGCCAGAGCTCGCCCGGCTTGAGCGGGACCTTCTCGCCGGTGAATCCGCCGCAGAAATTCTCGTTGGCAGGCACATAGACGAGGCCGGTCCTCTGGCTATAGGCGGCCGACGGCCAGTCCTTGCCGCCCCACAGCGACGGACAGAACTCGACGCGCTTGCCGATCACCGGCTTGTGCGCGGGATCCACGATCGGCTTGCCGGTCTCGTCGATGCCCTTCCAGACGTCCGTATGGACGAACGGCCAACCGGCGACATAGTTGATCTTGGTCGGCGTCCGCTCGAGCACCCAGAAGATGGCGTTGCGTCCCGGGTGGACCAGGCTCTTGATGGTGCGACCGTTGCGTTGCAGATCGATCAGCATCGGCGCCTCGACCTCGTCCCAATCCCAGGAATCGTTCTGGTGGTACTGGTGATAGGCCTTGATCTTGCCGGTGTTGGGATCGAGCGCGAGCACCGATGCAGTGTAGAGATTGTCGCCGGGATGGCTGTCCCCGGGCCAGGGCGCGGCGTTGCCGACGCCCCAATAGATCGTCCGGGTCTCCTTGTCGTAATTGCCGGTCATCCAGGCCGAGCCACCGCCGTTCTTCCAGTCGTCGCCCTGCCAGGTGTCGTGACCGGGCTCGCCTTCGCCGGGGATGGTGTAGGTCCGCCACAGTTCCTTGCCGTCCTTGGCATCGTAGGCAACGATATAGCCGCGCACGCCGAACTCGCCACCGGACCCGCCGACGATGACCTTGCCGTCGACGATCAACGGCATCAGCGTCAAGTACTGGCCCTTCCTGTAGTCCTGGACCTTGGTATCCCACACCACCTTGCCGGTCTTGGCGTCGAGCGCAACCACGTGATCGTCCGTGGTGGCGAGGTAGAGCTTGTCCTCCCACAAGCCGACGCCCCGGTTGGTCGGATGCAGCTGGAACAGGTCGTCGGGGAGCTGCCGCTTGTAGCGCCAGTATTCGTCGCCGGTCTTCGCATTCAGCGCGATCACCTGCCCCATCGGGGTCGTCACGAACATCGCGCCATTGTTGACGATTGGCGGCGCCTGGTGGCCTTCGACCACGCCGGTGGCAAAGGTCCAGACCGGCGTGAGGTTCTTCACGTTCGAAGTGTTGATCTGGTCGAGCGGGCTGTAGCCGTGCCCGTCATAGGTGCGCCGGTAGAGCATCCAGTTGTTGGGCTCCGGATTCTCCAATCGTTGTGCGGTAACCGGAGAATAATTCTCGATCGGGCCGGACACGGCGGCAGTGGATGCAAGACACGTGAAGGCGACGAAGCCGGACAGTAACCATTGCTTCCTGGTCATGGAAGTTTTCATGGACGTTCCCCTTTTTCATCCGTTCTGAATTCTTGTTGTGAATTCTTGTTGTTCGTCCCTCGTCCGCCGTTGGCGGATGCGGCCTTTCGTGACGCGGGCTCCGCCCGCAACCCTCCATCATCCTGGCTGCGCGCCACCTACCTTTCCCGTGAAATTGCCGGCGACGCTGAGCGAACCGTCAGCCAGCACCAGCGGCAGCGCGGCGAGCCGTCGCGGCGCCGGTCCGAACACGACCTGCGCGCCGGCGCGCGGATCGAATTCGGAGTTGTGGCACATGCACTTGAACACCTCCTTGTCGCCAACATCGCTCTTCACCCAGGCGGTGACGGGACAGCCGGCATGCGAGCAGATCGCCGAATAAGCGAGGATGCCATCGACGGCGCGCGCGCGGGTCTTCTCGTCGAGCTCGGCCGGATCGAGCCGGATGATCAGGATCTCGTTGAGCCGCGAGCCGCTGCGCACCACCGATGTGTTGGGATCCTTCGGCCAGGCGTGCACCGGCGGTCCGCCGGCCGGCAGGTCGGCCGCGGTGATCGGCTTTCCCTCCTTGTCGCCTTCGGAGAAGACGAGCACATCGCCTTTCTGGGGCCGTTCGTCGGCCCCCGGCGGATCCTCATTCGCACCCGCATGCGCGGAGCAACCGAGACAGGCGGTGGTGACGAGCGCACCAAGCAGGACCGTGCGCCGCGTCTGCTCGGCATAGACTTCGGCGTCGGGTTCCGAGGAGCTTTCGGACGATGAGGAATTGGTGGTGAACGATGCGCGGGACATGTTCACAAACAGGCGCTGGAACTCTGCCGAAAACAAGGCGAAGAATTGGCGCCGCAGTGCATCAATATGACTTTGCTCGCGTTGATTGAGCAAGACTGAATGCATTCAAACGCGTTTTCGCGATTTCAACGTCGCGCCGCGCGATCGGCATGATGATTTTGCAGATCAGACCGATGATGTCGGAATTGGTGCAGCGCGCTATCCGTCGCGCTGCGCAAACGCCGCGCGAAGCATACGCATGTATTGCAGGCAGCCGGTGGTCGTCAGGGCCTGAGCACGTGGCGCGGCGCGGCGATCGAACCGGCAACAGTTGCCGACGCCATTTCGAAACTGTCGGCGATGCGACGCGCCTTGTCGATGAACAGGCTGGCTGCCGGCGGCGGGCAGACCTCGCGCGCGGTCTGCTCGAACAGATCGAGCCAGCGGTCGAAATGGTCGCCAGCCAGGCTGAGCGGCAAATGCGCCCGCATCGGCGAGCCGTGATAGCGGCCGCTCATCAGCACGACCGAGGACCAGAAATCCCTGAGCTTGGCGAGATGCTCGTCCCAGTTCTGCACCACCCCAAACACCGGACCCAGCTTTGCATCTTCGCGCACCCGTCCGTAGAAGCGGGTGACGAGCTCCCCGATCATCTCTTCGGTGATTCCGGTGCGCTCGATCGCATCCTGCGTCAACAGGCTCCGCCGTGCGGCCGCCGCCTCGCGCTCGGCCTTCAGTCGATCCGACATATCCTCTGTGTCCGTTCCGTTGTTCCCGCGGGGCCGTCCGACATTGTCGGGCCAGTTGCGCGCGGCGTCTTTGTCGCAGCGCAAAGTGCGGGATCCGGCGGCGAGCGCGAAAGGCCCGCCGCCGGCCGCCCTGATCAGGCGCTGTAGGTGTAAAAGCCCTGCCCTGTCTTGCGGCCGAGATGGCCGGCGTCGACCATTTCCTTGAGCAACGGCGCTGGCCGATATTTAGGATCGTTGAAGCCCTTGTAAAAGACCTCCATCACCGAAAGCATGGTGTCGAGCCCGACCAGATCGGCCAGAGCCAGCGGCCCGATCGGATGGTTGCAGCCGAGCTTCATGCCGGCGTCGATCTCTTCCGCGGTCGCGATGCCTTCCTGGAGCGCGAAGATCGCTTCGTTGATCATCGGGCACAGGATGCGATTGACGGCAAAACCCGGGCTGTTCTTGGCGGTGATCGCCACCTTGCCGACGCGCTTGGCGAAATCGAGCGCCTTGGCATGGGTCTCATCAGAGGTCTGCAGGCCGCGGATCAGTTCCAGCAATGCCATCACCGGAACCGGATTGAAGAAGTGCATGCCGATGAAGCGATCGGGACGGTCGGTCGCGGCGGCGAGCTTGGTGATCGAGATCGACGAGGTGTTGGTCGCGACCAGCGTGCGCGGCGACAAGGCGGCGCAGAGGTCCTTCAGGATCTTGACCTTGAGCTCCTCGTTCTCGGTCGCGGCCTCGATGACCAGGTCGCAATCCGACAGCTTCGCCCGGTCCGTGGTGCCGGTGATGCGCTTGAGCGTGGCGTCGCGATCGGCCGCCGACATCTTCTCCTTCTTGACCAGGCGCTCGAGGCTGCCGCCGACGGTTGAAAGCCCGCGGTTCACGGCCGCATCGGAAATGTCGACCATCACGACCGAGAGCCCGGCCGCCGCGCAGATCTGCGCGATGCCATTGCCCATGGTCCCTGCCCCGATGATGCCAACGGTCTGGATCATTGCCTCACATCCTTCTCATCCTGCAGCCGATGCCAGTATGGCCACGGCCATTGTTTCCGCATCAGGTCTAGCACCGCCGCAAGACGGCTGCGACCCGATCCTGCCCCTCCCTTAAAGCATTCATGGACGGAATAAAGCGCCTGAGGGGCTTCAAACACCGGCCTCGGGCGCCCGGAGGCCGGTTTGCGGCCTCCATGCCCTCCCGCGGCAGCCCCGGTCCGGGTCTTGATTATGGCAGCCGCAACGGCGAGAACGCACGTAGCGAGAGCCCCGCGGAACGGAGTGGCCTGAGGCCGGATGAACGACTTTGCACGATCTATCGGCTCCGCCCTCACCCTGATCGCCGAGGCTGACGCCGAGCTGCTCGGCATCGTCGCATTGTCGGTGCGGGTCAGCCTGACCGCCAGCATCGTCGCGCTCCTGATCGGCGCACCGTTGGGAGCCCTGCTTGCGATCACCCGTTTCCGGGGACGGCAGGTGATCATCGTGCTGACCAATGCGCTGCTCGGCCTTCCGCCGGTCGTGGTCGGGCTCGCGCTCTATCTCCTGCTGTCGCGGTCCGGCCCGCTCGGGGCGGCGGGCTTGCTGTTCACACCGGCCGCGATGGTGATTGCGCAGACGCTGCTGGCCGCTCCGATCGTGGTCGCCCTGGTGCACCGGCCCGCGAGCCTGCTGTGGGCGGAGTATGGCGACCTGGCGCGGATCGATGGATTGTCGGCCCTGCGCAGCATGGCGCTCCTGTTCGCGCTCGGCCGGACCTCGTTGCTGACGGCCTTTCTCGCGGCGTTCGGGCGCGCCATCGCCGAGGTCGGTGCCATCATCATCGTCGGCGGCAACATCCGCGGCTTCACGCGCACGATGACGACCGCGATCGCGCTGGAGACCAGCAAGGGCGACCTGCCACTGGCGCTCGGACTCGGACTGATCCTGCTCGCGCTGAGCGTGGCGGTGTCGACCGTCGCATTCCTGCTAGTGGGACGCGTTGGGGAAAAATAGCGGCTCGCCGCCGACCTTGTAGCCGGCGATCGCTTCCTGCCCCTTCGACGAGACGAGCCAGTCGATGAAGGCCTGTCCATCCTTCGCCTTCACGTTCGGGTGCTTCTCGGGATTCACCAGCATGACGCCGTACTGGTTGAAGAGCCGCTTGTCGCCCTCGGTCAGGATGGCGAGCTCGCCGCGGTTCTTGAACGAAAGCCAGGTGCCGCGGTCCGACAGCAGATAGGCATTCGAGGACGAGGCCATGTTCAGTGCCGGGCCCATGCCCTGGCCGATCTCCCGGTACCAGCTGTCCTTGCCGGCACCGAGGTCGACGCCTGCCTCTTTCCACAGCCTCAGCTCGGCCGCATGCGTGCCGGATTTGTCGCCGCGCGAGATGAACGGCGCCTTCGCGGTCGCGATCTTGCGCAGCGCCTCGACCACATCCTTGCTGCCTGATATCCGCGCCGGATCGCTTCTGGGCCCGACCACGATGAAGTCGTTGTACATGACGTCGAAGCGCTTCACGCCCTGCCCTTCCGACATGAACTTGCTTTCGGCGGGCCTGTCATGGACGAACACGACGTCGGCATCGCCACGCCGGCCGATATCCAGCGCCTGGCCGGTGCCGACGGCGACGACCTTCACCCTGATGCCTTCGGCCTTCTCGAACAGCGGCAGCAGATGGCCGAACAGGCCTGATTGTTCCGTCGAGGTGGTCGAAGCGACCGTGATGGTGCGATCCTGCGCGAACGCGATCGTGGACCAGAGCAGAAGCACTCCGAGGGTGGCAATCTTCCTCATGCGTCGTTTCCAATATGCGATGACGGTCCCTCAATAGCCGCTTGGAACGTTGGCGGGAACCCCCAACGTTCAACCGCTCAGGGTTGAAGCGATGGCCACAATTCGGCAGGAACGTCGCGGGCGCAGGCGGATTGTCTGGGAATGTGAAGTCAAGGAGAATCCAATGAAGAAGCTCATCTTGGCATCGGCATGCATCATGGCGCTGGCGACCGGTAGCGCCCTCGCGCAGACACAACCCGCCCCGGGCGCCTCCGGCCAGGCCGACGTCGGCCCCTCGTCGCGCGGCCCCGCCACCAAGGGCATGACGACCGGACGTTCGTCGAACATGCAGAACGAGGCCAGCGACGGCAAGGGTGCGCAGCAACCATCGGCCGGCGGCACCAACACCAACAACACGGGCAGCCAGGCCGGCGGCAGCGCAGGCGCCGGCAAATAGTCGAAAAATCCCGCTTCCCTCTCCTTCGCTTTCGAAGGAGCGTGCTCAACTCGGCGCGGCTCTATTGTGGTCGCGTCAAGTTGGCGGCGGCCGATCACGCTCGGGCTTCACGGCGATCACAGTCTCTCGGTGATGGCCGACACTTCATCGGGTCCCCACCCGCACCCGACGAACGTGCCTGATGTTCTGCAATTGATCTCACCTAGATTGACAGAGGTGTGACGGCCGGGGCAGTTTTTCATATTGCTGGCGAATCAGCGATTGCCTCACGCCGAGTATCTCTTGGACAACTCCTAGTGCTTTCGAGACTGATATCGTTGCTGCGCCGTATCCCCGCGGTGAAATGGGCGTTCACCCGGCTTCGGCCCGTGCAGCACGGCGGCAGCATTGACGCCACACCGGCCGCAGCAGGCGTCTCGCCCGTCATCGTCCAAAACGTCACGGTCCAAGACATCGCGGTCCAAGACATCGTGGCCCAAAACGTCGCGGAAGCCGCTTCGACTCAAGGCGCCGAAATCAGCACGGCTTCGGGGCTCGGCGAAGCCGAGAGCGAGGCCGCGGCTCCCTCCGCCCAGGATGATGCCGCGATCTCCGTCATCGCGGAAAGCCCGCCGGCAGCGCCAACCGAGGCCGGCGCCGGCGACGATTCCTCCCGCGAGACGGCGTCCGATATCGGGCCGGTCGTCGAAGAGGAGGCTTCGGCCGCCGCGATCGAAACCGCAACGGAAGATGCTCCCGAGCCAGCCATCAGCAACGATCCACTCCCGGTCGCGGCCGAGGCCGTCGTCACGGCGGAGACGCCGTCGCCCGTCGACGCCGAGCGTGATCCGCTTGGTGCCCCTGCCCTTGTTGTAGATGACGCTCGCGCCTCTGATGTCATCGTGAACGTTGAGCCGGCGGTAGACGCGCCGTGCGTCACGTCTGCCGATGCCGAAGTTCTGGCACAGCCTGCCTCCGAGACTGATTTCGACAGCGGTCCCTCGCCGGACGATGCGGGGGCCATCGAGCCGGCAGTTGCGGATGGCGTTGCGCCCGTCGCGGCGGTGGTCGCAGAGCATGGCCCCGCCGATACGGCCAGCGTCGCCACCGAGATCGCTCCGGCGCTCGTCTTGCCTGCTCCGGAAAGGCGGAGCGCGCCGAAGGTTCGCGCGAGAGCCGCCGAACCTGCCGATCGCACCGCGCTGATCCGGCAGCGCTGGGCGGAAAGCGGGATCAGGATGTGGAATCCGCGGCTTCACGGCACCGGCGAAGCCACGCTGAACATCCAGGGAAGCGTCGGGCTGCTGCCGCCCGCCCCCGGCGAGACGATGCCGCGCTATGACAAGCTGGAATTCAAGATGCTCGGCGGACAGATCGTCTGCGAGGGCGTCATCGTCGAGGCTCCCGCTCAGGCGAGCCAGCGCAGTTTCACGCGGCTCGCCGAGCCTGCGAAACTCGAGCGAGTCCGCGAACCGGCGCGGGAGCGCCAGGCCGCTCTGGCCTGATCCTTCTCCTCCAACAAACGCCGCGACGTGCTAAAGCATGATCCGGAAAAGTGCGCAGCGGTTTTCCGAAAAGATCATGCTTAAACAACAACCTAAAGCGCGATGACGATTCATCCTAATCGCATCGCGCTTTAGGCTGATATTCCGACAGCGGAGATCGCCTGTGCGCGCAAGCTCGTTGCCTCTGGTCGTGATCGCCGCCTTCTGCGTCTTGCAGCCGGCCTTTGCCGCGGGCAAACGATCCCGTCATCCGCCTGCGACCGTTCCCGCCACCGATCCATCCGCGCCCTACAAGGCCGATCGGCTCTCGTCCTCGCGCGGCGAGGCGATCCTCGACACGCCGGGCCAGACCACCGTGCTGACGCGACAGGTGCTCGACGACATGAATGCGACCAGCCTGAGAGGCGCCATGCGCTCGACCGCTGGCGTGACGATCGGGCGCTAAGGCGAAACGCGTCTTGGTGAATCGATACGTAACGAGAGCTCAGATCACTCTCCCCGATGGGGAGTATGCCGTTGCGCCGACACGCATGGTTAGCAGAACGTAGCCGCGGCTTTGCCGGACTTTGCCGCCGATGCGCCTGCTTCTGCGGCCCCTTATCGTTAACGCGGCCTCACCGGCGCCCGCGAACGGAAGAGATATTGTAGCGTCCGGCCTGATCCGGCCCGTCGCTGCGCATCGATCTAACGCGCCCTTTACCCCCGTCATGCAACATCGCCGACGTTTTCAGGGTAGCCGGGGCTCGTATTTTCAATGCCTGTTGCAGATTTGAAGTCTCTTCTCGCCGCCGCAATCCGGCTGTTTCGCGTTCCGGCCGACAATCCGGATCTGATGCGCGCGCAGTTCGGCGCCTTCTCCAAGCAGATCCCGCTGCTCTACTTCATCCTCATAAGCAACACGATCGCGGTGGCCTACACCTATGTCAACGTGGCGCCGGACTGGCTGACGATCATCGTGCCTGGCGTGCTGACCGTGCTCGCAGGCTTGCGGACCTATTGGTGGCTGCGCCAGCGTCACCTGATGCGCAGCGACGCCGACATCCTGCGCAATCTGCGCGCCACCAATTGGCTGACCCTGCCGGTCGGCGCCGGATTCACCGCCTGGTCCTTCGCGCTCTATCCCTACGGCGATCCCTTCGCCAAGAGCCAGGTCGCCTTCTACATGGCGGTCACGGTGATCGGCTGCATCTTTTCGCTGATGCATCTGCGCTCGGCGGCGCTGATCGTGACGCTGATCGTCGACGTGCCTTATGTGCTGTTCTTCTTCGCCACGGGCGAGCCGACGCTGAAGGCGATCGCCGTCAACAACCTCCTGGTTTCCGGCGCGATGGTGACGGTGCTGTTCATCTATTACCGCGATTTCGCCGATCTCGTCGCCAGCCGCAAGTCGCTGCTCGCGCAACAGGCGGCGACGCAGGCGCTCTCGGACGAGAACTTCCGCCTCGCCAATCTCGATTCCCTCACCGAGCTGCCGAACCGCCGCCGCTTCTTCGCCGAGCTGTCGAGCGCCTTTGCCGACGCCGAGCGCAGGCACGTTCGCGTCGCGGTCGGGATCATCGACCTCGACGGCTTCAAGCCGATCAACGACAATTACGGCCACTCGGTCGGCGACCGCGTCCTGATCGAGGCGGGCCGGCGCATCCGCGAGGTCTGCGAGGGCTTTGGCCCGCAGCGCGTGGAATTCGCCCGGCTCGGCGGCGACGAGTTCGGCCTCGTCGTCTGCGGCGACCCCGAGGACGCGGACCTGACGCGGCTCGGCGAACGCATCGGTAGTGAGGTCAAGCTGCCGTACCAGCTCGACACCGCCCATACCGGCTTGTCCTGCTCGATCGGTTTCGCATCGTTCCCGGACTCTGCGACGACGTCGGAGGCGCTCTATGAATGTGCCGACTACGCGCTCTACCACGCCAAGCGCCATATGCGCGGCGGCACCGTGCTCTTCTCCAGCAAGCTCGAGGCCGAGATCCGCAGCCGCGGCGTCATCGAGAACCTGTTGCGCACCTCCGATTTCGGCACCGAGATGGAGCTGGTTTTCCAGCCAATCGTCGATGCCATGAGCGAGCACACCGCGGGTTTCGAGACGCTTGCGCGCTGGCACAGCCCCCGTCTGGGCTGGGTCTCTCCGGCCGACTTCATTCCCGCCGCCGAGCGCATCGGCCTGATCCGTCCTTTGACGCAGGCGCTGCTGGCGCGCGCCCTCGCCGCGGCCAAAACCTGGCCCGACGACCTCCGCCTGTCGTTCAACCTGTCCGCTCACGACATCTGTGCCGCCGAGGGCATATTGCCGCTGATCTCGATCATCGAGAAAAGCGGTCTGTCGCCCCGCCGGATTGACTTCGAGATCACCGAGACTGCCGTCACCTTCGATTTCGTCCGCGCGCAGCAGTCGATCGCCACGCTGAAGGCGATGGGTTGCGGCATTTCGCTGGACGATTTCGGCACCGGCTATTCGTCACTGAGCCACGTGCACCGGTTGCCGCTCGACAAGATCAAGGTCGACCGCAGCTTCGTCGCCGAGATCAACGAGAATCCGGTGAGCCACAAGATTGTCAAATCGCTTGCGGGCCTCTGCGACGACATGGAGATCGCCTGCGTCGTCGAGGGCGTCGAGACCCGCGCCCAGCTCGACAGCCTGCGCCGGCTCGGGTGCGATTTCATCCAGGGCTACTATTTCGCAAAACCCATGCCTGCCGATGGGATCGCCGACTATCTGGCGAATGAACGCCAGCGCCTCGACGGCCGCGGAGCCAGGGTCGTGGCCTGAGGCGCCACTATGTCGAAAGGCTCGGCAGATCGAGGCCTTTGTCGCGGGCGCAGTCGATCGCGATGTCGTAACCGGCATCGGCGTGGCGCATGACGCCGCTGGCGGGATCGTTCCACAGCACGCGTTCGATGCGCTTCGCAGCCTCGGGCGTGCCGTCGGCGACGATCACCATGCCGGCGTGCTGCGAATAGCCGATGCCGACGCCGCCGCCGTGATGCAGCGAAACCCAGGTCGCACCGCTGGCGCAATTGAGCAGCGCGTTGAGCAGCGGCCAGTCCGACACCGCATCCGAACCGTCCTTCATCGCCTCGGTCTCGCGGTTGGGGCTCGCGACCGAACCGCTGTCGAGATGGTCGCGGCCGATCACGATCGGCGCTTTCAACTCGCCGCGCGCTACCATCTCGTTGAAGGCAAGGCCGAGGCGATGACGATCGCCGAGCCCAACCCAGCAGATCCGCGCCGGCAGGCCCTGGAATTTGATGCGCGCCTTGGCCATGTCGAGCCAATTGTGCAGATGCTTGTCATCAGGCATCAGCTCCTTGACCTTGGCATCGGTCTTGAAGATGTCCTCGGGATCGCCCGAGAGCGCAGCCCAGCGGAACGGTCCGACGCCGCGGCAGAACAGAGGGCGGATATAGGCGGGCACGAAGCCGGGGAAATCGAAGGCGTTCTTCAGCCCCATGTCCTGGGCCATCTGGCGGATGTTGTTGCCGTAGTCGAGCGTCGGAATGCCCTGCGCATGGAAATCCAGCATGGCCTGGACGTGCTCGACCATCGAGGTCTTGGAGGCACGCTCGACCGCCTTCGGATCGGACGCGCGCTTGGCTTCCCACTCGGCGAGCGTCCAGCCCTTCGGCAAGTACCCGTTGATCGGATCATGCGCGCTGGTCTGGTCGGTGACGATGTCAGGCTTGACGCCGCGGCGAACCAGCTCCGGGAAAATCTCCGCGGCATTGCCGAGCAGGCCGACCGAGATTGCCTTCTTCGTCTTTGCAGAGTCCGCCATGATCGCCAGCGCTTCGTCGAGGGTTGCGGCCTGACGGTCGAGATAACCGGTGCGCAGGCGCATCTCGATGCGGCTCGGCTGACATTCGACTGCGAGCATTGAAGCGCCGGCCATGGTCGCGGCCAGCGGCTGCGCGCCGCCCATGCCGCCCAGGCCGGCGGTGAGAATCCATTTGCCCGCGAGGCTGCCACCATAGTGCCGCCGCCCGACCTCGACGAAGGTCTCGTAGGTGCCCTGCACGATGCCCTGGCTGCCGATATAGATCCACGAGCCCGCGGTCATCTGGCCGTACATCATCAGGCCCTGGCGATCGAGCTCGTTGAAATGGTCGAGCGTCGCCCAGTGCGGCACGATGTTGGAGTTCGCGATCAGCACGCGCGGCGCATCGGCATGGGTGCGAAATACGCCGACCGGCTTGCCGGACTGCACCAGCAGCGTCTGGTCGGCTTCGAGCTTGCGCAAGGCCGCGACGATCCGGTCAAAACTCTCCCAGTCGCGCGCGGCGCGGCCGATGCCGCCATAGACGACGAGCTCGCTCGGACGTTCCGCGACGTCAGGATCGAGATTGTTCATCAACATGCGCAAGGGAGCTTCCGTCAGCCAGCTCCTGGCGCTGATCTCGCTGCCGCGGGGCGCGCGGATGGTGCGGTCGTTGTCCAGTCGGCGGTTCATGCGGACCTCTCATCAAGTCTCGGAAACGGATCGGATGGAAGCGCTGTGAGCGCGGTAGCTGGCAGAGCGTCGGCCTCGACCAGCGCAGCGGCCTTGGCGAGATCGCCGGCCATGTAGCGATCGGCACCCAGCGCGGGCACCTGCTCGCGCAGCGCGGCGATGACCGCAGCCAGCGGCCCGCTGGTCGCATGCGGCGCGCGCAGCGTGATGCCCTGGGCGGCGACCAAGAGTTCGATACCGAGGATGGCGGCGAGATTGTCGGCCATGTCGGACAGCCGCCGCGCCGCGTGCGCGGCCATCGAGACGTGATCTTCCTGGTTGGCGCTGGTCGGCGTCGAATCGATCGAGCAGGCAGCTGCCCGCTGCTTGTTCTCGGCGTAGAGTGCCGCTGCCGTCACCTCGGCGATCATGAAGCCGGAATTGATGCCGGGATCGGGAGTGAGGAACGGCGGCAGGCCGAAATTGAGCGTGGGATCGACCAGCGTCGCAATGCGCCGCTCGCTGATGGCGCCGATCTCCGACAGCGCCAGCGCGATGGCATCGGCGGCGAACGCCACCGGCTCGGCGTGGAAGTTGCCGCCGGAGACGATCTCGCCGGTCTCGACCAGCACCAGCGGATTGTCGGTGACGGCATTGGCCTCGACGATCAGCGTGCGCGCCGCCTGCGCGATCAGATCGAGCGCGGCGCCCGCGACCTGCGGCTGGCAACGCAGGCAATAGGGATCCTGCACGCGCTCGTCGCCTTCGAGATGCGACAGGCGGATGTCGCTGCCCTCGAGCAGCGCAGTCAGCGTCGCGGCGGCCGTGATCTGCCCGGCATGGCCGCGCAGCGCCTGGATTTCGGGACGGAACGGCGCCGTCGATGCCATCGCCGCATCAACCGACAATGCGCCGGTGACGAGCGCGGCGCGCGCCAGGCCGAAGGCGCGCAGGACGCCGGAGATGGCATAGGCGGTCGAGAATTGCGTGCCGTTGATCAGCGCGAGGCCCTCCTTGGGGCCCAGCGTCAGCGGCACGAGGCCGGCGGATGCCAGCGCTTCGCCGCCCGGCACGACTTGTCCGTCAACGATCGCCTGTCCCTCGCCGATCATCACCGCCGTCATATGCGCGAGCGGGGCGAGATCGCCGGAGGCACCGACCGAGCCCTGCTGCGGCACCAGCGGAGTGACGCCCCGCGCCATCATGGCCTGCAGCTGCTCGATCACCGCGCACCGCACGCCGGAGGCGCCGCGGCCGAGCGAGACGATCTTCAGTGCCATCATCAGGCGAACGATCGGCTCGGGTGTGGGCTGGCCGACGCCGCAGCAATGCGACACGATCAGGTTGCGCTGGAGCAGCGCGGTCTGGTCGGGCGGAATGCGCTTCGAGGCGAGCTTGCCGAAGCCGGTATTGATGCCATAGACGGGCGCAGCGGCTTGCGCGGCCTTTGCGACAATCTTCGCAGCCGCCTCCACGCGCGGCCAAAACGACGGATCGAGCACGACAGGAGCGCCCGCAAGCACGCGCGCGAGCTCGTCGAGGCTGACCGTTCCCGGCGTGACGACGATCGCTGCGCCCTGCTCCGTCACTGGCCCCTCCACACCCGGCGATGCAGCGGATTGAAGCCGATGCGGTAGACGAGCTCGGCCGGCCGCTCGACGTCCCAGATCGCGAGATCGCACCATTTACCCGCTTCCAGCGTGCCGGTCTCATCGAGCACACCAAGCGCCCGCGCGCCTTCGCGGGTGATTCCGGCAAGGCACTCAGCCACATTCATCCGGAACAACGTCGCGCCCATGTTCATGGTGAGCAGCAGCGAGGTCAGCGGCGAGCTGCCGGGATTGCAATCGGTCGCGAGCGCCATGGGCACGCCATGCCTGCGAAAGGCCTCGACCGGGGGCTTCTGCGTCTCGCGAATGAAGTAGAACGCGCCGGGCAGCAGCACCGCCACTGTACCGGCCTTCGCCATCGCGGCGGCGCCGGCTTCGTCGGTATGCTCCAAATGATCCGCCGACAGCGCCGAGAATTTTGCCGCAAGCGCCGCGCCGCCGAGGTTCGACAGCTGGTCGGCGTGGAGCTTGACCGGCAGCCCAAGCGCTCTCGCGGTCTCGAACACAAGCGCGGTCTGCTCCGCCGAAAATGCGATGCCTTCCATGAAGGCGTCGACAGCGTCGGCGAGGCCAGCCTTCGCAACGGCAGGCAGCATCTGTTTGCAGACGAGATCGACGTAACGATCCTTGTCACCGTCCGCCTCGACCGGCAATGCATGCGCGCCGAGAAAGGAGGTGCGGATCGCGACCCGCCGCTGGCGACCGAGGCTGCGCGCGGCCGCCAGTTGCCGCATCTCCGTCTCGGTGTCGAGGCCATAGCCGGATTTGATCTCGACGGTGGTCGCACCCTCGTCGATCAGCGCGTCGAGCCGCGGCAGCGCGCTCGCGACCAGCGCGGCCTCGCTCGCCTTGCGCGTCGCCGCCACCGTGGAGACGATGCCGCCGCCGGCGCGCGCGATCTCCTCGTAGCTCGCACCTTTCAGGCGCAGCTCGAACTCGTGCGCGCGGTTGCCGCCATAGACGAGATGGGTGTGGCAATCGACGAGGCCGGGCGTGATCCAGCGCCCCTCGCAATCGATCCGCTCGGTCGCGTCCGCACCCGCGGGAAAGTCCGTCGCCGCACCGGCATAGCTGATACGGCCGCCGCGCGCGGCGATGACACCAGGCGCGATCTCGCCGAGATCGGGACGGTCGGCCCGCATCGTGGCGAGCCGGGCATTGTGCCAGATCCGGTCGAAGCGCTCTGCCATGCCACTTTCCCCTGGGGTGGGATGCTTGACTTATATGTCTAGACATATAATCGTAAGGCGGTTCTGTCCAGCCGGCGTGTAATCAATCATGACCCGACTGCATTTCGCCTCCGCGCTCCTGCCCTCGGGCTGGGCCAATGACGTGCAGGTGGTGATGACCGCCGGCGCGATCGCGGCGGTGACCGCGGGCGTGCAGCCTGCCGCCGGCGACGAGCGCCACGCCATTGCGCTACCGGGATTGGCGAGCCTGCACAGCCACGCCTTCCAGCGCGGCATGGCGGGCCTTGCCGAGCTGCGCGGCGACAGCACCGATACATTCTGGACCTGGCGCGAGACGATGTACCGCTTCGCCCTCGCAATGACGCCGGACGACGTCGCGGCCGTTGCGACGCTGCTTTATGTCGAGATGCTGGAGCAGGGTTTTACCCGCGTCGGCGAATTCCACTATCTGCACCACGACCGCGACGGCTCTCCCTATGCCGATATCGCCGAGATGGCCGCGCGGATTGCGGAGGCTGCCGAGGCATCGAGCATTGCGCTGACGCTGCTGCCGAGTTTCTATGCGCACGGCTCCTTCGGCGGCGCCGCGTCGCATGCCGGCCAGCGCCGCTTCGTCTGCTCGGTCGATCAGTTCGGCGAGCTCATGGCCGCCTCCCGCAAGGCGATCAATGCATTGCCGGGCGCCAATATCGGCATCGCACCGCACAGCCTGCGCGCTGTCACGCCGGATGAGCTCGCGGCCATCGTTCCGCTCGCGAACGGCGGACCGGTGCACATTCACGCGGCCGAACAGGTGAAGGAAGTCGAGGATTGCCTGGCTTGGTCGGGCCGCCGCCCGGTGCAGTGGCTATTGGAGCACGCGCCCGTCGGTCAGCGCTGGTGCCTCATTCATGCGACTCATATGACGGACGCTGAGGTCAGCGCATTTGCCAGGACGGGCGCAGTCGCCGGGCTCTGCCCCATCACCGAAGCGAGCCTTGGCGACGGCATCTTTCCGGCCCGCGAATTCCTCGACGCCGGCGGCGCGTTCGGTATCGGCACCGATTCCAACGTGCTGGTCGGCGTCGCCGACGAATTGCGCCAGCTCGAGTACGGCCAGCGGCTCAAGCACCGCGAGCGCAACATGCTCTCCGCCGGTGCCGGCCGCTCGACCGGACGCGCATTGTTCGACCATGCGCTCGCGGGCGGCGCACAGGCGCTGGCGCAGACGACGGTCGGCCTCGCGCCCGGCGCGCGCGCCGACATCGTCACGCTCGACGCCGCACATCCCTCGCTGGCGGGACGCCGGGCCGATGCCGCGATCGACGGCTGGATCTTTGCTGCAGGCAGCGGCGCGATCGACTGCGTCTGGTCCGGCGGCGAGAAGGTTGTCGAGGCCGGCCGGCACAAGCTGCGCCAGGCGGCGCGCGAGCGTTTCAACGCGGCCGTTGGGAGGCTTGTTGCATGAGCCTCGTCACCGATGCCGCCGACAAGCCGACGCTCTACAAGCGGATTCGCGCCGACATCGAAAAGCGCATCCTGACCGGCGAATGGCCGCCCGGCCATCGCATTCCGTTCGAGCATGAGCTGGTGGCGCGTTACGGCTGCTCGCGCATGACGGTGAACAAGGCGCTGTCGGAGCTCGCGCAGGCAGACTTGATCGAGCGGCGGCGGCGTGCCGGCTCGTTCGTGCGCCGGCCGCAACACATGTCGGCGGTGCTCAAGATCGCCGACATCCGCGCCGAGATCATCGCGCTGGGGCGCGCTTACGGCTATGAGCTGATCCACCGCAAGCTGCGCGCCGCGACCGCTGCCGACCGTGATCGTCTCGGCGTGAAGAGGGCCGGCAAGGTGGTTGCGATTTCCTGCCGGCACAGTGCCGACAACGTGCCGTTCGCCGTCGAGGACAGGCTGATCGACCTGTCGTCCGTGCCTGACGCCGCGAGCGCAGACTTCTCGCGCGAGCCGCCCGGCTCGTGGCTGCTTCACCACGTCCCGTGGACGGAGGCCGAGCACACGATCAGCGCCATAATTGCCGACGATCATATGGCGGGCGCGCTCGCGATCGCCGTCGGCGCGCCCTGTCTGGTGATCGACCGTTACACCTGGCGCAGCGCGCGCACGATCACCGCCGTGCGCCTGCTCTATCCCGGTGACTCTCACCGCCTTGTCGCGCGATTCAAGGGAGGCTGAGAGGATATGTCGGCACAAATCGTGCAACGCTTCGAACAGCGGTCCACCTGGACCGACAGATCAACAGGACGTCAATCCATCGATCGGCAGAGGACGAAAATCATGCGTAATTCGACGATATTTGCGACAATCATTGCTCTCGCGGCCGCCACTCCCGTGCTCGCCGACGACGTCAAGGTCGGCGTCGGCATCTCCGGATGGACCGGCTTTGCGCCGCTGACGTTGGCGAAGGAGGCTGGCATCTTCAAGAAGAACGGCCTCGACGTCAGCATCAAGAAGATTCCGCAGAAGGACCGCCATCTCGCCATCGCTTCGGGCGACATCCAATGTGCGGCGACGACGGTCGAGACCTGGATCTCCTGGAACGCCAACGGCGTCGCCACCAAGCAGATCTTCCAGCTCGACAAGAGCTATGGTGCCGACGGCATGGCCGTGCGCAACGACGTCGCCGCGATCAAGGACCTGAAGGGCAAGACCGTCGCCGCCTCCGCGCCCGGCACCTCGCCGTATTTCGCGCTGGCCTGGATGCTCAAGAAAAACGGCCTGACGGTGAAGGACGTCACCGTCGTCAACCTGGAGCCGGCCGCCGCCGCACAGGCCTTCGTCTCCGGCCAGAACGACGCCGCGATGACCTATGAGCCCTATCTGTCGACGGTGCGCGCCGCCCCCGACAAGGGCAAGATCATCGCGACCACGCTGGACTATCCGATGGTCATGGACACCTTCGGCTGCACGCCCAAGTTCCTGACGGAGAATCCCAAGGCCGCCAAGGCGCTCGCCGACAGCTATTTCGAGGCGCTCGAGATGATCGCCAAGGACCAGGCCAAGTCCTACGAGATCATGGGCGCCGACGTGAAGCAGACCGCCGAGCAGTTCGGCAATTCGGCGAAATATCTGCGCTGGCAGGACAAGGCTGCGAACCAGAAATTCTTCGCCGGCGACTTCCTGACCTTCAACAAGGAGGCCGCCGACCTCCTGCTCGAGATCGGCATCATCAAGGCCGCGCCGAAGGTCGAGGACCTCTACGACGCGAGCTTCATCAAGTAAGTCACTTCAGGAGCTGCCGGCCCCGTCTCGCGGCGGGGCCGGCAAATCCGTTCACCGCCCGGACAATCGTCGATGCGTCCCCTGGACCCTGTTACATCGAAGCAGCGCGTGGCCTATGGCCTTGCGTTCTTCGCGCTGTTCGTCGCCCTCTGGTCCTGGGCGACGTTCGGCGGCCATGTGTCGAAGACCTTCCTCGCGAATCCGCTGACCATGGTGCAGGAAGGCGTCGAGCTGCTCACCAAGCACGGTTTCCTGTTCGACATCGGCATGACGATCTGGCGCGTCGTCGGCGGCTTTGCACTCGCGGCGGTCATTGCGGTGCCGCTCGGCGTGCTGATGGGCGCCTACAAGCCGGTCGAAGCATTTCTCGAACCCTTCGTCTCCTTCGCCCGCTATTTGCCCGCCTCCGCCTTCATCCCGCTGCTGATCCTGTGGGCCGGCATCGGCGAATTGCAGAAACTGCTCGTCATCTTCATCGGCTCGGTGTTCCAGGTCATCCTGATGGTCGCCGTGACCGTCGGCGCAACGCGGCGCGATCTGGTCGAGGCCGCCTATACGCTGGGCGCCGGCGACCGCGGCATCATCCGCCGCGTGCTGCTGCCCTCCTCCGCGCCCGAGATCGCGGAAATCCTGCGGCTGGTGCTGGGCTGGGCCTGGACCTATGTCATCGTCGCCGAGTTGATCGGCTCGTCCTCGGGCATCGGCCACATGATCACCGACAGCCAGGCCTTGCTCAACACCGGCCAGATCATCTTCGGCATCATCGTGATCGGGCTGATCGGCCTGCTCTCGGACTTCATGTTCAAGGCCTTCAACGCCTGGCTGTTTCCGTGGAGACTCGCATGACGATCCTCAAGATCGAGCAGGTCTCGCGCACCTTCCCGGCGCGCCACGGCAACGCGCCGACCAAGGCGCTGGAGCCGACCGACCTCGTCATCGGCAACAACGACTTCGTCACCATCCTCGGCCCCTCCGGCTGCGGCAAGTCCACGCTGCTGCGCATCGTCGCCGGCCTCGATCGTCCGACAAGCGGACGGGTCACGCTCGACGGGCGCGAAGTAACGGGCCCCGGCGCCGATCGCGGCATGGTGTTCCAGTCCTACACGCTGTTTCCCTGGCTCACCGTGCGCGAGAACATCGCCTTCGGCCTGCGCGAGCGCGGCGTGTCCGAGGCGGAGCGCCACAAGATCGCCGACGCCTTCATCCGCCAGGTCGGCTTGTCCGGCTTCGAGAATCATTGGCCAAAGCAGCTCTCCGGCGGCATGCAGCAGCGCACGGCGATCGCGCGGGCACTTGCCAACGATCCCAAGATCCTGCTGCTCGACGAGCCGTTCGGCGCGCTCGACAACCAGACCCGCGCGCTGATGCAGGAGATGCTGCTCGGGATCTGGGAACGCGACCAGAAGACCGTGCTGTTCGTGACCCACGACATCGAGGAGGCCATCTTCCTCGGCAGCCGCGTCATCGTCATGAGCGCGCGCCCCGGCCGCATCAAGGCCGAGATCAATGTGGACCTGCCGCATCCGCGCTCCTACAAGATCAAGACCACGCCGGAATTCGTCCAGCTCAAGGAACGGCTGGTCGAGGAGATCCGCACCGAGGCGCTGAAGGTTGCCGAACATGCCTGACGCTTCCCCTTCAGTCGACGGCGAGCGCGTGCTTGCCGATCTCAATGCGCTGCGCGCCATCGGCGCCTACAAGACTGGCGTGCACAAGCCGACGTTCTCCGAGCCGCACAGGGTTTCGCTGGACTGGCTCATGCGCAAGCTGCCGGACGCGGGGCTCGCCGCTTCGATCGACGGCATCGGCAATGTCTTCGGCACCAGCGCCAAGGCCGGACCCAAGCTGCTGGCCGGCTCGCATCTGGAGAGCCAGAACTACGCCGGCTGGCTCGATGGCCCGCTCGGCGTCGTCTATGCGCTCGAAGCCGCGCGCGTTCTCAATGCCGATCCCTCCGTGAACGGGGCCGTCGAAGTCGCCGCCTGGTGCGACGAAGAGGGACATTTTGGGCATTTCCTCGGCTCGCGCTCGTATGTCGGACAGGTCACCGAGGCCGACATCGACGCTGCGCGCGATCGCACCAGCGGTCACACCATGCGCGATGCGCTCGCCGAGATGGGGCTTGCGGGCCGCCGACGTGCCAGCGCCGAGCCGGGCCGCCACGTCGGCTATCTCGAGGCTCATATCGAACAGGGCGACACGCTCGAAAGCGGCAAGCTCGCGATCGGAATCGTCACCTCCATCGTCGGCATCTGGCAGTACCGCATCAACTTCACCGGTGAGCAAAATCATGCCGGCACCACGCGGATGGCGGTGCGCAAGGATGCCGGGCTGGCGCTGGCCAAGTTCTGCGTCGCGATCGACGAACGTTTTCCGGCCGCCTGCGGTCCGCGCACGGTCTGGACCACCGGGCGCATCACGCTCGATCCGGGCGCGCCGAGCATCATTCCGGGCGGCGCCGAAATGCTGTTCCAGATCCGCGACGACGATCCCACCGTGATTGCCCGGCTGGAGCAGCTGCTGCGGACCATGGCGGACGAGGCCAGCGCGAGCGGCCCGTGCACCGTCACCGTCGAGAAGCTGCGCACCGGCGCGCCTGCCATGATGAGCGATCGCTTTCAGGATGCGATCGAAGCCGCGAGCAAGGCCATGGCCGGTGGACGATGCGTTCGCATGCCGAGCGGCGCCGGCCACGATGCGCAGATGCTGGCCAGTGTCATGCCCGCCGGCATGCTGTTCGTGCCCTCGATCGGCGGCATCAGCCATCACTGGACCGAGAACACCGCCGACGCCGATATCGTCACCGGCGCAGAGGTCTTCGTCGATGCCTGCCGGCGGATCCTTACGAGTTAGAACGACGTCCCTCCGCCGAACCTGAACTCCTGCACGACGTCGTATTTGCCCTTCGTGATCGGCACGGCATAGTCGAAGCGCAACGGCCCGAACGGGGAGGCCCAGATCAGGCCGACGCCGACCGAGGATCGCACCGTGCTGCCGTCGTCATATTGCAATCCGCAGGTCGGGCACGCCCTGGAGTTGACCTCGCCCGTGGCCGACCACGAGGTCGGTCCCTGATAACCCCAGAGCGATCCGGCATCGGCGTAGAGTGCGCCCTTCAGGCCGACTTCCTTGGGCAGGAACCAGAACGGCATCTGCAGTTCCGCGGACGCACCCCAATATTTCGTGCCGCCGAGCGCATCGCCGCTGGAGCCGAAATTGTAGTAGGTGATGTCGCGCGGCCCGATGCCGTTCGAGGCGAAGCCGCGCACCAGGTTCGGTCCCATCTGGAAGTGATCCAGCATGCGCAGATCCCGGTCACCGATCTTGCTCAGCAGGCCGCCCTGGAGGTGAATCACGCTGACGATCTCGGAGACCAGCGGCGTGTAGTATTTGGTGTCGAGCACGGTCTTCAGATAGGTGACGTCGCCGCCGACCCCGGCGAAATCCTGCCGGAAGTCGACCAGCAATCCGTCCCTCGGGTTCTTGGTGTTGTCGAGCGTGTTGTAGTTCAGGGTGTAGCCGAGCGACGAGGTCCAGGTCGCGCCGTTCGCCAGCTCCTTTCGAACCGGCAGGCTCGACTCGCCGTCGCCGTAGCAGCCGTAGCCATAGACTCCCGAGCTCGTGGAATTGGTCGGGTCCGCGCCGCCCAGGACGCTCTGGATGTAGGCCGGCGTCGGATTGAAGGCCAGCGAGGCGTTGGACGCGTCGTTGTTGCAATTGTTGTAGGCGCTGGCGAGCGAGATGCTCTGCTGATAGAGCGAATAGCGCAGCTGCAGGGAGAGATCCTCGCGCAAGGCCAGGCCAATGCGGGGGGAGAAACCGAGGGTCGTCACGCCGTAGCTCGTATAGCTGTTCGCCTTCTGCTCCTTCCAATAGGTATCGAATCCAAGCGCCAGCCGGTAGTCGAGCAGATAAGGCTCGACGAACGACAACGATATGCCCCGCGAATATTGGCCGTAGGTGACCGATGCCTTGGCATAGAGCCCGCGGCCGAGCAGGTTGCGCTCGGAGATCGAGACTTCCGCCAGCGCTCCGTCGGTGGTGGAGTAACCGCCCGAGACCGAGAAGTCGCCGGTCGATTTCTCCTCCATGTCGACGATCAGGATCACGCGATCGCTCGAGGAGCCGGGCTCGGTGACGATCTTGACGCTCTTGAAGTAGTCGAGGTTTTTCAGCCGTCGCTCGGCGCGATCGACCAGCGCGCGGTTGTAGGCGTCGCCCTCCGAGAGGTCGAATTCGCGCCGGATGACGTAGTCGCGCGTGCGCGTGTTGCCGCGCAGGTTGATGCGCTCGATATAGGTGCGCGGGCCCTCGTCGATGTTGAACACGACGGAGACGGTGTGCGCCTCGAAGTTGCGGTCGCCGCCGGGACGGACCACGGCGAAGGCGTAGCCGCGGCGCGAGGCCTCGATCTGCATCTCTTCGGTCGACTTCTCGACCAATTCGACGTTGTAGAGCGAGCCGGCGCTGACGCGCGAAAAGGCGCGGAGCGAGCCCGTGTCGAAATTGGCAATGCTGGAGCGGTAGTCGACGGAGCCGATGCGATATTGAGCACCTTCCTCGATCTTGAAGGTCACCAGAAAGCCCTTCTTCTCCGGATCGTATTCGGTGAGCGCAGCCACGACCTGGACGTCGGCGTAGCCGTTCTTGAGGTAGAAGCGGCGGATCAGGTCGCGGTCGGCCTCGACGCGATCGGGATCGTAGACGTCGTTGTTGCCGAGGAAGCTGAGCAGGTTGCTCTCATGCGTCTTGATGACGTCGCGCAGGCGCGAGGCCGAGAACGCGCTGTTGCCGATGAACTCGACCGACTTGACCGATGTCTTCGCACCCTCCTCGACCGTGAAGATGAGATCGACGCGATTGTTCGGCTGCTCGATGATCTCGGGCGTGACGCGGACGTCGTAGCGGCCCGAGCGCCGGTAGATCTCAGCGATGCGTAGCGTGTCGGACTGCACCAGCGCCCGCGAGAAGGTCCCGCGCGGCTTGGACTGGATCTCCAACGAAAGTTGCTCGTCCTTGATCTTCTTGTTGCCCTCGAAGGCGATGCGGCCGATCACGGCATTCTCGACCACCGACACCACGATGCGGCCGCCGGCCTGGTTGATCTTCACGTCCTGGAACAGGCCGGTCGCGATCAGCGCCTTGAGCCCGTCATCGAGGGCGGATTGATCGAGACGCCCGCCCGCGCCCGGATTGAAATAGGAGCGGACCGTCTCGGCCTCCACCCGGCGATTGCCTTCGACGACGATCGCCTGCATCGCTTGCGCGGCCGCCGGCTGCGGCAACAGCGCAAGCGGGAGTGAGCTTGCAATCGATACAGCACTCATCGCCACGACGATCAACCAGGCCCGCAAAAACGACATTCCACACCTCAACAAAACCTCGCCTGCTCTGAGACGAGACAGCTGTGGCCGCGGTGTGGCCTGAAGATTGCTGGTTTGTTTCCGGTCATTGAATTTGATGGGGCGATCAGCAGCGCGAGCGCCGCCGCCGCGACGACCCCGTGCACTGTGGGCGGCGACCGAACCGCCTCGAAGCTGCCGCGCGGGTGCCCTGGCCATGCAGAGGTTCAGCAACATCGCGCAACGCCGGCATTCTTTACAGTCACTTAAGCCGGTGCGAGAGGCGGCCGCATCAGGAACTCGCACAGGATGTTGTCCGATGAACGCGCTTGTCACGACCCGAGCAGTGCTGGTCGCCCTCCTCGCCTCGACCTTCACCGCTCATTCCGCCAGCGCAGGCAAGCGCGCGCCGCAGCGGGCGACCCAGGATGCGGTTTACGAGTACGGCCCGCGCGGCCCCAACCGGTCCTACCAGTCCGGTCCGCGCACGCGCATCTATGTCAGCAAGCGGTCGTGGCTCGACGGCGGGACCGAGGTGCTGCCCGGCGAGCGCAAGTTCACCGACTACGCCTTGCCGCCCGGCGCCTCGTTCGCACGCGGCAACAACAACCGGCCGCTCGACCGGCAGCCGCTCAGCCCCGACTCGGACCTGGGTGGATTTGCGCAGCGGATTCCGATTACGTGGTGAGTGCAATTCTCGCGTCCCGGCTCTGCAGCGCACCGCCGAAGGTGCGCTGCGCTGCGTCCGGGGCACGAGAGGTGAGTGGCGCACGCTCTCGCAACGGCGTCATTGCGATCGCAATGGCTGCTCGCGATGACGACACTGCTCAATCCGTCATCCTGAGGTGCGAGGCATGGGACGCAACGCGTCCCATGAGGAGCCTCGAAGGATGAGCGGCCCGGATGCAGCCGGGCCGTCGCCCTTCGAGGCTTGCTCTACGGCGCGATGCGCCGCAGAGCGCGCACCTCAGGGTGACGGGTGAGCAAGTAGGATGGGTAGAGCGAAGCGAAACCCATCGTCTCTCATCTTCGCGGAAGCGTGATGGGTTTCGCTTCGCTCTACCCATCCTACTGCAACCAATCTGCAGACGCGCCTTCGCAGCCTCACGGCTCAAATTCGCCCGAGCTTTGCTTCATCTTTGCCCCTCTCGAAGCCAAGAGGGCGCAGGGAAGGCCGGGTGCCAGCTCGCACCCGCGGTCCGCTGCGCGAAAATGCACACGCAGGAAGAACCGCACAGCAGCATACAGGTGTGGCCAATCACTCGGCCTTCCCTGCGCGGTGGTCGGACGGCTTATGCCGTGCTCTCCCGGGAGCCGAACTTTCCTTCTGGCCTCCCTCGCCGTTCGAATTGGCGATGCCGTCCGCCCGGTTGGGCTCGCGCGCATCTTCGATCCGGCTTGACCGTAGCAACGACGGCCAGGACCACACGGTTTTGCCGTACGCACGGCCCGCCATGTCGCCGCAGTCTTCCCAGCCCTGTCGACGGAGCCGGAAACTTACAGGCGAGACGAAACCTGACAGCGCCGTTCGTCTGCACGCGGCCACGGGCTCACAGGGACTACCCGCCCTGCCCGCGCCATCTCGTGCCGACGCTGCCGCGTCCACCGCAAGCCCGGCTCGCGAAATTGACGACCGCAAGATCGCCCCTCCTGGATGAGCCGGGATGGCCGACACATACGCCAAAACCGAATTTCGGTAAAGTGGAATATTTTCGCGGCGGCGGATTGACAGAGGGCGACACAGGCCACGAAGGCGCAGGCCCGGGACATCCGCTCTTCGGCCTTGCCGAGACGTCCGGCAATACCTGTTTACATTCAGCAACATTCCGGCTGCCGAAAGGCCACGATCGGCCGGCTAGTGGCGGTTGCCTCGCCCTCCCCCAGAGGACCGTGGAAATCCCTCCGGACCGAGGCCCATGGATTTCAACCGATTTGATGCCGCCGTACCCGTTCGCCGCTAGTCCCCTGCCATCTGCCGAGAAGGCTCACCGTCCGCCGTTGCGCGGCCCCATATCGCGCGCCGGATCAGCCTGCGTTGCGCTGATGCTGGGCAGCGCCCTGGCCGGCTGCGCGGTCGGGCCGGATTATGCCGGCCCGCCCAGGCTCGCCCTGCCCTCGCACTGGAGCAACAACACCGCCTCGCATCGGGACGCCGGCAGGCTCGATCGCTGGTGGCTGCGCTTGCGCGATCCCCTGCTCAACCGGCTGATCGAAGAGGCCGTCGAAGCCAATCCCGACGTTGCGAAGGCAAAAGCAGTCGTGCGCGAGGCGCGCGCCACGCTGCAACAGACGGCGGCCGGCCTGTTTCCGTCCGTGAGCGGCACGGCCTCGGTGACGAACAACAAGACCAGCGCCGGGTCCTCGTCCGTCCTCGTCGACAGCGCGCCCTACTCGCTTCACCAGGCCAGCTTCGATTCCAGCTGGGAGCTCGACCTGTTCGGCGGCACGCAGCGGGGCATCGAGGCGGCGCTGCGCAGCGCGGAATCCGCCGAGGAGGATCTGCGCGACAGCCTCGTTACGCTGATCGGCGACGTTGCCGCCTATTACGTCGAGGCGCGCGGCTACCAGGCGCGGATCGCACTGGCGCAGCGAACATCGGTCTCGCAGCGCGACACCGAAAAGCTCACCCGCAGCAAATACGAGGCCGGCAGCGGCAACGCGGTCGATCTCGCCAAAGCCACCGCGCAGGCCGCCAGCACGGAGGCCAACGTTCCGACCTATCAGGCGTCGCTTGCGGCCGACATTCACCGGCTCGGGATCCTGCTCGGGCGACCGCCGGACGGCGTCGCTTCGCTGATGGCACGGTCCGCGCCCGTGCCGGCGCCGCGCATGCCGCTGCCCACGGGGCTGCCCGCCGATCTCCTGATGAGCCGCCCCGATGTCGCCAGTGCCGAGCGCAAGCTGGCGCAGGCGACCGCCAAGATCGGCCAGGCGGAGGCCGACCGCTATCCGGCGGTGTCACTGGCCGGTTCGGTCGGCACGTCGGCGATACGTGCCGGCGATCTCGCCAAATATTCGAGCCTGAGCTGGTCGGTCGGGCCCTCGATCACCGTGCCGGTGTTCGACGCAGGCAAGCGCCTGGCCACCGTCAGGATCGCGGAGGCACAGCGCGACCAGGCGTTCGCCACATTCCATTCGACCCTGCTCACCGCACTCGAGGACGTCGAGAACGCCCTGGTCTCGCTATCGCGCGAACGCGTGCGTGCCACCAAGCTGACGGAAGCCGCCAGGAACTACCGCGAAGCCGCGCGGCTGTCGCGCTCGCTGTTCGAGACCGGCAGCGCCAGCTTCATCGACGTGCTGGACGCCGAGCGTTCGCTCTATTCGGCCGAGGATTCGCTGATCCAGAGCAAGGTGTCGGCGGCCAAGGACTACATTGCGCTGGCAAAGGCGCTCGGCGGCGGCTGGTCCGATCCGGTCGACGTGTCGAGGCCGATCATCGTGGACACCAACACGGGACCTCACTTGCGAGAGACGCAGAAGTGACCGAGATCATCACCGCCAAACGCCTGAAGATCGCCGCGGCGATCGTTGCCGTCGTGGCCACCGGCGTGGTCGCGGCCACGCGCTTTCCGGGAACGTCGAGCAAGGCGCAGTCCTACATCACCGCGCCGGTCACCGTCAGCGATCTGCGCGAGGAGGTGCTCGCCAGCGGCACGCTGAAACCGGCGCGACTGACCGCGGTCGGCGCACAGGTGTCGGGTCGGATCACCGCCCTCAACGTCCGCGTCGGCGATACGGTGAAGGCCGGCGACGTCATCGCCCAGATCGACCCCGTCACCAAGCAGAACGATCTGCGCAACTCCGAGGCGTCGCTGAAGAACTACCGTGCGCAGAAGCTCGAGAAGGAGGCCGCGCTGGTTCTGGCCGAGGCGAACCTCGCGCGCCAGCAGGCGACACTGGCGCAACGCGCCACCTCGCGCAGCGATTTCGACAGCGCGGATTCGACCGTGCGGCAGACCCGCGCCCAGATCGCCGCGCTCGAAGCCTTGATCGTCGGGGCGGAAGCCAGCGTCGAGACCGCGCGCGTGAACCTCGAATATACCCGCATCACCGCGCCGATCGACGGTACGGTGCTCGCCACCGTGGTGCAGGAGGGACAGACGGTCAACGCGGTGCAGTCGGCGCCGACCATCGTCGTGCTCGGCCAGCTCGAGACCATGACCGTACGGGCGGAGATTTCCGAGGCCGACATCGTCAAGGTCAAGCCGGGGCAATCGCTGTACTTCACCATCCTCGGCGACCAGGACCATCGCTATGAGGCGCGGCTGGAGCAGATCGAGCCGGCACCCGAATCGATCAAGAGCGACGCCAGCTTCTCCTCGACCACCACGTCGAGTTCGAGCACGAGTTCGTCGAGCTCGACCAGCACGGCGATCTATTACATCGGCGTCTTCAACGTCCCGAACAAGCAGCTTTCGCTGCGGACCTACATGACCGCCGAGGTTCACATCATCACTGGCGAAGCGAAGCGGGTGAAGGTGGTTCCCGCTCTCGCCGTCATGCGCAAATCGGATGGCCGCAGCACCGTCCGCACCCTCAGCGCATCCGGCGAGGTCAGCGAGCGCGAGGTCAAGACCGGCCTCAACGATCGCACCATCGTCGAGATCAGGTCCGGTCTTGACGAGGGCGAGCGGGTCGTCACCGGAGAGGCCAGCGAGCAGACCGCATCGCGCGGCATGCAGGGCGGCCCGCCTGGAGGCCTCTGACATGGCCGATCCGATCATCGCACTCGAGACCGTTCGGCGGGAGTTCGCGGCCGGCGACGTCAGCGTGGTCGCGCTCGACGATGTCTCGCTGAGCATCCAGCCCGGCGAGATGGTGGCGATCATCGGCTCGTCCGGATCGGGCAAATCGACGCTGCTCAATATCCTCGGCTGCCTCGACCGCCCGACATCCGGCACCTATCGCGTCGCCGGCCAGAACGTCTCCGAGCTCGACGCCGACGCGCTGGCAGCGCTGCGCCGCGAACATTTCGGCTTCATTTTCCAGCGCTATCATCTCCTCGGCGACCTCTCGGCCGGGGAGAATGTCGAGATCCCCGCGATCTATGCCGGGATGAAGGCCCGCGAGCGCCGCGCGCGCGCCGAGCAGCTTCTCGCAAGACTCGGCGTCAGCGACCGGCGCGGCCATCGCCCGAACCAGCTCTCGGGCGGCCAGCAGCAACGGGTCTCGATCGCGCGTGCGCTGATCAATGGTGCCGAGGTCATCCTGGCGGACGAGCCCACCGGCGCGCTCGACCGGCGCAGCGGCGAGGAGGTCCTGAAGATCCTGAAGGAGCTGCACCGCGAGGGCCGGACCATCATCATCGTCACCCACGATGCCGACGTCGCCGCGCGGGCCGAGCGCATCATCGAGCTGCGGGACGGCAAGATCGTCTCCGATCGTCGCACCGAGACGACCGACACTCCGGAGCGGCCTGTCGCCGTCTCCCGGACGCCGTGGGACAACGTCCCCGGCTGGTCCGGCGCCTTGCGGCGCCTGCGCGAGGCCTCGCGGATGGCGCTGGTGGCGATGGCCGCGCACCGGCTGCGCGCCTTCCTCACCATGCTCGGCATCATCATCGGCATCGCCGCGGTGTCGTCCGTGGTGGCGCTCGGCAACGCGTCCCAGCGCAAGGTTCTGTCCGACATTTCGAGCCTCGGCACCAACACGATCGAGGTGTTTCCGGGCAAGGATTTCGGCGACGCGCGGGCCGGCAAGATCAAGACGCTGGTGCTCGACGACGCCCGCGCGCTCGACCGGCAGGACTTCATTGCAGGGGTCACCCCGACGGTCTCGACCGGCACCACGGTGCGGTATCGCGGCAACGAGTCCAACGTGCTGGTGAACGGCGTCGGTGAGAGCTATTTCCAGGTCAAGGGGGCCAAGCTCGCGAAGGGCCGCCTGTTCGACACCGACGCGATCCGCAACATCGAGCGGCAGGTCGTCATCGACGACAATACCCGCAAGACGTTCTTCGCCGACGACCAGACCTCGGGGATCGGCCGCGTGATCTGGCTCGGCAAGGTGCCGTGCCGCATCGTCGGCGTGATCGCCCAGCAGCAGGGCGGGTTCGGCTCGAACCAGAACCTGTCGGTCTACCTGCCCTACACCACCGTGCAGGCCCAGTTCACCGGCGACCATTCGCTGCGCAGCATCCTGCTGCGGATCAGCGACGATATCTCGACCAATCTGGCGCAGGACGCGGTGACGACGATGCTGACGCAGCGGCACAACACCCGGGATTTCGTCATCCTCAACACCGACGATATCCGCCGCACCATCACCAGCACGACGCAGACGTTGGCGTTCCTGGTGGCGGCGATCGCAGTGATCTCGCTGGTCGTCGGCGGCATAGGCGTCATGAACATCATGCTGGTGTCCGTGTCGGAACGGATCAGCGAGATCGGCGTGCGCATGGCGGTCGGCGCCAGGCGCAGCGACATCCTCCAGCAATTCCTGGTGGAGGCGACCCTGATTTCGTCGATCGGCGGCATCGCCGGCATTCTGGTCGCGATGCTGCTCGGCCTTGCCATCAACCTTGCCGTGCCCGGCTTCGAGGTCAGCTATTCGACGTTCTCGATCGGCGCGGCGTTCCTGACCTCGACCGGTATCGGGGTCGCCTTCGGCTTCTTCCCGGCCCGTCGCGCCGCGTTCCTCGACCCCGTGGTGGCGCTGAGCCGCGACTGACCCTAGGATTGCCCATGACCGCAGTGCTTCGGACGGCACATTCGTCCGCAAATCGACCAACGACCGGCCCCGATGCGATTCCGACCATGACCAACGGCAGCCCGAACATCCTGATCGTCGAAGACGACAAGCCGACCCGCGACCTGATCTCGCGCTATCTGCGCGATCACAGTTTCTCGGTCGACGCGGTCGCGAACGGCAAGGAGATGGACCGCCATCTCTCCCACGACCGGGTCGACCTGATCATCCTCGACCTGATGCTGCCGGGGGAGGACGGCCTGAGCCTCTGCCGTCGGCTGCGGATGGATTCCACGACGCCGGTCATCATCCTCACCGCGAAGGGCGAGGATCTCGACCGCATCCTCGGCCTCGAGATGGGCGCCGACGATTATCTGGCAAAGCCGTTCAACCCGCGCGAGCTTCTCGCCAGGATCAACGCGGTCCTGCGCCGGCGATCGAGCGGCCTCGGCGCCGGCTCCGCCCCTGCGCGTCTCACATTCCAGGGCTGGACCATTGATCTTCGCTTGCGCGAGTTGCGCGACCCGCAAGGCGCGCAGGTGCCGCTGACCAGCGCCGAGTTCGATCTGCTGCAGGCCTTCTGCGAGCGGGCAGGACGCGTTCTCACCCGCGACAACCTGCTGAGCATGACGCGCGGTCGTCCCGGCGGAGGCTTTGGCCGCAGCATCGACGTGCTGGTCAGCCGGCTGCGCCGCAAGCTCGACCGGACGGAAGGCACTTCCGTGATCAAGACCGTCCGCATCGGCGGCTACGTCTTCACGCCGGTGGTGGAGGAAGCATGAGCCGCGCCGCCGATATCGTCGCGCTCTTCAGCTTCAGGCGGATCAGCGGTCAGATCGCCGCCTTGATCCTGGGATCGCTGATCCTGATCCATGTCCTGATCGCCGGGTATTTTCTCCTCAACCAGCCGAAGCTGCTGGCGGACACGTCGCTGGAGCAGATCGAGCTGATCGTGCGGATCATCGCCAACGCGCCGAAGGCCGAGCGCGCGCTCGTCCTCGACAGCGTCAGCCGCACCTTTCCAGCGCTCAGGCTCCAATTGCGAGACGCCGCCTCGGTCTCCACCACGCCGCAGTCGGCGCGAACATCCCTGACCGTCCCTTCCGCGCTCGGGGTCAGGGCCGAGTTCATTCGCGGCAGCGGCGGGGAGGACGAGCGCGTCTGGTTCCACCTTCCGGGCGACGACGTGCTCGAAGCCGTGATCGGATCGCCCAGGATGCCGGCTTTCGTCAGCGGCCTGTGGACCTCGACGCTGCTGTTCCTCGTGGCGAGCATCACCCTGCTCGGCGTCTGGGCCGGTCGCGCGCTGTCCTCGCCCCTGTCGGCCTTCGCGCGCGCGGCGGAGGACTTCAGCCTGAGCCGGTCCTCCGCGCCGCTGCCCGAAAACGGGCCGGAGGAGATCAAGTCCGCAGCGCGAGCGCTCAACCGGATGCGCGATCGCATCACGACGCTGATGAACGACAGAACCCGCATGCTGGCGGCCATCAGCCACGATCTGCGCACGCCGATCACGCGTCTGCGACTGCGTTCGGAATATATCGAGGATCCGGCCCAACGCGCCCAGACCGTGCGCGACCTCGACCAGATGCAGTCGATGCTGGAATCGGTGCTGTCGCTCCTGCGCAGCGAAAGCCCGGCCAAGCCGACGCTGGTGGACGTCGCGGCGCTGCTTCAAATGGTTTGCGAACAGTTTTCGGATTCCGGATTCGCCGTGACCTATTCCGGCCCGGACAGGGCCGCCTTCGTGCTGCGGCCCGACGAAATCATCCGCGCGGTCACCAACCTCGTCGAGAACGCGACGCGCTTCGGAACCAAGATCGACGTCGCGCTGGTGACGGTCGAGGAGCGGCTCGTCATCGACGTCTCCGACGACGGGCCGGGCATTCCCGACGAACGGAAGGCGGCGATGCTGGAACCCTTCGTGCGCGGAGAGGAAGCCCGCACCATGGACGAGACGGCGGGATTTGGCCTCGGCCTCTCGATCGCGCAGGCGATCGTGACCGCGCATGAGGGAACACTCGAGCTGCTCGACAACGCGCCAAGGGGACTGCGCGTCCGCTTGCGGCTTGCGCGGGGTGCCGGCGACAATTCGGGTGCGCCTCGGCCATAAAGCTGCGGCATTTGTCGGGCTTGTCGGCCGCCCTGCCCCCCGCTTTCCCGGAGATTCCATTGTCTTCTGCCGACCGGCCGGCGACACGCCTGGCGACCCGGCTTGCCTTCCTCGTTGCCGGCTTCGGCATCGCGTGCTGGGCGCCGCTGGTGCCGTTCGCGAAGACGCGGCTCGGCGTCGATGACGGCGTGCTCGGACTGCTCCTGCTCAGCCTCGGCATCGGCTCCGTCGTCGCGATGCTGCTGACCGGAATCATAAGCGCGCGCTACGGCAGCAGGCCGATCATCATCGCGGGCGGGTTCGGCCTGGCGCTGGTCCTGCCGCTGCTCGCGGTCGCAAGCTCGCCCGCGACGCTGGCGCTGGTCCTGTTCGCGTTCGGCGCCGCGCTGGGCTCGATCGACGTCGCCATGAACATCCATGCCGTGGAGGTGGAGCGCGCCGCAAAACGTCCGCTGATGTCCGGCTTCCACGCGCTGTTCAGCATCGGGGGCTTTGCCGGATCCGCGCTGATGACGGGGCTGCTCTCGCTGCAATTCGGCCCGCTCGCCTGCACGCTGATCTGCTCCGTCCTGATGCTGATCGCGATGGCCGTGACCTCGCCGCGCCTGCTCCGCTCCGTGCAGGTGCAGGAGGGCCCGCTGTTCGTGCTGCCGCACGGATCGGTGCTGCTGCTCGCGCTGCTCGGCGCCATCACCTTCCTGGTCGAGGGCGCGATGCTCGATTGGGGCGCGCTGCTCGTGATCGGCGCCGGGCTCGTCACCGAGGCGCAGGGCGGAGCCGGCTACATCGTGTTCTCGATCGCGATGACGGCAGGGCGGCTCGGCGGCGATGCCATCGTTGCGCGCATCGGAGACCGCGCGACATTGCTGTGGGGCAGCCTGATCGCGATCGCGGGCTTTGTGGTCCTGCTGACGGCGCCGGTTGCGGCGGTCGCCATCGGCGGCTTCCTGCTGATCGGGCTCGGCGCCTCGAACCTCGTGCCGGTGCTCTTCCGCCGCGCCGCTCGGCAAACGGTGATGCCGACGGGCCTCGCGGTCGCGGCGATTACGACCGCTGGCTATGCAGGAATCCTGATCGGCCCTGCCGGCGTCGGCTTCGTCGCACAGCTGGGCGGGTTGCCGCTGGCATTCTGGTTGCTGGCTGCGCTGATGGGCCTCGTCACGCTGTCGGCGCGCATCGTCACGAAGCATGCGTCCCGGACCATGGCGGCCTAACCCTTTCCGTCTCATGCGTTATTTTGCTGGCCACAGCTGACCCAAGCCATCCATGCAGGTCTGTCAGCCATGCGCCTTTCGGCCAGTTTACTGGACGCCTCGTTCTGCTAGACCAGAACAAAATACCTTTTGACCCCGTCGCGGGGGGCAATGGCACGTGCCAACTCATAGTAATCAAGACTCGGTCATTTCATTCGGGCCATTTCGGCTGTTTCCAAAGTCCCGGCTCCTGGAGCGAGATGGGGAGCCGCTGCATATCGGCGGCCGCGCGCTGGATATTCTCATCCTGCTTGCCGGGCGCCCGGGGGAGGTCGTCGACAAGAGAGAGCTGGTCAAGCGCATCTGGGCCGACGTGAATGTCGACGAGGGCAGCCTACGCTTTCATGTCGCAGCGTTGCGCAAGGTGCTCGGCGATACCGGCAAGTCGCCCCGCTATGTCCTCAACGTGCCGGGCCGTGGCTATTGCTTCGCCGCTCCGTCCACTGAAGCGGCGCCGCCGGTGGCGCCGGCCTCCGCCGAAATCACTCCTCCCCGCTCCCTGCCCGCTCAGCTTGCGAAGATGATCGGACGCGAGGAGGTCATCGAGAAGATTTCGAACGGCCTGACGCTCCATCGCTTCATGACCGTGGTCGGCCCGGGCGGCATCGGCAAGACCGCCGTCGCCGTCGCGGTCGGGCATCGCCGCTCGGCGGATTTCGGCGGCCGCGTCTTCTTCGTCGATTTCGGTCCGCTGCGCGACGCCGGCCATGTCACGACCACCATCGCCTCCGTCCTCGGACTGGCCGTCAGCGCGGAGGATCCGACACCGGCCATCCTGACATTTCTGAAGGCCGGACCTGCCCTGCTGATCTTCGACAGTTGCGAGCATGTGCTGGACACGCTGGCTCCGATCGTGGAGCGCATCGTGCGCGAGGCACCGCAGCTTCACGCTCTCGCAACCAGCCGCGAGTCGTTCCGCAGCGAAGGCGAGCGGATTTTCCGGCTGTTTCCGCTGGATTGTCCGCCCGAGCGCGAGCACCTCGACGTCGCCGAGGTCCTGGCCTATCCCGCCGCCCAGCTCTTCGTCGAGCGCATCGCGCAGAGCTCCGGACCGTTCCAGCTCAGCGCCGAAGAGGCGCCGCTCGTCGCGAACATCTGCCGGCGCCTCGACGGCATCGCACTGGCGATCGAGCTCGCGGCGGGCCGCGTCAATGCCTATGGCATCGCCGGCACGGCCTCCCTGCTCGACAGCCGCTTTTCGCTGCAATGGCGCGGGCGGCGCACGGCCGTGCCGCGGCACCAGACGCTCGCCGCCGCGCTCGACTGGAGCTACGACCTGCTGCCTCCGGCGGAAAGCGCCACGTTGCGGCGATTGTCGGTGTTCGCCGGCCCGTTCGCGCCGGAGGCCGCCGCCGCCGTCGCGTCCGGCGACGGTCTCAGCACCTCGGAGACGCTGGAGGCGATCGACAGCCTGGTCGCCAAATCGCTGATCTCGCCATCGGGCTCGCGGACGCTAAGTTACCGCCTGCTCGACACCACGCGCACCTACGCGCTCGGCAAGCTCAGCGAGCTTGGCGAAGTCAGGCAATTCGCGCGGCGCCATGCCGGGCATTTTCGCGACTTCTTCGCGCGCGCGGAGGCCGACAATTCGACGCCGCTTCCGGAATGGCTGAGCACCTATGGCGGCGAGCTGGACAATGTGCGCGCGGCGCTGGACTGGGCCTTCGCGCCCGACGGCGATGCGAGGCTCGGTATCGCGCTGACGGCGACCGCGGTGACCCTGTGGGTGCGCCTTTCGCTGTTTGCCGAATGCCGCGAGCGCTGCAGAACGGCACTGGCGGCGCTCGGCGAGGACCGCGGCAACGACCACGTCCGCATGCAGCTGCTGTCGGCACTCGGCTGGTCGCTGATGTATGGCGAGGGCCGCGCGCGCGAGGCGCGGGCGATCCTCGAGACGACGCTCGAGCTCGCCGAGCGCCTCGACGACAAGGATTTCCGCCTGCGCGCGCTCTGGGGCCTGTGCATCGACCAGTTCAACAACGGGCAGTTCGGCAAGGCCCGCGCGCTCGCCGACCGCTTTGCGAACGCTGCCGCGCACTCACCCGACAACACCGATCTCATGCTCGGCGACCGCCTGACCGCCGTCGCGCTGCATTATCTGGGAGACCAGAACGAGGCGCGCCAGCGCATCGACCGGGTCAATGCCTCGCTGCATGTGCTGGTCGCGAAGCCGAAAATCTTCCCGCTCGACCTCCGGATTTCGACGCAATATTTCCGGGCCCGCATCCTGTGGCTGCAGGGCTTCGCCGATCAGGCCCGGGCGCTCGCCGCCGACAACATCGAGCAAGGCCGTGCCAACGGCCATGCGCTGACCTTCTGTAGCGTGCTGGGGCAGGCCGCCTGCCCGATCGCGTTCTGGTCCGGCGACTTCGATGCCGCGGAGCGCCACGGCACCGAGCTGCTCGAGCACACCGAACGCCACGCGATCCGGCTGTGGGGCCTGTGGGCACGGGCCTTCAACGCCGCGGTCATGGCCAGGCGCGGCGACATCGCGACCGGCCTGCCGCTGCTGCGCGAAGAGCTCAATCGCGCCGGCGACGCGCGCTTCCTGCCGCGCTTTCTCCCGCTGCTCGGCGAGCTCGCCGCATGTTTCCTGGAGGCCGGCCAGATTGACCGTGGCCTCGAAATGATCGAGGACGTCCTTGCCCGCTGCAACGAGCGGCAGGAACTCTGGTATCTGCCGGAGCTGATCCGCATCAAGGGAGAATTGATGCTCGGAGCTGCGCGGCACTCGGGAGACGCCGAAGCGCGCTTTCGAGAGGCGATCGACATTGCCGTCCGGCAGGGCGCGCGCTTCTGGCAGCTGCGCTGCGCAACCAGTCTCGCGCGGCTCTTGATCGGCGCAGGCCAGCGCGCGGACGCCCTGGCGGTTCTGAAGAATGTCACGGGATCCTTCGCCGGGGGATCCGATATCTCCGACATGCGCATGGCCCGCGAGCTGACGGCGCAATTGCGCGCCTGACGTCACGCGGCCGAAATTTAGCCTCCGACGGCAGCCGCGCGGCGCGGCAGCTTCCAGCCAGGCCGGATGAAGTGGCAGGTGTAGCCGTCCGGATAACGTTCGAGATAATCCTGATGCTCCGGCTCGGCCTCCCAGAATTCGCCAGCGGGCGCGACCTCGGTCACCACCTTGCCCGGCCAAAGGCCCGACGCCTCGACGTCGGCGATGGTGTCTTCGGCAATCCTTTTCTGTTCGTCGCTGGTGTAGAAGATCGCCGAGCGGTAGCTCGTGCCCAGATCATTGCCCTGGCGATTGAGCGTGGTGGGATCGTGGATCTGGAAGAAGAACTCCAGCATGGTCCGAAAATTGGTCCTTGCGGGATCGAACATGATCTCGATCGCCTCGGCGTGGCCTTCGTGATTGCGGTAGGTGGCGTTCTTGACGTGTCCGCCGGTGTAGCCGACGCGGGTGGAGATCACGCCCGGCTGCTTGCGGATCAGATCCTGCATGCCCCAGAAGCAGCCTCCGGCCAAAACTGCGCGCTCTGTCGTCATCTGTCCGCTCCCGATTGCTTTCCGTTCTGCATCTGCCGCAACATAAGCTTTCGGCCGCCCGGCCGAAAGCCATGCCTTGCACGCGTGTCCGGCCGGTTCCCAGAACCGTGGACCCGAAACAAGCGCCCGCCCTAGCCCAGCCTGGCGTCGAGCGTGATCGCGGCGTTCAGCACCTTCGACACCGGACAGTTCTTCTCGGCCTCGCCGGCGATCTTGGCAAAAGCTGCGTCGTCGAGGTTCGGCACCTTGGCACGCAGGGTCAGCGCGGACTTGCTGATCTTGAAGCCCTTGCCTTCGGGCTCAAGGGTCACGGCGGCTTCGGTCGAGAGCTCGTCCGGCGTGAAACCGGCCATCTGAAGCCCGAAGGCCAGCGCCATCGTAAAGCAGCCTGCATGGGCCGCCGCGATCAACTCCTCGGGATTGGTGCCCTTCTCGTTTTCGAAGCGGGTCTTGAACGAATAGGGCGTCTGCGCCAGCACGCCGGATTCGCTTGTGAGGTGGCCCGTGCCGTCGCGACCGGTGCCCTTCCAGACTGCCGTTGCCTTGCGGATCATCTCAAGTTCTCCCTGTGTGATTTCAGCACCGGCGCTTCGTACCGAAGGAAGGCGACATTGGCGTGGCGGGCGAGCAAGCCCGCGATCCGATCGCCGCATCAAATCTGCTGAGCGCCTTGAATTGAGAGTATCTTCAACGGGATGCCGTCGCCCGCCCCACTCGCAAGTCTTAACAAATTCTAACACGCCAAGCCGCATACGCCCGGCCATGGTGGAGGCACTGCAAGGTGGACATGGCGGGACATGGCGCTTCTTGATGACGTGATCGATGCCAGCGGCGGGATGACCCGCTGGAACAGCTTGAAGCGATTTACGCTCCACCTTTCCGTTGGCGGGTCGCTGTTCTCCAGTGCCGGGCACGGCCAGGAATTCAAGGATGTGACCGCGGAGGGCTCGACCCACACCCAATCGCTCCGCTTCACCGGCATCACAGGAGGCGAACGCTCCGGCTCCTTTCAACCCGACGCCATCACCATCGAGAAGCTGGATGGTGAAGTGCTGCAGGCCTGGAGCAACCCCGTCCTTTCGTTTGCCGAGGCCGGCTCGTCCGCGCTTGCGGACGAGCTGCATCTCGTCTTCTTCTGCGGCGTCGCGATCTGGACTTGCCTGACGATTCCATTCCTGCTTGCGCACCCCGATGTCGTGACCGAGGAGCTGTCACCTTGGCAGGACAGCACTGAAACCTGGCGCCGGCTGCGGGCGCAATTCCCGGCGCACCTGATCACGCTGGCCTCGGAGCAGATCTTTTATTTCGACCAGAGCGGCCTGCAGCGACGCACGGATCACGCGCTGTTCGGGATGAAGATCGCACACGCCTCCTGGGCACATGACAGTTTTGGCGGCATCGTGCTGCCGACGCTCCGACGCATTCAGACCTTGCAGCCGGATGGAACCGTCGCCGCCAAGCCCGTGCTGATGGATGTCGAAATATTCGACGCCGTGTTCGAGTAACGCCTGTGAATCCGGGAGTGGATCGAATTTTCAGCATCGAAATGACGAGCTCTGCGGCGGGCTGTCGCACCCCGGGGCGCACAAAATCTAACAGATCCTCATCAACCCTAACGAGAGTCCTGGTCCGCTCGGGTCTATCCTCCGAGCATGGAAAGCATTGGTTTGCGCGGTGCCGGGCGTCGCAAACAGCGGCGAAGCCAGGAAGGGACGAGCGATGTCGAACAATCTGCAGGCGGCGCAGGCCGATGGTCCGGCCCGAGCACGGATGGAATCGCCGCGCGTCGGGGTCAATGCCTTGCCGAAATGGCGGCTGCGGCGGGTCGAGCAACATATCGCCGATCATTTCGGCCGTTGCATCAGCCTGGCTGAGCTTGCCCATGTCGCCGGCCTGTCCAGGATGCATTTTGCGGCACAATTCCGCGCCGCGACCGGCTGCCGTCCCCGCGAATATCTGCTCCGTCACCGGACCGAGCATGCGAAGACGCTGCTCGCGACCACGGAGCGTCCATTGGCGGAGATCGCGCTGGCGGTCGGCTTCAGCACGCAGGCGCATTTTTCGACCGTCTTCAAGCGCATCAGTGGCGAGTCTCCGGCGTGCTGGCGCCTTGCCGGCAAAGGCAAACGGCTCCCGATTGAGCCGCCGCGTCGTCCTTCCCCGGAGAGGGAGTGGATTGCTGGGGCTGCCGCATAATCGTTCCGAGCGGCTAGCGTCTTCCTCGTGCCGGACCTACGACCCTGCTGGCGCCATCCTGAACCCATTTCGGCCGAGAAGACGGTGCAGGGAAGGCCAAATACCGGCTCGCGTCCGCGGTCCGCTACGCCAAAAGCACGCAGGAAGAACCGCACAGCAGCATGCAGGTTAAACCCAGCACGCGGCCTTTCCTGCACAGCGGCTGGACGGCTCATGCGGTGATCTCCCGGGAGCCGAGTTCCTTCTACCTCGCCGTTCGAATTGATGATGCGGTCCTCCCGGTTGGGCTCGCGCGCATCTTCGAAAGACTTGACCAGGGCAACGACGGCCTGGACCGCGCATTCGTTGGCTCCAGATGGTCTGCCGGCCTCGTCGACGCTGCCGGAAGAATGCTGGCGAGACGAACTGAACAGCGACGCCCATCCGCACGTAGTTTCGGGCTCACAGGGTTACTCGCCCTGTCCGCGCTCTCTGGGCTGAGGCTGCCGCGTCCACCGCATACCGGCTCGTGACAGCGACGACACAAGATCGCCCCCTAGGGGGAGTAGGGATGGGCGACATGTACGACCCGAACTCTGTAAGAATACTTCGACGAAAAGGGTTTGACAGGCGAGCGAAACACCGGAATCGCGCACGCTAATAACAGAACGGCCCTTACCGAAACGCACTGCTACTTCGAGCGCTCCTTGAGACTCTCGGAATTTGCGCTAACCACTCGAACGACATCCGCGAATTGCCGCGCATTCGGAGCGACGAGCTTGAGGCCCTGGCGCTCCAGGTCGGCCGCGAAATTCGGTCCCAAGTCTTTCTTGAACGGATCTACGTCCAAGACGAATTCAGGAATGAAGCTCCACAAGACACTTGGCGTTCTTAGCACACAGCATACGGATGGATCGACCTTGCCGCCGCTTCGCGCCTCAATCTGAGCTCGCATGCGCGCCGACAATGTCCACGACAAGGGCGCCCGGAACTGGTGATCGAAGAGCTGATAGCCGTGCACTACCTTAAACCCCGCGGTCAACGCGTCAGCCTGCCGAAAACTGCGCGCCTCTCTCACGGCTTCAAATGTTGTAATGGGCGCGAGGAGTTCCGATTGAGCGCCTCGCTCGCCTTCTAAATGCAAAGCCGCATTCGAATGCCCAAAGGAAATCAGATGAAACTCCACGTTCTGCACCAGCGACTTCGTCTCCTCAGTATCTTTCAGTTGCCTTATGATCTCATTCGCCGTGGCAATACCGCTATTATCCCAGAAGCCACCATCGATGAGTTGGAGCCCTGTGGTTTCACGTAACGTCGCGTCCGCGGCCGCAAATTTGTCATCTGCATACAGGACGCCGGGCGGTGTCACGTAGGGGAAGCGTGCGCTCAATATTGCCGCTGTCACCAATGACAGTTGAAGGTCAGGACGATATTCGAGAATATTGAAATAATTCGGACGTGAATACTCACTCGCACGGATACCGCTGACAACCATGCGCTGAACGATTCGCAAATGTTCCTTGTCGGTGCCGGTTTGCGGCATAAGTGCGCTTAGCACTGGCGCAAACAAGCTCGAAAAGAAGAACTTACTCCGCTTGTCCGTCATATAGAGCTGTGAGAGCAGAATCGGCCTTCCATAGTTAGCACTCGTCGTATTGAGAAAAAGCGCCGGAGCAACGCCTGACGCGGACCATGATGAATAAAATGGCATCGTATCACGATCATCATTTAAACCCGCCGAAGAATTGATTGCGTGCTTGACAGCGAGTTCGAGCGTCCGTGCACGATCTGGCGCCAAATGCAGCTGTGGTATTGCGAGGCTGGGCAGGTCAAAGAAGAGACCTGTAGCAACGACAGGAGTGACCAGATCGAATTCAAAGAACTCGCGAACCGACTTTTCCAAAATCCCAACGCCCGCCGATTCGGTCGAGCAGTTCTCCCCAAGCGGTTCGGATCGACGCAATAATTCACTGAAAATAGCCGCGCCGAGACTTCCGCCGGAAACGCCGCTGATCGCGAAGACATGATCCTTGAGTTTCGGGCAGGTGTCATAGAGGCGAGCGAGGGACAGTGCTGTATGATAGGCCGCGTACTGACCACCGCCTTGGGCCGCTACGACGAAAATCGGATATTTCTGATCTTGCGCACTCAGCTTGCTCGGAACATGGCGCAACGCCAGCCAGTCGCGAAATGCAGGAAAGAGGCTTGGAATGCCGCGCTTCTGGACTACACTCTCAATTGCCGCCGGCGCTTCCGGCTTAACGTCTCCCATGGGCACGAGCGTGTGGGTGAATTCCGGTGACGAAGCGCCAACCAATTGGCACACCAAAACAATGGTAATGAGCCACCCCGCAAATCCACGAACAATTCCGCTGAGCCACACGAGAGCTTCGCCAACTAACAATATGCAGATCATAAAGAGGAGAATGATTCCAACGCCGCCGACGAAGAAGGTAGCGCCAATCACGTCGCGCCAAAGCCACAAATAGAGCGTGAGCGCACAGACGCCAGCAGTTACTAAGACGGTGAGCGTTTTCCATACCGAGTCAAGGCGCGGCAATCTATTTATCGGCACCAGGGTCCTGAAGGACTGAAAGACGGCGGTGAGCATGACCACAACGGCGGCCAGCCAAATGACCCATGTCCCGTCGGCGGCCAAACGCGCGGCATCGATGAGCAGGTAGCTGAGGGCGAAGGCCGGCGTGACAAGGATCACCAACCGCGCCAATCGCTCAATGATCGATGTTGCCGGAGATAGCTCGATGCCATTCGCGCGCAAAATGACCCTGCGAAAGAGTAGCACGGCGAAGATCAAGTACAGCCCAATGCAGAGCAAAAATTGAGCGATTAATCGCAGGCCGAAATTGTCCTGAGCAAACTCTGCAGTGTACAGGAAATAGTCAGATAGAGCGGAAAATCTTACGAGACAGTAGCTGATGTATGCTGATAGGCAAGCCAGCCAAATAACGAGCAGCAGGCTTCCTCGTCTCGGGTCAATGGTTGCTGGAAGATGCATGATCTAAATCACTTCTTAATACGGTAAAGAGCTATCGAGGAAAATTCGGAATCCCCTCAACAATTAAATTCCGGCCGCCTAAAATTGGCGGTTTCGGGAGGATAATACAGCCGGGTCTCACAATCCAGAGATGTGTTGTGCAATCGTGCATGCGCAACAACATGTGCAAGCCGAGCTAAGGGCCAGCGAATTCCCTTATCGACCAAATCCATAGTCTTTTGGATTTAGTTGCTGCCGCTCCCTATGCCGGATCGAACGCGCGGATCGGTGGCAGATTGCCGGTGAACTTCTCCACCTCGACCGTCGTCAGCTGACCGGTGCAGCCCTGCGCCAGGGACGAGGTGCCGACGTCGCGGGTGAGCACGTTGGGATTGCCGTGAACGCAGAGCGGTGCCTCGTCCTCCGGATCCATCGGATCGTACCAGGCACCGGTCGGAAGCTGCACGACGCCGGGGGCGATGCCGTCGGTGACGTGGACCGCGGCAAGGCAGGCGCCGCGCGCGTTGAACAGGCGGATGATGTCGCCATCCCTGATGCCGCGCGCGTCCGCGTCGACCGGATTCATGCGGGCGACCTCGCGGCCGCGATGCTTGGCAGCAAGCGAATGACCGCCGAAATCGAGCTGGCTGTGCAGGCGCGTCACCGGTTGATTGGCGACGAGGAAGCACGGCGAGCCGGGCTTCGGCATGTCGGACTTCTCCAGCCAGACCGGATGCCCCGGACAATCGGCATCGCCATGGGCCGCGATCTTCGCCGAATAAATCTCGATGCGGCCGCTCGGCGTCGGCAGCGCGTGATTGACGGGATCCTCGCGGAAACGACGCAGCCGGCCGCCGTCATCGGGCTGCTGCGGCACGACCAGGCTGCCGCGCGTCCAGAATTCGTCGAAACTCGGCGCCTCCAGGCCGCGCTTGGCGAGCGAGGCGCGGGTCGGCTCGTAGAGATGCTCCAGCCATTGCCGCGACGTGCGCCCCTCGGTGAAGGGTTCGCCGGCCCCTAAACGCTCGGCGAGATCGGCGAAGATATCGTAATCGTCGCGCGCCAGCCCAAACGGCTCGGCGATCCGGTGCATGGCGACCATGAGGGGATCGTTGGTGGAATAACCGATGTCCTCGCGCTCGAGCGTCATCGTCGCGGGCAGCACGATGTCGGCGTGCCGGGCCGTGGCAGTCCAGGCCAGCTCGTGCACGACGAACGTATCGAGTTGCGCAAAGGCCTTGCGCAGGCGGTTGATATCCTGGTGATGATGGAAGGGATTGCCGCCGGCCCAATAGACGAGACGGATATCCGGATAGGTGCGCGTCTCGCCATTGTAGCGATAGGTGGTGCCGGGATTGAGCAGCATGTCGGCGATGCGGGCCACCGGAATGAAATCGGCGACGCCGTTGCGGCCCTGCCCCAGCGTCGGCCCCGGCACGTCGTTGACGCGGCGGCCGTAATAGCCGATCGCCCCGAGCGAATAGGCGTAGCCACCGCCGGGAAGGCCGATCTGGCCGAGGGCTGCCGCCAGCACCATGCCCATCCACACCGGCTGCTCGCCATGCTCGGCGCGCTGCAGCGAATGCGAGACGGTGATCAGCGCCCGCTTTCCGGCGAGCCGGCGCGCCAGCTTTCGGATCGTGTCGGCCGCGACGCCTGAGATCGCCGCAGCCCATTCGGCGTGCTTGGCTTGCCCGTCGCTCTCGCCGGTGAGATAGCGCAGGAAGACCGGCCAGCCTTCGGTGTAGCGATCGAGGAAGGCCTGATCGTGCAGCCCCTCAGTCACCAGCGTGTGGACGATGCCGAGCATAAGTGCGGTATCGGTGCCGGGCACGCAACTCATCCATTCGGCACCGGCCTCCACCGGCAAATCGTCACGCAGCGGGCTGACCAGGATGAATTCGCAGCCGCGGAGCCGCGCCGCCGCCATCGCGCCGCGCTCGACGTGCTTGCTGATCGAGCCGCCGGCCACCATGGAGTTCTTCAGCGCCATGCCGCCGAAGGCCAGCACGATCTCGGTTTCGGCCGCGATCTGCTCCCAGGTGACGTTGCGCTTGGTGATGTCCTCGTAGCCCGCCAGAATCTGCGGCAGCAACACCGAGGACGCACCGGAAGAGTAGGTGTTCACCGAGCGCACATAGCCGCCCATCGCGATGTTGAGGAAGCGATGCACCTGGCTCTGGGCATGATGAAAACGCCCGGCACTCGACCAGCCATAGGAACCGCCGAACACGGCGCCCGGCCCGCGCGTATCGCGGATGCGGCCGAGCTCGTCGCCGAGCAGATCGAGCGCCTTCTCCCAGCTCACCGGGACGAACTCGTCGCGGCCGCGGCGATTGTCGGGGCCCGGCCCGCGCTCGAGCCAGCCGCGGCGGATCGCCGGCTGGGCGATGCGCGCCTGGTGGCGGAGCGCACCGGGAAAATTGTCGATGATGCCGTTCGGATCGGGATCGCCCGCATAGGCCCTGACCTCGAGGCCGGCCGCGCCCTGACGCGCGGAAAACACGCCCCAATGCGAGGTGTGCGGCCTGAAGCCGTCCGACAGGTCAAGACCGGGGTCGGGAAAGCCAATCGTATCGTCCATCATGTGTTCCTTGTTCCGGTACGAGGTGGCAGTATACCGATCAGGCCGGGATGTCGTCGAGATCAGCGCCGACAGAAACGCGGGGCTGTCGTGCGCGAGGACGGCTGGCAACCCCTCGCCGGACCATGCGGCTGCGATTCGCAGACTCCGGCGCTCGCGTTTGCCTGGAATGTGCGATATGCCGCTGCTCTCACAGCGACAACGGACTCCTCATGATCAAACGCGGCTTGCCGTACGAAGGTCTGCTCCACGAAGTGGTCGAGCACAATGGCGTGCTTTACATCGGCGGCATCGTCCCCGAGGACACCAGCCTCGATATGTCGGGCCAGGCCAACGACGTACTCACCCAATTGACGCAGCTGTTGAAGACCCTCGGATCCGATCCAGCCCACGTCTTGCAGGTGACGATCTACATGGCTGATCTCAAGGAGAAGGCAGAGTTCAACGCAGCCTGGAAAGCGCACTTTGCCGAAGCTCATCTGCCGGCACGTGCCGCAATCGGCGTGGCCGACCTCGGTCCGGGCGTCAAGCTCGAGATGACGGCCATTGCCGCCCGGCCATAGCGGCGCGCCAACGCCCGGCGCCGGGGCCCGCCGGCATCATCCACGTGCGCAGCAATCGACCAGCAGCTGCCAGATCCGCTGCGTCTCGCCTCTCTCGTGCCCGTCCGGCGCCTTCTCGGCGCCGGGCTGACCATATCGGACGATGGTGTGCGTTTCGCGAGGCACGATCCATCGTTCCGAGATCGGGTCGTACCATTTTCCGATGTTCACCTCAGTCACGGCGATCAACTCACAGATTTGATCAACGGTCCGCGATGCGCCTGCCGCGGCCTGCTCGAAGCCATTCGGCGACACGTCACTCAGTTTTACCAATCATGAGCCGGCACGATCGTTCCGCTTCCCCGCATCATCCCGGGCGGGCCGGATGAAGCGTGCGTGGATGCCGCTCGTGCAGCAGCCGGGCGAGGTCCTCGCGCTCGGTCTCGCGTCCCTTCATGGCGGTCTCGAACAGCGCTTCCTGGATGTCGCGCGGCATGTCGCCCCACACGTCCATCGCCGCGCGTCCGAGCAGGCTCGCAAGATGATCAATTCCATCGTTCATTCGGCTCTCCTGGTCTGGACACGGAATGGAACAGCTGCCGCCGTGGAGCGTTCCACTGCCATCATTGTGAAAAGGAGGCGTCATTTATGGGTTTCTTCACCAAGGACATCAAATCGATGGAAGACCTGCTGCTGCACGGGCTGCAGGACATCTATTACGCGGAGCGGCAGATCCTGAAGGCGCTGCCGAAGATGATCGACAAGGCCACCAACAGAGACCTCGCCGCCGGCCTGAAGGCGCATCTGGACGAGACCAACAAGCAGGTTGAACGGCTCGACAAAGTGTTCGCCAAGCTCGGCAAGGAGCCCAGCGGCACGCAGTGTCCGGCCATCGACGGCCTCATCGAGGAAGCCGACGCGACCGCCGGTGAGATCGAGGACAAGGCCGTGCTCGACGCCGCGATCGTCGCCAACGCGCAGGCTGTGGAGCACTACGAAATATGCCGCTACGGCACGCTGATCGCCTGGGCAGAAAAACTCGGCCACGACGACATCGTGCGCTTCCTCACGACCAATTTGAACGAGGAGAAGGCGGCCAACACCAAGCTGAACACGGTGGCGCTGCGCAAGGGCGTCAACGCCAAGGCGTCCAACGCCGCCTGATCTGCCGATTGAGACGTGGCGGCCCGGCCTCCGGCGCCGCCACGATCCTCTGCTAGAGCGGAATGCGAAACATCGCCCCCGCGTGTCGCCGGGCTAGTGCGTATGGGGTGATCTCGCCTGTGGCCATCCTTCGAGACGCCCGCCGTTGGCGGGCCCTCAGGATGAGGACTGGGTGGCGCGGCAATCGTTTCGACAAGCACGAATGCTGCTTAGCCTCATCCTGAGGAGGCCGCGAAGCGGCCGTCTCGAAGGACGAGGCGTGCGCTCAGATCTCAACACGCTCCAGGCGCGTTCGATCAGATGATCAGATGAACGGCTTCCCGCCGGTGACGGCGAGCGTCGCTCCCGAAGTGTAGCTCGAGAGCGGATCGGCCAGCATGACATAGGCGGTTGCGAGCTCGGCCGGCTGGCCGGCGCGCTGCATCGGGACCTGCTTGCCGAAGTTCTTGACCCTCTCCTCCGACATGGTCGACGGGATCAGCGGCGTCCAGATCGGACCCGGGGCCACCGCGTTGACCCGAATGCCCTGCTCGGCCAGCATCTGGGCAAGCCCACCCGTAAAATTCTGAATGGCGCCCTTGGTCGTGGCGTAGGCCAGCAGCGTCGGGTTTGGCATGTCCGAGTTCACCGACGCCGTGTTGATGATCGCAGCGCCCGGCCGCATATGGGGGACGGCGGCCTTGGTCAGATAGAACATGGCGTGGATGTTGGTCGCGAACGTGCGCTGCCATTCCTCGTCGCTGATGTCGGCGATGTCCTTGAACGTGGCCTGATGCGCAGCATTGTTGACCAGGATATCGATGCCGCCGAGTTCCTCCACAGTACGACGCACGATCGACCGGCAGTGATCGGGATTGCTGATATCGCCGGGGATCAGGACGACCTTGCGTCTCTCCCGCTCCACCAGCGCCTTGACCTCGGCCGCATCCTCGTCCTCGTTCAGATAGGAGATGACGATGTCGGCACCTTCACGCGCATAGGCGATCGCGACCGCACGGCCGATGCCGCTGTCGCCGCCGGTGATCAGCGCCTTTTTTCCTGCCAGGCGCCCGGCGCCCTTGTAACTCTCCTCGCCATGATCCGGCCGAGGCCGCATCGCCCGCGTCGAACCGGGCATCGGTTGCTGCTGCGGCGGATAGGGAGGCTTTGGATAATCGGTCATGGACAACTCCCGGGAAGTTTGCTGCGCTAACGGAGCGCCGCCGAAACTGTTCCTGGCGATTTCCTGGCGATTTCCTGGGATTATCCGGACGAAACCCTAGCTCTATCCGGATTGGACGGCCCCGATCTGCGACACCGGGCCGTGCGCATCCCCCGATCGGGCCTGACGATAGAGGTGACCCGGCTCCGCCCACAGGAACCCATTCGAAAACGGCACACCAGGATAGGCCGCCGCAAGCCGGCGGTTGCCGCCGTCGACATCGTCGCGACCGTCGAGCACGTCGCGAAAGGTCCTGGCGACGGCGACCATGTCGCAATCCTGCGGCGACAGGCGCAGCGAGCCGACATTGCTCTCGCGCAACAGGCCGGCCTCCCCAAGCAGATTGGCGCAGGTGTGAGACAGGGTCTGCACGCCGTTGATGGTCAGAAAATCCTGCTGCTCCAGCGTGTTCAGAATCAGACCATCCGGATCCTTCTCACAGACGAAGCGGCAATTATCCTTGGCGAGCTTGTGAAGGCGCGCATGATAGCAGCGGGCGGAGATCGCCAGCGGCACCCTGCCGAACGCGAACAGCTCGATCGTGACATCGGGAACGGCCTTCGCGATCGCCGCCACCGAGGCCAGCGGCAACTCGGGCGGCAGGCAGATGCGCTCCGCCCCCTGCGCGGCGTGAAAGGCCGCGCTCGCCTCGTTGTAGATGTTGACGAAGGGCCCGATGGCATGCGGCCGGCCTGCGAGCGCCCTGAGACAGGTCAGATCGTTCACCTCGACCAGCACGCCTTCAGCCGAAGCGAGCTCTTCGGTCTGGCGGCGCTCGCGCCGCAGCGAGACCAGGATCAGCGAGCCCAGCAGCACCTGCTTGCCTGCCTTCTGCAACCGTTCGACCACGGCCGGGATGTAGTCGGCGATGAACGGCGACCGTTTCGAGCAGACGACCTCGCCGACCGATACGATTTCGACCGGCGCTTCGTCGGCGATACGGAAATAGAAGTCGCGCCAGCGTTCCGGCGCCCAATTGTACAGAACTGGACCGAGGCTGAGTTGCATCGCTGGATCTCACATATTCGAAAAGATCAACGCCAGGTCTTTTAGCGCCAGGTCTTGCGATAGGCGCCGAGCGTGGAGGCCTGGCCTTCGGTGAACGGCTTCAGGCTCGCAATGTCCGTCTCGCTGCCGCTCTCGAGCGCCGCGAGCGCATGGCGGAAATGGCGCACCACGCTTTCGACATAGGCGCGGCCGCGCTGGCGGCCCTCGATCTTGAGCGCGGTCACGCCCGCATCGCGCAAACCCCTGAGCAGGGTCGTGGCGTCCAGGCTGACGGGATCTTCGAAAATGTAAGCAGCGCCCTGTGCGGTCGAAAAACGGCCCTTGCACAGCGTCGGATAGCCGGCGGGCTCGCTCGTCCCGAACCGGTTGATGGTGAAGCCGCCGAGGCTGGACTTGGTCCCCTCCGCGGTCTGTTCGTAGGTCACATGGCTCGGCGGCGAGCAGACGCCCTGCATGTTCGGCGATTTGCCGGTGGCATAGGACGACAGCGAGCAGCGCCCCTCGGCCATCACGCAGAGGCCGCCGAACACGAAGACCTCGGTCTCGCAGGCCGACTCCCGGGTGATCTCGGCGATCTCCGGCACGCTCAGGACACGCGGCAGCACGACGCGCCGCGCCCCGAAATTTTCGGCATAGAAGGCGATGGCGTCCGGATTCGCGGCCGCGGCCTGAACCGAGACGTGCAAGCGCTGGCTCGGATGGCGCCGCGCCGTGTAGTCCATCAATCCGATGTCGGCGAGGATCAGTGCATCGGCTCCGGCACTCACCGCATCGTCCACGGCGCGATGCCAGATGTCGACGGCGGCGGCGCGCGGGAAGGTGTTGATGGCCACAAGGATCTTCGCGCCGCGACCATGCGCCAGCGCGATCCCCTTGCGCAGCTCGTCGCGGCTGAAATTCAGCCCCGGAAAGTTGCGCGCGTTGGTCTCGTCGTTGAAGCCGCAATAGATCGCGTCGGCGCCGGCATCGATGGCGCTCTTCAGCGCCGCCGGCGTCCCGGCGGGACAGATCAGTTCCATCATCTCGATTGCTCGCTTTGCCCCGATGAGCCGATCACATGACCCCGGGCGGCATCGAACACGCGCCTCGCCGGCGCGCCCAGCGGGCCGAACAGCGAAGACAGTTCAGTGGCGAGATCGAGCTGGGCGTCGTCGATCGCATTGCGCAGCGCCAGCACCGCCTCGACATCGCCCTCGACGACGAGCTCGCGCGAGAACATCAACGCATCGCCATCGACCCTGCCTTCGAGCAGAGCCAGCAGATTGGCGAGCGAGGCCGAGATGCGCGCATCCAGACCTTGCGGCAGCTCGCGCACGACGGACAGGCGCGGCGGCTTCGCCTCGACCACGAAGGCAAAGGGCAGATCGATCGGCCTGATGCCGAACCGCGCGCGGGCGTGCACGCCCAGCCGGTCGAATATCGCAGGGTTGCGCCGGTGGATGCCCCGCAGGACAGCGCCGAGAGCGAGCTGCAACGGCAGCAGAGGCAGCGGACGCATGGCCAATGCGACAAGCGGCGGAATCGTCGGCAATGGACCGGACGATGCGGCGGACGGGTCATTCATGACGCCACATCTGGACGGAATGCACGCCGCTGTATTTGAGCCGGAACAATGAAGACCAAAAACAGGCCGGCTAGCTGTGATTTTTTGGGAGCTTCTCCAGTTGCAACGTGATGTGCCGCGCTTCCGCGACCTTGCCGACTTCCTGCGCTTCATCGAAAGCCGGGGGCAGTTGCGACGCATTCGCGAGAAAGTCTCCGTCGTCCACGAGATCACGGAAATCCACCGGCGTGTGCTCGGGGCACACGGGCCGGCATTATTGTTCGAGCAGCCCGTCAAGGCCGACGGCCGCCCCTCGGAGATGCCGCTCCTCACCAATCTGTTTGGAACGGTCGAGCGGATCGCGTGGGGCATGGGGGTCACGCCCGACCGCCTCGAAGAGCTGGGCCAGCTGATGGCCGAGCTGCGCGCGCCGCGACCGCCCAACAGCATCAGGGAGGCCTTCGGCAAGCTTCCACTCGCCCGCGCGGCACTGGCGACGCGCCCGCGCACGCGCGCGGCCGCCCCGGTGCAGGATTGCGTCGCGATGGGCCCCGACATCGATCTCGCGAGATTGCCGGTGCAGATCTGCTGGCCCGGCGAGCCGGCGCCGCTGATCACCTGGCCGCTCGTGATCACCGTGCCGCCGGCCTCCGCCACGGCCGACCAGGAGGAGAATGTCGGCGTCTACCGCATCCAGGTGCTCGGTCGCGACCGCGCCATCATCCGCTGGCTTGCGCATCGCGGCGGCGCCCGCCATCACCAGCAATGGAAGGCGATCGGGCGCGACATGCCGGTCGCGATCGTCATCGGGGCCGATCCAGCCACCATCCTGGCCGCGGTGCTGCCGCTGCCCGAGACCATGTCGGAGCTGCGCTTCGCCGGAATCCTGCGCGGCGAACGGCCCGATCTCGCGCCATGCCTCACCGTCCCGCTCGCGATCCCGGCCGAGGCCGAAATCGTCATCGAGGGCTTCGTCTCCGCCACCGAGACCGCGCCCGAGGGCCCGTATGGCGATCACACCGGGTACTACAATTCCGTCGAGGAATTTCCCGTGATGCGCGTGACTGCGATCACCAACAGGCGGCAGCCCGTCTATCTCTCGACCTTCACGGGCCGGCCGCCGGACGAGCCGTCGCGGATCGGCGAGGCGCTCAACCGCCTGTTCGTGCCGCTGATCCGTCAGCAATTCCCTGAAGTGACCGATTGCTGGCTGCCTCCGGAGGCCTGCTCCTATCGCATTGCGGTCGCGGCGATCAAGAAGCGCTATCCCGGCCAGGCGCGGCGGCTGATGCTCGGCCTGTGGTCGATGCTGCCGCAGTTCAGCTACACCAAGCTCCTGATCGTGGTCGACGACGACATCGACGTCCGCGACTGGCAGGCCGTGATGTGGGCGGTCTCGACGCGCAGCGACGCCTCGCGCGATCTTGTGACCCTCACCGACACGCCGATCGACTATCTCGACTTCGCCTCGCCGAAATCGGGGCTCGGCGGCAAGCTCGGCATCGACGCCACCACCAAGATTCCACCCGAGACGGATCGCGAATGGGGCGTTCCGCTGACCATGGATCCCGCCGTGGTCGCACGTGTCGATGCGATGTGGTCGAGCCTCGGCCTTTCCGGTGCGCCCGCACGCACACCGGTCCCCACATGAGCGGGCGGCAAGGCCTGATCGTCGGCATCAGCGGCGCCTCGGGCGCCGCGATCGGCATGCGCATCGTCGAGCTGCTGGCCGACGATCCGCACTACGCAGTGCACCTCGTGGTCTCGCCCGCGGCCGAGCGTACGCTGAGCGAGGAAGTGGGGAGCGATGCGCTGGCGCGGCTGCGCGCGCTCGCCTTCCGCCATCATCTGCATTCGGACGTCGGCGCCGCGATCGCCAGCGGCTCGTATCCGGTCGCGGGAATGATCGTGGCGCCGTGCTCGATCCGTACGCTCTCGGCCATCGCCTGGGGGCAGCTCGAGAACCTCCTGACGCGCGCGGCCGACGTGCAGCTCAAGGAGCGGCGCCGGCTGGTGTTGCTGGTCCGCGAGAGCCCGCTGCATCTCGGCCATTTGCGCAGCATGCTGCAGGCAACCGAGATCGGCGCGATCATTGCCCCGCCGATGCCGGCCTTCTACCTGAGGCCACAGTCGCTGGATGAGGTGATCGACCAGATCGCCGCCCGGGCGATCAATCTGCTCGACCTCGCGAAGCTTCGCGCACCCGCAAAGGTCTGGTCGGGATCGGGCTCCGACGGCGTCTAGCCGGCGCAGCGGCTCCCGTCACGGCCGCCTCGCCGGATCAATTCACCTCGGCAAAGCCGAGCGATGACCTCACGCCCGGCGAGATCATCGAGGGCTGCCAGGGCGGCTCGAACGTCATGGTGACGTCGATCGGGGAGATTTCCGATTCCAGCCAGCACAGACAGTCATCGATACGCGTTTCATCCTGCTCCATCGGCAGAGCAGTTAAGTGCTCGCCCTCACAACTCACTTCAAAGCCACATCCCTCGAAATGCGGCCATCGGCACTTGCCGTCGATAGATCTTCTTGATCGGCCAGTGCACGTTGTGCGCACGTCGTCTTCCAACTAATCGAGGTTCGGATGGCTTCGTGGTGCGGCAGGCCGGCGGCATCGGGCACGCTTCGCTGCGACGCGCCATGGTGGCGGCGACCTAGATGAGGCGGGCAAAGGCGTCCCGTTGCGCCTGCGTCAGATGCAAGCCATGTTTGGTACGCCGGTCCAGGAAGTCCGCGGGCGCCCTGGCCCACTCCTTCTCGCGCAGGAACGCGACCTCACGTTCGTAAAAGTCGCCACCGAAATGCCGGCCGAGATCGGCCGAGACGCGGGCCGGACCCAGCAGCTCGCGCGCACGCGTGCCGTACAGGCGCGCATAGTGATGGACCAGCTTGCGCGGAAGATCGGGATATTCGCGCGCCAGTTCGACGATGAAGGCATCGAAGTCACTCCCGATGTCGCCGCCCGGCAGCTTCCGTCCCGCCGTCCAGCTGGGCGACATCTGCGGAAACCATGGCTCGAGACGTTGCAGCGCGTGTTCTGCGAGCCGGCGGTAGGTCGTGATCTTGCCGCCGAAGATCGAGAGCAGCGGCGGCACGCCTTCTGCGCCGTGAACCTCGAAAACATAGTCGCGCGTGACCGCCGAGGGGTTCTCGGTATTGTCGTCGTAAAGTGGCCTTACGCCGGAAAATGAATGAACGATCTCCCGCTCGTCCGGCGGGGCGCGAAAGTAACGGCGCAGGACGCCGAACAGGTAGGCGATCTCGCCCTCGTCGATCGCAACGTCTTCCACGCCGCCGTCATAGGAAATGTCCGTCGTGCCGATCAGCGCCAGATCCCTCTCGTAAGGGTTGACGAAGATGACGCGACGGTCCGCGTTCTGGAGCAGATAGGCCTGCGGCCCACTCCAGAATTTTGGCACAACCAGGTGACTTCCCTTGACCAGCCGCACATTGTGCGAGGAGTTCAGCCCGGCGACACTCTGGACGACGTCCTGGACCCAGGGACCTGCGGCATTGACCAGCGCTCGCGCCCGGACGATCTGCGTACCGCCGTCATCTCCCTGCATCTCAAGGTGCCATACGCCCGCTTCCCGGCGCGCACGCAACGCGCGGGTGCGGGGCAGGATGATCGCGCCGTTGTGCGCGGCATCAACCAGATTGAGGATCACGAGCCGGGCGTCATCGACCCAGCAATCCGAGTATTCAAACCCGCGGCGAAACTCCGAGCGCAGCGGCGCGCCCTCAGGCGCGTGCGTGAGATCGAGACCACGGCTCGACGGCAGACGCTTGCGACCGCCGAGATGGTCATAGAGAAACAGCCCGCTGCGAACCAGCCACCCTGGCCGCTGCTCGGGCGAGTGGGGCAGCACGAAACGCATCGGCCAGATGATGTGCGGCGCGGAGGCGAGCAGAACCTCGCGCTCGATCAAGGCTTCGCGCACCAGGCGAAACTCGTAATACTCGAGGTAGCGCAGCCCGCCGTGAACGAGCTTGCCCGAGCGCGACGAGGTGCCCTCGGCAAGATCACCCTTCTCGCACAGCAGAACCTTCAGGCCGCGGCCCGCCGCATCGCGCGCGATGCCGGCCCCGTTGATGCCACCGCCGATGATGGCGATGTCGACCAGCCCGTGATCCCTGCCCGCGTGCGGCGCAGCCCCGGTCATCACGTCCTGCTGCGCTTCTTCTCGACCCGTTGCCGCGCTGCCGCCTTTGCCGATGCGCCCGCCCTGCCCGGCTTCGGCCTGGAAGCCCTGGACTTGGAACCTTCGGGCTGCTGGAGACCGTAGGTCGAGAATCCCTTCGCGGTGTCGGCGATCTCGGCTTCGCTGAGAATGTGCGGCGATCCCAATGCAAGCGAGAGATAATATTGCCGCGCGATGGTCTCGAGCTCGACCGCCAGCCACATCGCCTTGTCGAGGTTGGCGCCGACCGCGATCATGCCGTGATTGGCCAGCAGGCAGCCGTTACGGCCTTCGAGCGCGGCGAGCGCCAGCTCGGACAATTCCGCCGTGCCGTAGCGCGCGTAGCCGGCGCAACGGATGTCATTGCCGCCGAACGCGGCCATCATGTAGTGGCAGGCCGGGATCGGCTTGCGCGCGATCGCGAGCACGGTCGCATAGGTCGAATGGGTGTGGACGACGCCGCCGACATCGGGACGGCCGCGCATGATGTCGAGATGAAAGCGCCATTCGGTCGACGGCTTCAACGGCCCGTCCCAGGAGCCGTCGTCGCGATCGAGCGGCATCGCTGCGATCATCTCCGGCTTCATCGCGTCATAGGGCGTCGCGGACGGCGTGATCAGCATCCGGTCCTTGTAGCGGGCGGAGATGTTGCCCGACGTGCCCTGATTGAGGCCCGAAGCGTTCATCCACCGACATTTGGCGATGATCGCCTCGCGCAACTGTCGCTCCTCGCGGGTCATGGCAAGATACCTTTCGTCTTCAGCACGGATTGAGCGGCGGCTCGCCGGCAAGATAGCGGCGAACCTCTTCCGCCGCCTGATCGGCGGCAATGGTGACGGTGCGCAACGAGGCTCCAGCAATATGGGGCGTCAGCGTGACGTTAGGCAATTGCAGCAGCGGCCAGTCGGCGGGCACCGGCTCCACGGCAAAGGTGTCGAGCATGGCCCCGCCGAGCCGTCCGGCCGACAGCGCCTCGAACAGCGCCTGGTAGTCGACCAGGGGGCCACGCGCCGTATTGATGAAGATGGCGCCCGGCTTGACCTGCGCCAGCGCCGCGCGATCGATGAAGCCGGTGGTCTCGGCAGTCACGCGCGCATGCAGGCTGATCACGTCGGCGCGCGCCAGGAGCTCGCCGAGGCCGACATGCTCGACGCCGTCATTACGATCCTGCGCGCTGAGCTGGACGTAGGGGTCCGTCACCAGGATCTTGCAGCCGAACGCCTTGAGCAGCTTTACGACGCGCGTGCCGATCGCGCCATAGCCGACGATGCCGACGGTCATCTCGCCGAGCTCGCGCCCGGTGCGATCGGCGCGATAGAGGTCGCCGCGCCATTCGCCGCCGCGCAGGTATTCATGCCCGCTGCGGATCAGGCGCGTTTCAGCGAGAATCGCGCCGATGGTGAACTCGGCCACGGCGCTGGCGTTGCGGCCGGGCGTGTTGACCACGAGCACCCTGTGGTCGCGCGCGGCCTGCATGTCGATATTGACCGGGCCGCCGCGCGAGACCGCGATGAATTTGAGGCCCGGCAGGCGCTGCAGCATCGATCGCGAGACCGGCGCAAGATGCGTCACCAGCAATGCCGCGTCGCCGATGAAGTTCACGACCTCATCGGGATCGCCCATGAACTCCTTCAGTCCGTCGAGCTTGGAGCCGGCATAGCCATGCTCCATCGGCTCGTCCGGCCATGGCTGCTCCAGAACGCGGATGTCGATGGCGCTGCCACAGGCCGCCGTGATCCGTTCGGCAAAGACCTTCGGCAGCATGAAGCGGTCCCCGACGATGGCAATCTTGCTAGGCATGGCCGGCTCCCGCACGCACGGCCGCGAGTTGCTTCCAGACCGGCCGCGCCGCGAGCCTGGCATTCAGATAGGCCGGAAACAGCCGTCCATAATGCGACGCCAATGCCGCGTCCGGCGTTTGCGGCGTCGCAAGATATGGCCGCACCCACGCATCCGCACAGGCCGTCATGTCCGGATAGAGGCCGGTCGCCACCGCCGCGATCATGGCGGCGCCGGCAGCGCCCGCCTCGCCGCGGCTACAGACGCGCACGTTGCATTCGAGCACAGCGCCAAGGATCGCGCCCAGTGCGCGGCTCCGCGCCGCGCCGCCGGTGATGCGCAGGTCGCGCGGCAGTGCGCCCATCGCGGCGTAGCAATCGCGGGCGGCGAAGGCGAGCCCTTCCATCACCGCCCGCATCAGATCCCAATAGCCGTGGCGGGTGCGCAACCCCAGGAATTGCGCGCAGGCCTCGTGCGCGACGAACGGGCCGCGCTCGCCGGCATCGGAAATGAACGGGTGGAACAAGAGTTCGCCGGGTTGCGCTTGCATGACGCGCTCATCGAGCCGTCCGATCAGATCGGCGCGCGAGCGCGCGATACCTTCGGCGGCGAGCAGATCGCGTGCGAGGTCCAGCAGCCAGTCGATATTCAGCGTCGCCGCCATGTTCGATTGCATCTGCGCATAATGACCGGAGACCGGAAACGGCATGGTATAGCCGGTGGCCTCGGCATTGAGGACCACCGCATCGGCGCTGGGCGCGAGGCGCATATGCATGCCGGTCGAGCCGATGATGGTGCAGCCGACATCGGGAGCCGGATCGTAGAGTCCGGCCCCCAGCGCATTGCAGATCACGTCGACATAGCCGAGCGAGACCGGAACGCCCTGCGGCAGACCGATCTCGCGCGCCGCGGCGGCGTTCAGCGGATGCGTGGTCACGACACCGTCGACGACGTCGGGAAACAGGGGCATGCAATCGGCGATCCCGATCAGGCGCGCGGTTTCGGCGTCGAACCGGCGCTTGCGGAAATCGCCGCAGGAGAAGGTCGCCTCCGACGGATCGGTCGCACGCTCGCCGGTGAGCAGGAAATACAGCCAGTCCTTGCAATGAAAGGCGGTGCGGGCGCGCGACAGGGTCTCGGGCGCATGCGCCTCCAACCAGGCCAGTTGCGGTCCTTGCTGGCAGGCATTGAGCCCCGAGCCGGTCCGCCGATAGAGCGCCGCATTGCGCTCGCTGTCGCGGATCCGCTCGACGAGGCCGGCCGCGCGGGAATCCAGCCACAGCAAGGCGGGCGCGACGGGACGGCCGTCATCATCGATCAGCCAGGTGCCGTCGCCCTGGCCCGTCACCGCGATGGCGGCGAGCCGCGATGCGAGATCGGGGATCGCCACCACCAGGCCGCGCAGGGCGGCAATTGTGTCGTTCCAGGTCCGCGCCATGTCCTGCTCGACATGGCCGCCGGCTGACGTCGTGTAGCTGTTCGGAAGCGCGTATTCGCCGAGCTGCCGCCCGTCGCGCGTGAACGCGACCGTCTTGATCAGGGACGTGCCGGCATCAATGCCGATGATGACGTCGCGGCCAGGCAAGATGCTCATGGTCGGGCTGCCTCCGCATGGTGAATGCAGTTGCCGTCGGCGCCAAACAAATGAAGATGCCGTGCCTCCAGCGCGAACGGCAGGATGTCCCCGGGCCGCGCTGTGATCTTGTTCGGCGTCACCGCGATGAGGAGGCGGCCGTCGCATTCGCCTGCGACATGCGACTGGTCGCCCAGCCACTGGTTGGAGACGACGCGCACGCGCACATCGCCGCTGCCGACGGCGATCTTCTGCGGTCTTATGCCGACGCGCAGGCGCGTGCTCTGCGCGAGCGCGCGGCCGGCGGCGGCATCGAGCGTTTGCCCTTCCAAGCTGAACGCGAGATCCGCCCCGATCGAGAGGCGAAAACCGCCATCGGCCTGCGCCACCTCGGTCTCGAGCAGGTTCATCGGCGGCTCGCCGATGAAGCTCGCAACGAACAGGTTCGCCGGATGATCCTTCAGCTCCCGTTCGCTGGCGAACTGCTGAAGCACGCCATCCTCCATGACCGCGATGCGGTCGGCAAGCGCGCTCGCCTCGGTCTGATCGTGGGTGACGAAGATCGCCGTCATGCCGCGCTCGGCAAGCAAGCCTTTGATCCGTCCGCGCAGCACCGCGCGCAGCTGCGGCTCGAGCTGGCCCATCGGCTCATCCAGCAGATACAGATCGGCATCGCGCACCAGGGCGCGCGCCAGCGAGACACGCTGCTGCTGCCCTCCGGAAATCGAGCGTGGATAGCTGTCCAGGATATCGGCGATCTCGACCAGCTGCGCGATCGCCTCGACACGCCGGGTCACCTCGGCATACGAGAGCTGCTGCGCCTTCAGGGCGAAGGCGATGTTCTCGCGCACGGTGAGCGGCGGATAGAGCGAATAGCCTTCGAAGGCCATCGCCACCCTGCGCTTCGCCGGCGGCAATTGGTCGATCCGGCGCCGGCCGAGCGTGATCGCCCCCGAGGTGACGCTCTCGAAGCCCGCGATCATCCGCAAGGTCGAGGTCTTGCCGCAGCCCGACGAGCCCAGCAGCGCGACGATCTCCCCCTTGCCGACCTCCATGTCGAGCGCGCGCACCGCATGGACCGGCGGCTTGCCGCGGCTCTGATAGACCTTGTCGACCTTGCTGATCTCGAGCATGCCCATGCCTATCCCGGTCTCCTCATGCCGCCTGCCGTCGATGCGACAGTCCGACGCGCAGACCCGTTGCACGGTCGAACAGAAGCGCCGTCTCCGGCGCGAAGCGAACGAAGACCCCGTCCTCCGCGCTCGCCATGGCCGAGCCCTGCGGCAGGGCGGCGAGCCACTCGGATCCGTCGGCGAAGCGCAGCAGCAGCACGGCCTTCTCGTGCATCGGCGTGACCGCGACGATACGCGCCGGCATGGCGTTTTCGCCGGCTTGGCGGCTGATGACGAGATCATCCGGACGCACGCCGAGCCAGCACGGACCGTGATCGACGATCGCGAGATCGGCGGCGTCGAGCCGCACGGGCGTCCCCGCCACCTGCGCGCTGAGCCCGCCCTGCGCGGCGACCGGCTCGACCTCCGCGAGATTGATGCTGGGATCGCCGAACAGGCGCGCGACCGCAACCGACGCGGGCCTGGCATAGATCTCCTCGGGACGCGCGACCTGCACCAGGCGGCCGTCGACCAGCACCGCGATCCGGTCGGCGATCGCCATCGCCTCGCGATAGTCCTGGGTGACGTAGAGGACTGCGGCCGAGCTCCGCCGCAGCAGGCTCGGCAATTCGAGCCGCATCTCGTAGCGCAGCTTGGCATCGACATTGCGCAAGGGATCGTCGAGCAGCAGCACATCCGGGTTGCCGATCAGGGCGCGCGCGAGCGCGGTGCGCTGCTTCTGCCCGTTCGACAATTCGCGCGGCCTGTGGCCGAGCACATGCTCGATCTTCAGCAGCCGGCTGATCGACTTGACCCGGCTCGCCACCTCCGCGGCGCCCGCCTTGGCTCGCAGGCCGCTGGCGATGTTGTTCTGCGCGCTCATGTGGGGAAACAGGGCAAAGTTCTGGAAGGCCATGCCGATCCCGCGCTGCTCGGGCGGCGCGCCCACGATCGATCGACCGCCGACCAGGATATCTCCCTCGTCCGGTTCGAACATGCCCGCGATCATGCGCAGGAGCACGGTCTTGCCGCTGCCGGACGGACCGAACACCGCGACGATTTCGCCGGGCTCGACCGCCAGCGAAAAATCCTCGGCGCAGCGGACCGGGCCGAACGACTTGCCGACGGCGTTGAGTTCAAGACGCGCCATGCTGTCAGCCTTTCACCGCACCGAGCGACAGGCCTTCGACCAGATAGCGCTGCGCGTACAGCGCGAGCAGCAGGGTCGGCGTGACCGAGAGCACGATCGCGGCTGCGATCTGGCCGTACTGAATGCCGGACGCCGTGACGAACGCCAGCGCACCCACGGTCACAGGCTGCTTGTCGGCCGAGGCCAGGATCAGTGCGAACACGAAATTGTTCCAGCAAAAGATGAAGGACAGCAGGCCGGCTGCCGCGATGCCAGGTCCTGCGAGCGGCACCGCGATCCGCGTGAATGCCTCGCGCCAGGTATGACCGGCGAGGCGATAGGCATGCTCGATGTCGGGGCTGATGTCCTCGAAATAGCCGCGCACGATCCACAGGATCAGCGGCAGCGCGATGAGCTGATAGACCCAGACGATGCCGAAATAGGTGTCGTTGAGGCCGAGCTGCTGGTAGTACAGCGACAGCGGCAACAGCACCAGCAGCGGCGGCGCGAAGCGGAACGACAGCAGCGTGAAGGCGATGGTCTCGCCGAGCCGGAACTTGAACCGCGCAAAGGCGTAGGCCGCGGGCACGCCGAGCAGCAGGGCCAGCACCACGGCAGCGCTCGACAGCGCAAAGCTGTTCACGAGGTTGCGCATGAAGGATATTTCGAGATTGCCGGCAGCGGTCCGCAGCTGCCCCGAGATCAAGGCCTGGTAGTTGGCCAGCGTCGGCTCGAACAGGATGTGCGGCGGAATCCGCAGGATCTGCTCGTTGGCCTGGAACGACATCAGGAAGATCCAGACGATCGGAAACATGAAGAACACGAGCACGAGCGCGAGCGCCATACCGCGGAAGATTCGTCCTGCGAGACTGGAATGATCCATCGCCGCCTCCCGTGCCTCACGCGTGGCCGTGGGCGCGCGCCCGCAGGCGCAGCCAGTTCTTGATGAAGATGTTCGACAGGATATTGGTGATCAGCCACAGGATCATCAGCAGTGCCGCCGAACGGCCGACATTGGTGTATTGGAAGAATTCGAGATAGGCCTGGACCTGGAACACCATCAGCCGGTCACCGGGACCGCCCTGCGTCATCGCATAGATGATGTCGAACTGCTGGATCGAATCCAGCAGGCGAAACAGCGACGCCGTGATGATGTAGGGCGCGAGCATCGGCAGCGTGATGCGGAAGAACACGAAGCTGGCCGGGACACCATCGAGCGCGGCGGCCTCGAACGGCTGCCGCGGCAGCGAGCGCAGGCCCGCCAGCAGCAGGATCATGATGAAGGGCGTGTAGACCCAGACGTCCACCAGCACCACCGTGAACAATGCGCTCGAAGGATCGGACGCCCATTTGAAGTCGTGCACGCCGAGCAGGCTCACGAGATAGGACAGGATGCCGAAGCTCGGGTTGGTCATGAGCTTCCACATCAGCGCCGCGATCGCGGGCGCCGTCATCAACGGCAGCAGCAGCGCGATGGACACCGCATTGTGAAAGCGCGTCGGCCGCCGCAGCAGCAGGGCAATGCCGAGGCCGAGCAGCAGCTCGAGCACCACCGTCAAGGCGGTATAGGTGAGCGAGATGCGAAGCGTGTTCCAGAAGGCGGGATCGGAGAGAAAGTCGATGTAATTGTCGACCCCGATGAAGCCGCGCAGATGAGGCAGGTTCAGCCGGTAGCGCTGGAGCGAATAGATCGCCGCCGTCACGAAGGGCACGAGGATGGCGATGCAGACCAGCAGGGCCGGCAGGCTGAGCAGATAGGGCAGCATGCGCCCGCGCAGCCTCGTGGTGCGGCGCGGCAGCACATTCGTCTGGGACAACTGGACCATGCTCATGATGATACGGGATCACGCATTGGCTTCAACATCGCCGGCCCGGACCGGATGGGCGTTCCGAACCGGCGAGTTGGCGTGGCGCGGAGGAATGGGCGCCACGCAAGGCATCGTAGGCGGCAAGCTCAGCCAAGGCTGTTCAACCAAGGCTGTTCAACCAAGGCCGTTCAACCAAGGCCTGACTGCTTGAGCTGGCGGTTGATGCTGTCGGCGAGCTTGTCGAGTCCCTCGTCGACGCTGACCTCCTTGGCTACCATCTTCTGGAGCGAAGCCGCCCATTCCGTCGTCAGGTCGAAGAACAGCGGCTGGGCCGTGAAGTAGATCTTGGCACCCGGCGAGGACAGATCATGCTGCTCGAGATAGCCCGGATAGGACTTTGCGATCCGATCGCGGAATTCGCTGTCCTTCCAGACCGACGCGCGCACCGGATTGACGAAATCCATCTTGCGGGCGCCGAACAGATCGTGCTCGGTCGAGGCCGCCCATTGCATGAACAGCCAGGTCGCGTCCTTCTGCTTGGAGAAGCTGGAGAGCGCAAGCGACCAGATCCAGACGTTCGGCGTCGGCGCCTTGGCGGCCGGATTGGCCGCGAACGGCGCATAGCCGAGATGGCCCCTCTCCTTGTTCTCGCCGCCGTTCATGAAGTAGCCGAGAATGTCGGCGTCGAAGATCATGCCGGAGGCGCCGGCGCCGAGATCGGTGCCGACCTGGTACCAGGTGTAGGTCGACCAGTTCTTCGGCCCCGAGGTCTGGATCATCTTGACCCATTTCTCGTGAAACTCCTTGGAGGCCTTGGTGTTCATGGCGGCCTTCAGCTTGCCGCCCTCCATCACGAAATCCTTCTGGCCGAAATTCGAATAGGCCGAGAGGAAGCCGGGATGGATCGTGGCCCACGATCGCGAGCCGCGCACGCCGACGCCGTAAGGTCCGCCCGCGTCCTTGGTGATCTTGGCGGCGACGTCGAGCAGCTCGTCGAGATTCTTCGGCGGCTTGACGCCGACCTTGTCGAAGATGTTGCGATTGTAGGTGATGTTGTTGAGCTCATAGCCCCACGGGATGCACCATTGCTTGGCCTTGCCCGAGCCGAGCTCGGAGCCGGCAACGCCGTCCCATGCCGTCGAGGAACGAAGGCCGGGCAGCACGTCGTCCCAGGCGAAGGCCGGGTTGGTCTTTGCGGGGTCCTTGATGTAGGCGTTGAGATCCTCGATCCAGCCGGCCGGACCGTAGGTCCAGGTCATGTAGGCGCCGGTCATGAAGGCGTCGTACTGGTCCGATTTCGAGGACAGCGCCGCGGTGACCTTGTCGAAATAGACGTCCTCCGGGAAGATGTCGTACGCGACGTTCATTCCCGTCAGCGCCTTGAAGGCCTCGATATCGCCGATCATCGCATCGACATAGGGATGCTTGTTCAACAGCAGCTTGACCGTCTTGCCGCTATAGGCCTTCCAGTTGAAGTCCGCCGCCATGGCCCGCGACATTGCGGAGACATAGGCCGCGTTGGCAGCAACGCCGGCGATGCCGAGCTTGGCGGCGCCATCCAGCAGATCACGCCGGCTGATGCGTTTGGCGGCGTAGGAGTCGAACAGATTCTTCTCGCGATCGTACATGGGTAACCTCCCGTTATGCGCGTTTACTTCCCTTCTGTCGCTTATTCTTGGTCTTGTTGTTCTTGCCCTTGCCGGATGTCGCCTCCAGCTTGTCGGTTGCGAGCGCCTGGGCGGTCACCTCGTCGATGATGAGACCGTGCAGGAGGCCGCTGCGCAGCACCGCGCGCAGCGCCGTTACCTTGGCGAGACCGCCGCCGATGGCGACGATGCGATGTTTCCTGAGGTCCGCCCCCTCCATCGAGGTCGCACGCGCCGACAGGTCGATGTCCAGCAGCTCGCCGTTGGCGTTGAAGAAATGTCCGAGCAGGTCGGCGCAGGCGCCGGCGCGCTTCAATTCGACCACCTCGTCCGGCCTGATCATGCCGCTCGAGACCAGGAAGCCCTCGGCATGGATCTGTCCGATGCCGACAAACAGGAGCGAGGCCTTGCGCGCGAGCGCGAACACCTCCGCGATGCCGAATTGCTTCATCAACACCGCACGGTCGGCGACCGAATTGGCGAACACCGGCACCGGCAGGAGATAAGCCTCTGCCCCGGTGCGTTCCGCTAGCCGGTGAATGACGTCGAACGGATTGGCGGCGAATTTCCGCGTCAATCCGCCGAGCAGGGAGACGAATTGCACGCTGCGCGCCGGCGTCTGCGGCAACTGCTCGACCACCGCTGCGAGCGTGCGGCCATGCCCGACGCCGATGATCTTGTCCTCGCCGCGCTCGAGGTTCTGCCGCAGGAAGCTCGCGCCTTCGAGCGCCAGGGCCCTGAGTGGCAGCTCGCCCTCGCCGAGATCGGGCGCGACGCGGCAGAAGGCAAGGCCGTAGCGCTCGACCAGCGTGTTCTCCAGCGCGACGCATTCGGCCACAGGACCTTCGACGAAGACGCGGATCATGCCCTCGCGGCTGGCGCGCGCGATCAGCCGATGCGCCTTGGTGCTCTGGATGTTGAGGCGGTCGGCGACCTCGGACTGGGTCAGCCCGGCGGCGAAATACAGCCACGCCGCGCGCGTTGCGAGCGACGCCTCACCGTCAACCATCGGCAGCCTGTCGGAAGGTATCGCCACGCCGGAGAAGCCCTCTTGCAATTTTCTTCACGTCTTGCAAAAAATTGCAGAGACGGGTTGGAACGTCAATCCCCCAAACGTGCTGCGGTGCAATCTTGCCGCGCACGCATCGCTCACGCTGTGGAGGTCGAATGACAGGCGTGTTCCTCGGCATCGACGTCGGAACGGGCGGCGTTCGCGCCTGCGCCCTCGATGCGCGCGGTGACAAGCTCGGCATGGAATCGGCGCCCCTCCCCGCGCCACGCCAGGATGGTCAAGCGATCGATCAGGATCCGGAACTCTGGTGGGATGCGACGGCGGCCGCGATCGGCAAGCTCGGCCGCATTGTCGATCTCGGGGCTGTCGAGTGCGTCAGCGTCGACGGCACGTCGGGCACGCTGCTGCTCATCGACGCCACAGGCCGGCCCTGCACGCCGGGGCTGATGTACAATGACGCGCGTGCGGCAGCCGAAGCCGTCCGCATTGCGGCGGTGGCCCCCTCGGACAGCGGCGCACATGGCGCGAGCAGCGCATTGGCGAAGCTGCTGTATCTGTCGGGCCGCGGCGAGGCCGGACACGCGCGCTTTGCCGTGCATCAGGCCGACTGGATCGCAGGAAGGCTCGCCGGACATCACGGCATCAGCGACGAGAACAACGTCCTGAAGCTCGGCTACGATCCCGTGACGCGCGGCTGGCCGGCCTGGCTCGACGAGCTCGGCGTGCCCCGCGAGTTGCTGCCGAAGGTGCTGGTGCCGGGAACCCGATTTGCGGAGATCGATTCCGCCGTCGCGACGGCGCTGGGCCTGTCGCCGGCAGCGCGCATCGCGGCCGGCACCACCGACGGCGTCGCCGCCTTCATCGCCACGCGCGCCGATACGCCCGGCGATGCCGTCACCTCGCTCGGAACGACGCTGGTGGTGAAGCTGCTGGCGACGCGGCCGATCTTCGCCGCCAATCAAGGCGTCTATTCACACCGGCTGGGCGAGCGCTGGCTCGCCGGCGGCGCCTCCAATTCCGGCGGCGGCGCGCTGCTCGCGCATTTCACGGCCGCCGATATCGAACGATTGACGCTGCAATTGCAGCCGGAGGTGCCGACCGGGCTCAACTACTATCCGCTTCCCAAGCCCGGCGAACGCTTTCCAATCGCCGATCCGGCTCTGCCGGCAAAGGTGGCGCCGCGCCCTTCGGACGACCACCGCTTCTTCCAGGCGCTGCTCGAAGGCATCGCGGGGATCGAAGCGCTCGCCTATCGGCGCCTGGCCGAGCTCGGAGCACCAAAGCTGCGGCGTGTCGTCAGCATTGGTGGCGGGGCGAAGAACGCGGCATGGACCGAGATCAGGCGCCGCGCCCTCGGCGTTGCCGTCACCGTCGCCGAAGAGACGGAGGCCAGTTACGGCGCGGCGCTGCTCGCACTGCGAGGCGCCCCGCCATGACCGCCGACATCATCGACATCGAAGGTCTCGGCACGATCGCCGACCGCTTCGATCACGTGCTGCTCGACCAATGGGGCACGCTGCACAAGGGCCAGGCCGTCTTTCCCCAGGCGCGCGACTGCGTTGCGCGCCTGCGCCAGGCCGGCAAGCGCATCCTCGTGCTGTCGAACTCCGGCAAGCGCGCCGGCAGCAATGCGGCGCGACTTGCTTCGCTCGGTCTTTCCCCGGAGGCCTATGACGGCATCCTGACATCAGGCGAAGTCACGTGGCAGGGCCTGAAGGCGCGCGCGCAGGAGCCCTTCATCGGACTTGGCCAGAGCTGCTTCCTGATCGCGCGCGGTGGCGACAAGGCGATCGTCGACGGGCTCGACCTCGATCTCGTCACCGACATCGGGAAAGCCGATTTCATCCTGCTCGCAGGTCTCGACGACTCCGTGGCCGAGCCCGAATACTGGCGCGCGTGCCTGACCGGGGCCGTTGCACGCGGCCTGCCGATGCTGTGCGCCAATCCCGATCTCGCGATGTTCGGCGCCACCGGATTGATCCCGGCGCCCGGCGCATTGGCGCGCTTCTACGCGACGCTGGGCGGCCGTGTGACCTATGTTGGCAAGCCGCACGCGCCGATCTTTGCCGCGGCGCTCGAGCGGCTCGGCCAGCCGGCGCCGGCGCGCGTGCTGATGATCGGTGACAGCCTCAACCATGACGTGGCCGGCGCCGCCAGGGCCGGCATGCTGACGCTGCTGCTCAGATCCGGCGTGCACCGGAATGAGACGCGGACTGGCCCGGGTGAATTGGTACGAGGGCCGCCCGTCGCGGCTGTGCCGATGCCGCACTGGACGATGGATCATCTGGCCTGGTGAGAGGCGTGCGATGCAACAGCAACCTGCCCTGCTCCACGAGCTTCGTCGTATGTCGGCGCGCGTCGGCCGCAATATTCTGCTGGTGCAGGGCGCCGGCGGCAACTCCTCGATCAAGCAGGATGACCTGCTCTGGGTAAAGGCCTCCGGCACCTGGCTTGCGGATGCCGAGCACAAGGACATCTTCGTGCCGATATCGCTCGCCGCGGCACGCGCGGCGCTCGCGCAAGGCGACGAACGTATTCCCCTCGCGACCGACGCGGCCACGGCCTTGCGCGCCTCGATCGAGACCTCGCTGCACGCGCTGATTGCATGTGCATTCGGTCAACACCATTGCATGGGCGGTGCGGATCGACGCGCGGGAGGAATTTGCGAAGCGACTGGAGGGACTGGCCTGGCAATGGCTGGACTATCATCATCCGGGACTGCCGCTGGCCAAGGTCGTGAACGACGCGCTGGCACAGGACAAGGTGGATGTGCTGATCCTCGGCAATCACGGGCTGGTGGTCGGCGCCGAGACCAGCGCTGCGGCAGAGGCGCTGGTGGACGAGGTCGAGAGGCGCCTTGCGCTTGCGCCACGCTCCGCAATTCCCCCGGATCACGGCGCGCTTCTCTCAATCTGCGCTGGCACGGCGTATCGCCTGCCAAAGGATCCGCAATGCCATAGCGTCGCTGTCGACCCTTACAGCCGCGCGATTGCAACCAGCGGTTCGCTCTATCCTGACCATGTGGTCTTCCTCGGTCCGGGCTTACCCGTGCTGGAACGAGGCGAGGATCTTCGCGCCCTGACATCGCGAGCGCGGGCGGACGGGCTGCCGCACCCGGTCGCGCTGCTCGTTCCAGGCCTCGGTTGCGTCGTTCGCAAGGATGCAAGCGACGGCGCCGAGGCGATGCTGAGCTGTCTCGCCCTGGTGACGTGCCGTTTGCCTCTCACTGCGCAGGTCCGCTATCTAACGCAGGAGAATGAGCGCGCGCTGGTGAATTGGGATGCCGAGCGATATCGCCAACAACTAACCGCAAGTCGGTGATCCAAATGAAACCGCTGCCGATCCGTCCTTCGAGGCCTAGAGCGCTCCGGCGATCCGCAGTGCCTGTTGGAGCGCCTGCAACTCGCCTGGGGTCACCGGTGGCTGCGGCGGTCGTACTGCATCGCATGAAAGACGCGCGAGCAGCTTCAGGCAGGCCTTGAGCCGCACTGTTGCCCGTCCCCCGGGCGCATCGCGGTAGATCGCGACCGCAAGCGGATACAGCTTCGCGTGCGCCGCGCGCGCCCGCTCCCAGTCGCCGGCTTCAGCCGCGTTCCAGAGAGTAACGACAAGCTCCGGCACGACGCAGGCAAGGCTGACTTGGCTACCGGCCGAGCCGACGAGATAGCTCGTCAGCAAATGCTCGTCGCCGGAGCCAAGCACGACGAACTCAGGGCGTAACTTGCGGATCAGCCTCAGGTTCTGCTCATAAGTTGCGACCTCCCAACTGCCCTCCTTGATCGCGACAAAGCGAGAATCCGCGACGAGCCGTTCCAGCAGCGACGGCACATAAGCCATGGCCCCCGCACCAACGGGCGCGGCGTAGAGCATCAACGGCACGGTCGTGGCATCGCGGATATGGCGGTGATGCTCGATGACACAGTCGTCGGAATGACCGAGCGCCCAGCTGTTGGGGGGAAACACAAGAAGCCCGTCGGCGCCGGCCTGTTCCAGTGCGGCCGCCTCGCGCGCGGCCTCCAGGCTGGATTCGTGATTGACGCCGGAGACGATCAGGCAGTTCTTCGGCGCGTGCTCACGCGCCAGCTCCACCACGCGCCGTTTCTCGGTCAGCGACAGCACAAAATTCTCCCCGGCGTGGCCGTTGACCAGGAGCCCATTGATGCCCGGCGTGGACGCGACCGAAGCGAGATGCGCTACGAGCTTCGCATCGTCAATCGCAAAATCGGGCGTCATCGGCACGATTGTGGCGGCATGGATGCCGCGCAGGCGATCGCCGAATGTCTGCAACCCCGACATCGCTACCTAGTGGATGATCTGGTCGAGGAAGGTCCTGGCACGCTCGGACTTCGGATTCTTGAAGAACTCCTCCGGCGCGGCCTGCTCGACCACCTTCCCTTCGTTCATGAACACGATGCGGTCCGCGACCTCGCGGGCAAAGCCCATCTCGTGGGTCACGCACAACATGGTCATGCCCTCTTCCGCCAGCTTCTTCATGGTCTCCAGCACTTCCTTGACCATCTCGGGGTCGAGCGCGGAGGTCGGCTCGTCGAACAGCATGATCTTCGGCCGCATGCACAGCGCGCGCGCGATGGCGACGCGCTGCTGCTGGCCACCCGAGAGCTGCCCGGGGAATTTCTCGGCCTGGTCGGGAATCCGGACCTTGGTGAGGAAATGCATGGCGAGGTCCTTTGCCTCCGCCTCGCTCATCCCACTCACGGTCAACGGCGCCAGGATGCAGTTCTCCAGCACCGTCATATGCGGAAACAGATTAAAGCTCTGGAACACCATGCCGGTGTCGCGTCTGACCGCGTCGATGTTCTTGCGCTGATGATCGAGCTCGATGCCATTGACGTAGATCAGGCCCTCATCGTGCTTTTCGATATGGTTGATGCAGCGAATGAGCGTCGACTTGCCCGAACCGGAGGGACCGCAGACCACGATCTTCTCGCCCCTGGCGACCTTGAGATCGACCTCGTTCAACGCGGTGAAATCGCCATAATGCTTGTAGACGGCCTCCATGCGAACCGCTGGCACCTCACGAAGCTGCGGCTGCGCCGCTGCGCCTTCGGCACCGCTGGCCGTATTCATTGACATCTCGCTCATGCGCGGGCCCCCACGCCTGCTTGCGCAACCGGCGCGCTCGCCGCGACCCGCCTCGTCTTCGCAGCATTCGACCGACCAAAATGCTTCTCCAGCCGGCGCTGAACCGCATCCCAGACCGAGGTGAGGATCAAATAATAGGCCGTGGCCGCCGCGTAGACTTCGAGGATCTGGAAATGCTCCTGCATCAGCATGTCGCTGCGACGCATGAGCTCCTCGACCGAGATCACCGAGGCGAGCGACGTCGCCTTCAAGAGCGAATTGATGGAGTTGCCGAGCGGCGGGATCATCAGCCGGAACGCCTGCGGCAGGGTCACGCGGCGGAACGTGGTCCAAGGCGACAGGCTGAGCGCCCACGCAGCTTCGCGCTGCCCGGCGGAGACCGCCATGAAGCCGCTGCGCACGATCTCGGCGAGATAGGCCGCCTCGTTGAGGATGAGCCCGACCAGCGCGCAGGTGATCACGGAGAACTTGATCCCGAGCTGCGGCAAGCCGCTGTAGATCACCACGAGCTGGATCAGCAGCGGCGTGCCGCGGAAGAACCAGATGTAGAAGCGCGAGAAGCCTGACAGCACCGGGTTGGACGACATGCGCATCAACGCGATGCCCATGCCGAGGATCAATCCGCCGATGACAGCCGCCACCGTCAGGCCGATGGTGACCAGCACCCCCTTCATCAGGAAGTAGTTGAAGAAGTAGTTGACGGCGGCCGTCGGACTGAAATGGCTCATCGGCTCGTCTCCGTATCTCAGGCCGGACCGGGGCCGGCGATCGCAAGCGGCTGATCGGCCGGCATGGCGGTCAGGCCGAACTTGTCGAACAGCGCCTGATAAAAGCCGTCGGCCCGCATCGCGTTCAGCGCCTTGACGACGGTATCGGCCACCGTCTTGTTGCGGAAACCGAGCGTGGTCCTGGCCGTGCCGAGCCCGCTCAGGACTTCCTTGACGCGACCGCGGCCGACGAGATCACGCGCCACGCTGTCGACCAGCAGCGCGTTGTCCACCTGCCCCGCAAGAAGCGCGCTGACGACGTTCGTCGCGGTCGGGAACGTGCGCATCTCGACGGCTGCGCCACCCTTCGCCACGCTCGCATCGCTGAGTTTCTTGAGCCAGTTCATCTGGTAGCTGCTGACTTCGACCGCGGATGATTTTCCGATCAGGTCGTTTTCGGTAGCAATTTTTGTGCCGCTGTCGGGTGCCACCACGACCGAGATCGCCTGAATGGCGTATGGCACCATGTACATCAGCTTCGAGCGTTCCTCGGTCCAGAACATGCCGGTATTGACGCCGTCGATGCGCGCTGCGCCCAAGGCAGGAATCATCGCCGGAAAGTCCATCCGGACGAGTTCGACCTGAAGACACAACCGCTTGCCGAGCTCGGCGGCGAGTTCCACGTTGAGGCCCTGCAACTGGCCGTCCTTGTCGACGAATTGCTGCGGCGGATTGGTCGGGTTGATGGAGAGCTGTAATTTCCCAGGTGCGATCAGATTGTCGTCAGTGATCGCTGGCGTGCAGGCGGCATGCACCGCCGTGGATGCGAGAACGAGTACTGCGGCTGCACTCAAGCGAAACAATGTCGAGACCATGGATACCTCCAGTAAGATGCCAATGACCGAAGCAGTCCCTCGTCCGGAATTCCCCTCCACGTTTCTTGGATGCGGCCTGCCGGATCTGGCGACACGGCAGGCAGCATCGTTTTCGATCTGCTCAAGCCGGTCCCGACATCGGCCTGAGCTGGATGCGCATGAAATTCTTGACCAGGGATTCGAACGGACCAAACCCCTTCGCTTTCAGGAACTCCGGCGTCTCGAACGCCCATCGCCCCGCGACCTCGTACATCGCGGCATACTTCGGCCCGTCGCCGATGGAGACGAAGCGCTTTGCCGAGATCCAGCCGGGACACGCGAGCAGATCCGGAAAATGCTTCTGCTCGTACCAGGCGTTGAACGCAGCCTCGTGCTCAGGATCGATGTCGACCCGCACGATGTGGATGAAGGCTTCGTCCGGCATGGGCTCGCTCCTCATGCCGGACGGATGTCGCCGGCCGCGCGCGCCGCACCGACGGTCGTCGCAATCGCATCGCACAGCGCAGGCAAGACCGGCAGCAGCGGCGGCCGTGGATCGGCGTTGCGGATCAGGCCGAGCGCCTTCAGCCCGACTTTCATGCGCGTATGCATGTCCATGATCGGTGCAGGGCCATAGATCGCGCGGACGATCGGATAGAGCCGCTCGTTGACAGCACGCATCGCCTTGAGATCGTCGGCCAGCGCGGCCTGCCAAAGTTCTGCGAACAGATGCGGTGCAAGACTGACGAGACCCGAGAGTATGCCGTCGCCACCGACGGCCAGCTGCGGCAGGAACCAGTTGAAGTTCGACGGCAGGATCGCGACAGAGGGATCAGCCTGCTTCACCGCTCGCCGGTTCTCGTCATAGGCCAGCATGGTGTCGCTGCCCTCCTTGATGGCGATGACGCTGTCGAGGGCTGCGATCTTCGCCAGCGTCTCCGGCGAATAACCGAAGCCGGACGCGAGTGGATATTGAAATATCGACACGGGAATGCCGATGGCGGAGCTGACCGCCTGCACGAAGGCCAGTGGTGCGCGCGAGGTCGCCGAGGCGCCGCCGCCGAGCGGCGCCGGCGGAAACAACACGGCGCAATCGGCGCCGGCAGCTTCCGCGAGTTGCGCTTGGTGGATCGCCTCCGCGGTGGAATGCGCGATGATGCCGGCCAATAGCGGCTTGGCCCCGATCCGCCGGCGCGTCTGCTCGATCACCGCCTGCCGTTCGTCGTCCGAAAGCGATCCGCCCTCGCCGGCATGGCCGTTGACGAACACCGCCGCGATGCCGTCCGGGCACGCGCAATAGTCCAGCACGCGGGCGTAGCCGTCCCAGTCGATCGAACTGTCGTCTCTGAAGGGCAGTACGGTCGCGACCGTGACGCCGCGCAAATCCGGTTTCTTCATCGGCTTGCTCATGACGGTTTCCGCCGCGGGAATTTCAGGCTCGCCCGTGCCTTCAGCACTTCGAGGCCGCCCTCGTTGCGCGCGCTGGCTTCCCAGATGATGGTGCGGGTCTCGTCGTGCTGCTCGGCGATCCAGACATCGAAGGTGAGCGTGTCGCCGTAGAACACGGGACCGGTGAACCAGAACCGGTCCTCCACCGACACGCCGATGGTGCCGACCAACTCGCTGGTGAGAATGCTGGTACAGAGGCCCGCGACCATGATTCCCGGCGCCAGCCTGCGGCCAAAACGCGTCGCGCCGGCATAGACCTCGTCGACATGGACCGGGCCGAAATCGCCGGTCGCGGCGATGTAGAGCGCACCGTCCGCCTCGGTGATGGTCTTGCTCAGGCTGACCCTGTCATTCACCTTGAGATCGTCGAAGGATTTCGGCTCGTACATGGCTCAGCCCCGTGCGAAGGGAACGAGCGTTGCGGTGCCGTCGATCACCGTCGCTCCGGAGGGCGACAGCGTGCAGGTGACGCGACAGGTCGCCTCGTCGCCCGCAACCGAGACGATCTCGGCCCTTGCCTCGACGGAATCCCCGACAATCACGGGCGCGGCAAAGTCCAGCGCAATGCTGCCGATCCGCCGTGTCGGCCCGCCGAGCTGGCTGAGGCAGGTGGTGGCGAGGCCGCCGACCGCGAGCTCGAACGCGACCATGTTGGAGGCGCCCGCCTTTTTGGCTCGGACGGCATCGACATAGAGACCGCCGAGATTGCCGCTGATGCCGGTGAACATCGCCTGCTCGGCGACCGTCATGGTCTTGCGGAAGGCGAAGGCAGCGCCGGGCTTGAGAGGTGCGTGAGACATCGATCGCTTCCCTAGAGCTGCAAGCCGTTCTTGATGGTGCTGCGCGCAACCAGCATGCGGTGGATTTCCGAGGTGCCGTCATAGATGCGGGTGACGCGCGCATCGCGATACATCCGCTCCAGCGGCAGGTCCTTGCTGAACCCCATGCCGCCGAACACCTGGATGGCGCGATCGACGACGCGGCCCTGCATCTCGGACGCCGCGACCTTGATCATCGAAACCTTGTCGCGCGCGTCCCGGCCCTGATCGATGTCCCAGGCAGCGTTCATCACCATCATCTTGACGCCGAAGATCTCGGTGGCGGAATCGGCGATCAGCTTCTGCACCATCTGGAACTCGCCGATCAGCTGGCCGAACTGACGCCGCTCGCCGGCATGCCTGCGCATCATCTCCAGCGCGCGCTGCGCCATGCCGACGGCGCGGGCGCCGATATGGGCGAGCCGGATCTGCAGCACGCTCTGCATGATCAGCTTGAAGCCGGCGCCGACCTCGCCGAGCACGGCCGCTTTCGGGATGCGGCAATCCTCGAAGCTCAGCTCGGCATGGCCATAGCCGCGATGGCCCATCATCGGCTGGGTGCGCGCGACCTTGAAGCCGGGCGTGCCGCGGTCGACCAGGAACAGCGTGATGCCGCCGCGGGCGCGCTTGTCCTTGTCGGTCAGCGCCATCAGGATCACATAGTCGGCGATGTCGCCATCGCTGATGAAATGCTTGGTGCCGTTGAGCACCCACTCGTCACCGTCGAGGTGCGCCGTCGTGCTGATCGACGCGGCATCGGAGCCGGCGCCCGGCTCGGTGATCGCCATGGCGCAGATCTTGTCGCCCTTCACCGTGGGCAGCAGGTAGCGCTCGACCTGATCGCCCTTGCAGGCCATCAGCATCGGATAGACCTGGCCGAACACACGGCGGATCAGTGCATCGGAGGTCTTGCCGAACTCTTCCTCGACGAGGCAATGCTCCACGCAGGACAGCCCGCCGCCGCCGACATCCGCCGGCATGTTCATGGCGTAGAGGCCGAGCTTCTGCGCCTTGGCCTTGGTGACGGCCAGCGCCTCGGCCGGCACCGTGGCGGTCCGCTCCACCTCGTCCTCCAGCGGCTGCACCTCCGTCTCGACGAAGCGGCGGACGGTGTCGACCAGGAGGCGCGTCTCTTCAGGCAGCGAGAAATCGATCATCGCGCCACTCCCACCGCCTTGCCGGCGATCATCGCGTCGATCTCAGCAGCGCCGTAGCCGATCTCGCCGAGCACCTCGCGGGTCTGTGCACCCAGCCGTTGCGGCACCAGTCGCACCTCCGGCGTCTGGCCGTTGTAGCGGGCGGGATGCGCGACCATCCGGATTTGCGCGCCCCCCGCACTCTCGGCCGTCTTGAACACGCCGAGATGTTCGAGCTGGGGATCGGCCACGAGATCGCGATAGTCCTGGACAGGCGCGTGCCAGATCCGCGCCGCTTCAAGCGAAGGTAACCAATCGGCGGTCGACTTCCGTTTCAACCTGCCAGCAACGATCCGCGTGATCTCCTCGCGCTTCGAGAAACTGTCGGCCTCCCCGAACTGATTCAACTCCTCACAGCCGAGCCCCACCGCGAGCGCCTTGGGTGCGGCCATCGAGATCGCCATATGGCCGTCGGCCGTCGCATGAATTCCGTAAGGCCCCGGGCTGAACCACGCCGCGATGCCGGCCGGGCCGCGCGAGGTCGGCGACGGCGCGCCGTTGAGCCAGGCGGTCAGCGGCTCGACCTGGAGATCGAGCGCAGCCTGATAGAGGTTGACCTCGACGAGTTGGCCCTTCCCGGTCTTGGTTCTAGCAAACAGCGCTGCAAGGATGCTCATGGCATAGAGCGAGGCGGCGTGCTGATCGACGATGACGGCGCCGACCGCCGTCGGCTCGCCGTCCGCCCGCCCCGTCCGCATCGCAAGGCCCGACATCGCCTGGAGCAAAAGGTCCTGGCCGGGACGATCCCTGTACGGCCCCGCCGATCCGAAGCCGGTCGCCACGGCATAGATCAAGCCCGGGTTGATCGCCTTGAGTACGTCGTAGCCAAGACCGAGCTTCGCCATGGTGCCCGGCCGAAAATTCTCCATCACGACATCGGCCGTCGCGACCAGCTTCTTTACGGCGGCAATGCCATCGGGATGCTTGAGATCGACGGCGAGACTGCGCTTGTTTCGGCCGGTCGCCAGATGATTGACGCTGTCGCCTGCGACGAAATGGTTGGCGACCGCCCAGTTGCGCTGAAACGCACCCTCGATCGGCTCGACCGCAATGACGTCGGCGCCGAGATCGGCGAGCGTCTGCGCGGCCAGCGGGCCCGCGAGGTAATGGTTGAAGCTGAGGATCTTGACGCCGTCGAGCAGATTCACTGGGGTACTCCTGACCTAAGCAGCCTCGTTGGACGCATCGCGCCACGTCAGACCGAAGGTTTCGACCAGATGACGCGCGGCAGCATCCTGCGCAGCCGGCAGCGGCAGGCGCGGCGGGCGCGGATTGCCGGCTGCAAAGCCCATATGACCGAGCAGCGCCTTGCTGCCCGCGACATAGGCCTGGCCGCCGACGAATTCGATCACCGGCAGGTATTTGAGATAGAGCTCGCGCGCTTCCTTGATCGCGCCGTGGTCAGCGACGAGGCTGAAGATGCGGGACATTTCCGCCGGGACCACGTTGGAGGCCACGGCCACCCAGCCCTGCGCGCCCTCGACGAAGGATTCGAAGCCGAGGATGCCGCCGAACACCGTCATCCTGTCGCCGCAGAGGCGGATGATGTCGCGCACGCGCGTCACCTCCAGCGTCGACTCCTTGATATAGAGACAGTTGTCGATCTCGGCGATCCGAGCCACGAGCTGTGGCTTGAGATCGACATTGGCGGTTGCCGGATTGTTGTAGACCATGATCGGCAGCGCGATCGCATCCGCAACCGTCTTGTAGTGATGGACGAGCTCGTCGTCGGTCGGCGTCGAATAGAACGGCGGGATGATCATCACGCCGTCGGCGCCCAGTTTTTCGGCACGGCGACTGAGACGCACCACCTCGCGCGTATCCTCCGCGCCGGTACCGATCAGCACGGGCACACGCCCCGCCGCCTGGGTGATGACGACCTCAGCCACCAGCGCCTTCTCGTCATCCTCCATGGACAGGAACTCGCCGGTCGAGCCAAGCGGGATCAGCCCGTGAATGCCCTCCGCGATCTGCCAATCGACGAAGGCGCGCAATGCCGCAACATCGACCTCGCCCGCTGCCGTAAACGGGGTGATCATGACGGTGTAGGTGCCGCGGAACGCCTTCATCAGGGAACTGCCGGGTGCTCGGGTGAATTCAAGCGACGGCCGCCGTCTGCGGAATATCCGCACGATCTATGCAATCGTTTGCATAAATGGCTCTGCATTGGGCAACACCATCCATTTTTTGAGCTTGATCCGTGCGGAATAAGCTCATAGCGTTTCTGCAATCGTTTGCAGTTTATCGGCGGGTTGGATGAGCGTCACGCTCAAAGATGTGGCACAGGCGGCCCGTGTTTCAGTCAGCACCGCTTCGCGAGCGCTAACGGGAACCGGCCTGACCAGCGATCGTACGCAGCAGCGCCTGGTGCGCATCGCGCGCGAGCTCGGCTATCGGCCGAACCCGATCGCACGCGGCCTCAAGACCGGGCAGTCGCGGCTCGTGGCTCTTCTCGTCCACAATCTCACCAATGCCTCGTTCCAGGTGATGGCCGAAGTGGTGCAGGCACGCCTGAAGGCGCTGGGTTATCAGATGCTCCTGTGCATCGGCGGCGACGACCCGCAGCAGGAGAGCGACACCCTCACCACGCTGGTCGACCACCGCATCGACGGGCTGATCGTGGTGCCCACGGGCAAAAATGGCGCGCAGCTCAAGACACTTGCGAAGGACGTGCCCATCGTCTGCCTGGTGCGGCGCGATGACGCGACCGATCTCGAGACTGTGCTCGCCGACGATCCGCAAGGCGCTTATCTGGGCACGCGTCACCTGATCGAGCTCGGGCACAAGCGCATCGGGCTGATCGTCGGCCGCCAGGACACGACGTCCGGCCGCGAACGGTTGTCCGGCTATGTCCGCGCCCTGCGTGAGGCCGGCATCGCCAGGGACGACACATTGATTCATGCCGGCCACTACGTGCCCGAGACCGGCGCGACGAGCGCCCGCAAGCTGCTCGACCTTTCCCGCCCGCCGAGCGCGATCTTCGTCGCCAATCACGAAGCGACGCTCGGCGTGCTGCGCGTCACCGCGGAACGGAACATCGCCATTCCCGATGATCTCTCGCTGCTCTGCTACGAGGACATGCCGTGGTTCGAATGGCATCGCCCGGCCATCAGCATCGTCGACAACGGCGCGCGGGACCTTGCCAATCTCGCCGTCGACCGGCTGCTGCATCGCATGGACGCCAAAGGCAATGGCAGTGAGGGTGTTCGCGAATATCGCGTCGGCGCCCGGCTGATCAAGCGCGACTCTTGCCGTCAGGTCGACACTCCGGCCCCTGCGAGATCGACGAAGCCCAAATCGTCTTCATCGAAAACATCTGCGGCCAAATCCGCGAAGGTCTGATCGATGCCCTACGTCGAAGTGCTCGCCCCGCAAGTTCCCTCCCAGCGCAAGGCGGCGCTGGCGCGGTCCGTGACCGACGGCCTGATGTCGGCCTTCGGCGTCACCGCTGATACGGTCACGCTCTATTTCCTGCCCATTGCGCCTGATGACTACGCCCACGCCGGCACGTTCGGCGCTCAGGCCACCGGCCAGCGAATCCTGCTCAAGGTCCACGCCTTCCGCCGCAGTGAAGCCGAGCGGCGCGCGGCCGCCATCGCGCTGACCCGCGGCGTGTGCAGCGCCTATGGCGTGCCGGGCGACGACGTCGCGGTCTATTTCCTCGACCGCGACCGCAGCGAAGTCTCCCACGATTCCAAGCTCGCCAGCGACTGACGGGAGGCGCACCCATGGACCGCTTCTACAGCCAAGACCAGAAAGCCCTGCGCGAGACCGCCCGGCGCTTCGCCGAAGCGGAGATCCTGCCCCGCGCCGCAGCGATCGACCGCGAGGACCGCTTCGATCGCACCCTCTACAAGGGCATGGCCGATCTCGGCCTGTTCGGCATCTGTCTGCGCGAAGCCGCGGGCGGCGCCGGTCTCGATACGGTTGCTGCCTGCATCGCGATGGAGGAACTGGCGCGCTGCTCCGGCGCAGTCGCCAACGCCTTCGCGATCCCCGTCGAGGCCGTGCTGTTCTTCGATCATCATGGCACCGACGCGCATAAGGCGCTGATCCCGAAGATCCTGAGCGGCGACATCATTCCCGCCACCGCGGTCTCCGAACCCGACCACGGCTCCGACGTCGCGGGCATCCGCACCAACGCTGTGCGCGAGGGCGATGGCTGGCGGCTCAACGGCACCAAGGCCTGGGTGACTCTCGGCGGCGTCGCCGATCGCATCATGGTGTTCGCGCGCACCGGCGCGGATGCTGGCCAACGCGCCATCTCCTGTCTTCTCGTGGACGGCGCCCTGCCCGGCATCGCCCGCGGCAAGAACGAGGAGCTGCTCGGCATGCATGGCCTCGACGACTGCCAGATCACGTTCTCCGACGTGCGGCTGCCGGCCAACAGCGTGATGGGTCCGGAGAACCAGGCCTTCAAGATGGCCATGAGCAATTTCAACTTCAGCCGGCTGATGATGGCCTCGATGGCGCTCGGCATGGCGCAGGCTGCGTTCGAGGATGCCACCGCATACGCAAAGGACCGCAAGCAGTTCGGCCAGGCCATCATCGGCTTCCAGGCGGTGCAGTTCATGCTCGCGGACATGTCGACCGACATCGCCGCCGCGCGCCTCTTGATCCACCACGCCGCGCGCCTGCACGATGCCGGCGAGCCGATCGCCAAGGAGGCGGCGCAGGCCAAGCTGTTTACCACCGACATGGCGATGAAGCACGTCTCCAACGCGCTGCAAATCCACGGCGGCAACGGCTATTCGCGCGAGTACCGCATCGAGCGCATCTTCCGCGATGTCCGCCTCGCCCAGATCTACGAGGGTACCAACCAGATCCAGCGCTTGATCATCGCCCGCCAGGTCGAGAAGGAGGCCGCGTGATGCGGGAAGCGCACTCATGCTGAGCATCATCACTGCGGCAGAGGCCGCCGGTCTCATCCGCGACACCGATACGCTGATCGTCGGCGGCAATGGCGGCACGGGCGCTGCCGAAGCCATCCTCGACGCGCTGGAACGGCGTTTTCTCGGCGGCCAGGGCCCGCACAATCTGACGCTGATCAACATCACCGGTGTCGGCGCCGTGACCGAGAAGGGCCTCTGTCACCTGGCTCATGAAGGCCTGATCGCGCGCGTGATCGGCGGCAATTTCGGCCTCCAGGTGCCGTTCATGCGCCTCGTTCGTGACGAGCTGATCGACGCCTACAATTTCCCGCAAGGCGTGATGAGTCAGCTCTGCCGCGCCATGGCCGCCAAGCATCCCGGCGTGCTCACCCATGTCGGCCTCAACACCTACATGGACCCGCGCCAGGATGGCGGGCGCATGAACAAGCGCACCACCGCGCCGCTCGTCGACCTGCTCGAGCTGCACGGCCAGTCCTGGCTGCTCTACCGTGTCCCTGGTCCGCCTGACGTTGCCATCATCCGCGGCACCTCCGCAGATGAAGATGGTTACATCAGCATGGAGCACGAGGGCACCACGCGCGAGGATCTCTCGATCGCGCAAGCCGTGCACAATGCCGGCGGCACCGTGATCTGCCAGGTCAAGCGCATCGTGAAGCGCGGCTCGATCCATCCGCAGATGGTGAAGATCCCTGGCTTCCTGATCGACCACGTCGTGCTCGAGCCCGAGCAGATGCAGACCTACGGCACGACTTACGATCCCGCGCGCTGCGGCGAGACGCGCGTGCCGGAGGCGATGATCACGCCCGATCCGCTGACCGAACGGCGGGTGATCGCCCGCCGCGCTGCCTTCGAGCTGCGTCCCCGCGACGTCGTCAATCTCGGTGTCGGCATTTCCGCGATGATCCCCAATGTCGCGGCCGAGGAAGGCATCTCCGACCTGATCACGCTGACGGTGGAGTCCGGTGTGGTCGGCGGCGTGCCCGGTCACGCCCGGGAGTTCGGCACAGCGATCAATCCGCGCGTCATCCTCGATCAGGCTTATCAGTTCGACTTCTACGATGGCGGCGGACTGTCCTGCGCCTTCCTCTCCTTCGCCGAGGTCGACGAGGCGGGCAACGTCAACGTCACCCGCTTCGGCGAGCGCCGCGACGGCTCCGGCGGCTTCATCGACATCACGCAGAACGCCAAGCGCCTGATCTTCAGCGGCACCATGACCGGCGGAAAGTTCGACATCGGCGTCGAGAACGGTCGCCTCGCGATCCGGCGCGACGGTGCTTTCCGCAAGTTCGTTTCGCAGGTCGGCCAGATCAGCTTCAGTGCGTCACTCGCTGCGCAGCGCGGCCAGCAGGTGAGCTACGTGACCGAGCGCGCCGTGTTCGAGCTCGAGAACGGCAGCGTGACGCTCACCGAGATCGCGCCGGGCGTTCGGCTGGAAGAGGATATCCTCGCCCATATGGGCTTCAGGCCGCGCATCAGCCCGCAATTGAAGGACATGGACCCGCGCATCTTCCGCTCCGGGCCGATGGGGATCGCGCAAAGTTTCAAAGCGCTGCCAGCGCGACCGCGCAAGGTCGCCTGAGGACATACCCATGGACACCTCCGCATCGACCAATCTCCACTATGAGGACATCGCGCTCGGCGCGGAGTTCGAGACCGCCGTGCACACAGTGACGGAAGCCGACATCGCGGCCTTTGCCGACGTCACACGCGATCACCACCCGCTTCACGTCGATTCAGCTTACGCGAGGTCGCGTGGCTTTCCCGCCGTGATCGGCCACGGCCTGTTCGGCCTGTCGCTGATGGAAGGGCTGAAGTCGGAGCTGAAGCTGTACGAGGAGACCTCGGTGGCCTCGCTCGGCTGGGACGAGGTGAAGTTCAGAGGTCCCATCCTCGCCGGCGATACCGTGCGTGTCCGTTTCCGCTTCGTCGAGAAACACCGGACCAAAAATCCCGCGCGCGGCATCGTCGTCGAGACGCTCGATCTCCTTAACCAGCGCGACGAGGTGGTGACCGCGGCCCGCCACGTTTCGCTGATACTGACCCGGCAAGCCGACGCGACGGCCGCCACATGACGAGACAATGAAGAATCGGACCGGTGCCACCCACGATTTGATCGGAGTATTCAGATGCGATTTCCAAAGATCTTCTCCGCGCTCGCTCTTCTGGTCGGCCTGACTCAGGCGGCCGGCGCCCAGACCTGCACGCCGAAAGTGCCGGCATCGAGCCTGATCGAGGCGCCGAAATGGCAGATGTCGATCAACCCGACGCTGCCGCCGCAGCAATTCGTCGACGACAAGGGCGAGCTGCAGGGCCTCAACGTCGAGCTCGCCCGCGAGATCGCCAAGCGCATCTGCGTCGAGGCGGTGTTCCTCCGCATGGACTTCCCGCCGATGATCCCGGCACTCCGCTCCGGCCGCTTCGATGCCATCAACACCGGCCTGTTCTGGACGGAGGAGCGCTCCAAGATGCTTTACCTCGTGCCTTACGCGCAGCAAGCGATCAGCATCTACACCGATCCATCCTCCAGCCTGAAGCTGGAGAAGTTCGAGGATCTCGCCGGCCGCGTCGTGGGCGTGGAATCGGCGACCTACACCGAGCGCAAGGCCCGCGAGTTCAGCACCGCGATGGAAGCCAAGGGCCTCAAGCCGGTCGAGCTGCGCACCTTCGCCACGGTGACCGCGACCTCGGCGGCGCTGCGTGCCGGCCAGCTCGAAGCCGCGCTCAACATCAACGAGACCGCCAACTCGCTGGAGCAGAAGGGCATCGCAAAGATCTGGGTCCGCGACATCGCCGGCACCGACATCACCTTCGCCTTCCGCGACAAGCTGCTCGCCCAGGCCGTCGCCGACGCACTAACCGCGATCCGCGCCGACGGCACCTATGACAGGCTGTTCGACAAGTTCGGCATGACCAGGCTGAAGGCCACCACCTTTGCCATCCGCGGCGACGGGCCGACAAACTAAGAGCACACAACTCGGTCATCAACCACGCCGAACCAAAACCGCGAAAACAACCCCATGCAAAGCAGAATGCCCTTGTTTCAAAAGGCAAATTTCTGAAGACAAATTGCGTAATTCATCCCTTTGCCTCGTCGGGCAAAACAGCGGCACGATGTCATCATTGCATCGGCGGTGTGCCGCCCCCTCTTCAATCCCGACCGGCTCTGTCGTGACGCGCAGCGGATAGAGCCGCAACGGTGGGCTCGGCCAGCCCGAGCTGATCGCCGCATCGCGCAAATCGAATGATGCCGCATGGCGTGGACAGAACCGCCGTCCCGCCGCAACATGCCCTCGGCCAAGATCCGCCTGTTCGTGAGGGCATGCGCGTTCGCGTGCGGTGTCCTCGCCAGGCGCTAAGGCGTGATTGGATCAGATTTGATTTGCTCCAAGGCAGGTGCGCTCCCTCTCCCGCTTGCGGGAGAGGGTCGGGGAGAGGGCTGTATCCTCAAAGGGACAATCCCCAAGAGGAGAAATCCCTCTCCCGGCGCTCCGCGCCGACCTCTTCCGCAAGCGGGAGAGGTGAACGACCCGCGGCAGTCGATTTAACCTAACCCCATTCCGCGCTAGCATGGAAATTGCATAAATTCTGGGCGAAACGGGCGCCTCATGAACCTTATCAGTCTCGACATCCGCATGCTTCGGTCGTTGATCTCGGTCGTCGAGACCGGCAGCATCACGGAGACGGCACGCCGGCTGGGCCGCACCCAGCCGGCAATCACCCTGCAGCTACAGCGCCTGGAGGAACTGACAGCCAAGCAGCTCTTCCTGCACGGGGGACGTCGGCTGACGCTGACCGAGGATGGCTCCATGGTTCTGACCTACGCCAAATCCATCCTGCGGTTGCATGACGAATTGATCTCGCAACTCGCGTCGCAGGAGATCGAGGGTCAGGTCGTGCTTGGCACGCCTGACCTCTATGCAGCGTTCATGCTGCCGTCGATTCTGAGCGTGTTCCGCAAGTCCTTTCCGCGCATCCAGGTCGAACTCAACTGTGCGTTGTCCACCCCTCTGGTCGGCCTGGTAAAACGCGGCGATGTCGACATCGCCCTTGTCACCCGCATGAACGATTTCACCGGTGGACAGGTGGTGCGGCGCGAACAGCTCGTCTGGATGACCGGCGAGCAATCTGCCGCGTATCAGGAGAGGCCCATCCCGCTCGCCCTGCTACCACCGGGCAACATCTATCGCGACTATGCGATCGATACTTTGGAGCGCGCGAACCTGCGCTGGCGCATCGCCTGCGTCAGCGAAAGCGTGGGCGGATTGCAGGCTGCCGCCTTTGCCGGTATGGCCGTGACCGTGCTCGGCCGTAGCGCGCTGGTGCCGGCGATGCGAGAGATCGGCCTTAACGAAGGCCTGCCGCCGCTGCCGAAGGTCGAACTGCTGCTCTATAAGTCCAGCGGCGCGACCTCGAAGGCGGCCACAGCGCTGCACGACTATCTCGCGCACTATTTGCGCCTCGACGAAGAGCTCAGTGGACGTGGTGTTCCGATCGAGCTCTCTTGAGCGCGCAGCTTACGTTTTCGCCCGCGCGCGTCCCTGCTCCCGCAGCGCCAGCGGCGGCCAGAACTTTGACCAGGGTTGGGCCTGCTCGAAGGCGGCAGCGATGCGGAAGATTGTGGGTTCGTCGAGCCAGGGCGCAACGATCTGAAGGCCGATCGGCATCCCATCGCGGTCGAAGCCGCAGGGCAGCGTCGCCGCCGGAAGACCGGCGAGATTGATCGGCCAGGTGAATGGCGACCAGCCGAGATGCGGATCGACCTTGCTGCCGTCGACCGTGCCGACGCCGATCCGGCCGGCCTCGAACGCGGCCACCGCGACCGTCGGTGTCACCAGCGCATCGATGCGTTCGAACAGTTTTACGAAAGCGCCGCGGGCCTGGCCGCGCCGGTAGCCGGCTTCGATATAATCCGTGCCGCTATAGTGCCGGCCGGCTGTGACGACGTCACGGTAGTCGGCCTCTGAGCTTGCGAGATCGGCCATGGACTTGGTCGCCACTGCCGCGGCCTGTTCGGTGAAGGCAATCGGCTTTAGCGTATGCTCCAGAATGCCGGGATCGAGGCCCGGCCCATCCATGGTGACCTGCGCGCCACAGGCGTCGAGAACGGCGAGCGCCTTGCCAAACGCCGCACGCACGTCGGGACTGACAGCGGCGTAGCCGAGATCGACGCTGGCGCCAATGCGGATGCCGTTGAGTGATGCAGCGTTGGTATCGAAGCGACGCGCGGACACAGGCAGGCTCGCGGGATCGCGCAGATCGTAACCGGCGATGATCTCCAGCGTCAGCGCCGCATCCGCGACCGTACGCGTGATCGGACCGGTGTGTGCAAGCGAGGCCCAGGACGGCGGCGAGAAGCCGGGCGAGCGCGGCACGAGACCGAACGTCGGCTTGAGCCCGAACACACCGCAGAAGGACGAGGGTACACGGATCGAGCCGACGCCGTCGGTACCGATTGCGATCGGGCCGCAGCCAGCCGCCACGGCTGCCGCCGCGCCGCCGCTCGATCCACCGCTGGTGCGGCCGGGATTCCAGGGGTTTCGCGTCGTGCCAGTGACCGGGCTGTCGGCCGTCAGCTTGTAGCCGGACTCGCAGGTCGTGGTCTTGCAGGTGATGATCGCGCCGGAGGCCTTCAGCGCAGAGACCACAGCGGCATCGGCATCGGGCACGAAGCTCTTGTTCATGGGCGAGCCGCCATAGGCCGGCACGCCCGCGACGAAGACGAGATCCTTGATCGTGACAGGCACGCCGGCGAGCGGTCCCTTGGCCTCGCCTGCACGCATCTGCTTGGTGAGACGATCGGCCTCCGCCCTCGCCTGATCATACATCGGCGTCACCACCGCGTTGTAGGCCTCGTTGGTCGCCTCCAGCGCGGCAATGGTGTCGTCGACCACATCGCGCGGCGTGAACGCCTTGCGCCGGTAGCCGGCCATGATCTCGGTTGCAGAAAGTGCTCCAAGGCCAGTCGGCGCCGGCGGGAAGGCCGTTCGGCCGGAACTATCAGTCATCATCAACCCTGAAGAGCTAGCTGAGCGCCGCGTCAACGGCGCGCTTGGCCATGACCGTGACGAGATGCGCACGGTAGTCGGCTTCGGCATGGATATCGGAGGTGAGACCGTCGGTGTCGATCTTGATCGCGGCGATGGCCGAGGGATCGAAATTGGACGACAGCGCGGCTTCCATCGGCGGCACGCGAAAAACGCCTGGACCGGCGCCGGTCACGGCGACGCGGACACCATCGGCGAATTTGGCGACGAACACGCCGACCAGCGCATAACGGGAGGCCGGCGCCTTGAATTTGGCGTAGCCTGCCTTGAGCGGCACCGGGAAGCGGATCGCGGTAATGATCTCGCCCGGTTGAAGTGCCGTCTCGAACAGCCCAAGAAAGAACTTGTCGGCCGCGATCTCGCGCATGCTGGTGACGATGGTGGCACCGAGACCGAGCACGCCGGCGGGATAGTCCGCCGCTGGATCGTTGTTGGCGACGGAGCCACCGATGGTACCGCGGCTGCGCACCGCGGGATCGCCGATCATGGACGCGAGCGCCGCCAGCCCGGGGGTTTTCGTCTGCACCAACTTCGAGGCCGCCACCACAGCATGCGGCGTCATCGCACCAATGGTGATCGTAGCGCCATCGTCGGTGATTCCCTTGAGGCTTCCAAGCTTCGACAGATCTACCAGCGCGACGGGGCTCGCCAGCCGCTGCTTCAGCGTCGGAATCAGCGTCATGCCGCCGGCGACGAGCTTGCTATCCTCGATCGAGGTCAGCAGCCTGGCCGCATCGGGAATCTGGTCAGGCTGGTGATAGGCAAACGGCTTCATTGTTGTCCTCCCTATTCCGCGGCGACCGGCAGCGACGCGTTTTGCAGCAGGCGCCAGATCCGGTTCGGAGTCGCCGGCATGTCGACATGGGTGACGCCGAGATGCGACAGCGCGTCGACCACGGCATTGATGACGGCCGCGGGCGAGCCGATGGTGCCGACCTCGCCGCAGCCCTTCACGCCCATCGGCGTGTGCGTGCAGAGCGTGGAATGGGTCTCAACCTTCATCATCGGCAGATGGTCGGCGCGCGGCATGCAGTAATCCATCAGCGAGCCCGACAGCAGCTGGCCGGAGCCTTCGTCGTAGACCGCGTTCTCGAACAGCGCCTGGCCGACGCCCTGCACGATGCCGCCATGCAACTGGCCCTCCACGATCATCGGATTGATGACGGTGCCGACGTCGTCGACCGCGGTGTAATTGACCAGCGTCACCGTACCGGTCTCGGGATCGACCTCCACCTCGGCGATGTGACAGCCGCCAGGATAGGTGAAGTTGACGGGATCGTAATAGGCCTGCTCCTCCAGCCCCGGCTCCAGCACTTCGAGCGGATAGTTGTGCGGGACGTAGGCCGCGCCTGCGATCTCCTCGAAGCTCTTGCTGCGGTCCGTGCCCGCGACCGAGAACTTTCCAGCCTCGAACTGGATGTCGACTTCGGCCGCCTCGAGCAGATGGGCGGCGATCTTCTTGCCCTTGGCGATCACCTTGTCGGTTGCCTTCGATAGGGCCGCGCCGCCGACCACGAGGGAGCGCGAGCCATAGGTGCCCATGCCGAACTGCACCCGGTCGGTATCGCCGAACACGATGTCGACGTTCTCGAAGGCGACGCCGAGTTTTTCCGAGACGATCTGCGCGAAGGTCGTCTCATGGCCCTGGCCATGATTGTGTGTGCCGATCATCACCGTGACCTGGCCGGTCGGATGCACGCGCACCGTGGCGCTCTCGTAGAGGCCGCCGCGCGCGCCTAACCGGCCCGCGAAGCGCGAGGGCGCAAGGCCGCAGGCCTCGACATAGGTGGAATAGCCGAGCCCGCGGAACTTGCCTTTGCTGGCCGAGGCCGCCTTGCGCACGCCGAAATTCTTGACATCGGCCGCCACCAGCGCGCCGTCGAGGCAGCCCATGGGATCGCCGGAATCGTACTGCACCAACACCGGCGTCTGATACGGATAGGCTTCCTTCGGGATCATGTTGCGGCGGCGGATCTCGACGCGGTCGATGCCCATCTCGCTGGCCGCGACGTCCACGATGCGCTCCAGCACGAAGGTCGCCTCGGGCCGGCCCGCGCCGCGATAAGCGTCGACCGGCACGGTGTTGGTGAAAACGACCTTCACATTGCAGTAGATCGCTGGCGTGGTGTAGACGCCGCCGAGCAAGGGACCATAGAGATTGGTCGGGATGTTCGGTCCGAAGGTCGAGAGATAGCCGCCCATATTAGCGAGCGTGTTGACGCGGAAGGCGAGGAATTTTCCGGTCTCATCCAGCGCCAGCTCGGCCTCCGTGACGTGGTCGCGGCCGTGACGGTCGGAAACGTAGCCCTCCGAGCGGCTCGCCACCCATTTCACCGGCCGTCTCACGCGCTTGGCGGCCCATGTGATCACGGCCTCCTCGCCATAATGGAACTGCTTGACGCCGAACCCGCCGCCGACATCGGGCGCCACCACCCGCAGCTTGTGCTGCGGAATGTTCAGCACCAGCGCGCCCATCAGGAAGCGCACCACGTGCGGAAACTGGCTGGTGGTCCACAGCGTGAATCGATCGGTGCCCGGCTCGTATTCGGCGATCGCCGCGCGCGGCTCCATGGGATTGCCGATCAGGCGGTTGTTGACGAGACTGAGCTTGGCGACATGCGCAGCTTTCTTGAACGCGGTCTCGACCGCGGCCTTGTCGCCGAGCTCCCAGTCGCAACAGATGTTGTTCGGAACATCGTCGAAAAGCTGCGGCGCATTCGGCCTGACAGCCTCGAGCAGGCCGACCACCGAGGGCAACACCTCGTAGTCGATCTTCAACAGCTCGGCCCCGACATTCGCCTGCTCCGGCGTCTCGGCGACGACGAAGGCCACCATGTCGCCGACGAAGCGAACCTTGCCCTGCGCCAGCATCGGGAACGGCGGCTCCTTCATCGGAACACCCTTGGCGTCCGAGATGCCCCAACCGCAGGGTAACGAGCCGAGCCCGTCGGCCTTGACGTCCTCGCCGGTCAGCACGGCGATGACGCCGGGCGCAGCCAGCGCCTCGCTCTTGTCGACACTACGCAGGACCGCATGCCCGTGCGGCGAGCGCACGAACACGCCTGCGGCCATGCCGGGGCGCTTGATGTCGGAGACGTAATTGCCGCGACCAGTGAGAAAGCGCTGGTCCTCTTTCCGCTTCGGCGCGGCGCCAATGCCGATCACATTGCCCATGGTCACTCTCCCTTGGCGGCGTTCATGGCGGCAGCGCCGGCCATCACGGAAACCACGATGTTCTGGTAGCCGGTGCAGCGGCAGATGTTGCCTTCGAGGCCGTGACGGACGTCGGCCTCGGTCAAATCAGGCTTCTCAGCAGCCAGCGCTACCGCTGTCATCAGCATGCCCGGCGTACAGAAGCCGCATTGCAGGCCGTGATGCTCGCGAAACGCCTCCTGCATCGGATGCATCAGGTTCGAGCCCGGCGCGCCCTGCAGACCTTCGATGGTCAGCAGCGTAGCGCCGTCGAGCGCGGGCGCCAGCAGCGTGCAGCTCTTCACCGGCAGGCCGTCGAGATGCACCACGCAGGCGCCACATTGGCTGGTGTCGCAGCCGATATGGGTACCGGTCAGGTTGAGCTGCTCGCGCAGCAGCTCGGCGACGAGCGTCGCCGGTTCGACATCCACGGTGGTGGGACGGCCGTTGAGTGAAAAGGATATCTGCACGGTCATGCTCCTGTGCGCGACGGGTCTTCAGGCAAGTGGCAACGCGCTGCCGGTGGCCCATGTGGCCATCACGACATCGCCTACGGCGAGGGGATCTGCGAAGAAGGTCTTTTCCGGCACGTAGGCGACGAACTCGTCGTCCGGCACCGTGTCGAGCATGACCTTGACGAAATAGCCCTGGTATTCGATCGCGAGCACGCGGCTCGGCAGCGAGGTTGTGCAACCCGGAGGCAAGTCTCTGCCGGGCCGGACCAGCGCGACGTCGTCGCGGCGCACCGCGATGTCGACCTTGTCGCCGACGCTGACGGCCGCGCGTGGCCGCAACGGCACCTCGATGCCATCAGGCGCCGCCTGCGCGAGCGTGAAGCTCGCGCCGTTGACCTTCTCGACGCGGCCCGACAGCACGTTCTGGCCGCCCATGAACTCGGCCACATAGCGGTCGTGCGGATGCGCGTAGACGTCGCGCGCCGGGCCCGCCTGCTTGATCTTGCCCTGCTCCATCACGACGACGAGGTCGGCCAGCGCAATCGCCTCGAGCTGGGTATGGGTGACGTGGATGAAGGTGATGCCGAGCTCCTGCTGCATCCGCCGCAGCTCCTGGCGCATCTGGACGCGGAGCTGCTCGTCGAGCGCGGACAGCGGCTCGTCGAGGAGCAGCACGCGCGGCTCGGTGATCGCGGCCCGCGCCAGCGCCACACGCTGCTGCTGGCCGCCGGAAAGCTGGGTCGGCAAGCGGTCGGCGAACTGCGTCAGCCTGACCTTCTCAATCATGGCATCCGCCGCGCGCAGCCGATCGGACTTGGACTGGCCGCGCACACGAAGTGCAAAGGCGATGTTCTCCCGCACGGTCAGATGCGGGAACAGCGCGTAAGACTGAAACATCATCGCGGTGCGCCGTTGCACCGGCGCAAGACCGACGACGTTCTGGCCGCCGATCACGATCTCGCCGGCGGTCGGGTCGTCATGGCCTGCGATCATGCGCAGGATCGTGGTCTTGCCACAGCCGGACGGGCCGATGAAGCAGCAATAGGCGCCGTCCGCGATCTTCAGATTGACGCCGTCGACCACGTAGGTCGCGCCGTCAAAGCTCTTGCAGACGCCCGCCAGTTCGATATCGCCGCGATCGCTCTTCATTCCTAGCCCTTTGTCGCGCTGCCGCGCCTTTTCTGGATCAGCACGATGGTACCGAGGCTCGCACCGATGACGACGAAGGAGACGATGGTGGTCACCGTGCCGAGCGCGTAGAGCGAGGGCGAGGTCACGTTCAGCGTCATGCTCCAAATTTCCAGCGGCAGCGTGTTCAGCGAGCCTGCCGTCTGCAGGCTGCGCGCAAACTCGTCGTAGGACAGCGTGAAGCCGAACAGCGCCACCGCGACGAGGCCGGGCGCCAGCACCGGGATCATCACCAGCTGGATCGACTGCCAGCGACTGGCGCCGAGATCGTAGGCCGCCTCCTCCCAGACATGGTTGAAGCGCGACATCACCGCGAACATCACGAGCACGCCGAACGGCAGCGTCCAGGAGAGCTGTGCGCCAAGTGCCGAGGTGTACCAGCTTGCGTTCAGCCCGAGGGCCTGAAACAGCAGACCCGTGCCGAGGCCGAGCACGAGACCTGGTGCGACGAGGCTGCCGATCATCATGTAGAAAACAAAGGTGTCGCCGCGAAAGCGCTTGCGGAAGCCGAGGCCAGCGAGGAACGAGACCACGACGGTGATGATGGTGACGATGATTGCGAGCTTGATCGAGCGGTCGAACGAGCCCTTGACGTCGCCGGTCCGCACCTGAGTGAAGAGATCGACGAACCAGTGCAGCGAGTGGCCCTTCATCGGGAAGACGAGACCGCCGCGGATATCCTGGAACGACAGGATGTAGATGCAGAACATCGGGCCGTAGAGCGCGATCACGTATGCAGCGAACAGCGTCGCCAGCACATAGAACGTCCAGGGACGGCCGCCCTTGCTGGGCGCGATCGCCTTGGTCGTCGCGGGCGCGACCGTCTTCGACACGTCGGACTTTGGCATGTCGGCGAGAACCGCGCTCATCGCGTAATCTCCTGCCTGATGTCGACTGTGCGCAGGATCAGCGAGACGATCGCGACCAGCACCAGCGTCAGCAGCACGGCACTGGCCGCTGCAGTCGGATATTGCAGCACGCCGACATCCTCGTAGAAGGCACTGACCACCGAGGCCGAGCCACCGCCGGACATCACTTTCACCACGAAGAAATCGCCCATCACGATCGAGACCACGAAGATGGTACCGAGCGCGATGCCGCTCTTGGACATCGGCACCACGATCAGGCGCATGATGTCGAAACGGCTGGCGCCGGCGTCGATCGCGGCCTCGATCAGCTTCTTGTCGATCCGCGCCATGGAATTGAAGATCGGCACAACCATGAAGATCGTGAGCTGGTGGACATAGGCGATCACCACGGCGAGATCGGAGAACAGCAACACCTCCAGCGGCTGACGGATCACGCCCATTCCAAGCAGCGCCTGGTTGATCAGACCCTCTTTTCCGAGCAGCGGGATCCAGGAAATCATCCGGATAATGTTCGAGGTCCAGAACGGCACGGTGCACAAGAGGAACAGGCCGATCGCGAGCAGCTGGTTGCGGACGTGGAACACCAGGAAGTAAGCGACGAAAAAGCCAATGATCAACGTGAAGATCCAGGTCAGGACCGTGAACTTGATCGTCGCCAGATACAGCTTCAGCGTCAGCGCCGAATGCAGGACCTCGACGTAGCTTGCCAGCGTGAAGCCGGGCGTCAGCCCGCCAAAGCCGTCAGTGGCGAAGAAGCTCGCCGCCAGCACCACCACGATCGGCGCCACGAAGAACGGCACGAGCACCAGGACCAGCGGCGCAACATAGAGCCAGCCGGCGAGATTTGCGCGTGGCGGAGTTTGACTGGACTGCATAGCGGCAAACGCCTCGAAGTCGGTCTTCTCGCACCGGCGCGTGACCGCGCCGGTGCATCGCTTCAGGTCAGGGAAAGCAGATTTCAGGCCACCTTGAAGTCGTTCCAGCGCTTGTTCATGTACGCCGCCTCGTCCATCAGCGTGTTCCAGCACGAAATGTTCTTGACGCGGTCGAGGAACGAGCCACCGTCACGCTTGGTGCCGGCCTTCTCCATCGCGACACCGTAGGGATCGTTGACTACCTCTGGCGCGGGCTGGCCCTCGTACCAGAACGCCCATTCCGCCGGGGTCAGGAATTTCTTCGCGGTCGAGGGCACCGGGCTGTAATAGCCGTAGCGCGCGACGAAGCCGCCCTGCCAGCCCGAGAGATACCAGTTGAGATATTCATAGGCCGCGTCGAGCTTCTTGCCGGACAGATGCTTCATCAGGCCCATGCCGTTGCACCAGCCGCGATAGCCTTCCTTGCCGTTCTTGACGTTCACAGGCGCGTAGACGCAGGGGATTTCCTTGACGCGGACGGCCGCAACCGCCGGCGACCACATCGACTGGATGACCACTTCCCCCGCAGCCATGAGCTGCACCGACTGGTCGAAGGTGGTCCAGGTCGCACGGAACTGGCCCTGCTTCTTCAGCTCGATCAGCTTGTTGCAGGTGAAGTCGATCTCCTCCTTGGTCATGTTGCCCTTGTTGCCGTACTTGATCAGTCCGGCGCTTTCGAAGCAGAGCGCGGCGTCCATGATGCCGATCGCGGGCACGTCGAGGATCGCGGCCTTGCCCTTGAACTTGGGATCGATCAGGTCCTTCCACTCGGTCACCTCGTGGCCGACGAGGTCGGGCCGATAGCCGATGGAATCGGCGTTGTAGACCTGCGGCAGGAAGGTCGCCCACTCGGTGACGCCGTCGTGCAGATCGGTGGAATCGGGCTTGGCGATGTACATGGCCTCATAGGGCGAGATGCCCTGGCGCGGGATCTTGTGGCCATCGATCTCGCCCTTGGTGAAGATCGGCAGGATGTTGTCGAACTCCTTGATCTTCTTGACCTCGATGCCCTGGATCACGCCGCGCTTGGCGGCGAGCTTGGCTTGCCAGCCCTCGAGATCGGCGATGTCGACCGTATTAGGCTGGCTTATGAAGCGGTTAATGGCCGCGGAGGTGTCGAGGTTCTGCATCGTCACCTTGAAGCCGAGATCCTTGGCGGCCTGGTCGCCGATCGCTTTCACCACCGAGTAGGAGACGCCGACATGGCGCAGCTCGATATCCTTGATCTCCTGCGCCCAGATGGTCGGGAAACCGCGGATCACGTCCGATCCTGCTGCTGCGCCTGCAACGGCCGCCGCACCCTTCAACAGCGTGCGCCGGCTCGTCTTTTTCGCAGATCTCGCTTCCGTTCCCGCCGGATCGGAAGTGGATGTCTCCTTGATGCTGTCAGACATGGCAACCCTCATTGGTTACGATGAACGCTCGCCCCGATCGCCATTGACCGGCTGCGGATGTGATCAGTTGTGCGTGAGGCTAAGGGCGGGATTTTGCGAAGTAAAATTGGAAGTGGAAATTTGCGACATAAACGAGACTAATGGTCTGCTCGAATGCATCTTGCTTCAGCATAGCGCATAAGACGGCGGCAGCGTCGTGCTCGCCAGCGCTCCAAAAGCAATACGTCGCGTCGATATTGGGATCGGAGGCGAAGATCGGGACTTTCGGATTCTTGGTACACGTACTCGCGCCGCGAGAGCCCACGCGCACGCAGCTCCCGCGTCCGCCACATTAGCCGGCCCCGCTTTCACGAGCGCGCAGAATCAGACCTGCGATACCAGCCCGACACGATGGCCTGATCCGACCGCAGCACCCAGCAGGTACGCAGGTTTGCTGCGGAAATCGCCGCCCCCCACTGCATCGTCGCCGCGCGGAGCTGGCGGATGCCGAGCGCGGCCGCGAGGTGCGACGCCTCGCTGCGGTCATCACCATACGACGCGAAGCCGTCGATCTCGCGCGGATCGATCCCGGCATCCTCGCAAGCGGCGAGGATCGCCTTGAGAGCACGGTTTCGCCGCTCGCAGTCTTTGTTGGCGACAGCTACTACGATCCCCAGAACACGCAACGTGTGCCCGCATACGTGCGTGCGGATCTGGGAGCATCGTATACTTTCGCCAACATGTGGTCGGGTAAGCCGATCGTGATTCGCGGGCGGATCGTCAATTTGTTCGGCGCCAATTATCTCACGAATGTTCCCGGCGCAGGCGGCGGAATATCGATCGGCGCACCGAGAGCATACATGGTCTCCACGACCTTCAACTTTTAGTATCCTCTTACGGAGGCTTGGCGAAACAGTTGGCGGGGCGCGCGCACCGACAAGCTGACAACTGCCGTGAATCGCCCGGCGCCCCCTGGCGCGAGCTCATCGTGCCATGCGCGTTTCAACGCCGGGATCCGGGCGTGGGGTCGCCATCTGACGGCCAGTGAGGCCTCACTCACACAACGAACCATTGAGGCGTCGCGCGATGCACTTTTTATCGCGGCCAGTCCGTTGGACTGAAAAGACCGTTTGAAAAACAAGATGCTCAAACGGTGTCGTCGGCCAAGGCATTGATATGGTGGGCGCACCAAGGCTCGAACCTGGGACCCGCCGATTAAGAGATAGCGACGGGTCAAGAACAATCAATCACTTACTGGTCGCACCACTCGGCTCATCCGACCAAACATGAGCATTCGTCGCACCATCATAGTTTTCGCACCACGTGACATCAAAGTGCCGCCACGCTTGCGAAGCCGTGCTCCGCTGCCTCGAGAGCCACGGCGATGTCGGCCTCGGTATGGGCGGCGCAAAGGAACATGTTGTGCTTGGGATGGAAGTAGACACCCCTTGCAAGCATCGCGCTGCAAAAGGCCGAACCTTTCCGATAGTCCGGGTCCCCTTCAAACAAAAGGGTCGGCATTTGCACAGGCCCCGACTGACGGATTGAAAGACCGAACTGGCGGGAACGCGTCTCGAGACCATCACGCAGCGTTTGCCCGAGCTGCGCAAGGCGGGCCGGAACATCGTCCCTGCGCACGATCTTCAACGTCGCGACGGCAGCAGCCATGGCGACGGCGCCGGCCCAGAATGACCCCGTGACAAAGACCTGACTCGCGGCGCGGCGCAGCCAATCGGCTCCGGTGACGGCCGCCAGGGCATGACCATTGGCGATCGCCTTGCTCCAAGCGGACAAATCGGGCCGAACACCAAGGCCTTCCCAGCTACCCGCGGCATTCAGGCGGAAGCCGGCGCGAACTTCGTCGATAAGCAGCGCGGCCCCCTTGCTGTCACAGATGCGACGCGCCGCGCGCGCGAACTCTACGGTTGGAAGTTCCTGGTCGAACCCGAGATCGTGGCGGAATGCCGAAACCAGAATTCCGGCCAGATCATCACCCGCCGCCTTGGCCGCCGCCTCGAGGCTCTCGACGTCGTTGAACGTGAAATATGCGAGATGGGCGCGATCCTCGGCGGTCACACCGAGAAGCGACGGTGAGCACCACGGCACGGCACCATGATAGGCGCCCTTGGCGACGAGGATCTTTCGTCGACCTGTTGCAGCCCTTGCGATCGTGACGCACGTCGTCGTCGCATCGGTGCCGTTCTTCTGAAACTGCGTCCAGTCGGCATGTCCCACCATATCGACGACAAGCTCGGCCAACTCGACCATAACTTCGGCCGGACCATTGAGGCAGTCGCCGTCGCGCCGCTGACGCTCGGCAGCTTCCTCCACCTCGGGATGGTGATGGCCGAGCAGGTTGGGACCCCAGCTGCACATGAAGTCCACGTAGCGGTGACCGTCGACATCCCAGATCACACCGCCCTCGCCGCGGCTGAAGAACTGCGGATACGTCTCGGGCAACTTGGCCGCGTGGAGATGTCCCCACATCCCGCCTGGCACGACCTTCTCGGCCCGCGCCCGCAGGGCGGCATCCCTTGTCCTGATCAATTCCGGCATGCCTTCTCCTCTCCTATTTTGATATATCATATATTATTCTCTCGGCTACAAGGGAAATTGTTGCTGCCCAGGCCGTAGACCTCGTGGGCGGCACCCGATCCCGGAGCTGACGAATTTGGGTTTTCAGGAGGCGGCGAGCCTTGAGGGCTCCGTCGCAGAAGACGGGCAGACGGTCAGTGCGCAACCACGACATCCTATATTATATACGAAATGGATTCGAACCCGGGTCGGCGCTGATGGCCGAAACGGCCCAGACCTTTCGGGGACCGAGCATGGTTGACGTTGAACAAAGACATGGCGAGGGCGGCGTGGGCCCGGTCGCGCGCGACAGCCTGACAAGCCTGGTCTACAACAATCTGCGCCAGGCGCTGATGGAAGGCCGGTTCTGGCCCGGCCATCGCTTCAAGATCCGCGACCTTGCTGCGACCATGAACGTTTCCGAGACGCCCATTCGCGAAGCCCTGATGCAGCTCGTGCGCGGCCGCGCGCTCGAGATGCAGGCGGGACGCTCGATCATGGTCGCCCACATGACGGCCAAGCAGTATATCGAGCTCAGGACCGTCAGGCTGTTTCTCGAGGGACTTGCCGCCGAGCACGCAACCACGCGCATCTCGGACGCCGATATCGACAGGATGGAGGCCACTCACCGCGAGCTGATCAGCGCGGAAAAGGAGCACAGATGGTCCGACGCCGTTCGCGCCAACTGGCAATTCCACCGCGGTCTCTATGATGGATCGGGGCTTCCCGAGGTACTCGCCATCCTCGACGATATCTGGATGCGGAACGGCCCCTTGTTGAATTTCCATTACCCGCACGCCCCCCCGACCTATCCAAACGAGCACCAGCACCTGTCCGTTCTCAAGAATCTGCGGCAGCGCCGGCCGGACAAGGTGCGCGAGTCGATCCAGGCGGACATGATGGAGGGCGGCCAGAATCTCGTCCGGTTGCTGGAAAAGCATGGCGGCACGCGCTTCATGACTCCCGAGACGGCCGTTGACGACGACGTCGAGATCGAAGCGATGAAGACGCGCACTGCACCACCTGCCAAGGCAGCACGCGCGAAATCCAGGCGTCGCTGAGAGCTGCTCACGCGGAACGGGGCGCAGTGAAGCGATCGAGGATGTTGCGGGTGATCCGCTGCGTGAACGGATCGCCGCGCTTCAGCCCCATCACCCATTCGCAAGTCGCAGCTGTCAGCACCTCGCCCTTGCCGCGGGTCATGTGCACCATCATGCCGGAGCCGTATTTGTAGCGGGCCAGACCGTGGGGCGTAACCTCGCCGGTGATGCACTCCACCAGGCCTTCGTGGTCGCTGCTGCGTACGTAGTAGCGGAAGCCCTCACCCTGCGGCTCGTCTTCGGCCAGGACGGCTGGCGCCATCGCCAGGATCTGAATGGTCTCGGGCTGCCCTTCGACCGGGACCGGAAAAGGAAGACCGTTGCGGAACGTGTAGTCCAGCCCGTCGACCTCGTAGGCGAAGATGTGCTGCTTGTCGCCGAAGATGTCGGCATAGTGCAGTCCTGTGCCGGCAAATGCCCAATGTTCGGGGCGATAGACCGTAAAGCCTCGTTGGCCGTTCGGCGCGAAGCCACCCCAGGACGCGTAGAGGCCGTGCGCACCGTTCACGCCGACCGTCGAGGCGCCGGGCCAACGGATGTTGCGATCTTCCCAGGCAGACGTCATCAGGCGCGCGCGGTCCGTGCCGACGATCGGATCCTTGTGGATGGCTTTGAACTTGTAGCAGACTTGGCGCTTGCCATCGTCCTCGAGCCGGATCTGCCACAGGAAATTCGCGCCAAAGCGCGCGAGCCGCCCGCCGCCCTCCACATAGCGCTCCATCGCCTCGCGCATCTCCCATGTCCAGTACTCGTCATGGCCGATGATGGTGACGCAAGGGTAGGCGTCGAGCAGCTCGGGCCTGTAGTGAAGATCGGTCTGGGTGATCATGTCGAGGGCGTAGCCTTCCTTCTGCGCCCAGAGCACGAAATGCCGGTCGTACTGGGCCCAGCCCGCTGCCGCGTAATATTGGCCAAAGCCGTTGGAGAACGCCCACTCCTTCATCTGATAGCGTGGCGCGTCACCCATCTCGGGCGCGGGATCGGCGCAGATGCGCGGCGCACCGGGCGGCAGCCAGACCACGCCGCGCGTCCATGGCCGCTGCAGCGACAAAACCGGCGACGGCTCGTCCCTGTCAGGACCTTCGACGCCGAAATAGTGATTGGCACCGCCAAAATCGTTGTAGGCGGTCCAGGTGCCCGTCGGCAGGATCATCAGGATCTTCGCGCGCCGCGTTTTCTCCGTCGGGCGCACGACGAAGAAATGATGCTGGATGAAGCGGGCCCCGTTCGCTCGCTCGCACGACGAGACCACACGATAAAAGCCCGAGCGCAGATCCGGCGGCAACGTCCAGCGATGAGCGACGGGCCAGTTGCAGCCATTGCGATAGGCATCGGATGGCGTAGCCGCGAACACGCCGTCAAGCGCATCGACCTCATGCACCATCTCGGGCTCGAGACCGTCGCGATAGATCTGCAGCCGCCAGGCCTTTGCGGTCGCGGAGGAGCGAAACACGACTTCGTCTCCCGGGTCGTAAGACATCGCATCGGTATAGGTGTAGACTTCCGCGACGGAGAGATCGCCACGCGGAGCCTCATACCAGGGCTGGCTGGCCCAGTGCTCGTCCGCATGCATCGGGCGCGCCTTGCGGGGAGCGACGTTGACCGATCCCAATTCCGGGGGGTGAAACTCAGGCTTGTCCGACATGACAGCCTCCCTGGTTCGAGAAGCCATCTCTGGCGACGAGATGGCGATCTTGCATGTTGGGCCGAAATCGAGGCCGCAGTCTAGGTTTTGGCAGGTATGATGAACGGCCTTGGATCGAGAAACCGATTCACGACGTTCAACGTGATGGTGCTGATGTTGTTGTCGTAGTTGTTGTGACCCAACGACATGCCGTAGGTGATCGATCCGGTCGCAAAGACGGCGCCGCCATGGGCGGTCTCGAAGAACACCATGTCGGCGCGCACCAGCGCATTCTGCGTACCGTCGAGTCCGTCGACCACGGTGCGGAACTCCTCCGGCGTGGGCAGCGCGCCCGCACCCAATCCTTCGGACGTTGCGATCCGCAACGCATGCGGCGGCGTTCCGAGCTCGAGATCGTACCGATCGATCTCGCTGCCGACCGCACCATTGTAGCGAAACCCAAAATCACCGAACTTTTCGTGACGCCCCGTGCCCTCGAAGATAAACGCGACGCGCGCATCCTCGCTTTCGGCGGTACGCAGATAATAGCCGCAGGTATCGTTGATCATGGCCGAGAACCCGACGCCGACCAGCTTTTGCGGCGCAAAGCCCGAATGCCGCCACAGCGAGCCCGGCTCGCCGGTGCCGGCAAGATGCACTTCGCCGGGCTCCGATTCCCAGGTGCGCGTTCCTGCCATGCCGCGGCGAACCTCCAGCGCGGCGGGTGCGGCCGGGTGAAAGCCGCAGCGCCAGTAGAATGCATTGCCTCCCATCGAGATGTGCCGCCCTCCGGCGTTCTGATACGCCATGATCGCGTTCATCATGTTGAAGCTGTAATATTCGGGGTGGGTCGGCGTCATCATGACTCGGTAAGGAGCGAGCGCCCGCGCTCCTTCCCGGTCAAGCTCGACATCCGTGATCAGATCGTAGGCGATCCCCTTCTCCTCGAGCCAGTCGAGGATATGTGTGTCGTTGATCAAATTGAACCAGTAGCCGCGCGGACGCATGTTGAGGACCGGCCGCAGCCAGGAGCTGTACGCTCGTCCCGAGCCGTCGACATGGCAATCATAGGTCGACTGGCCGATCTCCGGGTTCTCCTGCATGAAGACGTCGTCTTGCGGCAACCACAGAACGTGCTCCATCAGAGTCTCGAAGTGAACCTGATAGAGACGCAACGCGCTATTGGCATAAGCCAGATATGTCGCGATCGAAGCGACCACGACCAGATCCGCCCGCCGGGACGCCTTGCCGGGCGTCACGAAGAAGGTGACGTAGCTTTCGCAGTCCCGGTCTGGATTGTCGCCTGCCGAGGTCAGCCGGAGCGCGTAGACGCCTGATCGCCAGTGGGCTGGCACATCGAGCGTGCAGGTTGTCTGCCATTCGCAATCGTAGATATCGTCGCTGTGGAAATGAATCGCCGCATATTCCTGCGGCGACAGCCGCCAGTCGTGAACGGATCCAGACCATTGAAAGCCGGTCACGCCCCTGCGGGGCAGCTGGCGGAGGCTACCGTGCAGGCCGTTCGGTGAAATATCCTTGATCGACAGTGACGAGATTCCGTTCGAGAAATCCCAGAAGGCGACAAGCCCGGCATCGCTTACCCCCGTCCGCAGCCGGCCGTCGAATACCCGCAGCGCCTCTGCGTCCAACGGACACGAAAAGACACGCGGAGCTTCGATCTTGCCGTCGAAGTGCGAGGTATATTGGCGATCACCATTCGCATGATGGGCCGCGATCAGGAACGGCAGGCCGGAATCGAGCGCAGGCGCTTGCGGCAGGGCGAACGATTTCGAATGGGCAGCGGCCGGCCGAACGCCGTCTGCCGGAACAATCAGCGACAAGGTTACCGATCCCTGCGCAAGATCAAGCGCGCATGATACGAACGCCCAGACCCGCGGGCGCAGCTTGACGTCGAGGGTAAAACGCGCCGGCGCACCGCTCGCCTGGCCTAGCACCAGGACCAGATGCCCCTCCTCGTCGAGCTCGAGCGCGTAGCCGCGCGCCGAGTGCTCGCACCAATTTCCCAACACGGCCTTGGCATTGTCCGCGATCCGCGTCGGATACACGTAGGCTCCGAAACACCAGTGCCTGCCGGTCGGGACCAGTGCACCGTCGTGGTCGACGACGGCGTTGGATCCCGGCCGGATCGGTTGGTCGAGGCAGGCATGCTCACCGTCAATGGGGCTCGTCATCACCTCGTATTTGAAGCCTGGGCCGTTGGTATCGACATCGCCGCAGCGCAGCCTGAGCACCTCGACCTTCACGCTCGGCCGCTTGCTGCTCAGCTGGAATCTGACGGCCTCGCCGGCTGGGACGCTGATGCGATCCGGATAGCCGAGATACTCGTTGGTCTTATAGATCACCGGACATCTCCGCAGGCAGCGTCGTTCCCGTCATTTCCTGCCAACGCAGCTTGAACACATGCCACTCCGCTTCAACGAGAGAGGTGAAGACGCGATCATCGACGAAAGGCATCGGATCGCCCCGACGCTTGGGGATGCGCGACAGCCGCCAGGCCTTGCCAGGTTCGAGCACGATCAGGACAAGCCGCCCTTCCGGCTTGCCCCATCGCATCCGCGCCAGCAGCTTGCGAAGTTCTGGGCTATGCACGCCGAGCGGACTTGCGCGGAACTCCTCGACGAGATCGAGCCTTCGGGGATCGATCACGTAGCGCAGCGCGCCGGGGTCACTGGTGTGATCCATGGCCGGTCCTCACTTACAAGCGCGAGATTGCGGGAGAAGCTAGTGCGGCTTAGCGGGTCAGCCATGCCATCCAACGCTCACGCAGCTCGTTACGATGTTCGCCGATCCAGGCGAAATCGGGCTTGACCAGCTTTTCGTAGTTCTCCGGCGAGGTCGCGTAGAGATTGCGCTCCTCCGGCTTCAACAACTCGATGGCCGACTTGCTGGCCGTCGCATAGTTGACAGCGCGCATGAACGGCACATGCGCGTCGGAGCTCGCATAGAAGAAATCGAGATAGGCCATGGCGGCTTTGGGGTCGGGCGCACCCTTGAGAACAGCCATGTAGCCGGTGTCGCGAATGGCCTGGTCCCAGGACATGGCAACCGGTACGCCCTCCTTCACGACGGCGAGCGCGCGGCCTGAATAGCTCATGGCCATGACCACCTCGCGGCTGCGCATGATCTGCTGCACCTGGTCACCTGTCTTCCACCACACCGCGACATTGGGACGGATCTCGTCCAGCTTCTTGTAGGCACGATTGATGTCCAGCGGGAAAAGCTGCTCCGGCTTGACGCCGTCGGCGAGGAGCGCGGCTACCGGAACCCACCAATCGCTGTCGCCGGTGTCTGGCAGCCCTCGCGGCCCGGGAAACTGCTTGACGTCCCAAAAATCCGCCCATGTCTTCGGCGTCTTGCCCTTGAACGTTTCGGTATTGTAGGTGATCAGCATGCCGCCGGTCGTCCGGGCGACGCCGTAGGGCTGACAGGCGTCGGAGACACCGAACTTCTGGACGCTCGGCAGTTTCGCACAGTCGATCTTCTCGAGCATGTCGGTGCGTCCGACCAGGTCGGGACCCGTTGCCGTGACGATGTCGAATTCCACCTTGCCGGTTCGCTGCATCGCCTTGGCGCGCGCCCACTGATCGGGGACCTCGATTGCGACCGGGACGATTTCGACATTCCTGGCCTTGTTGAAGGGATCGTAGAAATATTTCGCGAGGGTGTTGCCCATCAGGCCGCCGGTCGTGGCAATCACCAACTGGTCTTCCAGCTTTTCGGCGGCTGCCGGCAGCGCTCCACAAAGAACCGAAGCAAACACGACAGCTGCCGAGCTCCACATCCAACCTGTTCTTGGCATCGACGATCTCCTCTCTGGCTTCTCGCCCGGTTCGCTACCGGGTGACGCTGCGGGATCTGAGGACATGGGCCCCCAGCAGAATCAAAATGGACAAGACGATCAACAGTGTCGCGATCGCGGGAATCACCGGTGTCAGGTTCTGCTCGATGTCCTCGAACATTCGGCGCGGCAGCGTCTTCTGGCGCACACCGGACAGAAAGAACGACACCACCGGCTCGTCGAACGAGATGATGAAGGCAAACAACGCACTGCTGGCGAGACTCGGCAGGACGAGCGGCAGCGTGACCAGGCGGAAAGCTTGAAAGCGTGTCGCGCCGCAGCTCATGGCGGCGGCCTCCAGATTGGCATCGACCTTTCCCAGGGCGGCAGCCATCGTGAAGACGACGAATGGCAAGGTGAGCACCGTATGCGCCAGCACGAAGCCGGGAACGGTCCCGGAGAGACCGATCGTCTGAAAAAACAGATAGAGACCGACCGCGAGCGCGATGTGCGGCACAATGATCGGCCCGATCAGGGCGATCTGGAAAGCGGTTACCAACCGGCTGCGGCCGCGGATCATTGCATAGGTCGCGGCCGTGCCGATGACCGACGCGAAGAGAGCGGTCAGCAAGGCGACCTGTACGCTGAGCCAGGTGGCGGCACGCCATTGCCTGCTGTCAAAATACTCCGCGTACCATTTCAGCGTAAAGCCGGACGGCGGAAATGCCAGATAGTCGTTCTGGCTGAACGACATTGGAATGACGATGACCAACGGCACGATGATGAAAGCCAGCACGGCATAGACATAGGCTCCCAGCGCGAGCGATCCGCGGTCGGTCGGCGGCTTCATGAGGCATTCCCCATCAGCCGGTCGAAACGGAGCATCTTGCTGAAGATGATCGCCAGCAACGTGACGAATACGGTCAGCACTCCGACCAGCGCCGCAGCGAAGGGCCAATCGAGAACCTCACGAATCTGCTTCGAGACGAGCGTCGAGATCATCATCTCCTGCGGCGAGCCGAGCAGCGCGGGCGTAATGAAGAAGCCGAGCGCCGTGAGGAACACGAGTAGCGAACCGGAGACGACGCCCGGCAGGCTCAAGGGGAGGATCACCTCCAGAAAGGCCCGCAGGCGCGTTGCGCCGAGCACGGCGGCCGCACGCCCGTAGTCGCTCGGAATACTGCGCAATGCGCCGTACATCGGCAGGATCATGAACGGCAGGAGCACGTGGGTCATGGCGATGACGACGGCGCTCTGGGTATACAGCAGCTTGAACGGCTGTGACGTCAGACCGAGAGACATCAACGCCGAATTGATCAGCCCGTTGCGCTGGAACAGGAATGACCAGGCGGCGGTGCGCACCAGGACGCTCGACCAGAGCGGCAGGATGACACAGACAGCGACAAGGGCGGCGACCGTCCCCTTGGCCCGGCTCATGTAATAGGCCACCGGGAAGCCGAGGATCACGGACAAGGCGGTCACCAGCGTAGCGGTCCAGAGCGTGCGCATCAGGACGCGCATGTGAACCGGATTGTCGACGACGCGCGCGTAGTTGTCCAAGGTCGGATGCGGCTCGAGAATGCTGATCACCAGGAGCTGCAGGATCGGATAGACAAAGACGAAGGCGATGATGGCGAAGAACGGCAGGAGCAGCAGCAGCGTCGACAGGCCGCTCAGCCGGCGGCCGTCGGAATGCCAGAAATGCGATCGCTCCGCCTCCGTCATCGCCGCTTCCCCCGGTAGAGCAGCATCGCCTCCGTAGGGATCGTGAAGGACGCAACGTCGCCTGGGACCAAAGAGCTGAGCTGCGAGGCGCCGGGGATTCGCGCGCGCATCTCGGTGCCATCAGGCAGACGTCCTATCAGAAGCACGGCTGCCCCGGCATAGACGATGTCGCTCAGCGCCACAGTGACGACTTGCCCGACCGGACTGGTGCCGAGTTGCAGCCGCTCGGGTCTCACGGCCAGCACCGCGTCCTCGCCGGCCGCAACCGGCTCAACGGCCGCCGTCGCCGGCAGGCGCCATGTTTCACCCGATGGCAGAGCCACGGAGATGTCGTCGCCGACGCTTTGGACGGCGACGTCGACGAAATTCATCTCGCCGATGAAGCCGGCGGTAAAGAGATTCGCGGGCCTTTCGTAAAGCTGGCGCGCCGGCCCGATCTGCTGGATCTTGCCGTCTCTCAGGACAGCGATCCGGTCGGCCATAGTCAGCGCCTCGCTCTGGTCGTGAGTGACGAAGATGACGGTGATGCCGAGTTCGGCATGCAATCGCTTGATCTCGAGTTGCATGTCTTCGCGCAAATTCTTGTCGAGCGCACTGAGCGGCTCGTCCATCAAGAGCACGCGCGGTTGGTAGACGATCGCACGCGCGAGCGCCACACGCTGCTGCTGACCGCCTGAAAGCTCATTCGGACGGCGATGGCCATAGCCTGCCAGACGCACGGTCGCGAGCGCGGCTTCGGCGCGCGCGTGGCGCTCAGCTGTCCGGAGACCGCGCATCTTCAAGGGAAAGGCGACATTGTCCAGAATCGACATGTGCGGGAACAGCGTATAATTCTGGAACACCATTCCCAGGTTACGCCTGTTCGAAGGAACATAGGTCAGGTCTTCGGAATCGACGTGAATGGTGCCGCTGGTCGGGAATTCGAATCCTGCAACACTCATCAGGATCGTCGTCTTTCCGGAGCCGCTTGGTCCGAGCAGGGCGATAAACTCACCGGCAGCAATATCGATATCGACGCCATCGACGGCGGACACGGCACCGAAGCGCTTCTCCAAGCGGCTGATGCGGATCGATGCGCCCGACGCCGATTGCCTGGCCGATGCAATATTCACGGAGCCTCGCTTCCCTTCCGTCTTGCCTTCGATCCGGCGGCCCCTTGCCACCCAATCCCAAAGTCGCGCCGTCCTCGATATAATATTTGATATATCAGGCTATCGCGCGATGGACCGCGCGACAAGGGCCATCTGCGCATCAAGCATAGGCTTTCCGCCGATGACCTTTGCGCCCTGCGCAGCCGCCCTTGCAAGAAGCCGGGTCACGGCTGGATTAACGATAATGTCGCTGACGGTGGCGCCGGCACCGACACCTTCGATATCCACCGGAAGCGGATCATCCGGTTTCATGCCGAGCGACGTCGTATTGACGATGAGATCGAATGCGCGCGCCTCCGCGCGGCCGGCGCTGACCTTCGCGGCGGGATAATGCGCAGCCACGGCAGCCGCAAGCGCGCGGGCTTTCTGATCATCCCGGTTCATGATCGTGAGTTCGCGCGCGCCGGCCTCCGCCAGGCCGAATGCAGTGGCACGTCCCGCACCACCTGCACCGACCTGGAGCACCTTCCGACCGCGAACCGCAACCTCGTGCTGAGCGAGGCTGGCTATGAATCCCCTCGCATCCAGATTGTCGCCCACGAGGCGCCCTTCCGCCGTCCGCTTGACGAGATTGACCGCGCCAATCAGTTGCGCCGTCGGCGTGATCTCATCGAGATGCTCGATCACGCAGGTCTTGTGCGGGATCGTGACACCGAAGCCGAAGACGTTGCGCATCAACCTGATGCTTGCGACGGCCTGGCCGAGATCGCCGGGCAGGACATGGATCGGGGACACCGCCAGATCGTCGCCGATCGATGCGAAATAGGCATTCATGACCGCACTCGCCCGCACATGATCGATCGGGTCGGCGAGTACGAACATGATCTTGGTCTTGCCGGTGATCTCCATGAAGCTGTCCTTCTCAGGCCGGCAGAGCGGCGCGGCCGTAGCTGCCATAGCGCTCGACCACCCGCGCCATTTCGCCGTCGGGAAGGATCGCGGGTGCGCCGGCCTGACAGGCGAGCAGATACTGCCGAGCAAGGGTTTCGAGCTTCACGGTGAGGTCGAAGGCCGCCTGCAGCCCTTTGCCGACGGCAATCATCCCGTGGTTTGCGAGCAGGCAGGCCTTGCGCCCTTTCAGCGCCGCGACGGCGCCGTCGGCGAGAGCCCTGGTGCCGAACGTTGCGTAGGGTGCACAAGGCACATCGTTGCCGCCAAAACTGGCGACCATGTAGTGGAATGCTGGAATCGGCTTTGCGAGGCAGGACAGCGCGACGCAGCAGTCGGCATGGGTGTGCACCACCGCGTTCACGTGCGGATAGGCGTTCAAGATCGCCAGATGCATGTGCCATTCACTGGAGGGCAAGCCGCCTCCAACCACCGCTCCGTCGCGCTTCAAATGGACGAGATCGTCGATCGTCGTGTTGCCGCTATTGCCGCCGGTCGGCGTGATCAGAACGTCTTCTCCGATGCGACAGCTGACATTTCCGCTGCTGCCGTGATTGAAGCCCTTGGCTTCCAGGCGCGCTACAGTCTCCAGCACGGATTGTCTAAGTTCGCGTTCGTTCAATTGACCGCCTCCGGATTCAACATCGCTTCCAGCGTCGTCGCGAACAGGTCGATGGGGCCCAGCTTGCCGGACTTCAGACAAAGGGCCACCGGATCCTCGTCTTCGGTCACCGCGGTGCCGATGCCGGGTCCACCATAGGGACCGACCCGCAAACGCCGAATGCCGAGGTGTTCGACGATCGCACCAGACGTCTCGCCACCGGCCACAACGAAGCGCCGCACGCCGATACCGCGAAGAGAGACAGCAAGCCGACCAAGAATGGTTTCGGCGAGTTGCGCCGCGCCTTCACGGCCGTATCGCTGCTGAGCCATTTTGACGGCCTCCGGCGCGCCCGAGGTGGCGAAGCCAACAGGACCGCGGTCCAGCCGCGGCCGCGCCCAGTCGAGCGCATCGCCAACCGCCGCCGCCACATCTTCGGCGTTCGGAAGATCGATGCGAAACAAGGGATGGCTCTTCTCGAATTCGGCAAGTTGCTCCAACGTCCGCTCGGCGCAACTTCCGGCGAGAACCACGCCGCCGCCACCAACCGCGCGCAAACCGGGCGGTCTCCTGGCCGTGGCGATGAGCCCCCGCGCCTTCCAGATTGCCGGGTAGTGCTGCACGATCGTCGCATTGCCCGTCATCAGCTTCCAGTCGCAGGTGAGCGTGGCAAGCGTATCGAGATCCCGATCGTAGATCGTGTCCGCAATGAAGTAGCGGATACCCCGAGCCGCCGCTTCCGCGATCGCGCGACCGGCCGAGTCCGCGCCGGCGTTGACCTGCGAATGCGCCAGAAGGCCAACCCGGGTCGGCGTCTGGCGCTGCAGAACCCGGACCAGATCGGGATCGGTCATCGGTGTCAGCGGATCATTGCGTTTCGGCGAGTCCGAGATCAGCTCGGTCCCGAGAAACAGATGACCATTATAGACGGTCCTTCGAAGGGCGGGAGAAGCCGGGCAGAAGGCGGTGTATTCGGCGCCGGTCAGCTGCATCAGCAGGTCGGAGACCGGGCCGATATTTCCCTGGTCGGTGGAATCGAACGTCGCACAATATTTGAAGAAGATTTGCCGCGCGCCCCGCGCAAGCAGCGCCCGCGCCGCCTTTTCCGTCATGGTGACGGCTTCGCTTGCGGGGATGACTCGCGTCTTCTGCGCGACCACGATAGCCGGCACATCGCCGCAGCTGCCGACGAGATCGGGGTCGGTGACAAATCCGCATTCGATCCCGGCAGCGACCAGCATGGCGGCCGTTTCCATGCCGCCCGTCAGATCGTCCGCCACCACTCCGAAGATGAGCTTCGTCATGCGTCCCGCAGGTCTCGTGCAATACCGGCGAGAGTTGATACATGATATATCAAATATTTGCAATACCGGCTTGCCCGCATGAAACGAAGGAGATGCCGCATCGATACTTCCGATACGAATTAAGGCAGATGGCCGCGAAAGGCGCGGTAGGCACCGGAGTCAACTTTGTGACGCCGCAATCTTGGGGAGCCAGACGGCCGAACGTCTGGAAACGATGGCCAGAAAGATTCACCCGCTTGAATGCTACGTTCGGGCAATGGCGGAGGGAGGAAAGCTTCGATGTTCCGCTGTCACGCCGAGGAGGACCGGAAATGCAATCGAGATGGACAACGATCTTCGTCAAACGTTCCGCACGATTGCAACTGCGGCCGGCGTATCCGAAGTCGACGCCAAGCTCCTGATGCTCCAATCCATCACGGGCATTTCTGGCTGCGCGCCGCCAGCTGCGACCGTCTCAGCACACCGTTGACGTTCACCCATAACATAGTCGGTCGGCGGCCAATTGAAGCATCGGCTACCGTCTCAGCCGTGGTCAATCGATCGGGGCACGACGAGTGTGCCAGTCCGTCACCGACTGGAACGCATGCCCGGCGCGGGCGAGCACATCCTCCGACAGATGCGGGCCGACGAGCTGCATGCTGAGCGGCAGGCTATCCGACGCCATGCCATTCGGCAGCGTGATAGTCGGACTGCCCGAGAAGTCGAACACCGCGGTGAAGCGCAAGATGCTGAGTAGCACGTTCGGATCCGCGCCGTACTCGCCCATCTTGGTCAGCGTCGGAATCGGCACGGGCATGGTGGGGATCAGGAGCAGGTCGATATCGGCAAACAGGGCCGCCAAGCTGCCGCAGAACTTCAGCCTCTCGTGATGGATCTGCGCGATCTCGACGCCGCTCATCGATCTGCCCTGCTCGATCAACTGCGCTAGATCGGGGCCGTATTCCGACTTCCGGGACGGATAGGTTTCGAGATGCGCCTCTGCGGTCTCGATCGAGCACATCGGAATCCACATGCTTACGAGCTTCTCGTAGGCCGGGAACTTAACCTCGCGGATATCGGCCCCAAGCGCAGCGAGCGTCCGCTCGGCTTCCAGCAAGGCGGCGGCCACTTGCGGATCGATTCCGTTCTGGGTGTAGCTGCGGTCTACGCCGATCCGCAGGCCTCGGACCCCGCCACCGATACCTGCGAGATAGTCCGGCACCGGCGCCTGCAGGACCGTGGGATCGTTGACATCCGCCCCTGCGATGATGCCGAGCATGGCGGCCGCATCGGACGCGCTCCGGCACATAGGCCCGATATGGTCGAGCGAGTCGGCCAGGGGAAAGACCCCATAGCGGCTGACGCGTCCCCAGGTCGGCTTGATCCCGGTCAGCCCGCATGTTGCCGACGGAAACCGGATTGAGCCGCCGGTGTCGCTACCGATCGAGCCGAAGCAGAGCCCCGCCGACGTCGCCACGCCCGATCCGCTCGAGGACGAGCCGACCCAGTAATCGACACCCCAGGGATTGAGCGGCGCCTGGTCGTTCGGATGGTGGCTGGTGTAGGCGCCCTCGGTCATTTTCAGCTTGCCAAGCGTGACGGCGCCGGCCTGCTCGAGCCGGTCCACGATCGTCGCGTTGAAGGACGGGACGAATTTGGCGTGGATCGTGGTGCCACCGGCCGTCGGCGCAAAGGTGGTGTAGCAGAGGTCCTTCAGTCCGATCGGCACGCCGTGCAGCGGCCCGCGCCAGATGCCCTTGGCCAGCTCGGCGTCACAGCGCTTCGCCTGTGCGATGGCGCGCTCGGCAAGGACGAGCGCATAGCCGTGGAATTTGCCGTCGAGCCTGGCGATCCGGCTCAGCATGGCCTCGGTCACTTTCGAGGGCAGAAGCTCGCCGCGACGGAACAGCTCGGAGAGCTCGGTGATCGACTTGTAGTGGATTGGATCTGCTGACATCTGACAGCCCTGTTGTTGTCGGAAAACGGCCCTGCCCCGCCGGCGCCGCTGGCGGCCCGGTTTCGTCGCTGGGCGGCTCGGAATGCGCCTAAAACTGCACCCCGCGCGTGAGCGCACCGTCGACCACGAGGTTGGTCCCGGTGATAAAGCTCGCAGCCTTGCTGGCAAGAAAGACCGCGCCGTTTGCCATTTCCTGCGGCGTGCCCATGCGGCCGGTCGGATTGAGCGCCAGCGCAGTCTTGTACAGCTCGGGATTGCCGTCCTTGATCTGATTCCAAACACCGCCCTCGAAATAGGTGTTGCCCGGCGACACCGAGTTGGCGCGGATGCCCTTGCCGGCAAGCTGGAAGGCGAGCCCCTGCGTGTAGTGGATGATCGCAGCCTTGAATGTGCCGTAGGGACCGCTGGCGAAATCGACCTCGCGGCCCGACACGCTGGAGATGGTGACGATCGCGGCGGCCTTGCTCTTCTCCAGATATGGCATCGCCGCATTAACCAGCCGCACCGTGCCCATCATGTCGGTGGAGAACTCCTTCTCCCAGCTCTCCTCGTCCTGCCCGATCGATAACGCGCTGACATTGGCGACGACAATGTCGATGCCGCCGAGCTTGGAGGCCATATCCTCTACCCAGGCCTTGAGCGCCGGACCATTGGAGACGTCGACCGAGCTGCCGAACGCAGCGACGCCCTTCGCCTTGATCGCAGTGACCGCGCTGTCGACGTCCGCCTGGTTGCGCGCGCAGATGCCGACATTGGCCCCTTCTGCCGCGAAGGTGTCGGCGATCGCCCTGCCGATCCCCTTGGTGCTGCCTGTGACGAGAACCTTTGCGCCCTTGAGTCCGAGATCCATGTTCATTCCCTTCCTATTGACGACTTGAAAGCACGCCTGAGGCCGTTCAGAGCAGAAGCTGTTCGCGCACGTCGTCCTCGTTGACCTCGGCGCCTGCGAGCGACCGCGTAATCTTGCCCTTCTCCATGATGTAGCAGCGTTCGGCGATCGCCAGGATCGTGTCGAGGTTCTGCTCGACGAAGATGATGGTGGTTCCGAGCTCGTTGCGGAACGACCGGAGCGCCTCACAGATGTGCTGAACGATCGACGGTTGGATACCCTCGGAGGGCTCGTCCAGGATCATCAGGGACGGATTTCCGATCAGCGCGCGGCCTATGGCGAGCTGCTGTTGCTCGCCGCCCGACATGGTGCCCGCGGCCTGTCGCCGACGCTCCTTCAGCCGCGGGAAATACTCATAGACCAGCTCCGGCAGCTTCTTGCCGCCCGGACCACCGATCAGCTCGCCGACCTGCAGGTTCTCCTCGACGGTCATTTGCGGAAACACGTCGCGCCCTTGCGGGATGTAGCCGAAGCCGGCCCGCGCCCGTGCGTCGGCTTCCAGCGCCGTGACGTCCTGCCCCATGAAGCTGATCGTCCCGCGCCAGGTTTGCAGCAGTCCGATCAGGCAGCGCATCAGGGTCGATTTGCCGACACCGTTGCGGCCGATCACGCCGACGATCTCGCCGCGCCCGACCGACATGCTGACGCCCTGCAGGATCGGCGTCGCGCCGTATCCCGCCCACAATTCGGCGACGTCGATAATCCGCTCAGGGGACGAAACATTAGTGAGCATGGGTCTTACCCAGATAGATTTCCGCGACCTTCCCGTCCTGCAGGATGCTTTCGAGCGTCCCGCGCGCAAAAATCCTGCCGAGATGCAGCACCGTGACGCGTTGGGCCACCTGGCGTACGAAGGCCATGTCATGCTCGACCACGAGCACCGTCATTCCCTCGGCATTGAACGACCTGATCAACTCGCCGGTCTTGAAGGTTTCTTCCGGTGACATGCCGGCCGTCGGCTCGTCCAGCAGCAGGAGCTGCGGCTTCAACGCCAGCGCCATCCCGATCTCGAGCCATTGCTGCTGGCCGTGCGACAGCGCGCCCGCGAGCTTGTCGCAATCCGCCGCGAGATTGAGCAGCGTCAGCAGGCGGTCTTCCTCGGCGATGCGTTCCGGGCCGGACAGTCGCTCCTGCAGCGCGGTCTGGATGTTCTGGCGGACAGGCAATTCCTTGAAGACGCTCGGGGCCTGCATCTTGATGCTCATGCCCCGCTGCACCCGCGCGTAGGGCCGCTCGGCCGTGATATCGACGGTGTCGAACAGGATGTTGCCCTCGGTCGGCGGATAGAGGCCGACGATCAGCTTGAACAGCGTGCTCTTGCCGGCGCCGTTGGGTCCGATCAGGCAGTGGATCTCGCCAGCATTGACCGTGAGGTCGACGCCCGAGACCGCCGTCAGCCCGCCGAAGCGCTTCGAAACGCCTTTGACTTCGACCAGCGCCATGATCAGGACTCTTCCGGTTGCAGGCGGCCGGCTTCGGCTACGTCGCTGCGCCGCCGGCGTGCCTGCCACCAGTCGGCGGCGAGCTTGCCGATGCCGAGCACGAAGCCTTGCGGCGCCAGCATCACGGTCGCGAGCAGCAGCGCCCCCATCAGCACCAGCGCCGCCTGCTGGCTGTAGACGGTGATAGTCTGAAAGCCGAAGAGAAGCAGGAACGACCCAACCAGCGTCGCAGTCAGATCGCTGCGCCCGGAGAAGGCCACCCATACGATCGGCATCGCGGCCGCCGGCAAGCCGATGCTGGATGGCGTGATGAACTGCCCCCAGGATGTGTAGAGCGCGCCGCTGAGGCCGGCGAGGCCGCTGCCGATCACGAAGGTCAGCAGCTGATATTTGCGGACGTCGTAGCCCAGCATCTCCGCGCGCTGGGGATTCTCCCGCGTCGCCACGATGACGTTGCCGATGCCCGAATTCACCAGCATGCGCAGCGCGAGATAGACGATCACGATCAGCGCGACCATGACGTAGTAGAGCGCCGATCCCTCGACGTAGAAGTCACCCACCGTTAGAGGGTCCATGCCCTTCATGCCGTTGAAGCCGTTCAGCCGCGCCGAGCCGATGTGCCATTCCGGTCCGGCCGTTTGTCCGAGGAAGAAGGCGAGCACCAGCGTCGCGGACAGCGTCACGATGCCGAAGAAGATGCCGTTGATCCCGCCCCAGATCATGAAATAGCCGAGGATGCCGGCCGCGATCATCGCCAGGACGACAGAGAGCACGAGCGCGGCGATCGTCGCCGTGCCGCCACCCATGTTGATGGCGAGCACGCCGTAGCCGTAACCGGCGATGCCGAAGAAGAGCGTCTGGCCGAACGACAGCATGCCGCCGTAGCCCCACATCAGGCAGAGGCCGAGCGCCATGAAGATCCAGATCAGGAAGTAGGCGAAATTGCCGACATCGTAGGAATCGGCAAACGAGGGATAGGCCAGCGCGCCCGCGAGCACGACCAAGAAGCACGACCAGAACATCTTGCCGCGTCCGAGCGTCTGTGGACCTTCGAGCAGCTTGAACATCACATATTCCCTCTAACGCCCACGGCGAACCAGCACGCTGGAGAGCCCTTCGGGTAGCACCCGGATGATCAGGATGACGGCGACCAGCATACCGATCTGCCCTATTATCTGGCCGTAGCTAGCGTTTAGCGCCATTCGGATCATCGCCAGGAACACGGCGGCCGGCGCCGTTCCGAGCAGCACGTTGGCTCCTCCGATCACGACGGTCACAAAACTCTCGACCACGAAGGTCGCCCCCATGGTCGGGATCAACGTCATCGTCGGCGCATACAGCGCGCCGCAAAGCCCGGCAAGGCCGGTTCCGATCCCGAAGCTGATCGCATAGATGCGGCCGGTGCGTGCGCCGAGCGCCTTCGCCATCGCTGCGTTCTGCATGGTGGCACGAGCAATCACGCCGAACTGCGTCTTCATGAAGATGATGTAGAGACCGGCCAGCACCGCCACGGCGCAGCCGAACAGCACCAGACGGTAGGTCGAGAACGTATAGCCGCCAATCGCGAAGCTGCCCTCGGGCGTTCCGATGCCGCGCACGGCGGAGCCAACTATCAGGAGCATCGACTGCGTCACGATCAGGCTCAGTCCCCAGGTCGCGAGCAGCGAATCCAGGGGGCGCTTGTAGAACCGCCGCACCACCAAGAACTCGACGAGGACACCGATGAGGCCCGCCGTCAGCGCCGCCAGGATCTGCGCGACGGCGAGCGGCACCCCCAGATTGACCAGACCAACCGTGACATAGGCACCGCACATGATGAACTCGCCATGCGCCATGTTGATGACGCCCATCATGCCGAACACGATGGCGAGGCCTGCGGCCGAGAGAATGAGGAACGCGAAAACGTCGGCGAACTGATAGAACAGCGAGAACAATTCAGCCGACATCGCGATCCCCTCGATAGCGGCGCCGCATCGTCGCGGCGCCGGCTTGGTTTGAAATCGTGGTGCCCATCACGAGCAAGATCCGTGCCCGCCTCAGGACTTCTTGGGGAGATGGCTTGGCGTGTATTGATCCTTGTCATTCTTCTTCGTGAGATCGCATCCGATCTCGCCAAGCCAGTAAGGCTGGATCGTGCCGTAGTCCTTCTCGACCTTCACCTCATGCTTCGGCCCGACGGAGATCAGGCGCATCCGGTGCGAGGTGTGCTGGCTCTTCGGATCGATGCAGACCTTGCCCTCGGGCGCGTCGATGCAGGCATCGCCGGTCGCGATGACCTTGCGCATGTCGTCGAGCTTGATCGACTTCGCCTTCTCGACCAGCGCCTTGTACATGTAGAGCGCGTTATAGGCGTTGTACCCCATGTCGTTGATGTAGAGTTCGTCGGGGAACTTGGCGTGCCAGCGCTTCTTGAACTCGGTCGCTTCGGACGTGTCGATCTCCTCGAACCAGTTCGCAGTCGCGTGCATGTTGTTGAGCGCCGGCGGCTTGAACCGCTTGTGCTCGAAGCCGAGCATGACCTTGATCGACGAGCCCATCGGCAGGTTGAGGTTGGCCGCGGCCGCCTGCTCGAAGAACGAATCCTGGGCGGCACCGACGTTGATCGTCAGCAGCCAGTCGGGCTTGGCCTTCTGGATGTTCTGGATGGTCTGCGCGAACTGCGACACGCCGAGCGGGATGAATTCCTCGCCCACGACCTCGCCGCCCAGGTCCTTCATGATCTTGCGGTTCCACTCCGCCGAGATCTGACCGAAATTGTAGTCAGCGGCGATGACATAGACCTTCTTGCCGAACTTCTCGACCATCCACGGAATCAGCGTCGAGAACTGCTGCTCGGGCACCGCGCCCATGCTGATCATGCTGGCGTCGCAGACGCCACCCTCGTACTGGTTGGTGTAGAAATACGGCGTCGTGGTCCGATCGACGATCGGACGCAGCGCCTCGCGCGAGGCCGAAGTGATGCCGCCGATCAGCACGTCGACCTTGTCGCGATTGAGCAGGCGCCGGCCGAACTCCTGGTAGCGCGCATTGTCGCCCTGCGGATCGAGGTGAATGAGCTCGATCTGCCGTCCCAGGATGCCGCCGCTCTTGTTGATCTCCTCGATGGCGAGCTGCGAACCGTGCAGCTTCGGCATGCCCATGAAGGCAAGGTCGCCGGACACGTCCTCGAGCAGGCCGACCTTCAGCGGCGGCTCCGCGGCGCTGGCAATACTCATCGACGCCACTGTGCCGAGCATGGCGCCGAGCAAAACCATCCGTAACTTGCGTCCCGAATTCATCGTGATGTCCCTCTATTGAAAGCGGCTGGATGTCATGGCTTGAGATAGTTCTTCAGGATGGACGCCCCCATTGTGTATTTGGGGTCGACCATGTTGCCGAGGCGCATGCGGCCGGCCTGGCTGAGCAGCATGTAGGCGTCGATCTCATCGAAGCCGTAATCGGCCGCCATCCACCGCACGAGCTCGCGATAGGCGATGCGCGCGGCGTCCTCGAGCGGACGCGCGCTGCCGATCGTCATGATGAAGTCCCTCGTCTCGAGCCGCGGCCAGGCGAAGCTCCAATTCTTGATCAGATCGACCTGGAGCGTGACGGTCGCGCGCTGCTCGAGCGCGACTCCGGAGAGCTCGCCGTCGCCCTGCGTCGCGTGGCAGTCGCCGACGTAGAGCATCCCGCCGTCGGCATGCACCGGGAAATAGATGATGGCACCCGGAGCGACGTCGGGCAGATCCATGTTGCCGCCGTGATAGTCCGGCTGTAGGGACGAGATCGCCTCGATCTCCGGCGAAACGCCGATGGTGCCGATGAACGGCTCGTAGGGCAGCGTGAGCTTGTCGTTCCAGCGCACGCCGTTCCTGTCGACATGCACCTTCTTCACGCGCTCGGGCAGCGGTGGATTGAGCAGTGCCGTCGAGCCGGTCCCGACCAATCCGCCGAACTCCGGAATGATGCAGGTCGTCCCGGCCGGCTGCTCGCCCCGGGTTTCGACGTCGCGGATGTAGATCGCGAGGCAATCGCCCTTCTTGGCGCCCTTCACCGCGATCGGCCCGCATTGCGGGTTGAGATAGGGGAAATTGAGCTTGGAGGTGGGGCTGTCGGTCTCCTTGGTCAGTACGCCGCCAAACGCATCTTCGGTCTCGACGACGACCACCCCACCGGGGTCGATCGTCAGGGTCGGCTTGGCATAGGGACCGTAGACGAAGTGGAAGTCCCCCTGCTGCTCGATCGTAAGGCTATGGGTCGCGCCGGTCGCGCCCTTGGCGACGGCGCGCTTGGCCATGATGGATGTCTTCAACCAGTCTTCGGACATGAGATCGGCTCCTCGGCTCAGATCGCGGGATGACGCTTGTGCCAGTCGGTGACGCGCTGGAACGCATCGCCTGCGCGAACGAGGCAGGCCTCGTCGAAATGACGGCCGACAAACTGGAAGCCGACCGGGCCGCCATTCGCCGCGAAGCCGCCGGGCAATGTCACTGTCGGACTTCCCGTCATATCGAACGGGCATGTAAAGCGGAGCAGGCCTCCGATCAGCGAGGCGTCCTCTCCGAGCGCTGCCATCTTGGCAAGCGTCGGCGCCGCGAACGCCTGGGCCGGGATCGCGAGGAGATCGACCGTCTCGAACAGCGCGCGCACAGCGCCGCGAAAGGCTTCGCGGCGGAGCACGATCTTCTGGTAGTCCATACCGGACTGTTGCCGTCCGAGATCGAGCAGGCCGGCCAGCGCCGGGCCGTATTCGTCCTTGCGCGCCGGATAGGTATCCTCGTGCGCGACCGCGACTTCGATGCCGCAGAGCGGGAACCAGTCGTCGATGATCGCCTTGGGATCGGGAAACGCAATTTCCTTGATCTTCGCACCGAGATCGGCCGCCACCCGCAAACCCTCGGCCAGCACCTTGGCCGCATCGCCGTCGGTGCCTTCGCTGGTCCAGCGCCGGTCGACGCCGATGGTCACGCCGCGCAGATCGCCGGTCAGGCCGGCGAGATAATCGGGCACGGCCAGCGGCACCGCTGTCGTATCCTTGGGATCCTGCCCGGCGATCACGCCGAGGATGGCACCGCAATCGACCGCACTCCGCCCCATCGGGCCGATGTGGTCCAGCGTCGCCGCAAGCTCGAATGCGCCATAACGGCTGACCCGTCCCCAGGTCGGCTTGAGTCCGGTGACGCCGTTCGCCGCGGACGGAAAGCGGATCGACCCGCCGGTATCGGTACCGAGCGAGCCGAAGCAGAGGCCCGCCGCGGTCGCAACGCCGGAGCCGCTCGAAGAGGCACCGGGCCAGAGATCCGCGTTCCACGGATTTCTCGGCGGGTCGATCTTCGGATGATGGTCGGCGTAAGCGCCTTCGGTCTGCTGCAGCTTGCCGAGGATGATCGCGCCGGCATCCTTCAGCCGCGCGACGACCGTTGCATCCTCAGTGGGGCGAAAGCCGCGATGGATCGTCATGCCATGCGTTGCAGGTGCGCCCTTCGCCCAGCAGAGATCCTTCACCGCCACCGGCACACCGTGCAGCGGCCCCTTGATTTTGCCGGAGGCGATCTCCTTCTCGGCCGCGGCTGCTTCCGCGAGCGCCGAGTCGGCCATGACATACGCAAAACTCTTGAGCTTGCCGTCGAGCTCGTCGATCCGACCGAGCAACGCCTTGGTGACTTCGACCGATGACAGTTCCTTTGCCTGGAGCTTTTGTCCGATCTCGACGAGTCCAAGATAGTGGAGATCTGTTGCCGCCATTGCTCCTCATCCTCTCGCTCGACATGACACACGGCCGTCAGGCGCATGCGTCACCGTTCTGGCGATGCGGACGCATCGCCAGCTGTCCTGGCGGCAAAAACAAAAAGCCACCCGCCCCTCCCGAATGAGGTGACGAATGGCTCAAATGCCGCGGCTATGATCTGTCGCTTAGGGTCCGTGATCGAACGAAGCAATTGAGTAGCAAAGAGCTGGACGTCATCGGCCAGATCAGCGCACGCGAGGTTCGACAGGTCGCCCTGTAGGAGAAAAGTCTAAGTAACTGCCCATCGTGTTGTCAACGATGCTGCCTGCCTAAATTTCGAGAGTGCTGCGCACCAAAAGGGCAAGCCACTTGCGCTGTCGTCGGCGATGATGATTTCATGTTCGCGTTCCGCGACCGAAAGCCGTCAATGACAAAGCCGTCTGTTCCCGTTGGCATCGTCTGCTCGCAGTCCGGGCCATATCAGGCGATGGGCCGCGAGATCCTCAAGAGCGCGATCATGGCGGTCGACGAGATCAACGGCCAGGCGGAGTTCGACTTCTCGATCGCGCCCCATATCCGCGACCCCCGCGGCATCGTCTCCGAATATCACACGGTCTGCGACGACCTCATCCGCAACGTCGGCGTCGAGCACATCATCGGCTGCTACACCTCGGCCTCGCGCAAGCAGGTGCTCCCAATCGTTGAGCGCACCGATCGCCTGCTCTGGTATCCCGCCCGCTATGAGGGCTTCGAGTGCTCGGACAACGTGATCTATGTCGGCGCCTCGCCCAATCACAACGTGTTGCCGCTGGTCCGCTACGTTCTCGACAATCTGTCGCGGGAATTTTTCTGCGTCGGCTCCAACTACGTCTGGACATGGGAGACCAATCGCGTCACCCGCGAACTGGTCAGCGCGGCAAACGGCCACATCCTCGCGGAACGACTGCTCGAGCTCGGCGAAAGCGCCGTCGGGCACATCGTCGACGAGATCGTTCGCCGAAAGCCGCCAATCGTGTTCAACACACTGGTCGGAAGCTCGAGCTACGACTTCATCCGCGCCTTCAACGCCGGCACCAAGGCCGCCGGCCTGGAGATTCCCATGCTAAGTTGCAGCTTGTGCGAGCCGGAACTAGCGATCGTCGGGCCTGCATCGGCCGGCTGCATCACGTCGTCAGCCTATTTCGAGAGCATTCGCTTGCCGGAGAACCGCGCCTTCGTCACGCGCTGGAGGGCACGCTATGGCGAGGACAGCAGCCCCTCCGTCGACGGTCAATCCGCCTATGTCGCGGTGTATCTGCTGGCGCGCGCTCTGCAGCGCGCGGGCACGTCCGACATTGCCGAAGTGCGGCGCGCCGCGGCGGGATATCGCTACAATTCGCCGCAAGGGCCGGTGTGGATCGACGGCGGCAACAATCATTGCGTCCTTACACCGCGGCTTGCCGTCTCCAACCCGCAAGGACAGTTTGATATCTTCTGGGAAGCCGACGCGCCTGTTAAGCCTGATCCCTACCTGACGCAGCTCGACGTCGCCGTCAGCCCGTCGAAAGAAACCTCGGCGGGCGGCGCATTGCCGAACGCGCCGCATTTGCGGGTTGTGAAATGAGCAGACCGTCTTCATTTTCGCTACGCGGACGCAAGGCTCTCGTCGCCATCAAAGACGAACGCGACGCAACCATCGTGCGACGCCAGTTCGAGCGTCTGGGACTCGAGGGAGTCGCATGGACGCCGGCGGAGCCCGTCGACTTCGCACCGGATTTGTCGTTGATCGACGACGAATTCCTGCCCCTGCTGCAACCGGCGCAACGCGCATTCCTGACGCGATCACCTGTCATCGCCCTGCTCGGCACAGAGACACCAAGCCGACTGAAGCTAGTGTTCGAACTCGATCCAGCTTCGTTCCTCATCAAGCCGTTGCGATCGGCCGGCATCTACGCAGCTCTCGTCATGGCATTCGAGCGAAACGAACGCACGAGCGAATTGAAACAACAGATTTTCAAGCTCGAGCAGCGTCTGCGGTCACGTCGCGTCGTGCTCGCCGCCGTTCTTCAGGTAATGCATTCGCATGCGCTCGCCGAACCTGCTTCCTTTGCACTGATCCGAAGAACTGCGATGGAGCAGCGCAAGACGATCGAAGAACTCTCGGCGGAGATAACGGCAAGGGGCATGCTTCCGCGCGCAACGGGTTAGATTGCTTCCTGTTGGGAACGAGGACGGGTCGCAATTTCCTATGCCTGTCCCGTTTTACTGTTTTCAGTCCCAGTAAAGAAGGAAATTTTCGTCGCAAAAATGGCCTATGAGCGCATCGAAACCTCCAATGATCGCGCCATCATCAAATCGGAATCCTCGCCACCCGTCTCGTCATGTGGCGGGGCGGCAGTAAGCGGCTAGACGGTGTTTCGCTCGCTTGGCCGGCACTTGTCGGGTGGTGCACTACAGGCTCAGTCGTCCCGGAGCTGGATAAGAGTCCTCTGGCGCTGCGCGAACGTGACTCGAGCCTAGTACAAGCCGATCAGAGTGCTAGGTGGTCCGATTTGCACACAGCAGTCGCCGATTGCCGCACAGGCACAGGCACTAAGCTGCCAGAGGAACAGATTTCGCGTACACGCTGAATGGCGCCACGACTCTGGTTCCGAGAGGACGATGAGACCTGGATCATCCTCAACCGCGGCCGGCAGATCGGCACAGGCTGCAGGCGGGACGACATTGATGGCGCTGCGAAGGCACTCGAAACCTACATTGGCGGGCGGCAGCGTATCAATCGGCACGCCATACCGCGGAGATCGACGGCAACCGCCGGGATGAACCGGCAGGCCAGCGCAGCCACTGTCGGCAAAAAGGGTGCCCATAAGACGACGGGTGGCTCGAAAGCGACAAAGGGCGCTTCGGGAGGTTACCACCCGGGGGCCATTTCTGCTGACGAGCAGCGGCCCGACCGATCAAGTCCTCATCCGGCCAGTCCGTACACGGACATTCTGGCGGAAACGCCTCGTAACTGGTGCTCACCGAGATGCTCGACATCATGAGGGAGATGTCGAGCGACGGCTTCGGTCATGAGGAGATCCCGGCCTATCGTCTTGGTGAGCGCTTCCACGCGGCAGGCCTCGTTGACGGCGGCGCCGATAACCGTGAAGTCCAAGCGATCCGGAGCGCCGATGTTGCCGAAAAAGACCTCACCTTCGTGAAGGACGATGCCAGCCCGCAGCAAGTGGCAACCCTCGGCGTCGGAGGCGACACGGATAGTCCGATTGGAAACCTCGAGCCGCGCGATCGCCTCTCTCGCCGCCGAGACGGCCGCGCGCGACGCTTCGGCGACGCCGACCGTTTCCGGAAAGACTGCGAGCATACCGTCGCCGATGAACTTGAGGATTTCGCCGCCGTGAACGGCGACGGCGCTCACCATCGTCTCGAAGTAGGCATTGAGCAGCAGCAGCGTGTCGGCCGGGGCCAGAGCGTCCGACATCTTCGTGAAGTTTCTGAGATCCGACACCCAAATGACGGCGCGGATCGAGTCTCCCGCGCCGCGCTTGATCGCGCCCTCAAGCACCTTGGCGGCGGCGCCGTAACCAAGGTACGCGCCCAACGCGTTTTCGGAGATCTTCAACTCGCTATGCCGTTGCACATGCAAGGCGAATAATTTGAAAAGGCGGATCAAGCAGTCTATCTCCGCCTCGGCGAAGCCACCGGCCACTTTCGTCGCGATGGTGATCACGTTGCGTGTATCCAGACCGGACAACGGGATCGCTGCATAGTCGGTCATGCCGGCGGCCGCGAGCTCGATCATGATGGGAAATTCCGCCTGCGCCGATGGCTCGCTGGGCCTTCGCCGGATCGTCTTACCCGTCTCGACGATACGCTGCAGCGGATTGAGCCTGTAGGCGTCGGAATCGACCGCCGCATCGGCGACCCGTACCTCATCACAGAAGCCATCGTCGGCATTCCAGACCCATGCGAATCCGACAAGCTGGGGATGGAGCGTGCCGATATGCAGGGTAAGTCGATCGATCGAAGAGCCGGCGGCCTTCATCCGACGGATCAGCCTTACGAGAAGGTCAATCATCTGCCGCTCGGCGGAGGCCTCTTCCAGCAACCAGTTTTCGATCTGGGCGAAACTGTCCGTGGTGCCGGCGGCGACTGCGATCGGGCCCGACCTTCGAACGAACGAGACCGACCGGGGATAGGATCGAGGAGACGGATCGGAAGTCCCAGAAGCCATTTCAGTTCCCTTGCATATCGTCGGCCGCATCTCGACGGCAAGACGGTCTTGATCCCGCCTGGACGGCAGGATCCAATCGTTCCCGTCGTCAATGCGGATGCGCCGGCTACCAGCCGTCGACGGCGAGGTTCAAGGAGACCATCGCGTGCTCCCGCCAGACCATCAGCTCCGGCCCTTCAATCCCGATCGCTCACGCCGGGTCACTTCGGCTCGGCCGCGGCCAGAAACACCGCCGGTAACGCGATCAGCGGAGGCAAAATGAAGCACCACGTTCCGAACTTCGCATAGAGACATGCGCCGGCTGCGCATCCCAATGCGAAGGCAGCCACGCTTGCCGCCATCTTGCCGAGCCGCGGCCTGGCGACGGTCAGCACCGACGCTGGCGCGCCGCGAAAAACGTCGGCGACGTCGATCATGATCTGGGTGGTGGTGCCCGTCATCAAGGTGCTGGGAGGTTCGGTACCCATATGGATGCGGTGCGCGGCATTCTGGATGGCCATGGCCGCGACCAGAATCATGCCGGTACAGATCGCCTGCCAGTTATCGCCCTGCGTGAATGGTCCGAAATAGACGGCGCACGCACCGCCCACCGCCAGAAGTATCGTCTTGAGGGCCAGCATCGAGCGGAAGATCGGGAGCCCCATTGCCGGGAGATAAAAGCTCAAGATTCTGGTGACGACAACTACGAAGCAGAAGACCGGGAGAGCGAGCAGCTTCGCTAGGCCACCGGACGTTCCCAGCACCATGGCCGCACCAAAGGTGACAAAATTGCCGGTGACGTGCGCAGTGAACAGCCCCTGAAGCGCGAGAAAGCCGGCGGTATCGACTAAGCCCGCATTCAGGCTCATCAGGAGCGAAAGCAGGAGTACGTTGCGGGGCATGTCACCAACCGTATTGAAGCTGGACACCTAGATAGTTGCTGGTGTGTCCACCAGCGCGAATGATCGTGTCGCCGACGTCGAAATGCACCGCCTCGATCGCGCCGGTCAGGTGGTCGTTGAACGCGTAGTCGACGCGAAGCTGACCGTAGGCTCCCGTCCAGTTGCTGCCCTTGCCGGCGGTGCCCGCTATCGGCACGCTGGGCTGGACGTAGATCGCGTCGGCCGTCGTTTCGCGCCACTGCAAGCCAATCGCTCCCATCACCTTCAGCCGGTCCGCCGGACTGACGGTAATGGAGGGTTTGAAGTGAAGGATGTTTGCGTATCCCGTATAGCCGGCCAGCGTGAAATAATAGCCGTTCGGGAAGAGCGGATTGAACGTTCCCAGCGTGCCGTCGCCGGGGTGATGGTCGCCCGACGCGGCGTCGAACTGGAGGCCGATGCGCGGCAGCCAGGGAACATCGGGCAAAGCGTATCCAATTCGCGTACCGACGGCCCAGGCACGAATGTCCTTCGTACCCACCTGCCCCGCCTGCCCCATGGCCTCGAGATCCCAGTCGAACTGTTGGGACTTTCCTGCGAATCTCGCATCCAGAACGTGACGGCTTTCGTCGCCCAAGGCATCGAGATATCTGGCGGCCTTGCGCTCGTACAGGGAGTAGTAGCCCGACAGCTCGTTGTCACCCAAAACCTTACGCTCGACCCGGAGCGTGCTGAAGCGGAAATTGTCGTTCGACGTGTCGTCGAAAGGGCGAACGTCGAAATATTGGACGGGACGGCTGACGAATCCGATGAAGCGCCAGACGCCGGTTTCCCAGTCAGCCCAGATCGCATCGAATGATTGTCGCACGTTGGGTCCATCCCGCGACGATACGAAGCGCTGCAGGTCAAAGGCGAAGTCCTGTCGTCCGATGCGCGCCTTCAGGGTCCCGCCCGAGAAATTGTTGACATACTCCAGGAAGGCAAGACGAAGGTCGACCCGGTCCTGGTCGACAGGCGAGATGCTCAGCTTGTCGAAGGCCCGATCGTCCTCGAGCTGAACGAAGGCGCGCCAGTTCTCGTTGAAGTGAACGTCGGCGTGGATCTGCAGACGCTGTATGAGATAACTGTCCGAGGGCGTGTTGCCGGTGCCGAACGCCGACGCGCTATTGGTCTCGAAGCGTTCCCGAAGCGTGGCCCCCAGCGAGACGTAGCTTTTCGGATCGGTCGCCCAAAGCGGGATGTATTTGAGTTCGTCAAATGGTTCGGTGCGCAATCTCGGATCGGCAAGGACTGACCAGTCCTCGGTCCAGCGATTCGCCTGGATCGCGGGCCTTTTGGGGAGCGCGGCATCCCCATCTTCCGCCCATGCGCGTTCGACGCCGGCGCTTAGGGTCGCAAGCGTCAGGACGATCCAGAAGTTGCGCATATCGACGCGTGCCAACATCGGCGGACATCACCTCATTTGCTATCGGCCCGCGATGCACTCTTCGGGCCAGGCGCGTGGATCTCGGCCACGTACCCGCCGGGGAACATGACAAACGCCGCAGAGCGGCCGCTTGACGTGTAGGATTCGACCAGCACCGTTGCGCCGGCGTCTTTTGCCTTGCCGAGCGTCGAAGCGAGGTCGGCCACTTCATAACCCGTCGTCTCCCGGCCGTAGGGATAGGGCAGATGACCGTCCGTGACCAATACAACCATCTTCCCGAATGAGGACTCGATCCGGATGCGCCTGTAGGTCACATCCGATCTTCCGATCTCCAAGCCCGGCGCCTTCGCGTCGTCCGAGACGACCTTGCCGCGGGAGAATGCAAGAAAACTCCGGGTGAAAGCAGCGGCCCTGTCGGGAGAGACGTACACGCGGTTCTCCGGAATTCGCTCGAAGGGAGCGTAGTCGGGCTTCGTCGTATGCCAGTAGAGCTGCAAGTTGATGCCGCCCGGCCACTGGACCACGGCGTCGCGCCCAATCGGATCCGGGAAGGTGGACACGATCACGTCAGCGCCCGCTCCGCGCGCTGCTTTGATCGCCTCGTCCATGTCTGCGACCAGATAGCCGTTGCGCTCGGCGCCAAACGGATACGGGATCGGCGTCTTGAAGCCGAACAGCGAGACGGTGCCGACGGGCGTCTGCAACAGTTGCGACGTGGTGCTGCTCGGCGTCGGCGTGACTGTCGCCACCACCTGCTTGGTGCTCTTGCCGCCGAAAGTCGCCAGAAAGCTTGCCGCGAACTTGTCCACGTCGTCGGGCGCGACGTAGACGTGGGTCGTGTCGTATTGAGGGGCCACGGCAACCGCCGCTTCCCTGGATTTCGTTGCGTCCCTTGCTGCGACCGGCGTGTTCGCGGCGACAATCGCGATGAACGCCACGAGAGCGATGGCATTTGTTGATCTCATTGAGGCATTCCTTGGACAGCTTGAGGTCGCGTAACGCGGTTCGGACGGAGAGAGACCTCATCGGAAACAATCGATACGATGACAAGGCCCGCGATCAACCCGAGATGTTCGAAGAAGGCATTCGTGGCCATGAATTCCTCATGGCCACCCATCGTCCAGAAGGCGTTTGCGGTGAGCATCGCGACGAACGTCAGAACACCGAGCCCGCCGGCGCCTAACCACACCAAACGATTCAAGACGACAAGCAGAGACCCGCAGAGTTCGACCACGATGGCGGCGGCGGCCCACAGCGAGCCCGGATACAGGCCGAAGTGTTCCTGCTCGGCCACCGCGCCCGCGAAGTCGAGCAATTTGGCAAAACCGCCGAGGATGTAGGCGGACACCAAGGCCAATCTGGCCGCATGCCACAGGAGCGGCCAGCGCAGGATCACGGAGATCCAGTTCGGTGCGGCTGCGGCAGACATGTCAGACCGCCCAACAGGCGCATCCCAGTGCGCCCCAGAAGCTTCGGAGGTCGGATACCGGCAAGCGGCTCGACCAGGCCGTAGCATGGTCGTGTCCATGGACGCCGCAGGAGTTGGCGCAACCGCACATCTGCATGGCCTTCATCGCAAGGCTGGTATCCTTCGTCTTTGCCTTGTCGTCAGCCCAGGCCGCGTACCCGCCGAAGCGGCGGACCGGCGACCAGTCCGGCATGGCGGGCGGTGGTGTGACGCTTTCCAGCCTGGAGAAGTCTCCCGCACTATAGACGATCCTTCCTCCGACCATGGTCAGCAGCGAAGTCGTATCGGCGATCTCGGCCTCGCTACAGGAGAAGTAGTCGCGGTCCGGGACGACGAGGTCGGCGAGCTGGCCGACCTGGATCCGGCCCTTGTTACCCTCCTCGTTCGAGAACCACGTCACGTTCTCGGTCCACATCCGCAACGCAGTCTCGCGATCCAGACAGTTGCGCTGGGGCGTAATCCGCAATCCGCCGACGGTTCGGCCGGTGACGAGCCACGACAGAGAGACCCACGGGTTGTAGGAGGCAACCCGGGTCGCATCGGTACCGGCCGACACCTTGACGCCCTTGTCGATGATCTTCTTGACCGGTGGCGTCGCCTCGGCAGCCCCCGCCCCGTAGCGTTCGACGAAATATTCGCCCTGATAGGCCATCCGGTGCTGCACGGCGATGCCGCCGCCGAGCGCCGCGATGCGATCGATCGACTGATCCGAGATCGTCTCGGCGTGATCGAAGAACCAGTGCAGGCCTTCCAGGGGCATGTCCTCGTCGACCCGCTCGAACACGTCCAGCGCCCGCGAGATCGTCTCGTCGTAGGTCGCATGGAGCCGCCACGGCCACTTGTTCTGAACGAGGACGCGTACGACCTCCTCAAGCTCGCCTTCCATCTCGGCGGGCATGTCCGGACGCGCCACCCGGAAATCCTCGAAATCGGCCGCCGAGAATACCAGCATCTCGCCGGCACCGTTGTGCCTGAAATAGTCGTCGCCCTGCTTGTACTTCGAGGTCTTCGTCCAGTTCAGGAAGTCCTCCTTCTCGCCCTTGGGCTTCTGGGTGAAGAGGTTGTAAGCCAACCGTATCGTCAGGAGACCTTCGTCGTTCAGCTTCTGGATAACAGCGTAATCTTCCGGATAGTTCTGGAATCCGCCGCCGGCATCGATCGCGCCGGTCACCCCCAGCCGATTCAACTCCCGCATGAAATGACGGGTCGAGTTGACCTGGTAGTCGAAGGGCAGCCTGGGCCCCTTGGCGAGGGTCGCATAGAGAATGTTGGCATTGGGCTTGGCCAGCAGCAAACCCGTCGGGTTGCCCTTGACGTCGCGCGTAATTTCGCCGCCGGGCGGTTCGGGCGTGTCCTTCGTATAACCAACTGCACGCAAGGCCGCGCCGTTCAGGATGGCCCGATCGTAGAGATGCAGCAGGAAGACCGGCGTATCGGGTGCCACGGCATTGAGCTCGTCGATCGTCGGAAGCCGCTTCTCCGCGAACTGGTGTTCGGTGAATCCGCCGACGACCCGCACCCACTGCGGCGGCGGCGTGACCGCGACCTGCCGCTTCAGCATGTCCATCGCAGTGGCGAGCGAGCGTACCCCGTCCCAGCGCAATTCCATGTTGAAGTTCAGACCGCCGCGGATGATGTGAAGGTGGTTGTCGATCAAGCCGGGCAAAACGCGCCGTCCCCTGAGATCGACGATCTTCGTGGACGGCCCCGCCAGCTTCATCACCTCGTGATCGTGCCCGACCGCGACGAAGCGGCCGTCGGCGACCGCGACCGCCGAAGCCGTCGGATTCGAGCGATCGAGCGTCGTGAACAGACCACGATGCAGGATGATATCGGGTACGGAGGTCATGAATGTTTCTCCAGGCCGTCTGCCGGGGCGGCATTTTTCGATTGGTCGGTTTGACGTCCGGGCAGCATGCCGAACATGTGCGGAGCGCACTTGGCTTGCTGCCACGCCGACGCCAGCCCGTGTCCGGACAGCAGCTGTCGGGCCACCGGAACGATCTGTTCACCGGCGAGGATGCCGAGAAGCCCGACCAACGCCACCAGCGGCGGCGCCGGTGAACGCACGTTGAGAAGGCTGTAGACGACGCCGACCAAAAGGCCGGCGCCGAGAGACAACAGATAGATTTTCATCACGGTGATCCGCGATTGGAGGAAGTTCAGCCGGCTTTCGCGCCTCCTTCGGAGGCGTGTTCTCCGAGCGCCCATTTCGAGAAGCGGATCTGGATTCCGTAAGGCGAATGCGCGCGTTGAATGTCCATCATGCCTTCGTAGGTCTCGCTCCGCGCCCAGTCCTGCTGAAGCTCGTAGGCGTATTGCGACGAGGTGATGGGGACCGCTCCTGCCTGGATGGCGCGCTCCATGGCGCGGTTATGGGCTTCGAGGGAGAGGTCACCGCAGGCATCGGCGGCAATGTAGATCTCGTAACCCTCCTTGAGCATGTCCAGGGTCGGAAAGATCACGCACGCCTCGGTCCAGAGACCGGCCAGCACGAATTTCTTGCGACCGGTGGCAGCGACCGCCTTGCGGAAGTTTGCGTCGAGCCAGGAGTTCATCGACGTGCGGTCGATGATGTCGTGCTTCGGAAACAGCGAGGTGACTTCCGGCATGAAGGGCCCGGAGAAGGAATCCCTGGCCACCGTGGTCAGCACGGTCGGGATTTTGAAAAGCTTGGCGGCCTTTGCCAGGATCTGGACGTTGTTAACCGTGACCAGGCGGTCATGCGATTGAACGCCCTGGAACATGGCCGGCTGATAGTCGATCAGCGCGATGGCGCTGTTGTCGGGGGTAAGCATATCGAGTTTCGACATCGAGAAGTTCTCCTTGCGATCGGCATAGGCGATCGAGCGAAAGGGGATGGGGCAAGCGGCTGCATCGTGACCCTGAACGCCGGCCAACGCTTGGACGATTTCGTCGTCGCTTGGATTTCGGCCCGATGATCGTTCAGGTGCGGCGAATTGCCGAGCGTATGTCCGCTGCGCCGGTCGGAGATCGCCAGCATGTCCAAACGACGCGCAGATCGTGCAAGCCAATCCGCGCATCATCCGCGACCTTACGCGCAGGAGGGGACGAACGATCGCGCAGAATGTCGTTCGGTCCTCATCATTTCGTCAGAGGAGCGAACGATGGCCTTGCTAGAATTGCGGGACGGCACCGAGCTTTATTACAAGGACTGGGGAAGCGGAAAGCCGATCCTGTTCAGCCACGGCTGGCCGCTCAGCGCGGACATGTGGGACGCGCAGATGCTTTTCTTCGCCGAGCGTGGTTATCGGACAGTGGCGTTCGACCGCAGGGGCTTCGGCCGGTCGAGCCAGCCCTGGACGGGCTATGACTACGACACCTTCGCCGATGACATCGCTGACGTCGTCAAGCATCTCGACCTGAAAGAGGTGACGCTGGTCGGATTCTCCATGGGCGGCGGAGACATCGCGCGCTATGTGGCGCGCCACGGAACGTCGCGGGTCGCCAAGTTCGTCCTGATCAGCGCCGTGACTCCTCTCTTCATCAAGACCTCGGACCATGACGGTGTCGACAAGTCGGTGTTCGACGGCATCAAGGCCGGCTTGGTCAAGGACCGCGCGCAGTTCCTCGACGACTTCAGCCCCCTCTTCTACGGCACGAACCACGGCATGAAGGTATCGCAAGGTGTATTCAAGCAGACCCTCCAGATCGCGCTTCAGGCGTCGGTCAAGGCGACGATCGATTGCGTGACCGCGTTCTCGGAAACCGACTTCCGGCCCGACATGGCCAAGATCGACGTACCCACTTTGGTGATCCACGGCGAGGACGATCAGGTCGTGCCGTTCCCCTACACGGGCAAGCTGGCCGCCGAGATGATCAAGGGCGCCAAGCTGAAGATTTATCCGGGCGCTCCGCACGCGACGGCGACGACGCATGCCGACCAGGTCAACGCAGACCTCCTTGCGTTCCTGAAGGCCTAGCCGGAGAAAGTCGATGGCCACGGATCCACTTCATCTGCTCGAGCCCAAGGACTGCGCCCTGCTCCTGATCGACCAACAGGCCGGCCTGGCTTTCGGAGTGGGCTCGATCGACCGGCAGGCTCTCATGAACAACGTTGTCGCGCTCGCGAAGACCGCGACGGTGTTCGGCCTGCCTGTCGTCGCGTCCACCTCGGCGACGAAAGTGTACAGCGGGCCGCTGATGCCGGCGGTCAAGTCGGCGCTTCCCAGCGTCGAACCGATCGACCGGCGCAGCATGAACGTGTGGGAAGACGACAAGACGCGCGAGGCCGTCCTCGCCACCGGTCGAAGCCGCTTGATCGTTTCGGGCCTGCTGACCGAGGCATGCGTGACGTTCGCGGTGCTTTCGGCGCTGTCAGCCGGCCTGGAGGTCTATGTCGTCGGCGACGCCTGCGGAGGGCTGACGACTGCGAGCCACGAACTGGCTCTCGGCCGGATGCAGGCCGCCGGCGCCCGCCTCACGTCCTGGATCCAGGTTCTGCTCGAGATGCAGCGCGATTGGACGAGGCATGAAACCTACGATGGCGCACGTGCCATCGTCGAATCTCACGCCGGAGGCTACGGGATCGGCCTGGCCTACGCCCGCGAGATGATCCGACCAGCTTAAGACAGGGTCGCTCGCGTCAGCCCTCGGAGCGGGCCCTTCGCCAGGCTCCGGGGCTGGCCCCCACATTGCGGGAAAACACCCTGGTGAAGTAGCTCTGGTCGCCAAAGCCGCAGATCAGCGCAATGTCGGCAAGCGGAAGCTTCGTGCACAGCATCAGGCGCTTCGCCTCGTCGATGCGAAGCTGGGACAGGAATTCGTGCGGTGCAACGCCTGTGCTGCGCCGGAACGACCTCGCGAAGTGGCTCGGCGTCAACTTGCATTCCGCGGCGACGTCGGCAATCGTGAGATTGCTGGCGAGACGCGCTCGCATGATTTCCTTGGCGCGACGCTCCTGCCAGGGAGCAAGGCCTCCACCCGCAGCTTTTTCTTGTGGGCGCATTCCGCCGTAGGTCTGGGCGAAATGGGCCAGGACACTCAACCCGATCTGATCGACGAAGAGCTGATTGCTCGTCGGATCCTGCTCCACCGCACTGAGCAGAACGCTGGACAGCGTCGACAGGAAAGGATCGCGCTGATCCCTGCTCCATTTGAGTGTCGAGACCGGCTTGGCTCCGTGCTCGCGAGCGAACTCGTCGAGGGCCGTCTGCGGCACGTAGTATTGGACGGCATCGAACGGGCCCTTGAACTCACATTGGGGGTTGTCCATCAGGTTGATCACGCTGACGCTCCCCGCACCGAAAGCTCCCGAATATCTCGGTCGTCCGGCGAGCCAGCAGGAATGCCGATCGAGGTCGCCGAGCTGTTGCAGGATGCTGTAGGCCGGCTCGGAAGGAATCGCCGCGGTCCGCTCCCGAATGAATTGGGAGCATGTCAGCCGGGTCATCGCCAGCGCCAATTGCCCTTCGCGCTTGATGCGCAGCAGGCAGTCGCCCTCCATTCCCAGGTGCTGGCTGAGGCGACGACCATAGAAGCCGCCCGCCGTACTATCAGACTCTTCCATCATCCGGGTATTCAAAGCTATCCACCGTTGGATATGCCGCCATAGTGAATCCGAAGAACGACGTACAGATCACGTCCGCCGCACCGATTTTTCCTCATAGAGCAATAGTCGCCCCCCGTTCAAGTCACCGATCCGACAGCGATGCGCTAGCCGGAAAACGGATCGCAAAAGGAAACGATGATCCAGCATAGGTGACATTTACCGGACTTGATAATCCGCTCTAATTCCACTTTATCTGTGAAACGATTTCATAGATGGATACGCGATGGATAATCGCATCGGCGAAATGCAGGTCTTCCTCCGTGTGGTGGAAGCCAACAGCTATTCGGAGGCGGCTCGTCGGCTGTTGATGACGCCGTCCACCGTCAGCAAGCTCATCGGAAGAATCGAGACACGACTCGGTGTCAGACTGTTCGAGCGTTCGACGCGGCGGCTGTCGCTGACGTCCGAGGGTCGGATGTACCACGAGAAGAGCCTTGCGCTCCTGGCCGAACTCGACGGCATCGAACGCGGCATTTCTCGGGGCGCAGCGGCAGCGGGCGGAACGATCCGGGTCAATACCACCGTATCCTTCGGCATTCTCGGCCTTGAGCCGCTGCTCCCTGCCTTTTGGCAAGCTCATCCCGAGATCGTGGTCGATATCTCACTCTCGGACGAAATCGTCGATCTTTACCTCGACCGGACCGATATCGCCTTCCGCGTCGGCCCCTTGCAGGCCTCCGCGATGGTCGCCCGACGCATCGGGGTCGTCAAAAGAAGGATCGTTGCGTCTCCAGACTACATCGGTCGCCTGGGTGAGCCGAAGAGGATCGAGGATCTTTCACGTCACAATTGCCTGGGATTCAATTTCCGACGCTCTGCCCCGGTCTGGCCTCTGAAGGAGAGCGGGCGAATTGTCGACCGCGCAATCAGCGGCTCGCTGCTTGCAAACAACGCACAGAGCCTGCGGCGAATGGCAATCGCGGGCATCGGCCTCGCAAGGCTCGCCGATTATCACGTTCGCGACGACATATCGGCTGGCCACCTGGTCGAAGTGCTCGAGGGCACGGCAGGCGACGAAGAGCAAATACACGCGCTTTATCACGGCGGACCGCGGCTGCCCTTACGCGTGCGAGCATTCCTTGACTTCATGTGCCCACGGCTGACCGATTTCATGGAAGGCCGGGCTCGCGTTGAGCGACAGGCAATTCACGTGAGCGGGGGCAGGATCGCCACGACTTCGGCGCGACGCTCTTCGAGAAAGGCGGGAAGCTGAAGTTGCTGGCCCAGCTGCTCCGGCGCCTCGTCGACCGCGAATCCCGGGCCGTCGGTCGCGATCTCGAAAAGCACGCCGCAAGGTGCGCGAAAGCCGACCGCATTCAGGTAGGTTCGCTCGATGGGATCGCTCACCACGATGCCGTACGCAGATTGGAGTTTCTCGACCATCGCCGATCGATCGTCCAGATTGCTCGCGCGGAAGGCGACGTGCCGGATGGTGCCCCCGCCGAGGCGCCCCCGCGAAGACTTTCCGATCATGCACAAGGTGATCGTCCCGCCCGGACCGTCATGAGCCACGAAGCGCATGGCGCCGTTTCTCTGGGAGACCAGCTGGAAATCGAAAACCTTCTGAAGGATGTCGATGGTCTCGTCCTCCTCGCGGACGTTCAGCGTGACGCCATGAAGGCCGCGTAACGCACGATCGGCCGCGGCATTTTGGCCGGTTATCGCTGGCAGCTTTTCCCACGTCTCGACCAGAGACAGCGCCGTGCCATCGGGATCGGCAAAGCAGAGCATGCGCTCGCCGAAAGGCGACACGTCCAATCGATTGGGGACCCCCGAGGCGTTGAGCCGATCCACCCACCCATCGAGCGAATCCGGTGCGACGCGGAAGGCGGTCTGCACGACCTCGCCGACGCCGCTCAGCCCCGGCGTCACGCAATTCCAGGCGAGCGTACTGATCACGGCGCCGGGATTGCCGATATCGTCACCGTAGTACACGTGGTAACTGCCGGGATCGTCATAGCAGACGGTCTTCTTGACCCGCTTGAGGCCCAGCACACCCGCGTAGAAATCAGCGGCGCGGCGCACGTCGCCGATGATCGCTGTAACGTGATGAAGTCCCCGTGCGTTCACGCAGTTGCTGCCTAATCCTCGGTCCCGAGGCCGTCCGCTCGGAGCACCATGTCCGCCGCGCTGGTCCTCGTTCTCCCTCCGGTTGCTGCTCGTTCCGGACAGACAACCCCGAACACCATCGCGCGTCTTGGACTTTCTCCCGATCTTGGAACCGCCGCCAGGGTAAAATTCGGTACCTAACCCAGCGTTCCCGCAGCTGCAGTGAAGCAATCGTGCAAAACGCCGTGAAAACCTGCAACCGGCTTGACGAAGGATCGCGCCCGGAAACCTCGCACCCCGCGGCATGAGATCGGTGACCACCAGTCGTCGAACAACCTGCCGGGCAAACGGCATCCGCCAGTTCTACCTGGAGGCCGGGGCCGGCCCCCCCGATCGTGCTGTTGCACGGCTTCCCGGAGACCAGCTTCGCCTGGCGTTTCCAGATACCGGCGCTTGCCCCCACTACCGGGTGATTGCGCCGGACCTGCGCGGATACGGCGAGACCGACAAGCCGCCGAACGGCTACGACAAGAGAACAATGGCCAACGACATCGTCGAGCTCCTGAAGACGCTCGGGGTCGGGCGTTTCGCATTGGTCGGAGCCGGCCGCTATCGATCTCCGCCTTGGCGCGCTGGATCATCGGGTTGTGGCGGCGATGATGGCCGGTGAGCAGCGGCACGCCCACACGCTCGGAGGCTTCGACCAACGCCTGTGCAGCCACGACGTCATCCGCTAACGGCTTCTCGATCAGCGCCGGGATGCCTGCAGCGATACAATCCATGCCGTTGGCCACGTGCATCTGGTTGGGGGTGGCGCCGGATCGACGATCGACGACAGTACCGCCTCCGGCCGCGCGAGAATGTGCTCGATATGTCGCCTGCCGATGAGACCTGCTCCCATCACCGACAGGCGGACGGGTGCACTCATAGGATACTATCCCTTTTTCTCGTCAAGCAGCTTGGCGACACGGCGCAAGCCGAGCAGATAACCCTGAGTGCCGAAGCCGGCGATGACCCCATCTGCCCGTTTGGAGACAAACGAGTGGTGGCGGAATTCCTCGCGCTTGTGCACGTTGGAGATATGCACCTCGATCACTGTCCCCTCGAACGTATTCAAGGCATCCAGGATGGCGACGGACGTATGGGTGAAAGCCGCGGGATTCATCACGATACCGGCAGCCGTCTCACGCGCCTCGTGGACCCAGTCGATCAGCTCGTATTCCCTGTTGGATTGATGAAAGCGAATCTCCAGGCCAAGCTCCTTGGCGAGCGCCCGGCAATCCCGCTCTACGTCCGCAAGCGTCTCGTGACCGTAGATGTGGGGCTGGCGCTTGCCGAGCAAATTGAGATTTGGCCCGTTCAGGACATAGACAAGACGACTCATGGAAGAAGCTCCGTTCAGTGATGGGCAAGGATCTCGCCGAGGAACTGCCTGGTGCGGGCGTGCTGTGGATTGCGGAAGAAGGCGTCGGGCGCGCCTTCTTCAATGATCTGGCCTTCAGCCATGAAGATGACGCGATCGGCAACCTGACGGGCGAAGCCCATCTCGTGGGTGACGCAAATCATGGTCATACCGTCATTGGCGAGGCCGATCATCGTATCGAGCACCTCCTTGACCATTTCAGGATCGAGAGCCGAGGTCGGTTCGTCAAACAGCATCACCTTGGGCTGCATGCAGAGCGCGCGCGCGATCGCGACGCGCTGTTGCTGACCGCCCGAAAGCTGAGCCGGATACTTCTCGGCCTGGTCACCAATGCGCACGCGCTCGAGATATTTTCTCGCGGTCGCCTCCGCCTCGGTTTTGCCGATGCGGCGCGCGCGGATAGGCGCGAGCATGCAATTCTGCAAGACCGTCATATGCGGAAAAAGGTTGAAGCTCTGAAAGACCATGCCGACGTCCTGACGTACGACATCGATAGCCTTGATGCTGTCGTCCAGCCGATGGCCGTTCACCACGATAGTGCCCTGCTGGATCGGCTCCAGTCGGTTGATACAGCGGATCAGCGTCGACTTGCCTGAACCGGACGGACCGCAGAGCACGATCTTCTCGCCCTTGCGCACGGTGAGATCGACGTTGCGGAGAGCCTGGTACCCGCCGTACCACTTCTGCACGCCCTTCATTTCGATCAGGATCTGGTCCTGCATGCTGGTCTCCCCCGTTGGGCGGCGGCCAACGCAGATCGCGTCGGCCGCTCGCAGTGGCTACTGGACGGTGAAGGGAACGCCCGGGACAGAATCGGGGAAGACCGGCACCGGGACCTTCATCCATTTGGCGTAGAAAGTGGCCAACTTGCCGTTCGACTTGATCTGGTCGATGAATGTGTTGACCGTCTCGTTCCACTCCTTGTCGCCCAGGCGTGTGCAGGCCCCGTTGTACAATGCGGTGAAGTGAAGCTTGGGCCCGAAGCCAAGTTCCGGCTTTGCCGCGTTGAGACGCTGGGGATAAAACAAGTTCGCACCGACTGCCTGGACCTGGCCGGAGAGCAGCGCCTGGATCGTGGCCGCGTCATCGTCGAACCTGCGGATCTCGGTCCCGGGCGGGGCGTTGTTGGTCACTTGAGTATCCTGCGTGGAAGACCTGGGAACGCCGATGACGAATTTGCCCATGTCGGCATTGCTGTTGATCGGGGTCGCCTGGGCGGCGACAAGCGTGATCTCGTTGGCGACATAGGGCTTGGAATACTGCACCGCCTTTGCGCGCTCGGGCAGCATGGCCATGGTTGCGAACAGAATGTCGACGCGGCCTGTGGTCAGCGCCGGAATGCGATTGGCCACCGCCAGCGGGACGAACTCGGCCTTCACCCCGAGATATTCGGCGAAGGCGCGGCCCATGTCGGCATCGATGCCATCCTGCTTTCCCGAGCTATCGACATAGCCCCAAGGCGGATTGTCGCCCTGAATGCCGATGACGACGACGCCCTTCTTCTTCACGTTTTCCAGTGTGCCCGCCTGCGCTTTGCCGGCGAGAGCGATGGCCCCGAGCGTCAGCACGGCAATGCCGAACTGGCGACGATTGATTGAAAACAACATGGACTTCCTCCTCCTGGTGATGGCTTCTTTGATTGGGCAGGTGCGCCGTTCCTACCTCTGATTGGCCAGGGCGAGCCTGGCCTCCATCCGACTGCCCCACCACGACAGTGGCCAGCAGAGGATGAAATACATCGCGCCGACCACGCCGAAGACGAGCAGCGGCTGAAAGGTCTGGTTCGAAACGATCTGACCGGCGCGGGCAAGCTCGATGAAGCCGACGATGGCGGCGAGCGAGGTGCCCTTGATGAGCTGAACGAGATAGCCGATGGTCGCCGGCAGCGAGATGCGGATCGCCTGCGGCAGCACGATGTCGCGCATCCGCGACGAATAGTGCAGTCCGAGCGCCATCGCCGCTTCGCTCTGGCCGCGCGGCACGGCCTGGATCGCGCCGCGCCAGATCTCGCCGAGAAAGGCTGAGGCGTTCACGGTGAAACCGATCGCGACCGCGACGAAAGCGTCGAGCTTCAGCCCGGTCAGTGCCAATCCGTAATACACGACGAAAAGCTGTAGCAGCAGCGGCGTACCCTGGAATATCCCGATGTAAATGCGGGTGATCCATTCCACGCTCCTGTGACCACAGGTGCGCAGCAATGCAACGGCCAGCCCCGCCGTGCAGCCGCCCGCAAACGCGACCAGCGTCAGCAGCACCGTCCATTGCAGCCCACGCAACAGGAAGCCGAACTCGGGAAGGCCAAAATGCGGTGTCATGATCTCCCCCTCAGCGTGTCGGATATGAGAAGAAGCGGTGAGAGACGACCGCGAAGCCCAGCATCAACAGCCAGGAGATCGCGAGGTAGAGGAAGGTGACGGAGAAGTAGACTTCGAAGCTGCGGAACGTGTCGCTTTCGATGCGCTGTGCGACCGACGTCAATTCGAAAGCCGATACGGCCGAACAGATCGATGAGGTCAGAGTCAGCATGATGAACTGACCCGTGAGCGAGGGGTAGATCGCGCGAAGCGCGGGCTTGAGCACGATGAAGCGGAATACCTGCCCTTTGTGCAGGCCGAGCGCGTAGCCGGCCTCCACCTGTCCCGTGTGAATGGACTGCACCCCGCCGCGGATGATCTCGATGGCATAGGCGCCGCCATTGACGCCGAGCGCGATGATCGCCGTGGCGGTCGGATTGAGCTTCAATCCGATCAGCGGCAGGGCGAAGAACAGAAAGAAGATTTGCACCAGGAAGGGCGTATTGCGCACGATCTCGACGAAGCCGATCACGAGGGCGCGCAACCAGGCCGCCTTCGAATCGCGTGCCGCAACGCCGGCAACGCCGATGATCATCGCGAGCGTCATTCCGGCAAGCGCGAGGCTCAACGTACCCACGCAGCCCCACAGCAGCGCAGGCATTGCATGCCAAACCACCGAGAAATCGAGCGTGTAGCCCATCTTGCGTTTCCTCTCGGGCGTTGTGCGTGCCGCTCGCCCATCGGCCGGGTGTCACCCTCCCAGGGATGCAAAAGTCGCGAAGAAGACGTCTGGATCAGGTGAGATGCCCGTGAACAGGCGGAATGCTTCTGTGCCCTGGAAGATCGCCATGCCACCGCCATCGACGGTACGGCAGCCGAGGCTACGTGCCGCGCGCAGCAGTGCGGTTTCCAGCGGGAAGTAGACGATTTCGGCGACCCACAGATCGGGACGCAGCAAGGCCGCCGGCAGCGGCGTGCCCGGATATTTGTCCATGCCGATCGGCGTCGCGTTGACGATGCCCTGGGCGGCAGCGACGGCCGCCGCGACGTCATGCCCGGCCCTCAAGCGTCCCTCTGCAAACCGAGGCGACAGGCTATCCACCAAGCTCTGCGCCTTGGCCGCGTCGACGTCGATGACGGTCAGTTCCTGCACGCCGAGCTTCATCAGCGCGAAAGCGACCGCCGCGCCGGCACCACCCGCGCCGAATTGGACGACGCGACCGAGGGGCGCACCTTGCATGTTGCGGCGAAAGTTCTCGGCGAAGCCGAACCAGTCGGTGTTGTGGCCGGTCATATGGCCATTCCTGTAGACCACGGTGTTCACGGCACCGAGCGCCTCCGCATCGGGCGAGAGCTCGTCCAGGAGTGGAAGGATCGCCTGCTTGCAGGGATGGGTCACGTTCAACCCGTCAAAGCCCATCCACCTTGCGGCCGTGAGCAATTCGGGCAAGGCCTCCGCACCGAGCTTCAACTCGGTCAGATCGATCTTCTTGTAGAGATAGCGGATGCCGGCGGCGTCAGCGGCCGCTTCGTGCATTGGCGGGGTGCGGGACGCAGCGATGCCGCTGCCGATCAGGCCGACGAGGAAGCTGGGTTTTGGATGCATGCCCGGCATCACCCGTCAGCTCAATGGAACGGTCAGCTCGGCGATGACCTGAGCCGTGCTCGGTCGAACGCCGCGCCACCAGGCAAACGCTTCCGCTGCCTGCTCGACCAGCATGCCGACACCGTCGGCCAGTTTGGCAGCGCCTTCGGCGCGGGCCGCTCGCAGAAAGGGGGTCAGCCCTTTGCCGTAGGCGAGTTCGTAGGCCAGCTCCGCGCCGCGGAAGACATTGCCTGGAAGCGGCGGCATCTCACCGCGCAGGCTGGCCGACGTCGCATTGACGACGATGTCATAGCCCTCGGCAAGATGGGCCAGTTCAGCATAGCCGCTGACGATCAGGGGGCCACAGCCGGCAAACTCTTCGGCCAATGCCACCGCTTTCGAGAGCGTTCGGTTGACCAGAACCAGCTCGGACGGCTGCTGGCGCAGGAACGGCAGCAGCGCACCACGCGCTGCTCCCCCAGCGCCGAGCATCAGGACGCGCCGGCCGGCCATCTTGACGCCGAGATTGACGGTGATGTCACGCACCAGGCCGATGCCGTCGAAATTCTCGGCAATGATCCGACCGCCCTCGAACTTCAGGCAGTTTGCGGCGCCTGCTCGCCTGGCGTTCTCCGACAGCTCGTTTGCGTAAGCAAATGCATCGAGCTTGAACGGGGCGGTGATGTTCAGCCCCTTAGCGCCCGCCGTCCGGAATTGATCGACCCGTTCGTTGAAGCCATTGAGGGGTGCCTCGATGGCCTCGTACACGAGGTCCTGTCCCGTCATCTTGGCGAACGTGCCATGGATAAGGGGTGATTTGCTGAAGCCGATCGGATTGCCTATCACTGCATAACGATCGCTCACGGCTCACTCCTGCACGGCGGCTTCGTTGTAGAGGACGCCATCGCGCACCATCACCTCGACGAGCTCGGCCGACAGACCCAGCGAGGCGGCGATGCGACGATTGTCCTGGCCGAGCAGTGGCGCCGGCGTCCGCACCGTGGTGTCGCAGTCTGAGAAGCGGAAAGGCAGGTTCGGCAACGTCACCTTGCCCAGCACGGGATGCTGCTGCTCGACCAGCATGCCGCGCGCGTGGATCTGCGGATCCTTTACGACCTCTTCAATTGTCTGCACGGGAGCGGACGGCACACCTGCTTCCTCGAGCGCGGCAAGACAGGCATCCCGGGACGGCTGCGACAATGTCCAGTTGCGCACGATGTCCATCGCTTCGGCATAATGGGCGTTGCGCGCGGCAGGTGTGGTGAAGCGTTCGTCGGACGCCAGGCTGCTTCCTCCGATCAGCATCGCCAAGCGCCGCCACGCGTCATCGACTTGCGCGGCGATGACAAGATTGCCGTCCTTGGCCGGAAAGACGCCGTAGACGGTCGAATCCGGCTGGCCGCTGCCGGTCTGCTTCGGCAAGTCGGTACCGCCGGAGAGGAAGTAGCGCTGAACCGCATAGTCGTGCATCGAAACCATGCAGTCGTACAGCGCAAGATCGATATGCTTGCCGCGCCCAGACGACACGCAGCCGACCAGCGCCGCATTGATGGCAGCCACACCGTGAATGCCGGTATACATGTCGGCCAGCGGCATCCGCAGTAGCGGCGGCGCTTCGCCGGGGGAGCCCAGTTGCGCCAGGGCGCCCGACATCGCCTCCGCGATCAGGCCGAAGCCCGGACGGTCGGCATAGGGACCGGTGTGGCCATAGGCGGAGACCGAGCAGTAGATCAGTTCGGGATTCCGCGCCGCCAGCGCCTTGTAGCCGAGCCCGAGGCGATCGAGCGCGCCGGGGCGGTAATTCTCGATGAAGACGTCTGCTGTGTCGACCAGCTTCATCATCATGTCGAGACCGCGCTTATCGCGCAGATCGATGCACAATCCCTGCTTGCCCATGTTCTGCTGCAGGAAGTAACCGGATTGTCCGTCCTTGAAATAGCCATGGGCGCGGCCCGCATCGCCTTGCTTCGGACGCTCCACCTTGATGACCTCAGCGCCCATCGCAGCTAAGCAACGGCCCATGAACGGGCCTGCCAGGAAATGGCTGTAGTCGATGACGCGAATGCCTTTGAGGGGCAGATCCTGGAGCGGCAGATCTTGTGCGGTCATGCCTGCTCTCCTGCTGTGTTGGTCTTCGGGCGCATTGGAATCATCAGCCGATGCTCACCGAGCTGCACCACTTCGCCGCGCTGGTTGATCAGCTCCGAGGGCAGCACCACGATGCCCCACCCATCACGCTTGGTAGTGCGCATCGAGCCGACGCGGAACTTCACGTGCACGGTGTCGCCGAGCTTGATCGGCAGCTTGAAATCCCACGTCCACCCCAGCGACATTCCCGGAAGGAAGCGGTAGTCTGCCCGGGTTTTCAAACCATCGGCGAGGGACAAGCCGAACAGCCCATGCGCGACGCGCGTGCCGAAGGGTGTGGTTTTGGCGTATGCCTCGTCGACATGAACAGGCGTGAAATCACCCGTCAGTTCGGCATAGGCATTCACCATCGCTTCCGTGACCGTCACCGCGGGGGTCACGCATTCGTCACCAACCTTGGCATCGTCCCAGTAGCGTGCATCGGTCATATCGCGTCTTCCTCTAGGCACGGGGATTGATCGCAAGAGCGGCTTCCACGGCGCCCGCGCTGGCTTGCAGGATCTCGATGTTCAGGCCGCCCGGCAGTTCGAGCCAGTTCGGGCCGGCGGGCAGCGCTTTGGCGCCCCAGGCGGCCGCACGGGCGAGCACGCCTTCGTAATCGTCGACCATGATGCCGAGATGGGCGAGACGCCCCTCCGGTCCGGCAAAATGCGGATCCTCGATCAGTTGCACGCTTCCGAGCACCCACACCTGGCGCGGGCGCGCGCCGTCGGCGGGTTGCTCGTCGCGAATGGTAAGACCAAGCACCTCTCGAAAGAAGCCGACGTGATGATCGACATCAGGCACGCGGATCGCAACGTGTTCGACGTAGGCGCGAGGCAACGACATCGTCTCAGGCCTTTCCCGGATAATCGCTGCGGGCGTATTCGATGCCCTTGACCAGCGCGACGAGGGTCGCGTTGACGGGGGTCGGCACGTTGAGCTTGGCGCCCCAACGCACGACCGAGCCGTGGATGTAATCGACCTCGGTCAGGTTGCCGGATTGCAGGCTCTGCAACATCGAGGTCTTGAACTCGGGCGGGAGTCCGGCAGAGGCCATGGTCCAGGCCCGGCGCGGATCGGCGATCGAGATCTTCACGCCGGCCGCTTGAGCGACCGCGATGCCCTCCGAGATCGCGGCCAGCGCGCAATCTTCCAGGATCGGCAGCGAATAGAGCCCGCCATAGGTCAGCCCGGTAACGGCGGTGATTCCTCCTCCGGCAACGTTGATGAACAACTTGTCCCACATCGTGCCCAGGATGTTGTCGCTGAGCAGCGTCAGAATGCCGGCACGATTGAAAGTTTCGGAGATTCGCTGTGCGCGTTCCGTCAAGCGTCCATCGAGCTCGCCGATGATGGTTTCCTTGCCGACGACGCCGGAGCGAACATGGCCCGGGCCGAGCAGCACGCCGCCAACGTAGGTCTTGCCTGCCATGACCCTGTTACGACCAACTTCCTCCGAAAGGATGTCTTCGTGGCCAAGGCCGTTTTGAAGCGACATCACGACCGTCTGCGGTCCGATGACCGGCGCTGCAGCCCGGATCGCGTCCCGCGTGTGATAGGACTTGACGAGGACGATGACGAGGTCCGCCACGATGCCGACCTGCGCCGCTGAGGTGCAGGCGGAGACCTTCACGACGGTCTCGGCGTCCCCCTCGAGCATCCGCAGACCATCGGCATTGATCGCGTCGACATGAGCCTGGAACGGATCGATCAGCCAGACCTCGGCGCCACCGCGCGCCAGCGTGCCGCCGATGGTCGAGCCCAGGGCTCCCGCTCCGATAAAGCAGATCCTCATCCGAACGCTTCTCCCTCGCCGATTTTGGCGTTGGAAGCGTGCTAGCAGGCTGCGTGATATTTGGATATGCTATGATCCTTATAACCATTATTGCAGATCGCAATGAAGTACCGGGACCTTTCCGAGACGAACCTGCTGGAGCCGCGCCTGCTTCGGCTGTTTGACGCATTGTTCGCGACCGGCAGCGTCACCAAGGCAGCCGAGAGGCTAGGTCAAAGCCAGCCGACCATTTCGATCTGGCTGGCGCGCCTGCGAAAGGAGTTGGACGATCCGCTCTTCATCAGGTCAGCAGAGGGAATGCTGCCGACTCCGCGCGCCGAGGCTCTCATCGGCACGGCCAGACAGGCGTTGGAGATGCTGCGGCGGCTGGCGGAGCTTCGTTCCGAGTTTGATCCGGCGACTGCAAAGCGCCGCTTCGTCATCTGCATGACGGATGCGAGCCACGTCACGCTGCTTCCGGCCATCCTCGCCCACGTTCGCAGCGTTGCGCCGGGCATTCGCATCGAGGCGGCGCAGATCGGCGGCGATACCCCACGAATGCTGCAGTCCGGCGAGGCCGATCTGGCGCTCGGCTACATCACCGATCTCGACGCTGGACACTTCCAACAGGCACTCTTTCCGCAGGATTGGGTCTGCCTGGCAAACGCAAAACATGCCCGGATCCGCGACCGCATCACCGCAAAGGATTTCAGGCGCGAGGCGCACGTCCTCATTCGCTCCGGCACCGGACATCAATTGCTCGCGGATGCGCTGAGGGAGCAGCAGATCGCCCTTGATGTCGCACTCGAGCTGCCCGGCTTCCTGGGGCTACCCGCAATCGTCGGGACGACCGACCTGATCGCCACCCTGCCGAGGCACATCGGCGAAACATTGGCTCACTATTACGGACTGCGCGTGCTCGATTGCCCGCTGGCGATCGCCGGCTTTACGGTCAAGCAATATTGGCACGCCCGCTTCCACCACGACCCGGCGAGCCAATGGTTGCGTGACCTGTGCGGGGAGCTCTTTCAACAGCAGGAGGTGCGGGGTCTACATCGTTCCGGTCGGCCAAAGAAACGAAGGCCACGCGATTTGCCGTCGTAGTCGAGCGTCTTGAGGGCGGAAGCTACGTTCGGTTTGCGCAAAAAGGCTGCCGATGTCATGTGTCCGGGCCACGAAGCTTCGGCTGGTGATTGAGGCAAGGCAGCCGTCCGCGACCCCGACGCTGATCATTTTCGAAAGGTGAAGTCACTCAAGACATCTATGTGCAACCGCGGATCAGCGTGCCCTTACGATTCATCGGTTGGTGCTCAACGGCGCAGGCGTCGGAGTAATCTCGTGCTACCTCTGCGCTCCCGACTTGGAGGCAGGGCGGCTGGTTCACCTGTTGCCTGCATGGAGCTCCGCCCCAGTAGTTGTAAATCTTGTCTTCCCAGGTCGGCGTGAACTCACGCCTGCGGTACGCGCCTTCGTGGACTATCTTAAGGCATCCAATCCCCCAGGCATGCACTGGCAAAATAATACTATTCCACCATTGAAGCAGTGATGGCAATTAGCGGCAGGGCCGAGAGTGCGGACCTGTCGACCTTCGTGGAGGGCAGACAACTCGAAGACAATGCGCACATACTGCTGCGTTTTGAAGGCAATACACGCGGGATGCTGTGGGCCAGCCAAGTTGCCGTCGGCTGCGAGAATGGTCTGCAGTTGCGTGTGTATGGCGACAAGGCCGGGCTTGCGTGGCGCCAGGAAACTCCAAACCAGATGTGGTTCACGGAGTTTGGCAGACCCAAGCAACTTCTCACGCGAGCCGGCGCCATCGCCGGTGACGCTCCGCCGATCCAGGTGCGATTGCCGAGCGGTCATCCCGAAGGTTATCTCGAAGCGTTCGCGACGCTTTACAGTGAGTTTGCTCAGCTGATCCGCTCCGGAGACGTCGCCTGTCCCGACCTGCCATCGCTCGCCGACGGAGCTGAAGGAATGGAATTCATTGCTGCCGCCGTCCGCTCGAGTAACAACAAGAGCATGTGGACAAGCCCCTGAGCGAGGTCTAAGGCGCGCGGGTAGATTCGGGAGAACTCATGACGCGCATCAGTGGATCGCGGCTACACCGCTGCCCGCCGCAAATCATCGGCTTGGTCTTGAACTTGACATGTTGAGCTCAATTGCCCTTGAAAGGCCGGCGCAAATTGGACAAGAGTGCCATCGAGGGGCCGCGTTGGAGCGATTATGGTTGAGAATGTTCATTCGACAAGTCGGGCGCTCGACCCCCGTTCCGCATGGTCCGGGCTCTCCCAGGCAGAACGCAACGCTGCCTATGACAACAACGCGGCCGTCAAGAACAGCGCGGCCCTGATCGCCGAACGGAACGAAGCCTCCAGCAGGGTGCGAGGCACGCTGAAATCCCATCTCGATCTGGCTTACGGTCAGCGGGCGAACAACAAGATCGACCTCTACCCGGCCGCCAGGCCTGAGGCGCCGTGCCTGGTGTTCCTGCATGGCGGCTACTGGCAGCGCAATTCGCGCGAATTGTTTGCCATGCTCGTCGAGGGCATCGCCGCCCATGGCTGGTCGGTTGCCATTCCCGGCTACTCGCTGGCGCCCGAGGTGTCCCTCACCGACATCGTCGCCGAAGTTCCGCGCGCGCTCGACTGGCTTGCAGCCAATGGCGCGACCTACGGCGTTGCGGGGCCGGTCGTCCTGTCGGGTTGGTCGGCCGGCGCCCACCTCGTCGCGATGGCGCTGAACCATCCGGGTGTCCACGCGGGATTGGCGATCTCAGGCGTCTACGAGCTCGCACCAATCCGCGATACCGGCCTCAACGACGCGCTGAAGCTGACGGACGCGGAAATCGCCGCGCTGTCGCCGTTGCGCCTGCCCGTCACACCGAAGCGTCTCGACATCGCTTATGGCACCAACGAGCTGCCGGCACTTATTTGCGATTCGATCAATCTCCACGACAAGCGCGCGGCGGCGAAGGCGCCCGGCAAGCTCATTCCGGTCGACGGCGCCGACCATTTCACCATTCTCGAGGCCCTGCGACGGCCAGACGGGGTCCTCGTCGGCGCGGTCCACCGGTTGCTGGAATAAACTGCGAAAACAACCCCATGCACAGTAGAATGGCGTTGTTTTTAAAGGCGAATTTTGTAGGCAAGTCGACGGGGTCGATCATTCTGACCCGTCGGGCAAACCAGGGGCATGATGCCATCATCGCGGCGCTTGCCGCTCCCGGGCCTCCACGCAGATTTGCTGGCCCGTGATCCGTATGGCGTAAAGTCGCAACGGCGGGCTCGACCATCCCGGATTGATTGCCCCGTCGCGCAAATCGAACGATGCCGCGTGACGCGGACAGAACAGCCGGCCTGCTCTCACCTCTCCGAGAGCCAGATCAGCTTGTTCATGCGGACAGGCGCGGTCGCATGCGGCGACATCGCCATCGTTCCAGATCACGAGCAGGTCGAGGCCTCCGACGTTGACGCGAACGATCGTCTCGGCTCTCAGGCGGTCGAGATTGCAAACCGGCGTCCAGCCCAAGCCGGCTGAACCGGCGGCATCATCATCCACCGAGATAGGCCTTTCGCACATGCTCGTTCGCGATCAACTCGGCACCGGCGCCGGACAGCACGATGCGGCCACTCTCCAGCAGATAGGCGTAGTCACACATCTCCAGCGCGGCGAACGCATTCTGCTCGACCAGCAGCACCGTGGTTCCGGCATCGCGGATTCCGCGGATGATCGCAAAAGTCTGCTCGACGATGTTGGGCGCGAGCCCGAGCGAGGGTTCGTCGAACATGATCAACCGCGGCCGCGACATCAGCGCCCGGCCGATCGCGAGCATCTGCTGCTCGCCACCCGACAGGGTACCCGCGGCTTGCCGGCGCCGCTCTGCGAGCCGCGGAAATTCCGCGTAGATGCGGTCGCGGTCGGCCGCGATCTCACCCGAACCACGACGAAGGTAAGCTCCCATGTCGAGATTTTCTTCGACGCTCATGTGCGGAAACACACGCCGGCCTTCCGGACAATGTGCAATTCCGCTGGCGAGCACGCGCGGAGGTCTTGCCCCGGTGATGTCGATTCCCTCGAACCGCATTTGCCCTTCGCGCGGTGGCACGAGCCCGGAAATTGCGCGCAGGGTCGTGCTCTTGCCAGCGCCGTTCGCGCCGATCAGCGCGACGAGCTGCCCGGCCTTCACGTCGATCGAGATGCCGCGCAGCGCGGTGACGCCGCCATAGCCACACACCATGTCCCGTATCTCAAGCACGGGCAGCTCCATGTCCGAGATAGGCCTCGATCACCGCGGGATCGTTGCGGATCACGTCCGGCGTCCCTTCGGCGATGATGCGGCCGTAATTGAGCACCACGATGCGGTCCGAGACGGTCATCACCATCGGCATGTCGTGCTCGACCAGGAGAATCGTGATGCCTCGGTCGCGGATGCTGCGGATCAGTTCGACGAAGCGGTGGGTCTCCGAGGCGTTCATGCCCGAGACGGGCTCGTCGAGCAGCAGCATCGACGGTTCAGCCGCGAGCGCCAGCGCGACGCCGACCAGCCGCTGCTCCCCGTAGGACAACGAGCCGGCCGCGTCATGGGCGCGGCGTTCGAGCCCGACCCATTCGATCAATTCGCTCGCGCGCTGCCGCAGCATCCGCTCCGAGGCACGCGCGCCTGGCAAACCGAGGAGGGAGTCGATCAGCCGAACCCGGCCCTGTCGATGCAGGCCGATCAGGAGATTGTCGTAGACGGTGTCGTTCGGGAATACGCTGGTGCGCTGGAAGGTCCGGACCAGGCCGAGATCGGCAATCTCATGCGGCTTCAGGCCAGCGAGCGCAGTGTTGCGGTAAGTCACGCGGCCCGCGCTCGGCGTCAGGAAGCCGGTCATGACATTGAAGGCCGTCGTCTTCCCGGCCCCGTTCGGCCCGATCAGGCTGACGATCTCGCCCTCGCCCACGGTGAAGCTCATGTCTGAGATCGCGACCAGACCGCCGAAGCGAACCGCGACCTTGTCGATGGTCATGGCAACGCTGCGCGCCGTCATCACGCCGGCTCCTTGGCAGCTGTCTCCGTGAGAGCCACCGGGGCCCGCGCCGACGTTCTGCCCAGCCGACGGCCAAGTCGCTGCGTGAGCGACGGCACGATTCCGCGCGGCAGCAAGAACAGAATCGCAATCAGCACGCCGCCATAGGCGATCCATTGCGCTTCCGGCGCCATGACCGGACGGAGCACAACCGGCAGAAGCCCGAAAATCAAGCCGCCGACGACCGGCCCAGCCAGCGAGCCCTTGCCGCCGCTGATCACCATGATCACCATGGTGACTGTGTTGATGAAGGCGAAAACCTCGGGGTCAATGATCCTGATGTAATGGGCATAGAGGCTGCCGGCCGCACCCGCGATCGCAGCCGAGATCACCGCGGCGATCGTCAGAGTCCTGGTGACGTCGATCCCGACCGAGATCGCGAGCGTCTCGTTTTCCATCAGTCCCCGCATCGCACGGCCGAAATGGGAATGAACGAGGCGCGCGATCAGAAGATAGGCGATGAGTGCCACCACCAGCACGAGGTAGTAGTTGTGCATCTTGGTGCGAAGGGTGAATTCACCAAAGCCGGGCAAAGGCAACGCGATCGACGGGATGCTGGTCAGCGCCAGGGGGCCCTGAGTCAGCTCGACCCAGTTCAGCGCAACCAGCCGGACCACCTCGGCAAACGAGATCGTCACGATGACGAAATAGGCGCCCCGGACGCGGAACGAGAGCAGCCCGACGAAATAGCCGCACAAGCCGGCGACCACGACCGCCAGCACGAAGCCGGCGATCGGCGGCCAGGGCATATGGACCAGACGGAAGTCTCCGGGCAGGCCGACATCGAAGCCGAGCGAGGTCAGTGCGCTGACATAGGCGCCGATGCCGAAGAAGGCAATGTGGCCCAGACTGAGCTGGCCGGTGAACCCGAGCAGCAAGTTCAGGCTCATCGCACCGATAATGAAGATTCCGGTCGTGATCAGCGCGTTGAGAAGGTAGGGATCGCGCAGCCAGAGCGGGACCGAGGCAAGCGCCGCGACGGCGACAATGGTGCTGATTGCTCTCATCCGACGCGCTCCGCCCGCGCGAACAGTCCGGTCGGCCGAAAAATCAACACCGCGATGATGATCAGAAAACCCATGGCGTCGCGGTAGCCGGAGGAGACATACCCGGCTCCGAGCTCCTCGGCGAGCGCCAGGATGAAGCCGCCGATCACCGCCCCGGTAATGTTGCCGAGCCCGCCCAGGATGACGATGGCGAAGGCCTTGACGGCGGCGAGGTCGCCCATCTGCGGGAAGATCACGTAGACCGGCCCGAGCAGAGCGCCCGCGGCGGCGGCAAGGCTGGAGCCGATCGCGAATGTAGATGTGTAGATCATGTCGACGTTGACGCCCATCAGCGAGGCCGTGTCGTGATCCTGGAATGTCGCGCGCATCGCGCGGCCGAGACTCGTTCTGTTGATGAGGAGGTAGGTCACCAGGATCAACAGCGCTGCGGCGATGAGAACGAACAGGCGCAGCCAGGACACCGACACGGGCCCGAGCACCAGGGGCGCCTCGGGGAATGGCGTGGCTACCGCTTTTGCGACGCCGCCCCAGATCCACAGCGTGCCCGACTGCATCGCGATCCAGGCGCCGATCATGACTAGCATCGTTGTGTCGATGTCGGAGCCGCGTAACGGCCGCAGCAGGGTCAGCTCGATTGCCGCGCCAAGCAGCCATCCCGCCAGCACGGCAACCGGCAATGCGAGGAAGAAGTTGAGCCCGAGCTGTTGCACCACCATGAACATGACGTAAGCGCCGAACGTGTACAGCACGCCGTGCGTGAAGTTCACGACGTTCATGATGCCGAAGATCAGCGTCAGCCCGATGCCGAGCAGCGCATAGGTGCCGCCGAGCACGAGCATGTTGACGAGATGCTGAAGAAATTCGCTCAAGGCTGTTCCCGCGGGTTTTGGACCTCGCGAGGGCCGCGATGTGCCGCCCTCGCCCGGAATTGACGAAGGCTAGAGCGTCTTCATCTCGATCTTTCCGTCGTTGATCTCGATGAGATAGACGTTCGGCTGGCTCTGTCCGCTCTCTTTGCCCTCGGGACCGGACTTGCGGAACACGATGTCCCCGTTGAGCCCCTTGACCTTGATGTCCCAGAACGCTGCCTTGATCGCCGCCGGCTCGGCCTTTCCGGCCTTCTCGATCGCGGCGGCCACGGTGCGGATGCCGTCATACCCGCGAAAACTCTCGGTGCAGCCGGCGAAGTCGAAACCGCGCTTCTTCCATTCGGAGACGAAATAGTTAGTCGCTTCCGGATTCGGGGTCTTTTCGGGGAACCACGGCAGGAACGTGGTCAGATGCATGGTGCCGTTGGCGGCAGCTCCCGCCTGGGCGATGATCTGGTCGGGATTTTGCGAACCGCCTGTGGTGATGATGCGCTTCTTCAAGCCCAGCGCCGCAGCCTGCTTGAAGATCAGCGTCAATTGATCGACCGCGGTGGTGACGATGACCGTCTCGGAATCCGACCCCTTGATCTTGGACAGCTGTGCGCTCATGTCCTGCGCGCCCTGGTCCATGGTTTCGACGAGGCCGACGGCGATCCCCTTCTCTTTCATCATCTTGCTGAAGTCCTCGGCGGTGCCGCGGCCCCAATCATTGTTGATCACGAGGAAATCGACCTTCTTCAGGGCGAGCTTGTCGACGATGCCCTTGAACGCCGCGGCCTCGATTGCCGAGGGCGGCGAGATGCGGAAGATGAAGGGATTCCCTGTCGTCGTGATCTTGCCCGAGGACGAGGTCTCGACCACCATCGGCGTCTCGTACTCCATCAGCTTCGGCATCACAGCCAGCGTCAGACTGGAGCCCCAGGCGCCCATCAGCACCGGCACCTTGTCGCTGGTAATGAGCTTTTCGGCGACGGCGGCGGCTTCCGTCGGGTTGCTCTTGTTGTCTTCGATCACAAGCTCGATCTTCTTGCCGAGGATGCCGCCCTTGGCGTTGATCTCGTCGGCGGCGATCTTGGCACCATTGACGACGTAGGTACCAGACGCTGCAAAAGCGCCGGTGAGCGGCTCGTTGACGCCGATCTTGATGGTCTGCGCCTGTGCGGCGGCGCCAGCCAAGGCCACTGCCAGCGTGATGGTCGAAACCAGTCCGAGTGCTCGTGTCATATCATCTCTCCAAATCCAACGCTGTTGATCGTCATGGCAGTCCAGATTGCGTCACTCCGCGGCGCCGGCGCGCCGATCATTCCGCGCCTTTCGTCTTGCTGATGCGGCTAAACATGCGCGCGAGCCGGGCTCGCAAGACGTCCGATGCAATCGACCAGAAGCTGAGCTCCGCCGGACGTGGCCGCCCCGGCGACCCGCCGGACATGTGGCGGTCGAGATTTGCGGCGAACTCCGCAACCAGGCGTTTGGCGAGATCCCTGACGAGGCCTGGACGGCCGACTTGCGCGAACATCCCGGTGAGGGTGTAGCCGATCGAAAGTTCGACGGCGGTCACTGCTCCGCCCTCGAGCGGCAGCAGGCGATAGCGGATTTCGCCCTGCGTCGCCGAATGGCTGCGCTGATCGTTGCCAATGCCGAGAATGCGGCCGGACAGCGTCGCAGGATCGCGTTCGACGCGTGCCGCTCCCTGGAACGCTGCCGCGATCGGCCCGAGTCTGACACGAAATCCGCCTTCGACACGTTCGGGGCTTGGTGTCCCCCTCAGCGACACGCCCGGGAGGCAGGATGCAACACCCGCGATGTCGTCGAACATCGCGAAGACCTTGGCCGGCGGGTGCGCCAGCGTGAAACTCTGGGCGAGGACCACCGCGGGGGTGAAGTCTTGAATGATGTCGCGCGCGACGCTGTCAGGCGCCGGAGCCAACGCCATCCGCGCAGCTGATGGCTCACTTCGGCCGGGCGCAGCGCGCCCCGAGCCGGCGGGGCCAAGAATGGTCCGTCCGCCGTCGGCCAGCGCCGCGATATTGCGCGCCCGTCTTGCTTCGATCACGGACTGCACCGCCCGCACGATTCCGACATAGCCGGTGCAGCGGCAGAGATTGCCGCTCAAGCCGACACGAATCCGACGCTCGTCGGCGTCCGGCAGGCGCAGCACCAGGTCGCGCGCGGACACCAGCATTCCCGGCGTGCAATAGCCGCACTGCAAGGCGTGCTCCCGGGTGAACGCTGCGCGCAGCTCAGCCGTGATCTCGTCCTCGTCGAGACCCTCGATGGTGGTGACGTCGGCGCCTTCGCATGCCACCGCATAGGTGATGCAGGAACGCGCCGGCACGCCATCGAGCAGCACGGTGCAGGCGCCGCAGACGCCGTGCTCGCAGCCGAGATGGGTGCCGGTCAGGTCGAGCCTGTCGCGCACGAAATCGGCGAGGCTGGTCCGCGGCTCGGCCACCACCTCCACCGCGCGCCGGTTGACGCTGAGCGCGATCGTGGTCATGCCGCGGCCTCCTGAACGGCGCGCCTCAGCACGCCGACATGAATGTGGCGCTGCGCGGTGTCGTCGATGCCGGCTTTGACGAGAAGAGCATCGGCGACGCGGACATCGAAACGCTGCTTGTAGTCCGCGGTAATCCGTCCGCCGAACAGCTCGGCCGCATCACTCACCACGATGGGTGCCGCATCGATGGCGCCGATCACGATGCGTGCCGAACCGGCGGCCGGATCGATCAGAGCCGCGCCGATCGCATGCGCGAACTCGCCGGTCTTGCGGCAGCTCTTGGCATAGCCCCAATGCGCCGAGGCAGCGCGGGCCGGCACATGGATCGCCTCGACGATCTCGCCGGCGTGAAGGGCCGATTCCAGCGCACCTGTGACGAAAGCCTCGATGGCCATCGCGCGGGTCCCGGAAAGGCTGCGTAGTGTGAGCCGTGCGCCCAGGGCAGACAGCGCCGAAATCCAGTCCGCGGCGGGATCGGCATGGCTGAGCGAGCCGCCGATCGTCCCGCGATTGCGCACGGCGCGATAGGCGATGTTGGCGGCGACGGCGCGCATGGCACCGCGCGTCACGTCGGCGATGCGCCCGTCCTCGATATCGGCATGGGTGACCAGAGCGCCGAGCACGAGTTCGTTGCCGGAGACCTCGGCGCGCTTGAGTTCGGCAATTCCGGAAATATCCACGATCAGCTCCGGCTGAACCAGCCGCAAATTGAGCATGGGGCCGAGCGACTGCCCGCCGGCGATGATCTTGGCCGATCCGCTGCCGGCTGCCAGCATCGAGAGTGCCGCATTGAGATCGCGCGTGCGCTCGTAAGCAAAGGGAGCGGGCTTCATGCCGCGCTCCTTTCCGCCGCACGCGCGGCCAGCACGGCGGTGACGACGCGATGCGGCGTGATCGGCGACTGCATCAGCTCGACGCCCAGCGGGCGCAGGGCATCGTTGACGGCGTTGGCGATCGCGGCAGGCGGCGCAATCGCTCCGCCCTCCCCGATGCCCTTGACGCCGAACTGCGTATAAGGCGACGGCGTCTCCATGTGATCGAGACGGGCCGCAGGAACCTCGGTTGCCCCAGGAAGCAGGTAGTCCGCAAGCGTCGTCGCCAGTGGCTGCCCGGACGCGTCGAACGGCATCTCCTCGTAAAGTGCGGTGCCGATGCCTTGGGCGAGACCGCCATAGATCTGGCCGTCCACGACGAGCGGATTGACCAGCACACCGCCGTCCTCGACGATCACATAGTCGAGGATCTCCACCTCACCGAGATCGGGATCGACCGCCACGACAGCCGCATGCGCCGCATAGCTGAAGGTGCCGCTGTCACGCACGGGCTTGTAGCCTTGCGTGACCTCCAGCCCGCCCGGATCGACATCGGCCGGCAGGTCCTGCGGACGGCGATACCAGGTGTAGGCGATCGCCTTCAGTCCGACGCTGCCATTGACGCCGCGCACCTCGCCATTTTGCAGGACAACGGAGGCCGGATCGTGCTGTAGGAGCTTCGCGCCGATCCGCCGGGCGCGTTCGCCGAGCTCGCGGCAGGCGGTGGCCACCGCGCCGCCCGCCATCACCATGGAGCGCGAGCCCCAGGTGCCGGTCGAATAAGGCGTCATCGCGGTATCGCCGAGGACGATGCGAATGTTCGCGACATCGATGCCGAGGATCTCATGCGCGACCTGGGCGAGCGTCGTTTCCATGCCCTGACCGTGGGAATGCACGCCGACGCGCAATTCGAGGCCGCCGTCCGGCGTGAGGCGCGCCGATGCCTGCTCGTGGCCCGGCACCATCGGGATGCCCCAGCCGGAATAGACGGACGTGCCGTGCGCGGCCTGCTCGCAATAGATTGAGACCCCGACGCCGACCCGCCGGCCGGCGGCGTCGCCTTGGCGCTGGCGCGCGCGAATGGCATCGATATTGATCGCAGCGAGCGCGCGTCGCATCGCCTCGGGATAATCGCCGCTGTCAAAATGCTTCTTGGTGATGTTGTCGAACGGCATCTGTTCCGGCCGCACCAGATTACGCAGCCGCACCTCGCCCGGTTCGAGACCTGCCTCTTCCGCGACGAGATCCAGCATCAATTCCAGTGCAAAGCACACGCCGGTGCGCGCCACGCCGCGGTAAGGCAGGATTGGGCACTTGTTGGTAGCCACCGAGAAGGTGCGGCAGCGGTAGGCCGGCATCTTGTAGGGACCGGGCAAAATACTCGCGACTTGCGCGGCCTCGAGGCAGGCCGAGAACGGATAGGACGAGTATGCGCCGGAATCCACCGTCGCCTCGCAATCGATCCCACGCAAGGTGCCGTCGCGGTCGGCATAGACCGTGATCTTGTAGTGATGCTCGCGGCAATTCGAGCTGGCCACGAGATGCTCGCGGCGGTCCTCGATCCAGCGCACGGGATAACCGCATTGCATCGTCAGCCAGGACAGGCAGACTTCTTCCGGCAGCAGAATGCCCTTGTGGCCAAAGCCGCCGCCGACATCCGGCGAGATGACGCGGATCTGGCCTTCCTCCATATTCAGGCATTCGGCGAGGCCGCTGCGCGTGATATGCGGCATCTGCGCCGCGGAATGCAGCGTGAGCTGATCGAGGCGGCGGTCGAAGGTCGCGACCACGCCACGGCCCTCGAGCGGCGACATGCATTGCCGCGCGGTCGAGATCTCGCGCGTCACCTTGATCGGCGCGTCGAGCGCGGCGGAGATGTCGACCTCGTAATTGGTCTCAAGGAAGACATTGTCACCCCAATGCTCATGCACCAGGGTCGAGCCGGGCTGGCGCGCCTTCAGCATGTCGTATACGGCGGGGAGTTCCTCGAGATCGAGCATCACCGAGGCCGCGATGTCCTCGGCTTCGGCGCGCGTCGGTGCAACACACATCGCAACGAGTTCGCCGACCTGGCGTACCTTGCCGGTCGCCAGCACCGGCTGCTCCGAGATCTTGAAGCCCGGCAGCCCCGAGACCGCGCGGATCGGCTTGACGCCGACGAGATCGGCTGCCGTGAAGACGCTGCTACGATAGCGTTCAGGCACGTGGATGCTGCGGATGCGCGCATGCGCCAGCGGGCTGCGCACGAAAGCGACGTCGCGGAGGCCAGCGAGGCGGATGTCGGCGACGTACTGGCCGCGGCCGCGCATCAGGCGGTCATCCTCCTTCCGCGGCAGCCGTGCGCCCACGCCCTGCCCGGATTTGCCGGAAGGAAATTCTCGCTCGTTGCGCACGCCGGCGTCCTCCTTCACCGCAGCCCTACGCCGCAACGGCCTGGGGCAGGATCGGCGCGACCGCGTCGAAGCGCGTGCCGGCGCGCAGGCAGAACACCGGCTGCAGCAGACGCTCGGCGATCACCTCGTTGTTCTCGTTGTCCCTCAGGACAAACCGGCCGCTCTGCTCCGTGAGCACGGAGACGTCGGCGTCCATGCCGACCTTGAGGGCGCCGATCTCCCCGCTCCGGCCGAGCATTTTGGCGGGATTGGAGGTGACCATCGGCACCACCTGCTCGAGCGACAGGCCCAGCGCCATCATCGAGCTCATCGCCTGGACCAGGCTGAACTTGGCCTGACCGGCAAAGGGATGATTCTCATCATCCTCGTGCTGGTCGGGCGTTCCGGCCGGCGCGGGCACATGAGTGTTGTAACCGTGGATGTCGGCGCCCAGCGTGGTCGGGATGATGCCGGCCGCGATCGCCTTCTTCGCCAGCCGATAGGAGAAATGGCTGCCGTGGCCGACATCAACCTTCAGGCCGCGATCGAGCGCGGCCTGGATCACCGGATGCACCTCGCCCTCGCGGTTGACGAAGCCGCCGGGATGGCGCGTGAAGGGATGGGCGAGGACATCGCCCTCGCGCAGAAGCGGAATCACGCGCGTCAGGATCGTGTCGGCATCCTCGCCATTGGCGCCGCTCTCGGGCAGGCCCCAGAGCTGGCCGAAATGCACGTAGACCGGCAGATCGGCACGCTTGCCGATCTCCGCCGCCATCTCGATGACGCGGATGCCCCAGCGCGCGAAGCCGCCGATCTCGGCGTGAGCCTTGATGCCGCGCACGATGTCGAGATTGGCGGTCGCCGCCTTGACGGTCGCGTCGACGTCGACGCCGTCGGGGCTATAGAGCTGCGGATAGAAGTGCCCCTCCAGTCCGCCGACGAGATAGGCGGACAGGAACGCGTAGACGCGCGAGGCGGCGGGCTCCGCGATGAAATGACGGAAGCCGGGCAGCGTCATGCAGGACGGGCCGCCCTGGTCGACCAGCGTCGTCACACCCGACTGCACTCCGACCATGTCCGGATTCATGCCGAAGCGGCCGGTGACATATTGATAGACATGGGCGTGGGTGTCGATCAGCCCGGGCAGCACCAGCTTGCCGCCGACGTCGACGACCTCCCTGGCGCTGGTCGGCAGAATGTCGGACGCGACCGCGGCAATCTTGCCGTTGCGGATCGCGACATCCTTGATGCCATCGACGCCGGAGGCCGGACAGATCACGCGACCGCCTCGCAGTAGAAGGTCGAAGCTGGCAGTGACGGACATGGCGCTCTCCTCTTCTTGCGAGAGTGACGGCTTCGTCCCCTCGAATTACGAAGCATGCTTCGCATTTTGACAAAAGCAAGCATCGTGCCATGATCCCGATGTGGCAGGCGCACTCGAATCGAGCTAAGCGCGGCAGGGGTTTCGGCTTGGGAGAGTGTGCATTGCGGCAGGCGAAGACACGTCGCGGCGGGACGAGGCACCGCCCCTGGCCCTTGTCGGAACGGCCCGGCTATCTGATCCGCCGGCTGCATCAGATTCACGTCGCGCTGTTTCAGGAAGCCTGCGGCGAATTCGAGGTCACGCCGCTGCAATACAGCCTGCTCTCGGCGCTGGCGGTGCGTGAAACCGCCGATCAGACCACTTTGGCGGCCGATATCGCCCTCGATCGCACCACGACGACCGGCGCCCTGAAGCGGCTCGCCGCCCGAAACCTGGTCGAGCGCGCGGTGAACAAGGACGATCGCCGGGCCCGGCTGTGCCGGCTGACACCGGCCGGAGCCGCGCTGCTGGTCAAGATCGAGGGCGCGGCGCGACGGGCGCATCGTGCGACGCTCGGCGATTTGAGCCAGCGGGAACAGGCGCTTTTCATCGAAATGATGCAGCGCATCGTGGCCGGCCATCCCAGTCGCGACAGCGCTGCTGCCGTATTCGACTAGGAGCCCTTGCTGCGCTTTTGAGTTGGGCTGCTCAATTTATCATCGTACCGCTGCCCGGCCGAGCAACATCGCCCGCCTCTTACCGGCGCGGCAGACATGCCGAAGCGTACTCACGCGCAAGATCGGCCAGCGCTTGAAAACGCAGTCGCATCCGGCGCGACGCGCGTGACCTCCGGCATCGCCGCCCGCCCGCTCAGCCGCTCCGCAATTCCATGGCACGATTTATGCTGCGATGATGCGAAGCGTGCTTCGTATTGGGGGATGCCATGACGGATTCCGAACTTCGCGCTGATATTCACAGCATCGAGCCGATTCCCGACGCGGACCGGGACTCCACCGGGCCGCAGCAGATGTGGATCTGGGCCGGCGCCAACATCGCGCCGGTGAACTGGGCCCTCGGCGCACTCGGCATCATCCTCAAGCTTGGCCTGATGGAGACGATCGCGGTCATCGTGCTCGGCAACATCGTCGGCTGCGCGATCTTCGCGACCTTCACGGTGATGGGGCATAAGACCGGCGTCAACCAGATGGTGTTGAGCCGGTCCGCGTTCGGCGTACGCGGCGCCTATCTGCCAAGCATTCTCATGTTCCTGATGACGCTGGGCTGGATCGGGGTCAACACCTACTTCCCGGTCAAGGTCTCGATGGGCATCCTCGGACAGTTCGGCGTTCCCGACACCTGGCCGGTCGAGCTGGTCGTCATTACGCTGGTGATGGCCGTGCAGGTGCTGATCGGAATCTACGGCTTCTATGCAATACGCACCTTCGAAAAATACACGGTGCCGCCCACCATCGCCGTCATGGTGCTGATGAGCATTTTGGCGTGGACGCGCCCTGGTGTCGTCAACTGGAACCTGACTACCTCGCTCGCTCCCGGTGCACATCTGGCGATGCTGACACTGCTCACCACCGCGATCGGGGTCGGCTGGGGCATTTCCTGGGTGACCTGGGCCTCCGACTATTCTCGCTTCGTGCCCAGAAGCGTGCCGTCGAAATCCGTGTTCTGGTACAGCTATGTCGGCATGTTCGTGCCGACGGTCTGGCTCGGCATTCTCGGCGCAACCATCGCCTCGACGACCCTGGATACCGACCCTGCCAAGATGGTCAGCGCGGTGTTTGGAGGTCCCGTCAGCATCCTGGTTCTCCTGATGGTGCTGCATGGCCCGATCGCCACCAACATCCTCAACGTCTATTCGGCGACGTTGGCGGCGCTGAGTGCGGGACTGAGATTGTCGCGCTTCTGGCTCACCGTCATCGTCGGCATCGCCGGCTACCTGGTTACGCTGTACTTCATCTTTGCGCCATCTTTCGCGAAAGCGTTCGACAACTGGATGATCAGCCTGTTGCTGTGGATGAGCTCGTGGGCCGGAGTGGTGCTGGCCGACTTCTTCATCAAGAGGAAGAGCAGGATCGACGTCGCCGAGCTCTACCGCTCGCCGCAGACCAGCGCCTATGGCGACATCAACTGGGTCGGCATGGTTGCGTTCTTTGCGGGCCTGGTCGCCGGATGGCTGGTGCAGGACGGCTTGGTCGGCGCGCTTCAGGGGCCGATCTCGATCAACCTGCTCGGCGGCGCCGATCTGAGTTGGCTGTTCGGCATCGGTGTTGCGGGGCTCGTCTATCTCGGGCTCGACAAGCTCGTGACGTCGCCCTCCTCCATCGTTGCGAGCGGCGCAGGGCGATAGCGACCTCGCCAATCCCGCATGCCGCAGCGAACGTGAGGTTCAAGCCTTGCCCGGTTAGACGCTGGCCCACGTCGGCCTGCGGGGCCTAGAGGGCCGCCGCGAGCGCCTCGCCCGTCTCGATATGCGGAATCGCCTCGACCAACTTGCGGGTGTAATCGTTCTTCGGATTATCGAACAGCGACCGGCTTTCCCCCTGCTCCACGATGCCGCCATTGCGCAGCACGATGGTGCGGTCGCACAGCATCCGCACCACGTTGAGATCGTGGCTGACGAACAGCAGCGCGATGTCATCGTCGCGCCTGAGGCGATCGAGCAGTTGCAACACCACCGCCTGCACCGAGACGTCGAGCGCAGCGGTCGGCTCGTCCAGCACGAGGAGCCGCGGCCGGCAGGCGACGGCACGGGCAATGCCGACGCGGGCCTTCTGGCCGCCGGAGAGCTGATGGGGGAAACGCGGCAAGAGATCGAGCGGCAGCCCCACGCGCTCGGCGCATTCCTCGACGCGCTTGCGCAGCGCGTCGCCTGCCCGCATGCCATCGAGCCGCATCAGGGGGTGGGCGATGCAGTCGAACGCGGTGAAGCGCGGATTGAGGCTCTCATTCGGGTCCTGAAAGACCATCTGGATGTCCTTGCGCAATGGCGAGCGGTGAAAGTCACGCGACGCCACATGGCCGATCGACTGCCCATCGAACACGATGTCCCCTTCACTCGGGTCGATCAGGCGGCAGATCATGCGCGAGGTCGTACTCTTGCCCGACCCGGATTCGCCGACAAGCCCGACACTCTCGCCCCCGGCCATCGTCATGGAGAAGTCGGCGACCGCCGCAGAGCCCTGGTCGAAACGTTTCGCGAGCTTGCGTACCTCCAGCAACGGCGGCGTCCCGTGTGCGGGCTCCTGCCTGGGCCTGCTGACCACAGTTGCGTAACGCTCCCGCTCCTCCCTGGTCACGAGATCCTCGATCCGGGACGTCGCGGTCGGCGAGGCCGCGACGAGGCGCTTCGTATAGGAATGCTTCGGCGCGCTGAAGAGCGTCCTCGGGCTCGCCTCCTCGACGATGCGGCCGCGCTCCATCACCGCGATGCGGCGGCAATAGCGCGCCGCGAGTCCCAGATCATGCGTGATCAGGATCGTCGCCATGCCGCGTGCGGCGGCGATGTCCGCCAGGAGATCCATCACCACCTTCTGCGTGGTGACGTCGAGACCGGTGGTCGGCTCGTCCGCAATCAGGAGCGCCGGATTGCAGGAGATCGCGATCGCGATCATGACGCGCTGGCACATGCCGCCCGACAGTTCGTGCGGGTAGGCGTTCATTCGCGCTTCTGGATCGCGAATCTGGACCGCGCGCAACAGTTCCAGCGCCTCGGCACGCGCAGCCTCTTTCGAAATGCGCTTGTGCGTGAGGATCGCATCCGCGATCTGCAATCCGATCGCGCGGATTGGATTCAGCGCCGACCGCGGGTTCTGAAAGATCATCGACATCGCGGCGCCCTGGAGCTGACGGAGATCATCGCCCCGGAGCTTCGTCACGTCCCGGCCGCGAAACAGGATCTTGCCGCCGGTGACGCGCCCGGCAGCATCGAGCAGGCGCGTCGTAGCAAAGCCGGTCACCGACTTGCCCGAGCCGCTCTCCCCGACGAGACCGAGCATTTCGCCGGCCTGCACCGTCAGGGTCACGCCGCGCACGGCCTCGACCACGCCGCGCCGCGTCGAGAACGCGACGTGGAGGTCGTCGATCCTGAGCAGTTCCTCGCTCATGTGCGCATACGGGGATCGAGAATATCCCGCATCCCATCCCCGAGGAGATTGAAGCACAGCACGGCCAGCATCAGCGCGAGGCCCGGAAAGGCCACCAGCCACCACCGACCCGTCGAGATGAAGCGCGCACCCTCCGCCACCATGATGCCCCATTCCGGCGTCGGCGGTTTGACGCCAAGGCCGATGAAGGACAGGCCGGCCGCGTTCAATATGGCCCAGCCGAGATTGAGCGAGATCTGCACCGCCATCGCAGGCAGGATGTTCGGCAGCAGGAAACGGAGCACCACCGAGAAATGACTCTCGCCGCAGGCGCGCGCGGCCTCGACCCAGCCGACATTGCGGCGGACGTTCACTTCGGCGCGCGCGAAGCGGATGTAGAAGGGAAGATTGATGATCGCGGTTGCGATCACGATGTTCTCGACGCGGTTGCCGAGGGCCGCGACCATCGCCATTGCCAGCACGAACAACGGAAAGGCCATCATCACGTCGACAAAGCGGCCGACGGCGCGATCGAGCCGGCCACCGGCGTAGCCGCAGAATGAGCCGACGACGGCGCCGATCACGAAGGAGATGCCGACCGCAGACACCGCAATGGCAAGATCAAGCCGCGCCGCGACGATGAGGCGGCTGAACACGTCGCGCCCGAGCTGGTCGGTACCGGCGAGATGGGCCGCGCTCGGCGGCTGCAACGCTTCGGACACGTTGGAGGCCACGGGATCATAAGGCACGATCCAGGGACCGAAGATCGCAAGCAGGACGAACAGCGCCACCCCAGCCGCGGCCACCGCCGTGAGCGGATTGCCGCGCAAAATCCAGACCGAATGGCGGAGGGTTGCACTGGTCATCCGATGGAAACCCTGGGATCGGCGATTCCGTAGCAGATATCGACCACGAGGTTGACCAGCACGAACAGGCTCGCCATCAGCAGCACGAAGCCCTGTACCGGCGCATAGTCTGACGCGAGCAGCGCATCGAGTGCATAGGAGGCGACGCCAGGCCAGGAGAACACCTTCTCCACCAGCACATTGGCGCCGAGCATGGTCGAGAACACGATGCCGGCGATGGTGATGACGGGAAGGATCGCATTCCTCAATGCATACGTGACGACCACCTTGCCCCAAGACAATCCGACCGATCGCGCGGTACGTACGAAATCGCTCCCAAGCGACACCAGCATCGAGGCGCGGGTGATCCGCGCGAGCGGCGCGATGACGAACAGGGCCATGCTCACTGCCGGCAGAACCAGCTGCTTGCAGGCCGCCCACCAACCCTCGAAATCTCCAGCCAGCAGGAAATCGATCGAGAGAAAGCCGGTTCGTTGCGGCGGCAGCGAGGTGAACACGTCGATCCGACCGGTCGGATCAGGCGCAAGCCCGAGCAGGTAATAAAAAACGTAGATCAGCAGCAGGCCCGAGACGAAGGTCGGGACGCAGACGCCGAGGGCGCAGAACAGCCGGACGCCATGATCGATGATCGATCCCGGCCGCAGCGCCGCGACCACGCCGAGCGGCACCGCCGCGATCAGCGCGATCAGGAGCGCGGTCAAGGTGAGCTCCAGGGACGCCGGCAGACGCTCGCGCAGGTCCTTCAGTACCGGCTGCCCCGTCATCATGGAGCGGCCAAGATTGCCGCGACCGATGTCGGAGAGATAGAACACGAGCTGCTCCGGCACCGATTTGTTGAGCCCCATCTGTTTGCGAATCTGCTCGATCTCCTCCTTGCCGGCATTGGGGCCCGAGGCGAAGAACACCGCGGGGTCGCCGGGCAACACGCGCATCAGCAGAAAGGTGAAGACCAGCACGCCGAACAGCGCCGGCAGCGACGACAAGAGCCGCCTGCCCGCCCGCACCATCGTTGCACCAAGACCGGTCATCACCATTCAGCGCTCCCGTTGATCACGATGTCACTTCCGGCTGACATCGCGATAGTCCACCTGGCGATGGAACTCGTAGGTGTAGCCTTCGATCGACGGCGCCATGACCGCGTCCTGGTTCGGTTGCCACAGCATGATCTGCGGCATCAGATCGAAGTGCATCGCATTGAGCTTGCGGCCTGCTGCCTCATACTTGGCCTTGTCCGGCTCGAAGCGGGCTTCCTGCGCAATCGCGGCAAGCTCCGGGTTGTTGATCGAGCTGTAATTCCAGCGCTGGGTGCCTGTGTAGAAGTTGCGGTAGAAATAATCAGTCGACGGCAGCCAGGCGACGATGCCCTCCGTGAAGAAAGGCAGCTTCTTCTCGTTGATCTGCGTCGACATCTGCGCGTCCGGCAGCTTCTGAATGTCGACCTTGATGCCGATCTTGGCAAGCGACTCCTTGACAAGGGCAGCCATCGGCTCCGCCGTCGAGGACTGGCCGACATTGAAGCTGAACGTTGTCGAGAAGCCTTCCGGCAGACCGGCCGCCTTCAGATATTCCCTGGCCTTGTCGAGATCCATCTTCACCGGCTGCTGGAACGGATAAATGCCATTCAACGGATTGCCATCCGGCCATGTCGCGCCGAACAGCGGCGCGCCCCGGCCGAACAGGGCAGCCTTGAACATGTCGTCATAGGGCAGCGCGTAAGCGATAGCGCGGCGCACATTCACGTTGTCAAAGGGCGGCAGCTGGTTGTTCATCGAGACGTAGGTGATCGCATTGTATTGCGGCGTCGAGATCACCTTGAGCTTGCCCTTGGCCTCCAGCGACTGCACATCGCTGGCCTGGAGATCGACAACGAGATCGGCATCCCCGCGTTCGACCAGATTGGCGCGGGTTGCCGGTTCCGGAACCGATTGCACGATGACGCGCTTGAAGAAAGCCGGCTTGTTGGCCGAGCCGCGGTTCCAGTTCTCGTCCCGCTTGAGGATCACCTGCTCGCCGGGCTTGAAGTTCTCGACCACGTAGGCGCCGCTGCCTGCGGTGTGCTCCTTCAGCCATGCAGTGGCCCAGGGATCATCCGGCGTCGCGTGTGCCTTGGCGACCTTCGAGTTGATGATCATGGGATAGACCGTGGCCAGGTTCGGCAGCGCGAGCTTGTCGGGCTTGGGCAGCGTCACCTCGATGGTGAGAGGGTCGATCACCTTGAACTGATCGGCCGAGGTCAGCGAGCCCGTCAGCAATTGCGCCTTACCGAGGATCGGCGCGGTGACGCAGCGATCGAGCGACCATTTCACGTCCTCGGCGGTCACGGGCGAGCCGTCCTGGAATTTTGCGTCCTTGCGCAGACGGAACGTGAGCTTCAAACCGTCGGGGCTGACGTCATAGGATTCGGCCAGCTCGCCGGTGATCGTGTCGAGATCGAACACCCATTTGCCATTGAGCTGCTTGCGGCCAAATGTCACCAGCCGGTCATAGGTGCTCATGCTCAGCGCGAAAGATTCGCGCGTCGAGCCCGGGATGTTTGGATCGAGCGTGTTGACGGAGGCGCCGGTGACATAGCGCAATGTCTCCGCCCTGGTTTGCGCCTGCGACGGCGCGGTGGCGATCGACAACAGCGCAGTGGTGGCGAGAACTGAGGCCGCAGACCTGAAAGACACAAAACGCATTGGTTTTCCTTGAATTTCCGAAGAGGAAGGCCGGCTAGACTGGTCAAGAAAGAAGCAAGTTGCGCGCCAGTCTCACGGCGTGCTGGTGGGGACGCCTCGTCGCGGCGGCGCATGGATGATCATCGCGTTTCCCCCATTTTTCGCGCCGGCCGCGTAACCGCCTGCGGCACGTCATAGGCGCAGAGCGAAGCCCAGTGCCGCTCGACATCGGCGCGGAACAGGCCGCGTGTCAGGCCATTCACGAGCTTGGGAACGGCCGTCGTCATCGCATTGATCGACGATCCAGACGGGCCAAAGCTCATGGTTGAGGCGATGGCGAAGAGATGGATGTCGGAAATCCACGGCGTCTCGCCGGCTACGCGCTCGGTGAAAGCGTAATCGTCGGCGAGGTAGGGAAAGCGGCCGAGCCGATCGTTGCGCTCGCTCTCCGGCGGTTGATAGCGGTCGGCCCAGGTCGCGATGTTGGCAGCGAATGCGGAGAGCTCGCCACGACTGGAAAAGTTCATGTCGATGCCGGTGCCGCAAATGACGAAATCCGTCGCGATGGCGCCATGCGGCGTCTGCAATTCGATGCCCTTGTCGGTTTCGCGGGCCGTCTCGACCGGTGCGCCCTCGTGCAATGTGAAATTGACGTAGCGCGCGCAGCGATCATAAGTCGGTTGCGGAAAGCCTTCCCGCATTTCGAGGATCGCCCGCATGAAGCGCCAGCGCCATGCATCGTCGAGATCGCTGAGGTGGCGCAGGAAGCCGCGAAAGGTCAGCCAACGATAGGGCTGGATCACCTGGATCTGCGACCGGCGACACAGCAGATGCACCTCTGCCGCGCCCGCCTCCAGCGCGGTCGCCGCATTGTCGAAGGCGGATGCACCGGCACCGATCACGGCCACGCGCTTGCCACGAAGCTTGTGGAAGTCGATGTCGTCGGCGACGGTCGCGACCGAACTCGCCGGCAGATGCGCTAGCTGCTCCGGGACCATCCAATCGCCCATGCCCTCCTGCCCCGTCGCAAGCACGATCTTGCGGGCGTAAAGCGTCTCGATCTCGCCTGCCCGTTTCACGCGCGCGGCCAGTAGGCCGTCGGATGCAGGCACGATCTCCAGAAGCTCGCAATTGTTGCGCACGGGCAAGCCGATCGTGCGTCGCAGCCACAGCAGATACTCCGCCCAATGGCAACGTTCGATCAGGCCGAGCTGTTGCCAGCTTTCCTTGCCGAACCGGGCTTCGTGCCAGGACTGGTAGGTGAGGCTCGGGATGTCGAGATCGGGGCCGGTATAATCCTTCGGGCTGCGCAGCGTCGGCATGCGGGCATAGGTTAGCCACGGGCCTTCCTTGCCCTCTTCCGACTTGTCGATCAGCAGGATGTTGCTGACGCGCGAGCGCATCAGGCCGAAGCCGATGGTGATGCCGGACTGGCCGGCGCCGACGATGAGGACATCCAGCGCCGGTCTGTCGTCGGGTCCCGTCTTCGGTTCGAGCCATGCGGCATGAGGATGCGCGATCTTCGCGAGATCGGCGCGCACGTTCGTTTCGAGCGTCGTCAGCCCATCACTCATGCCGCGAGCCAGCCTCCGTCAACCACCATCACAGTGCCGGTCGTGAACGAGGATGCATCGCTGGCAAGATGCAGCGCTGTCTGCGCGATCTCCTGCGCCTCGCCAAACCGCTTCATGGCATGGCGGTTGCGCGAGGCCTCACGCACCTCGTCCGAATTATTGGCGTGACGGGCGAAGCTGCGGCGAAGCATCGGCGTATCGATCGCGCCCGGCGCAATCGCGTTGACGCGAATGCCGTCGGTGGCGAAATCCACCGCCATGGTGCGCGTCAGGCTGACGATGGCGCCCTTGGCGGCGATATAGGCGCTGTTGCCCTTGCCGCCGGCCATCGCGAGCTGCGAAGCCAAGGTGATGATGGAGCCACTGTTCTGCCGCTGCATGTGAGGCACGGCGGCCCGAGCCCACAGCCAGGTGCCGCCGACATTGGTGCGAAACACCGCGTCCCAGTCGTCCAGGCTCGTCGTCAGCACCGTGCCGCCGCAGGAGAAGCCGGCCGCCGTCATCAGGATGTCGAGGCGACCGTGGCGCGCGACGACCTCGCCGACGACAGTCTCGGCGAAACCGGCATCGCCGACGTCGCCGACATGAGTCGTGGCCTCGCCGACCAGGCTCACCGTCTCCTTTAGGCCGGCGGCATCGCGATCGACCAAGGCAAGGCGCGCGCCCTCCTCCACGAACAGCTTTGCGCTGGCGCGGCCGATCCCCGAGCCTGCTCCCGTGATGATCGCCGTGCGCCCCTGCAGCTGCATCTCAGATCGTCTCCTTGTGCTGCATCCACCAAGCGCTCATCGCGGCCGCCGACTCCGCGCAACCGAACCGGGCGCGCCAGCCGAATTCATGGGCCATCCGCGCAACCGACATCGGCGCCCGATCGCCGCCGTGGAGCTTGATCTCGGTTTTCTCTCCCGGCGCTGCGAGCCGGCATTGCAAGCCCCGATGCAGCGCCGCAAACGCCTCACCCCATTGCAGCGCCGACCAGGCTGTCCCGCTGGAGATGTTGTAGAGACGATGGCGCGGCCGTTCAGCCTCGATCAGCTTCGCCACGGCTTCGGCGGCGTCCGGCGCGTAGGTCCAGTCTTTCACTCCGGCATCCGGCAAGATCGCCGGCTCTCCGCGCGCGAAGGCGGCCAGAATCTGGAACTGGAGGCTTGGCGTATCGCGCACCGCCCCGGGCCGCTCCCATGGACCGAATACGGCGCTCAGCCGCACGCTCAGGAAATCGCCGCCAAAGAGCTCGGCATGGCGCGCCACCGATCGCTCGGACGTGAACTTGCTGACGGCGTAGAACGAGACGGGATCGCAAGGCGTCTCCTCGTCCAGGACGTCGAACCTCGTCCCCGATGCGCCATAGGCCGATGCCGACGACAGATTGACGACCCGCCGAACACGATGGCGGATCGCCGCAAGCAGAATGGGAATCTGCGCCATCACGTTGATTTCGAGCACGCGCGCAGTCGATGCCCGCTCGAGCTCCTCCCCAGCCGTAATCGCCGCGCCGAGCACGATCGCATCGTATCCACCGGCAATCAGGCCCTCGATGCCTTCCGCGTCGGTAATGTCGCCCTGGACGACCTTGAGCCGCTCCCGATAATTGGGCAGCGACCGCTGTGCCGCCGGCGGGAGAGGCGCGCAATCATACAGCGTCACGTCATGGTCACGCGCGAGCAGCACCTCGGCGAGATTGAGGCCGATAAAGCCGGTGCCGCCGAAGATGATGATCTTCATCGCGTGCAATCCATCATCACAGCAATTTTGCTCCGAAATTCCGTTCCGGATCCATGTCGGCCACGAGCCTGCCGGTCGGCTTTGCCGCCTCGCCGCCGCTGCGCGCGAGGAACTTTCCGCTGCCCGGCTTCCCGAAACATTTGTTGCCGTCGATGATCATCCGGCCGCGCGAGAGCACCGAAACCGGCCAGCCCTTCAGCTTGCGGCCTGCGAACGGCGTATAGCCGGCGAGATCGTGCATCATCTCGTCGGCGATCGTGACCTCGCGGTCGGGATCCCAAATCGCGATATCGGCGTCGGCTCCGACCGCAATCGAGCCCTTGCGCGGATGCAGATTGTAGATCTTTGCCGGCGCGGTCGCGGTCAACTCGACGAATTTTTCGAGGCCCAGCCGACCCTTCGACACCATCGCATCGAACAGCAGCGGCAGCCGCAGCTCCAGTCCGGGCAGGCCGTTGGCGACCTGCTTGAAGTTCGGATTGGGACCGGCGCGCAGCTTGCCGGTCTCGTCGTAGCGATAAGGCGCGTGGTCCGACGAGATGGTCTGGAGATCGCCCAGCGAGAGCGCCTGCCAGAGTGCCTCCTGGTCTGCATGCGTCCGCGGCGGCGGGCTGCACATCCATTTGGCACCTTCCGAACCGGGCTTGTCGAGATCGTCCGCAGTGAGGAACAGATATTGCGGGCAGGTCTCGGCGAAGACCTTGAGGCCTTGCCCGCGCGCGTCGCGGATCACCTTGGCGCCCTCGGCGGTCGAGACGTGGAAGATCATGATCGGCTGGTCAATCAGCGCCGCCATGCCGATCAACCGCGTGAACGCCTCGGCCTCCGAGACGCGGGCGTGGCTGACGGCATGATATTTCGGCAAGGCGTAGCCGCGCGCGAGCAGGCGCTTGACCATCCAGGCGATGATGCCGTGGTTCTCGGCATGCGCGCACAGCATCGCGCCGGACTGGCGCGCCGCGAGGAGGATGTCGAGCAGCGGCTCGTCGTCGACCTTGAGCCGGTCGTAGGTCATGAAGATCTTGATCGAGGCATGCCCCTGCTTCACCAGCGCCGGGATGTGCTCCTCGACCGTCTCCTTGGTCGCGTCCGCAATGATCATGTGAAAGGCGTAGTCGATCACGGCGCCCTTCCTCGCCAGCACGTGATAGTCCTCCACCACCTGCGGCAGCTTCATCCCGACATGCTGGGCGGCAAACGGGATCACCGTGGTGGTGCCGCCGAAGGCGGCAGAGACCGTCGCGCTTTCGAACGTATCGGCATTCATGATGCCGGCAGCGGAGAGCTGCTCGATATGAGCATGGCTGTCGACGCCTCCGGGTAGCACCAGCTTGCCGCGCGCGTCGATCTCGCGTTTGGCCGCGGGCAGGCCCTTGCCGACAGCTGCGATGGTCTCGCCGGAAATCGCAACATCGGCCTCGAAGACGTCGGTGGTGGTGGCGACGCGGCCACCGCGGATGATCAGGTCGTAAACTGGTTCAGTCATGAGGCACTCCATGATATACCTGAAACGAGTGATCTCCATTTTGCAGGAAGACCATCATGTCCCGGCCGCGCATTCTCGTCATCAACCCCAATTCCAATCACAACGTCACGCAAGGGCTGGAGGATGCGCTGAAGCCGCTCGACTTCGAGGGCGGGCCGGAAGTGGTCTGCCAGACGCTGGCCGAGGGTCCCTTCGGCATCGAGAGCCAGGCCGACGTCGACAGCGTCGCGATGCCGCTGCGCCGGCTGGTCGAGAGCGACAACAGCTCGGCCGCCTTCGTCATCGCCTGCTACAGCGATCCCGGGCTTCAGGTCTGTCGTGAAGGCACCGACCGTCCCGTGTTCGGCATTGCCGAGTGCGGCGTGCTGACCGCGCTTTCGCGCGCCGAGACCTTCGGCGTCATCGCGATCGCCCAGCGATCGATCCCGCGTCACATGCGCTATCTCAGGCAGATGGGACTGACCGACCGCCTCGCCGGCGAGCGGCCGCTGAACATGAGCGTTGCGGAGACGGCGTCCGGCGAAGGGACGCTCGCCAAGATGATCGAGGTAGGCCGCGCGCTGCGCGACGAGGACGGCGCCCGCGCCATTGTGATGGGCTGCGCCGGTATGGCGCGCCACCGCCGCCCGCTGGAGGACGCGCTGCGCATTCCCGTGATCGATCCGACACAGGCGGCCGTCACCATGGCGCTGGGCACGGTGCAGTTCTCGGCTCACTAGGCGTCCTTCAACTCTTTCTTGTCCTGACGAGCGAGCCATTGCGCATGGCTCTCGCGGACAAGCGCGAACGTATCCCGCTGCGTCGTATAGAGATTGCCGAACATGCGCCCGATCGGCCGGTACGCATCGAAATCGACATACATATTGCCGGCATCGACGAGGCCCTCACGGGCGTGGACCCTGAGCACCTCGCCGATCAACAGCTCGCGATCCGGCGAGAAGTTCAGCACGACGTGGCGCCGGCATTCCAGCGCAAAAGGCGCCGCGGCGAGGCGCGGCACCTTCACGTCCACCGACGAAAGCGTGGCAAGGCCGGTCGCGGCGACCTCGCTGTCGCCGGAGGGGAAATCGACCGCGCAGTCGTTCATCGCCACCGACAGCGCTTCATCCACCATGTGCACGACGAATTCGCCGTCGCGATGGATGTTGCGGGTCGTGTCCTTCGGGCTGTGATCGGGCTTGTGCTGCAGCCCGAGCACGATCAGCGCGGGGCTTTCCGAGAAGACGTTGAAGAAGCTGAACGGCGCGGCATTGACAGCTCCGTTCTCGTCCAGCGTCGTCACCAGCGCGATCGGCCGCGGCACCACAACGCCGCAGAGCAGCTTGTAGCGGTCACGCGCGTCAAGCTCGCGCAGGGAGATGCCCTTGTCAGCCATCGGCGTCACGTCTCCGGCGGCGGCACCGCGCCGGTCTGGCTGGTGATCAGGCCGTAATGCTCGATGCGGCGATGCCGCGCGAAATCGAAGATCGTGGACTTGCCGAAGGTGGTGGCATCGAGGTCGCAGGGATGGACCAGGACCTCGTCTTCCTCCGTCTTCGCTTCGGCCACGATCTCGCCGTTGGGATCGACGATCAGGCTGCCGCCGAACAGCGGGTGGCCGTCCTCGATGCCGGCCTTGGCCACCGCGACCACCCAGGTCGCGTTCTGGTAGGCGCCGGCCTGCACCGAGAGGCGATTGTGGAACAGGCGCTTTTCGACGCCCTCTTCGCTCTTCTCGGCATTCACCGATGGCGTGTTGTAGCCGATCAGCACCATCTCCACGCCCTGCAAGCCCATGACGCGATAGGTCTCGGGCCAGCGGCGGTCGTTGCAGATCGCCATGCCGATGATGCCGCCCAGCGTACGCCAGACCTTGAAGCCGAGATCGCCCGGCTCGAAATAGCGCTTCTCCAGATGCTGGTGCGAGCGTTTGGTGTCGTATTCCACATGGCCCGGCAGGTGAACCTTGCGGTATTTGCCGACGATCTTGCCGGACTTGTCGGTGAGAACCGCGGTGTTGAAATGATGGCCGTCCGGCGTCAGCTCCGCATAGCCGAAGTTCATCGCCATTCCGTGCTGCGCGGCACGCTCGAACAGCGGCCTTGTCGCCGCGTTCGGCATCTCCCGCTCGAACCAGACGTCGAACTCGGCCCGGTCCTCGACATACCAGCGCGGGAAGAACGTCGTCAGCGCTAATTCGGGATAGACGATCAAGTCGGCGCCTTTGCTCTTGGCCTCGTCCATCAGCGCGATCATGCGCTTGACCACGGCCTCGCGGCTGTCGGCTTTCTGGATCGGGCCCATCTGGGCGGCGGCGACATTGACGATTCGCATCAGCGAGTTCCTGGTGATCTCTCGGGGGAAGCAGCGGCTTCAAGGTTGTTCCGGCGCACGCAGCATAACGTAGCCCAGCGCCGATTTCCCAGCCAAGCAGCTTTCATGCCGTCCGTCCCCATTCGGCGTCCTGCAAAAGCCGCCAGTTGACCTTGTTGCTTGCAGTGCGCGGCAGGGACTCGACGAAGACGACGGCTCGCGGCGCCTTGTAGCTCGCCATCGCGCCCCGCGCCCAGCCAATGATGTCGTCGGGCGATGTCGTTGCGCGCGCGGTCTCGTCCAGAACCACCAGTGCCTTGACGGTCTCGCCGCGGTAGCCGTCCGGCGCCGAGACGATGCAGCATTCCCGGATAGCGCCGTTCTGATACATCGCGGCCTCGACCTCGGCTGGCCAGACCTTGAAGCCGCTGACATTGATCATCCGCTTCAGGCGGTCGACCGCGAAGAAATAGCCTTCGGCATCGCGGTAGCCGAGATCGCCCGTACGCAGGAACCGCTTGCCGTCAAGTTCGATGAAGGCCTCGGCATTCGCCTGCGGCCTGTTCCAGTACCCCTGCAGCACCTGCGGCCCGTGCACGACGATCTCGCCGACGACATTGTCGTCGAGCTCGACCAAACTCTCGGGATCGATGATCCGCGCATGCGTCTCGTGCACCGCGATGCCGAGGCATTGCCGCCTCGGCGCGGCCATCGGGTTGAGGTGCGTCGGCGACATCGTCTCGGTCATGCCATAGCCCTCGACGAAATCGAGGCCGAAGCGCCCCTTCAGCCGCTCAGCGACCGCCGCCGGCATCGCCGCGCCGCCGCCGGTCAGAACCTTGAGCTTCGCAAAGCATTTGTCGCGAAACCGGGCGCTGGCGAGCACGTCCACGATCATGGTCGGCGCGGCATTCCAGAACGTCACCCCATGGGTCTCGAACAGATCCGGCAACAGATCCTTGTCCCAGCGCGCCATCAGGAGCAGCGTGGCCCCAGTGACCATCGCCGCATTCATCGAGCCCTGCATGCCCGCCACGTGGAACAGTGGCATGAACCCGGTCATCACGGCGCTGCGGTCCAGCTTGTACCAGCGCGCTTGCAGGACAGCCGTAAACAGCGCGCTGCGATGCGTATGCATGCACGCTTTGGGCTTGCCCGTGGTGCCAGACGTGTAGGGCAGGATCATGAGATCGTCCGGACCTGCGGTCATCACACCCGGCTGCAAGCCTCGTGCGATCGCGGACGACCAGGAATGCCAGCCCGGCGATGACGGCACCTCCGCCTGCGCTTCCGTGACGCAGGATGGCAGCGTATAGGGCGTCGCGGCTGGAATCTCGTCGCGATACTGCGCGACAATCGCATGCCTGATGGCCTCGCCCAGCAGCGGGGCAAACACATCGCTCAGTTCGCTCCCGATGATCGCGACCTTGGCCCCGCTGTCCACGGCGAGATACGCAATCTCGGCGGTCTTGTTCATGGGATTGACCGGTACGATCACGGCGTCCGCCCGCATCACCGCGTAGTAGGCGATGACATATTGCGGCGAGTTCTGAAGCGCGATCATGACGCGGTCGCCGCGCTTGACGCAGCAGGCGCCTTGCAGGAAGCCGGCCATGGCATCGACGCGGTCGCGCAGCTCGGCGTAGCCCATGCCAGCGCCGTAAAACACCGTCGCCGGATGCGACGGGCGTTCGCGTGCAGCACGCGCCAGCGCATCGTAAAGCGTCCCCTCCGGCATCGCGAGATGCCAGGGCTCATCCGCGGGCCAGGCCGGCGAAGGGCGGAGTATCGTTTGGTCCGCGCTCACCCGTGCTCCTCGTCGGCAGCATCGAGGCCGTGGTCAAGCGCGTCCAGAAGCTGGTCAGCCTCGCGCCCGGAGATGATCAGCGGCGGCGCCAGAAACAGCGAGGTCTGCTCGCCGCTGGTGCCGATCACCGCACCGGCTTCCAGCGCCCGCTCCGCGACGCGCGAGGCGATCGGCACCTCCGTGGTGTCGGCATGCCAGGTCCGCCAATCCGGCCCGTGCAGCTCGACCGTCCAGTGCAGCCCCTGCCCCGCGACGCGCTGCACGCTCGGATGCTTCTGCGCGATCGCGAGCAGGCGGCGGATGAACAGCTTCTCGAGCTGCTGCACACGCTCCAGAATCCCGTCCTCGGTGACAACCTTAAGATAGGCGCTGACGGCCGCCATGCTGATGGGATGGCCGCGCAACGTGCCATAGTTCTGCCAGCTCGCACCCTTGAGCTGCTCAACGATGTTCTTGGAGACCACGACCGCAGCTACAGCGGCGGCGCCACCGCCGAGCGACTTGCCCAGCGTGACGATGTCCGGGCGACTTTGCGCCCCCTGGAACGCGAACCAGCGGCCCGCGCGCCCGGCGCCGGTCACGACCTCGTCGGCGATCCAGTAGGAGCCCGCCTGCCGCGCGCAACGCGCCACCTCGTCCTGATAGGCGCCGTCGTAATAGATGCCGCCTTGGGTGTAGTCGATGATGGTTGCCGCCGTGTCCGAGAGCAGCCGCGTGGCATCTGCGAGATACTCGCTCGGCGGCGTATTGTTGGCCGGCGCGCCGTAGATCGCGCCATCCGGCGCCGGCAGGATCCGCACCGGCGCCATCGGCGCCGGCAGCTTCGAACCACCGGCATGCACGGCGAGCCCGCCATGCCATTGCGGCTGCACCGTCATGCTGCGCGACAGGCCGGTGATGCCGTGATAGGCGCGTTCCCGCGTGGCCAACGCGGACCGCTGCATCAGGGCCTGACAGAGCGACAGCGCCATGTCGTTGGCTTCGCTGCCGCTGATGCAGAAGCGCACCGCGCCGACCCAATCCTCTTCACCCTTGAACGCAGTGGCCATCAGGTCATCCGCGGCCTGTTCGCGGCCCACCCAGGTCCAGCCTTCGTTGACGACGGGCGTATCCGCCGCGCGGCGGATCGCCTCCACCATTGCGGGATGGCGATGGCCGAGACCGCCGCCGGTGTTGCTGCCGTCGATCAGCTTGCGGCCATCGGACAGGTGGAAGTAGACGCCCTCGCCGCCGACCACGGCCATCGGCGCGGCGTCGCCCGCATTCAGCCCGGTTCGCAACAATCTGCTCATCGCAATCCCCTCACTCTACAGCTGCAGCGCCATAACCGCCGCCGCCGCACATCTCGATCGTGACGAGATCGCCTTGCTGCAGCACCAGGTTCGACTTGCCGTCGATCGCGACGTTCGCGCCCTGCCTCACCAGTGAGATACGGCACGCCTTGCCGGATTCGCCGCCCTGCATGCCCCAAGGCGCAATCACCATCCTTTCGATGCAGGTCGTCAGGTGCATCGAGGGTGCGAGGATGCGATAGGTCCGAACCGAACCGTCGCCGCCGCGGTGCGCCCCCGCGCCGCCGGATTGTCGGCGGATGGCCTGCTGCTCCAGCCGGATCGCGTAATTCGCTTCGATCACCTCGACCGGCGTATTCGAGGTGTTGGACAGATGCACCCGGGTTGCCGACATGCCGTCCCGATCGTGGCGCGCGCCTTCGCCGCCGCCGTGAACCTCGTAGAGCATCTTCCACGATCCGTTCGGCCGCGGCTCGGCGAAGAACAGAACACCCGCCGTGGTGGCGCCGCCGGCCGACAGGCGCTCGGGAATGGTGTCCTGCATCGCGCGGAAGATCGCGTCGACGATACGCATGGACGTCTCATGGTTGCCGGCCGCGACGGACGCCGACCAGCCGGGCTCCAGGATCGAGCCCGGGCGCGTGATGATGGTCAAAGGCCTGAGCGCGCCTGCGTTCTGCTGCATGTCGCGCCCGCTCATGATGCGCGCGGCATAGGCGGCGGCCGAGCGCGCCATGAACGGTGTCGTGTTGCAGAAGTTCGAGACGCGATCGCAGCTTCCGGAGAGGTCGAAGGTCGCCTCGTCGCCGCGAATGGTGATCTTCACATGGATGCGCGCCGGCGCGTTGTTGTCGCTGCCGTCGTCGAGGTAATCCTCGCCCTCATAGACGCCGTCTGGAAGATCGCGCAGCGCCGCGCGCATCTCGATCTCGGAGAGATCGTGCAGGCGCGACTGCGCGGCCGTGAACACCGCCTTGCCGTGCTCGCGGCAAAGCTCGACGATGCGCCGCTCGCCGGCCTTGGTCGCGGCGATCTGGGCGAGGAGGTCGCCCTCGCAGGATTCGGCATCGCGAACATTGGCCTTCAGCAGTTGCACGATCGCCGTGTTGATGCCGGCCGCAGTCGCGATCAGCACCGGCGGAATCCGCATCGCCTCCTGGAAGGTGTCGATCGCCTTGGCAAAATAGCTGCCGGGCCAGGTGCCGCCGATGTCGGGCCAGTGCGCGAGGCTGACCGCGAAGGCCACGATGTCGCCGTCGACGAAGACGGGCCGCACGACCTTGACGTCGTTGAGATGATTGCCGCCGAGCGCGCCGACATTGTAGATCAGCACGTCGCCGTCGTTCAGGCTGTCGCGCGGCACCACCTTCAGCAATTCGGGAATGGTGTAGGCCATCGCGCCGAGATGGATCGGGATGTCGCGCCCCTGCCCGACCAGACCGCCGTGGCCGTCGGTGATCGCGGACGACAGGTCACCGGCCTCGCGCAACAGCGGCGAGCGCGCCGAGCGCGTCATCACCAGGCTCATCTCCTCGGCCGCGGCGGAAAGCCCGTGCCTGATGACCTCGACAACGAATGGATCGAGCTTCATGCCCTCCTCCGCGTCAGGAACAGATTGCCCGTCGCATCAGGCTTCGCCTGCCATCCGGGCGGCACGACCACGGTCGACCACGCGTCTTCGATGATCGCAGGGCCGTTGACGATCTCGGTTAGCGCCGCGCGGTCGACGATCGCTGTCGCCGTCTCGGGCAGACCATCAAACGAGCAGACACGCGTGCCCGTGGATACCGCCCTCACCGCCGTCGCCGGCCGGCTCACGACGGTTGTCGACGGCCGGCGGGCCTGCACCCGCACGGACTCGATGACGCAAGGCTCGCCGGTCGCATAGCCGAACAGCTCGTGATGCCGCGTCAGGAAATCCTGCTTGAGCCTGGCGACGTCCAGCGGCAAGGCGAAAGACACCGGAATGGCATCGTTCTGCGCTACATAGCGCATCAACGCGGCCAGCTCGACCTGGATCTCCGCCTTCGCAACGCCATTGGCGAGCAGCGGCGCGGATGCATCGGCGATCAGGGCCTCGATCCGCTCCGATACGCGCGCGAGATCGATGCCGTCGAGGGCGGCGCGAAGAGTCTGCTGCTGGAGGAAGCTGAAATCGGCCGTGAGGCAGCCCAGCGCCGAGAACGCGCTCGATGCGCTGGGCACGACGACCTCTGTGATTCCATAGAGATCGGCGAGGCCCGCAGCATGCATCGGGCCGCCGCCGCCGAAGGCAAGCAGCGTACAGTCGCGCCCGTCGATGCCGCGCTCGACCGTGACGCGGCGGAGCGCGCGGGCCATGGTCGCATTCGCGACCTTGATGATTCCTAGCGCCGTTTCGGTGAGGTCGAGTTCGAGCGCGCGCGCGACCGGTCCGATCACGCGCTTCGCGGCCTCGATGTCGAGGCCGATACGGTCGCCGAGTTTCGTCTCGGGATTGAGATAGCCGAGCACGGCATTGGCATCGGTGATCGTCGGCTCACGACCGCCGCGACCATAGCACGCCGGTCCCGGCTCGGAGCCGGCACTCTGCGGGCCGACCGTAAGGCCGCCGGGGCCGCTGCGGACGATTGATCCGCCGCCCGCGCCGATCGAATGCACCGCGAGCATCGGCTGGCGCAACGGCTTGTCGCCCAGCATGCGACCGTCCGTCATCTCGGCCTGGCCGTCCACGATCAGGCAAACATCCGTCGTGGTGCCGCCCATGTCGAAGGTCAGCATGCGCGAGGCGCCGAGCTGGCGCGCGATGGCGACGGAAGCGGAGACGCCGGCCGCAGGCCCCGACATCGCCATCACCAGCGGCCGGCGTTTCACCGCCGAAATCGGGATCATGGCGCCGGCGGAATGAAACACCTGGAGGCCGGGGCCGATCGGCAGCCGCTGCTCCAGCTCGCTGAGATATTCCACCGCGATCGGCATCGCGGCCGCGTTGAACACGGTTGCCGAGGTCCGCTCATATTCGCGCGCCTCGGGATTGACCTCGTGCGACAGCGAGACATGTGCGACAACTTCCTTGAGTCGCTCGCCGAGCATTTTTTCGTGCACCGGATTGGCATAGGCGTGAAGCAAGGCCACGGCGACGCTCTGCACGCCGGTACGCTTGAGCCAGGCCACCAGACGCTCGATCTCCGCTTCCTCCAGCGCCTTCAGCACCCGGCCCTCGTGGTCGAGGCGTTCGGCGAGCCCAAAGCATCGTTCCGGCGGCACCAGGGGCGGCGATTTCGGCGGGATATCGAGGCGATAGAGATCGCGGCGGCGGTAGCGCGCGATCTCCAGCACGTCGGCAAAACCCGCGGTCGCGACCAGCGCCACCTTCGGCAACCGGCCCTCGACGATAGCGTTGGTGACACGCGTGGTGCCGTGGACGAAGCGTTTGACCTCGCTCTTGCGCAGGCCAACCGCGTCGATAGCCTCCAGCATCGCCTGAACGGGTGCGTCGGGCCGCGACGGCACCTTGGCGGTCCGCACTTCCGCGGAATCGCGCCGGATCGCGACGATGTCGGTGAAGGTGCCACCGATATCGGTGCCGACCTCCCAGTGATTGCCGGAATCGCTCATCTGCTCAGTCAGCTACGCGTCCCGTCCAGACCAGACGCCGGGTGCTTCCGACCCATCGCAAAGTCCAATGCCAAACCGAGAGCGCTCATCATGCATCCGCTGTCATGCCACCGACCGGAAGCGTGCGACAGAGCGATAGGCGGGGGATAGAGCCAGAGTTGTCCCAATCCGCTAGACCAGCACGCGACGTTAGCCGCGCGCCGCGCCGGCTGCTGCACGTTTTGATGCAGCGCTGCCCGCGGCGACGGCAGGCGAGCGCGGACCGGTCCACGCGGGAAAAGTGCAGCGTGCCAGAGATTTCTCGGCACAAATCGCGGGATCCGCTGCCGCGCAATCCGAACGCGTCAAATCCTCTGTCTAATTTGCAGGCGACCGACCCGGCCCGGCGGGATGTTCGCCTGGCCCCGGAGCTATGCATGGCGATCGGCTCAGCCTCTCTTTATTGCAGCAGCAAGGGAAGAGATTGGCGGTTTGGATGGTGCATTGCGCGAGCCGCTGCCGATGCAAGCCACCACTCTCGCAAGCAGCGGCGAGGCGTCCTCGACGCGCAGACGTCCGTAGCCGAACACGAGGCCCTGTCGCGTCGGTTGCTCCAGAAAATTCTGCGAGAGCGGCTGGACGTGGATGCCGGCCTGTTTCACGGCAGCCGCCGCTTCGCGATCACTCATCCGCGCTTGCATCGCCTCGGTGAAAAGCGCGACGAGATGCAGCCCGGTGACGGCGGAGGACACGATCAGATCATCCGGCGCCTGGGCCGCGATCGCCTCGATCAGAGCCTTTCGCCTGCTCGCATAGACCCGGCGCATCGCACGGAGATGTCGCAGCAGGTGCCCTTCCCGCATGAACTCGGCCAAAGCGAGCTGTCCGATGCCGGAAGTGTGCACGTCGATCCGCGCGCGACCCCTGGAAAATCCGGCGATGAAATGCCTATTGGCGACCATGTAGCCGAGCCGCAGATTAGGCATCATCATCTTGGAGAAGGTGCCGAAATAGATCACCCGTCCCTCGCGATCGAGCGAACGCAAAGAGGCGATCATGCTGTCCTGATGTCTGAATTCCGAATTGTAGTCGTCCTCGATCACCCAGACGTCGTTCCTGCTGGCCCAGTCGAGCAACTCGAGACGCCGCTCCAGGCCCATGCTGACGCCGAGCGGATATTGGTGCGACGGCGTGACCACGATCAGCTTCGCGCGCGGTGCACGCCTGATGCCCTCCGAAACGACGAGGCCTTTGTCATCGACGGGAATTGGAACGAGCTTCGCGCCGGCTGCCGTCAGTGCCCCTCGGGCCTCGATGAAGCCGGGCTCCTCGACCCAGACCTCGTCTCCGGGATCGAGGATCATCCGGCTGCAGAAATCCAGCGCACCCGACGTACCGGGCGTGACAACGACCTCTTCCGGCGAGCAGACCAGCCCTCGCACCGAGCCGAGAAAATTCGCGATCTCGCTCCGCAGCCGCGGGTGACCTTCGGCAGGAAGGTCGAGGCACTCCTGTTCCCTCGGATTTTGCCAAGTCTGGCGCAGCAGGCGTGACCATTCCTTGAAGGGAAATGTCGAGATGTCGGGCGCGCCAGGCGCGAACACGGACGGCCAATTGGTCTCGTAATCCAGACCAAGCAGCGATCGCCAGCGCTTCGACATATTGGCGGGCCCAGCCCAGGGCGGCGCAGTAGGCGGCGGTTCTGCATACGGCATCGCGACGGACGCCACCAGCACGCTGCCGCGTGGCGTCGATTCCAGATACCCCTCGGCGTAAAGCAGATCCCACGCGGTCAGCACCACCGTGCGCGAGCAGCCCAATTCCCGCGCGATCTCTCGCGAGCCCAGGAACTGCGTTCCAGCCGGAAAGGCACCGCGTAAAATGCAGCCGCGGATGTGGGCCGCAATCTGCAAATGCAGTGGCACGCCCGACGTCCGGTCGATATGCATTCCCGCAAGGGATACTCGCTTGCCCGGGTGACGATCTCTGTCCATCGCGTGGAGACTGCTGTTGGAACGGCCGGCGATGGCCGCCAGCGTTCCCTCAGGATGGGCCAGAAGCGGATCCGGGTCCAGCCTTGACGGAAGCAGTCACTCCCATGATGGGCGCGGCCGAACTAATGATCAGCAGCTGCTGCAGAAATACCGACATTATTCGCACGTCATGGACTGGCTCGAAACGCCTCCGGATTCGCCGTACTGGGACTGCATTTCACCCGTGACAAACCTAGGTGCCATTCGTACCCGGCGTCTTCCGATGCTGTTCATCGGTGGCTGGTTCGGACCGCCCGAGCTTCGATCTTTGCTGCATTCTTTCGCTCATCACGTCTGACGAAAGGGTTCTTCAGATCTCGAGTGGATATGCGCATCACCGCACCGCTACGACTGGCCGATACAAGCTAAAGCTGGCCACCACCTGCGTGACGCTGAGGAGGGGCGAGCGGCTGCGCCTTTCCATCGCGGGGGCCGATTATCCGGCCTATCCCGTCAACCCGGGAACGGGCGAAGATCCGGTGAGCACTCCCAGGACCCATGCCGTGGTGACCACGATTGCGGTCTGGCACGGCCCGTCCCAGCCGTCACAGCTCCGGCTGCCTGTCGGGCCCGGCTCCCAAATTGCTATCGTCGGAACATAGGCCCGACTCGGCTCACGCCACAGCATCACCCCTATGGACTTGGGCCTTGGAGACCACGCAGCGCGCTGGATCAGCGCCGCCGCTCGAACGAAAGGCCGCTCCGTCGTTTTGCGAGAGCGCTATGCCATCGGCTCATCGCACGACTGCATGCGTTCATCCGCCAGGCGGACAGACCGCTCTGCGAGAGCTGGACGACCGGATGTGGGCGGACGGTGAGCCCATCGCCCCTCGCCAACCGTCGACCAAGCAATCAAAGGTGGATTTCCCTGGCTTGAACTCCGACCCTGCTGTCGTCATCAGGCTCGCTTCTCGGGTGGGCCCTCCCCGTGGACCAGAGACCGACAATCTGATGCTACGCGGCTTCGGCTCAGCTCGGCTGACGTCGGCATCGCTCCGACGTTCTCATGCACAGCACCTCGGGTCATCACGAGAGAACTCAATCTGGTGCTGGTGTCCTCGCCACGCGCACGCTAGGCGCGACTGAAAGCATGATCTTGGGAAGCTCGAGGCCTCCTCGGCTGCCAATACCGAAGCGCTACGATTGGCGAGCCCGGCCGATATCGCGATCTCGAACAGCGACAAGGCGCTCGTGCAATCATCAGCTGCTTGGCTGCTTCTACGAGCTGGCGGAAAAAGCCGCCGGTGGCGCCCGCCGCCGCGCCGCAGAACGGCGGGCAATCTCCATTCTCGATCGAGTCGTGGCACATGATCCGTCGGAACCCGCCCTGCCGGGCGATTTCGGCGTCCGCCTCTCAGGCAAGAACATCCGTATCTCGCGCAACCAAGCGGAAATCAGGGATCGGGCGGCCATCAACTCCTTGGTTGTCGATGCAGATTTCTGCCGCAGACCTTGACCCGAAAGCTCAGCAGCGTCAGGCGCAAGCAACGTGCCGGTGGCTTGCTCCTGTTGCGTTCGTGCCCATTTGACCCTCCCAGAGTCCTTCGATACGTTGCACTCAACCTCCGCCGTCAACTCAAGTGAGTCACGACCAAGGTGAGCGCATTCGTCTCTGCGACCAGCAAAGCTGCCGATCCCCCATCGCCAACCCGCTCCAGTTTTCGACGCTTTACTGTCGGGTTCATTGGATCTGTAGCGATGCCTCCGCTCGCCCTCTCCGCGCTCATCGTATTGGTCGATCCCTACTACGTGTTTGGGACCCCTGACATTCCGGGGATCAATGTCGTGCGGCCGCGATACGAAAATCACGTTCCTGCTGTGAAGCCGTATCAGGTGCGACGGATCAAGCCCGAGGCGATCATATTAGGTAGTTCGCGCGCCGAGGTCGCTCTCGATCCGCTGCATCCCGGATGGAGCGGCAAGAACGTCTTCAACTTCGGCCAGCCTTCGGCCACGAGCTATGAGGTCATGCTGGCGTTTCTCCACGCACAATCAGTCGCACCGCTCAAGCAAGCCGTGATCGGCCTGGATTTCTTCGGCTTCAATATCTTCTTTCCGCGTGACCAGGCATATCTGGAGAGCCGTTTTTCAGGCGACGGAGTTCGGGACTTCGCTGATTTTCTGGCAGCCGAGCTTGCGAAGCGCCGGCCCGACAGCAACGAGAAGCTTTCCGCCTCCGTTGCCACACCTACACCCGGCGAAGTGGCCCGCTCGGAGACTCAACTGGCACCTCGAACGGAAGTCACCGCCGATCCTGCTTGCAAAGATGCCGGACCCGAGAAATGCACGCGAGCCGGGATGGTGGAGGGCAGCCCCCCTATCGACTGGAACGAGGCGCTCTATTTGCGACTCTACCCGGACGTCGCCGCCGAAGTGCGGCGTGGCACGTTCACCAGCGGCTATCATCACTATCTCGCCGCCGGGCGCGCCGAAGGGCGGCAGAACGGCACGCCGCCACCTGGCTGGAATGAGGCGCAATATCTTCGAATCTATCCTGATGTCGCCGCCGAAGTTCGGCGGGGCACCTTCGTCAGCGGCTATCACCACTATCTTGCCGCCGGGCGCGCCGAAGGCCGGCAGGACGGCACGCCGCCGCGCGACTGGAAAGAAGAGCTCTATCTGCGCATCAATCCGGACGTGAGAGACGAAGTCACCCGCGGCACCTTCATCAGCGGCTATCACCACTATCTCGCCGCCGGCAAACTGGAACATCGCGAAGGTGGCTTCACGCCGAAGGCCTGGAACGAGACGAGATATCTTCAAGTCAACCGCGACGTTGAATATCAGGTCTCGCAAGGTTCTTTTCTGAGCGGTTATCACCACTATCTGGCGGCCGGACGTGAGGAAAAGCGGATGGGCGGCTTCCTCCCCGACGGTTGGAACGAAGTGAACTATCTGTCCAAAAACCCCGTTGCTCGTGTCAGATTGGCGCTTGGCGAATACAGCGACGGCTATTCGCACTACGCGGCAGTCGGTCAAAAGCAGGGACTGACGGGTGGATTTCCGCCCGCCGATTTTTTGGACGCGCTATTGTCACGTTGGCAAACGCTGGGAAGAGCTGCGTTTCAGATCGGGGAGCTCTTCCGCCTGGTTCTTTCGACAACCGCCGTGCACGATACACTCGCGACACTTCGCGGACAATCGGAGCCCGTCTCCTTCAACAGCCGTGGCATGCGCATTTGGGATTGGCAGGACAACAGCATTCGCAAGAACGGCGGAAATGGCCACGTTTTCCGCAATAACATCCTGGGCTGGCGGTGGTACATCTGGCTCATGCCGCCGCGATATATGTATTGCTTCAACAACCCCGCCACCGGAATGAGCAGTTTCGAGGCCTTCCGCTTCCTCGTTCGGCGGGCCCATGAACAGGAAACCGATCTGCGGCTCTTCATGACGCCGCTACATACATCGGTTCGGCAGTTATTCGTCGCACTCGGCCTCTCCGACCGGTACGAATTCTGGCAGGGAGAATTGGTCCGAATTAATGAAGAGGAGGCAGCGCGGGCCGGTCGCAAACCGTTTCCCCTGTGGGACTTCAGCGACGCCAGTTCCGTCACGCGTGAAATCGTTCCGGAACGCACCGATCTGACGCCGATGCGCTGGTTCTGGGAGTTTTCGCATTACCGCCATATGGCCGGAAATCTCATCCTCGATCGCATCTTCGGACATGATCGTCCGGAATCCGCGCTGCCCGCCGATTTTGGCGTCCGCCTCACGAGTGGCAACATCAGTGCGCACCTCGCGCACAGCCGGGCGGGAATTGCCGATTGGGCGGCTACCAATTCTGGATTTGCAACGCAGATCGCCGCCGCAACCCAAGGCTCCAAAGCTCAGAATCGTCAAAGCAAAGCGACTTGTTGGTAATCCTTGCTGTTCAACTCGCCCATCTTCCTGTTCATCTTCCTGCCGATCACACTCGGTGGCTTTTACCTGCTCGGTTGGTGGCGGGGGCGGAATGCGGCGTTGCTGTTCCTGCTCGCGGCATGCCTGGTGTTCTATGCCTATTCGAGCCTGTTCAACTTCAGCCTGTTCCTCGTTTCGGTGGTCGTGAATTTCCTCTTCGGCTACGCGATTGCGCACTTCCGCTCGAATTCGCGAGCCTGGCTGATCGGCGGCATTGCGCTCAATCTCGCCCTGATCGGCTACTTCAAATACACCGGCCTGATCATTTCCAGCATCAACCAACTGTTCTCGGCCTCGTTCATCATCCCGATCATTGCGCTGCCGGTCGGCATCTCCTTCTACACTTTCGAACAGATCAGCTATCTCATCGAGACCCGGCAACAGAAGGCTGAACCGTCGCTGGCGCGCTATTCGTTGTTCGTCAGCTTCTTTCCTCATCTGATCGCCGGGCCCATCATCCGCCCGCATCAGCTATTGCCGCAGTTCTCCGCCCCGACTTTCGCGCATTTCTCCTGGCAGAACTTCGCGCTCGGCATCAGCTTCCTGCTGTTCGGCCTGTTCAAGAAAACGATTATCGCGGATAGCATGGCGGCCTACGCGTCGCCGGTATTCGCCTCCGCGGCAAGCGGCGGAACGCCCGGCTTCGTCAACGCCTGGGGAGCCGCCCTGGCCTACACCTTCCAGATCTATTTCGACTTCTCCGGCTATTCCGACATGGCAATCGGGCTTGGCCTGATGTTCGGCGTCGTTCTCCCCTTCAATTTCAACTCACCCTACAAGGCGACGAGTATTATCGACTTCTGGCGTCGCTGGCACATCACGCTGTCCCTGTTCCTCCGCGATTATGTTTACATCCCGCTGGGCGGCAACCGATCCGGCCCGGCCCGGCGCTATATCAACGTCATGCTTACCATGCTGATCGGCGGCCTCTGGCACGGCGCCAGTTGGACGTTCGTCGCATGGGGCGGACTGCATGGCCTGTTCCTGCTCGTCAATCACGCCTGGCGGGCTCTTCGCGGCGAGCGCGAGGTCACTGTCGTCAGGCAATGGATTGCGCAGATTGGCACGTTTTTCCTGGTCGTGCTCGCCTGGGTCTTCTTTCGGGCCGAGAGCTTCGACGCGGCGCAACGCATTCTCGATGGAATGAGAGGTCTGCACGGCTGGCTCCACGGCCCTCTTCTCGATCCTGCGCCGGGATTCTCGGAGATGCTGAAGGTGATAGGGCTTACTGTTGGAGACGACTGGCTCGCTGGAGGTTCGCTGCTCAGCTGGTTCGTCGCCGCATTGGCGATCGTTTGGGGGCTGCCGAACACCCAGCAATTCCTGCTCGGCGAAGGCCGTCCGAAAAATGCCCGGCTCGCCTGGCGTCCGACACTTGGCTGGGCGGCCACGCTTGGCCTGCTGTTCGGAGTCGCCTTCACCTACAATCTGGTTGCGGCCAACCGGGTGAGCGAATTCATCTACTTCACTTTCTGAAGCAACATGGCCTCGAACCGCATGATCACGGCGGCTCAGCCCAGCTGCTCATAAAAGGCGAAGCCTTCGTCGACATCGCCAAAGAAGACGCTCTCGCCCCTGGACAACACCAACGCCTTGGTGCACATCGACCGGCACAGGTCTTTCGAGTGCGACGCCAACAGCAAAATCCGCGCGCGGCTGATGAATTGATTCACCCGCGCGCGCGCCTTCTCCTGGAAGTGCGCGTCGCCGGCGCCGATGCCTTCATCGATCAATAGGATGTCGGGGTTCTGGGCGGTCGCAAGCGCGAACGCGAGCCGCGCCTGCATGCCCGCCGAGTAGATGCGCGTCGGTAACGACAGATAAACGCCGAGCTCGGTGAAATCCTCGATGTCACGCACCAGATCCTGATACTTGTCGCTGCGCCAATTGTAGAGGTTTGCGATCAGCTTGATGTTCTCGTAACCGGTAGCATCGGCATTCAACGCGATGCTGCCGCTTAGCAGCGTGAATGCGCTTCCCTTCACGTCCACCGAGCCTGTCGACGTTGGGTAGATTCCGGCAACCAGCCGCAACAGAGTGGTCTTGCCCGCGCCATTGTGGCCAATCAGGCAGACGCGATCGCCCTCTTCCAGTTCGAGCGAGAGATTCTTCAAGGCATGAATGACGATGACGCCGTTGGTGCGGCTGGCCGAGTCGGAGCCGACCCGGACATTGCTGAACGACGGCAAGCGGATCAGCCGGAGCGCATGGCTGTCGTAGATCGGTATGCTGACGTTGACATTCTTCAGACGCACATGAGTCATGATCAGCGATTCCACAAGGCAATCTTGTTCGAGCATGATCTTGTCGGAAGACCGGTCCCCACTTTTCCGACTATGCTCTAGACGCAGAACGCGAGTTGACCGCGCATCCGGCGGTAAACGAAGAAGGCGAGGCCATAACCGGCCACAGTGACCCCTAGAACCGTCAAATAGTGTGCGAGCGGCGGAACCTCACCGAGCAGTGGATTGCGGATGATCTCGATGAAATAGAACATCACGTTGTACTCGACGAGAAATTGCCTGTTGCTGGCGATTTGCCGATAATTCCAGAATATTGGCGTCACGAAAAAAGCAAGTTGCATCAAGTTGCGCACGATCAGTTCGACATCCCGGTACCGCGCGCAAATGAAGCCGAGCACCATCACGATCCAGAAGCCATTGACGAACAGCAGGATAATCCCGGGGAGCGCGAGCAGGCCGGTCCAACTCAATGGTACGAGCGCAAAGACGAGGCCCATCGCGTAGATTATCGCGTGATGGCCGAAGGTGATCATGATCTTGAAAACGGTTCGCCCGACATAGAGACCAAGACCGAGGGTCGAATTGCTGAGATATCCCGCATTCCTGACGAAGACGCCGCCGCCTTCGATGACCAGCGCCGATATGGCCGACCAGACGATGATACCGACGCCGACATAGGCGATGATATCGGAGACGCTACTGCCGAAGATTGCCGAAGAAATGACGCTCAGGCCGAGCAGCATCACGAGAACGTTGAGGGTCTCCCACAGGGGACCGATCCTCGACCGCCGATACTGGCAAACCGTATCGAGCCACGCCCAGCTCAGGGCGTTCGACAACGTATTCAAGCCCCCGCGGATCGCTGACGCCACGGGATGCGGTTCTGATATCGGCTTTACAACGGTTGAGACCAAGACCACTCCCGACTTCGTGCAACACTCCGCGGCAAGCCTCGGGTCCTGAATATCGCACCCGACAGACAGACCAGACAAGAAGTCCGCGCGAATGAACTTGCGATGCGCCGCAAGTTGCCCCTGGCGTCAAGCCCCCAACCGGGCTTCGTAACGGCGGTAGACGCCTTCGATGCTCAGCATGACATCTCGCCCAAGCGGCCCCTGTTCGCAAGCCGCGACGCTGGCCAGAACCTCTCTACGCGTTAGCATGCCTGGAATCACCGTGGCAACACCGTCCACCGAAAGACAAAACCGCAATGCCAACGCAGCGCGATTCTCGGGCGTGTCGGCCAGATTGACGCTGCCGACGACCGCTTGGGCGGCATCGATCCAGGTGACGATTCGATCTCGTGGCCATTTGCTGCGGTGGTCATTGGCAGGAAACATGGTGTCCTTGCCGATGCCTCCGGCCAGAAATCCCGAGGCGAGCGGCGTGCGGGCGATCACGCCGATGCCCCGGGATGCCGCCGCCCCCGGCAATCCGGCGTCGATCGCACGCCAGTCCAGAATGTTGCAGTTGACCTGAAAGCACCCGACGCCAGCCACATCGATCAGCGCTAGCGCGTCATCCGGCGAGAGCGTCGAGATGCCCCAGCACCTGACCTTACCCTCGGCCAAGAAGCGCTGCATCAACTCCACGACCTCGGAGCTGCCCATGACGGTGTCCGGAGTGCCGTTGTGGAGCTGGAGCACGTCGACGTAATCGGTCCGCATCCGGCGCAGACTGCCTTCGAGCGACGTCCGCAACGCCGCAGGGTGGAAGTCATATCCACGATAGGACGCCGTGATGCCGGCCTTGGTCGCGATGATGACATCGCTTCGGCGGCCCGCAAAGCACGCGCCGATCAGCTCTTCGCTGTGACCGTCTCCGTAAACGTTCGACGTATCGTAAAAGGTGATCCCGTGATCGAACGCCGCGTTGAGGGCACGAAGCGATTCCTGATCGTCGGTCTCACCGTAAGACGTAGCGCCTGGCGTGCAGCCCCCGATCCCCCAGGCCCCGAATCCGATGGCAGAAACCATAATTCCGGTTGAGCCGAGCGGCCGATAGCGCAAGGGCTTGGCTCGCTACAAGGGTCAATAATGTCCGGCGAGCTGCGGCTCGGCCGGGATACTGCGGTTGATATAGAGATAGGCGCCCTTCTTGTTGCCCCACCACACGACTTCACGGCACCAGTCAAGGATATCGGAATAGCGGGATTTGCTGCGCTCGATCAACACCTCCGACGGTGCCTCACGCAATGCCGCCGGCGCGCCTTTGCGAACATTATCGCAGAATTCGAGGACGTTGTAGCGCGTGGACATCCGAAGATCGTCCAGCACGAATGGTTGCGAGATCAAGGCCGCGTTGAGCTTGATCGCCTCCTTCACCGCGCCTTCGAGCAGCGGCCAGGATTGATCGACCATCGACTTTGCGAGCAGATCCGGCAGCAGGCGCTCCGCCTCCGCATAGAACGTCTGCAGCCGACCTTCTGCAGTCAGCTTGATGAACGCGTATTCGTCAGCCGGCCAATAGATCCCGAGCCATTCCTTCGAATAGACGTATTCCGGCCCGCCGTGCTGCATCGACAGTGCCTCGCTGTCAAAGAACTCGCGTATGCCGTGAATGACGGGATATTCTTCCTTCGAAGCCGCCAGGAACGCATCGATGATGTCGCGATAGGCGAGCCCGCCGAGCTCGCATGCCACCATCATCGGCAGTTGCAGCAGCTTGTCGAAATGCAGGAAGGCCGCCATCCAGCCGAACACCCGCGTCTTGCGCCAATCCTCCGGTGGCAACGAATAGGTCGAGATCACGAGGTCCTGCACCTCGGGCACATCGTCGGGCATCTCTTCGCGCGTGCCGTGGATGTTGATGATCTCGGACTGCACCGTCACCATCCCGAACTTCTCGAGATAGTCGGGGTTGCCCATTTCCGCGTTGGGCAGAATGGTGAGATTGTTGAACTGCACGCGGTTGTGCTGACCAAGCCGGATCAGCTTGTCGACGCCGTTCCGGAACGTGTCATAGGTCTCGCCGGGCAGTCCGAGGATAATATCGCTATAGGTCTCGACCTTGTCGGCCGTGAAGCGCCGCGCCAGCTCGAAATAGGTCTCCAGGGAGATGTTATCGCGCTTGATGTTCTTGAGCGTGGTCGGATCTAGACTCTGCATCGACAACGCGACGCCCTTGTTCAGCTTCGCGTCCGCCAGAATCTTCTGGGTCTGGTAGGCGCGCTCCGTGGCGTTCTTGGTGTTCTGCACCGAGAACCCATGCGGAAATCCCGTGCGCTCACGGATGGCGGCCACCGCCTCCGCGATCTCGACGTCGCGCTTCTGAATGCCGAAATTGGCGTCGCAGACGAAGATATATTTGACCTCGTGCGCGGCGAACCAATCGAGCTCACGATGTAGACGATCGAATTCGAACTTCGTCACCTTGCCGGCAGTCGCCGAGCCCCAGTCGCAGAACGTGCACTGGAACGGACAGCCGCGATTGGTCTCCCACAGACCGATCCACTGCTCGTCCGGGTTGCGGGCGATCAGATCATCGAAGATACCGTTCAGGAACGGCGACGGCAGCTCTTCCAGCTCGCGCATCCGCTCGACGGGCGCGGCGCGCACGAAGTTACCGGCCGCGTCGATGTAACTGATGCCGCGAATTCCGCTCCAGTCGCGCTCCGGAAGCCGGCTCAGCAGCTCGACGAAGGTCTTCTCGCCCTCGTTGTGAACGACGAGATCGATGAACGGATTGCTGCGCAGAAAGCTTTCGGCATGATCGGGCACGTGCGGCCCGCCAAAGATCACCAACCGGTTCGGGTGGAGCTGTTTGATGCGGCGCGCCGCCTCCAGCGATATTCTGGCGTTCCACACATAGGCACTGAAGCCTACGACGTCGGCACCTTCCACCCGGTCCACGATCTCCGACACCGGAATCCGCTTGTAGATCATCGGGAGGAATTCGAACTTCCCGGGCGGCAGCCGGCGCTCAGCGTAGGATTGCAGGCAAGCAATCGAATACGGCAGGTAATTCTGACCGGAAAAGCTATTGTTGATCTGGACGAGCCCGATCCGAACCATCGTCAGTTCCCAGGATCCCCACCCGCTGAAGTAGCCATGGCCGATTGGATACACGCCAGATCGGCCGTCAACAAGTCAATACCAAATAACTTCTCGGCCACATAGAGCCCGCCGAGGGCCGCGGTCTGGTCAAAACGGTGGGATTTCACCAGGTCGAGCAGCTCGGATCGTGGCAGGAACTGTACGGTTCCACGTTCCGTCCGTTGGAATCCCTCCGCTTCATGGGCTCCCAGGCCCACGAAAAAATGGTCGACCACGTCCTCCCGCTGAAGGGCCAGGCGGCACGGAGTTATCAAGTGCCAATGCTCGCAGACCAGCCCGGTCTCTTCCAGAACCTCTCGCGCAACGGCGGTCTCGAGCGTCTCCCCCGCATCCACCGATCCCGCCGGCATCTCCAGAGTCACCCGACCAAGCGGCGGGCGGTACTGCTCGACCAGGACGACTGCTCCCTCGCGATCGAGCACGAAGGCAATGACGCCACTCGGACGGACCACGACATAATAGGGCTCCGTAGTTCCGCTCGGCTCCTCGCCCGGGTCAACGGTTCTGATCTCAAACCAGGGGGTTCGAAAGACCGTCTTGAACTCAGCCGTCATATGGCAAAATCACGTTGTTCGATTGATGGACCGTGCGCACGCCTTCGCGCTGCAGTGAGAATGACACATCGACGCATCGAGGAGTCAGGGCATCGATCACCGCGGCTTAGTAAACCCTGCACGTACAGCAGGACAAAGCCCGTCCCACCCACGCCGAGAAGCTTACCGCACCGCACCCGGCTCGTCACGATACCACTCTGGATAGCCGCTGCCGCCTCCGAAGAAGGAGGCCCGGAACGGAGCCGGCCATACGATCATCGACATCTCAGCAAGCACCCTCCGCGCGAATTGCCTCGCGCTGATAGTCGAGCAGATCGCTCAACGTCTGCCGCGCCGGAATTTGCGGCTTCCAGTTCGTCGCCTTGTGGAATTTTCCGGAATCGGGAATCTGCAACGTGACATCCGACGGACGCAACCGTTTCGGATCCACCTTGTGCTCGATCGGCACGCGTGCCAGCGATTTCAGAGTCTCCAGGATGTCGCCGACCGTCATCGTCTCGCTGCCGCCGATGTTGTAGACTTCGCCGCCTGGACAGTGGTCGAGCAGCAGCTTGTAGGCCCGCACCGCATCCCGCACATCCGCGAGCGTGCGTACGCTATCGAGATTTCCGACCAACACCGGGCCGCTCCTCTTGCGTGCCTCGATCTCTGCAATCTGCCGAGCAAACGAGCTTTCCGCAAAGACATCGCCGCGACGGGGACCGGTGTGGGTGAACATGCGGGTTCGCACCAGGTCGAGCTTATATGATAGCCCATACTGACAGGCGATCATGTCCTCGCCGACCTTGGAGACGGCATACGGGCTTGCAGGGCGAAGCGGCGCCTGCTCGGTGATCGGAACTTCCTCGGGCCTCACCTGCCCATAGACTTCGGACGACGAGCAGATATGGACCCGCGGATTGATTCCGACGATCCGAACCGCATCCAGCAGATTGCACGTGCCGATGATGTTGCTATTCAGGGTGTCCGCAGGCGCGACAAAGCTCATATCGACGTAGGACTGCGCCGCCAGATGGTGGATGCGATCAGGCTTTACACTGCGCAACATCACGACCAGGGAGTTCAGATCGCGCAAATCGCCCTGATGAAGCTTGATCTGCGGCAAAATTCCCTTGATGTTTTGCAGTGGACTCCGCCACCGCACCAGCCCGTGGACCTCGATCTCGGGAAAGGTCGACAGGAAGTATTCCGCCAGATGGCTTCCCACCATCCCCGTAATGCCCGTGATCAGGACTTTCATGATCTCATGCGGAAATTCCGCCGTCCCTTTGCGAGATGATGGGATTGTGGATGGGCCACCAGATTTTCAGCTCAGGATCGTTCCATAGCAACGTGAACTGCGAGGAGCGGTCATAGGTTGTGGTCTGCTTATAATGAAACATCGCGGATTCGGTCAGCACGACATGACCGTTGCCAAATCCGGGCGGAACCAGAACCTGCTCGCGCTTCCGGTCCGACAGCGAAAAGGCGGTCCACTGCCGATACTGCGGCGACTCCGGAATATTGTTGACCACCACCAGATAAAATGCCCCGTGGAGGCACGAAACCAGCTTGGCCGTCTTTCGGTCGCCATGAATGCCCCTCAAGACGTGCCGCCGCGAAACCGAAATATCGTCCTGAATGAACTCATAGGCGATGCCGGCCGCCTTGTATGCCGGATCATTGTAGAGTTCGACATATTCACCGCGAAAGTCCTCGAATGCAGTGAGCGGCTCCACGACCAGCACGCCGTCCAGCGGAGTTTTTCGCGTCTTGGGCGGCAAATCAGCCATCATATCAAACACCCTATTGGACGCGGGGCAAATACCATTTATTGATTGTACCCCCAATTATAGCTACGTTTCCGCACCACGCAAACTCGAACTTTGTTTTGCAACCACAGGTGAAATCATGGCCCGCAAAGCCGGCGGGTCCAAAAGCACTTTGCCGCGACGAGCTAGATCCGGTGTCGCACCGCTTCGCGCGAGCAGGCAACATTTCCAATTGGCCGCGCGCCGGAAGCTCACGGTCGGCGAGTCGAGCTCGTTGCGTCGATGCGGGAGCTCTGCAAGTCACCGTGCGGCTCAGCTCTTTGTCGATGGCCTGACAGAATGAACGACATCGTCGCGGCAACTCTCCCTTCGAGCGCCACCCGACCCACGCGCAATGTGCTGGTCACCGGCGCGCGCAGCGGCCTCGGACACTCCGTGCATCGCGCGCTCGGAGGAATTGCCTTCGTGCGAGGGACATCGATCGACGACCCCGCGATCCGCGCCGCGGCGCCGTTCGACGCCATCATCCATTGCGCCGTCAACGCCGCAAAGGACGTCTCCATGAAGACGGCCTATGGCTACATGGCCGACAACTTCCTGCTGACGCAGAAACTGGTCGACATTCCGCATCGCAAGTTCATTTTCGTGTCGACGCTGGCCGTCTATCCGCCGACCGGCCGCGCTGTCCGCGAAGACGAAGACATTGACCTGCTACCGCTCGCCGGCCCCTATGCTTTCACGAAACTGTTCTCCGACCTCTATGTGCAGGAGCACGCGACCGCGCCCCTGATCCTGCGCACGACCACCCTGCTCGGTCCCTCCATTCGCGCCAGCACGGTCCACCGGGCGCTGACCCAGCGGGATTGTCAGCTCTTCCTGGCGCCGACCGCGCGCTACAATTTCGTGATGCACGACGAGATCATCGAATTCATGATTCAGGCCATGGATCGCGGCCACACCGGTGCGTTCAATCTGGGATCAGAGGGCCTGGTCCATTTGTCCAGCATCGTCGATCAACTCGGCCTGTCCGTGCGCTACGGCGAGTATCCGTATGACATCGGTCCGGTGGACAGCGGCAAAGCTGGCGCGCTCCACTCCGCCTTTGCCCGGCCCTCCTGGCAGACGTTGAACAGGTATATCGATTGGCTTGGCCCCGCCTATATCGGCACCGGTCGACTGCGGGGACCCTGATGCCCGAAGACGTGCGGAAATGTGAGATGCCGCCTGTATTTCGCGGCAACTTCACGTAGGTGTCCGCGATCTCAGGCACTCACTAGACGCGCCCCTGATCCGCAGTGTAGATAAAACCAGCTGCGAAACATGGCTAACCTCTCATCCGCGACACCCCCAGGGCGAGCATCATGGCGGACATCAAGACACAAAAGCACGATGCGATCGTGCTTTCGAGCCAAAGCGAGAAGGACCTGCAGCTCAAATTCATTGAGATGCTCAAGCAGGCACCGTTGCCGGAGGACGAACTCCTCGCCAATCTCGGCCTGTTTCTATCCTCGAAATCGCTTTCGCGAATTCTGTTTTTCTATGAGATCTACCGCAAGATTATCAACACTCATGGCGTGGTGATGGAGTTCGGCGTCCGCTGGGGCCAGACGCTCTCTCTGCTGTCGGCGCTGCGCGGAATTTTCGAGCCGTTCAACCGTCACCGCAAGATCATCGGTTTCGACACCTTCGCCGGCTTCAAGGGCATGAGCGACAAGGACGGCAAGTTGTGCAAGACCACGGACGGATCGTTCTCGGTCAGCGAAAACTATCAGCAATATCTCGGAGAAATACTCGCGCTGCAGGAAGCGCTCAATCCGATCTCGCATCTGAAGAAATTCGAGTTGGTGCAGGGCGACGCGACGGAAACAATCCCGGCTTATCTGAAGCGCCAGCCGGAAACGCTGGTGTCGCTCGCGATCTTCGATTTCGACATCTACCAGCCTACCAAGGTGGCGCTCGAAGCGATCAAGCCACACCTGTTCAAGGGCAGCGTGCTGGTGTTCGATGAACTCGCTGACGATATCTTCCCCGGCGAGACGATTGCGCTCCGCGAGGTGTTCGACGTCACCAATCTCAAGGTCGAGCGGATGCCGATGACGGCGCGTGTTTCCTACGTGGTGCTTTGATGGACGATATCTGCAGGAAGATCCGGTCGGAAATTCTCAACGTTTCGAACAAGAGCGGGCACGGCCATATACCCACGTCGTTCTCGATCGTGGAGATGCTGACCGCCGTCTACCAAACCATGCGGCACGATCCCAAGCGGCCCGACATGCCGGAGCGCGATCTGTTCGTCCTGAGCAAGGGGCATGCGTCGCTCGGCTTCTATTGCACCCTTGCCGCACACGGCTACTTCAGCTTCGAGGACGTCTATGCTTTCGGCGGGTTCGACTCCCGCTTCGGCTGCCACCCCGACCGTACCAAGGTTCCCGGTGTGGAGGCCTCGACCGGTTCGCTAGGCCACGGCATCGGCATCGCGGTCGGCATGGCGCTCGCCGCCAAGATCGCGGGCACGAAGCGCAAGGTCTACACCCTGATCGGCGATGGCGAATCCAACGAGGGCAGCGTCTGGGAAGCGGTCATGGTCGCGGTCAACACCAAGCTCGATAATCTCACGGTGTTATACGACAACAACCAGTCGCAGGGACGCTGCCTGCCGATCGGCAATCCGGCCGAACGCTTCGCCGCCTTCGGCTGCGACGTATCGGAGATGCAGGGCCACGATCTGGCGGCCATCAAGCAAGCGCTTGCAAAGCCGACCGGCCGGGTTCGCGTCCTCGTGTGCAACACCGTGAAGGGGTATGGCTGCGCAACCCTTTCCGAGAACGTCTATGAATGGCATCGCCGTGCGCCGAAGCCGGACGAACTGACCAAGCTTCAAGGGGAGCTCCATGCGGGCGCAATTTAAGAATACCGTCTCGGAGCTGGCCGCGCACGACGACAGCATCGTCATCGTGCTCGGCGACATCAGCGTCTACATGTTCAAGGACTTTTGGGAGAAGCACCCCAACCGGTTCTACAACATGGGCATCTGTGAGAACACGCTGGTCAGCGTCACCGCGGGTCTGAGCTCGCAGGGTTTCAACCCATTCGTGCATACGATCTGCCCGTTCCTGACCGATCGCAGCCTCGAGCAGATCAAGCTCGACATGTGCTATAACAATTTCGCCGGCAACATCGTGACCTGCGGCGCGACCTTCGATTACGCCTGGGACGGAGCAACCCACCATGCCTATACCGACCTGGCCTCGTTGCGCATGTTGCCGAACATGGAAGTCCTCCATCTCGGCTCCAAGCGGGAGGTCGACGCGCTGATCCGGTCGCAGTACAACAGCCCTCGGCCGACCTATTACCGTCTGTCGGATCATCCGCATGCGATCGAGACCAATACCGAGTTCGGCAAGGGCACGGTACTGAAGAACGAAGGCGCACCGCTGACCGTGATGACCGCTGGCCCGATCCTCACCAATGTAATGGAGGCGTGCCGCGACTTACCAGTCAACCTTGTCTATTTCCATACCCTCAAGCCGATCGACAAGGCGCTGATCGAACAGTTCCGCGACACCGAGATCCTGGTCGTCCACGACGCCTACGGACTCTACGAGGCGATTTCCGAAGTGCCGGCCCTGCGCATGCGTTATCATGGGCTGCCGGACGCATTCTGCGGCTGGTACGGGACCGTGCAAGACATCCGCAAACGCATCGGCCTGGATCCGGCCTCGATACGTGGTGCCGTACAGACGCGGCTCGCGGACCGCTCCCAGGGCGCCCGAGTTCGCTGAACGCCGACGGAGCATCCCCCTCGCGCCTGGTCGCGCTGAACGATATCTGGGCCGCTGATGTTTTTTCAACGCCGCCTTTCTCTGGTGACCGGCGGAGCCGGTTTTATCGGCACCCACCTTGCCCAGGCGCTCCTGAACGCGGGCGGCCGGGTGCGGCTTGCCCTTCACGAGCGCGCACCGATCATTTCCGATTCCCGTGTCGAGATCGTCCGTGGCGACCTTACCGACCCCCAGGATTGCCTCAGAGCAATGCAGGGCGTGCAGCTTGTCTTTCACGCGGCAGGCGCCGTGTCGGGCGCCGGTGGCTCCTCCGAAGACGCCATGGCCGGAATCGTCAAGAACCTGAATTTGACGGCGCAGGTGCTGCACGCTGCCTGGGCGGCCAAAGTCGAACGTATCCTGATCTTCAGCAGCAGCACGGTCTATCCCGCAACAGACCACCCGATCCGGGAAGACGAGTTGGGCGAGCAACAGCCGCATCCGTCCTATCTCGGCTATGGCCGGATGCGTCGCTATTTCGAACATCTGGCCGAGTTCGTCGCCAGCTGCTCGACCGTCAAGATCGCGCTGGTCCGGCCGACCGCCGTCTACGGCCCGTATGACGATTTCGAACCGAGCCGCAGCCACGTCATTCCCGCGCTGGTGCGCAGGGCCGTCGAAAAGGCAGACCCGTTCGAGGTGTGGGGAAGCGGCAGCGAAATGCGCGATTTCCTCCATGTCGAGGATTTCGTGCGCGGTTGCCTGCTCGCGATCGAGAAGCATGCGACCTGCGATCCAATCAATATCGGATACGGATCGGCCATTTCGATACGTCAAGTGGTCGAGACCATCCTCAAGGCGGCAGGACACGACGTTTCGCCGCGCTTCGATGCATCAAAGCCGACAACGATCCCGATCCGGACCGTCGATACATCAAAGGCTCGACGGATCCTCGGCTTCGAGCCGCAGATTTCGATCGAGGCCGGACTAGGCGACCTCGTCCGCTGGTATGCCACCCGGACGGTAAGCTAGCAGGCCGCTACTGCCGCTCAGACCGGTCGCCAGATCGTCTGCGAATAACCTTCGTGCAAGAGGCTGCCGAACTCCACGCGGTGTTCCTTGACGATTTGGATGCGCCCTTCTGCCTGCAAGGCGTGGAGCGCGCGCGGCATCCCGTGCAGGAAGTTACGGATCGCATGCCCGCGCATGGCCAGATGATCGATGAAATTGGCGGGATCGTACCACTCGTAGATCGGCTCGACGAAAACGCATAATTTGGGGCGCTTCGCCAGCAGGAAGTCGACGAAGGCGCCGAATGAATCCGATACCTGCTCGAGTGCGGCAAACGTATAGACGACGCTGTTGCGTGGAATCTCGATATCGTAGTCGGGCTTGTAGAAATCGAACAGGCGCCCTTCTGTGTTCCAGCCGCGCAATTTCTTCATGTTGTTGATGATCTCGCAGGACGGCTCGGCCCAGTCGAGACCCGTGATTTTCTTGTCCGGAAACATCTGCGCGAGCACACTGACGTGGCCACCTGAACCGCATCCGAACTCAAATATCTGTTCGCTGTCCACCATATAGGTTCGGAACAGCCATTCCTGATACACTTTGCGCCAGTTCTGCTCGAAGTTCGGCTCGACCGGCTGGGCATACCGCCGGTAAAGCCGGACCGGCATGTTCGGACGAACATATTTCGGCGCCAGCGCGTCGACATCGCCCTTGCTGGTCACGAAATCAGCGAGGTTCTCGCCCCATCCCTTGATCCAGCGCGACTTGTCGCCGGGGACGACAATCGAAAACTCCTTGCGGCGGATGCGTTCGAGCAGGCCGGTCACGACATCATCGAGTTGCTCCCCTTCGATCCAGTCATATCGCCAGTCGCGTCGCGCGATCTCGGCAAGGCAGCCTGGCGGCAACTGATCCGCGGGATGTCCCAGAAGGCGCGCGAAGTCTTTCGTCTCGAGGGAATGACTCGTCATGTGCTGATGCTGTCCATTTAGAAACTCGCGTAAATAAAAGGCGCGACCGCGGAGCCTTTCGACAATACCAGCAGTGAGCCGAATAGCAGCGTCATGATGAGATCGGCAATAGCCAGAACTTCCTCCGGACCCGTAGGAACATCCAGAATTCGCTCAGAAACGAGAGCATGTCCGACCTCGGAAGCGGCGATACATCGAGTCCGGGCGGGACGCCAACGGCTTTTCGCGCATGATTCAACAAGCTTCCGCGAACTATTGCATGTCCCAGATCGATCGGGAATAGATTTTAGCGACCCTGGGTTGCAACCTCCGGCAATGGAAGGCTCCGCAGGGCCGAAACGCTAATGGAAGGATGGAAGTCCCAGCGAAATATTCCGCAGCCTTCACTGCCGCGGCAACGTCCGGATTTGCTGCCAGATAGGTCTCCTCGATCCACCGCATCGGCATCCCCTTGCGACCCCTTCCGCCGGTCCCTGCTTGACGTAGTGCTCGTATCCGCTGGCGAAGGCGCGTGAGCCGATAAAGGCGGCGACATCAGGATTATCGTCGAGATACGCCTTCTTGTTCCAGCTCGGAAACCCGCTGTGGCGAATGCTTCAAGAGACCCTCGCCGAACCGCAAAACCGTTCGATCGTCCAGCACAAGCATATCGTTGATTCCGTTTCGAGTTCTAGCGCCGGACAATGACGCTGAGGGTTGGCTGCCCAATCAATCCAGGACGCCGCGCCTCCGCAGAAATTGCATCACCTCGTCGGCGAGATGTTCGGCGCTCTCGGTTGCCGTGTCGAGGGTCAAGTCCGGATGCTCCGGGGACTCATAGGGCGAGTCGATGCCGGTGAAATTGCGAAACTCTCCGCGCCTTGCCTTGCGGTAGAGTCCCTTCGGATCGCGCTGCTCGCAGATTTCGACCGGCGTATCGACGAATATCTCGATGAATTCGTCTGCGGCGACGATTGCGCGCGCCATCCGTCGTTCAGCGCGGAACGGCGAGATCAATGCAACCAGCGTGATCAGGCCGGCATCGACGAAAAGCTTGGCCGTCTCGGCGACGCGGCGAACGTTCTCGACCCGGTCCGCTTCCGTGAAGCCGAGGTCGCGGTTCAATCCCTGGCGGACATTGTCGCCATCGAGCAGGTAAGTTCGCTTGCCTAATGCGTATAGCTTCCGTTCGAGCAAATTCGCGATTGTCGATTTTCCCGCGCCCGACAACCCCGTGAACCAGATGATGATCGGGCGCTGACCGTTCAACTGCGCACGTGCGGCCTTGGTGACGTCGAAATCGGCGTGGTGAATGTTGGCGGCGCGGTTGAGGCCGAAGCGGATCATGCCGGCACCGACGGTCTCGTTGGTCAACCGGTCGATCAGGATGAAGCCGCCGGTCGTCCGGTTCTCCTGGTAAGGATCGACCGCGATCGGCTCGACGGTCGCGATATTGACGTAGGCGATATCGTTGCGCGCAAGTTGCCGCGCCGCCAAGTGCGCATAATTCGTCACGTCGACGCGGTACTTCAGAGTCGTGATCGTGGCCCCGACGGTCCGGCTGCCGCACTTCAACAAATAGCTGCGCCCCGGCAACAAGGGGGCCTCCGACATCCAGACGAGATCGCAAGCGAACGCATCGGCAATCTGCGGCGGCTTATTCGGACTGGCGAGCAGGTCTCCGCGCGAAACGTCGATATCGTCGGCCAGCAGCACCGTGACGGCATCGCCCGCACCGGCCCGCGCCAGGTCGCCGTCCATCGACACGATCCGCTCAATTCGTGTCCGAACGTTGGTCCGCGCAATCAGGACCTCGTCGCCCGGATGCAATTCGCCGGACGCCACCGTCCCGGCATAACCGCGAAATGACGCATCCGGCCGATTGACCCATTGCACGGGCATTCGGAACTGCGGCGCCGCATCGGCGTGGATCTCGACGATTTCGAGTTGCTCCAGCAGCGTCGGTCCGTGATACCAGGCCATGCGGTCGCTGCGCCGTGTGACATTGTCGCCCAGCACGGCGGATGTCGGAATCGCCACAACGCTCCGAAAATGAAGGGAGCTGGAGAATCCGGCAAAGGCATCGCGGATGCCATTGAAGATGCTTTCTTCGAAATCGACGAGATCCATCTTGTTGACGGCGAGGACGACGTCCCGGATGCCGAGCAGCGCGCAGATGAAGCTGTGCCGCTGAGTCTGCTCCAGCATGTCTTGGCTGGCGTCTACCAGCAGAACGGCCATGTCCGCGTTCGATGCTCCCGTCACCATGTTGCGGGTGTAGTGCACATGGCCGGGCGTATCCGCCACGATGAAACGCCGGCGCGGCGTCGCAAAGTGATGATAGCCGACATCGATTGTGATGCCCTGCTCACGTTCGGCCTGCAGCCCATCGAGTAGCAGCGCGGCATCGGGTGCGTCGCCGGTTGTCCCGACGGCCTTCGAATCCCGCTGCAGCGCCTGCCGGCGGTCCTCAAACACTGCGCCGCAATCAAGCAACAAGCGCCCGATCAATGTCGACTTGCCGTCGTCGACCGATCCGCAGGTGATGAGGCGCAGCAAGTCGCGCTGGACCGCTCCTCCCTCCCGGCCTGATGGCGCTTTCACCTTTGGATCAGAAATAGCCTTCACGCTTCTTTCTTTCCATCGATCCGGTTTGATCGAAATCGATCAGCCGGCCCTCTCGCTCGGAAGTCGAGGCCGTCTCCAGCTCACGCACGATATCGTTGACCGTCACTGCGCTCGACTCGATCGCAGCGGTCAGCGGATAGCAGCCCAGCGTCCGGAAGCGGATGGCGAGATTCTGCACGACCTCGTCGGCGCCGATCGGAAGCCGCGCGTCATCGACCATGATGAGGTTTCCGCCACGCCTCACCACCGGCCGTCGTGCCGCAAAGTACAGCGGGACGACCCGAATGTTCTCATGCTCGATATAGCGCCAGACATCGAGCTCGGTCCAATTGGAGAGTGGAAAGACACGAATGGATTCGCCCGGCGCGGTGCGGCAATTGAAGACATTCCACAGCTCCGGACGCTGGTTTCTCGGATCCCAGACGTGGTTTTTTGAACGGAACGAGAACACCCGCTCCTTGGACCGGCTCAGTTCCTCGTCACGACGTGCTCCGCCGAACGCAGCATCGAAGCCATGTGCAGTCAGCGCCTGTTTCAATGCGTCGGTCTTCATCACGCCGGTGTAGGCGGCGGAGCCGTGCTGAATCGGATTGATGCCCTGCTCGAGCCCTGCGCGATTGACGTGGACGATTAGATCGAGCCCGAGACACTCCGCGGTTTCATCGCGAAACCGGATCATGTCGCGGAATTTCCAAGTGGTGTCGACGTGCAGCAGCGGGAATGGCAGATTCGCTGGATGGAATGCCTTGCGCGCCAAATGCAGCATGACCGAGGAGTCCTTGCCGATCGAATAGAGCATGACCGGCTTGCGGCATTCGGCGACGACTTCACGGAAGATGAAGATCGCTTCCGCTTCCAGGCGACGCAGATCGTCGGGCAGATGATTCATCGCCGACCCTGCCCTTTGTCGGGGTCGGCGCATTCGGGGCGTTCATCTCGCGCAAGGCATACCGGGAGCATGTCAAAACTTGCCATACGATCGCGAAGCAGACCAGCCCGTTTACTAGTGGATTTCGAGGCGTCTCAGCATGGGGCCTGACACTAAGCTCCAGCCGCCACACCGCTTGTTCGATCCAGTGCGGACTGGTTATAGTCGGAGCACGCAATTGATCGGGACGTCAGCTTGACGCTTATTTGGCAACCGGGCGATGTCCCATTCGGGACCGAGGCGTCGAAACCGCAGACCGACTATCGCCGATTTGCATTTGCCGTATTGGCATTCCTGCTGCTTCCCCCGGTTGCCTTCGCCGGCTTCACGATAGCGGTCGATCCTTATTACATTTGGGGGGCGCCGAGTTGGCCCGGCATCAACGTCGTGCGCCCCGCCTACGAGCCGAAGGTGGTCATCGCCAAGCCGTACCAGGTTGCCCGCCTGCACCCTAGCGCCGTTTCACTGGGGAGCTCGAGGGTCGAGGTCGGCATCGATCCCCGGCACAAGGGCTGGGCACCAGGCACCGTCTTCAACTTCGCCCTTCCCTCGTCCAATTCCTACGCCGTGATGCTCGCATTCCTGCACGCGCAGAAGTACGGCGCTCCGCTGAAGCAGGCCGTCGTCGGTCTCGATTTCTTTGCTTTCAATATCAACTTCCCGCTCGCTTCTACATTGCAGGAACAGCGCTTTGATGAGGACGCCGTTCGGGAATTTGCCCAGTATCTCGACGGCGCGCTTCGCGATCGCCCCAAATCCGCGGTGAAACCGGCGGCCACTACGGGTGACTGGAACGAAACGCTTTATCTTGCCGTCAATGCGGACGTGAAAGCGGCCGTCCTTCGCAAGGAATTCAAGTCCGGCCGGGAGCACTTCGAGCTCGCCGGCCGGACCGAGGGCCGCGAGGGGGCCGCAGTGCCTGCCGATTGGGATGAAGCAGGTTACCTCCAGGTCAATCCCGACGTTGCCGCCGCCGTCAAGGACGGGCCTTTCGTAAACGGCTATCATCATTGGCTCGCAGCGGGGCGGGTCGAAGGACGACTGGGCGGTTTCAGGCCGGCAAATTGGGATGAAGCGCGATATCTCGCCGCCAACCCCTTCGTACGAATTCGAATAGCGCGCGGGGAATATCGCGACGGCTACCTGCACTACGCCGCGACGGGCCGCAAGCAGGGCCTCCGTGGGGCTATACCTCCCACAAACATGCTCAACAGCCTGATGGTACGGTACCCCTCGTTGAGCGATGCGGACTATGCGGCCAGGGATCGGTTCAGTCTGCTGTTCACGACGACCACTCTTCGCGACGCCATCGTGACTCTTCGCGGGCAGTCCGAGCCCGCCGCTTTCGATTCCCTGGGCATGCGCGTCTGGCACGGTCAGGAAGCCGTTTTGGATCGCGTCGGCGGCGCAACCGCGGTCATTCACCGGCTGCTGAAGAGCTGGAATCCCATCTTGGTTGCGCCGAGTATGCAATTCTGTTTCACGAATCCCGAAACGGGAATGACGACATTCGATCCGTTTCGTTTCATGATCAGGAAGGCCTACGCCGATGGAACTGATCTCCGGCTGTTTGTGACACCGCTTCATGCCGTGGTACGCGCCACAATCGAAGCTCTGGGGCTCGGAGAGCGTTACGCATTCTGGCTCCATGAACTGGTCCGGATCAACGAAGAAGAGGCATCAAGAGCCGGACGCCAGCCCTTCCCCCTTTGGGACTTCAGTGCGCCCAACTCCATTACCACCGAACCGATACCAAAGCTCGGCGACCGTTCGCCGATGCGATGGTTTTGGGAGCGGTCGCACTATCGAAAGCAAACAGGCGATCTCATTCTCGACCGGATATTCGACTATAACGATCCCGATCGTGGGATTCCTGCGGATTTTGGTACGCGCCTGACATCGGCAAACATCGATGCGCACCTGACCGGCGCAGCGACCAATCTGGCGAATTGGAGCACAGAGTCGGATCTGGCATCGCAAATTGCCCGTGAGGCCGGCAAGCCAGGCAAATTTAACCGGCAGTCTGAAGCTACCTGCTGGTAGACAATTCGCGCTTGCGCTCGCTGACATCGCCGGCTGGCCTGATGTCGGGCGGGGGCGCCTCAAAACGCCAAAAGCGCGACAAATGCAAGGTGGTTCGGGGGACCTGACCAAACGACCATCCCAGATAAAACAACAAGCCCAGCCAGCGCCCTTGGGTCAAACAGAACGCGGCGCGTTCGATGTTCAAATAGGCGCTGAGCCGGCGCGCGAACTTGCCAGAAAGACGATGCGGGCTCCCTTTCGCAAGATACTTGCGGTTCAAGCGCGCGATCGCTTGCGTCAAATGGAGGCCGGGAAATTGCGATTCGTCCGCGATGAGCGCCGTTGGCTTATCCCAGACCTTCAGGCTGCCGCCGTGGAGTGCCAGCCGCAGGAACCAGTCCAGATCCTCGAGTCGACGCAATTCGGCATCGTAGGGCCCGATGCGATCAAACGCTTCCTTCCGTGCCAATAGCGTCGAACCGGGCGCGAACCAACAGGCGCTCGCGAAATCCAGGGAATCGTCACTTTCGCGAGGTATGCGCGTCTCGAGCCGCTTCGCAATCGAACTTTCCAGGATGAAACCCGCGGCGTGGACCGCCAGTGGATTGCGGTCGACAGCGAAATCCACCTCGGCCCTTTCCAGCCGGGGCGCCAATGTGCCCGGAAGCCAATAATCATCCGAATCCAAGAATGCAATCCAGTCGGCACCGGCCGAGCCTATGCCGGTATTCCTTGCGGAAGCCGCGCCAAGATTGACAGGCTGACGGAGAAGTCTGATCGATTCATTCGAGCGGAGGTCACTCGGAATCTCGAATGGCGGCTCGGACCCATCGTCGACCACGATGATCTCGGTTTGCGACACGGATTGGGCCGCAGCGCTCCTCAACGCTCGCTCTCCAAGCTCCTGCCGATTGCGAACCGGAATGATGATGGTCAATCTCGGAATGGGAGGCGACCGCACTGACATCTCGCTACAACTCTCATCGGAAAGATGCCAGGCAACTATGAATAGAACCTGGTCCAGGGATGTTCGGCGATCAGCTTCGGCATTCGCGTCAGGCGTTCGCGGTAGATTTCGACTGCTCGATCGTAAAATGCGATGTCATCCGCGAACAGCGACTGAAGCTCGGAAACTTGGTCCTGCGTTACGCCGGCAGCGCCGGGCGTCGTCATATTCAGCATCTTATAGGGATTGACGGGAAGCCCAAGTAGACGACCCAAGGCCTCGACATATTGCCCGAACTCCGATTGAAGCCCGAAAAACGAGACCTCCTCCGCCAAACGCCGCAGCGCGACATCGACGCTGCCGTCGGGCGCGAACACCTCGTATTGCTTACGGACCGTGCCAGCGAATTTGCGACAATAATCGACGATCGAAAGACCCTCGTCCCGAATGGCATCCTGGAATACGCTCGGCTGGGTCGAATTGAATCGATAATGCGAGATGACTCGCTCGATCGGATCGCGCAGCAACGTGATGGCAACATACCTGACCGGCATAGAGCGGAAGATTTCATTGTCGAGATTGATATGCCCGGTAAAAAACACTGGTCGAGTCCGGTCATCCTCCGACCTCGGTACGCTTGCCAAGTCCACCAGCTCTCGCGGCGTATAACGCGCAAAAAAGCTGTCACCCCTGCTATCAGCACGGAACTTGTAACTCTTCATAAGGAGGCTATTGAGCGTTGATCCAGCGGCCTTGGGAATGTGAAGGAATATCAGCGGCGGTGCCGGAGATTCCTGCCGTTGCAGCAGATCGTCAAAACGATATACAGTCCCCTTGCCTCCACCCAGCTCCAAGAGTTCTTGTTCCAGGCTGTCGGGGATCGTGGCCGGAGGGACGGCTGGTGCTTCTGGTTGATCGTTGCGATTCCCGCCCTCCGCACCAATGACCGCCGCCGGCTTGTTTCCGGCCCCCGAGCTCATTTGCCGAACCAGATCGTTGAGTGCCGCAAGCTGCGTCTGCTGCGCGAAGACAGTGGAGTTCAAGGCTCCGAGCTGAAGCTGCTGTCCATGAAGCGTGGCCTCGAGATTCGCCCGTTGGGCCGGCGGAAAATGCTGCGAGACTTCAGCCAAAGCAGCGCTGTGGCCTTCGCTCGCCGCGGTCAACTCGCGAAGCTGCGCGGGCAGTGCGTCGATCTGCGCTTGCTGCGCTCGCAGGACTTCAGCCGTCGCCGCCTGCACACCGATTTGCGTGCGCTGACTATGGACCGCATCTCCAATAGAGGCTATTCGCGCCCTCTGTCTTGCAAACCTGGTCATCGCCTCCTGCACCTGGTCATGCTGACGGACCTGGCTTGCAATCATTTCCTCCCAATGATGGCCGAGAGTATCAAGCAACGACTGCTGCTTTTCGATCGCGGCCTCCACATTGGCCAAACGCGACATCACGCGCCGCACGGCCGGCACCTTCATCAGGACTCGCACCACACGTTCCATCTAGCGAGTCCTTACACCGATCATCACATCAGCTTGCATAGAAAGGCTCGAATCACCGAACGGGCCGGAATGTGCGAAGACCTGGGTCCATCGGATCGTCCAACGTCAAAACCTTGCTCACCATTTCTCGACTCGACTTAACCAGCGGCAGCACCTGCGCCATAACGGCTTGCAGGCGCGGATCGCTCATGCGCCTCTCATACTCCTTGACTGCCTGCTGATAGAACCAGATATCGTCCTTGAGCGCTGTCGTGAGGGCGTCTCGTTCTTGATCGGTCAAGTCGGTCTTCGGCGGGTAACCGAGATCTTCGGTTTCCTTCGTGACGTTCATCGGCGGCAAAGCCAAGATCCTCGCGCGCCCGGTAACATAACCGGTCGTCACGGCGAATTCGTCGAAGCGATCGGTCAGTCCGTAGTAGCTGACCTTGTTGAGCAGATTGTCGAAGCACGCCTGAGCCGTTGCCGCTCCGGTCCGGGCGAATGTCCCTTGGCCGGTGTCGTCAAAAAAGCTGTATTGCGGGCCGATGGCTTCAAGCATTCTTGCCGAAAATTCGACGAACGACATACCCCCCTTAACGACTTCGTCATGCCAGGGATTGGCGGGTCGGCGCAGCATGAAATTGTAGTTGGAAATCATTCGCTCAATCGGATCGCGCAACACCGTCACCACGACATGTTGCATCCAAAGCCGACGAAAGATCGGCTGATCAAGACGCATATGCCCTGTCAGCAGATACGGATGGCGCTGCGGAGGTGCCGCGTAGTTCTTAAGCCAAATCTCCTCCCGAAACGAACCGAAGAAGTCGTTAGTGTTCATGTCGAGCGAAAGTGGAACGAAGCCCATCTGGCGGAACAGCGCGTTGACGGTGTGGCCTCCGGTCTTTGGAACATGGATATTCAGGACGAGGTCCGGTCCAAATCTCTCCACTTGCCGGCTCAGGAGTTGCTCGAACGAATAGGGCCTGACGACAGGCCGCCCCGCTTGAATCCTGGCCGCAACCAGGGCAACCGGCTCGCTGGTCTGCACAGCGTTTGTCGCGGCGTTCCCGCCAGGAGCAGCAGTGACTGGAGGGACGCTTGCCGCCGCCGCCGTGATCTGGCGGACAATGTCGTTGAGCGCCGCAAGCTGCATCTGCTGCGCGGTCATCGTCGAGTTCAACGCCCCGAGTTGAAGCTGCTGACCGTGGAGCGTAGCCTCCAGATTCATGCGGTGCGCCGGCGGCAGGTGCTGCGAGACCTCGGTCAGTCCGGCACCGAGCTTTTCGCCATCGGCCCGCAACCTGTCCACCTGCGCAATCAGGGCATCAATCTGGGCTTGCACGGCTTGAATGGCGTGACGCGTAGCCGGCTGCAAGTGTGGCGCGATCAGCTCATCGAGCTTGTCATGCTCGGCCTGAACCAGCGATTCGATCTTCGCCTGCTCCGCATTCAGTTGCCCATGATGAGCTTCAAGCGCTTCGAGCGTGGCCTGCTGCCTCGCGATCGCTTCCCCCACATTCGTCCGATGGAGCTCGAGGGCATTGAGCGTGGCCTGCTGTTTCGCAATCGCATCTTCAACATTCCACAGTCTCACCATCACCCGCCGTACGGCCGGAATCTTCATCAGGATTCGAACGCCACGCCCCATTTAGCCCCCCTCACCACCGCCTCGATCCTGAGCGACGATCGCCCCCAGAGCAATCCCCGTGTCTGCCGAATCCACCCTAGAATCGGTACGCGCCGGTCACTCGCGCCGCACAGGGTTCCTGCCCAGCCGCGTCAGCCACGTCCGCAACGAGGAGATCCCCCATCTTCGTGGTTGCGGACGTGCGTTCAAGCCTTCGCCCTTGGACCATTTGCTGACTGCCGACCATCTTTGGGTACGGAGCATCGCTTGCTTGAAGTCACCGCGCCATCCGAGGCGTACCGCCTTCTTGAGGTAGATCCATCGCACGTCGCCCGGGGCGCGCAGCCAGATCTTTGTCGCACGCATGAGGCTGGAAAACACCACGCGATCCTGCCCGTAACCGCTCTCGGCCAGCAAGCGGGCGATCTGATCGTCTGCCTGAGCCCTTGCAGACCTGAGCGACCGCCATTTTCGTCCTCTCTCAGGGGACTCGTTGATCCGCGCGACTTCGATCATGCGCCGTTCGAGCTGGGTCAGATCCTGAACGGACTCCCTGTCCCAGAGCGCCTCGTCGATCCGGTCCAGCAGCGACTTGGGAAGCAGGGAGCGATGTTTCCAGAGCAATCCGTACAACGCCAGTTGATGCGCCTCGTCGTCGACCCGGAGTTTATGGACGATGTTGGAGAGCTGGTGCCACCCTGCCAGCACCTCTCGCGCCGCCTGACGCTCGCCGTTCTCGGCAAGGATCGGAACAATGGTGTAGACATGGGTGAGCAGGATCGACGGATTGACATTAGCGACCGCAATGAAAGCCTCGGCCAGATCTGACGCCAGCATTGCCGGAAGCTTCGGAACCTTCGCCGCCAGCCGAAGCAACGTGTCGAAATAGAGACGCAACATCGGCAGCCCCTGCGGATAGAGCTCCGTGCCACGCCGCAACCAGGCGACACCACCTTCATTGTCGTTGCGTTTGAGCTTCGCCCAGCCGACATAGCCATGACACGCGGCGATGATGATGTCGCGCGTGCTGTAAGGCAGCTGCTTTCGACCACGAAGCTCGGGCGTACTTTCCAGGGTCAGTTCGCTGGTCGCAACGTCGGCATATTCGTAACAGGGAAATACCTCGTCATTGCCATGCAACGTGTAGGCGAAGGCGACGTCCGCGCCGCGCGGATCGAAGACGAGCTCGGCCTTCCGATCGATGATAGCAAGGAATTTCTTTTCGGCTGACCGAAAATCCGCGCCGGGCTTGAAGAAGCTCCAATGCGCCTCATTGAACAGCAGCAATAGCGAATTCGGAAAGCGCGCCAGCCCTTCCCTAAAATATTCATCGGCACGCGCCGCCCATTTTCCGGCGATCCGGTTTTCATGGAATGTGAACACCGCCTGAGCATGCAAATGCGCCGCGTTATTGTAATCGGTCTCGTCGGACAGATCGTCCGGTCCGATCCCGTCGCAAAAGTTCGCAATCTGCTCGCGGACGTGATCGGTGCCGAAGCAACCGCAATCGACCGCCGGCGTCAGCCAGACCAGTCTCCGCTGGCGCTGCCGCTTGGGGACCGGAGTCGCGTGGGGCCAAACAAGTCCCATGAACAGCGCATATTTCAGCAGCCGCTGATAGCTCTCCTCACGCGGCTCGCGATGGATCGCAAACCGCTCGTTCACCACAGGTACGACGGTCGCAAATTCGTAGTCCGGATGGCCTGCTGCGCAGCGATCGAGATGCGCAGCGATGTCGGCCGTCATGGTCTCCGCGCGGAACGGATAGCAGCCAGGCGCGATCTCGTCGTAAAACGAACCTTCCGGAAACAGCAGAAACGCGCCGTTGGACAGCGCGTCCCGCCAGCGCGGCGACGGCGAACCGGCATAACGATTGACGACGGGGAGGAATTTCGCGTGCGAGACGACTTCGAAATAATCCCTCTCCGGCATGTGCCCTTCGATCACCTTCACCTTGTAACGGGGAGCAAGGCTTGAAAGGTTGAACAGGAAGCGGGGCTTTTCGGAATGGAATGGCGCCAATGCGGAGCCGGTGAAGATGATGTCGACGAGCTTTTCGCGATGCGGCGATGCCTCGGGAAACGGTGTCGCGATCGGGTGCAACAGCAGATTAGCTGCACAATAGAGACCCGGCGTGCCCTGGCTGAGCTCAAAATGTTCCTGCGAACAGTTGCAGATCGCGACATCGTAGAGCGCATAATTGTCGGCGTTGCGGTATTGAAAGGCGTCGGAATCATGACACCAGATCACCTTGGGAACGGTGACCTTGTGGAAGTCCTTTGGCACCAGCCATTGCGGGCTCAACGAGAAAATCAGGTCCGGCCGCTCGCCCTCGGGCAGACTGTCGATGAATTCGCTGAGCGAGTCCGTCGGCGAATAGTCGTAGGCATTGCTGGCCAGTTGACTTCCGACGTACTTGACCGTGATCGATCCATATTTGTAGGCCGGCGCAATGAAGCTCTCGGAGTAATGTTCCGGAAATACGGACAGGATCGCGCCGGGCACGAAGATGGTCACGTCGTCGCGCTTGATCAGGCTGCGGAAGGTCGCCGCTGCCGACATGAACTCCGCACTGCCAACTTTCGCCAATTCCGCGTCCGCATCGCGCTTCAGCGACCAGAACGCCAGCGCCCTGCACAGCCTCGCCCGATCGCCGATTGTTGTCAGGCCATCGAGCAGCGCCAGGCCCTGCTCCAGCAGGCCACCGAGGATCAATGCGCAGCCCCGCAGCTCCGAATTCACGGGCGCTATCTGTGCCACGTTCAGAAAATCGCCGCGCGCGAAGGCAGTGTCCGCCGAACCATAGGCATGGCGGATGTCTTCGGCGGTGAATCGGAACGAGAACTCGGGGGCGATCTTTCGAGAGCACATGCCTCACTTCGTTTCGGTCAGGCGGAGGCGGTCGACTGCCTTCGCGTTGTAGAGCCTGTGCCGGAGCCGGCGCGCCTCTACGATGGTCAAGGCGCGAAGGATCCACAAGGGGTCGGCCAATTCTTCGCGAAAGAATGCCCGTGCCGCCTCCGCCCATTGCCGGGCGCGGCCCTGATAGACAATGAGCCTCGCCATCTCGCGCGCCCGCCAGTTTCGCAGAAAGCGCCGGACTTCGGCGGAAATATCTTTACGGGCCAACCATTGGTCGGCGATGTGCACATGCTCCCCCAGGTAGGGTGGCATAAATCCCTTGCGGAAGTGCATGGTGCGCGATTCGTCGTGCACTCTCATTTCGGACACGACGACGTTCAGCGAACCTTCCCGCACACCGGCGATGGTCGCCCGCAGCAGGAATTCGCGGTCGCTGCTCTCTGAGAACATCGGATCGAAATTGCCGATCTGGGAAAATACCGAACGATGGCAGAACCGTGCCGACAACAGAGGCATATCATCGCAGACGTTTTCGAGCGACAACCGGGTCATGTCTTCGCCAACCATCCGACGCACGACGAGCTCCTCGCCGTCAGGGAGCGTGCAGAACATCTGCGCGCCGCCAGTCCAGATCCTCACGTCGGGACGAGCGGCCGCCTCGCTTGCCAATCGGCCAAGCACACCCGGACGAATCCGGTCGTCGCTGTGAACAAGCAAGATGAAATCGCCGGTTGAAGCCTGGACGCCGAGCGCCGCCGCAGCGGTGGCGCCGGTCCCGTTGCCACCGACGAATTTGATGTGTGGGTATTTCTGCGCCAGGCGCCGGGTAAAGCCGTCGGCGCCGTCGTGGACGACGATGTGCTCAAGTTCGTAAGGCCCCTGATGCTCGATGCTGCCAATGGCCTCATCGACATAGTCCGACGAATCAATGGTCAGCGTAATGATTGAAATTCGCATTCAGCTTCCGCGATCAGAACTGGCGCTCTTAGGCTGCTGGATTGGGGCTCCCACCCTCATTAGACGAACTGGGATCGGTTTTCAAAGCCGAGAACGGCCAGGCACACCGGCAACGGCAGACACGTTGCCGAGCGGCGCGCCCTGAGATTCTCCACGGCGTCGTTGTGCTCCAAGCTTCATGCCGCCCGCAACTCCCACGCCCAGCACGTACATCCACCCTTCGACAAAATCGAACAGGTGAGCATTGAAAAGGGAACTCACCAGATTTTGGACGACAACCAATAGCCCGATCCAGTTCGCAAGACCTTGGCCGCGGAATAGTTGCAGATGCGCTATCCACATCGCGTACAGAACGGCTACTCCCACAATGCCCCATTGGACCGCGACGGCGAGCGTCTGATTGTGCGGATTCCTGGTGATTTCGCCGGCAAGCCCGGATTGTCCGACCGCGGCAAGCTCGAACAAATGTCGCGTCGAACCGGTTCCATGGCCGATCAACGGCGCATCCACAAAGAAGCCGAGCGACTTTTGCCAATATTCGATTCGCCGGCCGGTCGATGCGGCAATGTTCTGCTGATAGTCGTGATACTCCAGCGCAAACGCGCCGATGCGTGCCTGCAGATAGGGCGACGCGAACCACACCGTGGCCACCACAACGACGACACCTGCGAACAGCAGCGTCGCCGCCCGACGATCCAGATGCGAGAAGGCAAACACGGCGAGCAGCACCGGGACATAGATCAGCGCCGCGCGGGCCGACACCACGAAGGCCATATTGGCGAAGAAGCCCAGCACCAGAGCCGCGCAGGCCAGTGCGGCCACATATCTGCCTTGCTTCCAGAAATCGAGAATGAATGGCGTCAGCGCCACCATGCACAACGCGAATTCCTGGCTCTGGTCGATATAGTTCTTCACGGGTACGCCGGGGCTCCTGCCCGACGCCAACGCCAGGTCCGGAACGAACCACACGATCCAGGACAGCCCCATCAGAATCGCGCAGGAGATCAGAAACCCGCCAAAAACCCAGGCGCTGCGGGGCCAGAGGGAGAAATGGTAGAACAGGAGCGGAAGGGCCAGCAGCTTGGCAAGGGGACTGAAGCCTTGAAGCCGATCCTGCCACGAAACATCGACCCACAGCATACCAACGAAGCCGAGTGTGACCAAGGCGAGCGGCCACCGGCATATCGGACTGGCGAGCGAATGCAGGAACGCGCGGTAGTCGAAGGTGGGTAACAGCCGCACCAACGTTAACAGCCAGAATCCGAAAAATATCGACACAGCGCTCGTCGACCAGGGCAAAGCCACCGCCGCGAGAACCACGAGGAGATTGGCCTCCAGAGACAGCACGCCCCAGCGGCACTTGGAGGCAACCGCGGCGGCCCAACCGAAAACTCCCGCACTGCGACGCATCGCCTCAGTCATGTTCGTCCCTCGAACAATTCGGGGGCGAAGCGTGCCAAAGGGCTGCCCGCCGCGCTGTCGCGCACCTGATTGAATCTCTCCTTCATAACAACCGCATGCTGGACTCGAACAAGAGATGCGCTTCCCGGTCCGTTGATCGGCCTTTGCGCCTCATTTTTTCAGTGAATGCGATATTTGGGTAGCGCTTTGCGCCGGAACCGTCCACCCTTCGAGAGAAGGCCTCGAAAGACAACATGATCCAGAGTGGGCAAATGGGCGGGCCGAATTCCGAGCGTCAAAGAAACCCGACGAGGGAATTCGGGCGCCTAAGATATTGCGGATCCGGATATCGGGTTCTCGTGATTTGCAACGATGGCGCCTACTTTCTTCGCCATCGGCTGTCGGTCGTCACACATCTCGCGTCCCTCGGCGTCGATGTGACGGTTATCGCTGGCGGTGATCCAATTCGTGCCGAAAGCATTCAAGGCTGGAATTATATCCATGTACCGATCGAGCGCTTCAGATTCGATCCATTTGGCGATGCCAGGCTGATGCTTCGGACGGCGCGGACGATCCGCGCGTTCAAGCCACATGCCGTCCATCTAGTGACGCTCAAGCCCGCCATTTTTTCGGGATTTGTGTCAATCGTCTCGCATTTTCTCCATGCTTACCCGGAACAAGTTCTGATCACGCTGCCCGGTTTGGGCCGGATGATGTCGCCAAAGGCTCCCGGCCAACGGCGCTACCCGATCGCAAGTGCGCTTACGTTGTTGGCATTTCGAGTGTTGTCGCGACGGGATTATGTGCACTTTACTTTCGAGACCCGGCATGATCGCGAGTTTTGGAAAGGCAGGGGCATTGCCAACGAGAAGAATTCATCACTCATCGAGGGCGCTGGCGTGGACCCCAATCTGTTCTATCCGCTGGAAAACGCGCGAAGTGGCAGCACGACAAAAGTCCTGTTCGCTTCCCGGCTCTTGAAGTCGAAAGGCTTGAGTACTTTTCTGACGGTCGCGCATGAGCTGGCACATCGCAGCGATGTGGAGTTCATCGTCGCCGGCATCCCGGACGATCACGATCCCGACGCGATACCGCACCGCGATCTCGAACAAATGACGGAGATCCGTTTTCTCGGCCACGTCACGGATATGCCGAATCTGCTCCGGCAATGCGACATCGTTTGCCTGCCGACAAGGTACGGCGAGGGAATCCCCCGCATCCTGATCGAGGCTGCCGCAACCGGCCTTGCGTCGATCGCCTCCGACCACCCCGGATGCCGTGAGGCCGTCGAGGATGGCGTGACCGGGCAAATCCTGTCGGCGAAGTCAGACACCGAAATGAGGAGAGAGCTATCCGCTGCAATCGTCGGGTATCTCGAGAATCCCGACCTGCTGAAGAAACACAAACGGGCGGCCAATCAGCACTTCCTGTCGCGGCCGTTCAATCAGCCTGCGATTGCCGACCGTTTCACGGAACTCCTAGGGGTGCTTGCGGCGCCGTGGTCGGATTGATCGGCGCGGCGGGCGCGACATCGTCAGACCTTTCGCCCTCGGCGCATAAGGTTCTATATACCGCTATCGCGGGGTGCCTAAGTGATTGATTTTGCGGGGGTCGCCTACTGTGCATGGGGTTGTTTTTCCAAAAATGGATCCCTCTGGGTTCCCTACGACTCGCCTGAGACGCGCCTCGGATGGGATTGGTTCTTAGCCGGATTGACTCGGCTCGCGTTGCGGTGGCATGCAATCAGAAACGTTTGAAGCGAAGCCGAGCCAAACGAGATGACTGCCGCGATGCACCATTTTTTGGCTTCTGATGCGGGCTCGGACTAAGGGTGGAACAGAACACTCACGAGCTTTTCTCCCGAGAGGAGCCAGTGGTTGTCGGCTCCGACCGGACGTTTGGCTGGGTGATGGCTGCTGCGTTTGCGCTCATCACCCTCTTCAACGGCTGGCATTCCGGCCGCCTGTGGCCATGGACGGCAGTCCTTGCCGCGATGTTCGCGGTGGTCGCCGCAAGCCGTCCCGCCGCACTGAATCCACTGAACCGTGCCTGGACGAAGCTTGGTCTGCTTCTGCACAAAGTCACCAATCCTGTTCTGATTGGACTGATCTTCTACGGCACGATCCTGCCAACCGGCCTCGTCATGCGCTTGAGCGGCAAAGATGCGCTGCGGCTGAAGCGTGACGCTCGCACCGAGAGCTATTGGATTCGCCGCACGCCCGGTCCTGCGCCCGAAACCATGCGAGATCAGTTCTGATGATCGATTTACAGCCCGACAACCGGCGCTTCCTTCGCGCGGCCGCACCACTCATTTGCACGCAGCCTTGAGACATGCGCGTTCTCGGCATCTCAGCCTTCTATCATGACAGCGCGGCAGCCCTGATTGAAGACGGTCGCGTGATCGCTGCGGCACAAGAGGAACGCTTCACCCGGAAAAAGCACGACGCATCGTTTCCACACCACGCCATCGCGTTCTGTCTGGAGGCCGTCGGCGCGAAGCTTTCCGGCATCGATCAGGTCGCGTTCTACGACAAGCCGTTCCTCAAGTTCGAGCGGCTGCTCGAGACCTATGTTGCCCTCGCACCGCGCGGTTTCCGCTCCTTCCAGATGGCTATGCCGCTCTGGCTGAAGGAGAAGCTGTTCCAGAAAAGCCTGCTGCAGAAACATCTGGCCAAACTTGACGCTGACTTCGCAGTCGACCGGCTCCTGTTCACCGAGCACCATCTGAGCCACGCAGCCAGTGCGTTCTTTCCGTCCCCTTTCGAGAAGGCGGCCGTGCTCACGATGGACGGCGTCGGCGAATGGGCGACGACCTCAGCGGCGATGGGAGATGGCAACCGTCTCGAGATATTTCAAGAAATCCATTTTCCCCACTCGCTCGGCCTGCTGTACTCCGCCTTCACGTACTACACCGGCTTTAAGGTCAATTCCGGCGAATACAAACTGATGGGGCTCGCTCCCTATGGCGAACCGAAATACGCGCAGCTCATCCTCGATTCGCTGATCGATCTGAAAGCGGACGGCTCGTTTCGCCTCGACATGTCGTATTTTAACTATTGCACCGGGCTGACGATGACCAATGACCGGTTTGCCAAACTGTTTGGGCGGCCGGTGCGCACGCCAGACGAATTGCTCACGCCTTTCCACATGGATATTGCCGCCTCCATCCAGGCAGTCCTGGAGGAGGCGGTACTCCGTTTGACCCGCAGCCTTGCGGCTCAGACCGGCGCCCGCAACCTGTGTCTTGCAGGCGGTGTTGCGCTCAATTGCGTCGCTAATGGCAAGGTGTTGCAGGACGGCAGATTCGATTCGATCTGGATTCAGCCGGCCTCCGGCGACGCCGGCGGCGCCGTCGGGGCGGCACTCGCTGCCTACCATCAGTTCAGACAACAACCGCGCGATGTCGCGGTCGGCGACGGCATGTCCGGCGCTTTCCTCGGACCTGAATTCTCGCAAGAGGAAATCGAACAGCGGCTGCGCGCCACAGGCGCCCGCTTCGACGTCCTCAGCGAAGATGCCATGATCGAGACGACCGCGGTGGCCCTGGCCGACCAGCTCGCGGCCGGCTGGTTTCAGGGCAAGATGGAGTTCGGCCCGCGCTCGCTCGGCGCGCGCTCGATTCTAGGCGATCCGCGCTCGCCCTCCATGCAGAAGAACCTCAATCTCAAGGTGAAGTTTCGCGAAAGCTTCCGGCCATTTGCCCCGGCGGTTGCACGCGAGGACGTTGCCGACTGGTTCGAACTCGACGGCGACAGCCCGTACATGCTCCTGGTTGCCGGCGTCAGGAGCGACCGGCGCCACATGATGAGCCCGGACGAGCAAGCATTGTTCGGCATCGACAAGCTCAACGTGGTGCGCTCGACGATCCCCGCGGTGACGCATGTCGACTATTCCGCCCGAATCCAAACGGTCAGCGCCGACACCAATCCGCTTTTCCATCGCTTGCTGTCTCGTTTCAAGGCGCTCACGGGATGCCCGGTGCTGGTCAACACCAGCTTCAACGTTCGCGGCGAACCGATCGTCTGCACACCAGAGGATGCCTTCCGCTGCTTCATGGGTAACGAGCTCGACATGCTGGTCATCGGCAACTGCATCCTAAGAAAAGAGCACCAGGATTCCGCGCTCAAACGTGACTACAGTGCCGCCTTCACGCTCGACTGAATTGCCGGCATAGCGTCTTGGCTCGAATTGCCGAGTTCGAGAGGGACACTTATCCGAGCCGTCCCCCTCCGGCAGACTAACTTCTTGGATCAAGAAGCAAGTGATCCGCGGTCTATGAAAGCATGGAGGCGCCGCCCGCTCCGGCCTCCGACGAGCATGCCGCCGCCTTCGTTATGGATCTCAACGAGGCGATCCTCGGCTGCGCCACGCGCGCCGTCAGCCTGCTTGACGAGCCGCAGGCAATCCCGCTGCTCTATCCAGGCGTCAAGCGCGAACTCTGCTACCGCCTGCTGGCCGGCCACATGGCGCTGTCTTCGCCCGCATGGTCGTCGGTGCGGAGCGAAGCTGGCGTCTGGTCGAAGCGATCCACGCATTGCGGGGCAATTTCGACAAGCAGGCGCGCGTCCATGATCTTGCCGCGCTCGCCGGCCTGAGCCCGACAGCCTTCCATCGTCAGTTCAAGGCAATGACCGCGATGACACCGGTGCAGTTTCAAAAGCAGATCCGCCTGATGGAGGCGCGCCGGCTGATGCTGTCGCGCGAGATGTCGGCCGAAACGGTCGCTTTGAGGTGGGCTATACCAGCCCCTCACAGTTCGGCCGGGAATATGCTCGGCTGTTCGGGGCTCCGCCACGCCGAGACATATCGGAAAGCTTCTGTCGCCCTGACGGTTTCAGCGCGCACACTGAAACCGGGGCCGACAAACCTTTGCGTCGTTCGAACGCCGATGGTCCGGCCGAATATATACCCTCGAAAGCACTGTGGGTCTCGCCCGGCTACGCCGCCATATGGGGTTTTGCCTAGTCGCCAATAATGCCGCGTGCATCACCGCTTGGGAAAGAGCTGGTCGCCGCCCTCAAACGGGCTGCCGCTGCAGCGTGAGTTGATGAGACGCGGCCTGAAGCATCTATGCGGGCTTCCACGCGACGGCGTCAGCCGCCCGCCATCAAATCCTTCGCCAGCGTCATGTAAGCCAGCAGCGTCACAGGGTCGTTGCCGGCGACCGGATGCGAGGCGTAGCGTGCGATCACCATATCGGCCTTGGGATCAATATAGATGCCCTGGCCATGAACGCCCCACGCCATGTAGGCGCCGTGGGCATTGTGCGTCACCCACCACTGGTTCCGGTAGGAGGCGCCGGGCAAGGTGGTGTACCGACCTCGCCTATCAATAAAACGAGGTGAGGCCCAACGCAATTTGCCTCTTCTCCATGGCGCCAGCTCGCAGATAGTGTTCACATCCCGAACGAAACATCTTGCCGATTACCGCATTTCGAACATCTCCGTACGGGACGAGGTAGCCCTCCTCGTCCCAGCCAGAAAAGCCGCCCCTCCGATTTTCAACCGCGCCGATCTTCATGAAGTGGTCTTCGCCATTCTTGAATTCTCCAGCAGCCACGGCCGCGGCGACGTCGGGATTCGCTGCCAGATAAGTTTCCTCGATCCAGCGCATCGGCAGACCCGAGCGGCGCCCTTCCGCCTTCCCGTGTTTGACATAGTGCTCGTATCCGCTGGCGAAGACCCTTTCCCGAATCAGGGGCACGAGATCCGGGTTCGCCGCCAGATACGCCTCCTCATCCCAGCGGGGAAAACCGCTGTGGCGAAATTCCAAGAACCCGACCGACCGATAGTGCTCAAAACCATTTGGAAATTTTCCCTCGGCGATCAATGCGGATACATCTGGATTGGCCGCCAGATAGGTCTGCTCGTTCCAGTCGTGGGGGGCTCCCTTGACATGGGTTTCGCGCCAGTTCGGCAGGCTCTTTCCGGCGTATAGAGCTCGCACGATTTCCTCGGCCATTCGGGCCGCCACCATGTCGTACCCGAGGCTCTTCTCCAGCGACTCGTATTTCACGTGAGCGAGATCGGCGAAAACCTGCTCATCGGTGAACATCAGGCTCAGGTCGACATAGTTGAAAGAAGCGTGGTCGGCGGCGGCCTTTTGCAACTTGGCACGCAGAATGGGATGCACGTCGTCTAACCAGGTCAGCAACGCGTGGTCCTGCGCCTTGATTGCGGCCCTGTCGCCATCGCCTAGGACCTTGTGTCTAAGCGACAGGTATGGTGATAGGAATCCAACGAACTTCGCGCCCGATCCCTCGGCGAGATAAGACATGGCCAGCTGGTTGTTGACGTAGGTGTCCAGACGCTCTGGATCAGAAGTGGAATAGCCCGAGCTGGTCGGCGGCGGTGCGACGGGCGGCCCTTTGGCGGAGGCATGAGCACGCAGCCCCGTGATCAACGGCGATTTCGATACGACCTCAAAGAGCGCAGACTTGCTGGCGACCTGATCCAGAAGTCCGGGCCGTTGCACTACTCCAGTCCGCGCGTCGAAGATCCTGTCCATGTCAAGCTGGGTGGTGTGATAAATCGAATGCTTGAACAGCCCCACACCCATCCTGAGCATCGTGCGTTCATCGAGCACGAGGACGTCGTTGATCCCGTTGAGAGTCGTGACCACGTCAGGCAGGAATTGCATGCCATCGTGCGCCAAAGTGCCCAAAGAAATACTCGAGAACCCGGCTGGTACGGAGGCGTTGATCACCTCCCACTCCTCGCCGGTCCGAAGCTCGAGCGCCCGCTTGAGGATTCCTCCGAGGGAAGCCTCCTCGCGACAGCCCCAACAGGAAAATGCCACACTGTCGCCGAGCAGCATCGCACGCCTGACGGACTTACTGCGCGCAATCGTCGGCTCCGCTCCGCGCCAGCCCCAGCTATTGACGACGACCGGCACCCAATTCCCGAGCTCATAGCGGAACCCTGGCGTGTTCCGATACCCGGACCAGGGCTGATAGGCGGCGTGCTGATTTAGAACGGTAATGGCCTTCGTCTCCGGCTTGGGAGGCGCAATGGACCTAGCCCACCATTCGCCGATCACCAGGCCCAGAACGATCAGGATGAAGGCGTTTCCCACGATCAGCGATACCGCCCGCAGGAGCATCCCTAGCGTCGTCAAATATCGCATCCCCGCTGCCTTTTGCAATTCAAGGATAAAAGCGGAGTAAGGATCGCAAATCCCGGCATGTCAACCAGGGCGCACTGCCGGCAAGATCACTGCCGGTGCTCAGCGCACAAGTGGCATCGGGCAAATCGCTCAGCCAGCGATCTTGGACTAATCCGCTTCAAATCGGTTCTTATCGTCGAGCTTCAGAGCTGGATTCTGTTCGGTTTTCTCGAGCATGCAGTTGCCGATCACCATAAGCATAAGGTCGATTTCCGATCCCATTAGCAGCGAAATGCATCCACAGACGTGCACACGATCGGCTCGCCGCGAACGTTGAGGCTGGTATTGACGAGGCGAAGCCCGCGACGAGTCCAAGCATGATCGCTGCCGCGCACTTGCGACGCGAAACGAACACAGCCAGTAAGCTTGTTCTGTCCATCTCGATCATGGACAAATTAGGAGCTGACACATTTCGAACAGCCCCCAAATTCCAACATCGACAGAAAGGAGCCAGCCGAAATTTGCTAGCGGCGGACCCTCGCATTGCGGTCGCACCATCGCCCCATTGGGCTCCGAACTTGACGCTTTCAACTCGATGCACCTAATAGTAGTGTTCGGGTCCTTATACAAATGGTCTTGGTGACAGCTGTGAGCGAGGCATTCAGAAGGGCCCGGTGGCCTACTTCCACCGGGCTCGTGTCTCTATTTTGCTTGTTGTTCTTTTTTTCCGGCACCACTTCCTTGATCTACCAAGTGGCGTGGGTACGATCCTTGTCTCTGTTCTTCGGCAGCGACGTGTATTCCGCCACCATTACGTTGGCCGTATTCATGGGCGGCTTGGCTCTGGGGAGCTGGCTGGCGAGCCACTTCGTGGACACGTGGACACGTCCGATCGCCATTTATGGACTGTTCGAAATCGCGATCGGACTCGCAGCATTGGCAGTCGCGTCGATGCTCGACTGGTTTCACGACTCCTATCGGCTCATCTACAACCAGCATTTCGAGAGCGCTCCCTGGGTCTACAATGGATTCCGGATGGTAGTCGCGACATCGTCGCTCATCGTTCCCACGACTCTGATGGGAGCGACGCTGCCCTTGCTCGTTCGGTACTTTGTTCGTCAAGCCGACCAGTTGGGTCAGCGCGCCGGTACATTCTACGCGATGAACACGTTGGGGGCGTTTTGCGGAACGCTCGTCGGCGGCTTCGTCCTCTTGCCAATGTTCGGTGTTTCCCGAACCGTGGCTCTCGCTGCGTCGCTCAATTTCGCGATCGGTGTCGTAGCGTTGTTCATGGGCGTGAAACGGACATCTGCATTGGGACTTTCCGGGAATGCGATCGCGGCATCCCCCGGACCGGCCGTTCACAAGATTTCCGAGCTTGAACGGCGTGCTGTTTTGGCTGCGATCGCCTTGTCCGGGCTGGCGGCATTGGCGCTTGAAGTTGTGTGGATGAGAGTCCTGGTCCAGTCGTTCTCCGCGACGGTATACGCCTTTGCCATCATGCTCGCCTGTTTCCTGTTTGGCATCTACTACGGGAGCTTCAAGGCGTCGCGTTGCGCCGACCGATCGCCATTGCCGGCAAAGACACTCAGTGGGCTGTTGATCGGTTTGGCGGTCGCAAGCACCTTTCTCGCGGTGTGCACCTATCTGGTACCGCATCTATTTGGGATGCTGGTATGGAGCTTGACCGCCATTTTGAAGGACGCATTCGGTACGGCGAGTGTCGTGGCGCAATTCATCGTCGCGAGCTTGGTCATCCTTGGGCCAACGATCATGTTGGGCGCAACTTTTCCATTCGCGGTGAAAGCCGTGACCTCCGATTTAGAACGACGTGGCTCTGACACGGGCAGAGTGTATGCCGTCAACACGGCCGGAGGGATCATTGGCTCGTTGTTGGCAGGCTTCGTCTTTCTCCCATTCCTTGGAGCCCGCCTCAGTTTGCTGATCATCGGCGGACTATTCGCCTTTGCCGGACTATTGCTGTCGCATGCTCTAAGATCGGGAGCGATGCCGACCACCCTTAGACTCCCGTTCGTGATCGCTGGGCTCGGGGCAATGGCGGTTTTCAGCGCCATCTCTGTCGCGCTGCCCTCGCAGACGGTCGCGAATTACGGCCTGCAGCGATCCACGCAGCCACAAGTCCTCCATCACAGGGAGGGCGTTGCTCATACGGTCTCCGTGGTCCGCAACGACAGCGGCACCATCATCATGATGGTCAATGGCAACGTCGAGGCGGACACTTCGCTCATCCAGCGTCGCCACTTCGTGCTGAAAGCCCACCTGCCGCTCCTTCTCCATCCCAATCCCGAGCAGATAGGCGTTGTCGGACTCGGTCTCGGCATCACGCTTCGCTCCACGACGCGCTACCCGACGGTAAGGCGCGTTCGATTAATCGAGCTCACATCCGATATGGTGGAAGCACATCAACACTTGAAAGAGATCACCGACGACGTCATGCGCAATCCGAAGATTCATCTGCGTATTGACGACGGTCGCAACTTCATGGCGATGTCCGACGAGCAATTCGACCTGATCACAGCTGATCCGATTCATCCACGGATCACCGGCGTTGGCTTTCTATATACGCGAGAATATTACGAAGTCATCAAGGCCAGGCTTCGCCCGGGCGGGATCGTGACGCAGTGGATGCCCATGTACAGTATCTCGCCGCGATCTTTCGACGCGGCATTCCGAACCTTCGCACAGGCGTTCCCGAACGCATCATTCTGGTACGTGCGTGGCCACGGCCTGTTCGTCGCGAGGATCGAGCCGATGTCAGTCGACTGTCGAAACCTTGCGGCCGAATTCGCAAATCCGTTGGTCAGAGAGGATTTCAGTTCAATACAAATTAACTCGCCGGCCCAGTTCCTTGGCCATTTGCTCATGGACAGTGACCATATCCGCAGCTACCTGGCGCGTAGCGCGAATGATGAGGTCAATACCGACGACAATGCCTACCTCGAATATCGAACCCCCTTTGAATTCCTTGGTCGCACCGATGCCATCATACCCGACCTCATTCGTTATGCCGGGTGGAGCCCCGAGCGGATCATGCGCAATTGCAGCGCTGAACAAGCGGCCGCGGCTTCTGACGAGTTCCAGAAACGGCTCGGGCGAATTCCCGTCGAGTTGACAGAGCCGCTGCAGTAAAGGCCAGGGTGTCGGACCTCGAACCCGTCAGTTTCCGTGGTTGGTCGTCCGAAGCAGATTGCGGGCACGGAGGAAATCGAAGATAGCCGCGGCGAACCGCTCATCGGCGAGGATGTTCGGGTGCGGATCGGTCGGCGTCACCCAGAGCCGGCCCGGTTCGAGATCGTCGACCGCGGGTAGGAGATCGAGATACGGAAGGTCCAAGCGGTTGGCCAGGGCCTGCACCATCGTCCTTTCCCGCTCGAACGGGTATGGCTTCAACTGCCTGAGCTCGGGCAGATTTGTCACGAGGACCATCGTCCCTCGCGCCCGGCAGAATTCCGCCAGGCGGGCGACGGCCGCTTCAACTTCGGCCCAGCCGCTGGTCGGCGATGATGGGTCATAGAGGTCCCTTAAGTAGTCATACCATGGCCGACGGCTGCCCAGCCCGAGCATCCGCGCGGCAACATCGATCCGCGACGCGAAATAGATGTAAGCCGCAGAAGTGCGTTCGAGCCGATGAGAGTCGTACCGCGGCGTCCGCTCCGCGTCGTTGATGAAGTAGTTCAGCACCAAGATATCCGGCCGGAAGCGATGGCCTTCGGAAAGATAGGCGGCAACTTCCATGCTGGTGTTGTAGTTTCCGACGCCCGCGTTGATGACCTCCGCCTGAACGCCGGTCGCGTGGATCATCGCTTCCAGGCGCTTCACGAACGTCTTGTCGTTCGGTACCCCCCAGCCGAAGGTGAGCGAGTCACCAAGCATCATGATTCGCAAGCTGTCGGGTGTACGTTCGAAGCCAATTTCGCGATCACGGAACTTGTGGCTATTGATGGCAACATCGACACCCATCAAATGGGCAGTTGCGCTGGGGCGATGCTCGTGCCCGATCCGCGGGTCCGCCGACACGCGCTTGACCTCGCGCGCATACTTCCACATTTCCAAATCGAACTGCATGCCGTCGTCGACCGCCAGCCGCACGAACGCTTCAAGTGCAAGCGCGACAAGCAGTATCGTGGCCGCAACGACTAGACCAGTGAAGAGACGCTCCCGTGACATCGCGAATGGGACGACAATCAAAACAGCGCATAGATAAAGGGCGCCACTGTGCTGCCCTGAGTCAGTATCATGAGACTGCCGAAGAACAGCATGGCCAGCACGATGGGTACCAGCCAATACTTCTTGCGGCTACGCATGAATTCGTAGAACTCAAACAGAAAGCTCTGCATCAGCACCTGCCCGTGCAACCGCGCGCGTGTTGGTAGTCGATGCCATTGAGCGTCGCATCGGTCAGCATCCGCAGCTCTCCAAAAGAAATGCCGTCAGGTCCCTTTGGATCGTCTACGACTGATCTTCTTCTCGATTCTCTGACGCCTAAAGTCCAAAAATACCGTCACATAACTACCAAGCGTGACGGTATTCCGATTTTCCTTGGGAGGCAAGCACGACGCATACCGTCGCATGTCAGAACTCGGATCGTAATAGAGCATCCTTGTAAGCGTCGGGCAGGTCACTGAAATAGAGGTCTCCGTCGAGGAATAAGCCGCAACTTTCGGATCGCTCCTTGGTCAACACTGACCAACTCAATTTCGCATCGCAGGAAGATCGAGCAACTCTCCTTCTCGCGGAAGCCGTCGCAAGCGGTCGATGACTAGGCCGGCCATCGTCTTGTACGCACCAAAGAAGGCCGAGACGTTTAGCTCATTGATCGACTATTTCAAGGACTGCAGCGAGTACAAAGATCTCGGCGAGAAAAGTAAGCGCGCTTATGACGGATACCTCAAACTCCTCGAGGCTAAGTTTGGCTCAATGCCGATTGGCGCTCTCGAAGACAAACGCGCGCGCGGGGACTTCAAGGAATTTCGTGATTCATTTTCTGATAAGCCGCGCATGGCGGACTACGTATGGACGACCATCGCTCGAGTTCTGTCGGTTGCGAAGGATCGGGGCAAGATCGCCGTAAACGTTTGTGAGGGCGGCGGCCGACTCTATGAATCTGATCGATCAGAAATAATCTGGACCTCAGAAGACATCCGCGCCTTCTGCTCGGTTGCCTCCGTCGAATTGCAAGCCGCTCTCCTGCTTGCGTTATGGACGGTCCAGCGCCAGGGCGACCTGCTGCGGCTCACCTGGAAGGATTACGATGGCACGTACACAAGGATGCGTCAGTCAAAGGGGCGTGGGAGCAAGGGAAGGCGCCGAGTGACCATCCCGGTCGGACCACCGCTGAAGGCCGCGCTGGACGCTACGCTGAAAGAGGAGCGCTCGGCCGTCACCATTTTTGGTCAATTCATTTGGCCAGCCCTGGACAGAAGACGGCTTTAGAACGAGTTGGGACAAGGCATTCAGAAGGACTTCGCTGGAGGATTTGCGCTTCCACGACCTGCGGGGGACCGCCGTTACGCGCCTTGCGCTATCGAACTGCTCAGTTCCTGAAATTTCGGCGATCACCGGCCATTCAATGAAGACGGCTCAGGGGATCTTGGATGCGCACTATCTAGGTGGTCGGCTCGAGCTTGCGGACTCCGCGATCAAGAAGTTGAGCGAAACCTACGGCTAGAACAGGTGTGAGTTCGAGATGTGGACGGATCCAGGTGAAGGCGCTCTCGGTCGCCAAGGCATCTCGCGTGGGAGAAGAACTCCACACCGCCGGAAACGAGCTAACCGCTGTGGTAACGCGCAGCCATCCCACCAATTCACAACTGAGAGTACGGAGGACGAACAAATTTCTCAGACAGGACGTCAAACTGAACAGTCCGTTCTGAGATGCACCGCTGTAAGTGCTTGATTTATATGGTGGGCGCACCAGGGCTCGAACCTGGGACCCGCTGATTAAGAGTCAGCTGCTCTACCAACTGAGCTATGCGCCCGAAAGGCCGGTCAAAGCCCCTGCGAGGCCGGTCGTTTAGCAAAGCGATCCGGGTCTGGCAAGCGATCGGTCGCAAGTTTTCCAAGGTTCTTCCACAGCTCCGGAAAAGCGAAAAGCCGCTGGATTCCAGCGGCTTCGCCAAAGTTAATCCCGGGGCTGACCCCGGCAAGACCCGCCTCGTTCAGAGCCTGCCCTCGCGGTCGCGGCCTTCGCCGCCGTCGCGGTCATGGTGGTCCATGCCGTGCCCCATCATGCGGTCCATGCCGCGCTCCATGAAGCGGCGGTGCCGCGGGCCGTCGTCGCCGCCGCCGAACGGGCCGCGGTGGCGGGTCAGCACGGCGAGGCGCCGCTTCTGGCCCTCGTCCAGGGTCTTGTAGAGCGGATCGGCGGCGTCGGCGATCTTCTTCAGGGCCGCGGACGTCGCGCCCATGTCCTCGGCACGCTGGCGCAGACGGGCGACCGGATCTTCCGGCCTGTCGGCGTCCTTGCCGGCATCGCCGGGGCCGGCATTCATCCGCGCATTGGCGCGGTCGATGCGCAGCTTGGCGAAGTCGCGCACGGCAGCCTCGACCGGCGGCCACAGCTTCTCCTGATCGGCGTTGAGCTTCAGCCCGGCATGGACGGCGGCGATCCGCGCGTCGATGAGGGCAGCGCGATCCTCGGGGTTCATGCGCATGTGGCGGACGTGCTCCATCCACGGGCGATGGTATTGGGCGTAGACCGCGCCTGAGCCGGCGATGCTGAGCACGGCGATGGCGGCGATGGTGAACTTCTTCATCCGAACCTCCTCTGGAAGGACGTCCGTGAGGATGGGCGCGGTGCGACTGACGCGCAACTTACAAGTTGGACAGGGAGCGCGTCCTTACCAAGATGTAACGCGCGATTTTACCTCCGCAATCGGAATCGTTCGCAACAAGAAGGCTTCCGTGCAGACCGCACGGAAGCCTTGGTTCATCGTTCGGATCGATCAGTTCGTCGCGCTCTTGGCCTCTTTGAGGAATTCGTCGATCAGCGGCTGACCGATGCGGCTCGCGGCATCCTTGTAGACCGGCTCCATGGCCTTGCGCATCGCCTCGTTTTGCTCCGCCGTGAGCTTGATGATCTCGCTCTTGCCGCTCTTCTTGATTTCGGCGAGCGCGTCGTCGTTCTCCTTCTGCGACTGCGTGTTGCCGAATTCGGTTGCTTCCTTCATCGCCTTGGTGAGCTGGTCGCGGATGTCGGCCGGCAGATCGTCCCAGAACTTCTTGTTCACGATCACGACGTAGCCGATATAGCCGTGATTGGTCTCGGTGATGTACTTCTGCACCTCGTGCATCTTCTGGGTATAGATGTTCGACCAGGTGTTCTCCTGGCCGTCGACCACGCCGGTCTGCAGCGCCTGATAGACTTCCGAGAATGCCATCACCTGCGGCAGCGAGCCGAGCGCCTTGAACTGGGCCTGGATCACGCGAGAGGATTGGATGCGGAATTTGACGCCCTGATAGTCGGCGGGCGTGATCAGCTTCTTGTTGGCGCTCATCTGCTTGAAGCCGTTGTCCCAATAGGCAAGGCCGGTGATGCCCTTGGCATCCAGCAGCTTGAGCAGCCGCGTGCCGAGCGGCCCTTCCGTCACCTTCCGCAGCGTCTTGATGTCGGGCAGGATGTAAGGCAGATCGAACACCTCGAACTCGCGGATGCCGAGCGGTCCGAACTTGGAGTTGGATGGCGCCAGCATCTGCACGCTGCCGAGCTGGAGCGCCTCGAGCTCTTCCTTGTCCTTGTACAGCGTCGAGTTCGGGTAGACCTCGACCTTGACCTTGCCGGCGGTGTATTTCTCGGCCAGCTCCTTGAACTTCTCCGCCCCCTTGCCCTTCGGCGTGTCGGTGGCGACGACGTGGCTGAACTTGATGATGATCGGCGATTGGGCCGATGCCGGCCCGGCCAGCCCGAGTGCCAATGCCGCGATGGACGCGGCGATCGCGAAGGTGCGCATAATCTCTCCCTGCTGTTATTTGGGCCGCCCGGCGTGCGGAGCGGCCTTTCCTCTTGCCCGGCTGCATCAATACAGGCCGCCGGCTTACACCGCTATTGGCCCTTAGCAGGGCAGGTATTCATGGTGAATGCCGCAGGCACTGCTGCGCACCCTCTCCCGCTTGCGGGAGAGGGTGTTTCGGCAACGGGACATTCCCCGTGGGGAAACAACCCTCACCCGCCACGCTTCGCGTGTCGGCCTCTCCCGCAAGCAAGCAGGAGAGGCGAAGAAACGTCAGCTCGCCGCGGCCGTCGTCACGGTGTCGCGCTGGCGCTTCATGACGATCTTGTTGAGCGCACCGAGATAGGCCTTGGCCGACGCCACCAGGGTATCGGGGTCCGCCGCGCGCGCCGTCATCGAGCGGCCGTCCTGCGACAAGCGCACCGACACTTCCGCCTGCGCGTCCGTGCCCTCGGTGACGGCATGGACCTGATACAGCTCCAGCTTGGCCTCGTGCGGCACCAGGCGCTTGATACAGTTGAACACCGCGTCGACGGGACCGTTGCCCTCGGCCTCCTCGATCTTGATCTGGCCGTCGACGTCGAGCTTCATGGTCGCGCGCTGCGGGCCATGGGTGCCGGCGATCACGGTCAGCGAGGTCAGCTTGATGCGGTCGTGGGACGCCGCCATCTCCTCGTCAACCAGCGCCTCGATGTCCTCGTCGTAGATGTCCTTCTTGCGGTCGGCCAGCGCCTTCATCCGCGTGAACGCATCCTCGAGCTGGTTCGGGCCGAGCTTGTAGCCCATCTCCTCCAGCTTGTGCACGAAGGCGTGGCGGCCGGAGTGCTTGCCGAGCACCAGCGAGGACTGCTTCAGGCCGACCATCTCCGGCCGCATGATCTCGTAGGTCGAGGCGTCCTTCAGCACGCCGTCCTGGTGGATACCGCTCTCATGCGCGAACGCGTTCCGGCCGACGATGGCCTTGTTGTACTGGACAGGAAACGAGGTTGCCGCCGAGACCACCTTCGAGGCACGGGTGAGCTGGGTGGTGTCGATCTTGTTCCAGTAGGGGAATTTGTCGTTGCGCACGTTGATCGCCATCACGATCTCCTCGAGCGCGGCGTTGCCGGCGCGCTCGCCGATGCCGTTGATGGTGCACTCGACCTGGCGCGCGCCGCCGACGATGCCGGCCAGCGAGTTCGCGACCGCCATGCCGAGATCGTTGTGGCAGTGCACGGAGAACACCGCCTTGTCCGAGTTCGGCACGCGCTCGATCAGCGTCTTCATGAAGTGGGTGTATTCCTCCGGCACCGTGTAGCCGACGGTGTCGGGGATGTTCACCGTGGTGGCGCCGGCCTTGATCACGGCCTCGACGATGCGGCACAGGAAATCCATCTCGCTGCGGGTGCCGTCCTCGGCCGACCATTCGACGTCGTCGATCTGGTTGCGGGCGCGCGCGACCATGGCGACCGAGGTCTCGATCACCTGCTCCGGGGTCTTGTTCAACTTCACCCGCATATGCAGCGGCGAGGTCGCGATCACGGTGTGGACGCGGCCGCGCTTGGCGAACTTCACCGCCTCGGCGCAGCGATCGATGTCGGCGGGATGGGCGCGCGACAGGCCGGCGATCACGGCGTTCTTGGAGCGGCGGGCGATTTCGCTGACGGCCTGGAAGTCGCCTTCGGAGGTGATGGGGAAGCCGGCTTCGATGACGTCGACGCCCATATCGTCCAGGAGCTCGGCGACCTCGAGCTTTTCCTCGAAGGTCATGGTGGCGCCGGGGCACTGCTCGCCGTCGCGAAGCGTGGTGTCGAAAATGATGACGCGGTCCTTGTCGGACTTGTTCTGGGTGGCCATTACGAAATTTCCTTTTGAGCGTTTGCGCCGTTCAGACCGATTTGTCCCCTGGCGCTTGTGAGGTGTCCGGTGATCTCGACCAACCCCTGAGCGCCCAGGCGCGTGGCGCCCAGCCGGCCCTCAGGGGCAAGTAAGAAGAAGGCCGCCAAGAAGGAGGGTGGGCAGCAGCGCGGCCGGGATCGTGGCGGCGGCCAGAGCCACCTCCCCCGAAATCCCTTCGATTTGGCCGCGAATCAGCATTGCCGGACCCTTTGAGCCCTCAAATCCTCGGTCAAAACCGTTGACGGTTGGTTGCCGGGAGGCTCAGTGGCCCGTTTCTAGACGAGAAATGGCCGCAACTGCAACGCCAAAAGATGGTCAAGGGGGCTGACCTGATTGGGCGCTCCGTATCATCGCTTCGCCGATGCGCTGCGTCCGGGGCACGAGAGCGGAATGGCGGCGCTCGCTCTCTCCACGCCGATCTCCCCTATCCTGCGCGGCGGGCGCGGGCCCTCGTCTCCCAGCGGTTCAGCATCTGGCCGAGCTCGCCGTTGACCACGGGTACGGCCGTGATGGCGCTTGCGATCTCGTTGGTGTTGGCGGGCGCGTTGGCGGACAGCCAATCCGGCTCGGTGTATTCGCGCCAGCGGCGGGCTTCCGCACGCCGCTTGTTGGAGATGTGGTCACGCGTGAAATAGCCGGCCGCGAATGCGATCCCCAGCAACACGATCAATACGATGACGCCAGCCACATTTAACTCCGTTCATCGCCCCCGCACGGTGTCTGCGGGGCAATGCGCGCAAAATCATGGCTTGAACCGGGCCGAATGCGTTGCATGCCGCGCTTTGCCGCAAGCAAATTTTTGCTCAATCCTGCGGAACATTTTCGAGCCCTGCAAACGGCGCAAGGCGAACGCGAAGCGCATCCATTTCGAGCGCATTCGAATATGACGGGATTGCGGCCGCTACATCGCGCGAATCCGATTTCCGCCCTCGCAACCGACTCCGGACCGCATTAACCTCCGGTTGCTCGGCCGGATCAACCGGCCAGCCGAACATCACTGGGAGGACGCGATGACACGCCAAGAACAGCGTGAGCAGGATGCTGCGCTTTCACGACGAACACTTGTCCGGGGGCTTGCGCTTGGCGCCGCGGCCACCGTCGCCGGCCCTGCGCTGGCCCAGACCGGACCCGCCGCACCGCCGACCACCATCACCACCCCGCCACGCGATTTCGGCCCCAACGGTGCACCGACGACCTATTTCTGGGACCCCGACATCATCGCGGTCGATCCCTCCTTCAACGATCTCGCGCAGCCCAACACCGCGATCAAGCGCCTTTACACCGGCTTGCTTTGGGCCGAGGGCCCGGCATGGAGCGCGCAAGGACGATATCTGCTCTGGAGCGACATTCCCAATAACCGGCAGATGCGCTGGAGCGAGGACGACGGCCGCGTCAGCGTGTTTCGCACGCCGTCCAACAATTCCAACGGCAACTCCTTCGACTTCCAGGGCCGCCAGCTCTCCTGTGAGCATCTGACCCGCCGGGTGACGCGCTACGAGCATGACGGCACCGCCACGGTGCTGGCCGACTCCTATCAGGGCAAGAAGCTGAACTCGCCGAACGACGTCGTCGCGCATCCCGACGGCAGCTATTGGTTCACCGATCCGCCCTATGGCGGTCAGCTCTACGAAGGCGAGCCTGACGTCGCGGGCGGCCCGAGCAATGCGGGCGGCAAGCTCAATCCGCGGATCGGACAGCCGGCCGGCTTCACACCGGGCAGGCGCGAGCTGCCGACCAATTGCTATCGCATCGACCCCTCCGGCCGCATCGACCTCGTCGTCACCGAGGAGCAGGTGCCTGATCCGAACGGCCTCTGCTTCTCGCACGACTACAAGAAGCTCTACATTGCCTCCACCGGCAAGGGACCGGGCGATACCGGACCCGGCGGCAAGGGCGAGATCTTCGTGTTCGACGTCGGCAGCGACAACAAGCTGTCGAATCACAAGAAGTTCAGCGACTGCGTGGTCGACGGCGTGAAGTGCGGGCCGGACGGCCTGCGCTGCGACGTCAACGGCAATTTATGGGCCTCCAGCAATGCCGGTCGTGCCGTCGGCTATAGCGGCGTGACGGTGTGGTCGCCGGAGGGCAAGCTGCTCGGCCGCATCCGCCTGCCGGAGGTGTGCGGCAACGTCTGTTTCGGCGGCCCCAAGCGCAACCGCCTGTTCATGGCCGCGAGCCAGTCGCTCTACGCGGTGTTCACGGCGACGCAGGGCGCGGGACCGGGCTGAGCGGCACGGGCCCTGTGACGACACGGCGCCGGCGTCTCCCGCCGGCGCCGATTGTCCTGATGGTCATCCTGCTGCATGGACGGGACCACGGAGGTGACTCCCGGACGGAGCGCGTGATAGTTGAGCCATGGCAGACAAGATTCGCGTCGTCGTTCTCTATGGTGGCAGGTCAGGTGAGCACGAGGTCTCGCTGAAATCCGCCGCCTCCGTGCTCAGGCATCTCGACCGCTCGCGCTTCGAGGTCATCCCCGTCTCCATCGACAAGGCAGGACGGTGGCAGTGGAACGATCTGCATGCGATTGATCGGGCGCAGGCGGCGTCCTTGCCGATCCTGCCCGACGCACCCGAGATGCGGCTCGCCCGGGGCCCCGACGGACGCTGCGCGCTCGTGCCGATCTGGCAAAGCGGAGCTGGCCCGCTCGATATCGACGTGGTCTTTCCTGTCCTCCATGGGCCGCTCTGCGAGGACGGCGCCGTGCAGGGCCTCCTGGAATTGGCGGAGGTTGCCTATGTCGGGTCGGGCGTTCTCGCCTCCGCCGTCAGCATGGACAAGGATGTCGCCAAACGCCTCGCCGGATTCGCCGGCATTCCGGTCGCGCCCTATCGCGTGCTGACCCGCAAGGCCTTCGTTCGGGACCGCGCCGCGTCCGTCGCCAAGGCGACCGAGGGCTTGGCGCTTCCGGTCTTCGTCAAGCCGTGCAACATGGGCTCCAGCGTCGGCATTCACAAGGTCAAGACGTGGGAAGCGCTCGGCGCGGCGCTCGACGACGCATTTCGCTATGACGTCAAGGTGCTGGTCGAACAGGGTATAGACGCCCGGGAGATCGAGGTCGCGGTGCTCGATGGCGAGACGCCGTTCGCGAGCATCGCCAGCGAGCTCAATCCCAACGCCCATCACGAATTCTACTCGTATGAGGCCAAGTACCTGGACCCCGACGGCGCCCGGGTCGATCTTCCGGCCAAGCTCGACGCCGCCCAGATGGCGCGCGTGCGCATGCTTGCGGTGCAGGTCTTCGCGGCCCTCGAATGCAGTGACCTCGCGCGCGTCGACTTCTTCCTCGACCGGCACTCCGGTGAATTCTGTTTCAACGAGATCAACACCCTGCCCGGCTTCACGTCGATCAGCATGTACCCGAAGATGATGGAAGCCTCCGGCGTACCCTATGGCGAGCTGCTGACTCGTCTCGTCAACCTGGCACTGGATCGGCACCTGCAGCGTCGGTCCCTGGAACGCACCTACGCAAGCTAGGTTATCCGCCGGCACCGGCGACACCTGGTCGCTGCGCGAAGCATGCGACGCGCGGAGCCGCTCCCGCCGCGGCTGGAGGATCCAGATCGATGACCGGTCGAAACCGACCGATGACCTGATGCAGGGACGACGGCAGTCCGCCGCCGACTATCCGGCGACGAAGCTCAGCGCATGACCCCGTGACCAGACGTCACGCGCGCCTCGCCGTCATTTCGCATTTGCGTTCCATGCCGCGGGCGACTGACCTCGACTTTCGCGATGTTGACTTTCCGTCGTCGCGCTCCCCATACTTCGCAAAAGATAACAAGATCATACGACGGTTTTGAGGGAGGATAGGATGCCGACTTCACGCAGGCAGCTGCTGAAGGGTACGGCGGCTGCCGCCGCCACACTCAGCCTCGATTGGACCAGGGCCCAGGCGCAAGCCGAGAATTTACGCATCGGCCTGATCTACGACCTCACCGGCCCCTTCGCCGCCGGCGGCTCGGTCGCCTCCTCGATCGGCGCGCAGATCGCCATCGACCTCGTCAACGAGAAGGGCGGTGTCGGCGGCAGATACAAGGTCGCTCCTGTCGCCGCGGATTCCCAGAGCAAGCCCGACGTCGCGATCAACGAAGCGGAACGTCTGATCAGCCAGGAGAAGATCGACATCCTCAACGGTGTCTATGCGAGCTCGCACGCGGTGCCGCTCGCGGCCAAGGTCGAGCAGCAGAAGAAGATTCTCTGGATCACGACCGCGGTCTCCACCGCCGTGTTCAAGGACAAGAACCTGCAATACGTGTTTCGCGCGCAGATCCATTCCGACCAATACGGCCAGGCCTTCGCCGGCTTCCTCGTCGAGCACGCCAAGGCCAAGCTCGGCATCGATCCGAAGGAGGTCAAGGTCGCACTGATCCACGAGGACGGGCCCTACGGCGTCGGTGTCGCCGCCGCCGACGAGACCTACGCCAAGCAGGCCGGCATCCAGGTCGTGCTGCGTGAAGGCTATTCGGCCTCCGCGCCCGACCTTTCGGTGCTCGTCACCAAGATCAAGCGCGCCAAGGCCGACGTGATCTCGCACGCCGGCTACAATCCCGACATCACCCTGTTCCTGCGCCAGGCCCGCGAGAGCGGATTGCGCTTCAAGATGCTGTTCGGCGCCGGCGCCGGCTACAGCCAGCTCGACAAGCTGCGCGCGACCTTCGGCGCCGATATCGACAATTTCTGCAACATCGATCCGGTGCCGGCGCAGCTGCTCGATCCCGCCAAGCTCGCGCCGGGCATGGGCGAGCTGATCAAGACCATGGTCTCGCGCTATCAGGCCAAGACCGGCGCCACCGACGTGCCGCCGCATTGCTCGATGGGCTTCAACCAGACCTGGGTGCTGCTCAACAACGTGCTGCCGGTCGCCAAGGAGAAGTACGGCAGCTTCGAGCCCGAGGCCATTCGCAAGGCCGCGCTCGACGTCGACATTCCCGCCGGCGGCACCATTCAGGGCTACGGCGTGAAATTCTTCCCGCCGGGCACGCCGCTCTCCGGCCAGAACGAACGCTCGACCCCGGTGGTGATGCAGAATGCCGGCGAGCACATCTCGGTGGTGTGGCCGACCAACATCCGCACCCAGGACCCGGTATTCCCGCTGCCGAAGGGCTCGACCTACGGGGCGTGAGCGAATTTCTTCGCCTCTCCCCGCATGCGGCAGGGCTATCGCATACGGCGCTTTGGGAGACTTGAGCGCGCGCCTCGTCCTTCGAGACGACCGCTTCGCGGTCTCCTCAGGATGAGGCTAAGCAGCATTGGTGCTGGTTGAAACTCGAGCCGCGCACCCGGTCCTCATCCTGAGGGCCCGCCAACGGCGGGCGTCTCGAAGGATGGCCACAGGCGAGATCGCTCGCATATGCGACTGCCTGCCGCTTGCGGAGCGAGAGAGCGGTGACGATCTCATTCACAGCACCACCCGTCGTCCCTCCTCCGCGGCCCAATAGCCGGCGTAGTTCACCTTGATCGTCTCATAGGCCAGCGCGAGGTCCGACAGCGGCTGTCGCCCCGTCGCCACGCATTCCATGAAGTCCTGGATCTCCTGCAGATAGCCGCGCGTCCATTCCTCCTCGAGGCAGACATATTGCCAGCCGGTTTTGCGGTCGACCTTCTCGGTGATGTAGACCGAGGCAAGCTTGTCCTCGCTGGTCTGGTAGCTCATCAGATGATTGTTGGGGGTGATGTTGGCGAACAGCGAGCCGCCGGACGTGTAGGTCTCGATCAGGTTGCGCACGCCGCCCATGATCATGTCGCCGGAGAACACGGTGGCCTTGGTGCCGTCGGAGAACGTGGCGGTGAGCGTGCCCCAGTCCTCGACGTCGACGGGATTGGCCTTGATGTAGGTGCGCTCCTCGGGCTTGAGACCGGCGGTGACGTTGCCGACATCACAGGTGACGCTGGCGACGCGAATGGTCTCGCCGCGCGCCCTGGCCTCGACCTGCTTGAGATGAAGCACGGCCGAGAGCGGATGGCAGCCCATGCGGATCAGCGAGCCGCCGCCGGTCATCGCCCATTGCGCGGCATGGGCCGCATGCGACCCGGAATGGCTCTCTTCGCCCTTCATGAACAGGATTTTGTCTTTTGTCGCCCTGATGATTTCGGCCGTCTTGGTCACTGCAGGCGCGTAGACCCAGTCCTCGGCATACATGAAGAGCTTGCCGGTGCGCGCGATCGCCGCGCGCGTCTTGTCCATCTCCTCGATCACGCGCTCGTACATCAGCGCCTTCGGCACGCGCCTGCCGATCGGCTGCGCATCGCCCTCGCGGCCGAAATAGCCGGCGAACGGCTTTTCGCAGATCACATGCTTGCCGGCCTGCATGGCGCCGACGATCATCTCGGCATGAAGGTTCGGCGGGGTGCAGATGTCGACGACGTCGAGCTCGCGGTCGGCGATCAGATCAGTGAAGCTGCGGTAGACGCGCGGGATATTGTGGTGCTGCGCGAACGCGATGACCTTGTCGCCACGCGCGGCGACCGCCGCGACCTCGACATCCACGCCATAGACGCGCCGGAAGGCATACATGTGCAGCTCCGACACGAAGCCGCAGCCGACGAGTCCCACCCTGATCCTGGCCATAGTGCTCCCCAATGCTTTGAGCGGCACTATAGCGCGCGGTTCGGCCTATTCCACGGAGACCCGCACCACGCCGGCACTCATCATGCCAAGCGCCCGCGCGGCGGGGACCGAGAGGTCGACGATCCGACCGCGGATGAAAGGACCGCGATCATTGACTCGGCATTGGATCGAGCGGCTGCCATAGGACACCCTGAGCACGCTGCCGAACGGACGCGTCCGGTGCGCGCAGGTCAGCTCGCCGCCCTTGCCGGCTTTTGCATAGCTGTAATACGAGGCAAGCCCGCTTTCGGCCTGGGCAACAGAAATGGCAAAAAGCGAAAAGCTGGCCAGAGAAAAAAATAGTGTGGTTTGCGCGCGCACGGCACCGCTCCCGGTTGACCCTGCCCTGCGCTGCAAACGTCGCTTTGTTCCCTTGGGTTCCAGACACTGCCGCCGGACGCACGGCGGTGCCATCACACATTGTTACTGTGTTACTGTGAAAAACTGGCACGCCTCCAGCAATCATGCGTGCAAACGCGTTGCGCGTTTGCACGTAGATCATGCTCAAAGCCAAAGGGCGCGGGCGCTCACCAATATCGGCGGTAATAGTGTCGGTGATAGACCCGGTACGGCCGGTAATAGCCGTAGCTGTAATACGGACGATAGGGCCGATAATAGCGCGGATAGGCATAGACCGGCGCGTAGCCGTAGCCGCCGTAATAGGCGGGGGCATAACCATAGCCGTAGCCTGGATAGCCGTAGCCGCCGTAATACGGTGCGCCATAATAACCATAGGGTCCGCCGCCGGCGATGGCGCCGCCGATGATTGCACCGGCCGCGAGGCCGCCAAGGGCAAGTCCCCAGCCGCCGCCGCGCCAATGCACCGGCGTGACGTCGTCGCCGACCGCGGCCTTCATGGTCGCGACGTTGGTCGGCAGCGGGGCTGCCGCCGCCTGCTGGATCTGGCCGGCGATGACCACACCGGCCAGCGAACAGGCAATTGCCGTTTTCCAGAACCTCATCGTCTTTACTCCTGTTGACGTTTCGCTTGGAAAAGGATCGCAGCGTCATGATCGGGCATCGTTGCGTTAAGTCAAAGCCCGGATTTGCGTGCGGCGCACAAGTCTCCTTCTGCCTCCTTGCGAGAGGCCGCCGGCACGCGAAGCGCCCGAACACCCGCCGCCCGGCGTCGCCGCGGCGATGCCGAAGCTCGGCGCCTAAGGCAAAGCATTAAGCTTCCCGCCTTCGCAACCAACAACCTACTTCACGATTTACTATGCGTACCGTTACTATCTGTTCCAATGGCGCGGGGGCTTCTCGCGACAAATGGCCTCGGCCTGCGCCGGGCGTGAGTGGGAGGATGACATGAGTGCCGTGGGTAGTGAACCGCTCGCCCGTCAGGCGCTGGCGTTCGTCCTCGCTGGCGGACGCGGCAGCCGGCTCCTGGAGCTGACTGACCGGCGCGCCAAGCCCGCCGTCTATTTCGGCGGCAAGTCCCGCATCATCGATTTCGCGCTGTCGAATGCCGTCAATTCAGGCATCCGCCGCATCGCGGTCGCCACCCAGTACAAGGCACACAGCCTGATCCGGCATCTTCAGATGGGCTGGAACTTCTTCCGCCCCGAGCGCAACGAGAGCTTCGACATCCTCCCCGCAAGCCAGCGCGTCTCCGAGAACATGTGGTATGTCGGCACGGCGGACGCGGTGTACCAGAACATCGACATCATCGAATCCCACGCCTGCCGCTTCATCGTGGTGCTGGCCGGCGACCATATCTATAAGATGGATTACGAGGTGATGCTGCGCCAGCACGTCGAGAGCGGCGCCGACGTCACCGTCGGCTGCCTGGAGATGCCGCGCGCGGAATCCTCGGGCTTCGGCATCATGCATATCGACGAGAACGGCTGGATCCAGGAGTTTCTGGAGAAGCCGAAAGATCCGCCGCCGATGCCGGGCAAGCCGGACGTCTCGCTCGCCAGCATGGGCATCTACGTCTTCAACGCAAAATTCCTGTTCGACCAGCTCAAGCGCGACGCCGAGGACCCGGACTCCAACCACGATTTCGGCAAGGACATCATTCCCTACCTCGTCAAGAACGGCCGCGCCATCGCGCACCAGTTCTCGACCTCCTGCGTCCGCTCCAGCCGCAACAACGGCGCCTATTGGCGTGACGTCGGCACCGTCGACGCCTACTGGTCCGCCAATATCGATCTCACCGACGTGGTGCCGGAGCTCGATTTGTTCGACCGCGCCTGGCCGATATGGTCCTACGCCGAGATCACGCCGCCCGCCAAATTCGTCCATGACGAGGAGAGCCGGCGCGGCCAGGCGGTGAGCTCGCTGGTCTCCGGCGGCTGCATCATCTCCGGCGCCTCGCTGCGGCGCTCGCTGCTGTTCACCGGCGTGCGCATCAACTCCTACGCCAATGTCGAGAACGCGGTTATCATGCCCTATGTGAATGTCGGCCGCGGGGCTCGCTTGAAGAACGTCGTGATCGACCGTGGCGTCGAGATCCCCGAAGGCCTCGTCGTCGGCGAGGATCCCGAGTTCGACGCAAAGCGCTTCCGCACCACTGAACAGGGTATCTCGCTGATCACCCAGCCGATGATCGACGGGCTCAATAGATGATGCCTGTTCGCGTCCTCGCGGTCGCCTCTGAAGTCTATCCCATCGTCAAGACCGGCGGCCTCGCCGATGTCGCCGGCGCCCTGCCGATCGCGCTGAAGGCGCACGGCGTCGAGATGCGCACCTTGATGCCGGGCTATCCCGACGTGATGCGACTGTTGTCCGGCGCCGCGGAGATCCGCAACTGGCCGGATTATTTCGGCGGTCCCGGACGGCTGCTCGCGGGCTTCCACAATGGGCTCGACCTGTTCGTGCTCGACGTGCCGCATCTCTACGCGCGGCCGGGCAATCCTTACGTCACCAGCGAAGGCGTCGACTGGCCCGACAATGGCGTGCGCTTCGCGGCGCTGTCGCGCGTCGCGGCCGACATCGGCCACGGCCTCGTGCCCGCGTTCGTGCCCGATATCGTGCACGCCCACGACTGGCAGGCCGGGCTCGCGCCCGCTTATCTGCATTATGACAATCGCCCGCGGCCCGGCACCGTGATGACCATCCACAACATGGCCTATCAGGGCAAGTTCGCGCCCGAGCTGATCGGGTCGATCGGACTGCCCTGGCACTCCTTCAACGTCAATGAGCTCGAATATTTCGGCGGCATCAGCTTCCTCAAGGCCGGCCTGCAATTCGCCGACCGCATCACCACGGTATCGCCGACCTACGCGCGGGAGATCCAGAGCGACGAAGGCGGCATGGGATTCGGCGGCCTGTTGCGCGCACGCAGCGACGTGCTGAGCGGCATACTCAACGGCATCGACGTCTCGGTGTGGAATCCGCAGGAGGATCCCCACATCGCCTACCGCTACGGCGCCGAGGACCTCACGTTCCGGGCCGCGAACAAGGCGGTGCTGCAGCAGCAATTCAACCTCGATTCCTCGGACGAGGCGCCGCTGCTCGGCGTCATCAGCCGGCTGTCGTGGCAGAAGGGACTCGATCTCCTGCTCGAGGCGATCCCGACCATCTTGCGCGAAGGCATGCAGCTCGCGCTGCTCGGCAGCGGCGACCGCGATCTCCAGGACCGCTATCAGGCCGCGGCCCGCGCCAATCCCGGCCGCATCGGCGTCGTGATCGGCTATGACGAAATCCTGGCGCACCTGCTCCAGGCCGGCTCGGACGCGCTGATCGTGCCCTCGCGCTTCGAGCCTTGCGGCCTCACCCAGCTCTGCGCGCTGCGCTATGGCGCCGTCCCGATCGTCTCGCGCGTCGGCGGGCTCGAGGACACCATCGTCGATATCGGCGAGGCCGACGCCTCCGGCCGCGACGCCACCGGTTTCAAGTTCGCACCCGTGACCGCGGATGCCCTCGCCGGCAGCTTGCGCAAGGCCAACGCCGCCTTCCACGACAAGCAGACCTGGCGCCGGCTGCAACGAAACGGCCTTGCGACCGACGTCTCCTGGCGTGGCCGCGCCGGCGACTATGCCGCACTGTATCGTGATCTGATGGCGACGCGCGCCTGAAGATGACCATCGGCGAATCCATGTTATAGAGCCGGCATGGACCCCTTCGTCATCAAGCTGATCGGCTTTGCCGCCGCCACCTGCACCACCGTCGCCTACGCGCCGCAAGCTATCAAGGTGTGGAAGACCCGCTCCACCGGCGACATCTCGCTCGGCATGTTCCTGGTTATGGTGCTGGGCCTCGCGCTCTGGCTGATCTACGGCCTGCTCTCGGGCGACGCCCCGCTGGTCGCCGCCAACGCCGTCACCATGGTGCTCGCCGGCGGCATTCTGGTGATGAAGCTGAGATACGGGTGAGGTTGTTGCTGCGTAGGGTGGATTAGCCGAAGGCGTAATCCACCACCTAAATTGCGGCCCGATGGTGGATTACGCTTCGCTAATCCACCCTACGAAGTCACCCAAACACATACGACGCCATCGCCACGCCCGCGACTTCGTCGACGAAGACGCGCCTGCCGACGTCGCTGCCGGCGGCGCCGGCGGCCACCATCAGCGGCAGCAGATGGTCTTCGCGCGGATGCGCCAGGCGCGCACTCGGTGCATTCTCCCAATCGACCAGCATGGCGTTGCGGCGGGCCGGATCCGGGTTGCTGATCGCCTCGTTCAGATAGGCCTCGAAATCGTAGGAGACGGGCTTGGACTCCGGCCGGTTGAAGCCGCGCATGTTGTGATAGGTCAGGCCGCTGCCGACGATCAGGATGCCTTCGTCGCGGAGCGAGGCGATCGCCTCGCCGGCCTTGATGTGCTCGGCCGCATCGTACGCAGACCTCAGCGAGAGCAGCACGATCGGCATGTCGGCGTTCGGATACATCAAGCCGAGCGGCACGAAGGTGCCGTGATCAAAACCCTGATTGGGATCTTCCCGGCAATCGAGGCCGGCACGCGTCAGCTGCGCCTTCACTTGCGCGGCGAGTTCGGGCCTGCCCGGCGCCGAATATTTGAGATGATAGGTATGCTCGGGGAAACCGTAATAGTCGTACACCATCGGCGGATGCGCCGAGGTCGACACGGTGAAGGCGTCGGCCTCCCAATGGCCGGTGATGACGAGCACGGCCTTCGGCCTTTCGGGGAGCAGCTGCGGCAGCCGGCCGAACTCCGCGGCGGTCTTGGCATATTGCACCCGCCTGTCCTCCATGAACGGCCAGGGACCGCCGCCATGCGACAGGAAGAGCGTCGGAAATCGCGTCATGGGCTCGTCTCATCGGCAAAATGCGCGCGCCAGTGCCGGCGCGACCGGCGGCGAGCATAGGCAAACCGGCATGGTTAGCAAGTCGTTAACGATTTGCCGCCCAAAATCTCAGGCGGGGCCGAAGCAGTCGGCCTGAAGACAAGTGAGACGTGAGATGAGGAAGTTTGCGCTGGGGGACGTCGTCAACAGCGACAAGGGCCGCCGCGGCATCGTGCGCGCCGCCTTCAAGTCGCGGGAAGGCCAGCAATTCTACGCCGTCGAGAAGGACGGCGCGATGGATTATCTGGAGGAAGACCGGCTGACGCCCGCCCCGCGCGTCGAGCTCGCGGCTTAAGTCCACTTCATTCGCGCTAGCGCGCGAGCCGGTCCAGACGCTCCGCCAAGGGATCGTCGCCGCTCGCGACGCCGTCGTTCGTCATCAGCAACAGGCGATCGCGGCCGGCCTCCGCGTCCCAATGCGGCAGGTCTGGACCGTTGGGATCGCCGCTCCTGGCGAAGTTGATCCAATAGGATCGCATGCGGCTTGCCAGCTTGCGATCGCCCCGCGAGAAGATGCCCGCTCCCGGCACGCCTTCCGCACCGAAAATGAACTGTAACTCGCGCCCGTGCCCGCCTTCGGGACTGGCGCGCCGGGCCTCCGGCACATAGGCGAAGCGATAGCGAAAGGTCGCTGCGCCGCCTGCGGCATGCAGGCGGGCAAGCAATCGTGCGGGCTCGGAAAAGATCTTGTCGGTATAGAACCTTGCCGCAAGCTCTGAAGGCCCGGCGAGACCGGGATAGAGCTCGCGCAGTTCGTTGCTGCTGATGCCTGACGATGCGACCTCCTCCTTGATATCGAACTCGCTGTCGAAATCCGTCTCGTCGTCGTTCGAGCCGATGATCAGGGGAATACGGCTTTGATGCCCGGCCGCAAAGCCGGCGGCAATATCCTCGGTCACCAGACTTCCATCCCTCATCGGCGCGAAGCTGCGACGCGAGGTCTGCAACAGACGGCTTTGGGCGGCCAGCAGGCGTCGCGGTTCGACGCCGCGCAAATCCGCCTGCGAACCAAGCGCGGTCACGAACTGCCGGCCGACAGCCTCCGCCTCCTGCACCGAGCGCAGATGCGCGCGGGCGGGGATCGATTGCAGAATGGCCTTCTGGAACAAACCGCGCGCTTGCGTGGACAGCATCAGGAGCGCGATCGACGTCGCGCCGGCGCCGCTGCCGAACAAGGTGACGTTGTCTCGATCGCCGCCGAAGGCCGCGATGTTGTCGCGAACCCAATGCAGCGCGGCGATCTGGTCCATCAGGCCGAAATTGCCTGAGCCGCCTTCCGACAGCGCGGGATGAGCAAGCCAGCCGAGCGCGCCGAGGCGATAATTGGCGGTCACGACGATAAGGCCGGCCTGCGCCAGCCTGGCACCGTCGAACAGCAGCTCGTTCGCGGTGCCGCTGACGAAGCCGCCGCCATGAATGAACATCATCACCGGCAGCGGGCCGTCGACCCCGAACGGACGAAACACGTTCAGCGTGAGACAATCCTCGCTTGCCACAGGCAGCGCCGGCTGAAGGCACGGCGCGCCGTACGCGTAGGCGGTGTGCATCTCCGAGCTTTCGGGCGTCGGCTGCGGCGAACGCCAGCGCAACGCACCGACCGGCGGCGCCGCGTAGGCCAGTCCCTTGAACGACGCCACCTCGCCTTCGACGGCGCCGAGCATCTGTCCTTCGCGCGTCAGCGCGAATGGAAACTGTCCGGCCGGCTGAGCCATGGCCGAGCCGGCAAGCCAAAGGAATGCGGTAGCCGCAATGAGCGCAAGCACGGATCGCATCTTCTGGGCATTTCGATGCGCAGACGGGGTCCCGTGAGGTTATGTCCGCGGCGCGCCAGGAGGCAAGCCTCGCGGCTTACTCACTTCGCTTTGCGAGAATCTCCGCCAGCGCGCGCCGTGCGACGATGCCGAGCTCGCCGAGCGTGGAGTGGCCGGCCTGCGCGGCCTCGATCAGGCGTTCGGCGATGAATCTGCGGCTGTCGTGATCGCCGCCATGCGGCAATTGCCGGCACGTCTGCTCCAGGACGACGTCCATGTTCGCTTTGGTCCGCTCACTCAACTCTGGCATGACGCTCGGTCGCTACGCATGGCTTGTAACCGCAAGCATACACAGACGGATCGGGCATGATTAGCCCGGGTAATCACGGTCATTGTGCATCGCGATGCGTGTAGCCTGCGACCAGCGCGCGGCCACGATGCCGCCGCAAACGACCACCGAAGATTGCACTTGCTCTGATGACAAGCTGAACCTGCAGCGATAGCCTGCCGGCAAAACGACACATACGGGAGGAAATGCCATGTCTGACGCACTGGTCGCTACACGTGCCTCCGAGGAACGCGGAACCGCCCAGCGGGTCGATGTCGCGGTGGTCGGCGCCGGCTTTGCCGGCCTCTATCTCCTGCACCGCCTGCGCAAGGCCGGCTTCTCGGCCGTCGCCCTCGAAGAGGCCGGCGACGTCGGCGGCACCTGGTATTGGAACCGCTATCCCGGCGCGCGCTGCGACATCCAGACCATCGACTACAGCTACACCTTCGATCCCGAGCTCGAGACCGCCTGGACCTGGTCGGAGAAATACGCGACCCAGCCCGAAATCCTACGCTATCTCGGCTTCGTCGCCGACCGCTACGATCTCAGGCGCGACATCCGCTTCAAGACCAAGGTCACCGAAGCCAGATGGGACGAGACGGCGGAGCGCTGGCTGCTCACCACCGACAATGGCGAACCGGTCTCCTGCCGCCATTACATCATGGCCACCGGCTGCCTCTCGGCGCCAAAGCCGCCGGAGATCGACGGCGTCAAGGATTTCAAGGGCGAGGTCTATTTCACCGGACGCTGGCCGCATGGCGGCGTCGATCTCGCGGGCAAGCGCGTCGCCGTGATCGGCACCGGCTCCTCGGCGATCCAGTCGATCCCGCTGATCGCCGAGCAGGCTGCGCATCTGACCGTGTTCCAGCGCACGCCGAACTTCGCGCTGCCCGCGCATAACGGCCCGGCGCCGTCGGACCGCATGAGCCTGCTGCAAGGCGACCGCGCCGCCTATCGCGAGCAGGCGCGCCAGTCGATGGCCGGCGTGCCCTATCCGCAGCAGACGGTCGTGAGCTGGCAATTGAGCGATGCCGAACGTCGTGAGCGGTTCGAACGTGCCTGGGCAGCCGGCGACCTCGTCCACATCCTGACCCAGCTCTGGGCCGACCAGGCCGTCGACATCGACGGCAACAAGATCGTCCAGGACCTGATCCGCGAGAAGATCCGCGCGGCCGTGAAGGACCCCGAGACCGCTGCCGCACTCACGCCGCACGACCATCCCTTCGGCGCCAAGCGCCCCTGCCTCGATACCAACTATTACGCCACCTACAACCGGCCCAACGTCACACTGGTCAACCTGCGCCAGGAACCGATCAAGGCGATCACGGCGAGCGGAATCGCGACCGACAAGCGCAGCTTCGACCTCGACGTCATCGTGTTCGCGACCGGGTTCGACGCCATGACCGGCGCGATCCGCGCCGTGCATCCGATCACCGGGCGCGGCGGCAAGTCGCTCACCGACGTCTGGGCGCAGGGACCGCAGACCTATCTCGGGCTCACCGTCGCGGGCTTTCCGAACTTCTTCACGATCACCGGCCCCGGCAGCCCGTCGGTGCTGTCGAACATGGCGGTGTCGATCGAGCAGCATGTCGACTGGGTGGTCGACCGCCTGGCTGCGCTGCGCGATGGCGGCTTCACGACGATCGAGCCGACCGAGACGGCGCAGGACGGCTGGAACAGGCACATGGCCGATTGTTCGATGCTGACGCTGCACCGGCTCGCCAACACCTGGTACACGGGCGCCAACGTGCCCGGCAAGGTGCAGGGCCTGATGCCCTATACCGGCGGCGTCGGCCCCTATCGCAGCATCTGCGACGAGGTGGTGAGCCGCGGCATGCTCGGCTTCAGGCTTACCGGCCCTGATGGCGCCGCGCAGTGCAATGACGGCGAGGTGGTGCGGCTGCAGCCGGACGTGCGGCTGGTGCTCAACCTGCTGGCGTCGCTGAACCTGCCGCCGATCGAGTCGATGGGCGCGGAAGGCGCCCGCGCGTTCGTGAACGAGTTCAACAAGGGCCGGCCCGCGGGACGGCCGATCGGCGACATCGTCGACGGCACCCTGCCCGTCACGGGCGGTGCGCTGCCTTACCGCGTCTACAGGCCGGCAACGCCGGGACCGCATCCGGTCGTGGTGTATTTCCACGGCGGCGGCTGGGTGCTCGGCGACGAGCAGTCGGACGAGCCGTTCTGCCGCGACATGGTGCGGCGGACCGGCATGATGTTCGTCAGCGTCGGCTATCGTCACGCGCCGGAGCATCGCTTCCCGACCGCGGCCGAAGACGGCTATGCGGCAACGCGCTGGATCGCCGAGCACGCCGAAGAGCTCGGCGGCAGAGCGGGCCCGGTGCTGGTCGCCGGCTGGAGCGCCGGCGGCAACGTCGCTGCCGTCACCTGCCAGCTCGCGCGCGACCGCGGCGGGCCCGCGATCGCCGGCCAGCTCCTGATCTGCCCGGTCACCGATTGCAGCTTCGATCGTCCCTCCTACAACGACAATGCGACCGGCTACTTCCTGACGCGCTCGCTGATGTACTGGTTCTGGGACCTCTACTGCTCGCCGGCCGACCGTACCGATCCGCGCGTCTCGCCGCTGCGCGGCAAGGTCGCCGGCCTGCCGCCCGCCTTCGTGGTGACCTGCGAATTCGATCCGTTGCGCGACGAGGGAATCGCCTATGCCGAGGCGATGTCGGCCGCAGGCGTCCCGGTCGAGCAGCTGAAGGCGCACGGCCATTTCCACTCCTCCTTCACCATGGTCGACGTGGTGATCACGGGGGTGCCGGGCCGGGTGCAGATGGCGGAGGCCTTGCGTCGCTTCGCCGGCCAGGCCAGCCCGGGGCACAAGATCGCGGCGGCGGCGAGCTGATCAGGCAAGGCGACCGGGAACCTTTTCGCGGCTGCTGCATTGTGGCGTTGTGGCATTGAGATGCAGCGACAGGTGCGGCCCCGGCACGCAGATCCGCGTGCTGGGGCGTTTTTGCGTGAGGCGGGACGATGGGCGACGTTGTCGGGGAGTCAAAGGTCAATTTCGGTGCGCTTGCGGTGCTGAATAAATGGCCATCGCTGGCCAATCAGCGTCAGCCGGACCGGCAGCCGTATCAGGTTATCGAAGGCACGCTCGACGATTGCATCTCGGCGTTCATGGGCAAGCCGGTGGCGACCCGTCACCTCTATGAGATCCGCACAATGGCGCAGCCGCCGCTCGTCACCGAGGTGCTCTCGGCCGAGCACGTCATCGAGCTCTGGCGCCTCCGAGAGTTTCTCTGACGGCACTTCACGAAATCGCGCAGGAACCTTCTTCCGGTTTTTCCCGTTAACGGGGATCGGAAGCCAAGTCGTAAGCCAAGTCGCGAGTGCCTGAGGATGCTTGAAGCTGGCGCATCACCATCGATCGTACCTTACGGGGCGGACCAAACCTTGTTCGTGGTGGTCGATCGCCGCGATGAGAAGACCGAAATCCGCATCGAACGCAACGACCTCGAAGCCACGATCGGCGAGCTCGTCGCTGGCTGCTTCAACGACCCCATCAAGGTGATCTCCTTCAACACGCTCGAGCATTGGATGAAGGACATCTCGACCGACGTCGCCGGCGAGATCCGTGCGCGCTGCGACATCGACGGAATAGAGCTGCCTGATTATCTCAGCGACTTCGTGGAAAGCCATTCCTGAGCCGCGTTGCGCCGATTTGCGCGGCAACAAAAAGCGCCGCTGCCGCGGCGCTTTTCGTACAGTGTAGTCACCTTAGTGATGCCAGAACAACGCCAGCAGCAGAACGATCGGCAGCGGCACGCCAAGCAACCACAGCAAAGCACCTCGTCCAAAACCCATACTGTCCTCCTCTCTCTCCTGGCCAGATGACGCGGGAGACGAGAACAAGTTCCGCGCTTCGCAGGAAGCACGAATGCGCTCAGGGCATGGATCTGTGAAGGGTCTAAGCGCGATGCGATCAGGAGAATCGTCATCGCGCTTTATTGTTATTCAAGCATGATCTTTTCGGAAAACCGCTGCGCACTTTTCCGGATCATGCTTTAGGCGCGCCGGTACTTGCCGGCGATGACCTCGATCTCGCGGCGGCGTTCGTCGGCGAAGGCAAGGAGCTTTTCGATCGTCAGCGTATCCGTGATCCGTCTGGCGAGACGCTCGGCGCGCGCGGCCTGATCTTCAAGATACTGGATCGTGTTCAAGCGTCCCTCTCCCCAACTGCCCCAAATTGCTTGGACATACATGGTGCTCGAGAAGCCGCTAACACCCGGTTAAGCGCGCGCCGCCTTGTCTCGTGAGCCCCTATTGCACGACCTCGAGCCGAACGTTGGTGATGCCCTTGTCGACCATGCCGAGCGCCTCGGCCGCAGACGGGGTAATGTCGACCACGCGTCCGCGAACATAGGGCCCGCGATCGTTCACCCTGACCGTGACGAAGCGGCCGGAATTGGTATCGGTGACGCGCAACTTGGTGCCGAACGGAAGGGTGGGATGCGCCGCGGTCAACTCGTTCCTGTCGAACCTCTCGCCGCTCGCGGTCTCCGTATCCGAATAGAAGCTGGCAATGCCGTGCGAAGCGGTCTGCTTTGCGTCACCGTGGGGAACGCGCGCCCGGCTGATCGGGCGTGGATGCAGCGCCGCCACACGGTGCGGGCGCTCGACCGCGGCCTGCCGGCTGGCGCCGGCGAGATCGGCCTTCTGGCGGCCGACCGGCGCTTGCGCGCAGGCGGCAAGCGAGGCGGCGCCGGCGATGGCAAGCAACAGCCGGCTCGAGGTTGCGAAGGAAATCCGGGAAGTTTCGGCACGTGCAATGCGAGACATGGTACGCCCTCCGAACGGGGGCGATTTTCGGCCGGCAATGAGGGCAGAACCTTGTCGGAACAAAAGCAGGCGTGGGGCCGCCGCCATTTCGCGCCGGCTGTGACGATTCCACCACACTGACGCGTCCTGAATCGGGACAGGCCCCACAGGGACCGGCCAATCCGGTGCCTCAGTAGTGCGGCTCGTACATCTGGGATTGGACCAGGGCCTTGACGTCGTTGGGCGCCGGTCCGGCCGCCAGCCCACGCTGATAGGCGACGTCGGCAACGGCCGCGGCGATGCGGACCGAGACCTCGCGAATGCGCGGCAACGCCGGATAGAGGCTGCCCTGCGCAAGATCCTCCTTGCCGACGCAATCGGCAAGCGTATGGGCTGCCGCCATGAACATCTCGTCGGTCACCAGCTTCGAGCCGCTGGCGATAACGCCGAGGCCGACACCGGGGAAGATGTAGGAATTATTGCCCTGGCGCGGCACGAAGCTGCGACCGTTGAGCTTGACCGGATCGTACGGGCTGCCGCAGGCGAACAGCGCGCGGCCCTCGGTGTAGCGATAGGCATCCTCGGCCGAGCATTCCGCCTTCGAGGTCGGGTTGGAGAGCGCGAACACGATCGGCTGTTCGTTGAGCTCGGCCATGGTCTTGAGCACCTCGGGCGTGAAGGCGCCGCCGACCGCGGCGACGCCGATGATCGCCGTCGGCTTCAGCGTCTTGATCGCGGTGAGGAAGTCGGAGATCGGCGCCTGGCCGGCATGCGCATAGCGCAGCTTGTGGCCGGAGAGACCTTCGCGTCCGCTGACGACAAGGCCGCGGGAATCCACCAGCCAATTGCGCCGGAGCGCGTCCGCTTCGGAAGCGCCCTCCGCCATCATCGCCGACACCACGAGATCGGCAATGCCGGTCGCCGCCTCGCCCGCGCCGAGGAACAGGATGCGCTGATCCCTGAGCTTGCCGCCGGAGATTCGCAAGGCCGAGAACAGGCCGGCCAGCGCCACCGCCGCGGTGCCCTGGATGTCGTCGTTGAAGACGCAGGCTTCGTCGCGATATTTGTGCAGCAGCTTGAACGCCGAATGATTGGCGAAATCCTCGAACTGGATCAGCACGCCCGGAAAGGTCTTTCGCGCAGCCTGCATGAACTCATCGACGAAGCTGTCATAGGCTTCGCCCGTCAGCCGCCGCTCGCGCAAGCCGAGATAATAGGGATCGTTCAGCAGCTCTTCGTTGTTGGTGCCGACGTCGAGCACGATCGGCAGGCACGCTTCCGGATGCACGCCGGCGCAGGCCGAATAGAGCGAGAGCTTGCCGACCGGGATGCCCATGCCGTTGGCGCCGAGATCGCCAAGCCCCAGAATGCGCTCGCCGTCGGTGACGACGATCAGCTTGGCCTGATAGGGCCAGTTCTTCAAGAGTTCGGCGATCTGGCCGCGATCGCGCGAGGAGATGAACATGCCGCGCGGCCGCTGGAAGATCAGGCCGTATTTCTGGCAGGCGAGCCCGACCGTCGGCGTGTAGATGATCGGCTGGATCTCGTCGATATGGTCGACGACGACGCGGAAGAACAGCGCCTCGTTGCGGTCATGCAGCGCGTTCAGCGCGACATATTTCTCCAGATCGGTCGGCAGCGTGCGCAGATTGGTGAGGACGCGCTGCGCCTGCGTCTCCATCGTCAACACGCAAGGCGGCAGCAGGCCGCGCAGGCCGAGTGCGGCGCGCTCGGATTCCGTGAAGGCGGTGCCCTTGTTGAGCAGGGGATCGCGCAGCAGCGCCATGCCTTGCGGCGGATTTGACGACGTCGATTGGGCAACGACCCGAGCAGGTCTATTCACGAATTCCCCCAAGGAGCTTCACATTGAACCAGCGGACATTGTCGGCCAGTGCTCCATTGAGATCAAGGACGTAGAGACCGAGGCGTCGATTGTGATCTCGCACCGCAGCGAGATCGCCGCGAACGAGTAGCAGTCGCGGGAGCAAAAGTTAACGCGGCAAGGCAGCTCTCTCTCTCCTCATGGTGAGGAGCGCGGTACGCGCGTCTCGAACCATGAAGGCCGAGATCTCGCCCGCGGCCATCCTTCGAGACGGCCGCTGCGCGGCCTCCTCAGGATGAGGAAAAGTGCTTGTGGCGCCGCGCGCAGCTATTCCGCCTTGATGTTGGCCGCCTTCACGATCGGCCACCATTTCTCGGTCTCGGCCTGCTGAAAAGCCGCGAGCGCCGCGGGCGTCTGCTGGTCGGGCGGTGGTATCTCCTGCCCCAATTCGGCAAAGCGCCGCTTGACCGCGGCCTCGGCAAGCACGGCGACGACGGCTGCGTTGAGCTTGGCGACGATCTCCTTCGGCGTGTTCTTCGGTGCCCAGATGCCGTGCCAATAGGAAATATAGAGCCCCGGCAGGCCCGCCTCGTCGACGGTCGGAATGTCGGGAGCGGAGGCAAGCCTGGTCGGCGATGTCACGGCGAACGCCTTGATCGCGCCGCTCTTGACGTGTGCCAGCGAGTTCGCCGCCTGGTCGAACATGATGTCGATCTGCCCGGCGACGAGATCGATCATGGCGGGCCCTGCACCGCGATAGGGCACGAACTGGAAGTCGGTGCCGGTCTTGTCCTTGAAGAAGACGGCGGCGACGTGGGCTCCTGTGCCCGCCCCTGAGGTCCCCGCGGTGGCCTTGCCGGAATTGGCCTTCAGCCAGGCGATCAGCCCCTTGAGATCGTTCGCCTCGAGCGACGTCCGGCCGACGATGAGTTGCGTGCCCATCGCGATCATTGCGACCGGTTCGAAATCGCTCACGACGTCATAAGGCAGCTTGAGGATCGCGCCGTTCAGCACATGCGTGCCCCAATGACCGATCGTGATCGTGGTGCCGTCAGGTGTCGCGCGGGCGACGCGGGCGCCGGCAATGCTGCCCGAGGCACCGGCGACGTTCTCGACCACGACATTGGTGCGCAGCTCGGCGGCAATCCGCTCCGACAGGATCCGCGCCAGCGTATCGGTCGGGCCGCCCGCCGCGAACGGCACGATGAGCGTGATCGGACGCGACGGAAACGGCTGGGCGTTGGCTTGGGCAGACCAGGCCGCACATCCCATCAACGCGCCCACGACGATCGCAACGCCGCGCAATCCGGCCCACAACAGCCCCCGCATTGTTCTCTCCCAGTCTCTTGCCGCCCGCATGTTGGCAGCGGGCTGGAGGCGGAGTGAACGCTGCCGGCCGGACGGAGGCAAGCCGGAAATTTCCGCAGGAGCGACTAACCCGCGGCCCGCCGCGGCGTCAGATTGGCCGCGGCATCTGCCGGCGGCGCGATATGCATCAGGATGGTCTGGGTGGCGGATGCGACGTCGATGCCGTGCTGCTGGAAGCGGAGCTTCATGCGGCGGTTGAATTCGCGCTGGACCGGCCAGCGCCCGGCCTCGGTGCAGCGGATCTGGCCGACGATCGACACCATGGCGCCGTCCACCTTGTCGATGCCCCACAGCTCAAGGTCGCCGCGGATCAGCGCGCGGAATTCGGGTTCGCGGCGCATCTCGTCGACGATGTCCTTGAGGATCTGGCCGGCACGGTCGGTGTCTTCCTTGTAGGCGACGTTGACGCTGACCGAGGCGTTGCCGGCGCCGCGGCTGGCATTGGTGATGGTCGTGACCGCGCTGAACGGCACGATGTGCACCGCGCCGTCGCCCGCGCGCAGGCGGATGGTGCGGATCGAGACGTTCTCGACGACGCCCGAGAGCCCGGAGACGCTGACATTGTCGCCGACCTGCACCGTGTTCTCCAGCAGCAGGAACAGGCCGGTGATGAGGTCCTGCACCAGCTTCTGCGAACCGAAGCCGATGGCGATGCCGACGATGCCGGCGCCTGCCAGCAGCGGCGCGACATTGACGCCGATCTCGCTCAGCGTGGTGAGGCCGACGATCGTGGCGATCAGGCAGAGCAGCGCGGTGCGCAGCATCGGCTGAAAGGTGCGCAGGCGCGCGGCGCGGGCATAGTGCCCATCGCGCGACAGCGTGTTGATCTGGCGGTCCAGCAGCGCGTTGCTGGCTTCCCAGATCGCGGCCGCGATGAACACGGCGAGGCCGATCGTCACCAGGGCGGAAATCAGCCGGCTGCCGATCTGGCCGCCGTAGAACCAGACGATGGCGTCCACGCCCCAGACTTCGAGCACCGCCACCAAGCCGATGAAGACGATCGCGCCGGAAACGATCTTGCGCAGCAGCGGCAGGTAGCGGTTGGCGCGGATCTCGAGGCCCGGAAAGCGCTGGAGAATTTCCGGCTGGATGCGGAAGCCGCGGTCGATCAGGCTCAGCGTCAGCATAACGGCGACGCGCGTGATCACGGCGACCGCGATGGTGCCGACGAAATATTGCAGCAGCAGCGAATAGCCGTTGCGGATGTTGAGCGCCCACACCGCCCACAGCGCGAGATCCAGTGCGATGGCAAGATAATGCCAGCCGCCGGCGACACGGTTACGCAGGCGGGCCGCGATCCCCTGCCGGTCGGCCGGCGCGCGGATGGCCTCGGCGACCTGGCGGCGGCATTGCAGGATGATGACGACGACGAAGAGGTGGACGATCAGCATCACCATGCGCAGCAGCGCGGCATAGCCGGCGCGGTGCAGACCGAGCAGCAGCGCGACATTGGCAAAGGCGATGCCGGAGACGCCGACGCCGACGATGCGGCGCGCCCAGATCTCGACATAGGCCGCCGTCTCGGCGCGCACCGGAAACAGGCCGAACGGTCCTGCCAGCGCCCGAACCACGCAGATGAGTCCGCGCGAGAACGCGTAGGCATTGACGACGGCGAGGATCACGAGGCGGACCGTGGTGGGCTGGCCGATCTCGGTGCCGAGCAGCGCCGTCGCGACGCCCACGAAGGCGACAACGGGAAGCAGTTCGAGGACGAGGCGGCCGAGCACGGGGGGCAGCCGCAGCATGATCTGCCAGACGCGCGCAAGGCTGTGGCGGCGCTTGTGCAGCTCGGGCGCCGGGGTTACATCGGCGACCGACGACGGCGGATCGGCAATCGGCAGGGCCTGCGCCGGCAGATGCGCGGTTTGCGGCACGCGTCCCTCCAGGAACGCAACCGGGCGCCGGATCAGGCGGAACAGCACCCATTCGGCCGCCAGCGCGCAACCGATCACCAATGCGAGCTTCCAGGCGATCTCGATCAGAAGGTTGTAGGCCGCGGGATCGTTGGCCGTCCGCACGATCCAGTAATAGAACGCCGGAAAATGCGTGATCGTCCGCGCCACGCTGGCGATCTCGCTCGAGATCTCGCCGATCTCCTCGGACACCGTGAGCAGGAGCTGCGCACCGAGGCCGTCGGCCGACAGCGGGATCGGCGACTTCTGCGCGGGCGCGGGCGTCGCGGGCTGCTGCGGACCGGACGCATTGGCGATCGCGCGCAGCGTATCGATCATCTGTGCGCGTTTCTGGTCGTCCTGGAGCGTCTCAAGCGCTCGCCTGGCCTCCTCGGACGACAACGCGGCGGCATTGGTCGACGCGGGCTGAGCCTGCTCGGCGCGAACGCTGGGGAAGGAGAATGCGAGGAAGAGAACGGCGAGGAATGCCTGGGCAAGCTTGTGCGACACGAGGATTCCCTGAAAAAAAGCATGCGCCGGCGGCGTCGGGACCACCGAAACACATGCGTCATGTCGGATCGTCGTTATTCGCCTCCAGCCTGTGTCGGAAGTTGGCCTTCGAGGCGACATTCTCTTGGCATTTGTCGCAATGCGAAGATGGGGGAACCGAGATTGCAGTGAAGCGATGCGCGTGCCGGAATGCCACGCGAAGGAAGTCCCCGTCACTCCACAAGGCTATGGCGCTTGAGATTTTCCCCGCGGCCATCCTTCGAGACGCCCGCTTTGGGCGGGCTCCTCAGGATGAGGACGGGCGTGCGCGGCGCCAGTTTCGACGAGCTCCAATGCTGCTTAGCCTCATCCTGAGGAGGCGCGTCAGCGCCGTCTCGAAGGACGAGGCGTTCACTCGCGAAGGGGTTGCAGGCGATCATCCGTCATTCCGGGCGTCGGCCCGGAATGACGGCGAGGAGGAAGGAGGAGGAAAGCAGGACGTCAAAGGAGGCCACCGCGATCGGCCTCATCATGCCCATCCGACACGCTACTATCGTTTGGGGCTATCGATGTGATGCAAAATACAGCGCCGGGCAGGTAGGGGCTTTGCCTCACTGATGCAGCCCGCTAAACCTTGACCCGGCGTGCCGTTCGCGGTTTTTGCCGCTATGCGATAGTCCGAACGAGCTCCATCGCACTTAACGCGGCTGGATTTGCGGAGGTGGTGTCATAGACCTCCCCTTGCTCTTGAGGTGGACGTTGCGCGTCGCTTGTTTGCGACCATCGGCATGGTCCTCCTGTGACACAAAACTGTCAAGCGGGATCAGCCGGGTGAGACATCACAATCGAACCGCCGGTTCCGCAGAGCTCGGCGCGCGTCTGTTTTGCCCGACGCAGCAAATTCATTTCGCAATGATCAGCAATCCTTCCCGATGGCCATCAAGCCATTGATCTTGCTGCTGCCGGCTACTGTGCATGGGGTTGTTTTCGCGATTTTCGCATATTGTCCCTCTTTTCTTCCTGCTCCAGCGCCTTGCGCACCTCGTCGAACTCCCGCAGCGAGGCCTTGTCGGCGCGGGGAAAGCGCAGGTCGAGCTTTTCCAGCGTCGCATTGATCACCGAGCCGATCACGACGCGCGCGAACCATTTGTGGTCGGCCGGCACGACGTACCACGGCGCATGAGACGTCGCCGTGTGCCGGACGATGTCCTGGTAGACCGCCTGGTAGCGCGGCCACAGCGCGCGCTCCTCAATGTCGCCCATGGAGAATTTCCACTGCTTGGCCGGATCCTGCAGCCGGTCGAGGAAGCGCTCGCGCTGCTCGTCCTTGGAGACGTTGAGGAAGAACTTCAGCACCACGGTGCCGTTGCGGCAGAGATAGCGCTCGAAGGCCGAGATGTCCTCGAACCGCTCCTTCCAGATGTTCTTGGTGAGGAGCTTCTGCGGCAGCTTCTCCTTGGCGAGGAGCTCCGGGTGCACGCGCGTCACCAGGCACTCCTCGTAATGGGAGCGGTTGAAGATGCCGATATGGCCGCGCTCGGGCAGCGCGATCACGTGGCGCCAGAGGAAGTCGTGGTCGAGCTCCTTGCTGCTCGGTGCCTTGAACGCATGCACCTCGCAGCCCTGCGGATTGATGCCTTCGAAGATCGCCTTGATCGCGCTATCCTTGCCGCCGGCGTCCATGGCCTGGAACACGATCAGCAGCGACCAGCGGTCCTGGGCGTAGAGCTTCTCCTGAAACTCGGTCAGCCTTTTCTTGTTGGCGTCGAGAATCGCCTGCGCCGACTCCTTGTCGAGATCGCCCTTCTCGCTGGTCTTGTGATCCTTGAGATGAAACTTGCCCGAACCGTCATAGCGGAATGGCGTGATGTAGCGGTCAAGTTCCTGGGCGAGCGGCTTGGACGGCTTCTTGCTCATGAGCGCGGGGCACCTTGCGTTGCGGCTTCAGTCGGTCGAGCAGGCTACCAAGGATGCCCTTGGGAAGGAATATGATGAAAAGCACGAGCAACACGCCGTAGACGAGATTGTCCCAGCCGACCGCCTTGGTGCCGAAGCCGATGCGCAGGGTCTCGGCCAGCAGGATGGTGATGATGGCGCCGAAGGTCGGGCCGAGCGAGACGAACAGGCCGCCGACGATGGCCGCGAACACCATCTGCAGCGACACCGCGATGCCGCTGACGGTGTCGGGCGTGATGAACATCTGGTACTGGCAGTAGATCGCGCCCGCGAGCGCCGTCATCAGGGCGCTGAGCAGCGTGATCTTCAGCTTCTCCGCGGTGACATCGACGCCGGCGGCAGCCGCTGCGTCCTCGTCCTCCGAGATCGCCTCCAGCGCATAGCGGGCCATGCTGCGGTCGACCCAGTGCCAGATCACGATGCCGAACAGCCAGACCCCGAGCGCGATCAGATACCAGGTCGTCTTGTCGTCGAATTGCAGCGCCAGCAGCCTGTTGCCCGAGGTGCGGTTCGGCGTATAGCCCAGCGATCCGCCGGTGTAGTCGCGCGTCGCGGTGATGACCTGGAGCACGATGCCTGACAGCGCCAGCGTCACGAGCACGAAATAATGCCCGGTGATGCGGAAACGGAAGCAGGGATAGCCGACGATCAGCGCCAGCGCACCGGCTGCGGCCATGCTGATGGGAATGCCGATCCAGGGCGAAAGGCCCAGGTGATTCCACAGCAGCGCGGTGACATAGGCGCCGATCCCCATGAAGCCGCCGTGCCCGAGCGAGACCAGGCCGAACCGTCCCATCATCGACCAGGAGGTGTAGGCGAACGACCAGATCAGGATCAGCACCAGGATGTGCAGATGATAGGGCTCGCGATAGACGAAAGGCAGCGCGATCAGCGCCGCCAGCCCGATCCCCCATGCTGCAAACCGCCCCTGCCCCATCATCGGCGCCTCGCCAAGAGGCCCGCGGGCCGGATGAACATCATGACGATGAAGAAGGCGAAGGCAAGCACGTAGCCCCATTCGAGGTCGGAGAACAGGCCGCCGAGCGAGATGATCTCGGCAAAGACGAAGGCAGCAATGAAGCCGCCGATGAAATTGCCGAGCCCGCCGAGCACGCAAATGAGGAAGGTGATCGGCCCGAACGACAGGCCGACGAAGGGGTGCACGTCATATTGCAGCACCAGAAGGCAGGCGGCGAGCCCGGCCAGCGCGCCGCCGAGCGCGGAGGTGATGAGATAGATCCGCCTGGTGTCGACGCCCATCAGCGCCATGATCTGGCGGTCCTGCGAGATGGCGCGGATCGCGGTGCCGGTGAAGGTGCGCGTCATGAACAGGTAGACCGCGACCATGCCGACCAATGCCGCCAGGAACGACAGCAGCCTTGCATAGCTGAAATTCATGTCGCCGAAGGCGAGCACCGGCAGGCGGATGCCGAGATTGCGGAAGTCGATGCCGAAGGCGACGGTGGCAAAGCTCTGCAGCACGAACAGAACCCCGCCGGTCGCGAGCAGCTGGTTGATCGGCGGCGCGGTCAGGAGCGGCGCGATCACGAGGTAGTGCAGCGCCGCGCCAAGCACTGCGACCAGCAGGATGGTGAGCGGCGCGGCGACGAAATAGCTGAGGCCGTAAACCTGCACCATGAAGTACATGCCGTACATGCCGATCATCACGAGCTCTGCATAGCAGATCCACGTGACGTCGATGACGCCGAAGATCAGATTGAGCCCGAGCGCGAGCAGCGCCAGCACGCCGCCGAGCAGGATGCCGTTGATCACGGCCTCCAGCAGGTAGATGTCGAAGATGTCGAGGAATCCCTGCATGCCCATTACACCCCGAGATACGCTTCCTTGACCGTGTCGCTGGCGAGCATCTCGGCCGAGGTGCCGGACGCGCGGATCGAGCCGGCCTCGATCAGATAGGCGCGGTCGACCACTTTCAGCACCTGCTGCACGTTCTGCTCGACGATCAGTACCGTCAGCCCGCTGGCGCGGATCCGCTTCACCAGCTCGAACACCTGTTGCACCACGACCGGCGCGAGGCCGGCCGACGGCTCGTCGAGCAGCAGCAGCTTTGGATTGGACATCAGCGCGCGGCCGATCGCGCACATCTGCTGCTCGCCGCCGGACATGGTGCCCGCCATCTGGTGGCGCCGCTCCTTGAGGCGCGGGAACAGGTCGAACACGACCTCGAGCCGCTCGGCAAGATGACCGCGCGCTTCCTTCATGAAGGCACCCATCTTGAGATTGTCGTCGACCGTGAGCTGCGGAAACAGCCGGCGGTTCTCCGGCACATGGGCGATGCCGAGGCTGACGATCTTGTGCGAGGGCGTCGCCACGACGTCGACGCCTTCCATCCTGATCGAGCCGCGCGAAGGCCGGATCAGGCCGGAGATGACCCGCATCAAGGTGGTCTTGCCAGCGCCGTTGGGGCCGATGACGCCGACGGCTTCGCCGGCCTTGACGTCGAGGCTGACGTCGAACAGCGCCTGGAACGTACCATAGCCGGCATTGACGGCGCGGAGCTCCAGCATCAAGCGCCTCCCGCGCGGCGGCGCGCTTCAGCGGCCGCGGCCTGCGTCGTCTCGGCATCGGTGCCGAGATAGACCTCGATAACGCGCGGATCGCCCGCGACCGCGCTCGGCAGGCCTTCCGAGATCTTCTCGCCGTGATCGAGCACCATGACGCGATCGACGACGCGCATCAAGACGCCCATGATGTGCTCGACCCAGATGATGGTGATGCCAAGCTCGTCGCGGATGTTGCGCAGCATGTCGGCCGCCTGGTCCATCTCGGCGTCGTCGAGGCCGCCGAGGCTCTCGTCGGCGAGCAACAGCTTTGGCGCGGTGGCGAGCGCCTTGGCGAGCTCGAGCTTCTTCAGGCCGGCGGCGCCGAGACCATCGACGCTGGCATGGCGATCGGTCGGCAGGCCGACCATGGCGAGCGAGCGCTCGGCCGCTTCCTCGGCCTTGACGCGGCTGTGGCGGCCCTGGCCGTAAAAGCCGGCGAGCGCGACGTTCTCGAAGATGGTCAGACGGCGGAACGGACGCGGAATCTGGAAGGTCCGCCCGATGCCGCTGTTGATGATCCGGTGCGGGGCGAGGCCCGCGATCTCGGAGCCGCCGAACAGGATCGAGCCCGATGTCGGCGCCAGCGTGCCGGAGAGCATGTTGAAAATCGTGCTCTTGCCCGAGCCGTTGGGGCCGATCAGGCCGAGGATCTCGCCCTGCTCGACCCGGAACGACACGTTGTTGACGGCAGTGAAGCCGCCGAACCGCTTCACCAGCCCGCTGACTTCCAGCACCAAAGCCCTCCGCTGCTACTGGTTGCTGTAGGTGGTGCCCTTCGGCAGCGGCAGCACGGCCTCGCGCTGCGCTTGGCTCTTGGGCCACACCACGTAGGACTTGTCGTCGACGTACTGGATCACGACGGGGAACGAGCGCTCGTTCTGGCCGGCCATTGGCGAGCCCTCGCCGTGGAATTTGACGCCGAAGCCGAGCATGGTGCCGCCTTCGGGTATGTCGGTGTCGAGTGCTGCCTTGCGCAGGGAGTCGGGATCTATGCCGCCATATTTCTTGATCGCTCGCGGCAGCACTTCGGTCAGGAACAGGTAGGTGTTGGACGCCGCCATGCCGACATGAGCCGAACGGATGGCGACGCCCGGCTTGCGCTTGTCGAACTCCTCGCCAACCGCCTTGATGATCGGCGGCAGCTTAGGATCCATGCTCTTCTGGTTGGCGAGCCAGATCGAGATCGGATCGGTGTTGAAGAAGTAGTTCACATCGGCGCCCAGGCCTTCCTTCAGCTTCTCATAGACCCCGTAGCCGGCGCCATGTCCCATCAGTGCACCAAACTTCAGCCCTTGCTCGCGGGCTTGCCGGAGCAACAGGGTGATGTCGGGATTGTAGCCGGTGTGGAAGACCACATCCGGCTTGGCCCGCTTCAGCTTGGTGACCAGCGCAGACAGATCCGGGGCCGTGGCCGAATAGCCTTCCCTGAGCACGATGTTGAACCCGGCCTTCTTGGCACCGGCTTCATTGCCCTTGGCAACGTCGACGCCGTAGGCGCCGTCCTCATGGATGATGGCAACCCGCAGGTCCTTCGGATCCTTGCCGAACTTTTCCTTCGCGTTCTGCGCGATGAAGTCCATCGTCATCATGCCGAACTGATCGCCGGAGGCCTGCGGCCGAAACACGTACTTGTAGTTCTTGTTCTCCAGCACCGCGGACGAAATGCAGGTCGTGATCCACATGAACTTCTTCAGCTGCTCGACGCGCGCTGCTACCGGCACGCACTGCGCCGACGAAAAGAAGCCGAGCAGCATGTCGACCTTTTCCTGCTCGATCAAACGGATCGCTTCATTGATGGCGACGTCGGGCTTGCTCTGAGCATCGGCATAGATCGCCTCGATCTTGTAGCCCTCGACATCCTTCGCGCTGTACTGATCCAGCATGATTCTTGCGCCGGTATATTGCAGCTCCGAGCCGCCGCCGGCGAGCGGGCCAGTCAGATCATAGATGACGCCGATCTTGAGCTTCTTGTCCTGGGCCTCGGCGGACACCGCCAAGCCTGTCGCTGATATCGCGACCAACAGCCCACGTACCAAACGGGCAGCCATGCGCAGGCGCATCAAAACCTCCCTGGACGATTGTGCATTGCATTCGTCTTGATCTTGCTTGCCCCCATCACATGGGCAGAGCGCAGCGATGTCAAGCCTTGCGCATCAGCGCGAGGCCAGCTGCTGCTCGACAAAGGCCGTGACAAATCGCGGCATGGTCGGCTTCAGATCACTCATCCCGCGCACGAGATGGATGGCCGACAATTCGGGCTCGTCCTCACGGGCGAGATTGGCTTCGATCCGGGCGCGCGCCTCGTCGCCCGACATGTTCAGGTTGAGCACCTGCATCATCGCAATCGTGGGACCGCTGACGACGCAATGCCAGTCCGGCTCGGCCCGAAAGTCCGCCGCCGTCAGGCCGGTCTCCTCCTCGAGCTCGCGGACGACGCTGCCGGGAATGTCCAGCGTGCCGCCCCTGACGTCGTCGAGATCGGGCGTGCCCGACGGGAAATAGATGCGGCCCGCGTTGGCGGTGTGCGCCGCCATCTCGCCCATCACGAAGGCGCCGTCGGAGGTGCGCAGCGCGCCCATGCCGAAACCGTTGAACACGGGGACGCCGGGAAAGCCCCAGTCGCGCCAGGCGAGGAAGCTTGCGAAATCGGTCTCGAAATAGGTCGCGGCGAAATGGCCGGCCGCGAACACAGGATCGCGCCCGAGCAGGACGCGGCCGTTCCAGATCTTCGGCCGCTCGCGCTGCTTCTCGACGAAGTGCGCCGCGATCTCGTCACGACGCTCCTCGGCGAACGGCCAGACGATCGGCCGCACCGCAAGATCGAGCGTCGTGACGCGATGAATGATCGGTGACGTCATGCGGGACGACTATCGCGCCGGCTATTTGACGCTTCCCGTGGTCTTCTTGGCTTGCTCGACGAACTTGTTGGTAAAGGTCTTGCTGACGTCGATCTTGGCATTGGCCACCTCGGGCGAGCCGACGCTGAACACCGCGAGCACGGCGTCCGCACCCTTCGGGTCCATCTTGCCGGTCTCCGAGTACATCGGGATCGTGTTCTTCAGCGCGGCGAGATAGAGATCCTTGTTCTTGCCGACCGTCTCTTCCGGCATCTTCGCCATGATCTCCTCTGGCGAGTGCGAATGGATCCAGGCGAGCGTGGCGAGGATGGCATTGGTGAGCGCCTGCGCCTCCTTCTCGTGGCCGTTGATCCAGGCCACGGTCGAGTAGAGCGCGCCGCCCGGATACTCGCCGCCGAACGTCTCGAGCGTGTCCTTCTGCGTGCGGGTGTCCGAGAGGATGCGCAGATCCTTGTAGCTGCCCTGAAGCACGGTCACCGAGGGATCGAGCATCACGGCAGCGTCGATCTGGCCCTGCTGCATGGCAGCGACCGCGGTGGCGCCGAGACCGACGCCGATCACCGCGACGCTGGTGGGATCGAGCCCGTTCTTCTTGAGCATGTATTTGAGGAAGAAGTCGGTGGAGGAGCCGGGCGCACTCACGCCGACCTTCTTGCCGGCGAGATCCTTGACCGACTTGATCTCATTGGTACGCGAGGGCGCGACCACCAGCACGAGGCCGGGATAGCGGTCATAGACCACGAAGGACTGGAGTTCCTGCTTCTTGGCGGCGAGATTGACGCAATGGTCGAAATAGCCGGAGACGACGTCGGCGCTGCCGCCGAGCACGGCTTTGAGCGCATCCGAGCCGCCCTTGAGGTCCACGAGCTCGACATTGAGGCCCGCCTTCTCGTATTCGCCGAGCTGCCTGGCCAGCACCGTCGGCAGGTAGCACAGGCACGAGCCGCCGCCGACCGCGATGGTGACCTTGCTTTGCGCCTGGGCAAGCGAGACGGTGAGCGTCAGCGCGAGCAGTGCGCCGGCGAGCCTGGCAATCGTGTTCTTCATTGGTTTCCTCCGTTCGGCCGGCGGCACCATAGAGCAGCCCGGCTGGCTTGAGAAGCGCTGCTCCGGCCATTCGATCGAGACCGTCACGGCCTAGCCTCGCCCGTCCGACGCGGTCGGCCGCCACACCAACAGGCGCCGCTCCACCAGCGTCACCCCGAAGTCGATCAGGATCACGAAGGCCGAGAGCACGAACATGCCGGCGAACACGCCGGCGACGTCGAACACGCCCTCGGCCTGCTGGATCAGGTAGCCGAGCCCCGCCGCAGATCCCAGATATTCGCCGACGACCGCGCCGACCACGGCGAACCCGACCGAGGTGTGCAGCGAGGAGAACATCCAGGACAGCGCCGAGGGCCAATAGACGTGCTGCATCAGCTGCCGCTCGCTCATGCCGAGCATGCGGCCGTTGTCGAGCACGGTGCGACTGACCTCCTTGACGCCCTGATAGACGTTGAAGAAGACGATGAAGAACACCAGCGTCACGCCGAGCGCGACCTTGGACCAGATGCCGAGGCCGAGCCACAGCGCGAAGATCGGCGCCAGCACCACGCGGGGCAGTGCGTTGATCATCTTCACGTAAGGGTCGAACACCGCGGCCACCAGCGGCTGGCGCGCGAACCAGAAGCCGATCAGCACGCCGCCGAGCGAACCGATCACGAAGGCGAGGATCGATTCGGTCAAGGTGATGCCGAGATGCTTCCAGATCACGCCGGAGGCGAACCATTTCACGATCTGGCTGAAGACGTCGAGCGGGTTGGAGAAGAAGAACGGCGGCAGCAGGATCTTGCCGAACACGGGGACGGTCGACAGCACTTGCCACAGCACGATGCAGACGACCGCGACCAGGACCTGGAGCGCGAACAGCGTCGGGCGCGACATCAGACCGCCTCCGCCGCTTGCGTGGATTGCGCGTAGCCCTTCATCACCTCGTCCTTGAGCACACCCCAGATCTCGCGATGGAGCTCGTGGAACTCCTTGTCCAGCCGCACCTCGAAAATGTCGCGCGGGCGCGGCAAGCTGACGCGCCAGTCGCCGATGATGCGCGAGGACGGGCCAGCCGACATGATCACGACGCGGTCGGCGAGCGCGATTGCCTCTTCCAGATCGTGGGTCACGAACAGCACCGCCTTGCGGTCGGCGCTCCACAAATCGAGCAGCAGATTACCCATCACCTGGCGAGTCTGCGCATCGAGCGGCCCGAACGGCTCGTCCATCAGGAGGATCTTGGGATCGCGAATCAGCACCTGCGCCAGCGCCACGCGCTTGCGCTGGCCGCCGGAGAGCATGTGCGGATAGCGGCCCGCGAAGGCGCCAAGGCCGACGGAGGTCAACCATTGCTGCGCGCGCGACAGCGCTTCGGCCCGCGGCGTGCCCTTGATCTCGAGCCCGATCGCGACATTATCGAGCGCGGTTTTCCAGGGGAACAGCGCGTCGGCCTGGAACAAATAGCCGGCATCCCGGTTCAGCCCCGCCAGCGGCCGGTCGAAGATCCTGACGCTGCCGGCGGCTGGCTTCAGCAGCCCGGCCGCGACGTTGAGCAGCGTCGATTTTCCGCAGCCCGTGGGGCCGACAATGGCCACGAACTCGCCCTGCGCAACCGCAAGGTGGGCTTTCTCCACCGCCGTATAGACCCTCCCGTCCCCGAGCCGGAACGCGACCTTGGCATCTTCCAGCGCCACCGCCGTGGGCGTCGACATAGGCTTCCTCCGAATTTCGCTTGATGCCTTAGCCGCTCGCGCGGCCAAGTTCAATCAAGGCGCCAAGCGTGATACGCATGGGGCATGCCGTGCTCTGACCCTCCCCTGGAGGGGAGGACAATGACGAATGAGCTGCATCGAATGCCTTCCAAACCGGCCATCAGCTATTCCCACGTCACCAAGAGCTTCGGCTCGCTCAGGGCTGTCGACGGCGTGTCGCTCGACGTCGCCGACGGCGAGTTTGTGGCCATCGTTGGGGGCTCGGGCTCTGGCAAGACGACGCTGCTGCGGCTGGCCAACCGGCTGATCGAGGCCGATCGCGGCACCATCAGCGTCGAGGGCGAGGACGTGCAAAGCGTCGATCCGGTCGCGCTGCGGCGCCGGATCGGCTACGTCTTCCAGAGCGGCGGGCTGTTTCCGCATTTGAGCGTCGCTGACAATATCGGGATCACACCCAGATTGCTGGGTGCGCCGGCGGCGGGCATCGCCGCGCGGGTCGATGAGCTGCTAGCGCTCGTACAGCTCGACCGCGATGCGCATCGCGACCGCCTGCCGGCGGCGCTCTCCGGCGGTCAGCGCCAGCGCGTCGGCGTGGCGCGGGCGCTTGCCGCGAAGCCTCGCATCGTGCTGATGGACGAGCCCTTCGGTGCGCTCGATCCCCTCACCCGCGACGCGCTCGGCGAGGACTATCGTTCGCTGCATCGCAAGCTCGGCCTGACCACGGTGATGATCACGCATGACATGACCGAGGCGATCCTGCTCGCCGACCGCATCGCGGTGATGCGCGGCGGGAAGCTGCTCGCCCAGGGCACGCCTGCCGAGCTGTCGACGAGCGGCGATGCTTACGTGCTGGAGCTGTTGCGCACGCCGCGGCGCCAGGTCGAACGGCTGAACGCGCTGCTGCCGCAGGGCGGCGCGGCATGAGCGTCCTTGCCGATCCACGCTGGGGCGAGGCGCTGGCGCATCTGCCCGATTATCTTGGCAACCACGTGCGGGTGAGCCTTGCCGCGCTCGCGCTCGGTCTCGCCGTCAGCCTGCCGCTGGCGATCCTGACGCGCAACCACCCGGCGCCGCGAGCCGTCCTGCTCGCGATCGCCAGCATCGTGCAGACGGTGCCGGGTCTAGCGCTGCTCGCGCTGTTCTATCCGCTGCTGCTGCTGGCGGCGTCGGTGACGCTGGCCTGGTTCGGCGTGTCCTTCTCGGCCTTCGGCTTCCTGCCGGCGATGCTGGCGCTGGCGCTCTATTCGATGCTGCCGGTGCTGCGCAACGGCATCACCGGGCTCAACGGCATCGATCCCGCCCTGATCGAGGCCGCCAAGGGCGTCGGCATGACCGCACGGCAGTCGCTGATCATGGTCGAGCTGCCGCTGGCGTTGCCGGTGATGATGGCGGGCATCCGCACCGCCGCGGTGTGGGTGATCGGCACCGCGACGCTGTCGACGCCGATCGGGCAGACCAGCCTCGGCAATTACATCTTTGCCGGACTTCAGACCCAGAACTGGGTGTTCGTGCTGTTCGGCTGCCTTGCCTCGGCCCTGCTGGCCCTCGCTGTCGATCAGCTGCTCGGCCTGATCGAGGGTGGCCTGCGCCAGCGCAGCCGCGCCCGCTCCGTGCTCGGCGCAGCCGGCATTGCAGCGCTGGTCGCGGCCACGCTGGTGCCGTCGATGGGGCGCTCGTCGCAGGGCTATGTCGTCGGTGCCAAGACATTCGCCGAGCAATATGTGCTGTCGGCCCTGCTCAGGGACCGGCTGCAGGCCGCCGGCCTCACCGCGACGGCGCGCTCGGGCCTCGGCTCCAGCGTGATCTTCGGGGCGTTGAAGGCCGGCGACATCGATCTCTGTGTCGATTATTCCGGCACGCTGTGGGCCAACCAGCTGCATCGCACCGACATCAAGCCGCGTGCCGAGCTGATCGCCGAGCTGAAGACTGCGCTGGCGAAGGACAACATCACTTTGCTCGGCGAGCTCGGCTTCGAGAATGCCTATGCGCTGGTGATGCCGAAGAAACGTGCCGATGCGCTTGGCGTCCGCACCATTACCGATCTCGCCGCGCACGCATCGACGATGTCGATCGCTGGCGACTACGAATTCTTCTCACGGCCGGAATGGGCGGCGCTGCAGAAAGCCTATGGGCTTTCGTTCCGCGCCCAGCGCCAGATGCAGCCGGACTTCATGTATGCGGCGGTCGCCAGCGGCGAGGTCGACGTCATCGCCGGCTACACCAGCGACGGCCTGATCGCAAAATATGACCTGATCGCGCTCGACGATCCCAGGCAGGCCATCCCGCCCTATGACGCGATCCTTCTGCTCGCGCCGAAGCGCGCCGGCGACGAGCGGTTGCAGGCCGCGCTCAAGCCGCTGCTCGGCAAAATCGACATCGCCACGATGCGTGACGCAAATTTGCGCGCCAGCGGCAACGACGCGAATTCGTCGCCGGACGTGGTGGCGAAGTGGCTGTGGGAAAAGGTGGGCGGGCGGTAGGCACGCCGCCGGCCCCGTCATCTGAGGTGCGAGTGATGGGGCGCGGAGCGCCACATCGCGAGCCTCGAAGATGAACGGCCACGATGTAGATGCAGCCGGGCTGTCGCCCTTCGAGGCTCACCAAGCGGCCTACGCCGCTTGATGAGCACCTCAGGGTGACGGTGATAGAGTTGTAGTCGCGGTGCAGGCGAGCGGGACTACAGCCCCCGGATCATCCCGGCGTCGATCAGCAGGCGGTTCAGTCGCCGCGCTTCGGCGCCGTCCTTGCAGGCGTAGAAGACGCCCTTGCAGCGGAGCATGATCTCCTTCTGCTCGGCAAAGGACGGGTCGAGCGGGATGCCCGCGGCCTCCTGGATGACCAGCGGCAGATAGGGGCCGTCGATCGTCTCCATCACGGCCTCGCTTCTGACCGGCTCGAAATTGAGGGCATCGATCGCGTAATAGGTCGCGTAGAGACGCGGATCGTAGGCGTCGAGCTTCTTGCCGAGAGCACCCTCGTCGAGCCCGGGCTCGAGGATACCGGGCGCGAACTCCGGCTGATGATCGCCGTAACGCACGATCAGGAAGGGCTCGCCGGGAAATTTCTTCTTCAGCCCCGCGACGAACGCCTTGTACTGCTCGGCGCTCATCGCCTGCCGGCGCAGATATTCGTCGATGGAGGCCGCGTTGCCCGGCGCGCGCCAATTCGGCAGCAGCTCGGGACGGAAGCGCGTCTCCCAGGGGAAATGATTGGCGCCGAGATAGAGGAAGGTGAACAGCGGCTTGTTGGGCGGCTGCTGGCCGATCAGCTGCAGCGCCTTGTCGTAGAAGAAGCTGTCGGGCTCGACATCCTTGGCGCCGAGATCCTTCGAATCGAGGAAGCGTTCGATGCCGGTCGTCATCTGAAAGCTGCGGGCCGCCATGAAGCCGCCATGGGCGGGATAGAGCGACATCGTGTCGTAGCCGCAGCGGCGCAGCGCCAGCGGCAGCCCGCGCTCGACGCGGTTGGAGGCGATGCGTGTCACGAAATAGGCGAAGCGGCCGAACGAACGCGAGGACAGCCCCGCAAGCACGTTGTATTCGGTGAACCAGCTCGGACCGCCATTGCTCTCGGCCAGGAACGTGCGCTGCTTGCCGTCCCAGGATTTGAAGTGGCTGCCATAGCCCTGCGGCACCTTGATGCCGCGGGCGGCGCGGATGTCGAAGCTCGATTCATCATGGATCATGATGATGTTCGGCCGGCGCCCGGCGGGGTGACAGGAATCGACCAGCGGCATGTTGAGACGCTCATTGGTCGCAGCGGCCGATTCCATGAAGCCGTATTGCACGAAGTCGGAGACCGAACTGACGCCGGAGCGGAAGAATTTCGACAGATAGCCGTCGTCGTAATAGCCGCGCCAGGCCTCGTCAGGATGATAGAGCGAATAGCCGACCAGCGCGGCGAGGCAGGCCAGCTTGCAGGCGAGCGCGGGCAGGCGGCGGATGCGGAACGGATCGAGCCACCACAGCGCATACATCAGCGGCAACGTGACCAGGCCAGCCAGGATCACCGACCAGCGCAGATTCGGGAAGATCGCGAACAGGAACGCGACGGTGTCGCGGTCGATCATCATCAGGTCGATGAAGTTGACCGTCATCTGCACGACGTCGTGCTTCAGCCGCGACAGCAGCACCAGCACGACCACCATGGTCAGCGACAGCGCGCCGGAGAGCGCCGGCCGGCGCAGCAATGTGATCCAGAAGAAATTGAGGATACCCCAGGCCAGCGCGAACGACAGCCGCGAGCCGAAATCGGTCTCGGTCTGGTACATCAGGGCGAGGGCGGCAAGGTGCGGCGTGGCAACGGCGAGCAGCCGCCAGATGCCAAGCGCGGCAACGCTCGCCAGCACGGCGGTGGTGGCAGAAGGACCTGGATTGGGCGCGGACGCCATCGAGGACACGCAACTCTGGTCCGGTGCGGTGATGCCAAGCCGTCTGGCCGGCCCGAGAACGACCAGGGCCTCCGGCGCAGCCGGAAGCCTGCACCGTGTCATAAAACTGTAACGGAACGGTCAAGGACAGGCAACGCGCGTCGTCGTCCGACCTTCGCTTCATCCTGGTGGGCGGCGACGAGGTGCCCCACGTTTCGAGTGCCCGCTTGCCCAACTCCATCTCCTCACCCTGAGGAGCCCCGCGAAGCGGGCGTCTCGAAGGGCGAGGCCCGGACCGGGGCCTTCATGGTTCGAGACGGCGCTGCGCGCCTCCTCACCATGAGGGTCCAGCGGCGGTTGCCGCGGCGTCAGGATTTTGCGATCCCGGCAATGAACAGGTCGAGCACCGCTTCCGCCATCCGCTCGATCTCGCCCTCCTCGACGCCCCAGCGCGGAAAATGGCCGTCGAGGTTCATCCGGGCAAAGCCGTAGACCAGCGCGCGGCCGGCGATCTGGACCTGCTTGAGGTCGGCCGGTCGCAGCAGGCCCTGCTCCGCCGCTTCGGCCAAGAGCCCCTCGGTCAGCGCGATCAGCTCGGCATTGTCGCGGCTCAGGTCGGCGGAGCTGCCGTGGGCGAAATAGCGGCCGGTGGAGATGATCTCGAAATGGGCGGGATTGCGCATCGCCCAGCGCAGGTAAGCGAGCCCGAAGGCGCGGAAACGCGCGAGCGGGCCGGCGGCCGGAGACTCGCTCAGCGCCGCCTCGATCTCGGCACGAAAGCGACGCTGCGCCTCCGCCGCCGCTGCCGCCATCAGGGCATCGCGGTTCGGAAAGTGCCGGAATGGCGCACCGGGGGACACCGCGGCCCGGCGCGCGGCCTCGCGGACTGAGACCTCCGCGCCCTCCGCCGCGAGCTGCAGCGCAGCATCGATCAGGACGCGGCGAAGGTCGCCATGGTGATAGGGCTTGGCCCGGGCCGTGGGGCGGCGGGCACGCGGCTTGGAGGGCTGACGAGCGGACATAGCCGCTTCTAGCATCACCCGAACGTGAATGTAAGCAGCGATTACACCATTGACCAGTTCGATGCCCTGCAATGTAATTGATGATTACATGACGAATGGAGATCACCATGTCGCAACGTCAAGGCTGGCTCGAAGGCTGGCGGCTGCTTGCCGCCCTGTCGTTGAGCCTGATCGTCCTCAGCCTCTGGATCGCCTCGATGCGGCAGTTCGAGGTCGAGGGCGTGCGGATGGTGATCCGTTTCACGGCGCGCAGCTCGCTCGCGCTGTTCTGCCTCGCCTTCAGCGCCGCGGCGCTGGCGCAGCTGTGGCCCAATGCCTGGACCCGCTGGCAGCGCCGCAACCGGCGCTATCTCGGCCTCAGCTTTGCGGCCTCCCATGCCATCCACGCGGCCGCGATCGTTGTTTTCGCCTGGATGGATCCTGCCAGCTTTGCGGAAGCAACCTCGGTCGTCTCCTACATCTTCGGTGGCCTGGGCTATGTCGTCATCATGGTCATGAGCGCGACCTCGTTCGACCGCACCGCCGCGCTGATCGGCCCCCGCGCCTGGCGGACGCTGCACCTGGTGGGCGGCTATTATCTTTGGTTTCAGTTCCTAGTGTCGTTCGGCAAGCGCGTGCCGGCGATGCCGCTTTATGCCGCGTTCCTGATTCCGCTCCTGATCGTGCTGGCGCTGCGCATGATCGCGATGGCACGCCATCCGCGCGCGCGGACCGTTGCAGCGGGCTGAAGCGCCTGCCTTACTGCGGCAGGAACCCGAGCCGCTTGGCGATGATGCGATCGAGCGTCCGCTTCGGCAGCACGGCCGCGATCAGGTGGCGCATCGGGTCGGGCGTGATCTGGTAGCGCACCTTGGGGCTCGCCGCCGTCAGCGCCTCGAACACGATCTCGGCGATCCGCTCGGCCGGCAGGCCCTTGGCGCCGAGGTCCATCATGAAGGCCATAACCTTGTTCAGCGCCGGCAGATAGGGCGAGTTCTGGTAGACGGAGAGGTCGATCTGTTCGGCCTTGCTCCAGATCGGCGTCTTCACTGCCCCGGGAGCGACGATGATGACGTCGATGCCGAACAGCATCAAATTCACGGCGCAGGCTTTCCGACAATCCCTCGATGGCATGCTTGGAGGTGCAATAGGGCGCCGACAGCGGATTGCCGTTCTTGCCCGCGACCGAGCTGATCATCACGATCCGCCCCTTCGGCCCCTTCAGCGAGGGATCGGCGCCGAGCAGCGGCCCGAACGCCTGCGTCGCGATAACGGGGCCGATGACGTTGATATCCATCTGGCGGCGAAAATCGTCGGCCGACAATTCGAGCACGGGACCGGCGACCGCGACGCCCGCATTGTTGACGAGGCCGGCCAGCGTCTGCCCGCCCAGCGCCTCGCGGACTTCTCGCGCAGCCGCGAGGACTGCGGCTTCGTCGGTGACGTCGAACAGCAGCGGCGTGAAATTGGCGCCGAACTCGGCCTTGAGCCGCTCGGCATCGGCCTGCTTACGAACACTGCCGAAGACACGATAGCCGCGCCCGATCAGGAATTTTGCGGTAGCCCAGCCGATGCCGGTGGATGCACCGGTGATGACGACAGATCGCATGGTCTCCCTCCCTCAGGTGCCAGCAATCATGCCTTGGATTCTTGGCGGTGTCCCGGACAAGCGCAGCGAAGCGGAGCGCAGAGCCGGGACCCAGGGAGCCACAATGGACCCCGGATCAGCAGCGCAGCACCAACGTGCTGCGCCGCTGATGGGAAACGACTTCTTAGTTCTTGCTCTTGTCGACCAGCGCGCCCTTCTTGATCCAGGGCATCATGTCGCGCAGCTTGGCGCCGACTTCCTCGATCGGGTGCTGAGCGAGCTTGGCGCGGGTCGCCTTGAACGAGGTCTGGTTGACCTTGTTCTCGAGCATCCAGTCGCGGGCGAACTTGCCGCCCTGGATGTCGGCCAGAACCTTGCGCATCTCCTTCTTGGTCTCGTCCGTGATAATGCGCGGACCGGTGACGTACTCGCCGTACTCGGCGGTGTTGGAGATCGAGTAGTTCATGTTGGCGATGCCGCCTTCGTAGATCAGGTCGACGATCAGCTTCACTTCGTGCAGGCACTCGAAATAGGCCATCTCCGGCGCGTAGCCGGCTTCGACCAGCGTCTCGTAGCCGCCCTTGATCAGCTCGACCAGGCCGCCGCAGAGCACCACCTGCTCGCCGAACAGGTCGGTCTCGCACTCTTCCTTGAAGGTGGTTTCGATGATGCCGGCGCGGCCACCGCCGATGGCGGAGGCATAGGACAGGCCGAGGTCATGGGCGTTGCCCGAGACATCCTTGGCGATCGCGATCAGGCAGGGCACGCCGCCGCCGCGCTGATATTCCGAGCGCACGGTGTGGCCGGGGCCCTTCGGCGCGATCATCAGCACGTCGAGATCGGCACGCGGATCGAGCAGGTTGAAATGGACGTTGAGGCCATGCGCGAACACGAGGGCGGCGCCCTTCTTCATGTTGTCGTGCAGGTGCTCGCGATAGATGTCGCCCTGGAGTTCGTCCGGAGTCAGCATCATGACGAGGTCGGCCCATTTGGCGGCTTCGGCAACTTCCAGCACCTTGAAGCCGGCGGCTTCCGCCTTCTTGGCCGAGGCCGACCCCTTGCGCAGCGCAATGGCGACTTCCTTGACGCCGGAATCCTTCAGATTGAGCGCATGGGCATGGCCCTGGCTGCCATAGCCGACGATGGCGACCTTCTTGCCCTTGATCAGGTTCAGGTCGGCGTCGCGATCGTAATAAACACGCATGGTCGTTTCCTCGTTCAGGGCCGAAATCGGCCAATGGTCAGTGTCCGAAGGGTGAAATTTGCGGATTTCGGGGGCTGTCTAGAGCATTTTCAGCCCTGAGGGAAACCCGTTTCTGCATGGAAATCCGCGACATCATGCATCCACGAAAACGGGGTAGAGGGAGGCCAGCAGCAGGATCGCCATCAGGATATTGAAGGCGCGGACCAGCCGCTCCGAGGTCAGGACCGGCCGCAAGGCGGAGCCGAACAGGGCCCAGACCACGGTCGAGACGGCGCCGACGATCAGGCTGATCAGGGTCTGGATCGCGATATTGAGCGGGAATTGGGCGATCGCCGCATAGGCGGTGATGGTGCCGATCACGATCACCCAGCCCTTGGCATTGATCCATTGGAACATCGCCGCGCCCCAGAAGGTCATCGGGCCGCGGCCATCCCCCTCCCCTGGCTTGGCCGGGCCGGACATTGCGATCGCGGCGGCAAGATAGATCAGGTAGGCGGCACCGGCATATTTCAGGATGGTCTGCAGGATCGGATAGGCCAGGAACACGGAGCCGAGCCCGAGGCCGACAGCGGCGACCATGAAGGCGAAGCCGAGGACGATGCCCACGATGTGGGGGATGGTGCGCCGGAAGCCGTAAGTCAGGCCCGAGGACAGCAGCATGATGTTGTTCGGCCCGGGCGTGAAATACATCACGACCATGAAGATGAGGAAGGCATAGAGCAGCGACTGGGACATGCTCACCTCACGCCGTCTTCGCAAGGACTTGTGGCCGCTTCGCCAGCACCATCACGGCGATACCGCCGATCACCGTCACCATGCCGGCAAGCCGCAAGGGTCCGAACCGCTCGCCGAAAACGATGCTGGAGGCGGCCGAGCCGACGAACGGGACCAGCAGCGCGAACGGCACCACTTGCGCGGCGGGATAGTCGCGCAGCAATCGGCCCCACAGCCAATAGGCGACGCTGGTGGAGATGCCGCCAAGCGCCAGCATGCAGAGAGCCGATGTCAGCGACATCCGGCTCAGCGACGTCCAGGTCGGCGCCGGGCCGTTGGCGATCAGCGTCAGCACGAACAGCGGTACGGCGGAGGCTAGGCACAGCCACGCGAACAGCTCGAACATCGGTGCGCCGCGGGCACTGCGCAGCAGCAGATTGCCGACCGCAAAGCTGAGCGGTGAGACCATCAGCACGGCAAACGCAGCGACGCTGAAATCGTAGCCGACGGTGCCGCAGATCATCAGCAGGCCGATCGCGGCGACACCGATGCCGAGCGTCTGCATCGGGGTCGGACGTTCGCCAAAGGCGATCGCGGCAAAACCGATCGTGAACAGCGCCTGGCTCTGCACCACGACGCTGGTCAGCCCGACCGGCACGCCGTGAGCGATGCCATAGGCCTGGCTCAGGAACTGGCCGAGGAACAACGTGGAGCTGATCGCGATCAGCAGCGACCAGGCGATTTTGGGCTTGCGGATGAACAGGCATGGCACCGCGGCAATGGCAAAGCGTAGCGCCGTCATCAGCTCCGGCGAAAGCTCGTCGAGCGCGATCCGGCTTGCCACGAAGGCAAGCCCCCAGATGATCGCCACCAGGATGGCGATGAGGATATCGGCCGGCTTCATTGTTGTTCTCGGTTCTGCCCTGTCGTGCAGCCCTATTGTTATTCGTCTAGCCTTGCTCGCCGGCCTTTGGTTTGCGCAGCAGATACGTGCCGTGCATCGGTGCGTGGTAATCGGCCGAGACCAGCGTGAAGCCGACGTCGGTCAGCATCCGCTCCATCACCCAGCCGAAGGTGGAATATTCGTCGCGCATATGCGTCACCACGCTTTCGCGCGCGAAATCGTGGTTCTTGATCTGGACGTCGGCCCATTGCTCGACGTCGCGCTCGATTGCGTCGGGCATCGCGGTGTAGACGATGTCGCGCAGGTAGAACGTTGATCCCGGCTTGAGCGCGCGGAAAATCCGGGACATCGCCACTGCTTTCCAGAAATCCGGCAAATGGTGCAGCGTGAATTCGCTGACGATGAGATCGTAGGATTCCGGCCGATAGGCGAAGCTGAGCAGGCCCGCGGACTGGGTCGCGACCTTTGCCTTGCGATCGCGCGCGTAGATCTCGGCGAGCGCCAGCATCGCCGGCGAGATGTCGATGGCGTCGACCTCGGCCCCCATCAGCGCCGCCTCGGTCGCCAGCACGCCGTTGCCGCAGCCGATGTCGGCGATGCGCCAGCCGCGCTGGACTCCCAGCATCTTCAGTGCGGCGCGCGCCCGCAGATCGGCATCGTCGTGGGCGTCGTAGATCGAGGCCACGGCGGGCTCGATCCCCATCCGGTTCCGCTCGTTATAGTACCAGTCGCGCGCCAGCATGGTTCACATCCCTTCAGGCCCGCGGCCGATCGCGGCAACGCCGGTGCGCGACACCTCGACGAGGCCGAGCGGGCGCATCAGGTCGATAAATTGGTTGATCTTGTCCGTGTTGCCTGTGATCTCGAACACAAAGCTCTCGGTCGTGGCGTCGATCACCCGGGCACGGAACGCATCCGCGAGCCTGAGCGCCTCGACGCGATGCTCGCCCTGCCCGCGCACCTTCACCATCGCGAGCTCGCGCTCGATCGAGCGGCGGGTCTGGGTCATGTCGACGACCTGGTAGACCGGGATCATGCGGTCGAGCTGGTTCTTGATCTGCGCGATCACCATCGGCGTGCCGGTGGTGACGATGGTGATGCGCGACAGATGCTTCTGGGCCTCGGTCTCCGAGACCGTGAGGCTTTCGATGTTGTAGCCGCGGCCCGAGAACAGGCCGATGACGCGCGCGAGCACGCCCGGCTCGTTCTGCACGAGCACCGCGAGCGTGTGCGTCTCGTTCGGATCGTGGCGCTCTTCGATGAAATAGGCGGATGCGGGCTGGTTCATTGTCGTCCCCTCTTGTCTCTCCGTCACGCCATCGCTGACGCGTCCGTCCCGACCCAACGGCGGAACAGATCGAAATCGATATTGCCGCCGGACAGCACGAGACCGACGCGCCTGCCCTTCAGCTTGCTCTTTTCCTGCAGCGCCGCGGCCAGCGCGGCTGCGCCGGCGCCTTCGGCGAGATTATGCGTATCGGTCCAGTAGGCGCGGATCGCGGCGGCGACCTCGTCGTCGGTGACCTCTACGATGCGCGAAGCACCCTTGCGGATCAGCGCGAATGCATCCTCGTCGGGGATGCGCGTCGCCATGCCGTCGGCTCGCGTGTTGCTGGTTTCGGTCGTCACGATTTTTCCGGCCGCGAACGACAGCGCATAGGACGGCGCTTCCGTCGACTGCACGCCGACGATCTCGGTCTTCAGGCCGAGCAGGTCACGCGCCATGATGCAGCCGCAGATGCCGGAGCCCTGCCCGATCGGTACATAGAGAATATCGAGGTCGGGCACTGCGCGGAACAGTTCGAGAGCGTAGGTGGCAACGCCAAGAACGAGATCCGGGTGGAACGAGGGCACCATGTGGAGCCCGGCGAACTGCGCGCGGCGCTCGGCTTCCTCGCGTGCCGCCTGAAAGTCCTCGCCGTGTTCGACGAGTTCGGCACCAAAGGCCTTCATCGCGCGGTTCTTCTCGACCGAATTGCCGCGCGGCACATAGATCACCGCGGGCACGCCGTGGCGGCTCGCGGCAAAGGCGAGGCTCTGACCGTGATTGCCGCGCGTTGCCGAGATGATGCCCGGTGTCTTCGGCCGCTCGCGCTTCAGCCGTTCGAGATAGACGAGGCCGCCGCGCACCTTGAAGGCGCCGATCGGCGTGTGGTTCTCGTGCTTGACCACGACCTCGGTGCCGAGCCGACCTGCGAGCAACGGCCAGGCATGCGCCGGCGTTGCCGGCACCGCCTGCCCCACGATCGCATGTGCGCGCTCGAGCTCTCTCAGGTCGAACATGGCCTCACACCAGCGCCTTGCCGCCGGCGAACGCCTTCGCGGTCGCCTCGTCATTGGCCTGTTCCGGCAACAGCATCTCGTTATGCGCCTTGCCGGACGGAATCATCGGGAAGCAGTTTTCGAGCGCCGCGACGCGGCAGTCGAACAGCACGGGGCGCTTGACCGAGATCATCTCATGGACGGCGCCGTCGAGATCGCCGGGCTTGTGCACCTGGAGGCCGACGGCGCCATAGGCTTCCGCGAGCTTGACGAAATCCGGCAGCGCCTCCGAATAGGAATGCGACAGGCGGTTGCCGTGCAGCAGCTGCTGCCACTGCCGCACCATGCCCATGTACTGGTTGTTCAGGATGAAGATCTTGATCGGCAGCTCGTACTGCACCGCCGTCGACATCTCCTGCATCGTCATCTGCACCGAGGCATCGCCTGCGATGTCGATGACGAGACTGTCGGGATGGGCCACCTGCACGCCGACCGCGGCCGGCAGGCCGTAGCCCATGGTGCCGAGACCGCCCGACGTCATCCAGCGATGCGGCTCCTCGAAGCCGTAGAACTGCGCCGCCCACATCTGGTGCTGGCCGACCTCGGTGGTGATGTAGGTGTCCCTGCCGCGCGTGGCCTCGAACAGGCTCTGGATCGCATGCTGCGGCAGGATGACGTCGCTGCTCTTCTTGTAATAGAGCGAGTTGCGGGCGCGCCATTGCGCGATCTGCTGCCACCAGGACTTGATGTCCGGCTTCTTCGCCTCCGCCTTGAACACCTGGAGGATGTCGCCGAGGACATTGCCGCAATCGCCGATGATCGGCACGTCGACGCGGATGTTCTTGTTGATCGAGGACGGGTCGATGTCGATGTGGATCTTCTTCGAGCCAGGGGAGAACGCATCGACGCGGCCGGTGATGCGATCGTCGAAGCGCGCGCCGACGCACAGCATGACGTCGCAATCATGCATGGTCATGTTGGCCTCGTAGGTGCCGTGCATGCCGAGCATGCCGAGCCAGTTCTTGCCCGAGGCGGGGTACGCCCCCAAACCCATCAGCGTGGAGGTGATCGGGAAGCCGGTGACCTCGACCAGCTCGCGCAACAGCCTGGTGGCCTCGGGGCCGGAATTGATGACGCCGCCGCCGCTGTAGATCACCGGGCGCTTGGCATTGGCCAGCAGCGCCACCGCTTTGCGGATCTGCGCCGCATCGCCCTTCACGCGCGGTGCATAGGAGCGGTGCACGTCGGATTTGCGCGGCGGATGATAGGTGCCGGTCGCGAACTGCACGTCCTTGGGAACGTCGACCAGCACCGGGCCGGGACGGCCGGAGGTCGCGACGTAGAAGGCTTCGTGCAGCACCTTGGCAAGATCATTGACGTCCCGCACCAGCCAATTGTGCTTGGTGCAGGGGCGCGTGATGCCGACAGTGTCGCATTCCTGGAACGCGTCGTTGCCGATCAGATGCGTCGGCACCTGGCCCGAAATGCAGACCAGCGGGATCGAGTCCATCAGCGCGTCGGTCAGCGGCGTCACCATGTTGGTGGCGCCGGGGCCGGAGGTCACCAGCGCGACGCCCGGCTTGCCGGTCGAGCGCGCATAGCCCTCGGCGGCGTGGCCCGCGCCCTGCTCGTGACGGACCAGGATGTGCTGGACCTCGCTCTGCTGGAAGATCTCGTCATAGATCGGAAGCACGGCGCCGCCGGGATAGCCGAAAATGTCGGTCACGCCGTGATCGATGAGCGCGCGAACGATCATCGCGGCGCCGGTCATCTGGTTCGGATCGTGGCTCTTGTCGCTCATTTGGCTTGCTCCGGATGCGCTGTTGTCAGCGGCTTCGTTCGTGTCGGGTTCAGGAAATAAAAAAGGCCCCGAAGAGGGCCCATGCACACCGCCTGTCTTGTGGATGGCAGCTAGCCATCCCCGGCGGTGTGCCTGGGTACGACGGCGATAAGGAGTTTGGTAATAATGTTACGCATGGCGGGCGCTCGGCTTCCCAAAGGTTGCGCGAACATAGCGGCCAAAGCCTAGATGTCAAGGCAATGCGGCCGTCCGCGTGCGATTTTGGCAGTGTAGCGGTGTTCCCCAGGTTCGGCGAGAGGTAAATTGGGGAACCCGGACGGAAAAGCGCGTCAGCCGCGGTCGCGGACCGCCTCCACAATCGCAGCGAGCCATCGCCTCGCCTGCTCCGGCTTGACCCATTCGAACTCCGGCAATTGATGCCGGAACCAGGTGAATTGCCGCTTGGCATAGTGGCGGGTGTCGGCGCGGCCGATGGTGGCGGCCTGCTTCAGGCTGAGCTCACCGCGCAAGTGCCGGATCAGGGCCGGCACGCCATGCGCTTTCATCGCCGGCAGCAGCGGATCGAGCTGCCTTGCGGCGAGCCGCTCGACCTCCTTCAACGCGCCGGCGGCCAGCATGGCGTCGAAACGGGCGTCGATCCGTGCGTAGAGCGCGTCGCGCTCGGGCGCGAGAAACACCGCGCGAAAACTGGCCTTCGGCAGCAGCGGAGGCTGGCCCTCCCGGTGCCAGTCGAGCAGCGAACGGCCGGTCGCCTCGACGACTTCGAGCGCACGCGCGATCCGGGTGCGATCGCGCAGGTTCAATCGCTCGGCGGCGTGCGGATCGCGAAGCGCCAATTCCGCATGCAGCGCCTCCGCACCGTTCCGTTCCAGCCGCGCGCGCACGTCCTCCCGCACCTCGGCAGGAATTGGCGGCACCACGGAGAGCCCGGCCGTCAGCGCCTTGAAATAGAGCCCGGTGCCGCCGATGAAGATCGGCAGGCGCCCTTCCGCACGCGCCTCCTCGAGCGCCTTTGCCGCGTCGGCCACCCAGGCCCCGGCCGAGAAATTCACGGCCGCATCGACATGCCCGTAGAGACGGTGCGGAGCGCGCGCTTCCTCGTCCTGTGTCGGCCGTGCCGTGATGATGCGCAGGTCGCGGTAGACCTGCATGGAATCGGCATTGACGACGATGCCGCCGGTGGCGAGCGCGAGCTCCAGCGCCAGCGCCGACTTGCCGCTGGCGGTCGGGCCTGCGATAAGCACGGCCTCGCCAACAGGCCTTCTGCCGACTTGCTCCTCGCTCACGAAAACCTCAAATGTCCCTCGTCGCCACGCTGATCTGCAACCCCGACAATCCCGCGCTCGATACGACCATCGTCGACGGCGCCCGCGCCGTGCTGCCGCAGGCGGCGCCCGCGCACTGGCTGTTCGACGGGGTCGCGGTCGATATCCCGTTCGGCGCCGACAGTAACCTCGAACCCGACCGTCACGCCATCGAGCAGCGGCTCCGCGAGCTTCGCGGCGACCTGCCCATCGACATCGTCGTGCAGCCAGTCGGCGCCCGGCGCAAGAAGCTTTTTCTCGCCGACATGGATTCCACCATGATCGGCCAGGAATGCATCGACGAGCTCGCCGATTTCGTCGGGGTGAAGGCGCATGTGGCCGCCATTACCGAACGCGCCATGCGCGGCGAGATCGAGTTCGAGCCGGCGCTGCGCGAGCGCGTCGCGCTGCTGAAGGACCTGCCCGCCAGCGCGGTCGACGAGGTGCTGGCCAAGCGGATCACGCTGACCCCGGGCGGCCGCGAGCTGGTCGCGACCATGCGGGCCCACGGCGCCTATACCTGCCTCGTCTCCGGCGGCTTCACGCTGTTCACGACCGCGGTCGCCGCCAAGATCGGCTTTCAGGAGAACCGCGCCAACGAGCTCGTCGTGCGCGACGGCAAGTTCACCGGCGAGGTGAAGGAGCCGATTCTGGGGCGCGCGGCCAAGCTCGCGACGCTGGTCGACCTGATGGAGTCGTTCGATCTCGACGACATCGACTCGGTCGTGGTCGGCGACGGCGCCAACGACCTCGCGATGATCCAGGCGGCGGGGCTCGGCGTCGCCTATCACGCCAAGCCGGCCGTCGCGGCTGCCGCAGCTGCGCGGATCGATCACGGCGATCTCACCGCGCTGCTCTATGCGCAGGGATACCGGCGGGACGAGTTCGTGGAGGGATAGATCTTCTCTCGTCATTCCGGGGCGATGCGGAGCATCGAACCCGGAATCTCGAGATTCCGGGTCTGGTGCTTACGCACCATCCCGGAATGACCGTGAGTGTGGGCGAAGCCTCAGTTACTGCACGCTCAGCGCCACAAAGCGCAGCTCGCCCTCGGCATTCGAGACCAGCAGCAGCACCGACTTCTTGCCGTCCTTCTTGAGCTGATCGACCCGCTTCTGGATGTCGGCACCGCTCGACACCGCTTCCTGCGCGACCTCGACGATGACGTCTCCGGCCGAGAGGCGCTTCTCCGCGGCGTCGGAATTGGCGTCGACATTGGTGACGACCACGCCCTTGACGCTGTCCTTGATCTTGTAGCGCGTGCGCAGATCCTTGTTCAGCGCGGCGAGATCGAGGCCGAGCGCCTTCTGCGTTACTGGCTTGTCGGGCGCCGGCTCGTCGGTCTTCACCGCGGCCTGCACCTTCTCGGGATCCTGGAGGCGGCCGAGCGTGACTTTCTTGGTCTGCTCCTGGCCCTTGCGGATGATGACGACGTCGACCTCCTTGCCGACCGCCGTGTCGGCGACGACGCGAGAGAGATCCTTCGGATCCTTGACGTCCTTGCCGTCGAACTTGACGACGACGTCGCCGGGCTCGATGCCCGCGGGCTTGGCCGGGCCCTTGTCGTCGATGCCGGCGACCAGCGCGCCGCGCGCGGGCTTGATGTTGAGGCTCTCGGCGATCTCGTCGGTGACGCTCTGGATGCGCACGCCGAGCCAGCCGCGGCGCAGCTCGCCGAACTGGCGGAGCTGGTCGACGACGCCCACGACCGTCTTCGACGGCACGGCGAAGCCGATGCCGATCGAGCCGCCGGAGGGCGAGATGATCAGCGTGTTGACGCCGATGACGTCGCCGTCGAGGTTGAACAGCGGACCGCCGGAATTGCCGCGGTTGATGGAGGCGTCGGTCTGGATGTAGCTGTCGTAGGGCCCTGAGGAGATGTCGCGATTCTTGGCCGAAACGATGCCGGCGGTGACCGTGCCTCCCAGGCTGAAGGGATTGCCGATCGCGACCACCCAGTCGCCGAGGCGAAGCTTGTCGCTGTCGCCGAACTTCACCGCGACGAGGGGCTTCGGCGGCTTGATCTTGAGCACGGCGAGATCGGTCTTCTTGTCGACGCCGACCAGCTCGGCCTTGATCTTGGTGCCGTCGTTGAGGATGACGTGGATCTCGTCGGCATCCGCAATGACGTGATTGTTGGTGACGACGACGCCCGCGGTGTCGATGATGAAGCCGGATCCGAGCGAGTTGGTCTTCTTCGGGGCGCTGCCGCTGTCGCCGCCCTTGCTGCCGCCGCCAGGTCCCCTGCGGTTCTTGAAGAAATCGTCGAAGAACTCCTCGAAGGGCGAGCCGGGCGGCAATTGCGGCATGGTGTTGCCGCCGCCGCCCTTGGCCTCCACGGTCTGCGAGGTCGAGATGTTGACGACGGCGTCGATCACCTTCTCGGCGACGTCGGCGATGCCATCCGGTCCGCGCGCCTCGGCCGGTGTGCCGAACGCGCTGAAAGCACTGACGACGAGCGCGGCCAGCCCTAAACGCAAGCGGGTCGGGGCAATGGTGGCAGCGGGCATTGGTATCTCCAGAGAAAAGGATTCGGTCCAGACTGCGCTCGAACGGGGGGACGGCGCAAGCACGGAGCTTAACGGGCCTCAAGAGCCCGATAATACGGCGAAAACCGGTCCTTCGGCTTCACTTTGGCGTTGGTGCGAGGTCTAGACCGGACGCCGCATAACCCAGATCAGGACCAGGCCGACCACGGCCGAGCCGATCCCGACCGCCCGCAGGATGTTATCCGGCGTGGCGATGGCGCTCTTCATGGCCTTGCGCATCCAGTTCGGACTCGCCGCAAACATCAGGCCCTCCAGCACGAACAGGATGCCCAAGCCGATGAGGAAGTCGGCGAACGCAATGGACCTCATCGGATTGGAACCTCCCGTTATGCTGTTCTTGTCCGGACGAAGGGCGGCCAGACCTGCCGCCCTCAGTCTCGCTTACGGCTTCGCCGGCGTATCGGTTGCCATCTTGCCGGACGGGTTGCTGAAGTACCGGAAGAAATCGGAGTCCGGCCGCAGCAGGAAGCGGGTATCGCTCGACTTCAGGCCGTTCTCATAGGCGGTCATCGACCGGTAGAAGGCGAAGAAGTCGGCATCCTTGCCGTAGGCTTCCGCAAACAGGCGGTTGCGCTCGGCATCGCCCACACCGCGGGTCTGCTCGGCCTGCGAGTTGGCTTCCGCGACGATCACTGTCGCCTCACGGTCGGCCTTGGAGCGGATCTCCTGCGCCTTCTGGCCGCCCTGCGCGCGGAACTCGGCCGCTTCGCGCTCGCGCTCGGTCTTCATGCGCTGATAGACCGCCTGGCTGTTCTGCTCCGGCAGGTCGGCGCGGCGGATCCGGACGTCGACGACCTCGATGCCGTAACCGTCGGCCTCGCGATCGAGCTGGTCGCGGATGCGCAGCATCAGCTTCTCGCGGTCGTCGCGCACCACGTTGATGAAGGTGACTTCGCCGAGCACGCGGCGCAGTGACGCGTTCAGGAGCGTGGTGAGCTGGATGTTGGCAGCCTGGATCGAGCCGACGCTCTGATAGAAGCGCAGCGCATCCTTGATGCGGTAGCGCGCGAAGGCGTCGACCACGAGCCGCTTCTGGTCGGACGCGATCGCTTCCTGCGACGGGTTCTCCAGGTCGAGAATCCGCTTGTCGATGTTGATCACCGAATTCCACGGCGCCTTGAAGTGCAGGCCGGGCGCGGTGACGACGTCGACGGGGCGGCCGAACAGGAGCACGATGGTCTGCTCGGTCTGCTGCACCGTGAACAGCGACATGTAGCCGAGGACCGCGACGAGCAGGAGCGCGAGCAGGGTGACGAAACCTGTGACCGGAGACCTCATCGGCTGCCTCCGCTCGAGGGCTGCCCGGTGGTAGGCGGCCGCTTGGTGGTCAATTCGCCCAGCGGCAGATAGGGCACGATGCCCTGGCCCGAGGAGCCGCCGTCATAGACGAGCTTGTCCGCGCCGCCGAGCACGCGCTCCATCGTCTCCAGATAGATCCGTTCACGCGTCACGTCGGGCGCCTTCTTGTATTCGTCGTAAACCTTCAGGAAGCGCGAGCTCTGGCCCTTGGCCTCGGCGACCGCCTGCTCCTTGTAGCCTTCGGCGGCCTGCTGAATCTGCGCCGCCCGTCCACGGGCCTGCGGCACGACCTGGTTGGCGTAGGTCTGCGCCTCGTTCTGCAGCTGCTCGAGATTGGCGCGCGCCGCCTGGACGTCGCGGAAGGCGTCGATCACCTGCGCGGGCGGATCGACCTTCTGCATCTGCACCTGGCTGATCTGGATGCCGGCGCCGTAGCTGTCCAGCGTCCTCTGGATCAGCTCCTGCACGCCCTGCTCGGTGACGTTGCGCGCACCGGTCAGGATCGGCTGGATCTGCGACCGGCCGATCACCTCGCGCATCGCGCTCTCGGCCACCGCCTTCACGGTGCCCTCGGGGTTCTGGATGTTGAAGAGGAAGTCACCGACGCCATCGGGCTTGATGCGCCACAGCACGGTGAAATCGACGTCGACGATGTTCTCGTCGCCGGTCAGCATCAGGCTCTCTTCCGGCACGTCACGGATGGAGCGGCCGCGCCGCGCCGGATCGTCGATCAGCGTCATGCCGATCGAGATGGTGTTGACGCGCAGCGCCTTGGGCAGCAGCACGGTCTCGATCGGATAGGGCAGATGATAGTTCAGGCCCGGCTGCACGGTGCGGACATGCTTGCCGAAGCGCAGCACGACGCCGAGCTCTTCGGACTGTACGCGGAAGAAGCCCGACAGCAGCCAGAACGCGATGATGAGCAGGACGATCAGCGTGATGCCGATGCCGGAGAAATAGCCGCCCGGCATGATCTGCTGGAGGCGGTCCTGGCCGCGCCGCAGAAGGTCTTCCAGATCCGGCGGCCTCGGCCCGACCGGTTGCGGGCCTGAGCCCCATGGTCCCTTTGGACCCGAGCCCCACGGGCCACCGCCCTGATTCTTCCACGGCATTCGACGCTCTCCTCGGCAGGGTGGAAACGCCCCCGCCCGCTTTGTCCGGTCCGGCTTTATAGGGGACAGGCAGGTCCCTTACAACGCGGCCCTGACCGTCCTTCGAGCTATGCTCGGGCACGAAAAAGTCAATGTAAACATTGACGAAAGCGGTTAATGGCCGCGCCGCCGACGATATGTCACATAGGAGAAGTCGGCGCTGTCGTCGGGACCGGCAGGATGGCGGACCCGGTCAACCTCGTCCCATTCGCCCTTGTCGATGTCGAAATACGTATCCCCTTCGGGCCGGGCATGGACTTCGGTGATTTCGAGGCGATCGGCGCGCTCGAGCCATTGCCGGAAGATCTCGGCGCCGCCGATCACCGCGATGGCAGTGGCCGAACGCCGCAGGGCATCCCCGCGCGCAACCGCGTCCGCATCCGCGGCCGACGTCGTGACGATGGCCCCGTTGGCACGATAGGCCGGATCGCGCGTAACCACGATGTTGGTGCGGCCCGGCAGGGGACGGCGGGGCAGCGATTCGAAGGTCTTGCGACCCATGATCACGGGCTTGCCGATGGTCAGCGCCTTGAAGCGCGCCATGTCGGATTTCAATCGCCACGGCATCGCATTGCCCGCACCGATGACGCCGTTCTCCGCGATCGCGACGACGAACACGATCTCCATCAGGCAGAGCTCCCGGCAAGCCGCGTCAGCGCCGGCCCGGTGACGCGGCATAGCGTCCAGTCGTCCATCATGACGGCGCCGAGCGATTTGTAGAACGCGATTGACGGCGCGTTCCAGTCGAGCACCGCCCATTGCAGGCGCGCCCAGCCGTTGTCGACGCATTCCTTCGCGAGATAGACCAGCAGCGCCTTGCCGAGCCCTCTGCCCCGATGCGACGGCCGCACGTAGAGATCTTCGAGATAGATGCCGTGGCGACCGCTGAAGGTCGAGAAATTCGTGAACCAGACCGCGAAACCGACGGCCTCGTCGTTCCATTCGGCGATCGCGCAATAGAGTTGCGGCCTTTCACCGAACAGCGCGTCGTTGATGTCAGCCTCGGTCGCCTCCACCTCGTGGGAGAGCTTCTCGTACTCGGCGAGCTCGCGGATGAAGGAGAGAACGAGCCCCGCTTCTCCGGGCTGCGCACGGCGGATGGTCAACGACATCTGCGTCAGACCGCGACTTCCGCCTTGATGTGCGGATGCGGATCGTAGCCGACAAGCTCGAAATCCTCGTAGCGGAAGGAGAAGATGTCCTTCACATCAGGGTTGATCCGCATCACCGGCAGCGCACGCGGTGCGCGGCTGAGCTGGAGCTTTGCCTGCTCCAGATGGTTGGAATAGAGATGGGCGTCGCCGAACGAATGCACGAAGTCGCCGGGCTTCAGGCCAGTGACCTGCGCCACCATCATGGTGAGCAGCGAATAGGAGGCGATGTTGAAGGGCACGCCGAGGAAGACGTCGGCCGAACGCTGGTAGAGCTGGCACGACAGCTTGCCATTGGCGACATAGAACTGGAACAGGCAATGGCACGGTGGCAGTGCCATCTTGTCGACTTCGGCCGGATTCCACGCCGAGACGATCAGGCGGCGGGAGTCCGGATTGCGCTTGATCATGTCGACCACGTTCGCGATCTGATCGATGCTGCGGCCGTCGGGCGCGGGCCAGGAGCGCCATTGATGGCCGTACACCGGGCCGAGATCGCCATTGGCATCCGCCCACTCGTCCCAGATCGTGACGCCGTTGTCGCGCAGATATTTGACGTTGGTGTCGCCCTTCAGGAACCACAATAGCTCATGCACGATCGCCTTCAGCGGCAGCCGCTTGGTCGTCAGCATCGGGAAGCCGGCCGACAGATTGAAGCGCATCTGATGGCCGAACACCGAGAACGTGCCGGTGCCGGTGCGGTCGGTTTTCTCCGCGCCGTCCGAAAGAATCCGCTCGAGCAGGTCCTGGTACTGGTGCATGTGCGACTATGCCTTTGGGAAGGCGGCGAACTTAGCGGCCGCCCCCGCGCTGCAACAGCGGCGATTCGCTGTCCGCACCGATTATACCCGGAAAAGTGAGCGTTCCCGGCACAAACGACAAGGGGGCGGAACCCGGCGTCCCGCCCCCTTCGTATCGGCCTGATGGATTGCCTAAGTTGCCGGCTTCAACACCGGGGTCCACTTCGCGATCTCGTTCTTGACGAGGGTCGCCAGCGCCTCCGGCGTCCGCTCCGCAGCGGCGGGAATGACGCTACCGAGCTCGAGCAGGCGCTTCTTCACGTTCTCGTCGTCGAGTGCCTTGCTGGCCGCAGCGTTCAGGCTGGCCACGATCGCCGCCGAAGTTCCCTTGGGCGCGAACATCGCATTCCAGGCCTGGGCCTGGAATTTCGGCAGGCCGGCTTCCGCCGTGGTCGGCACGTTCGGCAGCGACGGATTGCGCTGCGGTGTTGCGATCGCATAGGCCTTGATGGTGCCGGCGTTGATCTGCGGCACGGCGTTGACGATCTGGTCGCACATGTAGTCGACCTGCCCCCCCACCAGCGCGTTCATCGCAGGTCCGGTGCCGTTGAAGGGCACGCTGACCGGCTTGACGTCGAGGATCGAGTGCAGGAGCTCGCACGAGACGTGCGAGACCGAGCCGACGCCGGCATGCGCCGCGTTCACCTTCTCGGCGTTGGCCTTCACGTAGGTCACGAACTCGTTCAGGTCCTTGGGCGGAAAGTCCTTGCGCGCCAGGATCAGGATTGGCGTGCCTGCGAGCAGCGCGATCGGCTCGAAATCCTTCTCGGGATGATAGGCGAGCTTCGGATAGAGCGGCACCGAGGCGGCGTGCGTGCCCATGTGCCCGGTGATCAGCGTATAGCCGTCATTGGCCGCGCGCGCGGCGCGCGTGGTCGCGGTGGTGCCGCCGGCGCCGACCACGTTCTCGATGATGACGCTCTGTCCGAGCGTCTGCGCCATGTGGCCGGTGACGATGCGCGCGATGACGTCGGTCGGACCGCCGGCCGCAAACGGCACGATCATGGTGATGCTGCGCGTCGGGTAGGTCTGGGCCTTTGCCGGTGCGACAAAGGCGCATAGCGAGGCAAGCGCTGCGGCACATGCGCCCGAAGCGATCGTGCGAATGGAAGTCATATCGTTCTCCCGGGACAAGATGCCGGCCACAAGGGCCGGCATTTTCATTTCACGAAGCCGTCACACAAGTCGATTCGACTTCCGAATGCGGCGTGCCGACGCAGGCGGTGGTCAGTTCTCGGACTCGGTGAACACCTCGTCGCGCTTCGATCGCAACGAAGGCAGCACGGTAAGGACGAGGAGGCCCGCCGCGACCGCCAGCAGCACTGCCGACAACGGACGCGTCAGGAACACGCTCCAGTCGCCGCGCGAGATCAGCAGCGCACGGCGCAGGTTCTCCTCCATCAACGGTCCCAGCACCATGCCGAGCAGCAGAGGTGCCGGCTCGAAATCGTGCTTGATCAGCCAGTAGCCGACGAGACCGAACACGCCGGCGAGGATGACGTCGACCGGCGCGTTGTTCACCGAATAGATGCCGATCGCGCAGAAGATCACGATCGAGGGGAACATCAGCCGGTAGGGCACGCGCAGCAGCCGCACCCAGATTCCGACCAGCGGCAGGTTGATGATGATCAGCATCAGATTGCCGATCCACATCGAGGCGATCATGCCCCAGACGAGGTCCGGCTGCTTCTGCATCACCTGCGGGCCCGGCACGATGCCGTGGATGGTCATCGCGCCCACCATCAGCGCCATCACCGCGTTCGGCGGGATGCCGAGCGTGAGCAGCGGAATGAAGGAGGTCTGCGCGGCGGCGTTGTTGGCGCTCTCCGGCCCCGCCACGCCCTCGATCGCGCCGCGGCCAAACCGCGACGGGTCCCTGGCGAGCTTCTTTTCGAGCGTATAGGCGCCGAATGATGCAATCGTCGCACCGCCGCCGGGCAGGATGCCGAGGATCGAGCCGAGCACGGTGCCGCGCAGAATCGCGGGCGTCGAGTCCATCAGATCCTTCTTCGTCGGCATCAGGCCGGTGATCTTCTGCTGCACGAGGTCGCGGCTCATCTCGGCGCCGGCATCGAGATTGCGGATGATCTCCGCAAAGCCGAATACGCCCATCGCCACCGTCGCAAAGCCGAGGCCGTCGGCGAGTTCCGGAATGTTGAAGGCCATGCGGGAGGCGCCGGTTTCGATGTCCGAGCCGACCATCGACAGCAACAGGCCGAACACGATCATCGCGATCGCCTTCAGCACCGAGCCCTTGGCCAGCACGACCGCAAAGATCAGGCCGAGCACCATCAGCGAGAAATACTCGGCCGGACCGAACGCCAGCGCCAGCTTGGTCAGGGGCGCGCCGAGCACGGCGATGAGCACGGTCGCGACGCAGCCGGCGAAGAACGAGCCGATCGCGGCGATCGCCAGCGCCGGGCCCGCGCGGCCCTGCCTCGCCATCTGGTGGCCGTCGATGGCGGTGACAACGGACGTCGCCTCCCCGGGTATGTTGACCAGGATCGACGTGGTCGAGCCGCCATACTGGGCGCCGTAATAGATGCCGGCGAGCATGATCAAGGCGCCGACCGGCGGCAGTCCGAAGGTGATCGGCAGCAGCATCGCGACGGTCGCGATGGTGCCGATGCCCGGGAGCACGCCGACCAGCGTGCCGACGAGGGCGCCGATCAGGCACATCAGCAGGTTGATCGGGGTGAGCGCGACGGCGAAGCCGTGAGCGAGGTTGGCAAAAATATCCATCACGCCCTCACTGGATCAGGAAACGCGGGTACATCGGCATGGGCAGCCCGAGCACATAGGGGAACAGGATGGTGCAACCGAGCGTCAGGCAGGCACCGACGATTACCGCTTCACGCCAGCGCGTCTCCTGCGAGCCCGCCGCCGCGATCATGAAGCTGATGAAGGCCGTGACCACGACGCCGAGCGGCCGGATCGACAGGGCGAAGAAGAGGATCGCGGCGACCACGAACAGCGGTCCTCGCCAGGAATAATGGGCCATCGACGGCCCATTGGTCAGAAGACCGGTCAGGGCGATGGCCGCGGACAAGGCAACCAGCAGTCCGCCGAACATGCGCGGCGCTGTGCCGGCGCCGAAGGAGAAGCCCCGCATGCCCTGCAGATCGCTTCCCGCCCACAGCGCGAACAGGGCAACCGCCATCAGGACGACGCCACCGACATAATCCTGCGCCGACCGTACCGTCATGAACAGCGTGAGGATCGCCACCACCAGCAGCGGATAGGAATAGATCAGCGCGAGCAGCACCTCGGACGAGATCTTCTTGGTGCCGCCGCCGAACGATCCGAAGATCGCACTGGGCGCGCCTGCGAGCAGCGCGGTCACGTGACCGGTGACCACCGTCCCCGGGCCGCGGCCGGCGCCCCAGCCGAAGATCGTCCCGATCGACCAGATCAATTCGAAGATCTGCGGCGCAATCGCCAGCAGACAAAAGCCGAGCGCCAACCGGGTATTTCGGCTGGCCGTCGCTGAGTGGCCCATCGTGTCGGCCATGCATGTCTCCTCCGCGACCCGTAAGTCACGAGCACTGTTGTTCTAAATCGGCTGGAACTGGATCCCCCGCCCGGATCATTGCCTAGCGATTTTCATTACACAATGCCAGCAAAACCCAACAGCCCGCCGGCAAGCAACAGCCACAGGGGATTGATGCGCGAGATCGATGCGATCAGCGCAACCATTCCGGTCAGAAGCAGTGCAGCAATCGTGCGATCGGTCGACTGGGCCAGGATCAGGGCGCTCGCTGCCATCAATCCGATCGAGAGCGGAACCAGTGCAGCTTGAATCAAGCTGGGCCAGCGCGATTGGCTGGGCCGATCCAGGAGCCGGCTGACATAATAGGCAAGCAGCGCCGTCGGCAGGCACATCGCCAGCGTCGCCGCCAGCGCGCCGGGGATGCCGGCAACGGCATAGCCGATCAACGTCACGATAAGCACGTTCGGACCTGGCGAGAGCTGCGCGATCGCATAGGCATCGGTGAACTGCTTGTCGGTCATCCAGTGATTCACCTCGACCGCGATGCGGTGCATCTCGGGCACCGCCGCCGCGGCGCCGCCGACCGCGAACAGCGACATCAGTCCAAAGGTGGCGATCAGCGCCCAGATCGGGCTTTCGGCGTTCATGCTGCTACTTTCCGTCGCAGGATATAAGTGGCGCCGATGCTCACGGGGATCGCGACCAGCAGCACCGCCTGAAGCGGCAGGCGAAGCAGGCCGACGGCGAGGAACACACCGAGCATCAGGATCAGCGCGAGCGGCTCCGTCCGCTTCAGCAGCGGCGTCATCATGCGGAAGACCACCGCGATCAGGAGACCGACGGCCGCGCATGAGATGCCGGCCAGGCTGCGGCGCAACACGTCGAGGTCGCCAAAACGGGCGTAGACGATCGCGACAACCATCATGATCAGCGTCGGGGGCAGCAACAGCCCGGCAAAGGCGGCAACCCCGCCGGCAATGCCGCGCAGCCTCGACCCGAACACCATCGACAGATTGACGATGTTGGGCCCGGGCAGGAAATGGCAGAGCGCGAAGGTCTCGTTGAACTCGTCCGCCGTCATCCAGCGGTGCTGCTCGACGATGGCCCGCCGGGCAAACACCAAAACCCCGCCGAAACCGGCCAGCGACATCCTGGCGAAGGCCAGAAACAGTTCCAGCAGGCCGGGCGGAGCAACGCTCGCCGCGGGATGATCCGGCAGTCGATCTGATTGTTGGCCGGCCGGTGCTGAATCCTCGGACATCTCAGAAGCTTAGACCGCCGGTGCCGACGCGGCCAAGATCAGGCCCGCCTCGGTGTGGAACCTTTCCAAAGAGAAGCTTGGGAGAGGCGTGCAAAACCCCTGTTTTTCGAAACCCTTGCGCCCTATATTGGGGGTGCCGGTTCGCCGGCTATGGAAATAAACGGTCGTCGCAATAAACCATTCGGACCCGGGGGCGGTACCCGGCGCCTCCACCAAAGCCCACCAACCGACTATCCGGAAGCGGGCTTTGGCGGGGGCGAAATAGGATCGACGAGGGCGTAAAGGGCGTACTTTTTCCCGGTATTGTTCCGCCGTTATCGGGCTACTGCAATAGTTGCCAACGACAACTTTGCTCCGGTTGCTCAGGCTGCGTAACGCAGTTTGAAAGACCATCTTAAAGTCCTAACGGGTTAAGCTCCGTTAGGCGGGGTTCGGAGGCACCTGGCAACAGAAGCCTCCACTTGCCTTTCTTTCTTCTCCGGCGGGGGACTCCTGCTGGCCCGTCAGGCGCGATATTGTTGCGGCCTGGCGAGTCGAGTCGGTAGGGTCCGGCTTCGGGGATGCAACAGGACCACCATGGCGACCGATCATATCCGATACGATGTGCTGGCCCGCGACGCGCTGCGCGGCGTGCTGCGGAAGGTGCTGACCGATGCCGCGGCCCATGGCCTGCCCGGCGAGCACCATTTCTTCATCACCTTCGTGTCGAAGGCCGAGGGCGTGAAGCTGTCGCCACGGCTGCTCGCGCAATATCCGGAAGAGATGACGATCATCCTGCAGCACCAGTTCTGGGATCTGACCGTGCTCGAGGACCGCTTCGAGGTCGGCCTGTCCTTCGGCGGCATTCCGGAGCGGCTGGTGGTGCCGTTCAGCGCCATCAAGAGCTTCCTGGATCCGTCCGTGAAGTTCGGCCTCCAGTTCGACACCTCCGATGTCGCCGAGGTCGCGCCGGACACTTTGCCGGCAGCCCCCGCCCCATCAGCCGTATCGGTGCCCGCGGCCGCCACTGAAAAGGCCGAGACCGCGGAAGAACCGCCCCCGCCGAGCCAGGGCGGCGCCGAGGTGGTGCGGCTCGATCGTTTCCGCAAGAAATGATCTAGGTTGGCTTTGAAGCCGTCGCGGGCGGCCAAACTGTCTATATAGAAGAGCACATGAAGAGGCCGCGCGGCGTTTCGCGCGGCGGAATGGATGTGCTCATGGCCAAAGCTTCCCGCTCGAAGACCGCTCCTCCCGCGACCCGCACCGAGACCGACAGTTTCGGTCCCATCGAGGTCCCGGCCGATCGCTATTGGGGCGCGCAGACCGAACGTTCGCGCCAGAATTTTCGCATCGGAACGGATCGGATGCCGATCGCGCTCGTGCACGCGCTCGGCATCGTCAAGCTCGGCGCCGCGCAGTCCAATCTCGAGCTCGGCCTGCTCGACCAGCGCCGCGCCGGTGCCATCATCCGCGCCGCGCGCGAGGTAATCGAGGGCAAGCTGGACGATCATTTTCCGCTCGTCGTGTGGCAGACCGGCTCCGGCACGCAGACCAACATGAACCTCAACGAGGTCATCGCCAACCGCGCCAACGAGCTGCTCGGCGGCGAGCTCGGCGCCAAGAAGCCGGTGCATCCCAACGACCACGTCAACATGAGCCAGTCGTCGAACGATTCGTTCCCGACCGCGATGCATATCGCGGCCGCAAGCCGCATCAATGCCGATCTCATCCCCGCGCTCACCGAGCTGCTGCGCGCGCTGCGCAAGAAGGAGAAGGCGTTTGCGAAAATCGTCAAGATCGGCCGCACCCACACCCAGGACGCGACGCCCCTGACGCTCGGCCAGGAGTTTTCCGGCTATGCCGCGCAGGTCGAAAGCGGCATCGCCCGGCTCAAGTCCGCGGTGAAGGAGCTTTATCCGCTGGCGCAGGGCGGCACCGCCGTCGGCACCGGTCTCAATTCGAAGCCGCGCTTTGCAAAACTGTTCGCAAGGCACGTCGCCGGGATCACGAAACTCCCCTTCACCAGCGCCGCCAACAAGTTCGAGGCGCTGGCCTCGAACGATGCCTATGTGCTGGCACATGGCGCCATCAATTCGGTGGCGACCGGCCTGTTCAAGATCGCCAACGACATCCGCCTGCTCGGATCCGGCCCGCGCTCAGGGCTGGGCGAGCTGATCCTGCCGGAGAACGAGCCGGGCTCGTCGATCATGCCGGGCAAGGTCAACCCGACGCAGTGCGAGGCGATGACCATGGTGTGCTGCCAGGTGTTCGGCAATCACACCGCGATCACGGTGGCCGGCAGCCAGGGCCATTTCGAGCTCAACGTCTACAAGCCGGTGCTGGCCTACAACATGCTGCACTCGATCCGCCTGCTGGCGGATGCGGCGCGATCCTTCACCGAGCATTGCGTCAGCGGCATCCGTGCCGACGAGAAGCGCATCAACGAGCTGATGCAGCGCTCGCTGATGCTGGTGACGGCGCTGGCCCCGAAGATCGGCTACGACAACGCCGCCAAGGTGGCCAAGACGGCCCATGCCAACGGCACCACGTTGAAGGAGGAGGCGCTGCGGCTCGGCTTCGCCTCGGCCGACGAGTTCGATCGCCTGGTGCGCCCCGAGAAGATGACCAGCCCGGGATAAATTCCGAATTCCGATAGCCATCCGTAATGATACGGACCCCCCGGCGCCCAGAAATGTGCGGCTTTGGGGGCGGGATTTGATTACCGTCAATGTTCTGGCGGGACGGCGTGCTACGCAACCCTTCCGCCCCTCGATGGGGGCCAGATTCATCGTTTGATGGCCCAAGGGGCTGATTGACGAGGACGAGCTAATGGCGATCAAGTCTTGTAGGGCGCAACGCGGCACCCTGTTTCTGAATGTTTCATCCCGCCTGACGAGGATCGGATGATGGAGACACGGCATGGGGAACGTCATCAACCTGAATCGTTTCAGGAAGCGCGCCGAGCGGGAAGCCTCGGCGAAGCAGGCGGACGCCAACCGGTCGAAGTTCGGCCGCACGAAGGCGGAACGGTCGGTGGAGGAGACGCGCGCGGACAAGGCGAAGGCGCACCTGGACCGGCATCAGATCGATCGCGAGGAGCAGCCATGAAGTCGCCCGTCGTGAAACGGTCGATCGTCGTCGCCGGGCACAAGACCAGCGTCAGCCTGGAAGAGGCGTTCTGGAACGGCATGAAGGAGATCTCCGGCCTGCGCAACATGACGTTGTCCGAGCTGGTCGGCGAGATCGACAACAACCGCCAGCAGGGCAATCTGTCGTCGGCGATCCGCCTGTTCGTCCTGGACTACTTCAAGAGCCGGGCGATGGCCGCCCAGCCGGACAAGGTCCCGGCCCAATAGCCAGCCCTCGGGGGCGCCTCGAGGGCGCCCCGCGATCCGCGCTTTTTAAAATCACTCTAAGGTGCGGTTTCAGCGAGCACTCGCGCTTGACCTCAATGCCTTGCGTTGAAAATACAGGGCATGACCGACACCAATGACACGCGCCCGCACATGCCGCTGGGTCTGGCCCAGCGCGGCTATACCGGCGTTATCCAGCACCTGTCCGCTCGCGAGGCGGGCTCCGCGCTCTCGGACATAGAGCTCGAGAGCCGCCTGATCGAGCTCGGCTTCGTCGAGGGCGCCCGGGTCGAGATCCTGCACGAGGGGCTGGTCGGGCGCGATCCGATTGCGGTGCGGGTCGACAGCATTACGATCGCGGTCCGCCGCCGCGAAGCCATGGCGGTCATCGTCGCCTAGACCGCGACCGGACGCCTCATCCCGAGTTTTTTGCCAAGCCGTTTGCCAGGCCTTGATCACATGGAATTGCCCCTGCTGCATCTCGCCCTGGTCGGCACGCCAAACAGCGGCAAGACTTCGCTGTTCAACGCCCTGACCGGCAGCCGGCAGAAGGTCGCGAACTATCCCGGCGTCACCGTCGAGCGCAAGGAAGGCTTCTTCGTCACCCCCTTGGGCCGCCAGGTCTCGGTGGTCGACCTGCCCGGCACCTACTCGCTGCGCGGCCGCAGCCCGGACGAGGAAATCACCCGCGACTTCGTGCTCGGCAAGGCCTCCGGCGAGACCGTGCCCGATCTCGTGCTGTGCGTGGCCGATTCGACCAATCTGCGGCTGACCATCCGCCTGCTGCTCGAGCTCAAGCGCACCGGACGGCCGATGGTCCTCGTGCTCAACATGTTCGACATCGCGGCCCGCCGCGGCATCACCGTCGACGTCGAGCGGCTCGCCAAGGAGCTCGGCCTGCCCGTGGTCACCTCGATCGCGGTGCGCAAGGGCGGCACGGCCGACCTCTTGAAGCTGACCGACGAGATCTCGCCAAAGCTCGCCGCCGAGGCGGAGGCGAACAGCTGGCGCGCGCTCAGCGTCGCCGAATTGCGCGCGACCCAGCGCGAGGCCGACCGCATCATCGCCGACTGCGTCAGCCTGCCTGCCAGGCCCGACACCTGGACCGCGCGGATCGACGCGGTCGTGCTGCATCCCGTCGGCGGTCTCGTCGTGCTGACGCTGATCCTGTTCGTGATGTTCCAGGCGGTGTTCGCCTGGGCGCAACCGGCAATGGACCTGCTCAAGTCCGGCTTCGACGCGCTCGGCGAGCTGGTGCAGGCCACCCTGCCCGACGGCCTGTTGCAGAGCTTCCTGCAGAACGGCGTGATCTCCGGCGTCGGCAGTGTCATCGTGTTCCTGCCGCAGATCATCCTCATCTTCCTGTTCATCCTGCTGCTGGAAGATTTCGGCTACATGGCGCGCGCCGCGTTCCTGATGGACCGCATCATGGGCGGAGCCGGCCTGCACGGCCGCGCCTTCATTCCGCTGTTGTCGAGCTTTGCCTGCGCCATCCCCGGCATCATGGCGACGCGCGTCATCGACAACAAGCGCGACCGGCTGACCACGATCCTGATCGCGCCGCTGATGACGTGCTCGGCGCGCATTCCGGTCTACACGCTGATCATCTCCGCCTTCATTCCGGCGAAGGACGTCTGGGGCTTCATCAATCTGCAGGGCCTCGTGATGTTCGGCCTCTACGCCGCCGGCATCGCTAGCGCGCTCGTCGTCTCGTTCCTGATCAAGTTCTTCATGCTGCGCGACTTTGCGCCGGCGCCATTCATGCTGGAGCTGCCGGACTACAAGATGCCGCGGCTGAAATCGATCGCGATCGGTATCTACACCCGCGCCAAGATGTTCCTGGTGCGCGCCGGCACCACCATCTTCTCGATGATGGTGCTGATCTGGTTCCTGGCCTCGTTCCCGCAGCCGCCTGCGGGCGCTACCGAGCCCGCGATCGAGTTCAGCCTGGCTGCGATGATCGGCAAGGCGCTCGAGCCGCTGCTCGCGCCCGTCGGCTTCAACTGGCAGATCGCGGTCGCGCTGATCCCGGGCATGGCGGCGCGCGAAGTCGCGGTCGCAGCCCTCGGCACCGTCTACGCGATCGAAGGCGGCAAGGAAGCGGCCGAGCAGATCGGCCAGGTGCTGGCGACGAAATGGTCGCTCGCCACCGCACTGTCGATGCTGGCCTGGTACATCTTCGCCCCGCAATGCGCATCCACGCTGGCCGTGATCCGGCGCGAGACCGGCAGCTGGGCCTGGATGGCCGTGACCTTCACCTACATGCTGGTGCTGGCCTATGCCGCGAGCCTCGTGACGTACAACGCCGCCGTCGCGCTGGGGGCGGGTTAGCGCCCTCTCGAACTCAAGAACGCGAAAACAACCCCATGCACAGTAGACGGGGTCTGTGAAATCAATGGCTTGAGTTGGGTGCGAAAATCATCCGACCGAAGCTCTGCCGCGATTGCTCCGTCGGGCGAAACAGGGGCATGATGTCAGCATCGGCCCGCCACGACAGCGGCATGAACGACGACACGCCACCGAAGCGGCGATCTGTCTCCATGAACCATTTCAGCACGGAGCGACTGACCGCCGAGAGGCTGAACGAAAGCCACCTCGCCGACCTCGTCGCGCTGCATCTCGATCCTGATGTCGCCCGCTATATCGGCGGCGTCCGTTCGGCGGAGACGACGAAGGCTTACCTCGATGTCAACATGGCGCATTGGGACCAGCATGGCTTCGGCCTCTGGGCGCTGCACACGAGAGACGGCGCATTCGCCGGGCGGGCCGGCCTCCGGCACATCATGGTGGACGACATCGACGAGATCGAGATTGCCTACGCGTTCACGCGCAGCCTCTGGGGCCGGGGATTTGCGGCCGAAGCCGCGACCGCGATGACACGCATTGGCCTGTCCGAGCTCGCCCTGCCATCTCTCATCGGCATCGTGAACATCGCAAACGGCGCATCGCGCCGCGTGCTGGAGAAATCGAATTACCTGCTCGAGCGGAGCACGAACCGTCACGGCAAGGACGTGGTGATTTACCGCATCCGCCGCTGAACGTTGCAATGACGGGATGGGAGCGCGCGAGGGTCACTGTGTTCAATCTTGAACAGACAGAGCTGTCGCGGTCGGCACCTGCTCACAGCTGGCAGGCGAGCCCCGGCGGCCGGGAACCGGGTCGCTGCTGAAGAGTTCCTCGTACGGACCTCCCGGGGTCCCGGTCCCGGCCTCTCGACGCCTGGGCCTCGCGCTCTTCCGACATATGCTGAGGGGGTTCAATGACTGATCCATCAGGGGCTGCTTCGGCCGGTGCCCTCAAGGATTTGCCGAGAATTTCAACAGGCAGCGACGGTCTGGACGACATCCTGGGCGGCGGCTTGGACCCCAACCGGATGTATCTCTACGAGGGACGTCCGGGCACCGGCAAGACCACGATCGCGCTGCAATTCCTTCTCCGGGGCGCGCGCGAGGGTGAACGCGTGCTCTACATCTCGCTCTCCGAAACCAGGCGCGAGCTGAACCTGGTTGCCCATCGGCACGGCTGGTCGCTTGATGGCGTCGACATCTTCGAGCTGGTCCCGCCTGAGACGACGCTCGATCCCGACCGCGAGCTCACGGTCTTCCATCCTGCCGAGATGGAGCTCAGCGAAACGACAGGCCTGATCTTCAAGGAGGTCGAGCGGATCAATCCCAGCCGCGTCGTGCTCGACAGCCTGTCCGAGCTGCGCCTGCTGGCTCAGAATCCGCTGCGCTACCGTCGCCAGGTGCTGGCCTTGAAGCACTTCTTCACCAACCGCAATTGCACCGTCGTGCTGCTCGACGATCTGTCCTCCTCCCAGGACGACCTGCAGCTGCATTCGATCGCACACGGCGTCGTCATGCTCGAGCAACTCGCGATCGACTACGGCGCGGAACGGCGCCGGCTTCGCGTGATCAAGATGCGCGGCATTCGATTCCGCGGCGGATACCACGATTTCACGATCTCGCAAGGCGGCTTGCGGATCTTCCCCCGGCTCGTCGCGGCCGAGCATCACAAGGCGTTTCCCGGCGATTTCGTGTCCAGCGGCAACGCCGAGCTCGATCAGCTGCTGGGAGGCGGGCTCGAGCGCGGCACCAACGCGCTTCTCCTCGGATCCGCCGGTGTCGGCAAGTCGTCGGTTGCGCTGACATACGCCATCGCGGCGGCCGAGCGCGGCGAGCACGCCGTCTTCTTCGCCTTCGATGAAGGCCGCGGCACGGTGGAAGCACGGGCCCGGACGCTCGGTCTGCCCCTGGAGAAACATCTCAATACCGGGGCAATCCGGTTTCAACAGGTCGATCCGGCCGAATTGTCGCCCGGTGAGTTTGCAGCGACGCTGCGTCGGAGCGTCGAGGTCGACAATGCCCGCCTTGTCGTCATCGACAGCCTGAACGGTTACCTGAACGCGATGCCGGACGAGCGCTTTCTCATCCTGCAGATGCACGAACTCCTCAGCTATCTGGCACAGCAGGGCGTGCTTACGATCCTGATCCTCGCTCAGCACGGTCTGGTCGGCCCGATGGATACGCCGCTCGACATCAGCTATTTGAGCGATGCGGTGGTGATGCTGCGCTATTTCGAGTTCGGCGGCACGGTGCGGCGCGCGCTCTCCGTCGTCAAGAAGCGCAGCGGCAATCACGAGCACAGCATCCGCGAGTTCCGGCTCGGCAGCACGGGGATCAGGCTCGGTCCGCCTCTCCAGGAGTTCAGCGGCATTTTTTCCGGCAATCCCCATTACACCGGCACGGCGTTGCCCGAAGGACCGGCCGAATGAGCGCCGAACGGGACAACCGTGTTCTGATATTCGCCCCGATCGGCCGCGACGGACCGGCATCGGCGGAGCTCTTTCGCGGCGCGAGCCTGGAGGCGATCAGTTGCCGAAGCCTGCCCGAACTGGTCACCGAGATGACGGCTGGCGTCGGAGCGGTTTTTCTGGCCGAGGAGGGATTGTTCGGCAAAGACACGGCGCCGCTCGCGCAATGGATCGCGAGCCAGCCGCCATGGTCCGACCTCCCCTTCGTCGTCCTCACCAGCCATCGGGAGCAGCCGGCCGTCGTCGCATGGAGACGCAGCATCGTCGAGCTCCTGCGCAACGTTTCGCTGCTGGAGCGGCCGGTTCAGCCGATCACGCTGACCAGCGCGATTCAATCGGCGATCCGCGCCCGGCGGCGTCAATATGAGATCCGGGCTCTGCTCGAGGCCCGCGAGCAGACCGCGCAGGAGCTCGAGAAACTGGTCGTTGAGCGGACACGCGAATTGAAAGAAGCCAACGAGCAGCTTCGCCTCGAAATGAACGAACGCACGCGCGTCGAGGAAACGCTTCGCCAGGCTCAGAAGATCGAAGCGATCGGCCAGCTTACCGGCGGCGTCGCGCACGACTTCAACAATCTGCTGATGGTGATTTCCGGCGGCCTCGACATGCTCGACCGCCAGACAGATCCAAGCCGGCGCCGGCGGCTGATGGACGGCATGATCCAGGCCGCGCAGCGCGGCGCCAGCCTGACGAGGCAGCTCCTCGCATTCTCGCGCCGGCAGAAGCTTCGGCCGGAGCCCGTCGACGTCGCTGCACAGATCGGCGGCATGCGGGAGCTGCTCGATCGCAGCCTGAGGGGCGACGTCCACGTCGAATTCGATTTCCCGGACTCGCTATGGCCGGTCGAGGTCGATCCCGGGGAGCTCGAGCTGGTCATCCTTAACCTCGCCGTCAACGCCCGCGACGCCATGCCCAACGGCGGGACGATCGTCGTGCGCGGGGAGAATCTGGCCAGTCTGAACGACGATCAGATTTCGGGCGACTATGTCCGTCTGTCCGTCGTCGACACCGGTGTCGGCATGGCTCCGGAGATCCTGTCCCGCGTATTCGAGCCGTTCTTCACGACCAAGGACGTCGGCAAGGGTTCGGGGCTCGGGCTCGCGCAGGTCCATGGATTCGCCACGCAGTCACGGGGCACGGTCCGAATCCAATCGGAGGTCGGCCGCGGCACCAGCATCGAACTGTACCTGCCGCGATCGTTCGACGTTCCTTCGAAAGAGCGGCATCTCATCGACCTCACCCGCATACGGCCGAAGAAAAACAATCATGGCCGCATCCTCCTGGTCGAAGACGACGACGAGGTCGCCGCTCTGGTCGGCGAGATGCTCGGCCAGCTCGGTTACGAAGTCACGCGCGCCGCGAGCGCCGCGGCGGCGCTCGGCGCCTTGGCCGATGGTCGCTCCGTCGACCTGATCTTTTCGGACATCATGATGCCGGGCGGCATGAACGGGGTCGAGCTCGCACGGGAAATCAAGAAGCGGCGAAGTGATATACCGGTGCTGCTGACCAGCGGATACGCCGAAGCCTCGGTCCATGAAGCGCAGAGGGCAGGTATCCAGATCCTGGCGAAACCTTACCACATCGACGAGCTGGCCGCGGCGCTGAGCACGGCGAAGTCGAATCTTAGGCGCAATACAGAGTCCCAGCGCTCCGGTTCCTGGTGACGCTAGCCCTGATCGGGCTGTGTTCCGCCGGGCTGCGGAAGTTTACCGGAAATATCCCAGCACGAGATCGACGTCGGCGCTGCGGGCCGCCGCGCCGGTCAGCTCGGCGTCGATGACGCGGCGACAGGCTTCGATCGCGGCATGGTCGCCGAGATCATTGGCGGCTTCGAGCACGAGCCAGGCCGCGTCCACCGAGGCCTTGTCCGGTGCTCCGCCGCCGAGATCGGCGGTGGCAGCGCTGTTGAGGTTCTTCTTGCGAACGGCGGTGCCGAATTGAGGCAACATTGCAGATACTCCCTGTCCTTAATGTACCTGTCAGTGAACTTGGAGCTCGGGCTGACGGCCCGCATCGGCACCCGTGCCGGTCTTGCGCGACTGGTAGAACTTCAAGATGCTGCGCGAGGTCTCGATCTTGAGCCGGCCGTATTCGCGCTCGTTGTCCTGGAGCTCGCGCGCCGTGATCAGATGATCCTTGGCGCCGAGGAAGAGCAGTGACATCGTCGTATCCCAGGAGAAGTCGAGCGCCTTGCACAAGACCAGGATCATCTCGCGATTGCGGTCCATCAGCGCGCGCTCGATCACGTCGACCGGCAGCGACGAGAGCAGCGACAGGCCGATCTGTACCTCGTCGAAGCGGTGCTGGCGGGCATAGTTCGAAATCGAATCCTGGTTGAGATTGCCTTGACGGTATTGCGTCGTCACCACGCGCTTGGCGACGAAATAGCTGCGCGAGGACGGACCGAATTTGGACTGGAGATCGCCGGTGAGCTCGGTCACCGAGCTCTGGATCTGCGCCATCATCTCGGGCCGCTCGCTCTCGAGGCGGCGGCGCACGTCTTCCGAAGCCTTCGAGATGAGCTGTTGGAAGATGTGACGCGGCACGTCCTTGCGCAGGCCAAGCTGTTCGGCGAGAATCGAATCGCCCTCGGCGCGGCGGACCATGTGCAACAGGCCCGACCCGGAGAAGCGCGCGCCCTCGTTCTTCGCGACCGACGTCACGACCTCCTGGTTGCCGCGCTTGACCAGCACGTCGGTCACGGCCTCGCCGATCGACTTGCGCTGGGAGATCGCGAGCAGATGCGACTGGCCCTTGGTCATGGCGCTCTCGACCAGCATCCTGTCGTCGATGCGATTGGAGTCGCGCAGCACGGGACCGGCGACCGCGATCTCGTCGTCGAGGGCGAGCTTCTCGATGACGTTCAAGGGCGCGTGATCGCACGCCGACATCAGCTCCGAAAGCTGCGTTCGCGCGGCGACCTCGATCTCCTCGGCGAGCCGGCCGATTACCTCGCCGAACGTGCTGATCTCGTCGTCGCTGTAGCGGCCGGTGATCAGAATGTCGGTCGCATGCCACAACGCCTTCGCCCGGCTTTCGTCGGTGCCGCGCGCGATCGCGTCGTCCAGGTCCTGCAGAAGCGATTTCGCCCCGTCCATCTCGATTACCCCAGTTCTTGGTCGTCTCTTGCGAACCGTTGCGCCGCAATTGACGCGACGCCGAATTCCTCTGGAAACCGACGCTAGAGATGAAACGCGAGAATTCGGTAAAATCGGCAAATCAGTTTTGCCGGGCAAAATTCATTCAAATGCGAGGGAATGGGTTAAGGGGCGGAGAAGGAAGACGGATCGCGCCCTCTCCCGCTTGCCGGCAAGGCAATCGCATACGATGTGCAGGATGCAGCGGCATCGGCAGTAGGCTCCCTCCCCCGCTTGCGGGGGAGGGCTGGGGAGAGGGTGTCTCATCAACGGGACTTTCCCCTAGAGGAGAGAGCCCTCACCCGCGCCGTCGGCGCGACCTCTCCCGCAAGCGGGAGAGGTGAGCAAGCCCGCGGCTCGGTCCGAGCAAACCAAGAGCGCCCTCACGGGTTCTGCGGCGTCAGCACCAGCGGCGGCTTTGGCCTCGGCTTGGCCGGCGGCGGCCCCGGGGCGGGCTTGACGTCGATGGCCGGCGGCAGCGGCGCGAGCTGCTGGCTGGCGAGCGGCGGGCTTGGCGCAGCGGGAGCCGCCTGCGGGGCCTTCGGCGTCGGCGCGGCCTTTAGCTTTGCGGGCGGGCGGCGCGGATCCTGGCCGGGCAGCGGCACATTGGCGGGCGCCTGCTCGGGCGCCGGATCCGGAGACACCAGCGTCGGCAGCGCCGCGGTCGCCGGCGGCGGCTCGCCGCGCTCGATCGCGTCCAACCGGCGCGTCTCGCGGTCGATCGTGCGCACCGCGAGCCAGGAGGACAGCGGCGCAAGATCGATCGTGCGGTTGAGCTTGTCGGGGGGGCCGGCGGCGAACAGCTGAATCTCCGGCGGGGCGCCGGAGAGGCCGTTCATGATCGGCGTCAGGCTGGCGCGGATGTCGGCCTGGTCGGCGGGAATGTCGTAGCCGCCGGACACGATGGCGCGGGCGTTCTTCGCTTCCAGCGGCGTCGCGCCGACGCGCAAGCGTCCGTCGCGGATCGTGAACGGAATCTGCGCCGACGCCACCGCGATCGGTGCGGCGGCAAGTGCGGGCTCGACCAGCTGCCGCAAGCGGTTGTCGTCGGCGACCTGGCCGCCGTCGCTAGCGCGGATCGCGATCTCGAAGGCGCGCGGATTGAGGCCGCCGATTTCCGCGGCCTCCAGCGTCACCGTGCCGTTGCCGGCGAGCGCGCCGGTGAGCGCTGCGACGCTGCGGCCCTGGCTGGTCAGCGCCATCTGCACCGAGGCGCGCCCCTTCGGCAGCGCGAGGTTGCGGTAGCGCAGCGCCGCCGCATCGACATTGGCGAGCTCGATGCGCGCATTCAGAGCGAGGCCATTGGCACCGTTGCGCGCGTCGAAGCTTGCCGACATCTCGCCGCCACCGAGCGCGCCCTTGAGCCCATCGAGCGCGAGCGACTGGCCGTCGCTGCGGATCGTGCCGCCGAACGGACGCAGCTCGATGCCGCCGGGCAACATCCCGCGCAACGCCTGGAAGGCGATCCGGCCGCGCCAGCCGGTGATGAGCCCTGCACTGAGGGGGTCGCTCGTCTCACGCCCGGCTGCGCCAATCGCCATCGCGAGCGCCGGCGCAAGATCGAGCGTATCGAGACCGACCTCACCGTCGACGCTCTTGTCGGAATCCAGCATCACGACCAGATGGCCGCGCAGATGCGCGCCGGCCGCATTGCCGTCGAGATCGTCGAAGGTCAGCCGGTTGCCCGTCATCGTGATGCGGGAGGACAGGCTGACATTCTGCGCCGATTTGTCGGTCCGGCTGGTCCCGAGCAGCGGCGCCAGATTGACGTTGCGCACGCGCAAATTCACGCTGCCCTTCGGCTCCGACAATTCGACGCTGCCCTGCGCGTCGGCATCCAGCCCGCCGCCGCTGAGCTTTGCGTTCAGTTGCAGCGGCCGCCGCCAGGCGCCGGTCAGCTTGCCCTCGAACTGCGAAGCGCCCTCGCCTGCGGCCACCACGCGGTCGAGCCCGAGCAGCGCCAGCAGCGCGCCGGCCTGCGGCATCGACACCTTCGAGTCCAGCGTGAAGTCGCTGCTGCGCAGACGCTCGAGGTCGATGCCGCCGATCGCGGAAGCCGGCGTCTGCGCGGCCAGCGTCGCGGTCGCCTTGAGCTGCGGCGCGTCAAGCTCGAGCACGGCGCGGGCGTTGCTGCGATCGGCATGCTCGGCGTTCTTGTCGAGGCTGAGATCGAGCTTGAGGCGGGTCGCGCCTGATGCGGCCGGGATGGCATCGAAGCGCGCGCGCAGCGCGGGCGCAAACGGCTCGATCAGCGCGGTGAGCTCGCGCAGCGAATTGGCCGAGGATTGCAGCGCGAGCTTGCCGGTGACTTTGGCGCGGTCGAAGCTGCCGCTCGCCACGGTGGTCACGCCGCTCGCCTGGCCGAAGCGCAGCTGCTCCAGCGACAGCGAGGTGGGGCCGTAAGCAAGCCTGGCAGCGAACGGACGCAGCTCCTGGCCGGCGGAGATCGCGCGGCCGATATCGAGCGAGAGCTTCGCTTCCTCCGGCCACTCGCCCTGCGGTCCCGCGAGCGCGCGCACGAAGCTTGCGGCGGAGTCGAGGTCGAGCCGGTCGGCCCTGAGGTCGGCGTCGAGCCGCGAGCCCTTGCTCGCGCCTGTTTGCACGAAGGCGATGCGGCCTTCCACGGTGCCGCCTTCGATGTCGGCCTTCAGCCGGTCGATGGCGAGGTGGTTGGCGGCGATCGTGACCTCGCCGGCAAGGCGCAGCGGCCGCGTGCTGCGGCGGTTGATTTCGCTGCGGCCCTGGAGCCAGGCCACCAGCGTGTCGGGATCGGAGGACTCGACGCTGAGACGGCCGCTGAAACTGTCGGCGCCGGGCGTCGCGCCGTTGAGCGAGAGCTGCGTCATGCCGGGCGCGCGCAGCTCGAGCCGCTGGAACGTCCAGGACCGTCCGTCGGTCTGGAGCTCGGCCGTGATGTTCTGCAGCGGACGGCCGCCGAGCATGATCTGGTCGGTGTTGAACTCGATCTGGGCCGGGATCGGCGCCTGCGGAATGGCGGCAAGCCCCGCGCGCAGCGCCGGCAGGATGCGGAGCGGCTCGGCATCGTCCCTGGCGGCGAGCCTGTCGGCATCGACCTGCCGCGCCGACAGCACCGCGCGCAGCAGCGGCGAGGCACCGAATTTGAGGTCGCCGACGCCGCCGAGCTTCAGCGCGCTGTCTTCAGGACCGAAGCTCGCGTCGATCTGCTCGAACTTCGCGCCGGCCGGATCGGCCTTGAGCTTGGTCGTGAGCTTCCAAGGGGTCGGCCCGGCCTCGCCGGCCTTCTTGGCCGCCGGCACGGCCAGCGTCAGCGCGCCCTCGAATTTCGGCAGGCGGTTGTCGAAGGCGAGCACGCCTTCGAGATCGGCGAGGATGGCGCGCTCGCCGGGATCGATGTTGAGGTGGAGGCGGGTGGCGTTGCCGTCGGCGCTCGGACCGGACGAGACGCGGAACGGATAGCGCACCCCATTGGCGGTGAAGCGGCCGTCGCCGCGCACCGATCCGGCGAGCGAGCGGACGTCGCCGGAGAAGGCGATGTCGTTCAGCTCCAGCGTCGAGCGGCTTGCGGCATCGTGCAGGGCAATGCGGCCGGTGAGATTGAGCCGTTCGATGGCGAGCGAGGCCAGATTGAAGGTGCCGCTCGCGGTGGAGGGCAGATCGACCCGCCCACGCGCATCGAGGCCGAGATCGACCGCCATGCCGCCCACCGAAAGCTCGGTGGCGCGCCATTCGCCGCGCATCAGCGAGCCCAGGCTGAACTCGACGTCTAGCTTGTCGGCGCGCAGGCGGCCGAGATCGTTGTTGCCGCCGAAGGTGACCTGGCGCAGCCGCAGCGTCGGCGTCGGCAACAGCCGCGCGTCGAGCTCGCCCGCGACCCGCACCGGCACGCCGATGATCTTGCCGGCCTCCGCCTCGAACTGGGGCCTGAACTGGTTCCAGTCGACGTAGTAAGGCCCGATCAGCGCGGCCAGCAGCGCAATGATGAAGGCAATCGCCAATCCGAGCAGCGTCGTCTGCACGGGTCTCCCCTCGGCCAAACCGGCACCCGGACCAAACCCTGGCCTTCGTGGACTTCAGGCGTGCCGGAACAGCCCCTTATATAGGGGGAAGTGTGGCGAAGTCACAGCGACTGTTGCGCGCGGAGGTTAACGCCGGTGTGCGACCCTCATGGTGAGGAGGCGCACCAAGCGCCGTCTCGAACCATGCAGGCCCCGCTCTCGCCCGCGGCCATCCTTCGAGACGCCCGCTTCGCGGGCCCTCAGGATGAGGGTAGCGCCTGCAGAACCAGCGCCGAAGCCTCACCAGCTCGCCGGCAGCCGCTTCAGGCCGCGCAGCACGAAGGTCGGCCGCCATTCCGGGTTTTCGACGTCGTCGATGCGCAGGTCCGGCAGCCGCCGCAGCAGGGTGGCGATGGCGATCTCGGCCTCGATGCGCGCCAATTGGGCCCCGAGGCAGAAATGGATGCCGCCGCCGAACGACAGCGGCTTCACGTTCTGGCGGGTGACATCGAGCCGGTCGGGCCGATCAGGATAGACCGCCGGGTCGCGGTTGGCCGAGCCGAGCAGGCACAGCACGGTCTCGCCCTTGGGGATCCGCTTGCCGCCGAGGTCCTCGATCTCCTCCAGCGCGACGCGCCCGGTCATCTGCACCGAGGAATCGTAGCGCAGGAATTCCTCGATCGCGCCCTCCATCAGCTCGGGGCGCGCCTTGAGCAGCGCAAGCTGGTCCGGGTTGCGATGGAGCGCGAGCAGGCCGTTGCCGATCAGGTTGACCGTTGTCTCGTGGCCGGCGCCAAACAGCAGGATGATGTTGGCGGTCAGCTCCTCGTTGCTGAGCTTGTTGCCGTCCTCCTCGGCCTGCACCAGCTGGGTGATGAGGTCGTCGGCGGGATTCTTGCGGCGCAGCTCGAACAGCTGCTGGAAATACATCTGCGCCATCAGGTTGCCCTCGTTGCCCTTCTTTATCTCCTCCGGCGTGAGGGGCACGGGGTCGAGCAGCCGCCCGCCGTCGCGCGAGCTGTTGTAGAACACCTCGCGATGCTCCTCGGGGATGCCGAGCATGTCGCAGATGATGGTGACGGGCAGGCGGAAGGCGAAATCCTCGATCAGGTCCATGTGGCCGCGGTCGATCACGGCATCGATCGCCTGGTCGACGATCTCCTGGATGCGCGGCCGCATGTCCTCGACCCGGCGCGCGGTGAAGGCCTTGACGACGAGGCCGCGCAGGCGGGTGTGATCCGGCGGATCGGCCTGCAGCATCCAGTGGCTCATGCTGCGGAACACCGGCTCGTCCATGATCCTGTCGCTGTAGCGGCGCTTCGAGCGTTCGACGAAATCCTTGCCGAAGCGCTTGTCACGCATCACGAGGCTGACGTCGGCATGGCGGCTGGCGACGAACTGGCCGAACGGCGTCACATGGATCGGATCAATCGTGCGCAGCCGGTCGTAATGCGGATAGGGATCGCGGATGAAGTCCGGCGAGAGCGGATTGAACAGCGGCGCGCCGCCGGCGCCTTGCACGTGCTCGTTCATGGTGACCTCAAATCGGTTGCCGCATGACACGAATACGCCGACGCTGCCCTGCTCGCGCGGCGTAACCATCCCCTTGAAATTATCAACTCGATACATTGTTGTATCGAGTTTCATTCTGCCCTACCCTGCTCCGATGTCAAGGGTGAGAACCAGGCCGACCAGGGACGATACGCGCGACAAATTGTTCGAGGCGGCCGCGCGCGTGTTCGAAGCGGACGGCATCGGCGGCGCCAGCATCGAGGCGATCGCGGCGGCGGCAGGCTTCACCCGCGGCGCGTTCTACTCGAACTTCAAGAGCAAGGACGAGCTGATCATCGCCATGCTCGAGGACCATGTGGAGCAGTCGATCCGGCGCAACATGGACATCCTCGCCCAGCACGACAATCTCGACGATTTCATCGCCGCGCTGAAGGCGATGGACCGCACGCGGCAGGATCCGCTCGGCCGCTCGCCGCTGCTGCATATGGAGATGATCCTGTTCGTCGCGCGCGCCGAGAAGCGCCGGCCCGAGCTCGCCAAACGCCTGCGCGCGCGCCGCAAGCTGGTCGCCGACATCATCGAAGCCACGTCGAAGAGCAACGGCAAGAACAGCAATCTGAATCCGCCCTGGATGGCCTCCGTCGTGCTGGCGCTGGAAGACGGCTTCCGCCTGCACCGGCTGATCGATCCCGAAACCACGCCGGCCGACAGCTTTTTGCGCGCGATCACCGATCTCAGGCGCAGGACGGGACTGGCCTCGCGCCAAGATGCAACTTCGTAAAGGCAAGCGAGCTTCAACTCGAATGCGGCTGCGACATATGGTCGGTGCGCCGTCGAAGCTGGTGAGCTGTAGCTCGCCTACTTCTTCTTTGCAGGTCCGAAATCCGGCTGCCAGGCGGCTTCCTTGCGGCTCGGGGCCGCGGCGATGATCTTGGACTTCTCCTTCTTCGGTTTCTTGGCTTCGCGGTTGCCGCGTTGTTGGCCCTTTGCCATGTCGCTCTCCTTTGCCGGTTCAAGTTGGTCGAATTCATCGGGTTGCAGGACCCGTCCGCGCGGGGTGCAGACCCTGACGTCCATGTAGCCTTCGCGCAGCAATTTTCGCGCGAGACGCAGCGCGACCGCCGCGGTGCCGCGGCCCAGATTGGAACTGCCGTATTCGTTGGTCCCACTGACCAGGTACGGCACGCGTATCGCCCTACTCATTGAGGATGGCGGCTCCGCATACGAGAAGATACAGGGGAACGATCATTCCGAGATGCGAACACGCGACATCGAACGCTCCTGCGAAGCCTTCGGCGGGAGCACACGTGACCCTCAGTCACCGGTCGAAGCCGTCGAGACGTGCGGTGATGACCGCGATCCTACGCCCGTGCCGAAGCGATTGCGAGCGTTTAAATGCCTCGCGACGATAGTGCTGGCTATTGCCGCGCCAAGAGCGCATGCTCGCCACGGCCGGCACCGGTTGGGGCTCCACTTGCGAAAGGCAGGCCTGCATGACCATCCGCTCGCGGCGAGAGACCGTCACGTTCAGGCATCCGTTCCGCATGCGCGGCATCGACCGCGTGTTGCCGGCCGGCGCCTACGAGGTCGTCACCGACGAGGAGACGATCGAGGGCCTGACCTTCGCCGCCTATCGCCGCGTTGCCACGATGATCACCGTGCCGGCCGAAGGCGCCGGCGGCATGATGGAGATGCTGTCGATCGGCTCGGTCGATCTCGCGAACGCGCAAGCCGCAGACGCGAGCATCGCCAATGACTGATCATCCCGTTGATCTCGACAAGCACCGCGGCATGGCCGCACAGAAGGCCACCGACCTGCGCCGCGCGCTGGCCGAGGTCGAGGCCAACACCAGAGAGCTGCGCGAGCGCGAGGCCGATCTCGAGCACCGCATGATGACGGTGCCCGCCGCGTCCTGGCCGGAGGCCGCGGTGAAGGCGCGTCATTTGCTCAACCTCTATGCCGCGAGCCTGCCCGCCGAGGACACGCGTCACCGCGCGCTGGTGGCGGCGCTGCTCGACGATTTCGCCCGGCTGTCGGGGGAGAACTGAAGCGAACGACCGCCGCTTGAATTCTCACCACGTGCCGCGCGCGACGGAACGCAGGCGGCCGGTCGCCGCGCTGATTTGAAGGGTGCGATCGCGCCTGGCAATCACGCAACGGAGCAAGCCATGACATTGACCAGCGGCCGCTTTATCAGCCACGAATACGACCGGATGATCGTCCGGTTCTCGATGCATGACGGCACCAGGGAAATTCCTTGCGCCGTCTCGACCTCCGCGATGGACGATCTCGAGCGCGGCCCGCAAGTCAAGCCCGAGCAGCGGGAGGCTCAGTTCACCCGCCTGCGGGACCGCATCGAAGCACGCGCGGCGAGCAAATATCGCGCGACGGAGTTCGAAGGCACGCCGCCGGGCATCGTGCTCCGCGGCATCGATTTCAGGCCGTAGGGAAAGCTCTCTCTACTCCGCCCGAGCCTTGATCTCCGGCAAAGGCGGCTTGCGTTCGAAGGGCTTCTTTTTTGGCGGCGCGGGCAGCAATCCCTCTCTGATCGCTTGTTTCCGGGCCAGCTTGCGGGCGCGACGAATAGCTTCGGATTTCTCGCGCGTCTTTCGCTCGGACGGCTTTTCATACGAGCGCCGCTGCTTCATTTCGCGAAAGACGCCCTCGCGCTGCATCTTCTTCTTGAGAACGCGGAGTGCCTGCTCGACGTTGTTGTCTCTGACGAGTACGTGCAATTGATCCTCCCGACCGGGGGCTGCGAATGGCGACACGTCCTGCAGGCAGCCAATTGCGCAGGAGCTTCATTGCGAATTGTGAGGATAGCAGCCGCGACCTTGGTCGCGGCTTCAGACACAGGTCTGCTTGTCACGGCGATACAGACACCGTGACCATTGTCGCGCAGCGCTGTCAATCGCTAACGTCCTGCTCGCAGATCGACAGACCCACGCAAAGCGCCTCGATCGGAACAGAGGAATTGCCTCGTTCGAAAACAAAATGGCCTAGCTCCTTGCAAAATCCTGGAAATCATATATATTGATGTTGTTCGATTAGCCGCTGTGCCTTGTTGAATGCGCCCGCGGGCTCCTTTTCCAAAGACATCGACGAAGTTGAAGATGACCGCGTGATTGTCGCGCGGAATGCGCTTGCGCGCTTTGGAGAAGAAGATGACGACAGGTACGGTCAAGTGGTTCAATGGCCAAAAGGGCTTCGGTTTCATTCAGCCGAACGACGGCGGCAACGATGTGTTCGTTCACATCAGCGCCGTTGAACGGGCTGGTCTTGCAGGTCTCGGAGAGGGCCAACAGGTCAATTTCGAGGCCAAGACCGACAAGGTGCGAGGCAAGGTCAGCGCTGAGAATCTCTCGCTGGCTTGATATCGTGGCGCCGTTTCACGGATGTACTGAAACGGCCGCCCTACCCGCTCAATCCCAGGATTGAGCGGGTTTAGTCGTTTGCGGAGCCGGGTGGACGATGAGCACCAAGAAGCCGGCAGAGCCGTCACCCGCGAGCGTCGCGCGGTCCGATCGCCGCCGCTTGGCCGCTGAAGACGGAGCGCGGGCAATGGTCGACGCCGAACGGCAGGCCATCGAAGTTCGCAAGAACATGGCGCGGCTGCGAGCTGCGCGCGAGGCCAAGGAGGCGGCTGACGAAGCTGTTCGGCTGGCTTTGCCGGCGCCGGCGCTCAAGAAGCGTTCGAAGAAGCCGACACGATAATCGTCTTCACGCCGCCGCCGCATTGAGAGGGCCGATCACATGCCGGAGAGTGCAGATCGTGCCTAGAGTGAAGCCAGACCACGGAACCATCACCTTCTTTCTCGCGTCCGGCGCAAATCGGCAGATATGCCAGCTTGCCACGACATTCAACACGCAGAAGCAGGCCTTCAGTTATCTGCAGAAGCATCGAACGGAGTTCGAGCGCATTGCGCGGGCGCGGCTTGCTTCCGGCGAGCTCGAAGACGGGATCGTCGTACTTTCCATGCTTTAGCCAGCGCGTTACGACCGTATGGCGCTTCTCGAAGGAGAAGTGCGACGTCTAAGGCGTCTTCTCGGGCCGGCTTCGTCGTTCAGCCTCCCTCGCCAACCGCTCGGCCTTCAGTCGTTCCCGATTTGCCTGGAAAGCCTCTTCCGCCTTCTCGTAATCGGTCGCCGGCTTCGCCGCGGCCTGTTTGAAGTGGCTGTTCGCCTCGTTCGCTGCACGCGATGGGGGATGCCGTTTCATCTGTCGTCCTCATGTCTCCGGCAGCTCGAAGTCCTCCGGTGTCGGGGCCTCCTGGTGCTCGCCCTTATTCCTGGATCGGCTTGCTGCGTTTGGCTAGATCAATTCGCACGCGCCACGCGGTCGATCTTATTCCCAGCCATCTCGCGGGCGCGCAGCTTCTGTCGATCCTGGGCCTTTCGTCCTGAAGCGCCATCCATGCCGGTGATGGCTCCGGCAGGTATCACTCAACCAAACCGCCGATCTGCCGATGCGTTCCTAATTGCCGAGAATATCGCGGGAAAGCAATCAATTATGCTGAGCGCCTGACCGCGCCGGCACCGGCCTGCGCGACATCGAGCCTCCCCAGCATCGACTTCGCCTGCTCGGCGCAGTGCTCGATCAGCCAGCGCTCGAAGGCGACGGGCGGAAGCGCGGGCGCGTAAAGGAAGCCTTGCACGACGTCGCAGCCGAGTTCGGCCAGCGTCTTGCGCTGGCCCTCGGTCTCGACGCCCTCGGCGACGACGGTCATGCCGAGGCCCTGGCCGACGCGCACCACGGCCGTGGCGATCGCGAGCGCGCCCGCGTCGCGCTCGATGTCGCGCATGAAGCTGCGGTCGATCTTGAGTTCGCGGATCGGCAGGTGCGCAAGGCGGCTGAGGCTGGAATATCCGGTGCCGAAATCGTCCACCGAGAGCCCGACGCCGAGCTCCCGGATCGCGTTCATCGTCTCCAGCGCTGCGACGCTGTCCTGCATGAACGCTCCCTCGGTGATCTCCAGCATCAGGGCGTCCGCCGGCAGGTCGTGGTCGGCGAGGATGTCCTTGAGCCGCGCGGCGAGCGTGACGTTGCGGAAATTGATCGGCGACAGGTTCACCGACACGCAGGGAATGTTGAGGCCGGCACGGCGCCAGCTCGCCATCTGCCGGCAGGCCTCGCGCACCGACCACAGGCCGATCTGCTCGATCAGGCCGCACTCCTCGGCGAGCGGAATGAACTTTGCCGGCGAGACGTCGCCGAGCACGGCATCGTGCCAGCGCGACAGCGCCTCGACGCCGTGGATCGCGCCGTCGCAGCTACGGATCTGCGGCTGGTAGCTAAGGCTCAGCGCGCCTTCCGCGATGGCGCGGCGGAGCGCCGCGATCAGCGCCAGGCGCTGCTCGGTGAGTCCGTTCATCTCGGCACTGAAGATGCGATAGGTCGAGCGCCCGGCCTGCTTGGCCATGTACATGGCGGCGTCGGCCTGCTGCATCAGCGTGTCGATGTCGGTGGCATGGTCGGGATAGAGGCTGATGCCGATGCTGGCCGACATCGGCATCAGCTTCGATCCGAGCCTCAAGGGGGCAGCCAGCGCCTCCGTGACGTCGGCCGCGAGGCGCGCGGCGCTCTCGGCATTGCGCTGCGGCAGCAAGATGACGAATTCGTCGCCGCCGAGCCGTCCCAGCATGTCCTCGGGGCCGATCTGCTCGTGCAGACGCTGGGCGAGCTGGACCAGGAGCTCGTCGCCGGCGGCGTGACCGAGCGTGTCGTTGACGTCCTTGAAATGATCGACATCGAGGAAGGCCAGCGCGATATGACTGCCGGTCGGGCAGGCATCGATCGCCGTGGTGATCAGGTGCCGCAACTGCGCGCGGTTCGGCAGGCCGGTGAGGATGTCGTGATAGGCGAGCCGCGCGATCTCGGCGCGGGCCTCCTTGCGTTCGATCGCGAAGGCGCCGAGATTGACGCAGGCCTCGACGATGCGCCGGTGCCAGTTGCTCGGCGCGCGGGGCTCGCGGTAATAAAAGGCGAAGGTCGCGATGACGCGGCCGTCCTTGGCCTTGACCGGGGTCGACCAGCAGGCGCGCAGGCCGATCGCGAGCGGCATCGCCTTGTAGGGCTGCCAGCGGACATCGGTCTCGAGGTCGGTCGCCAGCACCGGCTCGCCGTAGAAGGCGGCAGTGCCGCAGGAGCCGACATTCGGGCCGATCGCAATGCCGTCCAATGCGCGGGAATAGTCCTCGGGCAGGCTCGGACCTCCGAGCGGGTGGATCAGGCCGGCCGCATCGACGTGGAGCAGCGAGCAGACGACGTCGGGCGCGATCTCCTCGACGCGGCGGCAGAGCCTGTCGGCGATGTCGGTAATCGGGACCTCGTCCGCGAGCGAGGCCATGATGAGCTGCTGCAGCGAGCGCAATTGCCTGGTCTCGGTGATGTCCTCGAGCAGCGCGAAGATGTGCTTGACCCGCCCCTTGTTGTCCCGAAAGGCGTCGATCCGGGCGCAGACCCAGATCTCCTCGCCGTCCTTGTCGTAGGTGAGCACTTCGGCTTCGCCGCGGCGACCGCCGCGCATCAGACGCTTGACCAGCTTCGCGATCGCCTTGCGGTCGGTGTGGCAGCCGGCGATGAGCTCGCCTGCGCGGCGGCCCTCGGCCTCACCGCTGGTGTAGCCGAACAGCGTCGTGAAGGCCGAGTTGACGTAGACGATGTTCAGCTCGGTGTCGGCGATGATCACCGCCCGGTTGGTCTGATCGGAGACGGCGTGGAGAAGCCCGATCCTGACGCGGCGCTCGGCATCCGCGGTGATGTCGCGCGCGAACACGACGCGATGGGTCGCGCCGTCATGCGCAACGGACGAGAGCGATATGGCCGCACGGATCCGGCTGCCGTCCTGCCGTACGAGGCTGATCTCGTCGCGGAATTCCGCGGCCGGATCGGCCAGAAGGCAATTGAGGGTGAGAATTTCGGCATCGCGGCCGAGCACGTCGGCGCGCGCGAGCTTCCAGATCCGCTCCGCACTGGCGTTGAAATGCGTGATGCGGTGCGCGCCATCGACAATGACGACGCCATCGTCGGCGCGTTCCAGTGCAGCCAACAGCACGTCCGGAGTTTCGGTCGCGGGATTATCGGGGGCAGACATCGGGGACCCGGGGGCATCGGGAAGAAACGGCAATCTGCCCGAAGCTACGCTCCGATGGTGTCCAAGACGTTTTTGTAGTCCCCCTCGAATCTGCCAAGCCGCGACATGCTTAACATTGGGCAAAAGAGGCGCAGGTAATTCAGTGTGTCCCCGCAAATCACTCCGCGGTTCTGCTCTGCGGATTGTGCAGCCGGCCGGCCACCGCCCTCACCTTGCCCGGCGATGCCCGCCAGATCGCGAGCGCCGACAATCCGCTCACGATCGTCGCGATGCCGAAGGCGAGCGTGTAGTCGCCGGTGCGGTCATGGAGCAAGCCGGTCAGCCACGGTCCGGCCGCACCGCCCGCGAGCGCGGCGAGCATGATGGTGCCGAAGATGCTGCCCTGGTGCCTGCCCTGGAAAATCTCGAACACCACCGCACCCATGATCGAGGTGAGGCCGTAGCCGAGCGCGCCTTGCGCGAACACCATGAGATAGACGAGCCAGAGCGAGGGTTGATACTTCAAGCCGATCAGCGCGGCGAAGCAGATCACGAAGCCCGCGCAGCTGATTGCCCAGACCCACTCCCGTCCGATGCGGTCGGAGACATGGCCCAGCACGATCTGGCCGGGAATGCCGAGCAGGCTGACGATGCCGAGCGCCCACACCGCGACGGAAGGGCTGAAGCCGATGTCGAGCAGGAACTTGGTCTGATGCACCTGCACCGAGTACCAGATGTAGAGGCCGGAGAAATAGCCGAGCGCGATCCACCAGAAGCGCGCGGTCGCGACGGCGCGCTTCAGCGTCCAGTCGGTATTGACCCAGACCGGATCGACGATGTTGGAGACCGGTTGGGCACCGCCCGCAGCCGGGGCGGCATCGCCGTCCGGTTCGAGGCCGATGTCCTGCGGGCGCTTGTGCAGCAGCAGGTTCACCGGCGCCAGCACGATCAGGACGAGCAGGCCCATCGCGGTGCAGGCGGTGCGCCAGCCGGTCGCTTCGATCATGTGCTGCACCCATGGCAGCAGCGTCACCGAGCCGATGCCGACGCCGGCGAAAGCGATGCCGATGGCGAAGCCGCGCTTGCGGATGAACCAGTTCGGCAGGAACAGCGACTGGCCGGAATAGCCGAGACACACCGAGCCGGCACCGACCATGACGCCGATGGTGACATAGAGATGCCAGGGCGCGCTGGTGAGCGGCGCAAGCAGCAAGCCGCCGCCCATCAGCACCACCCCGAGCTCCATCACCGCGCGCGGGCCGGCACGGTCCATCAGGCGGCCGATCAACGGGCTGACCACGCCTGACACCACAAAGCCGAACGAGAACGCGCCGGCGGTCACGCCACGCTCCCAGCCGAACTCGGAGATGATCGGCGGAAAGAACAGCGAAAAGGCGGTACGCGCGTTGACGCCGATGGCCATGGTGACGAAGGTCACGGCGACCACGACCCAGCCGTAGAAGAACGGAAGCCGCATGATGTGCTTGTTTCATCCCTGGACGATCCTTCCGACCATCCGGGGATGTCTGGGTCAAGCGCTTTTCGTGCATGCCCGTCGAGCCGCGCGCTCAGGCGGCGTCGCGCCGTGACCGTTTGACGGGGGCGTCGAACAGAATCCGCTCGATCGGGTGCGGGCGGCCGAACAGATAGCCTTGGGCGAAATTGACGCCGAGCGCCTTCAGCCGCTCGTACTCCTCGCGGGTCTCGACACCTTCGGCCGTCACCGACATGTCGAGCCCGCGCGCCAGCGTCACGATCGCGGAGATGATGGCGGAGTTGCGCGGCTGGTGCGTGAGATTGCGGATGAACGACTTGTCGATCTTGATCTTGTCGAACGGGAACGCGGTCAGATAGCTGAGCGAGGAATAGCCGGTGCCGAAATCGTCGAGCGCGAGCTCGATGCCGAGATGCTTGAGCCGCTCCATGAAAGCGTGGTTCTCGCTGCCGCGCTCCAGCAGGACGGATTCGGTGATCTCGATCTCGAGCCGGTGGGGCGGCAGGCCGGAATCCGCGAGCGCCGCGCCGATCATCTCGAACAGCTCGGCTTCCTTGAACTGGATCGGCGACAGGTTGACGGCGACCGCGAGATCGGAGGGCCAGCCGGCCGCATCGGCGCAGGCGCGCCGCAGCACGAATTCGCCGAGCGGCACGATCAGCCCGGTCTCCTCCGCAAGCAGGATGAACTGGTCCGGCGGGATCAGGCCGCGCGTCGGATGCCGCCAGCGCACCAACGCCTCGAAGCCGCGCCGCGCCCCGCTGAGGGCGTCGACGAACGGCTGGTAGTGCACCTCCAGCTGGCACTGCGCGATGGCATCGCGCAGATCCCCCTCCAGCGTGTTGCGGGCCTCCAGTTCGGCCGACATCGCCTCGTCGTAGATGGTGAAGCAGTTGCGGCCCGCCGATTTCGAGCGATAGAGCGCAAGGTCCGCCTTCTTCAGCAATTGCTCCTGATCGCTGCCGTGATCCGGCGCGATGGCGATGCCGATGCTGGTGCCGATCTCGACGCGGTGGCCGGGCAGGAGGAACGGTTCGGTCAACAGCTTGGCGATCCGCGCCGCCAACTCGGTCGAGCAGGCGCGCTGATCCGCGCCGGCTTCCTGGATGACGGCGAACTCGTCGCCGCCGAGCCGCGCCAGCACGTCGGTGGCGCGCACCGCGGATTTCAGCCGCTGTGCCACCTGGCGCAGCAGCGCATCGCCGGCCCCGTGGCCGAGGGAATCGTTGACGTTCTTGAAGCGGTCGAGGTCGAGCATCAGGATCGAGAACGGCAGCCCCCGCACGCCCAGCTGGTTGTTCATCTCGTCGAGCCGGCTGAGGAAGAAGGCGCGGTTCGGCAGTCCGGTCAGGACGTCGGTTTGGGCGAGCTCGAGCACCCGCCGGTTGGCCAGTGACAGCCGCCGCGAATTGCGGCTCGCCAGCATGAGATAGGTCGACAGCGACAGCGTGAGCAGCATGCCGACGATCAGCACCGTGCCGGCGCGATCGTAAGTCGACTCCAGCGGACCGCCGGCGGTGGGAACGGCCCGCACCTGCCAATCGGTATCGCCGATCTTGAGGCTGCCCGACCAGTGCAGCGCCCGGGCGACGTCCCGCATCGACTGCGGCGCCCTGGCCGCCGACGAATAGTCCGGCAGCATCTGCTCCAGGCTGACGATCTGCCCCGTGAAGGGCGGATAGACGTTGATGCTGACCGCGGGGCTTGCTCCGGTGGTGACGCGAATGACTTGAATCAGCAGCGGCAGGTCGAAGATTCCGATCACGAAGCCGGCGAGATTGCGACGCCGGTCCGCGACCGTCTCGCGCGATGTCCCCTTGGCGTAGACGGGAACGGCAACGAGGACGTCGGGCAGCCGGCCTCCCTCCCTCGGTTCAAACAGGCGCGTGCGGATGGCTGCGACGTTGTCGTGGTCGCGCGCGCGTTCCAGAACCGCGCGGCGCTCCGGAACGGTGGCGTAGTCCATGCCGTAGACCGACGAGGTCTTGGGCTGGGTCGAATAGAACACCGGAAAATATTCATCGCTCTGCGGCGCCGTCGCAAAGCTCTCGCCCTGAAGCGACTTGATGCGATAGCCGGAGACGCCGTCCGTGCTCGCCGCGGCCTCGTAGTCGGAGCGCTCCTTGCGGCTGACGCGCGGCAGCCAGGCAACGCGCAGCATGCCGGGATGGCGTTCGAACAGGCGGGTACTGAAGGTCTCGAACTCGCTGCGGGTGACTTCGTCGTTGGTCGATTCGAACAGCGTGCGCAGCGCGAGGAGCCTCGATATGTATTCGCCCATGCCGTTCTGCATGACGATGGCTTCAGTCTCGGCCGCGTTCTCGAACTCGATCCTGTTGACGCGATCTTCCCACCGCGCCACGGCGGCCGCGCCCACGACCGAGAACAGAAGACCGACGCCGACCGCGACGAGCGCGGGGCGATACAGCCCGAGCAGCGGCGCGGCGCGCCACCATCCGGTCATACGCCTCCGATCCTGATCGTGCTGATCGCGATCGCCCATCTCTAAAGCCGCCGTCCCCTGGCCCGCAACAAACCGAACCTCTGGTTGAGGCATCGGCTCGGCTATCGGAACAAGACCGCGGTTAAGAACTGGACAATTTCGGAACCGGATCGTTCCGCAGTGCACGGATTAGTTAATGAAGTGCGCGAACGATCCGGCATAGTGGAAACAAGTTGCCGATTTTGCCCGGAGTACTACGGATCGTCGATACAGTGCCGCTTAGCGAGCTATTCAGGCTCGCAGGGATATGTTGCGGGAGGTTTCCCAACTATCCGGCAAGACCTTTCCGATGTATCGATTTCGATCGACGAGATCCGTCATCCTGACCTGCGTGCTCCTGGCGGCGACCGCGCTCGCGGCCGGGGCCGAGGAGGCCGGCGTCAGCGAGGATGCGATCCTGTTCGGCCAGGCCGCCGCGCTGGAAGGTCCCTCCTCCGCGCTCGGACAGCGCATGCGGCAAGGCATCGTCGCAGCATTTACCGAGATCAACGCCAGGGGCGGCGTGCATGGCCGCAAGCTCCAGCTCATCAGCCGCGACGACGGCTACGATCCCGATCGTTCGGCGGCCCAGACGCTGCAGCTGATCGAGGACGACAAGGTGTTTGCGCTGATCGGCGCGGTGGGCACGCCGACCGCGATGGCGACCATTCCGATCACCAGCGCCAGGAACGTTCCCTTCATCGGCCCGTTCAGCGGTGCCGAATTCCTGCGCGACCTCGAGCTCACGAACGTCGTCAACATCCGCGCGAGCTACAGTGCGGAGGCCGAAGCGTGGATCAAGCACCTCACCGAGGATCGCCACTTCACCCGCATCGGCATTTTCTACCAGGACGATTCCTTCGGCCGCGACGGTCTGAGGGGTGTGAAACGCGCGCTCGCCAGGCGAGGCCTCGAGCTCGCCGCCGAAGGCACCTTCGAGCGCAACACCCGCGCGGTCAAGGCCGCCTGGCGAACGATCAAGCGGGCCGAACCCGAGGCCATCGTGATGGTCGGGACCTATGGTCCCTGCGCGGAGTTCATCAAGCTCGCGCATCGCAGCGGCTTCTATCCGACCTTCGTCAACATCTCCTTCGTCGGCGCCGTCGCACTCGCCAGCGAGCTCGGCCCGGAGGGCGAAGGCGTCATCGTCTCGCAGGTCGTGCCGTTTCCATGGGACCGCTCGCTCAAGCTCGTCGCCGACTATCAGGCGGCGCAGAGGGCGGTCGATCCGACGCAGACACCGGACTTCGTATCGCTGGAAGGCTACCTCTCCGGCCGCCTTGCGGCCGCAGCGCTGGAAAAGGCCGGACCGGAACCGACCCGCGCAAGCCTGCTGCGCGCCATCAACGATGTCGGCCGCTTCGACATCAGCGGCAGCACCGTCAACGTCGGCATCCGCATGATCGAGGCGCCGCCGAAAGTGTTCCTGACGGTGATCCAGAAGGACGGAACGTTCAAGCCGGTGGACCGGCTGTAGGGCCCTTCATGGCCGCCGCGTCCAGCGCTCGGCGTTGACTGCGCCCGGCGGGACCTCGCCCTTCACGATCGCTTCGACCTGCCGCACGGTTTCCAGCGACTGATATTCGATCGCCTGCGGCGTCAGCCCGCCGACATGCGGGGTGGCGATCACGTTCGGCAGCCCGGCCAGCTCGGGTGTCGGCATCTGGTCCGGCGCGCGGCCGACATCGATCGCCGCACCGGCGATGCGGTTCTCACGCAATGCGCGCGCCAGCGCCGGTTCGTCGACGAGATTGCCGCGCGAGAGATTGATGAAGACGGCATGCCTCTGCATGCGTGCCAGCGCCGCCTCGCCGATCAGATTCTCGGTCTGCTCGTTGGCGATCGCAAGGCAGACGACATAGTCCGACGCCGCGAGCAGCTCGTCGAGGCCGACCTGCCGGATCGCGGCATCGCTGACATCGGCGAAGGGATCGGAGACCAGCACCTCCATGCGCAGCACCTTTGCGATCCCGGCGAGATAGCGCCCGATGCTGCCATAACCGATGATGCCGATCGTGCTGCCGGCGAGCTGGCGGCCCATCCGCGCCTCCGGCTCGCGGCCGGCCTGGTAGTCCGCCGTCGTCCGCGACACGCCGCGGGAGAGATCGACCATGAAGCCGAGGGCAAGCTCGGCGACGGCCTGCACGAAGCCGGGACCGGCGCGGGTGACGAGCACGCCGGCCTTCGAGGCCGCTTCCACATTGACGTTGCGGATATCGACGGCGCAGCGGACGAAGGCGCGCAGACGCGGCAGCTCGGCGAAGATTTCGCCGCGGCCTTCGGTCATGCGATCGGCGACGATGATGTCGGCGTCTTTCGCCGCACGCATGAGGCCGGCGGCGTCAAGGGGTTCGTCGCTCTCGTGCAGGATGACCTCGGCGGCCGCCCGCAGGCCGTTCAAGCTGCGGTCGCCGTAATAGTTGCGCCGCATCTGCGGCGTGTGAGCGAGCAGAACCTTCACGACTGGGACTCCTTCAGCAACCGATGCCCCGCGGCAGCGCCGTCGAAACCTGGCACAACGCCAGCTGCGGCAGGCATGCTGTCACAATTTGCCGCAGCGCGCAGCGTGATCCAGCGCACAGACTGACACATGGCGGCCCCCTAGAAAAAGTGACATCATCGCGCGTATTGCCGTTGGAGGTGACATGATGCGCCGTCCAGTCTTTTCAAATCTCATAGTTGCATCCGGTTTTCTCGCCCTCGCCCAGTTGATGACGCCGACGGACGCCGCGGCCGAAGCGCGGCTTGCGCTGGTGATCGGCCAGTCCGCCTATCGCACCGTGCCCGAGCTGCCCAACGCCGCCAACGACGCCAAGGGCATGACGGAGCTGCTCGGCAATGCCGGCTTCACCGTCACCACGGCGGCCAATCTGGCGCAGAACGAGATGCGCGCGGCGATCTCGGATTTCGCCGGCAAGGTCGGCGCCAGCGGCGCCGACACCGTCGCGCTAGTATTTTATGCCGGCCACGGTCTGCAAATCGACGGCGAGAACTATCTCGTTCCGGTCGACCTCGATCCCAAGCGCGAGGCCGACATTCCGCTCCAGGGCGTGCGGCTCAACGACCTGCTCAACACGCTCGGCGCGCTGCCGACGCGCGCGCGCATCTTCATGCTCGATGCCTGCCGCAATAATCCGTTCCCGGCACTGAGCGGCGCCGGCCACGGCCTTGCGATCGTCGACACCAAGGCCGGCGCGCCCGGCTCCTTCATCTCCTATTCGACCTCGCCCGGCGCCGAAGCCGAGGACGGCAACGGCATCGACAGCCCCTACACCACGGCCGCGCTGACCATCGCCAAGCAGCCCAACCTGCCGATCGAGGAAGTGTTCAAGCGCATCCGCGTCGCCGTCGCGCAATCGACGGACGGACGGCAGATCCCGTGGGAAAGCTCCTCGCTGACCACCGACTTCAGGTTCTTCGGCGAGAGCAGCGGCAGCACGCCCGCTGTTCCCGGCGCATCCGCAATGGCGCTCGCCAGCGGCACGCGCAGCGTCGAGGACTGGCGTAAGACCTTGCAGGGCAAGCCGGCCATGGCCGCCTATGAGCTCGTGATCACTGAGGACACCGTGGAGGCGTATCAGGCCTATATCGAGCTGTACGCACAGGACACCCGCACGCCGCGCCTGCGCACGGTGCTGGAACGGCGCCGCCAGATGCTGGCCTGGGAGCGCGCCACCGCGATCAACACCCGCGCCTCGTTCGAGGCCTATCTCGCCAACTGGGACAACAGCGACCTCGCCGCGACCGCGCGCCGGCTGCTGCTGCGCGTGCAGAACCGCAATTATGGCGTGCCTGTCGCCGCCGCGGCGACCCCGGTCGCGGTCGCGATGGCTCCGACCTGTCCGTGCTCGACCCCGACGGCACCGGCGACGCCGGCCAATCCGAGCGTCGCGCCCGTGATCAAGAAGCGCGTCGACGACACGCCGCCAAAGCGCAAGGTTGTCGAGACGCCGCCGAAGCGCCGGCCTCCGCCTGAGGAAGTGGTCTACGAGCGCGCCCCGCCCCCCGGCCCACCGCCCGCTGCCATCATGCAGGGCGTCGGCATCGGGATCGGCATCGGCATGGGAATGGGCAGCCGCGGCGGCGGCGACCATTATCGCGGCGACTACCGCAGGTACTGAGACGATCCCGGCATGGACGTCGCACCGGCTCGCGCCTCGCGCGAGCCGGTTCTATTGTGCCAGCGCCGGATAATCGCGCTGGACGGCCTCGCGGACCCAGCCGGCCTGAATCGCGCGAAACAGGATCTGCGCGGTCTTGGCGTCGTCGGCCTTCATGCAGAGGTCGACGATGCGGCGGACCGCATCGTCGCGCATCAGATCGTCTGCGATCTTCATCGCAATTTCCATCGCGACGCGGGCGGCACGTTCGTAGCGCTCACGCTCGCGCTCGGCAGTCCGTGCGGAGCCGCCGACGGCTTCCGCGCCCGCTCTCGCGGTCTCGCAGATGTGACGAATGCGCTCCGCCGCCTCGATATCGCCGATCGGCCCCTGGATCGGCTCATCCCAGATGTCGGCCGACTGCCGCCTTGCGAACCACTTCATTGCCCCACCATTGGTCTTCGTAGGCTTGCGCCGTTCAGGACGTGCGGCGCGGCCCGATCGCCTCGAACTGCGCCTTCTGCTCGTCGTTGAGCGTGGCGTAGAAATCATCGAGCGCCGCGCGCACCGACTTGATCCCGACCAGCATCGCATCGAGCCGCTTGCGGATCGTGACCATGCGGGCCGGCGGTGTCATCACCTCATTGGGCTCGCAGGCCGCCTTGAGCGATGCGCTGACCTTGGCGCTGGTATCCTGCAGCACCTGGAGCGCCGCGCGCTGGGTGTCGCTGGGGCGAAGTCTTTCCTCGATCGTGGCGCCGGGCCAATCGAATGCGGCGGGCACACTGCAGGTCTGCACCGACGATCCGCCCGCATTGTTCGCACGACGCTGATCCTCGGCCAGCGCATTGAAGCGCGCCTTCTGTTCGTCGTTGAGCGAACCATAGAACTGGTCGAGCGCGGGCTGGACCAGATCGACCGCCTTCTGCATCGCCTCGATGCGCTGCTGCATCGCCGCGAGCCGGCCGGGGGCCGTGGCCGCGGCCTGCGTCGGGCAGGATGTGCGGATCAGCGCTGCCGCGTCGACGGAGGCGTTGCCGAGCGCATCGAGAGCGGCGCCCTGCGCATCGGTCGGCTGCACCGCGGATGCAATCTGATTGATCGGCAGCCCGGCGATGGCACGGCGGTCACTGCCGCAGAGCTGATCGAGCGGCGCGCTGCGGGCCCGCCGTCGTCCCTGCGGCTGCTGCGGCAGATAGGCCGATAGGCGATCATAGCCGTAGGGGCCGAATATTCCGGCATAGATGTCCGGATAGCCGTAACCCCAGAAGCCGAGCCCGTCGCCCCAGATCGTGTAGTCGTAGAGGTCATTATAGGCGAACGGCCAGAACAACGGCCCGACCCAGCCATAGCCGCCCCCCGGATGTTGCCACCAGCCGCTGCTTGCGCCGCTCCAGCCGGCCAATGCGGCCGCCGCGGCGAGCTGCGCACGCGCCGCCGGATTGCTGATCAGCCGGCCATTGCGGAATACGCCGGCGTTCAGAGCGTTGCGGAACTGCGCCGGCCGGATCGCGGCATTGCGGATCTGACCGAAATTGGGGCCGCCGCGTCGGGCACCGCTGGTAAACCGCACGCCACGATGATGGCCGCCGCCATGCGCGTGACCGTGGCCACGGAAATGGCCGCCGCCGTGATGGCCGCCACCGTGATGGCCGCCGCCGTGCCCGCCTCCATGGCCCCCGCCATGTCCGCCCTTCGCCAGCGCCGCGCCCGCCAGCATGCAGGCAAGTGCCATCGCGGCAATTCCAACGACCGGTCGCACCATCGCACCCTCCCGCGCAAAGCCCTACCATCCAGGCATCGGAAATTGGCGGGAATTGGAACCAGCAGGATTGCCGAAAGTTCCCGGTCCCCGGACCGGGCCCGCGCTACGCCTCCGGCACGATCTTGCCGGGGTTGAAGATGTTGAGCGGATCGAGCGCCTTCTTCAGCGCCCGCATCGCATCGAGCGCCTCGGGGCCGAGCTCGGCCTTGAGATATTTCTGCTTGCCCTGGCCGATGCCGTGCTCGCCGGTGCAGGTGCCGTCCATCGCCTGCGCGCGCTCGACCAGGCGATGCATGAATTCTTCGCCGCGCGCCATCTCGTCCGCGTCGTTGACGTCGCACACCAGCGAGCAATGGAAATTGCCGTCGCCGACATGGCCGACGATCGGCGACAGCAGGTTGAGCCGCTTGAGATCTTCCTCAGTTTCGCTGACGCAATCGGCAAGCCGCGAGATCGGCACGCAGACGTCGGTGGCGACCACGCCGATGCTGTCGCCGGGCCGCAGCGCCTTCACGGACCAATAGGCATCGTGCCGCGCCTGCCACAGCTTGGTGCGATCCTCGGGCTTGGTGGTCCAGGAGAAATCGCCGCCGCCGCAATCCCGGGCGATCTCGCCGAACGCCTTGGACTGCTCGGCAACCTCGATCTCGCTGCCGTGGAATTCCATCAGCAGCAGCGGCGTCTCCGGCAGCGTCAGCTTGGAATAGGCGTTGCAGGCCTGCACCTGCGCGGCGTTGAGCAGCTCGATGCGCGCCACGGGAATGCCGGTCTGGATCGCCAGAATGACGGCCTGACAGGCCCCGTGCACAGTCTCGAACGACACCGCGCCCGCCGCGATCGTCTCGGGGATGCCGCGCAGGCGGATGGTCAATTCCGAGATGATGCCGAGCGTGCCTTCGGCGCCGACGAACAGATGCGTCAGGTCGTAGCCCGCGGACGATTTCTTGGCGCGCGTGCCCGTGGTGATGATCTCGCCGTCGCCGCGCACCACCTTCAGCGCCAGCACGCTGTCGCGCATGGTGCCGTAGCGCACCGCGTTGGTGCCGGAGGCGCGGGTCGAGGCCATGCCGCCGAGCGATGCATCGGCACCCGGATCGATCGGGAAGAACAGGCCCTGGTCGCGCAGATGCTCGTTCAGCGCCTTGCGGGTCACGCCGGGCTGGATCACGCAGTCGAGGTCCTCGGCATGCACCGCGAGCACCTTGTTCATGTCGCGCAAATCGATCGAGATACCGCCGGCGGGCGCGTTGACCTGGCCCTCGAGCGAGGTGCCGGTGCCGAAGGCAATGACGGGGACACGGTTCTTGGCGCAGATCCGCACCACGTCCTGGATGTCGGCGGTCTCCTGCGCCATCACCACGCCGTCAGGCGGCTGGTTGGGAAGCCAGGTGGTGGTATGGCCGTGCTGCTCGCGCACGGCCTGCGAGGTGATGAGGCGGTTGCCGAAGCGTGCGGCGAGCTGCTCCAGCGCGCTCGCGAGGGCTTTCGGCTCCGGCCGCGGCGGATTATTGGTGATGGTCGTACCCACGGAATTCCTCCCGACAGAAGAACCGTGGCAAAGGACATAAAACCGGTCAAGTCAAGCGACCGGACGCATAGCTGGAAGGAAACATGCCGGAGACTGCCGCCCCGACGCCCAAAGCCGAGCCGTTCCGCGCCTCGATCATGCAGATCGAGCCGCAATGGATCGACTATAACGGCCATCTCAACATGGCCTATTACAACGTGATGTTCGACCGCGCGATCGACCAGCTCTGGAGCGAGCTCGGGATCGGGCCGACCTACATGAAGGAGCGAGGCGGCTCGACCTTCACGGCCGAATGCCATGTGCGATATTTGCGCGAGATCCACCTCGGCGATCCCGTGCAGATCTTCGTCTGGCTGCTGGGGGCGGACGACAAGCGGCTGCACACGTTCGAGGAGATGCGGCACGCGAGCGAAGGCTGGCTGTCGGCCACGTCCGAGAACATGTCGCTGCACATGGACATGAATGCGCGGCGCGTCGCGCCGTTTCCGCCCGATATAAGCGAGCGCATCGCTGCGGTCACCAAGGCCCACAGCGCGGTGCCGCGGCCCGAGGGCATCGGCCGCAACGTGGCGATGCCCGCGAAGCGGTAGTGTCAAAGCGCTGCCGCAGCGTTATGGCCGCGGTCTGAGCGCGCGCCTCGTCCTTCGAGACTGCTGCCGCACGTTCTGCCCTCATCCTGAGGGCCCGCCGAAGGCGGGCGTCTCGAAGGATGCGCCGCGGGGAAAGCGCTATATCCTGTTGCGGCCGCGGGCCAGGCCGACGACGGCCGAGACCAGGAACAGAACGACCGCGATGAAGAAGATGATCTTGGCGATCTCGATCGAAGCGCCGGCGACGCCGCCGAAGCCCAGGATGCCGGCGATCAGTGCGATAACCAGAAACGTCACAACCCAGCCTAGCATGGTCAAACCCTCGTCTTGATGTTGTCTGCGTCCGGCGCGGCTCGCCGCACCACCTGCCCAGACAATCTCAAGGCGGGAACGATGGTTCCGACCCCGGCAGGGAGGAAATTCGCAACGCGCGCGGGAACAAATTGGCCCGCCACGCACGTGGAAAACCTCTTTTCGGCGCCCCATATAGGCACCATCCCTGTTAGAAGGCTCCCTTCCGCCACCCCGCGGTGCCATCGTGGGGCCAATGATTCGCATGACCGAGCCGAGCAAGATCACCAGCGTACCCGATCACCAGCCCGCAGCCGGCGGCATCGCCGCGCGTGCGCGCGCCTCGGTGGGCCCGAAATATCTGTCCGGGCTCAATCCGGAGCAGCGCGAGGCTGTGGAGACGCTGGACGGCCCGGTCCTGGTGCTGGCCGGCGCCGGCACCGGCAAGACCCGCGTGCTGACGACGCGCATCGCCCATATCCTGAGCCAGGGCCGCGCCCGTCCCGCCGAGATCCTGTCGGTGACCTTCACCAACAAGGCCGCGCGCGAGATGAAGCACCGGCTCGGCCAGATGCTCGGCCACGCCGTCGAGGGCATGCCGTGGCTCGGCACCTTCCACTCCATCGGCGGGCGCATCCTGCGTTTCCATGCCGAGCTGGCGCAGCTCAAGTCGAACTTCACCGTGCTCGACGTGGACGACCAGGTCCGGCTGCTGAAGCAACTGCTCCAAGCCGAGAACATCGACGACAAGCGCTGGCCGGCGCGCATGCTCGCCGGACTGATCGACGGCTGGAAGAACCGCGGGCTGATGCCCTCGCAGGTGCCCTCGGGCGAAGCCGCCACGTTCGCCAACGGCAAGGGCGGCAAGCTCTATGCGAGCTACCAGGAGCGGCTGAAGATTCTGAACGCGGCCGATTTCGGCGACCTCCTGCTGGAGAACATCCGCATCTTCCGCGAGCACCCGGATATCCTCCGGCAGTACCAGCAGCGCTTCAAGTACATCCTGGTCGACGAGTACCAGGACACCAACGTCGCGCAATATCTGTGGCTGCGGCTGCTGTCGCAGGCGCCGGCAAAGCCCGCCCCCACTGTCATTCCGGGGCGGCTCGAAGAGCCGACCCCGGAATCTGGAAATGAGTCCTCAGCTCGAGATTCCGGGTCTGCGCCTGCGGCGCATCCCGGAATGACGGCATCTGCGGCAGGCGCCACCAAGAACATCTGCTGCGTCGGCGACGACGACCAGTCGATCTATGGCTGGCGCGGCGCCGAGGTCGACAACATCCTGCGCTTCGACCACGATTTCCCCGGCGCCAAGGTCATTCGCCTGGAGCGCAATTATCGCTCGACCGGCCACATCCTCGCCGCCGCCTCGCATCTGATCGCGCACAACGAAGGCCGGCTCGGCAAGACGCTGCGCACCGAGGACCAGGACGGCGAGAAGGTCACGGTCACGGGCTCGTGGGATTCCGAGGAGGAAGCGCGCGGCATCGGCGAGGAGATCGAGCAGCTGCAGCGCCGCGGCGAGAAGCTCAACGAGATTGCGATCCTGGTGCGCGCCTCCTACCAGATGCGCGAGTTCGAAGACCGCTTCGTCACGCTCGGCCTGCCCTACCGCGTCATCGGCGGCCCACGCTTCTACGAGCGCGCGGAAATCCGCGATGCGCTGGCCTATTTGCGCGTCATCAACTCGCCGGCCGACGACCTCGCCTTCGAGCGTATCGTCAACGTGCCCAAGCGGGGCCTCGGCGATGCCACGGTGCAGATGTTGCACGACCACGCCCGCAAGCGTCGCATTCCCCTGTTCGAAGCGGCCCGCGCCGTGGTCGAGACCGACGAGCTGAAGCCGAAGGCACGCGGCTCGCTTCGCGACGTCGTCGCCCAGTTCGACCGCTGGCGCGCCCAGCGCGAGGTCACCGCACACACCGATCTCGCCCAGATCGTGCTCGACGAGAGCGGCTATACCGAGATGTGGCAGAAGGACCGTTCGGCGGACGCCGCGGGCCGGCTGGAGAACCTGAAAGAGCTGGTGCGCTCGATGGAGGAGTTCGAGAACCTGCAAGGGTTCCTCGAACACATCTCGCTGGTGATGGATCGCGAGGGCGGCGCCGAGGAGGATGCGGTGTCGCTGATGACGCTGCATTCGGCCAAAGGGCTCGAGTTCGACAATGTGTTCCTGCCCGGCTGGGAGGAAGGCCTGTTTCCGAGCCAGCGCACGCTAGACGAACAGGGCCGCGCCGGGCTGGAAGAAGAGCGCCGGCTCGGCCATGTCGGCCTGACCCGCGCCCGCCGCCGCGCCATGATCTATTTCGCCACCAACCGGCGCATCCACGGCACCTGGTCGACCACGATCCCCTCGCGCTTCCTCGACGAATTGCCGGCGGCCAATGTCGAGATCACGGAGTCGAAGGGCGGCTCGGCCTGGGGCGGCACCGGCGGCTACGGCGCCTCGCGCTTCGACGACATGGAGGCGTTCGGCTCCAGCTACACCACCCCGGGCTGGCAGCGCGCCCAGGCCAACCGCAACCGCGGCGGTGGCCGCTCTGGCGGCGGTTACGGTGGCTTCGAGGACGAGACCGCGACGTTCTCATCTTCCTCATCGGCCGGCCCCGATTTCGGCAGCTTCTCCTCGCGCCGTCGTGGTCCCCTGACGATCGAGGGTGAGCTGGTCGCCAAATCGACCGGCACCACCTCCGAATTCTCGCTGTCCGACCGCGTCTTCCACCAGAAGTTCGGCTACGGCCGCGTCACCAAGATCGACGGCAACAAACTCACCATCGCCTTCGACAAGGCCGGCGAGAAGAAGGTCGTGGACAGTTTCGTGCAGCGGGCGTGAGGCCCGACTTGGCTCAGTACGTTGCCATCATCGAGGATACCGATCCGGACGAAGCCGTGGGCCTGTGGTTTCCGGACCTCCCCGGCTGCTTTTCGGGAGGTGACGATATCGAAGAGGCCCTGGAGAATGCGCCCGAGGCCCTCGCGCTCTACGCTCAGGACCTCGCCGCGGACGGCCGCCAGCTTCCCCCGCCGCGGACATTGGACGAGCTCAAGGCAGACGCCGATGTGGCCGGCGACCTCAGAAACCACACGGTGGCCCTGATCGAATGGCCGCCCCTCGACGCCGCCGAGTGAGGATTGTTCGCCGCACTCGCCAGGCCTTCGACGGTTCTGTCCCGAACAGGTCTTGACCATCGCGAACTTCCCCGTATCAGATAAAGCCATGGTCCGGGGCTCCATCACACTGATCTTGCTGGCATTGGGGATGCCGTCGCTCAGCGCGGCGGAGACCATGAGCTTTGGCGATTCGATCGGAAAGCTGGCGGCGAGCTGCGGTGCGGAAATCGTCGCCAATTGCCGTGGCGTCAATCCGGATTCGAACCGGCTGAAGGAGTGCCTGTCGCGCAACCGCGACGTGCTGTCGCCGCAATGCGCGAGTGACTATCTCGGCGTGTTCGACGCCATCCAGAAGCGCGTCGCCGCGCGCGTCACGGTGGCGAATGCCTGCCAGCGCGAGATCGTCAAGGTCTGCGGCGGCTCGACCAAGGAGACCAGCAAGTCGGTCCCCTGCCTGGTCTCGACCCCCAAGGGCATCAGCAACAACTGCCTGAAAGCCGTCGACGACGCGGGGTACCGCTGATGCGGGCGCGCAGGCTCTTCATTGCCGGAACGATTGTTGCGCTGGGGCTCACTTCGCTCGCGGGCAGTGCCGGCGCGCAAACGGCAGCGCCGACCCGCGACGACATCGTCGGCAAGCTGAACCATTTCGAAGAAGCCGCCGAGGTCGATCTGCCCGCGCTGAAGCAGCAGGTGATGGAGCGCGCCAAGACCAGGATCAAGAACGATCCGGGACCTGTGAACCGGCCGCTGATCGCGCCTGACCTCGCCAAGCTGCCGGCCTTCAATGCGCAGATCCAGTTCGATGCCGACACGCCGATCATCCAGCCGGCCTCCTACCAGACCGTCGGCCGGATCGCCGATGCGCTGGTTCATGCCTCGCTGCTGCCCTACACGTTCCTGATCGTCGGCCACGTCGAATCCAATTCGAAGACGCGCGAGGCCAATGCGATCCTGAGCCAGCGCCGCGCCGACGCGATCCGCGACGTGCTGGTGAACACGTTCAAGATCTCGACCAAGCGGCTGCATCCGATCGGCCTCGGCGAGGAGCAGTTGCTCGACCGGGCCAGGCCGACGTCGGCCGTCAACGGCCAGTTGCAGATCCTGACCTATGCCAAGCTGCCGGAGGAGCCGCGTCCGGCGGCGCCGGCGCCTGCGGCGAAAAAGCCCGCCAAGAAGCGCTGAGCGGAGACCGCTTCGCGCGTTCCGGAACCTTTTGAAATCCCGATCGTTTTGGTGCCTGTCCAGTACGCACCAATACGGCTTTGCGCGACAAGAGTGCCGGTTTGTGCACCGCCCGGTCCAGTGCTATAGCGACTGTTCGCCCTTCCCGATCCCGTGCTGCATGAGACCAAAATGGGTGGCTTTTTTCAGCGCCAACTTGCCGTTTACGTCGAGTACCATCGCGATCCCCGGAACACGGCGATGCATGTGGTCGGTATTCTCCTGTTGTTCACCGGCGCGGTGCTGCCGCTGACGCTGGTCAGGCTTCCGCTGTTCGGTTTCGATGTCAGCCTGGCGGTGATCCTGGCCTTGCCGGTTCTGATCTATTGGCTGCTGCTCGATGTGGCGCTCGGGATCGGCATTCTGGCGGTCTCCATCGTGCTGTTTTCGGTTGCGACGAGCATTGCGGCGCAGGTCAGCACCGCGACGATGTGGGCGATCTTCGCCGCGCTGGTGGTGCTCGGCCTCGCCGCGCAGACCATCGGCCACAAGGTTTTTGAGGGCCGCGAAGCCTCGCTGTTCACTTTTCCTTCGCATCTTTTGCTTGGACCGATGTTCGTGATGGCAAAATTGTTCATTGCATTGGGCTTCCGTCGCGACCTTGCCGCGATTCTGGCGCCTCTTCCGACCAATTCCCTTTCAACCCGATAGCTCTAGAAGCGAAACAGCAACCTTCTGCATGGCTCTCGTCCTGGTTACCGGTGGCAGTGGCTTCATCGGACATCATCTCGTCGAAGCGCTCCGCGCCCGTGGGCAGCGGGTGCGTGTTCTCGACGTCCGTGCGCCGGCCGCGGCGAACCCCGACGTCGAACACGTCCACGGCTCGGTGCTGGACGGCGCCGCAGTCGATGCTGCGCTCGCCGGGGTCGATCAGATCTATCACCTCGCCGGCCTGCCCGGCATGTGGGTCGCCAACAAGCAGGACTTTCACGAGGTCAATTGCCGCGGCACCGAGATCGTGCTTGCGGCCGCAATGAAGCGCGGTGTGTCGCGCTTCCTGCACTGCTCGACCGAATCGATCCTGTTCCCCTATTCCGACCTCAAAGGCGTTCCCGCCGAAGAGGCGCTGCAGCCGGCCGATGCGATGCCCGGCGCCTATACGCGCTCGAAGTCGCTCGCCGAGCATTGCGTCGCGAAGGCTGCGGCCAGCGGCTTTCCGCTCGTGATCGGCACGCCGACCATGCCGATCGGCGCCGCCGACCACAATCTGACGCCGCCGACCGCGATGCTCTGGTACTTCCTCCAGAAGAAGGTGCAGCCGCATCTCAACTTCCTGGTCAACCTGGTCGACGTCCGCGACGTCGCCATGGGCCTGGTGCTGACCATGGAACGCGGCCGCCACGGCCAGCGCTACATTCTCGGCGGCGACTGCGTTCCGCTCGGCAACATCCTGCGGATGATGTCGGCGATGAGCGGCCGCCGGCAGTACCCGGTGGTGGTGCCCGGCAAGCTTGCCGAGCTCTCCGGCATCGTGCTCGAATATCTGGCCGACAACTTCACGCGCAGGCCGCCCAACGGCACCGCCGAGGGCGTGCGCATCGCGCTCGCCGCGAGCGATCTTTCAATCGGCAAGGCGCGCACCGAGCTCGGCTATTCGCCGCGTCCGATCGAGCCGGTGCTGCGCGAAACCATCACCCACCTGCTCGCCCGCAACGGCCAGCAGCCCACCGGCGCCATCGAGCATCGCGCGCTGTCCTCGCGCGCGGGCTGAAGCCGCCGCCCAACGCAAAGAACCTTCATGTCCTTCGATTTCAGCAAGCTTCTCTCTGTCGCCTGGGGTGGCTGGACCACGACCTGGCCGACGCAACTGCTCGCCCTGATCTGGCTGGCCTGGCTGGCCAGCTGGATCGGCGCCTCGTTCTGGCAGGGTCGCACGCAGAAGCAGGTCATGACGCTGGAATCCGGCCGCTATCGCATCCCGATCCTGGTCGGCGGCATCCTGTTCACGCCGTGGACCGCGGAAGTGCTGAACGAGAAGCCGCTCTGGGTATTCAGCAACACCGCTGTCTACATCACGGCGCTGATCGTGCTTGCCGGCATCTCCTTCACCTGGTGGGGACGGCTGCATCTCGGAAAGTTCTGGTCCAACACCATCACCCACAAGGAAGACCACCGCGTCGTCGACACCGGCCCGTACGGCATCGTGCGCCATCCGATCTACACCGGGCTGATCGCCGGCATGCTGGCCACCGGCATCGCGGTCGGCACCGTGACCGCGATCCTCGGCGCGATCCTGATCTCGCTCGGCATGTGGCAGAAGGGCCGGATGGAAGAGGTGTTCCTCTCCAAGGAGCTCGGCGAGGACGCCTACGGCGCCTATTGCCGCCGGGTGCCGATGATCATCCCCTTCCTCTCGCCGCGGTAAGCGGGCCCTCGCCCAACCAGCAGCGCTGCTACTAGCTCCGTCATCCTGAGGTGCGAGGTTTGCGATGCGTATGCATCGCGAGCCGAGCCTCGAAGGATGCACGGCCGAGATGTAGCCGGGCCGTCCGTCCTTCGAGGCTCCCCATGTGGCGCGTTGCGCCCCATGGCTCGCACCTCAGGATGACGGGATAAATGGGCGCGCTTGGAACATTGCGCCAAGGAACCGCCCCTCCCCCCGCCCGTTAGCCCCTCGACACCTGCAATATTTGCAGAGCATCGAGCCATGTCGGATGCCTACGATTATTTTCGCGAGCACGCGATCGCCGCCCTGCGCAAGGCGCGGGCGCTGCCGCCTGGGCGGACGAAGCAGAAGCAGCGCACGGTCGCGCGGGTCTATCATCTGCTGTCCAGGGAGGCAGCGCTGGCGCCGAACATCCATCACCTCGACGATTTTCGCACGGCACGGCAGCTCGAGCGGCAGATCGGCCGTTGATCTCCGGGCACCACCCGTCGGCGCTCGTCCCATGCAAATTCGATCGGCTGCCATTCCGCGGGAATAGGCCCTGGCGGCAGCCCGCACCGGTTGACGTCTGCCCCGTCAGCCAGTTGGATGCGCGCGCAAACAGGGGCTCCTCATGACCTTCTCCAGCATCTTCGCGCAGTTCGTCGCGATCCTCGGCGGCATGGCGCTGCAATGGCGCAAGATGACGGGCACCGAGCCCGCGCCGGCCTGGGGAGAGACCCCCGCCATTCCCGAAGCGAAGCCACAGGGCGCGATCCCGACCTTGAAGATGCCGACCGCGCGCGGCTGGAGCGAGGGCCGGAAGCCGACCGTCGCGCCGGGTCTCAAGGTCAATGCGTTCGCGACCGGCCTCGACCATCCGCGCTGGATCGAGGTGCTGCCGAACGGCGACGTGCTGATCGCGGAGGCGACGCAGATCGCGGGCGCCCCGCGCAACGTGTTTCACTATGCGATGCAGGCGACGATGCGCCGCGCCGCCGCGCTTGGCGTGTCCGCCAACCGCATCACGCTCTTGCGCGACAAGGACAGCGACGGCGTCGCCGAACACCGCGGCGCCTTCATGGAGAACCTCAACCAGCCCTTCGGCATGGCGCTGGTCGGCGACACCTTCTATGTCGGCAACACCGACGGCGTGATGGCGTTTCCCTATGTCGCGGGCGCCGACCGCATCACCGCGCCGGGCAAGAGGCTCACGACGTTCAAGCCGGGCGGACATTGGACGCGCAGCCTGCTCGCCAGCCCCGACGGCAAGAAGCTCTATGCCGGCGTCGGCTCGCTGAGCAACATCGCCGAGATGGGCATGGAGGTCGAGGAAGGCCGTGCCGCGGTGTACGAGCTCGACCTCGTGGCCGGCACGCATCGCATTTTCGGCGCGGGCCTGCGCAATCCGGTCGGCCTTGCCTGGGAGCCGAATACGAATGTGCTCTGGACCGTCGTCAACGAGCGCGACGGGCTCGGCGACGAGACGCCGCCGGACTATCTCACCTCGGTGCGCGACGGCGGCTTCTACGGCTGGCCCTATTGCTACTGGGGCAAGACGGTGGACGACCGCGTACCGCAGGATCCGGCCATGGTCGCCAAGGCGCTGCAACCGGACTATGCGCTCGGCGGCCACACCGCCTCGCTCGGCCTGTGCTGGATGCCCGCAGGCACCCTGCCCGGCTTCGGCGACGGCATGGTGATCGGCCAGCACGGCTCGTGGAATCGCAGCAAGCTGTCCGGCTACAAGCTGGTGTTCGTCCCGTTCGAGAACGGCAAGCCGTCCGGTCCCGGTCGCGACATCCTGTCGGGCTTCCTGTCACCCGACGAGAAGGAATCCTACGGCCGCCCGGTCGGCGTTGCGATCGGCCCCGACAAGAAGTCGCTGCTGATGGCCGACGACGTCGGCAACGTGATCTGGCGCGTGGCGGGGGTGTAGGTCGAAATAGGCGAGATCGGCGCCGCGGACTGGCTGCACCTCTCCCGCCTGCGGGAGAGGGCGCGGAGCGAAGCGACGCGGGTGAGGGTTCTTTCCTCTGGGGGAGTGTCCCGTTGCGAAGAGACCCCTCTCCCCAACCCTCTCCCGCAAGCGGGAGAGGGGGCGCAGCGTCGCCTTGATCCCCTTCACGTGCCCACGCATAGCGTGGCGCGCTGCTTGCGCAGCAGCGCGATCACCGACAGCGCGGTGATCAACCCGGTCTTGGGATTCTCGGACGGGATGTTCTCGATGCCCATCGAGAACCGCGCCGAATCCGCTTCGACCTCGATGCGGTGAACGTTGCGCGTCACGGTCGGGTCGGCCCAAACCTGGATCCGGGTCCGATCGGGCCCGATGCCCGCCAGCGACAGCGCAACGGCGACGTTGACGTTCGCCGGAAAGCCTTTCGCCGCTTCGCGCGCGCTGCCTTCGAACAGCTTGAGCGGCTCACGCAGATTGTCGATGTCGATGTTGTTCTGCACGATGAACGGTGCGCCCTTCAGCCCGTCGATCGGCTTGCGCGTCACCATCTGCACCGAATGGATGGTGCCGACCGCGGCGGCGTTGACGGCATCGAGCCCGATCAGCGCGCCGGTCGGCACGATGATGCGGCCGCCATTGGCGCGGGCGAGATCGACGAGATCGAAATTGTCGAGCAGGCCGCCGACGCTGACCACGACCGCGGCCTTACCGCGCTTCACCGCCGGCTCGACGATGGAACGCAGATGATTGCTCGGCGCGCATTCGACCACGATGTCCGCGGCCTCGCCGAGCTGCTCGATCGGCAGCACTTGCGGCGGGCGTCGCAGGCCGCTGATGAAAGCCCGATGCTTGGCGGGATCGCGCACGGCGACAGCCGACAGGGTTAGCCCCTCGATGCCCTGATCGAGCGCGGTCGCGACCTTGGTGCCGATCGAGCCCAGGCCCGCGACGGCAACCCGCAATGCGTTGGAGGTTTTCTGTCCGGACATAGCATCCTGCTTTCTCGTTGGTTGATGTCATAGCGCAACATTTTCTGTATAAGCCAGCCCGAATTGGTTTGCCTTGCCAACCCGCCGAGCCTCGCCGCGGCCTGGACTGATCCCCTGCCGCAAACCGCTGATGTTTCCCGATGGAGGTCCTTATGCGCACTCATTCGATCGCAGCCATTCCTGCCGACGGCATCGGCCCCGAGGTGATCTCAGCCGGAATCCGCGTGCTGGAGGCTCTCGCAAAGCGCAGCGGCGATCTCGCCTTCAACGTCAAGACGTTCGACTGGGGTTCGGACTATTACAAGAAGCACGGCATCATGATGCCGGCCGACGGCCTCGCTGAGCTGAAGAAGTTCGACGCGATCTATTTCGGCGCGGTTGGCGCACCCGACGTGCCCGATCACATCACGTTGTGGGGCCTGCGCCTGCCGATCTGCCAGGGCTTTGACCAATACGCCAATGTGCGGCCGACAAAGATCCTGCCCGGCGTCGCCTCACCGCTGCGCAATGTCGGCGTCGGCGATCTCGACTGGGTGATCGTGCGCGAGAATTCGGAAGGCGAATATGCCGGCATGGGCGGCCGCGCGCACAAGGGCCTGCCGGAAGAGGTCGGCACCGAAGTTGCCGTGTTCACCCGCGTCGGCGTCACCCGCATCATGCGCTATGCGTTCGAGCTCGCGCAGTCGCGCCCGCGCAAATTCCTGACCGTCGTGACCAAGTCGAACGCCCAGCGCCATGGCATGGTGATGTGGGACGAGATCGCCGCCGAGGTCGCAAGCGAATTCCCTGACGTCACCTGGGACAAGATGCTGGTCGACGCCATGACGGTGCGCATGACGCTGCATCCGAGGAGCCTCGACACCATCGTCGCGACCAATCTGCACGCCGACATCCTCTCCGATCTCGCCGGTGCGCTGGCGGGAAGCCTCGGCGTCGCGCCGACCGGCAACATCGATCCGCAGCGCCGCTTCCCCTCGATGTTCGAGCCGATCCACGGTTCGGCCTTCGACATCACCGGCAAGGGCATCGCCAACCCGGTCGCGACGTTCTGGACCGGCGCGCAGATGCTCGAGCATCTCGGCGAGAAGGACGCCGCCATGCGGCTGATGGCGGCGGTCGAGCGCGTCTGCGCGGCCGGCGTGCTGACGCCCGACGTCGGCGGCACGGCGACGACGAAGGAGGTCACGGACGCCGTGATCGACGCGATCCACGGAACGAATGTTTGAGAACGCCCTGCGTCATGGCCGGGCTTGTCCCGGCCATCCACGATCTTTCGTGCGGCACCGAGAACGTGGATGCCCGGGACAGGCCCGGGCATGACGAATTAGGAGAGATCGCCCGCCCCATAAGCACCGCTTTTGCAGCGGCAAAGCGCCCTACTTCCGCTTCGCCGGAGCCGCCGGCGGCGCTGCCATCGCGGCTGCGGGCTCGGGCGGCGTCAGGTGGCGCGGGACGATGATGGTTTGCCCGGGCGTGAGCTGTGCGTTCTCCGCAAGCGAATTGCTCTGCGCGAGCGTCCACAGCGGCACGCGGTTGGCGGCGGCGATGCTCTCCATGGTGTCGCCGCGGCGCACCGGGACTCGCACACCGGAATCCCACAATTCGACCAACGTATCCGCAGGCACGAGATAGCGCAGCGGCACGGCATCGGCCTGGGTCTGCGGCGGAATGCGCGGCAGCCGCGTCACCATCTCGACGATCTGGCGATGGATGTCATCGGACTTCTCGATATTGATGTGCGAGACGCGCGCGTTTTCCTTCAGGTCGTAGCTCGCGTAATGGCCGCGAAAGCCGGGGACCGCGACGACGTCGCCGCCACCGAGGACGCTGTCGGACAGGAAGATGTTGATGAAGCGCTCGACATTGAGCGGCACGTCGCCGGTCGCGTGCGCGGGATCGATGGCAATGACGAGGCTGATCGGGATGTTCTCCTTGGCCGCCATCTCGGAGATGACGATCGAGCACAGCCCGCCCATGGAGTGGCCGATCAGCACGATCGGCGCCGCCTGGTCCTTGTAGCTCGCGATGACGCGGCTGCCGATGAACCGGCACAGGGTGAATTCATAGACGTCGGCGGAGAAGCCGGCCTGGGTCAGCTTCTCGCTGAGCCGATCCATGCCGGTCGAGAAGATCGGCCCCATGGCGCCGCGGAACAGGTAGACTTTCGGGGGCGGCAACGGCTCGAACGGCGGGGGCGGCGGCGTGGCAGGTACCGCCGCTGTGGTCTTGGACTTGGCGGGTGAGGCAGCAGCTACGCCAGGGCCCAAGGCGAGCAGTGCAACGGCTGCCAGCGCGACTAGTCGCCTCAGATCAATCATCAGTCCAGCAGTCCCACCGCGGGAGGCAGAGGCCTCCCCCGTGGCTTCATGACCGCGGATTTGGCGGATTTTGCGGCGCCGAAACCGAGCCGATTTGCCTCAGTTCCTCGCCGGAGCGGTCGCGGCCGCCGCGCGCGCCTGCCCCGGAGCGCCGCGTTCGGCGACCGGCAAGGCCGGAGCGCGCGAGCGCATGATCGCGGCGTCGATCTCGGCGATGACGCGGCGCTGGATCGCCTCATTCTTGTCGATCGAGATGTGGCCGACGCCGGAGCCGCGCACGTCGACATTGTCGAGCTTGCCGCGAAAACCCGCCGCGGCCCGCACCGGCTCACCGGGACCATCGCCGATATAGATGTTGATGTAACGCTCCGCGCCGGTCGAGAGCTTGGTCTTGAACACGGAGTCGAGGCCGATCGCGAGCTTCACGGGCACGCCGAGCTGGTTGAGCTTGGCGATCATGTCGGGCAGCGCCGTCGCGCCGGAGGAATGGCCGACCAGGACGATGGTCTTGAGCCGACCGGCCCTGTAGGCGGCCGCGGCCTCGTCGGCGAGCGAGGACCAGGACACGAAGTTGGCGACGGTCACCGGGATGCCCTGCGCCTGGAGCCGGGCGCCGATCGTGTCGAGCCCGAGCGAGAAGATGTTGAGCACGCCACGGAGCAGGTAGACATGCGTGGTCGCGGCCGCGGCCTGGCTCGGCGCGGCCCTGACAGGGGTCGGGTTGATGGCAACAGCTGACAGCAGGAGCAGGCCCATCGCCCATACACGGAGGGCGGATAACTGGCTGGCGCCGGCGGTGTGACGGCCGTTCGGTGTCATCGATGTTTTCCCTGGGGACATACGCTTCGCGATTGGCCGGAATCGTAGCCATGGCCTGCTCGCACACGCAACAAAGAGCCGCGTGAGCGACAATCTTAGCCGCAAGCAGTGACCATCGCGCAACACTTGCCTGAAACCTGCCACCGAAGGGCCTGTTTTGAGACCATTTTTCTCCGGGGAATTGCGGGCAAGCAACTGCGTTCCTATTTCAGGGCTCCGCTGACCTCCCTCCGGGACCGGTCCGGCCTCCCCTCCCCAACCTTTGCCCCTCAGCCTCGCGGCCATCATGTCCTCCATCATCTCCGTCGCCAATCTGTCGAAGACCTATGGGTCCGGCTTCAGGGCGCTCAAGAACGTCAATCTCGATATCAAGCGCGGCGAGATTTTTGCGCTGCTCGGGCCCAACGGCGCCGGCAAGACCACGCTGATCTCCATCATCTGCGGCATCGCCAACCCGAGCGAGGGCCGCGTGCTCGTCGGCGGCGAGGACATCCAGACCTCCTACCGCAAGGCGCGCTCGCTGATCGGCCTCGTGCCGCAGGAATTGCACACCGACGCCTTCGAGAGCGTGTGGGCGACCGTCAGCTTCTCCCGCGGCCTGTTCGGCAAGCCGAAGAATCCTGCGCACATCGAGAAGGTGCTGAAGGACCTCTCGCTGTGGGACAAGAAGGACAACAAGATCATCACGCTGTCCGGCGGCATGAAGCGCCGCGTGATGATCGCGAAGGCGCTGTCGCACGAACCGCAGATCCTGTTCCTGGACGAGCCCACCGCGGGCGTCGACGTCGAGCTGCGCAAGGGCATGTGGGAGGTGGTGCGCACCCTGCAACAGTCCGGCGTCACCATCATCCTCACCACGCATTACATCGAGGAAGCCGAGGAGATGGCCGACCGCATCGGCGTCATCAACAAGGGCGAGATCGTGCTGGTCGAGGACAAGACGACCTTGATGCAGAAGCTCGGCAAGAAGCGGCTGACCCTGCATCTGCAGGGCAGGATCGCCGCGCTGCCGGAAAGCCTTCATCACTACGAGCTCGAGCTCTGCGATAACGGCGCAACGTTAGTCTACGACTACGACACCCAGGGCGAGCGCACCGGCATCACCAGCCTGCTCGGCGATCTCCGCACCGCCGGCATCCGCTTCAACGATCTCGACACGACGCAATCGTCGCTCGAGGACATCTTCGTCGACCTCGTGAGGACGTCATGAACCACCGCGCCATCCGCGCCATCTATCTGTTCGAAATGGCGCGCACCTGGCGCACGCTGCTGCAAAGCATCGTCTCGCCGGTGGTCTCGACCTCGCTTTATTTCGTGGTGTTCGGCGCCGCCATCGGCTCGCGCATCAGCGAGGTCGAGGGCGTCAGCTACGGCACCTTCATCGTGCCGGGCCTGATCATGCTCTCGGTGCTGACGCAGAGCATCGCCAACGCCTCGTTCGGCATCTACTTCCCGAAATTCACCGGCACGATCTACGAGATCCTGTCGGCGCCGATCTCCTATTTCGAGATCGTGCTCGGCTATGTCGGCGCCGCCGCGACCAAGTCGATCATTCTTGGCCTGATCATCCTGGCGACCGCCGGCCTGTTCGTGCCGCTGCACATCCAGCATCCGGTCTGGATGCTGACCTTCCTGGTGCTGACGGCGGTGACGTTCAGCCTGTTCGGCTTCATCATCGGCATCTGGGCCGACGGCTTCGAGAAGCTGCAGATGATTCCGATGCTGGTGGTGACGCCGCTGACCTTCCTCGGCGGCAGCTTCTATTCCATCGACATGCTGCCTCCGACCTGGCGTACGGTCGCGCTGCTCAATCCGGTCGTCTATCTGATCTCCGGTTTCCGCTGGAGCTTTTACGAGATCGCCGACGTCAGCGTATCCGTCAGCATCGGCATGACGCTGGCGTTCCTGGTGATCTGCCTGGTGGTGATCTGGTGGATCTTCCGCACGGGGTATCGGCTGAAGAATTGATCCAGGTGTCATTCCGGGGCGTGCGCAGCACGAGCCCGGAATCCATTGTGCGGCGGGTTGGTGGATGAATGGATTCCGGGCTCGCCCTTCGGGCGCCCCGGAACGACTAGGGCGGCTGGCGCCGGGGTGACATCGTCAACGCGCCGCGCGGCCCGGATGGTTGCGCCTTTGTAACGAATTGTCGGCGTCGAACGCGCGTCCGGCTCGCGAAAATGTCAGCGCCGCCGCGCGCGGCGCGGCACAAAGCGGCCTTGCTTAAGCCCCGCATCGCGTTAACGATGGGCAGGCAGGCCGCTGGAACCCACGCCGGATTGCAGGCATATTGCACGCCGGGGACGGAGAGCCGCGGCGGCTAGCGAGAAGAGGCCGGAGGCCAGAATTCAAATGCGTTTCCAGATGCGTTCATTTTTCATTGCTTTGACGTCCATGATGGTTTTGAGCGCGGGCACCGCGCAGGCCAAGGTCGAGATCACCGTCGACAAGGACAATCAGCAGATGACCGTCGCGGTCGACGGCGTGGCTCGCTATCGCTGGCCGGTATCAACAGGCATCCCCTCGCGCGAGACGCCGAACGGCGCGTTCCGCGCCTTCCGCATGGAAGAGGATCACTATTCCAAGGAATTCGACGACGCGCCGATGCCGCACGCGATCTTCTTCACCAAGGTCGGCCACGCCATCCACGGCACCGACTCGGTCGGCCGGCTCGGCTCGCCGGCGTCGCATGGCTGCGTGCGGCTGTCGCGTCAGAACGCATCGACACTCTATGCGCTGGTGCAGCAGCAGGGCGTGCTCAACACCACAGTGACGCTGTCCGGATCGGCGCAGGTGGCGCTGGCGCGCAATCCGCGCGGCCGCACCAACGCCGCGGTGGCCCGCGCTCCGCTGCAGCCCGCCGAAGATCAGTACGCCACATCGGGCGATCCCGTGAACCTGGTGCCGCCGGCGCAGCCCGCCCGCCGCTACATGCCGCAGGACGACAATTACATCTATCCCGCCGACGGCAGCGACTCCGTCGCGCGCTATCCGGCTCCGCGTTCGGCCACCCGCCCGCTCTATGACGCGCAGGTCTATCAGCAGCAGCCGCGCCCCTATTACGACCAGGGCTACGGCCAGCAGGGTTATTATTATCAGCCACAGCCCCGGCAGCTCTATCAGCCGCGCGGCTATTACTATCAGAACTGACGCGATCGCACATCGATCGACCTCACCGGCCGAGGCACCATGCCGTCACGTGCCGCAACGATCCTGACCGTGCTCGCGTTTCTCGCTGCAGGACAAGCCATTGTAGGACGAGCCATTGTAGAACCAGCCTTGGCCTTCGATCTCGAGGCGCATCGCGGCGGGCGGGCGCTGCTGCCGGAAAACACCCTGCCCGCCTTCGCCAACGCGCTGTCGATGGGCGTGGACACGCTGGAGCTCGACGTCGGCGTCACCGCGGACGGCGAAATCATCGTGTCGCATGAGCGCGGGCTCAATCCTGATCTCACACGCCGCCCCGACGGCGCTTACATCACTCCGCCGGGCACGCCTTTCGTCAAGCTGCGGCTGGACCAGGTCAGGACTTATGACGTCGGCCAGATCCGGCCGGAAAGTGCTTACGCGAAACAATTCCCCGACCAGCGCGCGGTACCGGGGACGCGCATTCCGACCTTGAGCGAGCTGTTCGCGCTGGCACGAAAATCCGGCAACGCGCGTGTGCGCTTCAACATCGAGACCAAGATCGACCCGAACCATCCGGACGAAACGCTCGATCCGCAGGCCTTTGTCGCGAAGCTGCTGGGGCTGATCGGGACCGAGGCGTTTTCCGACAGGGTCATGATCCAGTCGTTCGACTGGAGGACCTTGCAACTGGTCCAGCAGCAGGCGCCCAAGATACCGACGGTGTATCTGACGCTCCAGCGCGGCTCGGCTCCGACGGTGGCGCTGGACAAGGCGACGAACTGGACGGCCGGCTTCAATCCGGCCGATCACGGCGGATCGCTGCCGCGCACGATCAAGGCGGCGGGCGGCACGATCTGGTCGCCCCATTTCGGCGATGTCACCGCTGCGCTCGTCGCGGAGGCCCACGGGCTCGGATTGCGCGTGGTGGTCTGGACGGTCAACAAGCGCGAAGACATGACGCGGATGATCGAGCTCGGCGTTGACGGGATCATTTCCGACAGACCCGACTTGCTGCGGCAGATCGCCGGCGAGAAGGGAATCGGGTTGCCGGCGGGGACGCCGGTCGAGCCGTAAGACGGTCTCGTGTCCCGGACGCGGCGGGGCATGCAACGCTGCACTGCGCCGGGGCACGGAGACGGTTGTCGCGGCGCCCTACTCCCCGTCCCGCCAGCGCCGATACAGCGCACCCAGGATGTTGGAATAGTCGTCGGTCCAGACCCTTACCCTGTCGTCGGCTTCGGTCTGCTCCCACGACTTCGAGGCGGCGAGCCGGCCGATGTCGGCTTCCTCCCGCGCCGAGATGACGACGTCGGTCGAGAAGATGTAGTCGCCATCTCGCCCGGAATCCTCGTTGAAGACCCAGCTCTGGAGATCGTTGGCGTCAGCGATGCCGACCACGACGGTCTCGAGGTCGAGATGCCGGTTGGAGACGTGCATCACCACGGCGCCGTGTGGCGCGAGCTTGTCCTTGTAGATCTTCATCGCCTCTTCGGTGGCGAGATGGATCGGGATCGCATCGGACGAATAGGCATCGACGATGACGAGGTCATAGGCGCCGTCGGGCTCCTTGGCGAAGGTGAGGCGCGCATCGCCGATCACGGGCTTCATGTCCGGCATGCAGCTTGATATGTAGCGGAAATTTCTGGGATCGCGCGCGGCATCGACCATCGACTGGTCGATCTCGAAGAATTTCCAGTCCTCGCCAGGCGCGGCGGCGCAGGCGAGCGTGCCCGAGCCGACGCCGATCGCGGCGACCTTGAGCGGAGCGCCCTTGCGTTCGCGGATGGCGCTGACGGCCTGACCGATCCCGCCGTCCTTGTGATAATAGGTGATCGGCTCGGGACGGCCGGCGACGGGCGTGCCGTCGTTGTTGCGGAAGCGCTCGGCGCCGTGAATCGTGGTGCCGTGCATCAGCACATGGAAGTAGCCGCCGGGCGTCACCACGATCTTGTGCACGCCGAAGAAACTGCGCACCGTCGTGACGCGGCCCTCGTCCGCGGGATAGACGCGGATCAACGCCAGCGCGAGCACGACGGTGGCAAAGATCTTCCAGCGGCCGGCATTGAGCATCAGTGCCAGCAGCGCGGCAAGCACGCCGACGCTGCCGGCGACCCAGACGCGGTGATCCTCGAACCAGGTCGAGAGATTGCCGGTGGCGTATGACGGTGCGACCAGCGCCACCGCGAGCGCGGCGAGCGCCAGCCAATACCATTTGACGACACCGGCAAGCCGTTCGTTCGCAATCGGCCGGCACAGCGCGGCAAGCGCGACCAGGATCGGATATTCGGCGATCCACGAGAAGGTGAAGGGGGCGAGGAGACCGGCAAAGAGGCCGCCGACCATGCCGCCGAACGACAGCGCGACATAGAATCCGGTGAGATATTTGGCGGCCGGACGGGTCCGCGCCAGCTCGCCATGGCAGGCCATGGCGATGACGAAGAAGCACAATTGATGGCCGCCGAGCGTCAGCAACAGATTCTGTTCGCCGCCGAAGGCGAGCAGGACGACAACGCCGGCGATCGCGACCGGCTGCAGCATCAGCATCCATTTGTGCGGCAGCAGCGGCCGCGACTGGAACACCACGACCCAGGTGAGCAGATACAGCGACAGCGGCAGCACCCACAGCAGCGGCGCCGCCGCAACGTCGGTCGAGATATGCGCGGTGACGGCGATGAGCAGGCCCGAGGGCACCGCGGCGAGGAAGATCCAGCGCAGCCGCGTCAAGAACGCCGGCGCCGGCGCATTCGCGTCCTCCGTTTTCGCGTCGACCACTGCCAGTTTCGGCGAGCGCAGCAGCAACACACCGCAGGCGGCGATCAGGAGAATCAAGAGGGCATAGCCGCCGGTCCAGAGCCGGTTCTGCGTGTGCAGCGTGAACACCGGCTCCAGCAGGAACGGATAGGACAGCAGCGCGAGGAAGCTGCCGATGTTGGAGGAGGCATAGAGGAAATAGGGATCATGTCCGGCGGGATGGCCGGTGCGGACAAACCAGGCCTGCAACAGCGGATTGTTGGCCGCGAGCGCAAAGAACGGCAGGCCGATCGAGACCACGAACAGGCCGAGCAGCCAGAACGCATAGCCGGAAGCCGGCGGCTCGCCATAGCCGAAGGCGATGCCGAGCGGCAGCGTGGCGAAGGCCGCGATCAGCAGCACCAGATGCACGGCCACGGGCACGAGGCGGCTCCTCGCCTGCATCAAGAGATGCGCATAGGCATAGCCCGCCAGCAGCAGCGACTGGAAGAACACCATCGCCACCGACCACACCGCCGGCGAGCCGCCGAGCCGCGGCAGCACCATCTTCGTGAACAGCGGCTGCACCGAGAACAGCAGCAGCGCGCTGACGAAGATCGCGGCGGTGTAGACCGTCAGCACCAGCCGGTTGCGCGAGGCGGACGGCTGCTCCGTGGCGGCGGGTTGCACGATCGAATCCATGGAAGCTCCGGCTCAAAAAACCGGCGGGCGCCGGACGCGCGCAATGGAGCACAAGGCGCCTGAACGGGCAATAAAGGGGGCTGTGATGTTGCAGCGTGAATTGCTTGATATTAGACGTCGTTCCGGGGCGATGCGGAGCATCGAACCCGGAACCTCGAGATTCCAGGTTCTCGCTTCGCGAGCCCCGGAATGACGATAGACTGGGCCTTGCATCTTCATGACCGAAACCGACGTCGTCATCATCGGCGCTGGCCACAACGGCCTCACTTGCGCGGCCTATCTCGCGATGGCCGGCCTGCGCGTGCGCGTGGTCGAGCGCCGCAAGGTGGTGGGCGGTGCCGCGGTCACGGAGGAGTTTCACCCGGGATTCCGCAATTCGGTCGCGGCCTACACGGTGAGCCTGCTCAATCCGCAGGTGATCCGCGACCTCAAGCTCGCCGAGCAGGGCCTGCGCATCGTGGAACGGCGCGCCCAGAATTTCCTGCCCGCGCCCGATGCCAGCTATCTCCTCACCGGGGAGGGCCGGACGAAGGCATCAGTCGCACGACTGAGCGCGCATGACGCAGCCGCGCTCGACGGGTTTTCACGCGAGCTGGAAGACATCGCCGACGTGCTCAGGCAATTCGTGCTGCGCGCGCCGCCGAACCTCGTCGAGGGTTTTGGCACGGCGGCGTTGCGCGAAGGCGTCAACGCCTGGAAGACCGCCAGCATCCTGCGCGGTCTCACGCTGGAACAGAGCCGCAGCCTGCTCGATCTCTTCACCCGCTCGGCCGGCGAGATGCTGGATGAGCGCTTCGAGCATGATCTGGTCAAGGCGCTGTTCGGCTTCGACGCCATCGTCGGCAATTATGCCAGCCCCTATGCCGCCGGCTCGGCCTACGTGATGCTGCATCACGCCTTCGGCGAGGTGAACGGCAAGAAGGGCGTCTGGGGCCATGCCATCGGCGGCATGGGCGCGATTACGCAGGCGATGGCGCGCGCGGCGCGCGACCGCGGCGTCGCGATCGACACGGATGCCGGCGTGCGCGAGGTGATCGTGGAGCGCGACCGCGCCGTCGGAATCGTGCTTGAGAACGGCGAGGCGATCCGCGCGAAATATGTCGCGGCCAATGTCAATCCAAAGCTGCTCTACACGCAGCTGATCGCGGCCGAGGCGCTTCCTGCGGACTTCCTCGCCCGCATCCGGCACTGGAAGAACGGCTCCGGCACCTTTCGCATGAACGTGGCGCTGGATCGCCTGCCCTCGTTCACGGCGCTGCCGGGCGAAGGCGACCATCTCTCTTCCGGCATCATCCTGGCGCCGAGCCTTCCCTACATGGACCGCGCCTATCTCGATGCGCGCTCGCGGGGCTGGAGCCGACAGCCCGTGGTCGAGATGCTGATCCCCTCCACGCTCGACGACACGCTGGCGCCCGCGGGAAAGCACGTCGCGAGCCTGTTCTGCCAGCACGTCGCGCCGGAGCTTCCGGATGGAAAGTCGTGGGACGACCATCGCGAGGAGGTCGCCGATCTCATGATCGCGACGGTGGACGAATACGCGCCGGGTTTTGCGGCGAGCGTGCTGGGCCGCCAGATCCTGTCTCCGCTCGACCTCGAGCGGCAGTTCGGCCTCGTCGGCGGCGACATCTTCCACGGCGCGCTGACCTTGAACCAGCTGTTCTCGGCACGACCGATGCTGGGCCATGCCGATTATCGCGGGCCGTTAAGAGGCCTCTATCATTGCGGCTCAGGCGCCCATCCCGGCGGCGGCGTCACCGGTGCGCCCGGCCATAACGCCGCGCAGGCGATCCTGAGGGATCACCGCTCGCTGTTCGGAAGCCGTGGATAGATCTGTGGATCCCTTGTGGACAGGCTGTTGAACGGTCTGTGGACAGGCCGCGGATGCTTGGGGACCGGAGCATCGCGACGGCCGGGGGAAACGCAGTGGAAAATCGTGAGGACAATTGCGGGAAAAACCGGTGGATAGGGTGCCGGGTGAGCAGCGGACAAGCTGTGAATATCGAAAGCGCCGGCAGGAAACGACCTCGCCCGCCAGGGGGAATTCCCCTCGCGGGCGGTGATCAGGTCAGCCTAGAAGAAAAAGCAGCCCCCGCTGGGAAATGGAGGCGGAAATTACTTCAGGTTGGTGCTAATCGACGTGAACTTGTCGTTCATGGTGCTGCCCAGGCTGTTCACCACGGTGATGATCGCCAGGGCGATGCCCGCGGCAATCAGACCGTATTCGATCGCCGTGGCACCGGATTCATCCGACCAGAATTTCTGAATCATGCTCTTCAAGACTCGCCTCCGTTTCAATTCCAAGCTGTGTTGGCTTAATTCAACACCCGAGAATGTACGGGGCGCGGCCTTCGGCCGGGTTAACCCGGGGACTGCAACTTGCGCGGAAAATTGGCGGCAAAAATCCCAAAAATTCAACTCAACGGAACCCTGAATGCAGCCTGCTCCAACTCATCGCGCCAGCTTTTCGATCGGCAGCGAGGCCGACGCCCGGCGCGTCGTCGACGTGCTCACCGAGGTGTTCTTCGAGGGCGATGCGGCGGTCGCCGCCTTCGAGCGGCCGGACGGACAATGGGACGTCACGCTCCATTTTGCCGAGGCGCCCGATCACGCATGGTTGCGCGAACTCATTGCAACATCAGCAGGAAATGAGATCGCCGCGACGCTCACCTTCGACATTGTCGAGGCCAAGGACTGGGTCAGGGCCAGCCTGGAGGATCTCGTCCCGGTCCCGGCCGGCCGCTTCGTCGTGCACGGCAGTCATGACCGCGACCGCGTGGCGCCGAACAAGCTCGCGATCGAGATCGAGGCGGCGCTCGCGTTCGGCACCGGCCATCACGGCACGACGCATGGCTGTTTACTACTGCTTGACCATGTTCTGAAGAGTTCCCGCCCGAGGAACCTGCTCGACCTCGGCACTGGGACCGGCGTGCTGGCCATCGCTGCGGCAAAGGCGCTGCATCGCGCCGTGCTCGCCTCCGACATCGATCCGCCCTCGGTGCGGGTGGCTTCCGAGAACGCCTGGCTGAACGAAGTTGGCAACCATGTGCGGGTGATCCGCGCGACCGGCTTCGCCGCGCCGGATTTTGGACGAGCCGGCCCGTTCGACCTGGTGCTGGCCAACATCCTTGCCAATCCGCTGAGGCAATTGGCGGGGCCGATGGCACGGCATCTCGCGCTAGGCGGACACGTCATCCTCTCCGGCCTGCTGACGCATCAGGCCCCCGCCGTGATCGCCGCCTATCGCGCCCGCGGCCTCGTGCCGTTGAGGCATCTGCGGATCGAGGGGTGGAGCAGTCTGTTGCTGCGGAAGGTGGGATAGCCAGCACAGGCGCCGTAGGCGGGCCAAGCGACTTGTCCGCCCTACGGCATCAGCAATGCCGCTACTCCGCCGGCTTCTCGTCGCGGTGCGCCGTACGCTCGACCTGCGACGCACGCTTGGCGCGGCGCTCGGCGATGCGGTTGATCATCTGGCTGATGACGCTGCGCGGCTTCTTCGGTGCCGCCTCCGTCGGGGCTCGGCGCGCCGGCGGCGAAATCTTCTCAAACGTGAATGCTGGCATCGTGTGTCCCCTCGCCGTTGAGATGAACCACCTGCTCGAATTTCGCTGTCATCCGGACGAAGCGCAGCTGCCGCATCCTTTACTCCACTCAATTCAAGTGGAACCATTCAAGCACAGTCCATGCCAGATGCGACGTAAATGCGTCCAGATTGCGGACTCGTCCCCATGATCCTAAAGTGATCCACTATGTTCGAAGCACACTTCCAGACATTCGAGGAGCCGGAGGCCGGCGTCGCGTTGACGGCACGGCTGGCCGCATTTCGCGAAGAACTCGCCCGTCGCAAGCTCGCCGGCTTCGTCGTTCCGCGCGCCGATCAGCAGCAGAACGAATATGTGCCGCCGTCGGAAGAACGGCTGGCCTGGCTGACCGGTTTCACGGGCTCGGCGGGATTCGCGGTGGTTCTGACGCAGGAGGCCGCATTGTTCGTCGACGGCCGCTACACGCTTCAGGCCGCCAAGCAGGTCGATGCAAAGGCCTGGGTGGTGGAATCGCTGATCGACCCGCCGCCGGAGAGCTGGGTGTCGGCGCATCTGAAAGCCGGTGACCGCCTCGGATTTGATCCGTGGCTGCACACTTTTGCGGCAGCTGAGCGCCTGTCTGCCGCCTGCGCCAAGGCCGGCGCCGAGCTGGTTGCCGTCGACAGCAATCCGATCGACGCGATCTGGCAGGACCGCCCGCAGCCGCCGCTCGCCCCCGTCGCCGTGCACGGGCTCCAGCATGCCGGCATCTCGGAAGCCGAGAAGCTGACGCAGATCAGAAGCGAGATCGGCAAGCTCGGCGTCGACGCGCTGGTGCTGTCCGACAGCCACGCGGTCGCCTGGACCTTCAACATCCGCGGCGCCGATGTCGCCCATACCCCGCTGCCGCTGTCCTATGCGCTGGTGCCGAAAGACGGACGTCCCACCATCTTCATCGATAACCGCAAGCTCTCCAACCTGACGCGCGACCATCTCGAGCAGTCCGCCGACGTGCGCGAGCCCGACGCGATGGCCCCGACGCTGATGGCGCTCGCCAAAAGCGGTGCGGCGATCGCGCTCGACAGCGCCACCGCGGCCGACGCGCTCAGCCGGCTGATTGCGGGCGCCGGCGGCAAGCCGGTGCGCGGCAGCGATCCGATTGCGCTGCTCAAAGCGGTCAAGAACGCGACCGAGATCAAGGGGACGCAGACGGCGCATCGGCGCGACGCCCTGGCACTGGCGCGCTTCCTGGCGTGGGTCGACCGGGAAGCGCCAAGCGGCAAGCTCACCGAGATCGACGCGGTCGAGGCGCTGGAGACGTTTCGCCGCGACACCGGCGCACTGAAAGACGTCTCGTTTCCGACCATCTCCGGCACCGGCCCGAACGGTGCCATCGTGCACTACCGCGTCACGCGCAAGAGCAACCGGCGCATCGCGCCCGGCGACCTCCTGCTGATCGATTCCGGCGCGCAGTACGAAGACGGCACCACCGACGTCACCCGCACCATGGCCGTGGGCGAGCCCACGAACGAGATGCGCGACCGCTTCACCCGCGTGCTGCGCGGCCATATCGCGATCGCACGCGCGGTCTTCCCGGACGGCACCACCGGCGCGCAGCTCGACACGCTGGCACGGCAATATCTCTGGGCCGCCGGCGTCGATTTCGAGCACGGCACCGGCCACGGCGTCGGCAGCTATCTCTCGGTGCACGAAGGGCCGGCGCGCATTTCGAAGCTCGGCACCACGCCGCTGAAGCGCGGCATGATCCTCTCCAACGAGCCCGGCTACTACAAGACCGACGGTTTCGGCATCCGCATCGAGAACCTCGAGCTGGTCGTCGCCGCCGATATCAAGGGTGCCGAGAAGCCGATGAACGCGTTCGAGACGCTGACCTTGGCGCCGATCGACCGCCGGCTGATCCACGCCGCGATGCTGAGCAAGGATGAGCTCGACTGGCTCAACGCCTACCATGCGCGCGTCCGCTCCGAGGTCGGGCCGGCGCTCGACGAGGCGACCCGGGCCTGGCTCGATCAGGCCACGGCGGAGCTGAAGGCGTAGCCGCATAGCACTGCGCGATTTGCGCAACGCTGCATCCCCAACACAGCTGTCATTCCCTGCGAAAGCGGGGAATCCAGTACGCCGCGCCCGCTCGGGTCAACCGCGACCGTCTCGGCGTACTGGATCGCCCGGTCAAGCCGGGCGATGACACCGAATTTGTGGCGTGAGGATCGTGCCCAATGGGTCGCCTCACGCCGTTATTATAACCATCCCGGAATCCGTATAGCCGCATTCCGAAATGCCGATATCCGCCTTGCGTAACGACGTTACAGTCGGTTCGAATTCAACGAGACGAACACGCATGCACGGCATCATCAGCAAGCCTCCGGAAGGGACGCGCAACCTCGCGACATCGCGCGGGGTGCTGCTGCTGCTGGTCGTGATGACCGGGATCGCGCCGATCTCGCTGTACATCCTGGTTCCGGCGCTGCCGGTGCTGGCGACGAATTTCGGCAGCGACATCTCCATCGCGCAGATGACGGTGTCGCTCTACATGGTCGGCATCGCGTTGTCGCAGCTGATCATGGGACCGCTGTCCGACCGGTTCGGGCGGCGCCCCGTGCTGCTCGGAGGGTTGGCGCTGATGGTGGCGGCCAGCGTCGCCTGCATCTTCGCCGAAACCCTGCCGCAGCTGATTGCAGCCCGCTTCTTTCAAGCCCTGGGCGGCGCTTCCGGCATGGTGATCAGCCGCGCCATCATCCGCGACATCTATGAGCGCGACCGCGTCGCCTCGATGATCAGCCTGGTGGTCGCGGCGCTGATGATCGGACAGATGGTTTCACCGCTCACCGGCGGCCTGATCGAGACGGCGTTCGGCTGGCGCGCGATCTTCTACGCCATCACCATCGCTGCCATCATTGTCGCCGTCGGCATCGCATTGACGCTGCCCGAAACGCGTCGCAGCCGCGCCGGCGGCGGCGGCTTCCGTGGCGACGTCGGCATCCTGATCAAGAGCCGCGCCTTTGTCGGCTATGTGATGTGCCAGGTGCTGGCCTCTCAGATCATCTTCACCTTCGCGGGCGGCGGACCTTATATCGTGGTGACGCAGATGGGCCGGTCCAGCGCCGAATACGGCGCCTGGTTCGCGACAACGGGGTTTGCATTTCTCGTCGGCAACCTGCTCTGCGTGCGCTTTGCGCCCAGGCATTCGCTGGAGAAGCTGATCTGGTTCGGGCTCGCACTCCAGCTCTGCGGCAGTCTGCTGAACCTGCTGTGGAGCTTTACGGGGTGGAACGAGGCCCCAAGCTGGCTGTTCGGCACGCAGATGATCGTCATGGTCGGCAACGCCTTCGTGATGGCGAATTCCGCCGCCGGGGCGATCAGCATCCGTCCTGAAGCGGCCGGCACTGCCTCAGGCGCGATGGGCTTCCTGCAACAGGGCATCGGCGCGCTGATGTCGCAATTCGGCGCCTATCTCGGCGGCCACTCCGCAACGACGCTGCCGCTGACCTCGGCGGTGCTCGCGATCTCGGTGCTCTGCGCCTGCGTGATGGTCTTCGTCGTCCCCCGCCGCGAAGTGACAGTGAGCGAGGCGCTGATCGAGCAGGCGGAGGAGGACGAGAGCGGGATGATGTGAGGGAGGCAGCGCGCGCGTTGCCCGTCCCCTCTCCCCTTGTGGGAGAGGGTGGCTCGCCGCGATAGCGGCGAGACGGGTGAGGGGTTTCTCTCCGCGCAGATCGCTCTCAATCGAGTTTGTGGATGCAACCCCTCATCCGGCGCTTCGCGCCACCTTCTCCCACAAGGGGAGAAGGAAAAAGAACCTCACTCCCCGATCAGCTTCAGCCATTCGTCCTCGGTCAGCACCTTGACGCCGTGCTTGTTGGCCTCGGCGAGCTTCGAGCCCGCACCGGGACCGGCGACGACGAGGTCGGTCTTCTTCGACACCGAGCCCGACACCTTTGCCCCTAAACGCTCTGCCGTGGCCTTGGCCTCGTCGCGCGTCATCTTCTCCAGCGATCCGGTGAACACCACCGTCTTGCCGGCGACGGCCGAATTGCTCTTCGGCTTCTCGGCGTCGACGATCTCGACCTCCCTGGTCAGCCGCTCGACGATGCCGCGATTGTGGCTCTCGCCGAAATAATCGGCGATGCTCTTGATCACGGTGTCCCCGATCTGGTCGAGCGCATCCATCTCGGCCATCGCCTCCTCGTCACCCTTGGCGACCTTGAGGCAGGCATCGTGGAAGGCATCCCAGGAGCCGTAGCCGCGCGCCAGCGCCAGCGCCGTGGTCTCGCCGACATGGCGCATGCCGAGCGCATAGACGAAGCGCTCCAGCGCGATTCTGCGCCGGCTCTCGATGGCGCCGAACAGATTGCGCACCGAGGTCGCGCCATAGCCCTCGACCTCTTCGAGCTTGAGCCTGGAGTTGCGCTTCTCCAGCGTGAAGATGTCGGCGGGCTCCTTGACCCATCCCTCGTCGAAGAAATACTGGAGCTGCTTCTCCCCGAGACCGTCGATGTCGAAAGCACGGCGCGAGACGAACAGCTTGAGGTGCTCGATCTTCTGATAGGGACAGGCGAACTCGCCGGTGCAGCGGGCGCGCGAGCCCTCCTCGCCCGCCGCCGTCTCCTCGCGCACGACGTCGGTGTGCAGCGGGCACGGGCACTTCTTCGGGAAGTGGAATTCCTTGGCGCCCTTCGGCCGCTTGTCGAGCACGACATCGACCACCTGCGGGATGACGTCGCCGGCGCGCTGGATCACGACGGTGTCGCCGATCCTGACGTCGCGCCCCTCGCGCAGCACCTCGCCCTTGTTGCCGATGCCCTTGATGTAGTCCTCGTTGTGCAGCGTGACGTTCTGCACGATCACGCCGCCGACGCCGACCGGCTCGAGCTTGCCGACCGGCGTGAACGAGCCGGTGCGTCCAACCTGGATCTCGATGTCGCGCAGCACCGTCATGGCCCGCTCGGCCGGGAATTTGTGCGCGATGCCCCAGCGCGGCGTGCGCGAGACGAAGCCGAGACGCTCCTGCCAGTCGATGCGGTCGACCTTGTAGACGACGCCGTCGATGTCGTAGTCGAGACGCGCGCGCTGCTCCTCGATCGCATGATGGAAGGCGAGCAGTTCCTCGACGGAATGACAGAGCCTGGTCAGCGGATTGGTCTTGAAGCCGCAGCGCTCGAACCAGGCGATCATGCCGCTCTGCGTATCCTCCGGCATCGCGCTCATCTGCCCCCAGGCATAGGCGAAGAAGCCGAGGGGGCGGGAAGCGGTAATGGTGGGATCCTTTTGCCGGAGCGAGCCGGCGGCCGAGTTGCGCGGGTTGGCAAAGATGGTGTCGCCTGCCGCCTTCTGCCGCTCGTTGAGCGCGAGGAAGGCCTTCTTGGTCATGTAGACCTCGCCGCGGACCTCGCAGATCTCGGGGACGTTGCGGCCCTTCAGCTTCTGCGGCACGTCTTCGAGCGTGCGGATGTTGGCGGTGACATCCTCGCCCACCGCGCCGTCGCCGCGCGTCGCCGCAGTGACAAGCTCGCCGCCTTCATAGCGCAACGACATCGAGAGGCCGTCGATCTTCGGCTCGGCGGAGAAATCGACCTTGTCGTCATCGAGCTTCAGGAAGCGCACGATGCGGCCGACGAAGTCGCGCACGTCCTCTTCGGCAAAAGCGTTGTCGAGCGACAGCATGGGAACGGAATGCCGCACCTTCTTGAAGCGCCCCGATGGCGCGGCGCCCACCTTCTGCGAGGGCGAGTCCGCGCTGACGAGCTCCGGGAAACGCTTCTCGATGGCGTTGAGGCGCTGGCGCAGCGCGTCATATTCGGCGTCGGTGACGGTCGGCGCGTCCTCCTGATAATAGCGCTCATTGTGCCCCTCGATCTCGAGCGACAACCGCATGTGCTCGACCTTGGCCTGGGCCTTGGTGAGATCGGCGACGTCGCGAAGCGGTTTCGATTTTGCTGCTCTGGCCATTATACTTAAGATTGCATCTCGTCGTTCCGGGATGGTCCGAAGGACCAGACCCGGAACCTCGAGATTCCGGGTTCGCACTTCGTGCGCCCCGGAATGACGAAGTCGTGGGAGGGGCTCATGGCGTATTACGTCTATATTCTAGCAAGCCGACGAGATGGGGCAATCTACGTTGGCATTACCAAAGATCTTGTGCGTCGCGTCCACGAGCATCGAATCAAGGCCGTCCAGGGCTTTACGGCCAAATACAACATCACGCAGCTTGTTTGGTTCGAGGTCTACGACGATCCGATCTCGGCGATCTCACGCGAGAAAGAGCTCAAGAAGTGGAAGCGGGCCTGGAAAATCCAGCTGATCGAGAAGGACAATCCAAACTGGGATGATCTGTATGAGTCGATCTGCAATTGAGAGAGTCATTCCCCGATGGTCCGAAGGACCAGATCCGGAATCTCGAGATTCCGGGTTCGATGCTTCGCATCGCCCCGGAATGACGGCGAAAACTTAAGCCGTGGCCGCCTTCAGCAACCTCTCCGCAGCCGCCCTCGCCTCTGCCGTGATCTCGGCGCCGGCCAGCATGCGGGCGATTTCCTCGCGGCGGTGGTCGGCGGCGAGCGCATTGACGCGGGTGGCGACGCGCTTGCCCTTGTCGAGGGCGTCCTTGGAGATCAGCAGATGCTGGTCGGCGCGGGCCGCGACCTGCGGGGCGTGGGTCACGGCCATCACCTGGACCTTCCCGGCAAGACGCGCGAGGCGCCCGCCGATGGCGTCGGCGACCGCACCGCCCACGCCGGTGTCGATCTCGTCGAACACCAGCGTCGGCGCCGAACCGCGGTCGGACAGCACGACCTTGAGCGCGAGCAGGAAGCGCGACAGCTCGCCGCCGGAGGCGACCTTCATCAGCGGCCCCGGCTTGGTGCCCGGATTGGTCTGAACCCAGAACTCGACGCGGTCGAAGCCTTGCGGCCCCGGTGCGGCCTCGTCGGTCTCGACCTGGGTCATGAACTTGGCGCGTTCGAGCTTGAGCGGCGCGAGCTCGGCGTTGACGGCCTTGTTGAGCTTCTCGGCCGATTTCTGCCGCGCCAGCGACAGTTTCGTGGCGGCGGCGGCATAGCGGCTATCTGCCTCGATCGCGGCCTGCTCCAGCTTCTTCAATTGCGAGGCACCGGCGTCGATCAGCACGACGTCGGCGGCATATTTGGCGGCGAGCGCGGCGAGCCCGTCGACCGGCGTCGAATATTTGCGGGAGGCGGCGCGCAATGCGAACAGCCGTTCCTCGATGCGTTCGAGCTCGGCCGGATCGAAATCGGTTGCGGCCAGCGCGGCCTGGAGATGCTGGTCGGCCTCCTCCAGCGCGTTGATCGCGGCGTCGATCGCCTTCACGGCAGGCTCGACCAGGGCCGGCGAATTGACGCCGCGGCGCTCCAGCCGGCGCACCGCGGCCGAGAGGGCCGCGACCGGCGAATGGTTGCCGCCGACCGCCTCCTGCGCCTCGCGCAGATCGGAGGCGATCTTCTCGCCCTGCATCATGGTGCTCCGGCGATGGGCAAGTGAGGTCTCCTCGCCGTCCCTGGGCGCGAGCTGCTTCAGCTCGGTGGAGGCATGACGCAGATAATCGGCCTCGCGCGCGGCGCGCTCCATGCCGGCGCGATGCTCCTCCAGCGCGGTGTTGGCGGTCCGGCGTGCGTCCCAGAGCGCCTCGACCGCGGCGACGTCCTTCTCCAGGCCGGCGAAGGCGTCGAGCAGGCGACGATGGGTGGCGGCATCGACCAGCGCGCGCTCGTCGTGCTGGCCGTGAATCTCGACCAGGGCGGCGCCGACCGCCTTCAGCGTCTGCACGCTGATCGACTGGTCGTTGATGAAGGCGCGGGTGCGGCCATCGGCGAGCTGCACGCGGCGCAAGATCATCTCGCAAGATTCTTCAACGCTCGTGTCGTCCAGTCCGTTCTCGGCGAGGATCTTCGCCGCGGGGTGATTCTTGGGGACATCGAACACGGCGGTGACCTGCCCCTGCTCCGCGCCGTGACGCACGAGGCCGGCATCGCCGCGGCCGCCGAGCGCCAGCGCAAAGGCATCGAGCAGGATGGATTTGCCCGCGCCGGTCTCGCCGGTCAAAACCGCGAGGCCCGCCGCGAATTCGATATCGAGCCGTTCGATCAGGACGATGTCGCGGATCGATAGACGCGCCAGCATGGAACCAAATTTCCTAGCCGAGGCCCATCTTCTTGAAGGTCTTGCTGATCCAGGACCCCTGATTCTCGCTCGGCTCGAGACCGCCGGATTTTACAAGATTATAGGCGTCCTTGTACCAGCGGCTGTCAGGAAAATTGTGGCCGAGCACGGCCGCCGCGGTCTGCGCTTCCCCGACGATGCCGATCGCCATATAGGCTTCGGTCAGCCGGTAGAGTGCCTCCTCGACATGACGGGTGGTCTGATACTGGGTGACGACGGCCTTGTAGCGGTTGATCGCCGCCGTGTAGTCGCGCTTCTGCGCATAGTAGCGGCCGACGTTCATCTCCTTGCCGGCGAGCTGATCGCGCGCACCTTCGATCTTGGCCTTGGCAGACGTTGCGTATTCCGAGTTCGGATATTTGCGCACCACCTCTTCCAGCGCGGCGATCGCCTTCTCGGTACGGGTCTGGTCGCGGCTGATGTCCGGGATCTGGTCGTAGTGAGAAGCCGCGATCAGATATTGCGCATAGGCCGCATCCGGACTGCCGGGATGCAGTGTGACGTAGCGGGTGGCCGCGCCGATGCAGCCGTCATAGTCGCCGCCCTGGTAGGACGCATAGGCGGACATCAGCAGCGATTTACGGGCCCAGTCGGAATAAGGATGCTGGCGGTCGACCTCTTCGAACTTCTTGTTCGCCGCCTTCATGTCCTTCTTCTCGTTCATGAGGTACAGGCCCTCATTGTAGATCTTGTCGGCGGGCTCCTCGACGAAGGTGTCGTCCTTGGCGGTGAACTTGTCCCAGAGCGCGCCGGTGCCGCAGCCGGCCAGCGGCAGCGCGAGCAGCATGAAGGTGACGGCCTGAAGCAGCCCGCGAGCTCGCAAGGAGATCGAGAAATATCCGCGCGTCATACGCTGTGCCGACATGAGTTTAAGCCCTGACGCCCTGTGATGCGGTGCCCGCCGGCCCATGACCCCGTCACGGGCGCGATATGGTGCCGTGGTGCCTGCCATGCGACCACGCCGATGGATCCGAAAAGCGATCTCTAACCAACCGGATAGGGAGGCATTTCGCCCGGATTAAGGCGAACTTGCCGCAATCCTAGCCGATCATGGTTACCAGGAGTTTCCCGGGGGGCGCCGCGGCCAAAGGCCCGCGGCAACAGCCTGTTCAGGACACGTCCGGCCCGTAGGCCGCCGCGACCCGGCCGCCGACGATACCGCGGCCGACTTCGCCCACGGGACGCGTGGTACGGCGGACCGCCTCGCCCTCGACCACCCGCCAGGCGGTCCGGTCAGCCAGCAACGCGGTCAGGACGGCGTGGTTGAGCTTGTGGCCGCCCCGCACCGAGCGGTAGGCGCCCAGCAGCGGCAGGCCGGCCAGCGAGAGATCGCCGATCACGTCCAGCACCTTGTGGCGGGCGCATTCGTCGGCGTAACGCAGGCCCTCGGTGTTGAGCAGCCTCTCGTCGTCGAACACGACGGTGTTGTCGAAGGAGGCGCCGAGGGCATAGCCCGCGCTCCAGAGCCGCGCGACATCGGACATCAGACCGAAGGTCCGGGCCCGGCCGACTTCGCGGCGGAAACGTTCCGGGCTGAGGTCGAAAGTGTAGCTCTGCTGGCCGATGACGGGATTGGTGAAGTCAATCTCGACCTCGACGCAGAACCCATTGGCATGGGGCCTGATTTCGCCGAAGGAATCGCCGATCTTGACCGAGATCGGCTTCAAAACCTGAATGAAGCGGCGCTGTGCCGGCTGGGTCACGATGCCGGCCTGGTCGATCGCCGCAATGAAGGCCGCGGCGCTGCCGTCCATGATCGGCACTTCCGGACCGTCGATCTCGATGGTGGCGTTGTCGACCCCCATACCCCGCAGTGCAGCAAGCACGTGCTCGGCAGTGGAGACCAGCGGACCGCTGCGGTCGCCAAGGACGGTGGCGAAGTCGGTCGCGATCACCTGATCGGCCGTCGCCTGAACTTCGCGATCACTTCCCTCGAGGCCTGTCCGGATAAAAACAAAACCCGCGTCGACAGGCGCGGGCCCAAGCGTGAGAGTGACGGGAAGACCGGAATGAACGCCCACGCCTGCCACGGAGGCTTGCGCACCAAGCGTTGTTTGCCGGCTAAATTTCATCAGGAACCCGCCCCACTACGACCCACTGCGACTTATACGAGACCACTTGTCCGGCCAGTGCCGGCGCTCGCGAATCCGTATCCCCAAGTCACGCCAAACCATAATCACTGCCTCAAACAGCGCCAACTCACGCTTTTTTACCGATTGTTACCCCAAACCCGCCGTATTCGCGCCAAGGCTTAACCAAATTGCGCCGAGCTTTTGGGCCGCTGCCGGCAATTCTACCGAACATCCGAATGCGTGATTAATGATTTAAAATCAGTTGCTTGGCTGCGCAATCCGGACATGCACGGGACAAAAGGAAAGGTCCCGGCAAGCTTGTTGCCGGGACCTTTTTTGGTCTGCCCTATTGTAACAATCCTCAGGTCGCCTGCCGTCGCAGGAAGGCCGGGATATCAAGATGGTCGTCGCCCTGTGGCGCCGGCGCAACAGGCGCGGGACGGCCATGCATGTCCAGGCCCTGCGGAGCGGGCCGACGGGCATACTCGGATACCGGTTCACTCGATGCGATCTGCTGCGCCACGGACTTCTGCGGACGGCGCTCGGGCAGCGGCGGCATCGCGGGGCCGGCGGTGCGGGCCGCGACCGGCGGCTCGCTTTCCTCGTCGCGACGGCCGAGGCCGACATTGGCGAGGCGCTGCAGCAACGACAGGCGGCTCTTCTGCGGCGCCTCCTCCTCGACCTCACCGCGAGCCTGGCGAATCTCGGCCTGGGCCGGCATCGGCAACTCGTCGATGCGCGGCATCCGCGGCGCACGGACCGGGCGCTCGGCCTGCGGCGGGATGAAGGTCTCGGGCGTCATCGGCTCCTGCATCGCGACCGGGGCCTGCTCGGGCTCCGGAAACAGGGTCGGCTTCTGCGCGATCGGGCGCACGGTGACGTCGCCGTAGGTCTGCATCGGCGCCGGGGACTGCGGAACGTCGGCAACGGCAGCCGCGATGGCGGCGAGCGCGGCGCGCTCGACGTTCGGACGGGGCGCCATCGGCGCGGCACCGGCCTGAGCCTGGCTTGAGGCCGGGATCTGCGCTTCCAGCTTCTGGGCGCGCTCGGCCATGCGCTGATTGTCGGCGCGGAGCCGCGCGGTCAGGTCGGCGAGACGGCTCTCGGCGGCCGCGGCCGGAGCTGCGGGCGCCTGCTGCGCCTGCGGGGCCGGGTTTGCGACGGGGGCGGAGGTGGCCTGGCTGTTGCGGGCGATCGCGGCCTGCTCGATGCCGGTGGCGACGACCGAGACGCGGATCAGGCCATCGAGCGCTTCGTCGAAGGTCGCGCCGACGATGATGTTGGCGTCCTGGTCGACTTCCTCGCGGATGCGGGTGGCGGCTTCGTCGACCTCGAACAGGGTGAGATCCTTGCCGCCGGTGATGGAGATCAGGAGGCCCTTGGCGCCCTTCATCGAGCTATCGTCGATCAGCGGGTTGGCGATCGCGGCTTCCGCGGCGGTCAGCGCGCGCTTGTCGCCGGAGGCTTCGCCGGTGCCCATCATCGCCTTGCCCATCTCGCGCATGACGGCGCGGACGTCGGCGAAGTCGAGGTTGATGAGGCCTTCCTTGACCATCAGATCGGTGATGCAGGCGACGCCCGAATAGAGCACCTGGTCGGCCATCGCGAAGGCGTCGGCGAAGGTGGTCTTCTCGTTGGCGACCCGGAACAGGTTCTGGTTCGGGATGATCAGGAGCGTATCCACGACCTTGTGCAGCTCGGCGATGCCGGCTTCAGCGGTGCGCATGCGGCGGCCGCCCTCGAAGTGGAACGGCTTGGTGACGACGCCGACGGTGAGGATGCCCATGTCGCGCGCGGTCTTGGCGATCACGGGAGCAGCGCCGGTGCCGGTGCCGCCGCCCATGCCGGCGGTGACGAACACCATGTTGGCGCCCGAGAGATGGTCGCGCAGCTCGTCGATCACCTCTTCCGCCGCGGCGGCGCCGACGTTCGGCTGCGAACCGGCGCCCAACCCTTGCGTGACCGCGGTGCCCATCTGCACGATGCGCTGCGCCTTCGACATCGTGAGGGCCTGCGCGTCGGTGTTGGCGACCACGAAGTCCACGCCCTGAAGGCCGGCCGTGATCATGTTGTTGACGGCGTTGCCACCGGCGCCGCCGACGCCGAACACGGTGATCCGGGGCTTCAGTTCGTGAATATCAGGAACATTGATGCTGATGGTCATGGTTGCCTCTCGATCACGCGCGCGTGGGTTCGCCCCGGCCGGCGGCCGCGGGAGTTGGTGAAAGTCGGGAATTGCGGAAATGAATCATCAGAAGCCCTCGCGTAGCCATCGTCCGACCTTTCCGAAATAACCGCCGGTCCCTGTCTTGACCTGGTGCCGCGTATGCCGCGGTTCGACATGTTCGAGGTGAACATATTGCGGGTAGACGAGGAGTCCGGCCGGCACCGCAAACGCGGCGTTCTTCGCCTCGTTGGGCAGCCGGCCGAAGCCGAGCGGACGTCCGACCCGCACGGGCCGGCCGAGAATCTGGGTGCCGAGCTCGACGAGGCCGGTGAGCTGCGAGGCTCCGCCCGAGAGCACGACGCGGCCGTTGGGCTCTGAGGCGAAGGGCGAATCCTTCAGCTTGTCCCGAACCATTTCGAAGACTTCCTCGGCACGGTGCTTGACGATGTTGGCGATGGTGGCGCGAGAGACGATCTGCGGCAGATCCTGCTCGTCACCGGCTGTCGGCACAGACATCAGCTCACGCGAGTCCGATCCGCCGGTGATGACGGTCCCATATAACGTCTTGATTCGCTCGGCATCGGCAATGGTCGCTGAGAGTCCGCGCGCGAGATCCATCGTGATGTGTTGCCCGCCGACCGCAAAACCCGCCGCATGCACGAAACGGCCGCCTGAATAAACGGCAATCGTGGTGGTGCCGGCGCCCATCTCGACGACGGCAGCGCCGAGATCGGCCTCGTCGTCGGTCAGCACCGACAGGCCGGCGACATAAGGGCTCGCTGCCATGGCTTCGACATTGATGTGGCAGCGTTCGACCGCCAGCATCAGGTTCCGCGCCACGGTGGCGTCGCAGGTGACGACGTTCATGTCGACGCCGAATTGATGGGCAACCATGCCGCGGGGGTCGCGGATGCCCTTGACGCCATCGAGCGTGTAGCCGACCGGCAGCGCATGCAACACGGTGCGGCCCTCGCCGGTGGCATGACGCATGCCGGTGGAGGTGACGCGGCTGACATCGGCCTGGGTCACGGCACCACCCCGGATGTCGGCGGCGGCTTCGACCAGCTGGCCGGAAAGCCGGCCGCCGGAGACCGAGAGCAGCACGGACTCGACCCGCACCTTGGCCATCTTCTCCGCGAGCGCGACGGCCTGGCGCACCGCCTGCTCGCATTCACCGAGATCGATCACCGCGCCGGACTTCATGCCGCGCGACTGGATCTGGCTGTATCCGATCAATTCCACCGCATGGGTGCGGCCGCGCAGCGCCTCGCTCGGCGGCGACGGCTTCAGCCGCGCGATCATGCAGGCGATCTTGCTGGTGCCGATGTCGAGGCAGGCGACGAGGCCACCGCGCTTGTGCGGCATCTGGCGCGTCTTCGGCGTCTGGGTGCGATCGAGACCGGTCATGCGGAATCCCCGGCCTTCTTTTTCTTCTTGTCCTTGAACAGATCCTCGCGCGCCTTGGCGGCGTCCTCGGACAGCTGCACCACCAGCCGATCGGGCAGGCGCATGTCGACGGCGACGATGTCGCGGGAGAACAGCCTGTCCTCCTTGTCGAGCCTGGACAGCATCGCGAGCGCGTTGCCGACGTCCTGCTCGGGCAGACGGATGTCGAGGCCGTCCTTGAGCCTCAGATTCCAGCGCCGCTCGCCGACGTAAATCGCGGCTTTCGTCACCGCATTGACCTGCGGATAGCGCGCCAGCAGCGCCAGGAAATCGCGGGCCTGAGTCTCGGCGCCCTTGCCGACCACGAGCGGCAGCGACAGGAAGCGGCGAGAGACGTAAGGTTCGAGCACGGCGCCGTCATCGGCGATGACCGAGAGCCGGCCGGCCTCCTGCCACAGCGCGAACGCCTTGCGCTCGGTGAGCTCGATCATGAGTTGGCCCGGATAGAGCTTCAGCACGGTTGCATCCGCGATCCAGGGATTGGCCTTGAGCTTGTCGCGCACCGCGTCGGCGTCGAGGAACAGCAGGGACGACCGGCCGCTGACGCCGCCGATCGCCAGGATCTCGTCCTGGGTGAGCTGCTTGCGGCCGTTGATCACGACGGAGGTGATGCGGAAGCCGGCGGAATTGGCCAGCGCGTTGCGGGCATCGCTGACCGCGGTGATGAAATCCTGGAGATGGCCGCCCTTGACGATGCCGAAGCCGCAGCTGCCGATCAGCAGCAGCACGGTCATGCTGATCCCGACCCGGCGCGGCAGATAGCGCTCGACCAGCGCGACCACACGCGGCGGCGGCTCGCGCTCGACGACGGCCTTGGCTCTGGCCTTGGTCTTGATCTTGTCCTTGGCGGCGGCGCGCGCCTCAGCGCGCTTGTCCTGCAGCCACTCGCGCAGAAGCACGACCGCTCCGACAGCGGCCGCCCTCAGGTCAGCTTGGGGCCTCAGCGATCTCAGAAGGGACCGGGTGAGGCTTCCTGCTCCATCCATTGCACGAGCTCGTCAACAGTTTGCCCGCGACATCGCGCGGATCCTGGCGAACATGACGTCCTGGACGTGCCGGGCCGGGTGCTGGTCTTCAGCAGAAGAAAACCTCTCCCCTTCAAAGCGTTCGCTGGAGGTGACATCACCCGCGACAGCTCACGCGCCGGCAGCCAAAGCGCCATATGCGCCGCCAGCGTTAACCTTCGGACGTCCTGGTAAACAAAAGGTAAAATTCGTTAACGACGTGCGCATTTTGCCCCGTTATGTGAGGCTGTTATGCCGCGATATCCGGCATTTTACCGGTTTTGGGCGCCAAACCGGCCCGTTTCGCCGATCCGGCCGTTAACCAGTCCTAATTATTTCCGCACGCCCCGCTCCGCGAGCTCCACCAGGTCGCGCAGGAAGTCGACGAATGCGATGCCCTCGGCTTTCAGCGCCTTGGGGTAGAGCGAGGACTTGGTCAGCCCGGGCAGCGTGTTGGTCTCGAGATAGACCAGGCCCTTGTCCGAGACGATGAAGTCCGACCGGGAATAGCCGGTGCAGGACATCGCGCGGTGCGCCAGCATCGCCTGCGCCTTCAGCGCAGCGGTGATCTCGGGCGCGAAACGGCCGGGGCAGATCTCCTGGGTCGACTTCAGGAGATATTTTGCGGCGTAATCGAAATTGCCCTCGCCCGGAATGATCTCGATCGGCGGCAGCGCCATGATGGAGCCATCGGTGCGCTCCAGCACACCGCAGGTCGCCTCGACGCCGGCGATGTAGGGCTCGATGACATAATCTTCGTGCTTGGCCGCGTTCCGGACGGCGACGAGATCCTGCTTGGCGTTGACGAAGATCAGGCCGTAGCTCGAGCCGTCGCGCGCCGGCTTTGCGATCAGCCTGCCGTATTCGGCAAAGGCCTCGTCGATATTGTCGAGCGCAATGTTTGCCGGCGGCGTCACGCCGCCGAGCGCGGCAAACCGCTTGGCCGCGAACTTGTCGAAGGCAAGATGCGAGGAGGCCGAGCCCGAGCCGGTGAAGGGCACGCCGCGCGCCTCGCACATCACCTGCAATTCGCCGTTCTCGGCACGCCCGCCATGCAGACCGAGCACCAGCACGCGCCCCTCGGCCTTGGCCTGGTCGAGCGCCTGCTCCAGCGCAATGCCCGATGTACCCGGCTTGAACTCGTCCTCGAAGGGGCGAGCATGTTCGAGCAGTTGCTTGGACTGCACGACATGCACCTGGTCCTCGACGTCCCACCACCAGAGATCAGCCTCGGGCAGCGCCAGATGCAGCGCCTGGGCCGAGGCAACCGAGACCAGACGTTCCCGGTTGGAGCCGCCGAAGAGGATGGTGATGCGCATGGTCATAGCCCGAAATCTCTCTATTTCGTCATTCCGGGGCGCGACGAAGTCGCGAGCCCGGAATCCATTTCTCCACCGGCTCTGCGGCCCAATGGATTCCGGTTTTCGCGAGCCCCGGAACGACGGTGATCATGAAACCCCGATCCGCTTGATTTCCCAATGTAGCTCAATTCCGGAATTTGCCTTCACCCGTTCGCGCACCGTCTCGCCCAGCGTCTCGATGTCGTGCGCGGTGGCATCGCCGGTATTGATCAGGAAATTGCAGTGCATCTCCGAGACCTGCGCGCCGCCGACACGCAGGCCCCGGCAGCCGGCGGCGTCGACCAGCTTCCAGGCGGAATGGCCCGGCGGATTCTTGAAGGTCGAGCCGCCGGTCTTCTCGCGGATCGGCTGCGCGGTTTCGCGATGGCTTTGCACCTCCGCCATGCGCGCGCGGATCGCCTCCGTGTCCCTGATCTCACCGCGAAAGCGCGCGGAGGTGAAGATGATGGAAGGATCGACGCCGCTGTTGCGGTAGACAAATTTCATGTCGGCATTGGAGAACACGTGCTTGGTGCCGTCGCGCCCCACACCTCTCGCTTCGATCAGCACGTCCTTGGTCTCGCCGCCATTGGCGCCCGCGTTCATGCGCAAGGCGCCGCCGATCGTGCCGGGAATGCCGAAGTAGAATTCGAGCCCGCCGATATTGGCGGAGGCCGCCACCTCCGCCACCCGCTTGTCGAGTGCGGCCGCGCCCGCGGTGACGACATCGCCGCTCGCGCTCACCTCACCAAAGCCGCGCGGCGCCAGGCGGATCACGATTCCCGCGATGCCGCCGTCGCGCACGATGAGGTTGGAGCCGACGCCGACGACATAGACCGGGATGTCGGGAGAAAGATGCGCGAGGAAGTAAGCGAGATCGTCCTCGTCCGCCGGCGTGAACAGCGCTTGCGCCGGGCCGCCGACGCGAAACCAGGTGAGCTCGGCGAGCGACTGGTTGGCGAGCAGCCGGCCGCGCAAGTCTGGCATCGCGGCTTTGAGTTCGGGCGTGATGTCGGGGAAGGTCATGCCGCAAGCCCCAAGCGAAGTCGGAGTTTGTGGCTACCCCTCTCCCCAACCTCGAGAGCGAGCTTCGCTCGCCTCGAGGGTAGGGAGGGGGGTAGCCACACGGGCGGTGCTCGACGATGACGCGACATTCGCTCGATCACCCCAACGCCTTCAATTCGCCCGGTAGCGCATACGCCCATTGCGTGATGTTGCCGGCCCCGAGGCACACGACGAGATCGCCGGACTTTGCCAGTCCCTTGACGATGGCCGCGAGGTCCGAAGCCGCCGGCAGCGGGATCACCTCGCGATGCCCATGCGCGCGCAGACCTTCGACGAAATGGTCGCGGTCGATGCCCTCGATCGGCGCTTCGCCGGCGGCATAGACGTCGGCCACGATCACCGCGTCGGCGTCGTTGAAGCAGGTGCAGAATTCCTCGAACAGCGATTGCAGACGGGTGTAACGATGCGGCTGCACCACGGCGATCACCTTGCCGGTGTAGGAATCGCGCGCCGCTTTCAGCACGGCTGCGATCTCCACGGGGTGATGGCCGTAATCGTCGATGACAGTGACGCCGTTCCACTCGCCGGTCTTGGTGAAGCGGCGCTTGACGCCGCCGAAGCCGGCCATCGCCGTGCGGATCGCCTCGTCCGACACACCGAGCGCATGCGCGACCGCAATCGCCGCCGTCGCGTTGGAGGCGTTGTGCCGGCCCGGCATCGGCAGCGCGAGATCGGCGATCTCGTGCATGGTGCCGGCCTTGCGGTCGCGGATCACGACCTTGAACTTCGAGCCGCCGCCGCCCGCGGTGAGATCGACCAGCCGCGCATCGGCCTGCGGATTCTCGCCGTAGGTGATGATGCGGCGATCCTCGATCTTGCCGACGAGACTCTGCACCACGGGATGATCGATGCACATCACGGCAAAGCCGTAGAACGGCAGGTTCTCGACGAAATGGCGGAAGGCGTCCTGCACGGCCTCGAAGGTCTTGAAGTGGTCGAGATGCTCGGGGTCGACATTGGTGACGATCGCGACATCGGTCGGCAGCTTCAGGAACGTGCCGTCGCTCTCGTCGGCCTCCACCACCATCCAGTCGCCGGCGCCTAGACGCGCGTTGGAGCCGTAGGCGTTGATGATGCCGCCGTTGATGACGGTGGGATCGAGCCCGCCGGCGTCGAGCAGCGTTGCAACCATCGTCGTCGTGGTGGTCTTGCCGTGGGTGCCGGCGATGGCGACGCAGCTCTTCAGCCGCATCAGCTCGGCCAGCATCTCGGCGCGGCGCACCACGGGAATGCGACGTTCGCGCGCCGCCATCAGTTCCGGATTGTCGCGCTTGATCGCGGTGGAGACCACGACCACCTCGGCGCCGTCGACATTCTCGGCCTTGTGGCCGACCGAGACCTTCGCACCCTTCTTGCGCAGACGGTCGAGATTATAATTGTCGGAAGCGTCCGAGCCCTGCACGGCATAGCCGAGATTGACCAGCACCTCGGCGATCCCGCTCATGCCGATCCCGCCGATCCCGACGAAGTGGATGGGTCCGATCTCGCGCGGCAATCTCATGGCTGTATCTCTGTCTATTCCGGCTGCGGCCGCAACATCGCCCCTGTCGTGGCCGGCCAGCGGCGAATCTCCTCCACTTCATGCAAGACCGGGCGGATCGGGACAAGCCCGGTGCGGCCTCCAAACGAGGTAATTTCCCGCTTGGATGCCCCATTTTGGCCGGTTTCGCGGACCGCGAGGCCCGCGCTCGGAGCACGGGGACCCAAGTCGCCGCTTCGGTCAGAGGGAGCCGGTTCGCGCGGCCGCCTCATCCTGGAGATCGAGCACGCGAAGATAGTTGCGCAGGCGATTGGCCTCGAGCGCGCCAATGAGCTTGTTCTGATGATACGGCAACAGTAGATCGGCGAGCGGCGCGCTCCACGACGCGTCCAGATCGAAGATCACGCCGAGCCCGAATACGGCCGGGACCTCTGCAAAGCCGAGCTCGCGGCCGCCCCTGAGCGCCTCGGCCAGAAAGTCGTCGATCGCCGTCATCACGCCGTTGCGCGCACCGCCGGAGACCTCGGCAAACGCGAACTGGCCCATGCCGCGAAAGCCGCGCCCTTTGACGAGGGCTGCCTGACCGGGAACCGCGCCGGCGTCGAAGCTGTAGGCATGGCGATATTCGGGCGGAATTCGCTCGGGCGCATAGTAGAAATCGCGCCGCCCACACGGCCAGCCGATGTCGTGCACAAAGACCAGAAGCGGCTTGCCGGCGCGACGGCTGATCGCATCGATGTGGCCGAGCTCGTTGTAGACCGTGTACCAGTTGTGATCGCCATCGACGACCCAGGCATCGGCTTCGTCGACATCGGCGAACGCCTCCAGGCTCGTTTTTGCAAGATGGCGAACGTCCGGACTGATCTTCAGCCACTCCATGAATTCGTGCTTCGGCGCGGGATCTATGGCGGTGAGGCGGCCGCCGCGCCCACGACAATGCGCGGCAAGAAAAGGCGACATGCCACCATATTCCGAGCCGATCTCGACGATCTCGCGCGCATCCGCGAGCATGAGCGCCTCGAGGACCAGATCGGAAAACTCCGCGAGGGAGTGAATCAGCAGGCCTGCCACCAACAAATCCTCCGCCGGGCACGAACGTGCCGCGCGTGCGACCATCGAGCCGAGCGACCCATGTGCAAGCTTGAACGGCGCGGAAGCTAAATTCCGGCGGTCTTCATCACGAGGTCCGCAAGCCTCTCGGCCGCATCGAGTCGCCCTGCCCCCTTCGCGGCCGCAGCCATGACGGTAAGGCGCGCGGGCTCGGCGGCCAGACCGGAGATTTCCGACGCCAACCGGTCGGACGTGAACTCGGTCTGCGGGATGCGGATCGCGCCATCGACCTTGACCAGCACGCCGGCATTGGCGAACTGGTCCTGGTCGATCGAGCCCGGCAACGGCACCAGGATCGAGGGCCGGCCGATCGCCGCGAGCTCGGCCACCGTGCCGGCGCCGGAGCGCGATACCACAAGGTGGTTGGAGGCGAGCCGCGCCGGCAAATCGGTGAAGAACGGTGCGAGCTCGGCCTTGATCTTGAGCTTGTCGTAGACGGCGCGCACGCGGCTCATGTCCTCTTCGCGCACCTGCTGGGTGAGGACGAGGCGGCTCCATAGCGCAGGCTCGAGCCGCTCGATCGCACCGGGCACGATGTCGGCCATGATGCGCGCGCCCTGGCTGCCGCCGACGACGAGCAGGCGCAGCGGGCCGTTCACCTCGGGCGCGGCATATTTCACCGCCGCGGCCGCGAGGATCGCCGGCCGCATCGGCGTGCCGACGGTCGTGGTCTTGCCCGCCAGCGCGGGATCGCGGTCGAGCACGCCGGGCAAGGAGGTTGCGATGGCGCGGACGCGGCTCGACAGGAACCGGTTGGCGCGGCCGAGCACCGCGTTGGCGTCGTGGATGATCCCGGGCACGCCGGCGAATTTCGCCGCGACCAGCGGCGGCAGCGTCGGATAGCCGCCGAAGCCGACGACCGCGACGGGCTTCAAGCGCTTGATCAGGGCGTAGGCCGACAGCGTGCCGGCCGCGAGCGTCAGGCCGGCATAGGCGAGCTGCAGCGGATTGCGGCCGCGCGCGGTCTCGCTTGCCACGACGTCGATCATGTCCTTGCTGAACAGCCCGCTGTAGCGCAGCGCGCGCTCGTCGGTGACGAGGCGGACGCGATAGCCGCGCCGGATCAATTCGACACCGAGCGCCTCGGCCGGAAACAGATGGCCGCCGGTGCCGCCCGCGGCGAGAAGAATCAGGGGGGAGTTGTCCATGGTGAGGGGGGTTTTACAGCCTATCCTCCGTCATTGCGAGCGTAGCGAAGTAATCCAGAATCCCTCCGCGGAGACAGCCTGGATTGCTTCGTCGCTTCGCTCCTCGCAATGACGAGCTAGGCGTAGCTGCGCATCGCCTCGGCGTGGCCGCTGGCTTCGACCTCGGTGCGCGGGCGCAGCCGCGTCAGCGCCAGCATCATGCCGACGCCATAGGCGAGCGACACGATCGAGGAGCCGCCATAGGAGATGAACGGCAGCGTCATGCCTTTGGCGGGGATGAGCTGGAGGTTGACCGACATGTTGATCGCCGCCTGCACGCCGAACAGAATCGCAAGACCCGAGGCGGCGAAGCGCGAGAACATGTCCTCATTGGCATAGGCGCGCGACAGCGTGCGGATCACGACGAAGGCGAACAGCGCCAGCATGGCCAGGCACAGGATGATGCCGAACTCCTCGGCGGCGACCGCGAACACGAAGTCGGTGTGGCTGTCCGGCAGGCTGCGCTTGGCGATGCCCTCGCCCGGTCCGAGCCCGAACCAGCCGCCGTTGTAGAAGGCCTCCATGGCGGTATCGACCTGGAAGGTGTCGCCGGAGGCCGGGTTCATGAAGCGCCTGATGCGCCCCGCCACGTGCGGGACGAACAGATAGGCGCTGAACAGGCCGGCGGCGCCGAGACCTGCGAGGCCGAACACCCAGATCATGCGCATGCCCGCGATGAAGAACAGCGAGCCCCACACCATCAGGACCAGCATGGTCTGGCCGAAGTCGGGCTCCATCACCAGCAGCGCGACCAGCATCAGGAGCAGCACCAGCGCCATCGTGGTCGCCGGCATCTCTGGCCGCCTGGTCGATTCCGCGAACAGCCAGGCGGCGATCACGACGAAGGACGGCTTTGCGATTTCGGACGCCTGGATGTTGACGCCGAGCAGCGTGATCCAGCGCCGCGACCCCTTCACCTCCGGGCCGATGGCGAGCGTCAGCACGATCAGGACGATGCTGGCCGCGAAGATGATCAGGGCCGAGCGGCGGATCGCGCGCGGCGACAGGAAGGACACCCCGAGCAGCACGATGCAGGACGGCAGCAGGAACAGCACGTGGCGGCTGAAGAAGTGGAAGGGCTCGAGCCCGATGCGGGTCGCAACCGGGGGGCTCGCCGCCAGCGACAGGATCACCCCGGTCAGCATCAGCGCCACGATGGCGCCCATCAGCGGCTTGTCGACGGTCCACCACCACTCGGAAAAGGGGGTGCGTTCTTCACGGGAGAGCATGGGCGACCGCTTTCGGACAGAGGTCCGTCCATTGGTCGCCGAGGTTGGTTACCGGGGGGTTAAGAAATCGTGGATGTTTGGAGATGATCTCCCCTGCCGCCGCGAGACACAGTGTCATGCCCCGGCTCGGCCGGGGCATCCAGTACGCCGCGGCCCCTCGGTTCAATCACAACCGACTCTGGAATACTGGGTCGCCCGGTCAAGCCGGGCGACGACAGTGGAAATCCCGGTGTGCCCTACACCACCGGCTTCACGCCCGGCAGCGCCTGCACCAGTTCGCGGAACTTGGTGCCGCGGATCTCGAAGTTGCGGTACTGGTCGAAGGAGGCGCAGGCGGGCGAGAGCAGCACGACGGCATCGTTGAGGCCAGAGGCTTCCGCATCGCGCGCGGCGTGCTCGACGGCGACGTCGAGGGTGTGGCTGATCTCGTGCGGCACCTGCGCGCCGAGCGTGCCGGAAAATTCCGGCGCGGCCTCGCCGATCAGATAGGCTTTCCGGATGCGCGGGAAGAAGCCAGTCAAACTGGTGATGCCGCCGGCCTTGGGCTTGCCGCCCGCGATCCAGAAGATGTCGGCAAAGGAGGACAGCGCGTGCGCGGTGGCGTCGGCGTTGGTGCCCTTGGAATCGTTGACGAACAACACGTTGCCGCGGCGGCCAACCTGCTCCATGCGGTGCGCAAGGCCGGGAAAGCTGCGCAGGCCGTTCTGCAGCACCTCCGAGCTGATGCCCATCGCGAGCGCGGCGGCGGCGGCGCAGGCCGCGTTCTGCGCGTTGTGCTGGCCGCGCAGCGAACCGATGCCGCCGAGCGCGGCGACCTCGCTGCGGGCGCCGCCCGCGGTGCGCACGATATTGCCGTGCTCGACATGGATGCCTGACGCCAGCGGGTTCTTGACGGAGATGCGCACCACGTTCTTGCCGGCACGGTCGAGCCGGTCGGCGATGTCGCGGCAATAGCCGTCGTCGACACCCACGATCGCGGTGCCGCCGTCCTGCACGCCGGCAACGAGGCGCTCCTTCACAGCGGCATAATGTTCGATGGTGCCGTGACGATCGATATGGTCCTCGCTGACATTGAGCAGGATGCCGACGGAGGGATCGAGCGAAGGCGTGAGGTCGATCTGGTAGGACGACATCTCGATGACGTGGACGCGGCCCATGCGCGGCGGCTCCAGCGACAGGATGGCGGTGCCGATATTGCCGCCCATCTGGGTGTCGTAGCCGGCGAACTTCGTGAGATGCGCGATCAGCGCCGTCGTGGTCGACTTGCCGTTGGTGCCGGTGATGGCGACGAACGGCGCGTCCGGCGCATGGCGCCGCCGCTCGCGGCAGAACAGCTCGATGTCCCCGATCACCTCGCAGCCCGCCTCGCGCGCCTTCAACACGCTCCAATGCGGCACCGGATGAGTCAGCGGCACACCGGGCGCCAGCACGAGGGCTGCGAAATCCGCCCAGGACACGCTGCGCAGATCGGCGGTGATGAAACCAGCCTGCGCGGCCTTGGCGACGTTCTCGGCATTGTCGTCCGCGGCGATCACCTCGGCGCCGCCGGCCTTCAGCGCGTGGCAGGAGGCGAGCCCCGAGCCGCCGAGGCCGAACACCGCGACGGTCTTGCCGGCAAAGGAGGTGACCGGGATCATGATTTCTTCTCCGTCATTCCGGGGCTCGCGAAGCGAGAACCCGGAATCTCGAGATTCCGGATCGCCGCTCCGCGTCGTCCGGAATGACGATCTTGGACCATCACCGCAGCTTCAGCGTCGACAGGCCGGCCAGCGCCAGCATCACCGAGATGATCCAGAAGCGGATCACGATCTGCGGCTCGGTCCAGCCGAGCTGCTCGAAATGGTGATGGATCGGCGCCATCCGGAAGATGCGCTTGCCCGTCAGCTTGAACGACACCACCTGCACGATGACGGAGACCGCCTCCAGCACGAACAGGCCGCCGATCACCGCGAGCACGATCTCGTGCTTCACCGCGACCGCGATCGCGCCCAGCATGCCGCCGAGCGCGAGCGAGCCGGTGTCGCCCATGAAGATCGAGGCCGGCGGCGCGTTGAACCAGAGGAAGCCGAGGCCGGCACCCAGCAGCGCGCCGCAGAGCACCGCGAGTTCGCCGGTACCGGCGACATATTTGATCTGGAGATAGTCGGCGAACACGGCATTGCCGGCGAGATAGGCGATCATCGCGAAGCTCGCGGTCGCGATCATCACCGGAACGATGGCGAGGCCGTCGAGGCCGTCGGTGAGATTCACCGCATTGCCGGCACCGACGATGACGAAGGCGCCGAACACCACGAAGAACCAGCCGAAATGCAGCACGGTGTCCTTGAGGAACGGGATCGTCAGCGCGGTCGAGGCGGGATCGCGGTTCAGCCGCACCAGCGCGTAGCAGGCCACCAGCGCGATCACCGCCTCGATCAAGAGGCGAAGCTTGCTGCCGAACCCGGTCGTGGTCTGCTTGGTCACCTTGAGGTAATCGTCATAGAAGCCGACGAAGCCGAAGCCGAGCGTCACCGCCAGCACGATCCAGACATAGGGGTTGAGCGGATTGGCCCACAGCACGGTGCCGACGGTGAGGCCGGACAGGATCATCAGCCCGCCCATCGTGGGCGTGCCCTTCTTGGCGAGATGCGATTGCGGACCGTCGGTCCGGATCGGCTGGCCTTTGCCCTGGCGGATGCGCAGATGGTCGATGATCCAGGGCCCGAACAGGAACACGAACAGCGCGCCGGTGACGACGGCGCCGCCGGTGCGGAAGGTGATGTAGCGGAAGACGTTCAGGAAGGTGCGAACGGCACCGAAGCCCGGAAATGTGTTGGAGAGCTCGATCAGCCAGTAAAACATTCAATCGGTCCTATGGCGCCAATGCGCGCGGTTTTGGCCTGGATCTTGGCTTCAACGTGCCTCACGCGCATTCGCTGGTCTTCATCATGGGTCGCGCGCCCCCAGGGGAAACCGGATGGCTTCGCGCCGCAAGGGTGGGATTCGGGAACGGCGCCTTCCAAGCAGTTTACGCCTTCGCCTGCAAGGCGGCCACCAGGCCCGGCACAAACTTGTTGACCCAGAACATCTTCTTGCTGCCCTTGACAACCACCACATCGCCTGCCTGCAGCAGATTTGCGACCTCGTCCGGCTTCAGCGTGGCCGGATCGTCGTGCCAGCCGAGGCCCTTGCCTGACGGCAGCACATCGTAGAGGTGGCGCATCAGGGGGCCGACGCAGTAGACGCCGTCGATCCCGTTGAGGTGCTTGGCAAGGGCGGTGTGGTAGTCTGGCGCGTCATCGCCGAGCTCCAGCATGTCGCCGAGCACCGCAATGCGGCGGCCGCCGGTCACATGGCGGGCCTGCAGGCTTTGCAACGCGGCAGCAACGCTGGCCGGATTGCCGTTGAAGCTGTCGTCGATCACGGTGATGCCGCCGACCGCCTGCTCGACGCCGCGGCCGGTCATGATGCCGACGCGGTCGAGCTTGATCGCGAGCGTCGCCGGATCGAGATGGGCCGCGCGGATCGCGGCGAGCGCGGCCAGCGCATTCTGCACGCGATGCGGCGCGCCCGGCGTCAGGCTGAAGGCGATCTCCTTCTTGCCGATCATCGCCACGACCTGCCAGCTCTCGCCATGCGGCGCGTGTGCGACCTCGTGCACCTCGGCATGCTCGCCGAAGCGCACGACCTTGCCTTTCCATTCCGAGGCCTTGAGCCCGGCAGGCAGCACCAGCACGCCGTCCTCGGGCAGGCCGAGCGCGATCGAGACTTTCTCGTGCCTGATGGCTTCGAGCGAGCCGAGCTTTTCCAGATGCACGGGCTGGACGTTGACGACCAGCGCCACCGTCGGCCGCGTCAATTCGCTGAGCCGCGCGATCTCGCCTTTCTGGTTCATGCCCATCTCGACGACCCAGAGGCTGGCATTGGGCCGCGCGTTGCACAGCGTCAGCGGCACACCCCAGAAATTGTTGAAGCTCGAGGGGCTGGCATAGGCGTTCGGATAGGCCGCCAGAAACTCCTTGGTGCTGGTCTTGCCCGCGCTGCCGGTCAGCCCGATCACCGGCCCGTGGAAACGCGCGCGCGCGGCGCGTGCGAGGGCCCAGAGGCCGTCGATCAGCGTGTCCTTGACGACGATCTGCGGAATGCGGATGCCGGCGATCTCGTGCGGCACGATCATCGCGACCGCGCCGGAGGCTTCCGCCTTGTCCGCGAATTCCCAACCGTCGCGCGCACTGGCGAAGGCCGAGACGAAGCCGCCGCTCGGCGTGCCGCTCAGCGCCACAAACAGGCTGCCTGGTTTCGCCAGGCGGCTATCCTGCGTGACGAAATCGATCGGGGTGTCCGGGAACGATCCGTCCGCGCCCAGCGCGCGCGCCACTTCGGCAACCGTCCATATCGGCGCGCTCATGCAACCCTCGACGCTAATGCGGCGGCGACCGCCTCGTGATCACTGAAGGGCAAGACCTCTCCGCCCACGATCTGCCCGGTCTCGTGGCCCTTGCCGGCGATGAGCAGCGCATCGCCCTCCTGCAATTCCTCGATCGCGGCGCGGATGGCCTCGGCGCGGTCGCCGATCTCGCGGGCGCCCTTGGCGGTCGCAAGGATCGCGGCGCGGATTGCTTCCGGCTTCTCGCTGCGCGGATTGTCGTCGGTGACGATGATGCCGTCGGCGTTCTCGGCCGCGATCTCGCCCATGATCGGACGCTTACCGGCATCGCGGTCGCCGCCGGCGCCGAACACGACCACCAGCCGGCGCTTGGCATAGGGCCGCAGCGCCTGCAGCGCCTTCGCCAGCGCATCGGGCTTGTGCGCATAGTCGACGAAGATCGGCGCGCCGTTGCGCTCGCCGACGCGCTCCAATCGTCCTTTGGCGCCTTCGAGATGCTCCAGGCTTGCGAACACCTCGGCTGCATCGCTGCCCGTGCCGATCGCAAGACCGGCCGATACCAGGGCGTTCTCGATCTGGAATTCGCCGACCAGCGGCAGCCGGATGGCATGGCGCTTGCCGCGATGTTCGAGCGTCAGCCGTTGCGAGAAGCCCTCGACCACGGCCTCGCTGAGACGGATACCCTCGCCAGCCCCGTCGCCGTTGCGGCCGACCGCCATCACGCGCAGGCTGCGCGCCTTCGCAGCATCGATCGCTTCCGCCGAGCAATCATGATCGGCCGAGATCACCGCCGCGCCGCCCGGGGACACGAGCTCGCGGAACAGGCGGAGCTTCGCGGCGAGATAATGCGCGACGGTCGGATGGTAATCCATGTGGTCGCGCGACAGATTGGTGAAGCCGGCCGCGGAGACGCGCACGCCATCAAGGCGATACTGATCGAGCCCATGCGACGATGCCTCGAAGGCAAGATGCGTGACGCCCTCACGCGCGATCTCGTCGATCTGCCGGTGCAGCGCGATCGGATCCGGCGTCGTCAGCGAGCCATAGATGGTGCGCTTGGGCGAGACGAGGCCGATGGTGCCGATGCTGGCGGAAGCATGCCCGAGCCGCTCCCAGATCTGGCGCGTGAAGGCTGCGACCGAGGTCTTGCCGCTGGTGCCGGTCACGGCCGCGATGGTCGCCGGCTGGGCGGGGAAGAAGTTTGCAGCGGCCAGCGCCAGCGCGCGGCGCGGATTGGCCACGGGGACGAACGGCACTCTGCTCGCAACCGGCTCATGATCACCGACCACGGCCACGGCGCCTGCGGCAATCGCAGCATCGATGAAGCGCGCGCCGTCGGTCTTGCTGCCCGCCAGCGCGAAGAAGACATCACCCGGCTTGACCGCGCGACTGTCGAGCGCAAGGCCGGTCACGTCGAGCGCGGCGGCAGCGGGCTCGATCGCGGCATCATTGCCCAGAATATCCTGACCCAGGAGGTCGCGCAGCTTCATGGTCTTCCAGTCGACATGCCCTGCCGGAAAGCCGAATCCAGGGGAAAATCCCGACTCAGCCGCGGCGATGGCTCACCCCGTTGATTACTGGGTTGTCCTGGATGCTGCAAGAATAAGGCGCTCCGCAGGCGGCAGGTCGAACCGGGGCTCGACGCCCAGGAGCGGCGCGATCCGCTCGATCACCTTGCCGCCGGTCGGCACCGCGTTCCAGCCCGAAGTGATGAAACCCTTCGTCTCGGGAATCGCCTGCGGCTCGTCCAGCATGATCAGGATCTGATATTTCGGATCGTCGCAGGGCATGATCGCGGTGAAGGAGTTCAGCACGCGCTTCTTGGCATAGCGGCCGTTGATGACCTTTTCGGACGTGCCTGTCTTGCCGCCGACGTAATAGCCCTTGATGTCGGCGGTCTTGGCGGTGCCGATCTCGGCATTGAGCCGCATCAGGAACCGCATCTTGTCGCTGGTCTCCGTCTTGATGACGCGCTTGGCGATCGCCGCGGCTTCGGATTCGCTGCGCTTCAAGAAGGTCGGTGGAATCAAATAGCCGCCGTTCACCAGCGCGTTGATGCCCATCACCGCCTGGAGCGGCGCCACCGACATGCCCTGGCCGAACGCGATGGTGACCGTATTGAGCTCACCCCAGCGCCGCGGCACCAGCGGCGCCGCGCTTTCCGGCAGCTCGGTGCGCAGCCGTGTCAGCTGCCCCATCTTGGCGAGGAACGCCTTGTGCGCCTCCACGCCCTGGCTCAACGCGATCCGCGCGGCGCCGATGTTGGACGAGAAGGTGAACACTTCCTTGGTGTTGATGAAACGTCCGAGCGGGTGGCTGTCGTGGATGGTGAACTTGCCGTAGTGCAGGTTTCCGCGCGCGTCCCACGACGAGTTCAGATTGACCTTCCCGGAATCGAGCGCCATCGCCAGCGTGAACGCCTTGAAGGTCGAGCCCATCTCGTAGACGCCGGTGGTCAGGCGGTTGATGCGGTCGGGATCGTGCGCTTCCTTCGGATTGTTGGGGTCGAAGTCCGGTAAGGACACCATCGCCACGAGCTCGCCGGTCTTGACGTTCGAAACGATGCCGGAGGCCGCCTTGGCGTGGAACTTGTCCTTGGCCTTCAGCAGCTCGTCGCGCAGCGCGTGCTCGACCCGCAGGTCGATCGAAAGCTCGATCGGCTTCTGCAGCCGGTCGGTGGCAAATCCGGCACGGTGGAGATCGGCGAGGCCCTGATTGTCGAGCCACTTCTCCATGCCGGCGATGCCCTGGTTGTCGATGTTGACGAGGCCGATGAGATGGGCGACCTCGTTGCCGGTCGGATAGACGCGCTTGTTCTCGCGCAGGAAGCCGATGCCGGGGATGCCGAGCTTGTGAATCGCCTGCTGCTGCTGCGCCGTGACCTCGCGCTTGAGCCAGACGAAGCCCTTGCGCGTCCTCAGGCGTTCGCGCACCTCGGCCTCGTCGAGGTCAGGCACGGTCGCGGTGAGAAGCTCGATCGCCTCGTCCTTGTCGATGATGCGGCGCGGCTCGCCGAACAGGCTCGCCGTCTTGACGTCGGTCGCGAGGATCGCGCCGTTGCGGTCGACGATGTCGGGCCGCGCGGTCGCAACCACCTCCTGCGAGGCCGCGCGACGCGCACTGTGGGCATCGGCGCCGATCGCGAACATCACGAGCCGGCCGCCGATCAGGGCGTAGACCGCGGCGAAGGCGAGCATGGCGAGACCGACGCGTGCGCGCGCCTTTACGGCGCGATCGACGTTGCGTCCGTAGAGCAGGCTGCGGATCAGACGCTGCCGCCAGGGTTCTGCAGGTTTGGCCGGAGTCGCAGCGCTCATTGCTTGTCCTCGGGCTGAGGCACGGAGCCCGTCACAGTGTCAGGATCGCTGGCGGCTTCGATCGTGTTGAGCATGGCTCCGATCGGATCGGGCTCGCCCGGCCTGAACATCCGCGGCGGACGCTCCGGCAGGTTCTTCAGCGAATCGTATTGCGTGCCGTTGACCGGCTTGAGCTGCAGATACCGGTCGGACAGGCCTTGCAGCCGCTGCGGCGCATCGAGCTTGGCCCACTCGGACCGCAGCGCCGCGATCGCGTCGCGCTGCTCGCGGATCTCCGCATGCAGCCGCAGCACCTTCTCGGTGCGCGCGGTGGAGTCCATCTTGATCCGGTAGACATAGGCCGCCGCGAAGATCAGCGCGCCGATGACGAGGAGGTGGATGATGCGCATGCGCTACCCGCCCCTCATCACGTCGGAGAGTCTCGGCCAGGACGATTGCTCGCCATCCTGATGCGCCGGCGCCGAGCTGCGTTCGGCCGCGCGCAATTTTGCGGAACGCGCCCGCGGATTTTGCGCGACTTCGTCGTCGCCGGCGACGATGGGCCGCCGCGTCAGCAGCTGGAAGCTCGGCGGAACTTGGGCCACCTCCGGCAGATGCCGCGAGCCGCCGCCGGTCTTCGAGCGCTCGGAGAGGAAATTCTTGACGATGCGGTCTTCCAGCGAATGGAACGAGACCACGACGAGGCGGCCACCCGGCGTGAGCACGCGCTCGGCGGCGGCGAGCGCGGTCTGCAACTCCTCGAGCTCCTCGTTGACGAAGATGCGCAAGGCCTGAAACGTCCGCGTTGCCGGATGAATGTCGCCGGGCTTCGAACGCACCACCCTGGCGACGAGTTCGGCGAGCGCGCGCGTGGTCGTGAACGGCGTCTGCTGCCGATCGGCCACGATGGCACGGGCGATGCGGCGCGAATGCCGCTCCTCGCCGAGCTGATAGATGATGTCGGCGAGATCGCCTTCGGAGGCTCGGGCGATCACGTCGGCCGCGGTCGGCCCCGATTGCCCCATCCGCATGTCGAGCGGACCGTCGAGGCGGAACGAGAAGCCGCGGCCGGCCTGGTCGAGCTGCATCGAGGACACGCCGACATCCATCACGACGCCGTTCACGGTGTCGATGCCCTGTGCGGCGCAGACGTCGGCGAGATTGGAGAAGCGGTCCTCGACCAGGGTCAGCCGGCCGGCGGAGCGTTCGACCAGTTCCGCACCGCCCGCGATCGCCGTGCGGTCGCGATCAATGGCGATGAGCCGGGTTCCCGGCACCTCCAGGATCGCACGGCTATAGCCGCCGGCACCAAACGTGGCGTCGACATAAATGCCGCCATCGCGCGGAGCGAGATGGGCGATGGCCTCGCGGCCAAGAACGGGAATGTGCGGGGCCGAGCTCATGCGCCACGCCTGCCGAAGGCGCTGCCTGACGTCCAAGCGAGATCGGGGACGAACAAGCCCATAACGCCTCGAATCATTCCGCGTCGCGGCGGTTCCACGACAAAGCCCCAGTCCGGCATGGTTACCGAGCCCGGTCGTCCCGGGCCGCAGACCGAGTGTTCCCAGCGGAATTTGTCGGGCAGCCATGGGATTTCGAGCCAAAATACGCTTTGGCCGCCTCCGGACGCGGGTCGGCTCTTCATCTCTCAGTAACGGCCCTTAGCGTTAAGAAAGCGTTGATCGGCTCGTTACAAGTCGCAAAGGTGAAGCGGCGGTGATGCTTCTTCCACACACATGCGCAAAATACATCCGTTAACCGCGCCGCGCGATTGCGCGCGGTGGAGGGTAAAGGAATAGTAAAGAGAAGGGCTTGGCCCATTCGCGTCCGACCTGAGTTGTCCATGCCGCCATCCGGTTCGTCCACACCGCCTGGAACTGATTCGAAGCGCCAGCGCGTTCTCCCGGTTCCCAAGGCCGCGGCGAACATGCGGACGTTCGAGCCGGACTCCTCGATCGTCTCCGACATCATCCCTTCGCCGAACTACGGCGAGCGCAGCAAGGGACGGCAGCCCGACATGATCGTGCTGCACTACACCGGCATGCCCGATGTCGAGGGCGCGCTGGCGCGGTTGTGCACCGCCGGCTCCGAGGTCTCGGCGCACTATGTCGTGCTGGAGGACGGGCGCATCGTGCAATGCGTGCCCGAGACCAAGCGCGCCTGGCACGCCGGCGTATCGTCCTGGGCCGGCGAAGACGACGTCAACTCCTGCTCGATCGGCATCGAGATCGTCAATCGCGGCCACGACTGGGGCTATCCGGAGTTTCCGCTGCGCCAGATCGCCGCCGTGATCGCGCTGTGCCGCGGCATCATGCTCCGCCGCAAGGTGCCGTCCCACCGGGTGCTCGGCCATTCCGACGTCGCGCCCGCGCGCAAGAAGGACCCCGGCGAGAAGTTCCCGTGGCACTCGCTCGCCAATTCCGGCGTCGGTCACTGGGTCACGCCCGCCCCTGTCGTGCGCGGCGAGACCCTGATGCTCGGCACCATCAGCGACGAGGTGCTGAGCCTGCAGCAGGCGCTCGCCAGATACGGCTACGGCGTGCCGCTGACCGGCAAATACGACGCCGCGACCATGGAAGTCGTCACGGCCTTCCAGCGCCATTTCCGCCCGGCGCGGCTCGATGGCGTCGCGGACCACTCGACGCTGTCGACATTGCAGGCGCTGCTGGCGAGCCTGCCGACGGAAGGGACGACCGTCGCGTCGAAGTGACGGGGTAGACCACGCAGTTCACTCTCGTGTCCCGGACGCGCGAAGCGCGAGCCGGGACCCAGCCAGCGAGACGAGAGTCCGCTGCGGCGAGATGGGCCCCGGCTCTGCAGCGCACCGCCAAGAGGGCGCTGCGCTGCGTCCCGGGCACGAGAGCCCTAACCCATCTCCCTCATCCTTCGCGCATACAGCCGCCGCAACGGCTCGAGCTGCGTCGCCTCCGTCGCCGCGCGGTAGGCCTCGCGCGCTTCCTCGTTGCGGCCAAGCCGCCGCAACAGATCGGCGCGCACCGCGGGCAACAGCTCATAGCCGCGCAGCCCGCCTCGGGCACTGATCGCATCGACGAGATCGAGCGCGCGGGCCGGCCCATCGACCATCGACAGCGCGGCCGCGTGGTTGAGCTCGATCACCGCAGAAGGGCCGATGCGCAGCAATACCTCGTACAGCCCGGCGATCTGCGGCCAGTCGGTCTGCGCAAAGCTGGGCGCACGCGCATGCAGCGCGGCGATCGCGGCCTGCACGGCATAAGGCTGCGGCCGGCCGGGGACCCGCAGCGCGTCGTCGACCAGACGCAGGCCTTCCTCGATCTGCGCATGATCCCACAGCGTGCGGTCCTGATCTTCGAGCAGCACGATGTCGCCAGCCGCCGTCTCGCGCCCGGCGCGGCGCGCATCGTGCAGCAGCATCAGGGCGAGCAGGCCCTTGATGCCGGCGCGATCCGGCATCAGCCGATCGAGCAGGCGGCCGAGCCGGATCGCCTCGGCCGCAAGATCAGGCCGCATCAGATCCGCGCCCTCGGTCGCCACATAGCCCTCGGTGAAGACGAGATAGATCACGGCAAGCACGCCATCGAGCCGCAGCGCCAGCGCGTCGCGTTCGGGCACCTCATAGGGGATGCCGGCGAGCCTGATCTTCTGCTTGGCGCGGACGAGGCGCTGCGCCATCGCCTCCTCGCCGACGAGGAAGGCGCGCGCGACCTGGGCGGTGGAGAGCCCGCACACGGTACGCAGTGTCAATGCGACCTGGACCTCCGGCGCGAAGGCGGGATGGCAGCAGGTGAAGATCAGCCGCAGCATGTCGTCGTCGAGCAACAGCGGCGGCTCGTCGGCGGCTTGCGCGTTCAGCTCCAGCTCATGCATCAGCGCCCGATGCTTGCCGCGGAACACCGCCTGGCGGCGGATGCGATCGATCACCTTGTGCTTGGCGACATTGACCAGCCAGGCGCGCGGATTGTCGGGGACCTCGCACGCCGCCCAGCGTTCCAGAGCGACGGCAAACGCATCCTGAAGCGCGTCCTCGGCGAGATCGAAATCGCCGACGAGACGGATCAGCGTGGCCAGCGCCCGCCCCGCCTCGTCGCGGAAGATTCTTTCGATCTCGTAAGGGGTCATCGAATGATGCTTTGCACGTCATCCCGGGGCGGGAGGCAGTCGCGAACTCTGGTGCGCAATTGCGCACCTGAGAATCTCGAAATCGCGGCACGAGATTTCGGATGCTCGCTACGCGAGCCCGGGAATGACGGCTTCGCCGTCACTTGTCGTAGACCCAGATCGGCCGCACCTCGATCGAACCGACGCGCGCGCTCGGAATTCGCGCGGCGATCTCGATCGCAGCGTTGAGATCCTTGGCCTCGATCAGATAGTAGCCGCCGAGCTGCTCGCGCGTTTCCGCGAACGGACCGTCGGTCGTCAGCGTCTTGCCGTCGCGCACGCGCACCGTGGTCGCGGTCGTGGTCGGGCGGAGCCGATCGCCGGCCTTGAAATTGCCGCTCCGGATGATGGATTGCGTAAAGGCCTCATACTCCGCCGACATCTTCTGGCTGGTTCCCGTGTCAATCTTCGCGTACTCGGCCTCGTTCTGGTAGATCATCAGCAGATATTGCATCGCTTCACTCCTGTTGTTCGGCTGTGTCGCCGACATCCAGTCGAACGGGGCACGCTCCAGACGACATCTTCAGGATAAATTATTTGCAGGCCGCGTGCGCGGCGATATCGGCTTGACGGGACCGTCACAAATGCCCCATGCGTTACCGGTCAGTCGGCCGGACGGCCGCTCCGGCAGGTGCCGAAAGGTCGCCGGGGAGGAAAGTCCGGGCTCCCTTGACATGCGGTGCCGGATAACGTCCGGCGGGGGTGACCCCAGGGAAAGTGCCACAGAGAACGAACCGCTTCCTCCTCGGAGGAAGTAAGGGTGAAAAGGTGCGGTAAGAGCGCACCGCGGCTGCGGCAACGGAGCCGGCATGGCAAACCCCACCGGGAGCAAAACCGAATAGGGACGGCGTAGCGGGCTGTTCGCGAAAGCGATAACGCCGCGGGGCGATGTCAGGCCCGCCGTCCGGGTAGGTTGCTCGAGGCCGTGTGCAAACACGGTCCCAGAGGAATGGCCGTCACGTATCGTCCGCGCAAGCGGGCGGTGCCCTACAGAACCCGGCTTACAGGCCGGCTGATATCTTGCAACGAGGGGTTCGGCGTGAATGCGCCGGGCCCCTCACCATTTTGGCCACGGTCGTCATTCCGGGGCTCGCGCAGCGCGAGCCCGGAATCCATCGGCCGGCAGAGTTGGTGGAAGAATGGATTCCGGGCTCGCGCCTTCGTCGCGCCCCGGAATGACAAGCGAGAATTAGGCGACGATCTCGTCCAACACCGCCATCAGCGCCTCCGGCGCGGTGACATTCGGGGCATGACTGGCGTCGAGCTCGAAATAATGCCATCCCTTCTCGTTCTTCGTGCGCGTCGCGAATTGCCCGAACACATCGCCCGGCGGGATGCGGGTGCAATAGATGTAGCTGCGCGGGATCGTCGGCTCGCCATGTTCGAGCCTCAGCTTCGACTCGAAGCACTTGATGGGCATCGGCACCCGGCGCGCGTTCAGCCAGTCGAGATCGGCCTGCGGCGTATCCGGCGGCGGCGGGTTCGGCGGAATGCGATAGCCGTCGCCAGAAGTTGCCGCCCTTCGCATCGGCTCCCGCCCACCCTCGTTGAGGTCGAACAGCGACTGGCCGTCGCGTGGCACGAAAGCATCGAGATAGATCAGTTGCCTCACGCGCTCGCGGGCGCGGTCGGCGACACCGGTCGCGACCATGCCGCCATAGCTGTGGCCGAGCAGCACGATGTCGCCGAGATCCTCGTATTTGATGACGTTGAGGATGTCCTGAATGTGCGTGTCGAGATCGATCGCCGGGCTGGCGAGATGCGCGCGTTCGCCGAGGCCCGTATAAGTCGGAGTGACCAGGCGGTGACCCGCCTCAGCCATCAGCGGATGCATCTTCTTCCAGGCCCATCCGCCGGACCATGCGCCATGACAGAGCAGGAAGGTCTTCGCGCGTGCGGCCATCGGCGTTTCCATCGTTGTTGTTTCGACGATGGAGTGTAGCGACCGGCCGCGTGATGTAAACGCCGCCTCAGGCGGCGCGGGTGTCGGCCTTCACCAGCACTGGCGCGAGCTCGCCCGCCTCCCGCCGCAGCTTGCCCGCCTCGAATCCGTGCATGCCGAGCTGCCATTGCAGCCCGACGATGGCACCCTTGGTCGGCTGCAACAATGCGAGCGAGGCGAACAGCGTCACCGGAAGCCACAGCGCCAGTTGCAACCAGACCGGCGGCGCATAGGCGGTCTCGACCGCGAGGATCGCCGGCACCACGAGATGGCCGACCACGACCATCACGAGGTAGGCGGGAAAGTCGTCGGCACGCTGGTGGAACAGCTCCTCGCCGCAATGATCGCAAGTGCCAGCCACTTTCAGGAAGCGGCCGAACATGTGCCCTTCCCCGCAATTCGGGCATTTGCCGCTGAAGCCGCGCCACATCGCCTTCGCCAGAGAGACCGTCGCCATGACCGCCACATCCTTCCTTTTCGATGATCCATACAATATTATGCTGTATCCATACATTCAAAGGATATGGGCCTAAATTGCATGGATTGGATCCCGACAATCTCTGAACTGAGCGGCCCGCGCTACCAGCGCATCGTCGACGCCATGGAGGCGGACATCGCCGCCGGCCGGCTGGTGCGCGGCCAGCAATTGCCGACCCAGCGCGCGTTGGCCAAGGCGCTCGACGTCGATCTCACCACCGTGACGCGCGCCTACACCGAGGCGCGGCGCCGCGGCATCATGGAGGCGCGGGTCGGACAGGGTTCGTTCGTGTCGGAGACCAGCGCGCGCCGCGCGGTCGACCTGCCGCATCCCGTCGCGATCGATCTGTCGATGAACGTGCCGCCACATCCGCTGGAGGCGCAGCTCGACGAACGCATCATCGCCGGACTGGAATCCATCCGGGCGCAATCGGGCCTGACGGCGTATCTCAACTATCAGCCGCCCGGCGGCAGCGCCCACGAGCGCGAGGTCGCGGCGCGCTGGATGCGCGCGCGGGTGCCGCACGCGCATGCCGACAGGCTCGTGGTCTTTCCCGGCGCGCAGACGATCCTGTTCAACCTGCTCGCGCACCTTGCGAGGCCCGGCGACATCGTGCTGACGGAAGCGCTGACATTCCCCGGCATCAAGGCCGCAGCCGCGCAGCTCGGCATCAAGCTCGTCGGGATCGCCATGGATGACGGCGGCATCCTGCCCGATGCGCTGGCAAGGGCCTGCCGCGCGCACAAGCCTAGGGCTGTCTATCTCATTCCGACGCTGCACAATCCGACCACCGCGACGCTTTCTCCCGAGCGGCGCGGTGCCATCGCAGAGATCATCCGCGACGCCGACACGATCCTGATCGAGGACGACGCCTACGGCCTGCTCGACCGCTCGGCATCCCCGATCGCCAATCTCATTCCCGAGCGGACTTATCTTGCGACCACGCTGTCGAAATGCATCGCACCGGCGTTACGCGTTGCCTATCTGGTGACGCCCGACGGCGGCGCGCAGCGACAGATGCGGACGTCTCTGCAGGCGACGGTGCAGATGCCGGCCCCGCTGATGGTCGCACTGGTGACGCATTGGATCGAGACCGGCGTTGCCGATCGCATCATCACCGCCATTCGCAACGAAGCAGTCGGCCGTCAGCAGCTCGCGCAACGCACGTTGAAGGGCTTCCAATTCCTGGCGAGGCCGGCAGCGCATCATCTGTGGCTGCGACTGCCCGAGCGCCGGCCCGATGTGGCCGCAGATCTCCTGCGGAACGGACTTGCGATCGTCGCCGCCGATGCCTTCACGGTCGGCGGGACACCGCCGCACGCGGCCCGGGTCTCGCTGGGGGCGGCCCGGAACAGATCTGAATTGACGGCAGCGCTGCGCATCCTGGTCGGCGCGCTGCAGAAGCCCGCCGACACCAGGCAGATCGTCTAGATCATCGACTATGACGGCGATCGCCGGAGCGCACGATCGTCGCCGCGACGTAGGGCTGTCCTTCGCGAAAGCCCGACGCGCCGCAGATCACGCTTGCATGCGGGATGGATTGACTTGCACGGCAGCAGGCGTGCTATGCGGGCGACGGCGATCAACTTTCGGGATCGCCGCGGCGAAGGACAATCTGTTGGAAACGCTCAGCTACGTCCTGCTGCTCCTCGGCGCATTGGCCGGCGGCTTCGTCTCGGGGCTGGCAGGCTTCGGCACGGCGCTGATGGCACTCGGCATCTGGCTCTACGTGCTGCCGCCCTCGCTCGCGGTGCCCCTTGTGCTGATCTGCTCTGTGATCGCGCAGACCTCGACGCTGCCATCGATGTGGAAGAGCTTCGACCTGTCGCTGGTCTGGCCGTTCCTGATCGGAGGGCTGCTCGGCGTGCCGCTGGGGACCATGATGGTCGCCTCGGCCGATCCCAAAGTGTTCAAGCTCAGCGTCGGCGTTTTAATTCTGGTCTTTTCGAGCGCGATGTATCTGAACAAGAGGCCGCTCGCGATCACATTCGGCGGCCGCTTCGCCGACGGCGCGATCGGCTTTGCCGGCGGTATCCTTGGCGGCCTCGCCGGATTATCGGGTCCGCTGCCGATCCTGTGGGCCAACATCCGCGGCTGGAACAAGCACGAGCGGCGCGGCATCTTCCAGCTCTTCAATTTCACGGTGCTCGCCACCGCGCTGATGCTGCAGACCGCATCGGGTCTCGTCGAGCTCAAGGTGGTCTGGCTCGCGCTGGTCGCGTTTCCAGGCACCTTGATCGGCGCCTGGGCCGGCGCACGCGTCTATCACGCCCTCAACGACAAGCATTTTGGCGATGTCGTGCTCGGCCTGCTGTTCCTGTCGGGCCTGACCCTGGTCTGGAACAGTCTCGGCGCGCTCTAGCTCCTCCCAGCGAAGAACAGCTGTCGTCACACCGGCTCGCGGGCGAGAGGCGCAACGGGTTCGGGGCTCCCCTGCTCTGGGGCCTTCTCCTTCGCCGCCAACGCCAGGCGCTTGTTGAACTCGCGGTGCAGCAGCCAGAGGCTCAAGCCGGCCTGCAACGTGGTCGTCGCGACCGACAGGTACCAGACGTGCTCCATGCGAAAGCCCGGCAGCGTCGAGAGCCAGATCGCCGGCAGGGAGTAGGTGAACACGCGCGTCGCCGAGGTCAAAAGCACCGGCTTGGTGTTGCCGAGGGCCTGGAACATGCTCGAGCAGGTGAAGATCAGCCCCTGCGCGACCATGTTGAGCGAGATGACCCGCAGGAACAGATAGGCGACCTCCATGGTCTCGCGGTCGTTAGAGAATCCGCCGAGCAGCAACTCCGGCTTCACCTGCGCGAGGATCATGAAGCCGGCCATCACGAGCGTGACGATCAAGGCCGCCTTGACGAAGGTTTCCCGCACGCGCGCGGCGTTGGCTGCGCCGAAATTCTGGCCGGCGATCGGCCCGGCCGCCAGCCCGACTGCGAGCGCAGGCATGTTGATCAGGCCGAGCACGCGCTGCCCGATGCCGAATCCCGCCTGCGCCGCCGCGCCGAAATCGCGCAGCACGTAGTAGACCACCGCCATGAAGATAAACATCATCGCGAACTCGCCGCCGGCGGGCAGGCCGACATCGAGAATGCGCATGAGATGACGCGGCTGTGGACGCCACTGCGCCGGATTGAAGGCGACATAGCGCTCGACCTTGCGGAAATAGACAAGCAGCATCAGCGCGCCGACGGCGACCGCGATCGAACTCGCCAGCCCTGCGCCGGCAACGCCGAGCGCATAGCCGGTGCCCCATCCCGAGATCAGCACCGGCGCCAGCGCGATATTGATGGCCACCGCAAGCGTCTGCACCAGCATGACAGGACGAACGATACCGGTGGCACGCAGCGCCGATCCCATCACCTGGGTCGCGAACTGCAGCGCGAGCGCCGGCATGAACCACAGCAGGTAAATGGTCCCGGCCTCGATCGTGGCCTGGTCCGCGGCGATCGCACGCATATAGGCGCGCGACAGCGCGGCACCTGCGACCAGGGTCAACAATCCGAACAGCACCGACAGCACCATCGCCTGGTTGAAGATCAGGTTTGCATCCGCCCGGTCCTTGCGTCCCACGGCATGCGCGATCAGCGCCACCGCGCCGACGCCGAGCACCTGCATCAGCCCGTTGATGAGGAAGCCGGCATTGCCGGCCGCGGCAACGCCCGCGACCGCGGCGTCGCCGAGGCCCGACACGAAGTAGAGGTCGACCAGCTGGCAGATCATGATCGTGACCATGCCGACCATGATCGGAGGGGCCATGGCCAGGATGTGTCTCACGATGGAGCCGTTCGTCAGGTCTTTCATGTCGTTCACCTATGGCGGCGCGAGGTCGGGACCTTCGCCCCGCCGCCGCGTGCCTCACTCCGCTGCGATCTGTCCGAGCTCCACGACCTGGCGCTCGAACAGGCCGCGATAGACGCCGTCTTGCTTGGCTGCGAGCATCGCATGCGTGCCTTGCTCGACGATCTCGCCGCGGTCGAACACCAGGATGCGGTCGAGGCTCCTCACCGTCGACAGCCGGTGCGCAATCACGATCGAGGTGCGGCCCTTCATCAGACGCTCCATCGCCTGCTGGATCAGCGCCTCCGATTCCGAATCGAGGCTCGACGTCGCCTCGTCCAGGATCAGCACCGGCGCGTCCGCCAGGAACGCACGCGCCAGCGCCACGCGCTGCCGCTCGCCGCCCGACAGTTTCACCCCGCGCTCGCCGACCAGCGTGCCGTAGCCCTTCGGCAGGCGCAGGATGAAGTCGTGCGCGTTCGCCAGCCGCGCCGCCTGCTCGATTGCCTCCAGGCTGGCACCGGGCCGGCCATACGCGATGTTCTCCGCAAGCGAACGGTGAAACAGGATCGGCTCCTGCTGCACGATCGCGATCTGGCTGCGCAGCGATTGCTGCGTGGCGCGCGCGATGTCCTGCCCGTCGATCAGCACGCGGCCACCGCTGACGTCGTAGAGCCGCTGCACCAGCTTGACGAAGGTGGTCTTGCCGGAGCCGGAGCGGCCGACCAGGCCGACGCGCTCGCCGGCGCGGATCCTGACCGACAAGCCGTCGTACAGCGGCGCACGGTGGCCGCCATAGTGGAACGTGACGTCGTCGAACGCGATCTCGCCGCCCTCGATCGCGATCGGCCGCGCATCGGACGCATCCGCAATCCCGATCGGCTCGTCATGGATCGCCACCAACTCATCCATGTCGTTGACCGAGCGCTGGAGGTTGTTGATGTGCATGCCGACGTCGCGCAGATAGGCATGGATGACGTAATAGCTCGTCAGCACATAGGTGACGTCGCCGGGCGAGGCATGCCCGGACATCCACAGCAGCACCGAGCCGCCGATCACGGACCCGCGCAAGCATAACAGCAGCGAGAGCTGCGCCATGGACGTGTAGTTGTAGCGAAACCAGGTCCGCCGCACGCGCACCCGCCAGCGGTTGATGACGCGGGCGAGCCGCGCCTCTTCGCGCATTTCGGCGCCGAAGGATTTCACCACCGCATTGCAGGTCAGCGCGTCCGCCAGCGTGCCGCCGACCTTGGTGTCCCAGGCATTGGAGACGCGTGCGGCCGGCGCGATGTAGCGGGTCGAGAACACCACCGTGGTGATGACGTAGAGAATTGCCCCGATCGCGATCACGAGGCCAAGCGAGGCCCAATGCACCCCGAGCAGGATCATCGAGCCGACCAGCACCAGAAGCGAGGGCGCCAGCGCCATCAGGATGGTGTCGTTGAGCAGGTCGAGCGCCCACATGCCACGGGTGATCTTGCGCACCGTGGAGCCTGCAAAGGAGTTCGCGTGCCAGTCGGTCGAGAAGCGCTGCACGCGCGTGAACGCGTCCTGCGCGACGTCGGACATGATCTTGAGCGTGAACGGCACGATCGCCTGCAGGCCGACGAGCCGCAGCACCATCGAGGCCGCGCCCAGCGCCACGATGGCGCCGAATGCCGCCAGCGCCGCGTGGCGCGCCTCGAGATCCGATGGGCCGCGCGTCAACGCATCGACCAGGTGTCCCGAGAACACCGGCATGAACAGATCGGCGACCGTCGCACCCAGCAGGCCGCCGGCCACGATCAGGCCGCGCCCCGGTTGCTTCAGCCAGTGCCGGAACACGAAGGGCAGCACCACCCGAATGGCGGCGGGTTTCTTGGACAGAGCGGTCATGACATCATCCGGCCGCACGCGCGGGCCGGCTCCATCGATGGACGCAGGCCGGCCACGAGGGCCGAAACGGCGTCACTCAAAACTGACTTTGACTTGGGAAGCGGAGCGATCGGGACGCCTGGTCGAAACCTTGGCCCAATCGAAGCTGGCGGAAGAGGCCTCTAGCAGGCCGCGTACATACCGAACCAGATCATCATCGAGCGCGGGCGTACGATCTGCGAATGCGACGAAATCATGCAAATCCCTCCCGGTTCGATTGAATGAGGTGCGCTTTATAGATGTGTCGCTCGCGCTTTGCAACGGGCCGGGCGCGAGATCACGGATGAGTGTTGCAAATTAGTGCGCATCGCCCCCGGCACCGAACGGCGACGGCGGCCTCTTCAGCAGCATCACCAGCAAGCTGAGAGCGAGATAGAACAGCGTCAGGATGAAGAAGGCATCGCCGAAGCTCATCACCACGGCCTGGCGATGAACCAGCTGGGAAAGCTGCTTCATGGCCATCAGCGTGGAATCGCCAAGTCCCTGAAACTTCTGCATGAACATGCTCAGGGTTTCGGTGGCGGTCGCGTTGCCCCAGGTCACGCGCTCCTGCAGGCGGGCGATGTGCAGGTCGGTGCGGTCGTTGAGCACGGTGTTGATGACGGCGAGGCCGAGCGCGCCGCCGAGATTGCGCATCAGGTTGAACAGCCCGCTCGCGTTCTTCACCTTGTCAGGTGGCAGCGTGCCGAGTGCGACGTTGTTGGTCGGGACCATCGCGAACATCATGCCGACGCCACGCAGGATCTGCGGCACCAGCAGTTCATAGAAATCGTAGTCCCGCGTCATCCAGGTCATCTGGTAGGAGCCGAGCGCGAACACGACGAGGCCGAACGCGATCATGTAGCGCATGTCGACTTTCGCCATGAGCCGGCCGACCAGCGGCGCGACCAGGAACATGGTGATGCCGGAGACGAACATGGTGTCGCCGATCATCAGCGCGCTGTAGCCGCGCACCTCGGCGAGATAGCGCGGATAGATGTAGGTCAGGCCATAGAGCCCAATGCCGATGCAGAACTGCAGCGTGCAGCCGACAGCGAAATTGCGGTCGGTGAAGGTGCGCAGATTGACGATCGGCTCGGCCGCGGTGAAGACGCGCCAGAAGAAGGCGATCGCCGAGAGCCCGCAGATCCAGGCGCAGATCGCCACCGAAGTGTCCTGCATCCATTCATATTGCGGGCCTTCCTCCAGCACGTATTCCAGCGTGCCGAGAAAGCCGGCCATGAACAGGAGGCCCCACCAGTCGAAGCGGTCGAGCAGCTCGAAATGCGGCTCGTCGAAATCGACCAGCGCCAGCACGCCGACGGTGATGCCGATGCCGGGCACGACGTTGATGAAGAACAGCCAGTTCCACGACATCAGGTCGGTGATGTAGCCGCCGACCGTCGGTCCGATCGTGGGTGCGAGGGTCGCGACCAGCCCGATGATGGGGCCGACGATGTGGAATTTCGATCGCGGGAAGACGGTATAGGCCGAGGCGAACACCGTCGGGATCATGCCGGCGCCCAAGAAACCTTGCAGCGCGCGCCAAAGGATCATCTCCTCGATGGTGGTGGCAAAGCCGCAGAGCAGGCTCGAGGCGGTGAAGCCGGCCGCCGAGATCGCGAACAACAGCCGCGTGCCGAAGGCGCGCGACAGGAATCCCGACAACGGAATCGCGATCACCTCGGCGATCAGATAGGCGGTTTGAACCCACGAGACTTCGCTGGAGCTTGCCGACAGGCCGGCCTGGATCTCGCTGAGGGACGCCGAGACGATCTGGATGTCCAGGATCGACATGAACATCCCGAACACCATGATGATGAAGGCGAACAGCCGCTTGGGCGCGATGCGCTCCGATGCCGGGTCCGCCATCATGGCAGGTGAAGCGGTGGTGGAGTCTGCCATCGTGTCAGCTCGGGCTGGAGCACGCTGCGGGGTCGGTGCACCTCTCCCGCTTGCGGGAGAGGTCGGCGCGTAGCGCCGGGTGAGGGTTCTCTCCGCTTAGGGACTGTCCCATTGCGGAAGCACCCTCTCCCCAGCCCTCTCCCGCAAGCGGGAGAGGGAGCGCACCTGCATTTGCGGCTGCAGAGCGATTCATGTCACCGCATCCTACTGCGGATGGACCGCGGGATCGTCGAGATCGACCTCGCTGTCGGCGTCGGCCGCGCCCTTGTTGGTGTCGACGGTGGCATAGACCGACATGCCGGCACGGAGCAGGTTCTGCTTCGCTACCGACTTCGGCACGCGGATGCGGACCGGCACGCGCTGCACGATCTTGGTGAAGTTGCCGGTGGCGTTGTCGGGCGGCAGCAGCGTGAACACCGAGCCCGCGCCCGCCGCGATGCTGTCGACCACGCCGGAGAACTTGCGCATGCCGTAGGCGTCGACCTTGATCGTCACCGGCTGGCCGGGACGGATGCGCTTGAGCTGCGTTTCCTTGAAATTGGCGTCGATATAGACGTCGTCCAGCGGCACGATGTTGCCGAGGCGCTGACCGACCGCGACGAAGTCGCCGGTGTTGACCAGGCGATTGGAGAACGTGCCGTTGACCGGTGCACGCACCGCCGTGAAGCTGAGATCGCGCTCCGCCTTGACGAGCGTGGTCTTGAGCTCGGTGAGCTGGGCCTGCGCTTCGGCCTGCTGCGCCTTGGCGACATCGACATTGCTGACGGCAACGTCGTAGGCCGCCTGCGCGGCCTTGACCGCGGCGGCGCCCTGGTCGCGTCCGGCTTCCGAGCTCTCGAACACTGCACGCGAGGCAAACCCCTTGGTGCTCAGCGCCTGCTGGCGCTCGTAATCGAGATCGGCGCGCTTGAGGCCCGCTTCGGCCGAGACGAGCTGGGCCTTGGCCTGCGCGACCTGGCTGTCGAGCGCGGCGACCTGGCGGCCGATGCGATCGATGGTGGCCTGCTGGGTCGCGATCTTCGTTGCTGCCGCATCGACCGCGATCTTGTAGTCGCCGTTGTCGATGCGCAGGACGACGTCGCCGGCGCGTACCGGCGTGTTGTCGCCGGCGAGGATCGCGGCGACGTGTCCGGAAACGCGCGCGCCCAGCATGGTGTTGTTGGCGCGGACGTAGGCGTCATCGGTGGAGACGTAGAAGCGGCCGACCAGCGTGTAATAGCCGGCATAGCTCGCGGCGGCGAGCGCGAGCGCCAGACCGACGCCCATCAGGACGAATTTGCGCTTGCCGGATTTGGGAGAACCGGCGACGGGTGCGGCCGGCTTGTCGGCCACGGGCTTCTCCGGCGCCTCGGCAGGGCGGCGCTTGGCCTCCTCGGCCTTTTGATCGCGCAGTTGCTCGGCAAGCGGAGCAGAGTTCTCGATCGCAGCGTTACCGGCGGCGTGCTCCGCCGCTTCCTGGCGAAGGACTCGCGCAGCCTGGTCTCTCGATGCCGCCATCAAGGCCTCCCAAAAAGGCGATCGAGGACGGCCGGCCCGAAGCCCCATTTCCTGTCGCTGATCTCAAATATCATTGACCGAACGGTTCGGTCAATCTATATAATAGTTCCGAGTGGGACCCTACTGGTCCGAATCCTTATTTGCATCTCACCGTTCAGCACCTTGTCCAGAAAACTTCCGAGACCCTAAACCAATGGTTGTAGCCGACCGCGACCATCTGCACGTCATCCAGGAGGAGGACGGCTCCAAACGTCGTCAGATCCTGGACGGTGCCCGCAAGGTGTTCATGAAACTCGGCTTCGACGGCGCCAGCATGGGCGAGATCGCGCGCGCGGCGCAGGTCTCCAAGGGCACGCTCTACGTTTACTTCGCCGACAAAACCGCGCTGTTCGAGGCCATCCTCGAGCAGGAGGCGCTACAGCACGGCCAGGTCGTGTTCAATTTCGATCCCGCGCGCGATGCCGAGACCACGTTGAAGGAATTCGGCCTCGCCTATCTTCATCTGGTCTGTCGGCCCGGTGGCGGATCGGCGATCCGTACCGTGATGGCGATCGCCGAGCGCATGCCCGATGTCGGTCGCCGCTACTATGCGCGCGTGCTGGACAAGAGCATCAACCTCCTTTCCGGTTATCTCAACGCCCGCGTCGCCTCGGGCGATCTCAGGATCGACGATTGCGATCTTGCCGCCTCCCAGTTCATGGAGCTTTGCAAGGCCTCGCTCTTCCTGCCCTTCGTGTTCCAGGCCGCCCCCGCACCGTCGGAACAGCGCATGAGCGAAGTGGTCGGCAGCGCGACGCGGATGTTCCTGGCGGCCTATAAGGCGACGTGACGGCAGCGGGCCGCGCGTTGCGCGGGCCGGTACGGCAGCATTATATTGCGGTCATGCCTCGTGATCTTCGCCCGCCGGTCGATATCCTCCATTATGAGATCGTCCAGGAACAGGCCTCGGCGCTCGGACGGATGGGCCGCACGCTCGAGCAGGCGCTGGCGCGTTTGCGCGAATTTGACGCCGCCCACGCCGCCACGGGAACTGCAGCCTCGATGCAGCCGGCCAGACGCAAGCTGGTGCTGGAGGCCGGCGAGGCGCTCTGGATGTTCGTGGTGCAGCGCGAGGCGTCCGGCTTGCGCGACAGTCGCCATATCATGCGCACCTACAACGTCCCGGGCGAGGTGCAGCGCTGCATGGGGTTGGCCCCTGCACCGTCGAAAACAGGCTCGTAGGATCGTAGCCTGCAGGGAGCGAAGCGGAATGCGGGGACGATTGTCCCGGACTGCGCTTCGCTCCATTTCGGCCACGGGTGAAACGCGCCGCTATTCGTCGATGTACTCGTCTTCCTCGCGCTTGCGCGCCATGCTCTTGCGCGCACCGAGCGAGCCGGTGACGGATTGATCGCGCGCATTGGCATAGGGACTGCGCGACTGCGCACGCGCGGCGACCTCCTCGCCGGACACGGCGGCGGGCTGGCAGATCAGGCGGCGACTGGCACGGCGCATCAGATCGACGTGGATGTGATCGTAGTGAAAGACGTTCGAGCCAGGCGCGAGAACGGTGGTGAAATGCGCGCAGGCGCCCGATTGCACGTCGCGCAGGAAACCCTGCTCCTCCGGCATGCCGCGCCAGCCGTCCTTGATGGTGACGCGGCGTCCGTCGGCGAGCACGAAGGCGGAGATGTCGAGCGCGTTGCCGAAGGCGTGTTCGGAGATGTGAGCACGCGAATTGCCGTTCATGCCGCGGCAGGAATAGGCGGAGATCTGCTTGATCTCGGCGACCCGCACGCCGAACCAGCGCATCGCCGAAGGCTGCACGGTGTCGGCAAGCCAGCGATCGAGCTCGGACACGATAGGGCAGGCCAGCGTCGCGGTCGGCTTGATCGCGACGGGTCCGACGGCCGTGACGGAATTGCCCTGCGCGGGGCCGAGGCGCGGCAGCGGTTGCGGCGCAGGCGCCTGCGAGTAAGGCGCCGGCCGGGCCGGATAGCTCGGCGCATTCATGTAGCGCGCCGCGCCCGCGGCATCGGTGCCATCGGGCGGCAGGTCGATCTCGTCCTCCTGCGCCGCCACGCCCGGCGCGTTCAGCGACATCGGCCCGGACGAAGCACCGTAGCCGGCGGGTTGGCGCACCGCGCTTTCGGGATAGTTCGGCCGTTGCGGAATGGACGACGCCGGGTAATTCTGACTCTGCGGATAATTCGACCGCGGCTGCGCCACCGGCCAACGCGGCTGGCCGCCGATGCTGCCGGGCGGGCGCAGCTGCTCGTCGGCAAAGCCGTAGCTGCCCGAGGCTTCGCCGATGGCCGCGACCTTCAGCGGAAACTCGGCGCCGCACATGCCGGGCCCGGAAATCGGGTCGATGCGGACGAGATCCGGCCCCTCTTTCACCGCGCCCGATTTCAGGCATGCGGCTTCCGCCTCGGCCCGCCACGGTTCACGTTCGGCCTGGAAGAAGCCGCGTCCGCAACCCGCTAGCGAAACAAGGACGATGGAGCCGACGAGATACAAACGAACTCCGCGCGTCATGCACGCACGTTCGATGAATTTACTTAAAGACTCTTCAACACGTTGATTTCAGTGTTCTTTAACCATGCGGGTTCGCCCGGGCCGAACCTCGGGCAGAACCGAGCGACAGCAGGGCTGACTTTATCTGGACGAGACTCTCTGTTAACCATGATGCACGCGCGCAGACTGGCGCGCGTGGAGGGAGCGACCTCATGACGTTCGCCGGGAAACTGAGCGTAGTCACCGCCTACCTCGCCATGGCCTTCGTCGGCGCCATCGTGCTCGGCATGATCTAGCAGCTCATCAAGCGCATCGAAGGCGGCTCCCCTCTCCGCTTGTGGGAGAAGATGGCGCGTAGCGCCGGATGAGGGATTCTATCCTCGCGCGCCGGCGTTCGCTGAGACAGACCCTCACCCTGCAAGAAGATGAAAGAGACAATTCGGCGCGACGCTACGACCGTGCACTCCACTGCCGCGAGGTCGTGATCAGTTGCTCGCGCGGCGCCTCGACCCGCGTCCAGTCGTTGCCGGAGCACCAGAAACGCCAAAGCGCACAGGCCTCGACGTGCAGCCTGCCGGATCTCTTCAGGGTCATGGTCGCGTAATAGGTGTTGCCGCTGGAGCGGCTGTAGATGCTGCCGGTCCAGACCTCGTGCGATTTCGGCTTCATGTTGACGAGCACGCTCTCGCCCCGGTTAGACGCCTCGGTCAACGCGTAACCGCAAAGTGCGGGCCCGCAGCGCTCGATGCGGACCGTGCCTTTGGCGCCTCGGCTCTCCCATTCGCCGAGCGGCGTATGGGCCTGCTCGTCGTCGTTGCGCTGTGCGACCGCCGCGGTCTGCTTGATCTCGGGGCCCGGGACAGGCGGGTGCTCCATGCGCGGCAGATCGGAATCCGGCGCCTCAGCTCTTGGTGACTCTGGTCTCGGTGCCTGCGGCGGCACGACGGGCTGCGATGTCGTGGCGGCCAGCGTCGGTGCTGGAGCAGCCGGCGGCGGCGCGACCACGGTCGCCGGCGGCGGGCAAACCGAGATGGCCGGAGCGACCGGCGACGTCCGGGCAATCGGCGCCGGCGGCGGGACCGGCCTCGTCGCGGCGTCTTCCACCGGCCGCAAGCCGCGATGGGACGAGATCGACACGCAGGATGTGGATCGGCACGTCCTGGGCGCCTCGACATGGAAGCGATGGCCGCCAATCGAGATGGAATAGGAACCGGCCTCGGCCGCCGGCGCGATCGCCATCAGCGCGATCAATGTGCCAAGCGAAGTCGCAAGCCGCTGCATCGCCCTCTCCCTCAATGTCGCGACGACCTTACGCAGAGGAATTGCGGCTGAATGTGCGCTGCCTCACCCAAAGGGCGCGCCGCCGTTGTGACCCCCGTCACAGAACACCGGGCCGGTCCGGCATAGGGTCGAACCACGCTTCATCCACCGGCGACTTCAGTCCAAATCGGGACCGCGCCATTTTCGGAGGTTGTCATGAACAAGCTCACCGTCGCCGCCACCGCGCTCTTCCTGGCCTCGACCGCCGCCCACGCCGGCGGCAATACGATCTCGTTCCAGATCGAGGGCCAACACATCCGAATCGAGACGCCGCGCAACTGCGCCTCGCTCAACTGCGTGACCATCGTCGCACCGGGCCTGTCGGACAAGCCGATCAAGCTGAACAACATCAACATCAAGGGCCTCGGCGGCTCCAAGGATGATGACGTCGACACCACGCCGGCTCCGGCCACGACCGCGCAGCCCGCGCCGGCTCCGGTGCAGCAGCAGCCCTTGCCGCAGGCGCCGGTTCAGGCGACCGCACCGGCCGCGCCAATTGTTACCCCCGCCGCGCCCGCGTCGACCGTTGCCGCCGCGCCGTCCGTCGATACGACGACGCAGCCCGCGCCCGCAGCGCCTGCTCCCGTTGCTGCGCCTGCTCCGGTGGCGGCAACTCCCGCTCCGGCTCCGGTGGCCGCCGCGCCTGTGGCCGCACCGACCTCGCCGATCGGCGTGTGGGCGACCGAAGAGGGTAAGGGCAATGTCCGCGTCGAGCAGTGCGGCGCCAATCTGTGCGGCTATGCCGAGAAGACCAACGAGCGCATCCTGATCAACATGAAGCCCGAGGGCTCGAAGTGGAGCGGCCGCATCCGCGATCCCAATTCCGGCCGCAACTACGACTCGACCATCGCGATGAAGGGCCCGAATGCGATGCGCGTGCAGGGCTGCGCCTTCGGCGGCATGTTCTGCGGCGGCCAGACCTGGAAGCGCGTCAGCTGACGCGCGATTGACATCCACATACTCATTCTGATCCCGGCCGGTGCAAACATCGACCCGGGATCTTCGCGCTGCAGCTCTCTCTTCCCTCACCCTGAGGAGCCTGCGCAGCAGGCGTCTCGAAGGACGAGGCCCGGATAGCCGGGCCTGCATGGTTCGAGACGCGCGCAAGGGCGCGCTCCTCACCATGAGGGGATAGATCGCCGTTGAATGTTCGTCCCTCCCACACGACACGTTCATCCGCCATTCAGGTCCCCCCGGCTGAAATCGGCCGATCTCGCCTCGCGTTCTCACCGGGACTTCCTCGTGACATCAATGCTGGCTTGGCGCCGCTTCGTGTTCGCGCTTGCGCTGCTGGCATTGCCGCTGGCAGGCGGCGGCGTGGCGCATGCAGCCGATGCAATCGAGCTTGCTCAGGTGCAGCCGCAGGGCCAACCGGCGCCAGCACCTGCCCCAACGCCCTCGACCTCACCGACGCCGGCTACGGACGCACAAACCACCGCCGTCGAACCGATCGGCAACGTCGCGACCGTCACGGGGATCGCGACCGTGATCCGCGACAAGAACTCCTATCCTTTGCGCGTGCGCGACGACATTTATCTCAACGACGTCGTGCAGACCTCGTCGAACTCCTCGCTCGGCATCACCTTCAGCGACGCGACCACGTTCAATCTCTCCGCCAGCTCCAAGATCACGGTCGACAATTACGTCTACGAGGACGGCGGCAGGCAGAACTCCGGAATCTTCGACATAGGCAAGGGCACGGTCGCCTTCGTTGCGGCGGCAGTGGCGAAGACAGGCAACATGAAGATCACGACGCCCACGGCGACGCTCGGCATCCGCGGCACCACCGGCGTCGTCGAGGTGCCCGAAGGCGCGGCCGCGAGCGGCGGGCGCAACGTCAACATCAAGCTCTATCCCGACGCCGACGGCCGCGTCGGTCACATCGACGTCGACGACCGCACCAGCGGCACGCGCCTAGGCGCGCTGACGCAAGGCGCCAGCGGCTTCGCGATCCGTCCTGGCGCGGGCGGCATGCGCTTTGCCGCGGTGCCGATCACGATTCCCGCACGGCAGATCGCGCGCGACCGCGGCTTCGTCAGCCAGGTCCATCTGGCGCAGACCACGGGACGCCAGATCGTCACCGAGCAGCGCGACTTCCGCCGCGCCAATCCAGGCGCGCTCAGCCGCATCCCGCGGCCGGCGCAACCGCCGCAGCAACAGCAATTGCGGCCGACCGCGCCCGGACAGCAGCCGCAGCGCCCGAACGGCCAGAACAACCGTCCGGGTCAGCAGCAGCCGGGCGCGCCGGGCCGGCAAGGCGCCCAGCCGCCGCAGCGGCAAGGCGGCGCGGTGCAGCCGGGCAACCCACGCGCGGGCCACGGGCCGCAGCGAGGCCAGCAGCAACAGGATCAGCCGCAACCCGGTCAGCAGCAAGGTGCCGGACGTCCAAGTGCACCGCGCACGGGACAGGGCACGGCTCCCAACGGCAGGCAGCAAACCCAGCCGCCGCGCGGTGGACGAATTCAGCCCGGAGGAATCGCCCCACCGCAGTCGCCGAACACACAGCCGCAACTGCCGCGCACCGGCATGCAACCGGGCCAGCCGTCCGCGGCTCAACCGCCAAGCTTGCAGCGCCCCGGCGGATTCCAGCAGCGCCTCCCGGCCGCACAGCGCCCGGCAGTTCCGCGCAAGCCGGCGCCAGCCCCGAAGGAGAAGGATCGGCGGTGACAGTGCCGCTCCTCGCCTGAGGAGCTTGCGTCTCGCAGGACGAGGCCACAGTCGGGCCGCATGGTTCGAGACGCGCGCGATGCGCTCCTCACCATGAGGGTCAACGTCGAGCACGCCGCTCTCTCCTCCGTGGAGGGAGCTCAGGCTCTTACAGCCTATCAACTCGCGGATGTCTCCGAACCGCAAGCAGCGCGCTCCAGACTTCACGCCTCGCCGCGCAGCCAGGCCTTCACCTTTTGCAACAGGCCGTGCCGCAACTCCTCGACGGAGACGGCTTCGGCGGGTGTCAACGTCTGCAAGGCCGCATCGATGTCATCGGCCGATTGCGCCGGCGATGGCGCCAGCCCTGCTGCGGCAAGCGCGATGGGGCCGGTCTGGGTCAGGAACGCGCGTTCATATTCGCGCGACAGCCGCCCGATCGCATCGTCCAGCGAGAGCCAGTCAACCGCCTTGATGTCGTTCGTCAGCTTGCGGACCGGCCCGCCCTCGGCCTCCATGCGCCAGAAATGCACGACCTTCACGCGTCCGCCGGACTGGTAGGCGAGCGTGCCGAGGAATTCATGCACGGCGACGTCGTGGCCGGTCTCCTCCAGCACCTCGCGATGCGCGGCCTCTTTCGGCGTCTCGCCGTCGTCGAGCTTGCCCTTGGGCAAAACCCATTCATTGCGCTTGCGCTGACGCACGACCGCGATCAGCGGCGTCGAACCACGCCGCAGCACGATACCACCCGCCGCCATCACCGGCGCCCGCGCCATCACCAAATCCGTCGTCGTCGAATCGTCCCCACCGACGATATAGGCGGCGGGGACGGCGGATTGAAGGCTACTTTCTTCTGAGCAGCGCCTGGCCGGCACGGATGCGCGTGCCCTCGGCGATACCGTCGCAAAAGTTGAAATCGCCGGGCGCCAGGATGATGATGGTCGAGCCGTGCTCGAACCAGCCGAGCTCCTCGCCCTTGGCCGCCTTGACGTCGCAGGGAAAATTGACCGGGCCGCGCGTCTGCGCGTTCAGCACCCTATCGAGGAAATGCAACCGGATGCTCGCGACCAGGATCGCGGCGACCGGCACCAGCGTCACCGCCTCGCCGGTCGAAAGATGCGTGCGGATCACCGCGCGCTCGTTCTTGCAGAACAGCCGCTCGACCCGCTTCAGGGCGATCGGGTTGACGTTCCAGACGTCGCCGTGGATCAGCGTGACGCCCTCGATCTGCGCGTCATAGGGCGCATGGAAGCGGTGATACATGCTCGAGGTCAGCCGCAGCGTGACGAAGCTGCCGTTGCGGTGCTGGTCGACCAGCGCGGAATCGCCGACGAGGTCGAGCAGCGAATAGGGCGCGCCCTTGACCTGAAACAGCTCGGTGTCGGCGATCCTGCCATGAGCGCCGACGATGCCGTCCGACGGGCTGGCGACGATGGAAGGATCCGGATCGAACGGCCGCAGGCCCGGCTTCAGCTCCCGCGTAAAGCAATCATGCAGACTCCTGAAATGGGTCTTCTTCGCCTCCGACAGATCGAGGTCGGAGAACAGCTTCCACAGCGCGATCGAGACGTCCCGCACGAAGGGATTCTCGATCTTGGAGAACCAGCCCATGAAGCGGGTCAGCGCCGCGCGGGGGATGCGGTTGGTCAACAGGAAGTTGATGTCTTCCTGCTGGGTGAAAGAGGCGATGAGGGCTTTGACTGTCATGAATCTGTCAGCTCACAGTATTAGCGCTTGTTGTCATGGAAACGACACTCCCGATTCTCTCGATGTCCGTGGCCGCCGCAGCGTCCGCTGCCGCCGTCTTCCCTAAGATCAAGGCGCGGATCGAGTTGTCCCGCGCCAAGCACCGCTCGCTCGCCGGACACTCCAAGATGTCGCGGCGGGTGGCAAAGCTGCTCCCGTTCTACGAGTTCGGAGAGAACGACTACTTCGCGTGCGACGGCGCGCCGGCGGACATCGCCGCGCAGCGCAAGGACGGCTTCTTCCGTCTCGCCGCCCTCTACGCCGAGCGCTACCCGAAGGGCCGCGCGATGACGAAGGAGGCCGCGGACAAGATCTCCGACCTGAACTTCACCGAGAGCTACCGCGTGCCGTTCCAGTTCTCGCGCCTGGTCCGCGAGCATCTGGGCACCTCGACCTTCGTGGCATCCTCCAGCGGCGTCACCGTCACCGATGTCGACGGCAACACGTCGCACGATCTCACGGGGTCCTACGGCGTCAACATCTTCGGCAACGACTTCTACAAGGAGTGCATCGAGGGTGCCGAGAAGCGCGCGCATGCGCTCGGCCCGGTGCTCGGCCCCTACCATCCCGTCATCCTCGACAACGTGCAGCGGCTCTGCCGGATCTCCGGCCTCGACGAGGTCTCGTTCCACATGTCCGGCACCGAAGCCGTCATGCAGGCGGTGCGGCTGGCGCGCTACCATACCAAGCGCACGCATCTGGTTCGTTTCGCCGGCGCCTATCACGGCTGGTGGGGCGACGTGCAGCCCGGCGTCGGCAACCCGATTCCCGCGCACGAGACCTACACGCTTGCCGAGATGTCGGAGAAGACGCTGCACGTCCTGCGCACGCGCAAGGACATCGCCTGCGTGCTGGTCAATCCGCTGCAAGGCCTGCACCCCAACGCCAACGCGCCCGGCGATTCCGCGCTGGTCGATTCCTCCCGCGGCGGCAATTTCGACCGCGCCGCTTACACCGAATGGCTGAAGAAGCTGCGTGAGGTCTGCGACCAGCGCGGCATCGTGCTGATCTTCGACGAGGTCTTCGTCGGCTTCCGTCTCGCCGCCGGCGGCGCCCAGGAATATTTCGGCGTCAAGGCCGACATGGTGACCTACGGCAAGAGTCTCGCCGGCGGCCTGCCGGTCGGCGTGGTCTGCGGCAAGCGCGAGCTGATGCGCCGCTTCCGCGACGACCGTCCCGCCGATATCTGCTTCGCCCGCGGCACGTTCAATTCGCATCCCTATGTCATGACGGCAATGGACGAGTTTTTGAGCCGGCTCGCCAGCCCGAACTTCCGCGCCATCTATGACGGGCTGGAAGAAACCTGGAACGGCCGCGTGCAGAAGCTCAACCGGATGATGGAGGACGCCGACCTGCCGGTGCGGTTCGCCAACTTCTCCTCGATCTGGACGGTGAAATACACGACGCCCTCCCGCTACAATTGGATGCTGCAATATTATCTGCGTGCCGAAGGTCTGGCGCTGAGCTGGGTCGGCACCGGCCGGCTGATCTTCAGCCTGAACTACACCGACGCCGACTTCGCCGAAGTCGCCGAACGCGTCGTCCGCGCGGCCGCGAAGATGAAGGCCGACGGCTTCTGGTGGCACGACGGCGTGCTCACCAACAAGCAGATCAAGCGGCAGATTCTGAAAGAGATGCTGGCCAAGCGTCTTGGGCGCTGAGGCCACATACTCCGAAGCCGTCATGGCCGGGCTTGTCCCGGCCATCCACGCGTCTCCGCACGATGACTTCAAGACGTAGATGCCCGGGACAAGCCCGGGCATGACGTAGACCATAAACATTCGCGACCTGGGCAGGGGCCGTATCAGGCGTGCTGCTCTTCGAGCGTGGGCTCGCCGACCAGGCCCAGCGTGTGCTCGGGGTTGAGGTGCAGGCCGGGATCCATCAGCTCGCCGCGCATCAGCGCCAGCGGAGCCTTGTGATACAGCATCAGATCGTGGAACGGATCGGTCAGGATCTTGGTCATCCAGACGAGGCCGGTCTCGACGTCGCGAATGAAGAACAGGTGCACGGTGCGGAACAGCAGGCCGCCGCCGCCGACCACGAGCCAGATCTTGGCGACCTGCCGCATGAAGTCGGTCGCGCCTTGCCACGGCGTGAACAGGCCGAACAGGGTCGGATCGAGGAACAGCACCAGCGGCGAGGCCGCCCAGATCGCCATCAGCACCACCTTGCGCTGCAGGTTGTAGCCGACCTTGATCTCTTCCTTGTACTCGTGTGTCGCCTGGTTGACGTGATCGTAGGTGTGCGGCTCGAAGAAGAAATGACCGGCCTGGCGTGAGGTCATCGAGACCAGCCAGCCGACCAGAGCGGAGACGACGGGATCGACGAACAGCCAGACATAGGCGAACAGGAAGCTCAGCGCGCTGACGAAGTGCAGGCTCTGATTGATGCGGCTGTGGTGATAGTAGCGATGGTCGTCCCAGCGCTGGATCCGCAGCTGCTCGAGATAATTCTTGATCATGCTCTTCCCCAAAATGCTTCGGCTACGGGGTTAAAGGGATTCGATGTACGCCGTGTGACAACATCATCTTGTCATGTGATGGCACGCAGCGGCGCGATGACGCACGGGTTACTCTCTCCCCTCATCCTGAGGAGCGCGCTCTTGCGCGCGTCTCGAAGGATGAAGGCCGAGCTGTAGCAGCGGGGCCTTCATGGTTCTCCGAGCGATGCGAAGCATCGTCCGGAGACGGCGCTTGCGCGCCTCCTCACCATGAGGAGCAATAACTCAAGCCGCCTTGGCGACGTCGACCTTGCGGAAGCGCACCAGCGAAAAATGACCGAGCGGCGGAATCAGGCGGCGTTCGGCTAGCTCCATGCCGTGGGCGCCGGCCAGCCATTTCGTATAACGCGACCAGGCGAACTCGGCAGTGCGGAAGCCGAGCGGACGCACCACCGGCTGCAGCTTCTGCTCGATGAAGCGGCGCATGCCGGCATCCGCGCTGACGCGGGTGAGGATGATGAGCTCGCCGCCCGGGCGCAGCACGCGGGCGAATTCGTCGAGCGCCTTTTCGGGGTTCGGCACCGCGGTGACGACATATTGCGCCATCACCACGTCGAACGAATTGTCGGGGAATTCGAGCTTCTCGGCGTCCATCACCGCGAGGCCCTCGACATTCTTTAGCTTGCCCTCGGCGACGCGCTGGCGCGCCTTGTCGAGCATCGCTTCCGAAATGTCGGTGCCAAAGACGCGCAAATGCGGCGCGTAGAGCGGCAGCGAGATGCCGGTGCCGACGCCGACCTCGAGCACGCGGCCGCCGATCTTGTTAGTGGCCGCGATCGCGGCCTGCCGGCCCTTGGCGAACACGCCGCCGAACACGAGGTCGTAGACCGGGGCCCAGCGGTCATAGGCCTGCTCGACCGTGCCGCGGGTGAGGTCGAGCTGCTGGGTGCCGTCAAGGTTCATGATCTTAGCCATCGATGAGGTTCTCGCTGTGGTTCTAACGAAAGTTCAACCGCGCACCGGCCGCCGCGCCATGCGAGGCGAGGCGCGCAAGGCGCGGCTGGGCTGAAGTGAGGTCAGGTTGCCGACGAACTGGCGCGCGCTGTTCTCCCAGGAGCGCTCCAGCGCGAAGTTGCGGCAGGTCTCGCGCGACATGGTGAGCGCGCGCAGGCACGCGCTGCGCAGATCGTGGTCGATCGCGCCGATCGGATGATCGGCGATGACGTCCTTCGGACCCGTGACCGGAAACGCCGCAACCGGCGTGCCGCAGGCGAGCGCCTCCAGCTGCACCACGCCGAACGTATCGGTCAGGCTCGGAAACACGAACACGTCGGCGGCGGCGAGATGCGCAGTGAGATCGGCCCCCTTCTTCTCGCCGAGGAAGACCGCATCGGGATATTTCCTTTCGAGCACCGCCTTCTGCGGGCCGTCGCCGACGACCACCTTGGTGCCGGGCAGGTCGAGCGAGAGGAACGCGTCGAGATTCTTCTCCACCGCGACGCGGCCCATGGTCATGAAGATCGGACGGGGCAGATCGAGCCTGGCCGGCGCACCGGGATGAAACAGCTCGGTGTCGACGCCGCGGGTCCAGAAGCCGAGCCGCTTGAAGCCGCGCTCGGACAGCTCCTGCCGCAGCGACGGCGTCGCCACCATGGTCATCGCGGCGGCATCGTGGAAATAGCGCAGCACGGCATAGCCGACGCTTGCGGGGATGCCGGTCCGCACCGCGACGTATTCGGGAAAGCGCGTCGTGTAGGAGGTGGTGAAGGCGAGCCGGTTGCGGCGGCAATAGGCCCGCGCGGCCCAGCCGATCGGGCCTTCGGTCGCGATGTGCAGGGCATCCGGCGCCGCGGTCTCGATCCGCCGCGCGATTTCCTTGCTGCCTGGCAACGCAAAGCGCAGGCCCGGATAGGTCGGCAGCGGCCAGGACGGAAAGCCGTCCGGGGTCAGGAAGTCGATCTCGACATCGAGGGCCTTGGCCGCACTCGCCAGCGAGGTCAGCGTCCGGACCACGCCGTTGACCTGCGGATGCCAGGCGTCCGTCGCAATTAATACCCGCATGGGAAAATCCCGAGAGTTTGATGATTCTCGGTTTCCGACCATCAACGAAGGATATTTCAGGCGTGTGACGTCATAGAAGTGTCGGCCCGTCGTTTTGTTCGTTAACGGACGCCTGCGGCCACGAAACTGTCATGAAACAATTCTTGCCGCGGTGAAACCGTTTTCGGTTTTCCGCGCAAATGTCCCGAAACGTTTTGCCGTTAGTGATCTTCGCAACGGAGCACCGCAACGGTGCCGCGGTGGTCGAGACCACCGAGCAAACAGGGGCGATCACATGTTCAATCCGGACACGTTCAAGACGTTTTCGCGCGCCGTTGCTATTGGCGCAGTCGCGGTCTCCGCAATCGCGTTCGCAGGTGCAGCCAAGGCGGCGCCAGTGCAGATCTTCCCCTTCTTCCAGCCGCTGCCGCCGATGGCCGCGCCGCAGCCGTTCCAGCCCTATCATGCGCCGAGCTATCAGACCGAGCCGTCCGAGGAGCAGGACGCCGTCGAGATGCCGGCCCGCTTCCGCCGCCAGACCGTCGCTTACGCGACGCGCGAAGCGCCGGGCACCATCATCATCGATACGCCGAACACCTATCTCTATTACGTGCTCGGCAACGGCCAGGCGCTGCGCTACGGCATCGGCGTCGGCCGCGACGGCTTCACCTGGTCCGGCATCCAGTCGGTGACCCGCAAGGCCGAGTGGCCGGCCTGGACACCGCCGCCGGAGATGATCGCCCGCCAGCCCTATCTGCCCCGCCACATGGCCGGCGGCCCCGGTAATCCGCTCGGTGCGCGCGCCATGTATCTCGGCGGCACCATCTACCGCATTCACGGCACCAACGCCCCCGAGACGATCGGCAAGCGCGTCTCGTCCGGCTGCATCCGCATGACCAATGACGACGTCACCGACCTTTATTCCCGGGTCAACGTCGGCACCAAGGTCGTGGTGCTGCCGATGACGGAGCGCCGCGCGGAACTCGGGACCGCGACGCGCTGAACCGACAGGACATCGTGACGCAAACGGCCCCGGAACCCGCCGGGGCCGCTTTCGTTTGCCCTCGACATGTCGACGCGCGCCAGCTGCGGCGCGGTCCCCGATGGAGGCGCAAATGCAATCACGCCTGCAATCCTCGCCGTATCAGTGGCTGCACGCGATCGCCGGCGCCGCCACACTGGCGCTGCTCGCGTCCGCGCCCGCCTCGCTCGCGCAGCAGCCTGCGGGCGATGAAGCAGACAAGCAGGCCTTCAACAATTCCTGCCGCACCTGCCACTCCATGAAAGAAGGCGACAACCGCCTCGGCCCCAACCTCAACAAGATCCTCGGGCGCAAGGCCGGCTCGCTGCCGGACTACAACTACTCCTCGTCGATGAAGGAAGCCGGCTTCGTCTGGGACCAGGACAAGCTGACGCGCTTCATGGTCAAGCCGGACGAGGTAGTGTCGGGCCACAAGATGCAGCCCTATGGCGGCGTCTCCGCTGAGGAAGCGGCAAAGGTGGTTGCGTATCTCCAGGCGGCTTCGCAGTGACGGGCCGTTTCGTCCGGCCCCGATGATCGCGGCGCATCCTTCGAGACGCCCGCCTGCGGCGGGCTCCTCAGGATGAGGGCGGAGTGCGCGACTGCCAATCCATCCGAAGCTCTTGCGCCAAGGCGGGACTGCCAATTAGCCTCGTCCTGAGGAGCGCGCCCTTGCGCGCGTCTCGAAGGACGAGGCGTTCACGATGACCGAAGGCGCGTGGCTCTACATTCTCGGATGCGCCGACGGCAGCTACTACATCGGCACCACGCGCACCGAGCTCGAGATCCGAATCGCGCAGCACAACGCCGGCACGTTCGGCGGCTATACGAATTCTCGCAGACCTGTGACGCTGATATTCTCGCAATGGTTCGATCGCGTCACCGACGCGATCGAATGCGAACGCAAGCTCAAGAAATGGAGCCGCGCCAAGAAGGAAGCCTTCATGCGCGGCGATTTTGCCTAGCTTCATGAATTGGCAAAGCGCGCATCACATCATCCTTCGAGACGCCCGCCTGCGGCGGGCTCCTCAGGATGAGGACGGAACGGCCACGGTGCTGCTTAGCCTCATCCTGAGGAGCGCGCCCTTGCGCGCGTCTCGAAGGACGAGGCGTTCACACCGGCGGCAGTTCGCCGCCCCGCCATCAGCCGCAGCCACGCCGCCGAATGAAACGCGCTCATCAAGAGATACATCGGCACCATGCCGCCGAGCAGCGATCCCTGCCCGGCGGCGCACAACATGTCGGCCGGCCCACCCCCGGCCATGGCCGTCAGCACGGCCATGATCGCGAAGGTCGGTGTCGCCGCAAGGGACAGCCACCTGGCAAGGTGGCGCGCCGCCACAACGCCATTGCGGCCGGCGCCGGCCATTGCGCCGACGGGACTAGTCACGTCCTTCCGCCGCCTCCTGGCGAAAGGCCTTCTCGCCGGCGTCGGAGATCTCGACCCACTTCTTGTCAGGCGCGGCGCCTTCCGTGTAGCTGTCGTGCCAATTCCACCATTTGTAGGTCGGCGTCTGCGGATAGCCCTTCGGCGAGTCCTCCCAGACCTCCTGACGGCCGAGCGGCGTGATGTCGAGGTAATTCCAGGTGCCGCCCATCTGCTCGTCGCCACGGCTCTTGACGAAATAGGTGCGGAAGATCCGCGTCCCGTCGCGGTAGAACACGTTCGTGCCGTGCCATTCGTCGACGCCGAAATCGGCGTCGAAACTGTCGGTGATGGTGACCCACGGCATGATCCAGCCCATCCGTTGCTTCAGCCTGATGATATCGGCCTGCGGCGCGCGCGAGGCGAACACCAGCGTGGTGTCGCGGGCATTCAGATGCGCGACGTGGGCGACCTGGTCGGCCACCATGGAGCAGCCGCGGCAGGCGTGATCGGGCCAGCCGAACACGCCGGGCTCGAAGAACGCGCGGTAGACGATCAGCTGCCGCCGGCCCTGGAACAGGTCGACGAGACTGAGCTTGCCGCCGGGCCCCTCGAACGCATAGGTTTTGGAGACTTCCATCCACGGCATGCGCCGGCGCTCGGCGGCCAGGGCGTCACGGGCACGGGTATGCGCCTTCTCCTTCACGAGCAGTTGCTGACGGGCGGCCTCCCAGTCCTGCGGCGACACCACCGGCGGCGTCTGCATGACGGGCTGTCCGTTATTCGGTTCGTTCTGGGCTAATGTCATCATGACTCTCCAAATTCTTCGCTTGGGCGATCAGCCTGCGTGTCGCGGAACCGCCCGCCCCTCACCGCACATTGGCCGTCGACAACGATTTCTGGCACCGCGCGGTTGCGCGGTGGGAGTAACAAGTGTGGCGGGATTTGAATGGAGTCGCTGATCACGGCCGCCGCGCGCGCGTTGGAGGCGGGCGATCCGCTCGGTGCCCTGAACCGCGTTGCGCTGCGCAACGACGCGCCGTCGCTGGCGCTGCGCGGCATCGCGATGGCGCAGCTCGGCGACCTCGCCAAGGCCAAGTCGCTGCTGCGCAGCGCCGCGCGCGCGTTCGGTCCGCGCGAGGCGGTGGCGCGGGCAAGATGCGTGGTGGCCGAAGCCGAGATCGCGCTGGTCTCGCGTGATCTGAACTGGCCGGACAGGACACTCGCCGCGGCGCGCGCGACTCTCGAAAAGCACGGCGATCTCGCCAACGCGGCGCATGCCGGCCACATCGCCGCGCGGCGTCTTCTCCTGCTCGGACATATCGAGGAGGCCGAGCGCACGCTCGCCGGTCTCGGCCCCTTGCCGCTGCCGCCGGCCTCACAAGTCGTTCGCGAGCTCGTGCTGGCCGGCATCGCCATCCGGCGGCTCCGATCGGAGGATGCGCGCGCAGCGCTCGCGCGGGCAGCCCGCGCAGCACGGCAGGCCGCCATCCCCGCACTCGCTGCCGAAGTCGAAGGCGCGAGCCGCGTGCTCGACACGCCGGCGGCGCGCCTGATCACGCGCGGCGAGGAGCGGCCATTGCTGCTTGCGGAGGTCGAGCAGCTGGCGGCATCCGAGGCGCTCGTCGTGGACACGTTCCATCATTCGGTGCGCAGGCGCGGCACCGTCGTGCCGCTCGGCACCCGGCCGGTGCTGTTTGCCCTCGTCCGCATCCTGGCCCAGGCGTGGCCTGCGGACGTCTCGCGACAGACGCTGATCGCGAGCGCGTTTCGCGCCAGGCATCTCGATGAATCGCATCGCGCGCGGTTGCGCGTCGAGATCGGCCGGCTCCGCACCAAGCTCAAACCGCTCGCCGACGTGAACGCAACGAAAGAGGGATTTGCGCTGGCGCCGCGCAGGACGCGCGACATCCTCGTGTTGGCGCGGCCGGTCGATGAAAAGCACGCCACCGTTCTCGCTCTCCTCTCCGACGGCGAGCCCTGGTCGAGCTCGGCGCTCGCGCTGGCGCTGGGAACGAGCCCACGCACGGTGCAGCGGGCCCTCGACGAGCTGGCGCGCGCGAACAAGGTGCAATGCTTCGGGCACGGGCGGGCGCGGCGCTGGATGACGCCGCCGGTCCCGGGTTTCCCGACAGGCTTGTTACTCCCCACGCCGCTCCTGAAGACGTAACGTTAGGACCACATCACAGGGAGCTTGCAGATGAAGCGTTCAGCCGCCGAGATCATCAGAGAGTACGGGCCGTTTGAGGGCGTGGAGGCCGTGCATGGCGTCACCTATGACGGCAGCCATGTCTGGTTCGCCTCCGGCGACAGATTGAACGCGGTCGATCCGGCCAGCGGCAAGGTCGCGCGCTCCATCGATGTCGCCGCCCATGCGGGAACGGCATTCGACGGGAGATACCTGTTCCAGATCGCCGAGGATCGCATCCAGAAGATCGATGCGGCCTCTGGCGAGGTGCTCGGCACCATCCCGGCCCCCGGCGGCGGCGGCGACTCGGGCCTCGCCTGGGCCGAGGGCTCGCTGTGGGTCGGGGAATATCGCGAGCGCAAGATCCATCAGATCGACCCGGAAACCGGGAAGGTTCTCCGCACCATCGAGAGCAAGCGCTTCGTGACCGGGGTGACCTGGGTCGACGGCGAGCTCTGGCACGGCACCTGGGAAGGCGAGGACAGCGATTTGCGGCGGATCGACCCCGAAACGGGAAAAGTGATCGAGCAACTCGACATGCCCGACGGCACGATCGTGTCAGGCTTGGAGTCCGATGGCGGCGACCGCTTCTTCTGCGGTGGTGGCACTAGCGGCAAGGTGAGAGCGGTCCGGCGCCCGCGGCAAAGCTAGTCCTGCGTCCTGCGTGACCGCGCGGCGACGGTGCCTTCTCAGCCGTTAACCCGTTCGCCGCAATTCCACCCCACCGGTGCGCTCTAGCGCCCTGCTCGCTCGCCCTGTAGAATCCCGACCGGGGCGGCTTGGGGGATTGATGCGACTTTCGTTGAATCTGAAGACCATCCTGGTCGGCGTCGCCGTGCTCGCGGCGTCCTTCTTCATCAGCTTGAAGGCGATGGACTTGCTGTCGCCGCGCGCGACGAATTCCGCCCCGCCGGTCGCGCAATTGCCTCCGTTGCCGCCCGCCGCCAAGAGCTCGATCGTGATCGCGCCGGTCGCCATCGCGCTCTCGGCGATCCGCGAGCAGGCCGAGAAGGCCGCGCCGCGCAATTTCTCAGGGAAGGCCGACAACCCGATCTCGCAGATCCTGGAGAACGCCGACATCGGCTGGTCCGCCGTGCGCGGGCCGATGGCCGCGGCCGGCGACAAGGACGTGCTGACGATCTCGACGCCGCTCTCCGGCAAGCTGAACGTGACGGGCTCGCTGTCGGCGAAGGCCACGGGTGCGCTCGGCGACGCGCTCGGCAGCGTGCTCGGCGGTGACGCCGCGAAACGGATCGGCGCAGTCAACATCAAGAATTTGAACGCCAGCGCGGAGATCAAGGGCAACGTGGTCGTCACCTCGCGCCCGAAGCTCGCGGCCAATTGGCATCTCGAGCCCAATCTCGGCGCCCAGGTCAATCTCGGCGACACCAACCTCAATGTCTCCGGCGCCAAGGTCAACGTGCCGGCTCAGGTGAAGCCGCTGATCGACAAGAATGTCGGCGAGCAGATCAACATCGTCTCCGAGCGCATCCGCAACGATCCCTCCCTGCGCGAGAATGCGAAGCTGCAATGGGCCAAGGCGTGCCGCTCGATCCCGCTGCAGGGCTCGGGCGCCTCGGCCGCGCTGCCGCCGCTCTGGCTGGAGATGAAACCGATCCGCGCCATCGCCGCGCAGCCGCGCGTCGACGCGCAGGCCGTGACGCTGCTGTTGGGCCTGGAAGCGGAGACGCGCGTCACCTCGACGCCGACCAAGCCGAACTGTCCGTTTCCCGACAAGATCTCGATCGTGCCGCCCACCGGCACCGGCGTGAACATCGGCGTGCCGATCGACGTGCCCTTCACCGAGATCAACAAGCTGATCGCCGCGCAGATGGTCGGCCGCACCTATCCCGAGGACGGCTCGGGCCCGGTCGACGTCACCGTGAAGAGCGCCAACGTGATCCCGTCGGGGGACCGGCTGCTGATCTCGCTGCTGGTGCGCGCCAAGGAGAAGAAGAGCTGGCTCGGCCTCGGCGCCGAGGCGACCGTGCACATCTGGGGGCGCCCGGTACTCGACCAGGCGCAACAGACGCTGCGGCTCACCGACATCCAGCTCGCGGTGGAATCCGAGGCGGCATTTGGCCTCTTGGGCGCCGCGGCGCGCGCCGTGGTGCCACAGATGCAGCAGGCGCTGCTGCAGAAGGCGACACTCGATCTGAAGCCGATCGCCGCCAACGCCCGCGAGAAGATCGCCGCCGCAATCGCCGATTACCAGAAGAGTGAGGACGGCCTCAAGGTCGACGCCAAGATCGACAGCCTGACGCTGGCCGACATCGCCTTCGATTCCAAGACCTTGCGCGTGGTCGCGGAAGCCGGCGGCTCGCTGAATGTGTATGTGAGCAAGCTGTCGGGGATGTAGCGCGCTTTCACTCGCTCGCACGGCTATCGCATTTTGAGAGCTTTTCCCTGCAGCCATCCTTCGAGACGCCCGCTTTAGGCGGGCTCCTCAGGATGAGGACGGAGCGAGGGGCAGCAGTTTCAAAAGGGCACTCACGCCGATTAGCCTCATCCTGAGGAGGCGCGTAAGCGCCGTCTCGAAGGACGAGGCGCGCGCGCAGGCTGCTGCCCCGGGCCATATGCGATAGCCTACACTCGCCGGAAGCGCACGCCTCATCGTCGGTCGGCCCGCTGGCATTCTCATCGGAGGATGCTAAGCTGCCCCCAGCCACCTCGAACGAGGTGCTGACAAGCATTGTAGCGGCAAGCCGAGGACAACATGGAAGCCGGCATGGTGACGCCCCCGCCGGCATTGGTGCGCTTTTCCGGCATTCAGAAGACCTATGATGGCGAGCACCTCGTGGTGAAGAACCTCGATCTCGACATCAGGAAGGGCGAGTTCATCACCCTGCTCGGCCCGTCGGGCTCGGGCAAGACGACCACGCTGATGATGCTGGCCGGCTTCGAGGTGCCGACCCATGGCGAGATCTATCTCGCGGACCGGCCGATCAAGACCATGCCGCCGCACAAGCGCGACATCGGCATGGTGTTCCAGAACTATGCCTTGTTTCCGCACCTGACGATCGCCGAGAATATCGCCTTCCCGCTATCGGTTCGCAAAACGAGCAAGGCGGACGTGCAGGAGCGCGTGGCTGCGGCGTTGCGCATGATCAAGATGGAAAACCTGGCGCACCGGCGGCCCGGACAGCTGTCCGGCGGACAGCAGCAGCGCGTGGCGCTGGCGCGCGCGCTGGTCTTCAACCCGCAGCTCGTGCTGATGGACGAGCCGCTCGGCGCCCTCGACAAGCGCCTGCGCGAGCAGATGCAGCTGGAGATCAAGCAGCTGCACGAGACGATGGGCATCACGATCGTCTACGTCACCCACGATCAGAGCGAAGCGCTCACCATGTCCGACCGCATCGCCGTGTTCAACGACGGCATCGTGCAGCAGATCGACAAGCCCGACGCGCTGTACGAGCACCCGGTCAACAGCTTCGTCGCCCATTTCATCGGCGAGAACAACGTGCTGGCCGGCACCGTCGAGACGGTCGACAAGGACTATTGCCGCGTCGCGCTGACCGGTGGCGGCGCCGTCACCGCCCGGGCGGTCAACGTCTCGGGCGCGGGCGCATCCACCGCGCTCTCGGTACGGCCGGAGCGGATCGCCATTGTCGCGGACGACAGCTCCAGCGACGGACCAAACCGCCTGCCGGCGAGGGTGCAGAACACCATCTATCTTGGCGACCACGCGCTGGCCGTGCTCGACGTCGCCGGCAACGGCGAGTTTATGGTCAAGCTTCAGCCGGGCGCACATGGCAGCCTGAGACATGGCAAAAGCGTGTTCATCACCTTCCGCCCAGAGGATTGCCTCGCCCTCGATCCGGTCTGATCCAACGCACGCGGACTTGAAATACGCAACCTCAACGCAACTCGCACGAAGAAGGAACCAAGACCATGATGAAGCGCAAGATTGGCAGGATTGCTCTGGGTTTCGCCGCGGCGCTCGGTGCCAGCGCTGCGCTGGCGACGGTTGCACAGGCGCGTGACCTCACCGTCGTGTCGTGGGGCGGCGCCTATCAGGAGGCCCAGAAGAAGGTCTACTTCGAGCCGTTCAAGAAGGCGGCCGGAATTGCCATGAACGACGAGTCCTGGGACGGCGGCGTCGGCGTGCTGCGCGCCAAGGTGCAAGGCGGCGCCGCCACCTGGGACGTCGTCCAGGTCGAGAGCGACGAGCTCGCGGTCGGCTGCGAGGAAGGGCTGTTCGAGAAGCTGGACTATACCAAGATCGGCGGCGAGGCCGCCTATATCCCGCCCTCGGTCAATCCGTGCGGCGTCGGCGCCATCCTCTACGACTTCGTGCTCGGCTACGACAAGGACAAGCTGAAGGAAGCCCCGAAGGGCTGGGCCGACTTCTTCGACACCAAGAAGATTCCAGGCAAGCGCGCCCTGCGTCAGGGCCCGAAGACCACGCTGGAAATCGCGCTGATGGCCGACGGCGTCGCACCGAAAGACGTCTACAAGGTGCTGGCGACCGACGAGGGCGTCGAGCGCGCCTTCAAGAAGCTCGACTCCATCAAGGGCGACATCGTCTGGTGGAAGGCCGGCGCCCAGCCGCCGCAACTGCTCGCCTCCGGCGAGGTGGCGATGACCTCGGTCTACAATGGCCGCATCGACACCGCGAACAAGAACGAGAAGAAGAACTTCGGCATGGTGTGGGACGGCGCACTATTCACCCTCGACAGCTGGGTCATCCTGAAGGGCAGCCCGAACAAGGACGCCGCCTACAAGTTCCTGGACTTCGTCGGCAAGGCGGAGAACCAGGCGAAACTGTCGGAGAACATCGCCTACGGCACCTCGAACAAGGACGCGGCCGCCAAGCTCGCCCCCGCCGTTCTGAAGGACCTGCCGACTGCGCCTGACAACATCAAGAACGCGGTCGAGATCAACGTCGCCTTCTGGCTCGAGAACATCGACCGCCTGACCGAGCGCTTCAACAAATGGGCCGCGAAATAGCGCCTTGCCGAATGGGTAAGGGATGCGTGGCGGACAGCTCGCCCGTGGCGCATCCTTCGAGACGCCCGCCTGCGGCGGGCCCTCAGGATGAGGTCTAAGTTTGTGGCAACGATTCTACAGGCACCGATCTCGAGGAGCCTCATCCTGAGGAGACCGCGAAGCGGTCGTCTCGAAGGACGAGGCGCTTGCTCAGGCCACTCCAACAGGCCCTCCCCATGACAACAGCGTCCTTGACCGGCGCCAATACCCAGACCGAGGTGCCGCTCAAGCGCCGATTGAGGCGTGCGGAGCGGACACGCCAGGTCAGGGCATTGGCGCTGGTCGCGCCGCTTCTCGCCTTCCTGCTCTTCACCTTCGCCGGGCCCATCGCCGGCATGTTGTGGCGCGCGGTCGATGACAGGGAGGTGCGTCAGGTTCTGCCTCAAACCATAGCCGCTCTCGCCGATTGGGACGGCAAGGACCTGCCGGACGAAAAAGCCTATTCAGCACTGGCAAGCGACCTGCTGGCGGCGCGCGCCGCCGGCACCATCGCCATCGCGGCGAAGCGGTTGAACTACGCGCTGAACGGTTTTCGCACGATCCTGACCAGCACCGCCCGCAATCTGAAGGCCGCGCCCGAACCCGGCACCGCCAAGGAGACGCTGGGCAAGATCAATCCGGCCTGGCGCGAACGCGCCACCTGGACGACGATCAGGGACGCCAGCGGCCCCATCACGGGCTTCTACCTTCTGGCGGCGCTCGACCTCGTGCAGAACGTGGACGGCGCGATCGTCGCGGCCCCGCCGGACCAGGCCATCTACCGCAGCCTGTTCGTCCGCACCTTCGTCATCAGTCTCAGCGTCACCGTCCTCTGCCTGATCCTCGGCTTCCCGGTCGCTTACCTCCTGGCGACGCTGCCGCAGGGTAAATCGAACCTCCTGATGATCTTCGTCCTGCTGCCGTTCTGGACGTCGCTTCTGGTCCGCACCTGCGCCTGGATCGTGCTGCTGCAGAGCAAAGGCCTCGTCAACGACAGCCTGCACTGGCTTGGCATCATCGACGAGCCGTTGCGCCTGATCTACAACCGCTTCGGCGTCTGCGTGGCCATGACCCACGTCCTGCTGCCCTTCATGATCCTGCCGCTGTACAGCAGCATGAAGGCGATTTCGCCGGCTTACTTGCGCGCCGCCGCCTCGCTCGGCGCGCCGCCGGTCACCGCCTTCCTGCGCATCTACCTGCCTCAGACCCTGCCGGGGATCGGCGCGGGAAGCCTGCTCGTCTTCATCCTGGCACTCGGCTATTACATCACACCGGCCCTCGTCGGCGGCGCCGCCGACCAGATGATCAGCTATTTCATCGCGCTCTACACCACCGACACGGCCAATTGGGGCCTCGCATCGGCACTCGGTGCCGTGCTGCTGCTGGCTACAATTCTGCTGGCGCTCGTCTACGGCAAGCTGGTGCAGGGCCAGCAGGTCACGGGAGGGATGAAGAATTGAGCGACAATTCCGCCCTGCGCACGCCCAGCCAACGCATCGCGTGGACCGCGACCATCGTCGTCTCCACGCTGGTGTTCGTCTTCCTGATCGCGCCGATCCTCGCGATCATGCCGTTGTCGTTCAGCTCGGGCTCCTACCTCACCTATCCGCTGCCCGGGCTGTCCTTGCGCTGGTACGAGGACTTCATCACCTCGCCGCGCTGGATGAACGCGCTGAAGAACAGCGTGATCATCGGCGTCGCCTCGACCGCACTATCGATGGTGCTTGGCACGCTGGCCGCGCTGGGGCTGGCGCAGTGGAAGAGCCGGTTCAAGCCGCTCGTGCTGGCTTTCGTGCTGTCGCCGGTCGTCGTGCCCGGCGTCATCACCGCGGTCGGCCTGTATTTCTTCTTCGCGCCGATCGGACTGACCGGCAGCTATCTCGGCTTGATCCTGGCCCACACCGCGCTGGCGACGCCCTTCGTGGTGATCACGGTCGGCGCGACGCTGCAAAGCTTCGACACCAACCTGGCGCGCGCCGCCGCCTCGCTCGGCGCCTCGCCGCTCGAAGCGTTCCGCCGCGTGATCCTGCCGCTGATCCTGCCCGGCCTCGCCTCGGGGGCGCTGTTTGCCTTCGCGACCAGCTTCGACGAGGTCGTGATCGTGCTGTTCATGGCGGGGCCCGAGCAACGCACCCTGCCGCGCGAGATGTTCAGCGGCATCCGCGAGAACATCAGCCCGACCATCACGGCCGCGGCATTGATCCTGACCAGTGTGTCGGTCATCCTTCTCGCCACCATGGAAGCCCTGCGCCGCCGCAACGAGCGGCTCAAGGCCGGCGGCTGAGCGGGAGGCGTTATCGTTCCCTCTCGCCGCAAGCCGGGCGCCGCAAAAAACGACACGACAGCGCGCCCGGTGAAAACCGGGCGCGCTTCGTTCAGATGGCTAGAAGCCCATTACTCCGAATACTTGAACTGCGGCATGTTCTTCAGCTCGTCCTTGCTGGCGTTGAACACGGCGTGGTCCGGATACCATTTCGACGCGGACGACGTCGTGGTCGCAGCGGGCTTGTCGGTGCCGGTGGCGGCGCCGGTGGTCGTCGTCGTCGCGGGCCTGGCGCCCGGGTTCGTGCCGGTGCCGGTATAGGCCACGGCCTCGTTGACGAACTTCAGCTTCTCGTAGGGCACGGCGACCAGATGCTCGCCGAGGCCGAGGAAGCCGCCGACGCCGATCACGGCGATCTTGATGTCGCCGTTCTTGTCCATCAGCAGGTCGTTGATGGTGCCGATGTTCTCGTTGGCTTCGTTATAGACCTTCAGGCCGTCCATCTTGGACGTACGCCACTGGCCGGAGGCCGTGGTCGTAGCCGTGGACGTCGTGGCGGAAGGCGCCGCCTTGTCGGTAGTGGCGGTCGGTGCTTGCGCGAACGCAACGGTCGTAAGCAGTGCGGTGCCGGCAAGACCGGCGACGATCGACTTCATCATGTTGTCCTCTCCTTCAACGAAACTCGTGCGGAGAAAACAGCGCTGACCACGTGCAGTTCCGTGCACGCCGCAATTTCGTCGCGTTGAGCGCGCGCACGCGCGGCTGTTCCTGCGTCACTCAGGAACATATTGCGACGCACGGTTCCCCGCCGACGATCGTGCGCCCTGGGTGAAGCACGATCGTGGCGAGGAGCCGCGCCGACCCGCGTCGCTCGGGGGTCAGCTCTTGTCGTCGATCAGAGGATCTTGCAGGGTTTCGCCGCTGACCACGTCACGGTACGGTTAACGGCCTTAACGAGAGCTTGCCGCTGTGCGACGTCGCGATTGCGGCCTGTTGCGGCAAGCCGGACAGAAACAATCCGAAACAAAAATCCTCGCCATTTGGCCCGAATCTTGGACAAACAAGGCGCATGGCCATTCCCAATCCCAACATCCTCGTCGTCGAGGACGACCGCGAAACCCGCACGTTGATTGCGAAGTACCTGCGCAACAACGCCTGCAACGTCACCGCCGTGAGCGATGGCCGCGAGATGTCGCGCGCCATGGCCGATCACCGCGTCGACCTCATCATTCTCGACGTCATGCTGCCCGGCGAGGACGGCCTCAGCCTGTGCCGCAAGGTGCGCGCCGAGGGGCAGACGCCGATCATCATGCTGACCGCGCGCGGCGAGGACGTCGACCGCATCGTCGGCCTCGAGATGGGCGCGGACGATTATCTGCCGAAGCCCTTCAACCCGCGCGAGCTGCTCGCCCGCATCAACGCGGTGCTGCGCCGCCAGGCCGCGGCGCAAGCGGCAAGCTCGATCGAAGGCGCCTCCACGCTCACCTTCGAGGGCTGGCACATCGATCTGCGGTTGCGCGAATTGCGCAATCCGGAAGGTGCGCGCGTCGCGGTGACCAGCGCCGAATTCGATCTCTTGCGCACGTTCTGCGAGCGGCCGGGCCGCGTGCTGTCGCGCGACAGCCTGCTCGACCTCACGCAGGGGCGCAACACCGGCTCGTTCGAGCGCTCCATCGACGTGCTGGTCAGCCGCATCCGCCGCAAGATCGAGCCCAACCCGGCCGATCCCACCCTCATCAAGACGGTGCGCTCCGGCGGCTATCTGTTCACGCCGCGAACGCAGGTCGCAAACCTTCAAGCGGCAAACCTTCAAGCGGGAGGCCTTCAGGCGGCAAGCCCTCAAGCCGCGAGCACTGAAGCGGTCGCAGCGCCCCTGAACACTTGACGGGGACGCCGACGATGAAGCCGTTCGGGTTCTTTCACCTCAAGGGGATCGGCGGCCAGATCGCCGCGCTGGTGCTGGCTTCGACCGTCGCGCTCCATCTCGTCGTCACCACCGCCTTCCTGATCAGCCGGCCGGACCGCTCCGACGCGCCGCCGGACGGCGCGCATCAGCTGACCGATGCCGCGCTGCTGCTCGGCGCGGCCGAGGCCGGCGAGCGGCCGCGCCTCCTCGCCGATCTCGCGCGCGCCTTCCCCAAGCTCGGCATCGAAATGCTCGCCCCTGGCACCGCAAGTGTCGAGGAGAGCGACAATCAGCCCCTGCGCGGGATGCGCCGTCATCTCGGGCGCGGCTACAAGGCGGTCCAGCTGGCCTCGCGCGGCTCTCAATCCCGCATCGGCGTCGAATTGCCCGACGGCACCATGATCGCCGGGCATGTCGACGGCGGGCCGCGGCCATGGTTCTGGGGCGCGCCCTGGCTGATGGCGCTGATGACCGCCTTCATCTGCGTTACCGTGCTCGGCCTGTGGGCGGCGCGCGCGCTGGCCGCTCCGCTGTCGTCCTTCGCCAAGGCCGCCGAGAATTTCAGCCTGGACGGCGGGGCCGAACCGCTGCCCGAGCGCGGTCCGGAAGAGATCCGCTCGGTGGCGCGCGCCTTCAACCGCATGCACGAGCGGATCGCGCGCCTGATGTCGGATCGCACCAGGATGCTGGCCGCGATCAGCCACGATCTGCGCACGCCGATCACGCGGCTGCGCCTGCGTGCCGAGTTCATCGAGGACGAGGGCCACCGCAAGCGCATGCTGATCGACCTCGACCAGATGCGCGCGATGCTGGAATCGGTGCTGTCGCTGTTGCGCGACGACCGCAAGGTCGAGGCCGCGACGCTGGTCGACATCGCGAGCACGCTCCAGCTCATCGCCGATCAGTTCGGCGACATGGGCCATGCCGTGCGTTACGAGGGGCCCGCATCGGCGACCGCCGCCGCGCGGCCCGACGATCTGCATCGCGGCATCACCAACCTCGTCGAGAACGCGGTGCGCTTCGGCGCCGAGGTGACGATCCGCCTCGACGTCTCGGACAGCAGGTTGGTCATCGACGTCGAGGACGACGGTCCCGGCATTTCGGATGCGCGCAAGCAGGAGGTGCTGGAGCCGTTCGTCCGGGGCGATGATGCGCGCACCATGGACGAATCCACCGGCTTCGGGCTCGGCCTGTCGATCGCGCGTGCCATCGCGCTCGCCCATGGCGGCGAGCTGTCGCTGCACGACCGCGTCCCGCACGGCCTGATCGTGCGGATGCAATTGCCGCTCTGGCAGCAGCCCAGGCTCGCCGCCTAAAGCATGATCCGGAAAAGTGCGCAGCGGTTTTCCGAAAAGATCATGCTTAAACGACAACCCAAAGCGCGATGACAATTCATCCTAATCGCATCGCGCTTTAGGCGCCTGCTTCGCCTTGCCCCAGCGGGGAGAGGTGAAGAAGACCGTGCTACATGGCGGAATGTCCTACGCCGCGAGCGGCGGGTGCTCGACGGCCGCCGTGTCGTAGACCGCCACCGCCTCGAAGCGATAGTTGCAGGCGTGGCAGGTCCAGAGATAGGAGACGCGGCCCTCGCCCGGCTCGATCCAGTCGGGCCGCGGGATCGGCGTGCCGCACTGGGCACAGGGATTTTGCCTGGGGGTGTCGCTGAGGATTGCTTTCGTCATGGCACCTCTCCCGTTTTGCAGCGTCTTCTTATTCGCTTTCGCGCGCCCGCGCGAATAGACAGGCTTGCTGCCGCGAGCGGGCATCCGCCTGAGGGAACCCTTAACCCGCCATTGCGTCGTCACAGTGGCCCTGCGCCGCAAAATCGCCATTGGCGGCGTTTGGTCACATCATCGCCGCGTTCGGAGGGCCTAACGGCGGCGGGTCACACCAAGGGCCTCAGGAATATCTGATGAAAATTTTACGCATTGCCGCGCTGCTCGCGGCCGGACTGACATTGCCGCAGGCCGCGTTCGCCGGTGAGGCCGAATATGCCGAGATGGTCGCGGCCCACGCCCGCGCCAACGGCGTGCCGGAAGCGCTGGTGCACCGCGTGATCATGCGCGAGAGCCGCTATCAGCCTCACCTCGTCGGCCGCGGCGGCACCATCGGCCTGATGCAGATCAAGCTCGCGACCGCCCGCGGGGTCGGCTACACCGGCGACGCCGCCGGCCTGCGCGATCCCAACACCAACCTCACCTATGCCGTGAAATACCTCGCCGGCGCCTATCGCGCCGCCAATGGCGACCACGCCCGCGCCGTGCGCTATTTCGCCGGCGGCTATTACTACGCCGCCAAGCGCCAGCGGCAGGAAGCCGTGCAGGTCGCAAATATCGGCGAGACCAATATGGGCCAGCCGTGGCTCGAGCCGAACGGCAATCCGCAGCCGATGTTCGGCAACGTCCCGCACAAGAAGCTGGCCCAGCGCGTCCGCAACGCGCGGGCGCAGGCGTCGAAGTAATCACCGTCATTCCGGGGCGACGCGTCAGCGTCGAACCCGGAACCTCGAGATTCCGGGTTCGGCTCTTCGAGCCGCCCCGGAATGACATCCTTGCAACACGCGTTGACCGCCCCGCCCCGCTGTCCTACATTACCACCGTTCCGAGGGGTGCTCCGAGGAGGAGCTGAGATACCGCTAAATGGGCAATCCTGCCCAGGACCGCGGTGACCCTTTGAACCTGATCCGGGTCATGCCGGCGAAGGGACAGGGATGTTGCAAAAGACCAAGCGACCGGATTCACCGGTATCCATCATCGGCGCAGGCATTGCGGGAGCTTGGCAGGCCCTGCTGTTCGCACAGGCTGGTCATGCCGTGACCCTGCACGAGCGCGGTGACGAGGCGATGACGGACGCCACCAGCCATTGGGCCGGCGGCATGCTCGCGCCCTATTGCGAGGCGGAAATCGCCGAGCCCATCATCAGCCGCCTGGGGCTGCGCTCCCTCGACATCTGGCGGCGCGAGTTGCCCGACACGCCGTTCAACGGCTCGCTCGTCGTCGCCCATCCGCGCGAGCGCAACGACTTCGAGCGCTTTGCCCGCATGACCGAGGACCACCGCCGGCTCGACGCCGCCGGCCTCGCCGAGCTCGAGCCGTCGCTGGAAGGCCGCTTCCGCGACGCGCTGTTCTTCCCGGCCGAGGGCCATGTCGAGCCGCGCCGCGTGCTGCCGCAGCTGCACGAGCGCATCCGCGCCGCCGGCGGCACCATCAAGTTCGAAAGCGACGTGACCGCGAATGATCTCGCCAAGGACCCTGACGGCATCGTGATCGACTGCCGCGGCCTCGGTGCCCGCGACGAGCAGAGCGAGCTTCGCGGCGTCAAGGGCGAGATGATCCTGATCGAGACGGCCGAGGTGCAGCTTGCGCGCCCGGTGCGGCTGATGCATCCGCGCTGGCCGCTCTACGTGATCCCGCGCGAGAACAATCTGTTCATGCTGGGCGCGACCTCGATCGAGGCTGAGGACACCGGCGTCAGCGTCCGCTCCGCGCTGGAGCTCTTGGGCGCAGCCTACACCGTGCACCCGGCGTTCGGCGAAGCCCGCATCGTCGAGTTCGGCTCGGGGCTTCGTCCCGCTTATCCCGACAACCTGCCGCGCATTGGCATTCGCGGCAGGACGATCTCCGTCAACGGCCTCTACCGCCACGGCTTCCTGATCGCGCCTGCGCTCGCCGAGCTGACGCTCGCCTATGTCGAGCGCGGCCAGATCGACAACGAGGTGATGCAATGCGGGTGATCGTATTATGCGCTTGATCGTCAACGGCGAGCAGCGCGAGGTGAACGCGGCCAGCGTCGATGCGCTGCTCTCCGAGCTCGACTACGAGGGCACCCATTTCGCGATCGCGCTCAACTACGACGTCGTGCCGAAGAGCCGCTGGGCCGAGACGAGCTTGAAAGCCGGCGACGAGATCGAGATCATCACGCCGCGGCAGGGAGGCTGAGGTGATGGTGCACTCATCACAAACTCCGCTGTCATCGCCCGGCTTGACCGGGCGATCCAGTACGCCGCGACTTCACGTTTCTAGCCGCACGGCCGCGGCGTACTGGATCCCCGCGTTCGCGGGGATGACAGCTGCATTTGCGGAGACACCTTCAACATGGTGACCTTCTACGGCAAGACCTTCGCCTCGCGCCTTTTGATCGGCAGCGCGCTCTATCCCTCGCCGGCGATCATGCAGGACGCGATCCGCGCCTCCGGCGCCAACATCGTCACGGTGTCGCTGCGGCGCGAATCCGCGGGCGGCAAGACCGGGGATGCGTTCTGGAAGCTGATCCGCGAGCTCGACGTGACAGTGCTGCCGAACACCGCGGGATGCCGCACCGTGCGCGAGGCGGTGACCACCGCCAAGCTCGCGCGCGAGCTGTTCGGCACCAATTGGATCAAGCTCGAAGTCATCGCCGACAACGACACGCTGCAGCCCGACGTGGTCGGCCTGGTCGAAGCCGCCAACATCCTGATCAAGGACGGTTTTGAAGTGTTCCCCTATTGCACCGAGGATCTCTCGGTCGCCAACCGCCTGGTCGATGCCGGCTGCAGGGTGGTGATGCCGTGGGCAGCTCCGATCGGCAGCGCGAAGGGCATCACCAATCGCGATGCGCTGAAGCTGATGCGCGACCGGCTGCCCGACATCACGCTGGTGGTCGACGCCGGCCTGGGCGCGCCCAGCCACGCGGCGCAGGCGCTGGAGCTCGGCTTTGATGCCGTTCTGCTCAACACCGCCATCGCCAAGGCCGCCGATCCTGTCGCCATGGCCAACGCCTTCCGCCTCGGCTGTGATGCCGGCCGCACCGCTTATGAAGCCGGGCTGATGAACGCCCGCGACTTCGCCTCCCCCTCCACCCCCGTCGTTGGGACCCCGTTCTGGCATGCCGTATCCTGATCGATTTTATCCCGTCGTCGACAGCCTGGCGTGGGTCGAGCGCCTGACCAGGCTCGGCGTCGGCACCATCCAGCTGCGCGCCAAGGAGCTTGACGACGGCCAGGCCTTGCAGATGGTCACCGACGCGCTGGCGATCACCGAAGGCACGCAAGCCAAGCTGGTCGTGAACGATTACTGGCGCGCCGCGATCGTCGCCGGCGCAAAATATCTGCATCTCGGCCAGGAGGATCTCGCCGAGGCCGACCTCAAGTCGATCCGCGAAGCCGGCCTGTCACTTGGCATCTCCACGCATGACGATGCCGAGCTTGAAACCGCGCTCAAGGCCAAGCCCGATTACGTCGCGCTCGGCCCGATCTTCTTCACCACCTTGAAATCGATGCGCTTCGAGCCGCAGGGCATTCCGAAGATCACCGAATGGAAGCAGCGCATCGGCGATATCCCGCTGGTCGCCATCGGCGGCATCAAGTTCGAGCACGCCGCGGAGATCTTTGCCGCCGGCGCGGATTCGATCGCGGTGGTCAGCGACGTCACGCAGAACCCCGACCCGGACGCCCGCGTGCGGCAATGGCTCGGCCTGGCTGCGGAGGCGGCGTGATGCATGTCCCACTCTTTCCAAATACTCCGCCGTCATCGCCCGGCTTGACCGGGCGATCCAGTACGCCGCGGCTTCTCGGCAATACGGGACGGCCTCTGGAATACTGGATCCCCGCCTTCGCGGGGATGACGGAGAACCTTCCACCAGGCGTCATTCCGGGGCACGCGAAGCGTGAACCCGGAATCTCGCTCAACAACCTCGAGGTTCCGGATCGGACCGCCATGCGGTCCGTCCGGAACGACGCCCAGTAAACCGGAGGATCCAATGAACATCCGCTCCAATCCCGAAAAAACCGTCCCCGCCGTCACCACCGGCCCCCTTCCCTCCTCGCGCAAGATCTTCGCGAGCCCCGACGCCGCGCCCGATCTGCGCGTGCCGCTGCGCGAGATCATGCTGTCCGAAGGCGCCGGCGAGCCGAACCTGCCGGTCTACGACACCTCGGGCCCTTACACCGACCCGAGCGTGACCATCGACGTCAACGCCGGCCTTGCGCGCAACCGCAAGCAATGGGTGCTGGAGCGCGGCGGCGTCGAGGAATATGAGGGACGCCAGGTCAAGCCGGAGGACAACGGCAGCGTCTCCACCGACAAGGCCGCGCGCGCCTTCTCGGCCTATCACAAGCCGCTGCGCGGCCTCGACGGCCACAAGATCACCCAGCTCGAATTCGCCCGCGCCGGCATCGTCACCAAGGAGATGATCTACGTCGCCGCGCGCGAGAATCTCGGCCGCAAGCAGCAGCTCGAGCGCGCGGAAGCGGCGCTTGCCGACGGCGAAAGCTTCGGCGCGTCCGTGCCCGCCTTCATCACCCCGGAGTTCGTGCGCGACGAGATCGCGCGCGGCCGCGCCATCATTCCCTGCAACATCAACCATTCCGAGCTCGAGCCGATGATCATCGGCCGCAACTTCCTGACCAAGATCAACGCCAATATCGGCAATTCGGCGGTGACCTCGTCGGTCGAGGAAGAGGTCGAGAAGATGGTGTGGGCGATCCGCTGGGGCGCCGACACCGTGATGGACCTGTCGACGGGCCGCAACATCCACACCACGCGTGAGTGGATCCTGCGCAACTCGCCGGTGCCGATCGGCACCGTGCCGATCTACCAGGCGCTGGAGAAGTGCAACGGCGATCCGGTCAAGCTGACCTGGGAGCTCTACAAGGACACCTTGATCGAGCAGTGCGAGCAGGGCGTCGACTATTTCACCATCCACGCCGGCGTGCGCCTGCAATACATCCACCTCACCGCCAGCCGCGTCACCGGCATCGTCAGCCGCGGCGGCTCGATCATGGCGAAGTGGTGTCTGGCGCATCACAAGGAGAGTTTTCTGTACACCCATTTCGACGAGATCTGCGACCTCATGCGCAAGTATGACGTCTCGTTCTCGCTGGGTGATGGATTGCGTCCGGGCTCCATCGCCGACGCGAACGACCGCGCGCAATTTGCCGAGCTCGAAACACTCGGCGAGCTGACAAAAATCGCGTGGGACAAGGGCTGCCAGGTCATGATCGAAGGCCCCGGCCACGTGCCGATGCACAAGATCAAGATCAACATGGACAAGCAGCTCAAGGAGTGCGGCGAGGCGCCGTTCTACACGCTTGGACCGCTGACCACCGACATCGCGCCGGGCTATGACCACATCACCTCGGGCATCGGCGCTGCCATGATCGGCTGGTTCGGCTGCGCCATGCTCTGCTACGTCACGCCGAAGGAGCATCTCGGCCTGCCCGACCGCAACGACGTGAAAACGGGCGTCATCACCTACAAGATCGCCGCCCACGCCGCCGACCTCGCCAAGGGCCACCCCGCCGCGCAACTGCGCGACGACGCCCTCTCCCGCGCGCGGTTCGAATTCCGCTGGACCGACCAGTTCAACCTCGGCCTCGATCCGGATACCGCGAAGAGCTTCCACGACGAGACCCTGCCGAAGGAAGCCCACAAGGTCGCCCATTTCTGCTCGATGTGCGGCCCAAAATTCTGCTCGATGAAGATCACGCAGGACGTGCGCGACTACGCGGCGACGCTGAACGATCCGAACAGCGTGGGCATGTCGATGGCCGGCACCGCCGAGGACGGCATGGCCAAGATGAGCGCGAAGTTCAAGGAGATGGGAAGCAGCGTCTATCTGGATGCTGAGAAGGTGAAGGAGAGTAATCGGGTGTTGTGAGGGGGCGCAATGCTTCGCAAAGAGATGAAGCACGGATTCTCAGAAAAGGAATGGGAATTGGCCAAGCAAGAGGCTCGCTCGATCATGATCGAGCGAGCAAAGCTGCGGGGAATGATCGCTTACTCGGACCTTGTGAGGCAGATTCAAAGCATCAATCTCGAACCGCACGACCCCCGTCTTTTCCATCTCTTGGGTGAGATATCATCCGAAGAGGATGCAGAGGGTCGAGGAATGCTAACCGTTGTTGTCGTCCACAAGCTCGGCGACATGCAACCCGGACCAGGTTTTTTTCGAACTAGCAAAATTACTCGGGAGAGATACTAAGAACGTCGAGAAGTGCTGGGTGGCAGAACTCCATCGGGTCCATGCGGCATGGTCGCTGCCGAAGAAATGACACCCCAAGCCGGACGAAAACTTGCAAGCGATCAAAGAGCGACTTGCACCGTTCGGTGTGAGAAACGGCGACATTGAGATCACATACGTAGATGCGTGCACACCCCCAATCTGGGAATCGAGTAGCGTAGCCCGGATGAGCGCAGCGACATCCGGGGTTCTTTCTCGTCCCGCATATCGCTTCGCTCATGCGGGCTACGCTGCGAATGACTGACGTGCCAGCTCACCGCCTCCCCGACCAACTCCGCCCCAACCTCCGCCTCGTCTTCGTCGGCACCGCCGCCTCGACGCGCTCGGCGGAGCTCGGGCACTACTACGCCCATCCCGGCAACCGCTTCTGGCGCGCGATCCATGAGGCCGGGATCACGCCGCGGCGCTATCAGCCAAGCGAGTTCGCTAGCCTGATCGAACTCGGGATCGGCTTCACCGATCTCTGCAAGACCGGCGCGGGGATGGATCACCAGATCGCGGCGGAGACGATCGACGTGCCGGGCTTCAAGGCGAAGATGGAAGCATATCGGCCGCGGACGATTGCGTTCACGAGCAAGAAGGCGGCGAGCTTGTTTTACGGCCGGCCGTCAGCTGCGATTACGCTGGGGCGGCAGGAGCGCGATGAAAGCCTGCCGGAGATCTTCGTGCTGCCATCGCCGTCAGGCGCGGCCTCGGGGAGCTGGACGATCGAGCCGTGGCGCGAGCTGGCGGCGTGGATGCTGCGTAGGGTGGATTAGCCGCAGGCTTAATCCACCGCCTCCGGCACCGCGGACGCCGATTGGTGCGTTACGCCTTTCGCTGATCCGTGGCGCGCGACTGTGCTCGTGAACGGCCAACTCACCCTACGTTGTCGTGCGATCAAGGTACCTTGATCTGCTTCTTCAATGTGGCGCCGATCACCTCAATGCCGACGGTGCCGCGCAGATGGGAAATGTCCAAGCTGACGTGATAAGGGGCTTGAGCCGGCAGTCCTATGCCGCTTTGACATCCAATGACCTCGATTCCCCAAAATTCGGGTTTCCGGATATAGATCAGCGGCACCAACTCGACCTTCATTGTCAGCCATGGCTTCACACCGCTGACGACCAGGAAGAACGTATTGGACACGATGCCGGGGACCACTTCGGCGTTGTCAAAAGATATGAGCCTGCAAGTGCTTGATCGAGGTAGCGCTTCCAGCTCCTTGAGATCACTCTCTTTCATGAAAAGCTCCTGCTGAAATTGATGACCGTGAATGTCATCGGTACACAGGCTAGTACAATCTTTGATTGTATACAAGAAGCAGCGCTCTCGCCCGTAGATGGGTCAGCGAGCGTAACCCACTGGCTATCTCCGCCGACATGCGGCGAGGTTTATTCACGCTTCAAGCCTTTATGCGCAGAAAGAGCTGGCTGTGAACGGCTCGCCCGGCCAACCGAAGAAATGAGATGTCGGGATGGATGACGGTCGTTCGTCCTACGAATGCAACGCGCGATCATCCGGAGTCTCCCAATGCCTACCATCACCGCCTTCGAAAACTCCCCCGACCGCGGCCGCGGGCAGGCCCGCGACATGCGCGTGCGCTGGGCGTTCGAGGAGGTCGGCCAGCCCTACAACGTTCGCCTCCTCTCCTTCGCCGCGCTGAAGCAGCCGGCGCATCTGGCGCTGCATCCGTTCGGGCAGATCCCGACCTATGAGGATGGTGATCTCACGCTGTTCGAGTCCGGCGCGATCGTGCTGCACATCGCCGAACGCCACGACGGCCTGCTGCCAACGGACGCCAATGCGCGCGTCCGCGCGATCGCGTGGATGTTCGCCGCGCTGAGCACAGTGGAGCCGCCGATCGTCGAGCTCACCATGGCGATGCTGTTCGAGCGCGACAAGAGCTGGTACGCGGAGCGCCTGCCCATGCTGCAGGATCGTGTCCGTGTCAGGCTCGGCGAATTGTCCGCTTATCTCGGCAATGCCGACTGGCTCGACGGCGCCTTCAGCGCCGGCGATCTCATGATGGTGACGGTGCTGCGGCGGCTGAACAATTCGGGCTTGCTGGACGAGTATCCCAAGATCGCCGCCTATGTCGCGCGCGGCGAGGCGCGACCGGCGTTCCGGCGGGCGTTCGATGCGCAACTGGCAATGTTCGTCGCGGCGTCGCGTTCGTAGCCCGGATGAGCGCATGCGATATCCGGGGCCGAGCGTTGACCCGCATGTCGCTGTCGCTCATGCGGGCTACGATCTGGCGAGATGGTGGGCACGGCGCTTTGCGCCTTTGCCCACCCTACGCGACCGGCGCCTACCGCATCGTGATCGCAAGGCCGCTGAGATCGGCGTTCGCCATCAACCCGACCTGCGTGCCCGACAGCTCCAGCACCGCGCCCTTCTGGTTGGTCAGCACGATGGCGCGGGCGCCGGCGCCGAGGGCAAGGCCGGCACCGGCGGCGCCGTAGACCCCGGCGACGTCGGAGGGGCGGTTGATGTTGCTGACGCGGCCGCGCAGCACGGTCTTGGAGCCGCCGAACACGAGGCCGTAGTCGAGCCCGCCGGTCGAGAGCCCATAATTGCGGCCGCGGAAGTTGAGGACGCCGCTCCCGCCGGAGCCGCCGATGATCCAGCCCGCCTTGTAGATCGTCAGCGTCACGAAACCGCTGTCGGCCTGCGCCGCGGTCGAAAGTCCGGCCAGGGCGGCGATGGCGACCAGCGCGGCGCGAAAGGTGGATGCGAGCTTCATGGATGTCTCCGGGGGCTGCCTTTTAGGGGGAATCGAATCAGACGAAGGGAATGTACAGGAGGGATCGGGGCGGCAACATGATGGAAAGGCGCACGCTCGGCCCTCATTCTCCGTCATTGCGAGGAGCCCTTGCGACGAAGCAAACCAGAGTGCCTCGGCGGAGAGATTCTGGATTGCTTCGCTGCGCTCGCAATGACGGGGAGGCAGATGCGGTCCCCTCGCCACACGCGGGCCAGACGCAGGAAGCCGCGCTGCCGCTGACGATGACAGGCATGAGGCCACCATGTTCCTGTTTCGCCCGAGCAAGCAGCCAAGCATTTCGCCGATTCCGCACCCGGAATATCCAATGATTTCCATCTCATCCCTACTGTGCATGGGGTTGTTTTCGCATTTTTTGTTTTGAGAGGCCCCCGCCTGCCGCTACGCTTCCGGCGTCAACGACGTCCGAGGTGATCCCATGCCGATCCAGCATTTCGCGCCCCCGCCGCACGTCAAGGCGCCGCCGCTGTCCTTTGCGACGCGGGTCGGCGATCTCCTGTTCATCTCGGGCATTCCCGGCTTCGATGCCCATGGCGCGCTGCCGGACGGTTTCGAGGCGCAGTTCGCCAATGTCGTCGTCAACATCAAGCGCGTGCTGGACGAGGCCGGCGCCACCTTCCGCGACCTCGCCAAGGTCAACGTGCTCTTGACCCGTGGCTCCGACGTCGCCGCCATGAACGCGCTCTATGCCGGCGCCTTCGGCCCGCCGCCTTACCCGGCGCGCACCACCTGCGTGGTGCAGGCCCTGCCCGATCCGAAGATGCTGATCGAGATCGAGGCAGTGGCCTCGCTGGCGAAGGGCTAGTCCGAACGGCGGACGGCCGGCTGACATATCCGTGATCGACCGCCGCCCGGCTTGCCAGCCGCACTGTTTTGCCGCACCAGTTTTGCTCTCACCTTCCCCGTCAGGAGATATTTCATGCGCCGCGTTCTCGCCCTCTGTGCCGTTGCCGGCATCGCCACCTCCGTGTTCGCCGTGCCCGCGTCCGCCAAGGTGGGCTATTACGTGATCCGCTGGGACAACACCGGCATCTGCCAGGTCTGGAACGAGGACCTGCAAGTCAAGCCGCTCCAGTGGGGCGTGTCGACCTACAAGGTCGTCAGCAAGCCGCTCCCGACCTTCCAGCAGGCGTCCGACCTCCAGATCAAGTTGCGCGGCGAGCGCCGCTGCACGCTCTAGCCGCGCCGCGACAGACGCGGATCTCAAGGGCGGATCGCGCGGGCGGTCCGCCTTTTCTTTTTGCGGGACCCGCGCATTTTCCGTCCGATACCGGCCCTCTCCCGCGCGCGTTCGTTGAACCTGATCGGCAGGCGGAACTACTCACATCTTGTCCGGGGCGCATTCACCAAGAGCGTCCGGCACCCGCCCTCCCCGTCATTGCCAGGAGGCGCATCACATCATTCATTTTGAGGAGCTGATCATGCGTCGTATTTCCCTGCTGTGCGCTGCCGCCGGCCTCGCCGTCACCGCCTTGGTCGCGGCGAGCCCCGCCGAGGCCAGCTATCACCTGATCCGCTGGCAGGACACCGGCTTCTGCCAGATCTGGGACGAGAGCATCCCGACCACGCCGTGGCCGGCCGGCTATCATCGCGCCAGTGCAAGCGTACCGACCTTCATCGACGCGCTCGCGGTGAAGGACGCCGCGCTCAAGAGCGGCAGCTGCACCTGGTAAGAATTCGATCGGCGGACGAAGAGCCGGGCAAGGACGCGGGCATGCGTCCTTGCCCGGTATTTTGCTGTAGCCCGGATGAGCGAAGCGACATCCGGGACTCGGCCTATCCACCCGCTCTGCGCTAAGCGCGTTCACCGAACGCACCCCCACTCTCGCCGACCTCTCCGGCCCAATCCTCCGCCAGCATCCCGCTCCTGACATAGCGGTGAAAGGACGAATGTGGCCAATCACGAACGCGCCGAACGTAGCCATGTTTGACCGGATTGAAGTGCGCGTAATCGATATGACGAGCGAAGTCGGCCTCGTCACGAATCGTGTGTTCCCAGTAGCGTCGTTGCCACAGTGCCAGTTCTCCATTGGAATGGCGGGCAATCTCGACGCCCTCGCGAAGCAGAGCACTGCTGAAATGTCCCTTGATCCTCCGCCAACGTCCCGCAAAATCAGCATCGTCAGACGGGAGTGTCATAACGACGTGCAGATGATCCGGAAGGATCACGATCGCATCAATCTCGAACGGGCGTTGCCTCCGAGTGGCTCGAAAGGCGTTGCGCAAGGCATCGACGTTTTCGATAAGGAGATTCGATCGACGGTCGAAAAGGGTGACGGTGAAAAAGTAGGTGCCGCCGGGAAGAAAATTTCTACGGTACAGAACCATGGGCAAGACCTGTCCCGGATGTCGCTTCGCTCATCCGGGCTACAGGATAGCACATGAGGCCTCACGCGTCCTTGTGCGCGCCGGGATGGATCAGGAGATCGCGCGCGGCGGCGAGGTCGATGAAGGCTTGCGCGCTGCCGCCCTGGTCGGGATGCATGCCCTTGGCCGCGCGGCGATAGGCCTGGTTGATGTCCTCGCAGGTGAGCTGCACCGCGAGCGGCAGGCCGAGCACCTTGCGCGCGCGGTCCTCCCTGGACATCTGCTTCGGCATGGCGTTGCGGCGGCCGAAGCGCGGCGCGGTCAGATCATGGACGACCTCGAGCACCACGCCGAGACGGCGCTGCGCCGCCAGCGTCACGCCGTGATCGTCATTGTCCACCGCCTGGCGCAGCACCGGAAGCGCCTGCTCCGCCGCCTGACGCAGCGTGGCGTCGACGCTCGTCCGCGCGATCTCGGCCACAAGCCGGCCCGCCTCGGCGAAGTCGGCGGATGGCGCCGACCGCAGCCGTTCAAGGGCGAGTTTCCAGGAGTCGAGCCGTTCCATCATGCGCGCAACGTTTAGCAATCAAGATCAGTATGCCAAGGCTGCCGTTTCCGACCCCTTAATTTCGAGTTAGCGTTTCGTGAAACTTGAAAACGAAATCGGGAGGAAAATGTCATGGCATTGCTTGCAAACCACATCGCCGTCGTCACGGGCGCCGGTTCCGGCATCGGTCGCGCCATCGCCGCCGGCTATGCGCGCGAGGGCGCGCAGGTGGTGCTGCTCGACGTCAACGCCGAGACCGTCGCGGAGGCCGCGCAGGAGATCCGAAAATCGGGCGGCAAGGCCGAGAGCTTTGCACTCGACGTCACCAGGCGCGAGGATTGCTTCGCGCTGGCCAAGCAGGTCGAGGGCAAGGTCGGGCAGGTCTCGATCCTCGTCAACAATGCCGGCATCACCCGCCGCAACGCCTTCACCGCCGAGACCGAGACGGTGGCGAAGGACTGGAACGACATCATCGCGCTCAACCTCAACGGCGTCTTCAACATGACGCAGGCCTTCCTCGCCCCCTTGCGGGCCAGCAAGGGCCGCATCGTCAATATCGGCTCGATCCAGTCCTTCGTGCATCTGCGCACGCCGAGCTCGGCGGCCTACACCACCTCGAAGCACGGCGTGCTCGGCTTCACCAAGGCGCTCGCGGTCGAGCTCGGCAAGGAAGGCGTGCGCGTCAACGCGATCGGGCCAGGATTCATCGAGACCAACATCAACGCCAATGTGCGCGCCACCAACCCGGCGCTGGTGCAGGCCTTCGTTGACCACACCCCGCTGGCGCGCACCGGCAAGCCCGAGGATATCGTCGGACCCGCGCTCTTCCTCGCCTCGGACCTGTCGGCCTTTGTCACCGGAACGATCGTGATGGTGGACGGCGGCTATCGGACGGTGTGACGGAGAACGCTTTCACCACATACACGGTGTCATCACCCGCGAAGGCGGGTGATCCAGTATTCCAGAGACGCCAAACATCCCACGAGGGGCCGCGGCGTACTGGATCGTCCGCTTCCGCGGACGATGACACCGTACTTGTTGCGCGAGATAGGCCCGCATCGCGATGCATCCTGCGCCAATCGCGGCGGCTTCGCGGCATTCCTGAGGTCATCTGGTGCGGCGCCCCCGCAATTAACCTTTCATTAACCAAACCCGATCACCGTAGATCTACGGCTTGGGGGTCTTTTGTTCTCGATCCGCTTCCAACGATGGAAGCGGGCGTTGATCGGGGAGTATGTCGATGACCACTGTTCACGTCGCTGCGTCCGGGCCGGGCGCCCAATTTCTTGCCCCCAACCAGATCGTTCCAATGCTGATCGGCGCCACTGTCGGCGAGGTCGAGCGCGAGCTCGTGCTGCAGACGCTGGCACGCTGCGACGGCAACCGCACCCGCGCCTCGCGCGTGCTCGGCCTGTCGGTGCGCACGCTGCGCAACAAGATCAAGCTCTACGCCGCCTCCGGCATCGACGTGCCCGCCTATCAGGATTAGCGCGCGAGCACGCGCCGCTGGATCAGTCTGCCGGCGATCACCGCGAGCGCGATCACCGCGACCGAGCCGGCGATCAATTCGATCGCACGGAGGAAGAAGGCGGTCATGACGGCCCATGACGGTTGCGGCTCGTCGGCGAATGCGACCGGCACAATGTCGGGCACGAGCAGGCGAGCGAGGCCGATTGCTGCCACCAGGACGGCGGCGAACAGGCAAAACACTTTCCACGCTGCGCGCATCGGTCGCTCCTCGCAATGGGTGTGGCCGCGTGCGATCGATGGCACGAGGCGTCGCGCCGCAGATTGATGTTGGTCAAGCTTGGCACGACGCGCGGGCGGAATTGCTGCTGTCGTCAAACGACGCTAAGTAACTTGCTTCCGGTCAAGGGAGCAGCGGCGTGGCAGACGATCAGGGACGACGGCAGGGACCTCAAGGGCCGCGCGGACGACCGGGCGAGCCGGGACGGCCGGGACCGCAGGGTCACCCGGGCCGGCGCGGCCCCGATGGCGCGCGTGGCAAGCCGGGTCCACAGGGCAAGCCGGGACCGATCGGAAAGGCTGGACCGCAGGGCAAGCCCGGTCCGCAAGGCAAACAGGGCGAAGCCGGGCCGCGCGGGGCGGTCGGCGCGCAAGGTCCCGTCGGACCGCAGGGGCCCGCGGGGTCCCAAGGCCCGCGCGGCGAGCCGGGACCAGCCGGTCAATTGCCTTCGATCGAGCAGGTGCTGCCATGGCTCGAACAGCTGTTCGACGCCTGGGACGAGCGCCGCCGCCAACGCGAGCGCGAAGCCGCCGAGCGCGAAGCGCTGGAGGCCGCCGTGCACGAGCCCGATGAGGCCATCGTCGACGACGAGAGCGACGATGGCGATGGCGACGGGCACAAGAAAAAGAAGAAAAAGAAACACAAGAACTAGCCGAGCGCTCATGCCCCGGACGCCGCGCTGCGGAGCGGCACTTCGCACCGCGTCCGGGACACGAGCCAATCAGGACGCGCCGGACGCGTCGTCCTTGCCCGGCAGCAAGCCCATGCGCTCGAACTGCCAGCGCATGGCGCGATACCAGAGATAGCCGACCGCCGCGCCGCACAGGGCGAGGATGATCACGTTGGCGCTCGAGAACGAGCCGCCCCACCACATCATCCACGCTGTCCATAGCAGCGTGAAAACGATGGCACCTGCTTTCAGAGGAAGAAGGGGGCGGCTCATGATCGTGCTCCGGGCTGTCAAAACCCCGGCCGACATCATTGCAACGTCAGGCGCTCCATACCGTGAGCCAGATCACGGAACGCGCGGCCGGCGCCCCTCAAGCGCGATGAGATTTGGATGAATCGTCATCGCGCTTTAGGTTGTTGTTTCCGGAAGACCGCTGCGCACTTTCCCGGATCATGCCCTAACCGAAGCGCAGCCGCGAGCGCTCCCTGGCCCTCTCCGCCTCGACCTCGCGGTCGCGCGCCGGCGCATGGGTGTGCAGCGAGCTCAGCAGTTTCCGCGCGGCCTCCGAGACCTCCGCCACCGCACGATCGAACGCCGCCTCGTTGGCCTGCGACGGCTTGTTGAAGCCGGACAATTTTCGCACGAATTGCAGCGCGCTGGCGTGGATCTCGTCCTCCGTCGCCGGCGGCTCGAAGTTGAACAGCGTCTTGATGTTGCGGCACATGCAGGCCTCTCTCCGGATGTTTCCATGAAGACGATCGGCGGAGCCGAAATCCTACATCCTTCCCGGCATTTCTGCTAAGTTCCGTCGCAACGCGGCCGCTGATGACGAGCCGCAACGGGGAGAGAGACATGAGAGACATGAAGGTGCTTTGCGCGGCGCTATCGATCGTCCTGTTGTCCTTTTCGATATCGGCGACGGCCGCCGACCATCCCGCCCCCAGGCAGGGCGACTGGATCGCCAAGGATTTCAAGTTCCACACCGGCGAGGTCATGCCTGAGCTGAAGCTGCATTACACCACCGTCGGCGAGCCCTCAGGCCAGCCGGTGCTGGTGCTGCATGGCACGGGCGGCTCGGGCACCGGCATGCTGGGACCTTCCTTTGGCGGTGAGCTGTTCGGCCCTGGGCAACCGCTCGACGCCGCCAAGTATTACATCATCCTTCCCGACAGCATCGGCCATGGCAAATCGTCGAAGCCGTCCGACGGCATGAAGACGAGCTTTCCGAAATACAATTACGACGACATGGTCGAGGCGCAGTACCGCCTGGTGACGGAGGGCCTCGGCGTCAAGCATTTGCGGCTCGTCATCGGCAATTCGATGGGCGGCATGCACACCTGGCTGTGGGGCAAAAAATATCCGAAGGCGATGGACGCGCTGATTCCGATGGCCTCGCAGCCGACCGAGATGGCCTCGCGCAACTGGATGATGCGGCGGATCATGCTCGACACCATCCGCAACGATCCCGACTACAATGGCGGCAACTACACCAGCCAGCCGCGCATGATGAAGTACGCCGTCACTGCCTACGGCATCGCCAGCATCGGCGGCACGCTGGCCTATCAAGCGCAGGCGCCGACTGCGGCCAAGGCGGACAAGATGGTCGACGACCGGCTGGCGACGCCGATCACGGCGGATGCCAACGACTTCGTCTACCAGTGGGAGTCCTCACGCGACTACAATGCCAGCGAGAAGCTGGAGGCGATCGAAGCGTCGCTGCTCTTGATCAATTCCGCCGACGACGAGCGCAATCCGCCCGAGACCGGCATCACCGACGCGGCCATGAAGCGGGTCAAGAACGGCAAGCTGTACCTGATCCCCGCCAGCACCGAGACGCGCGGCCACGGCACCACGGGCAATGCCAAATTCTACGCCGAGCAGGTCAGGCAATTGCTGCAGACCGCGCCGCAGCGGACGATGTAATACGAACAGCAAGACGGAATGTCGAAATCTCGCTTTCGCAAGGCTGCACTCGCATTTCCCGGCGTCATCGAGGGCGCACATCACGGCCATGCCGACTTCCGCATCGGCAAGCGCGTGTTCGCGACGCTGGGTTATCCCGATGACACATGGGGCATGGTGAAGCTCACGCCGGACCAGCAGACCATGCTCGTCGACGCCGAACCGGAGCTGTTTCGTCCGGTCCCCGGCGCCTGGGGCAAGAGCGGCAGCACGAATGTAAAACTGGCAAAGATCGATCCGGTGACATTGCGGAGCGCGCTCGAGATGGCCTGGCGCAACGTTGCACCGAAATCTCTGCTCGCGTCGATCGAGACGCGATCGCGAAGCTGATACCGCATCGCATCATGTGCGGCGCCCAGGGGCCGCATATTATTTGAGCATGCAATGCGCTGACGGCTCGGGCTTAATCGCGTCAACGATACGAATCGGAACGCGACGGAGGATCGCATGCGCAGGCTCGCATTGTGCGTTTGGCTGGCCGCGATGACGGCGCTGACGAGCGCTGCGTTCGCGTTCGACAACGGGCAATACGACCACGTCCCGCCCGACATCCGTGCCTGGTTCAAGAGCGTGATCGCGCCGAACGGTGTGCCCTGCTGCGACATCTCCGACGGCCATCGCACCGACTACGATGTCCGTGGCGGCGCCTATTGGGTGCCGATCGAAGGGCAATGGATGGAGGTGCCCGGACGCGCGGTGATCCGCGATCAGGGCAATCCCGTCGGTCAGGCCGTTGTGTGGTACGTCCACCACCGCGGCGCCATCATCATCAGCTGCTTCGTGCCGGCGGATGCCGTGTAACGGTCTTGATCGATTCCATTGGCTGGCGGCGGCCCGATCGGATAGGTTGCCGCCAATCCGTGCGGAGGTACGCCGTTGACCGATCTTTGCGCCGAAGACCTCGCCGCCATCTATGCCAAGCCGAGCCCGCGCGTGATCGCGAAAGCGCGTCCGGCGATCGACGCGCATGCGAAGAAGTTCATCGAGATGTCGCCGTTCTGCGTGCTCGCGACATCCGGAGCGGACGGCAGCGTCGATGCCTCGCCGCGCGGCGGCGGCGTCGGCTTCGTCCACGTCGCAGGTCCGAGCCAGCTGTTGATGCCCGACCGCTCCGGCAACAACCGGATCGACAGTTTCCGCAACGTCGTCGAAGGCTCGGGCTTCGTGCAGCTGCTGTTCTTCGTCCCCGGCATCGACGAGACGCTGCGCGTCGGCGGACGCGGCACGCTGTCGGCCGATCCGGATCTGCTCGCCTCGATGATCGAGTTCGGCAAGCCGCCGCGCGCGGTGCTGAACGTTGCCGTCAGCGAGGTCTATTTCCACTGCGGCAAGGCGCTGATGCGCTCGAAGCTATGGTCGTCGGACAAGGTGGAGCGCTCGGTGATGCCGAGCATCGTCACGGTCATTCACGACCAGACCGGCCTCGGCGAACCGGCGAGCCAGGAGACCGTGGAAGAACTCTACAAGACGCAGTTGTAGTTGGGCGTGGTTCCGCAAACGAACCGTCATGCCCGGGCTTGTCCCGGGCATCCACGTCTGCATCGCGCGGCAACACGTGGATGGCCGGGTCAAGCCCGGCCATGACGAATGGATGGGCCGGAGCCAGGGCCTAATGCCCCTCGCCCTCGAGCCCGCCGACGTGCTTCTGGGTATAGAGTTCGAGGCCGATGCGGCCGATCAGGTCGAGCTGGGTTTCGAGGAAGTCGATGTGGTGCTCCTCGTCGCTCATCAGCTTCTCGAACAGGTCGCGCGTGACGTAGTCCTTGGCGCCATGGCAGTAGGTCGCCGCTTCCTGGTAGAGCGCCCGGGCGCTCATCTCGGCGGCGAGGTCGCACTCGATGATCTCCTTGACGTTCTGGCCGATGCGCAGGGGATCGAGCACCTGCATGTTCGGGAACCCGTCGAGGAACAGAATGCGCGCGGTGAGCTTGTCGGCATGCTCCATCTCCTCGATGGACTCCTTGCGCCAGACCTTGGCCATGTCGAGGAGGCCCCAATTGTCGAGAAAGCGGTAGTGCAGCCAGTACTGGTTGATCGCAGTCAGTTCGTGACGCAGCGCCTTGTTGAGATAGTCAATAACTTTTGCGTCGCCCTGCATGATTCACTCCAGCTCTTGCATTCCAAATCGGCCCCAAACCGAATTTAGAATGTTTCTAAGTCAGTTTGCGGATAAGGGCAACTGGCTACCGAGACGCAGCCGGGGAAAAGCTCTGCCGATCCGGCGGAAAGATGTCAGCAGGCAGCGAGGGCGAACTGTGCGGGCTCGGCCGTCTCGTCATTGGCGGCCATCGTGTGGCTGTGCGGGCAGCCCGTACAGCAGGACTGGGCGCAGGGGCCAAGGGCTTCGTCGATGATGGTCTTGATCGTCCGCGCACAGCGGCCGCATTCGGCGCTACAGCCGAGGCACCCATAGACCTGCTTGGCATGGCGCACGGCGTCGTCGGACTCGGCGACAGCGGCGCGGATGTCGTCATCGCTCAGCACGTTACAGGAACAAACGATCATGGAAGCGATAGGCCCTTCGGTGATGCGTCATCATCGATATTTAACGGGCCGGCTGGATGCAAAAGGAAAAAGCGGTATTTCAAGCTATTCCAAACTGGCCCACGAACAGCCTAGAACGGCTTCAAAACCCGGCGTTGCGCTGAATCAAGATTAGAGCGGATCTAGTCGCCGCCGCCCCCACCACCGTCGCCGCCACCTCCACAATCCCCGCCTCCGCCGCCGCTATCGCTGCTGGAACAAGTGCCGCTATCGGTCGAACTCCCCGAACTGTCGCCGGAAAACCAGCTTCCCAGCGCGAACCCGTCATTCGTCCCGCTGTAGGAGGTGTCGCTGCTGCTCCCGCCGTCGCCACCAGCCCCGGCGCGCGAGCGTCGGCGGCGGTTCTGGAGGTGGGTCAACCAGCCATAACCGATCGCAGAAACGATCCCGGCAACGATCAATGCATTTGCCATCGCGTTGCCCATCATCGCCTCCCTGGCAGAGCCCCGGTTCCTATGAATTGGTAGCGCCCGGCAAAGGGGCCGTTCATTGATCATTCGGACGAAGTATGGAACTCTGCCCAGAGCGGTTCCAGCGTGTTTGTACGAAAGGTCAATCCATGAAGAAATTCCTCGTGGCGGTCGCGGCCGTCGCCACCCTGGCCGTCGCGGCCGGAACTCCGGCCCAGGCCCAGCGCGGTGTCGCCGCAGGCGTAGCTGCGGGGATCATCGGTGGCGCCATCGTCGGCGGCGCGCTGGCCTCTCCGTATTACTACGGACCCGGCCCGGGCTATTACGAACCCGGCTATTACCCGCCGCGCTATTATGCGCCGGCTCCCGGCTATGTCGCCGACGGCTATTATGGCGGCGGCTGCGTCTGGCAGAAGCAGCGTTTCTGGGACGGCTATGGCTGGCGCGTTCGCCGCGTCAGGGTCTGTGGCTGAGCCGCCTCGAACCGGCTCACTGCGACGGCTTTCAGCTGCACCGGTTCACTACGGATACGCCGTTCATCTCGGGGCCTGAAAAACACCGCTTTTTCTCGTCACAGCTCCGTGCGCGTTTACCGTGGATTGACCATTTGCGCGCTTCCTAGCCCGACGGCCAATTCCATCAGAGTGTGCGTGAACCTTTGAAACCCGGGCGCCTCTAACCAGAGGAACCCATCTCCCAGGAGAGCCCTGAGCATGAAGAAGACTCTAGTTGCCGCCCTCACGGTTGCGACGGTCGCCGGATCGCTGGTGACCGCCACCCCGCCCGCCAAGGCCGGTGACAACATTGGCGCCGGCATCGCGGCCGGCCTGATCGGCGGCGCGATCGTCGGCGGCGCCATCGCGTCGAGCCGCCCGGCCTATGGTGGTCCCGTTTACGTGGCCGAGCCCGGCCCGCCGCCCCCGCCCTGCTACTGGCAGCGCCAGCGCTATTGGGACGGCTATGGCTGGGTCGTTCGCCCGGTTCGCGTCTGCTACTGATCTGATCGCACGGCGCTCGCAAGCGCCGCGATCGAAGCCCGGCCGACACCATCGGCCGGGTTTTTTCTTTTGGTCCTGCGCTATCGCCCTGCCTGGATCGAGCGCAGCACCTCTTCGCTCGGCCAGCAATCAACCTTGAGGCCGGCCGACTTCTGATAGGCGCCCAGCGCCGCGCGCGTCTGCATTCCGGCCTTGCCGTCGATCTTGTCCTTGTAGAGCCCGATCCGCGTCAGCCCGCGCTGCATCGTCTCGACATCCTTGGTGCGCAATTGCTTGGAGGCCGACCAGGGCGTTGCGAACGGCTGCGGGTTCGTCATGCGATCGCTGAGATGGCCGACGAACAGCACATAGAGGTCGGAGAAATTGTATTCCTTGATGACGAAGTAGTTCTTCGTGGTCAGGAATGACGGGCCGTAGATGCCCTCGGGCTGCAGCAGCGAGGCCGGCTGTGCCTGCTCCGCCGCGCTCAGGCGCTGGCCACGCACCGGCACGAAGCCTTCGCGCAGCCACTGGCCGATCGGCTTCGTCACCTCGGGCACACCAGCGGTGCAATCGACCTTCGCGGGCGCCTGCACTTCGTAGGCCCAGCGCACGCCGCTCTGCCAGCCCTTGTTGACGAGCTGCTGGGCGGCCGAGGCCAGCGCATCCGGCACCGAGTGCCAGATGTCTTTGCGGCCGTCGCCGTCGAAGTCGACGCCGTGCTTGTAATATTCGGACGGCAGGAATTGCGTGAGCCCGGTGGCGCCCGCCCAGGACGAGCGCATGTCCTTGCGCGTCACCACGCCCTCGCCGAGGATCTTCAGCGCAAGGATGAACTCGGTGCGGTATTGATCCTTGCGCCGCCCGACATAGGCCTGCGTCGCCAGCACGCGCACGAGATCGTAAGGCAGCGTGTAGCGGCCATAATCGGTCTCGCGGCCCCAGATCGCGAGCATGACGGTGGCGGGCACCCCGGAGCTTTTCTCGATCTCGGTCAGCGCGGGCCGATATTTTTGCAGCAGCCGCTGCCCCTCGCCGGCGAGCCGCGCGATCGACGCTTCCCTGACGTAGTCGGCCGGCACCTGCACGAACTCGGCCTGCGACGGCGCGCCGGTCGCAGGCCGGCCCGGCAGAAGCAGGTCGGGCAGCTTGTAATCAGGCTCGAGCCCGCGCGTCTCTCGCTCGAACGTCGCGCGCGAGACGCCTTCGGCCTGCGCCTCCGGCCAGAGCGAGGCGATGAACTGGGTGAAGGCGGCATCAGTGGCGCGGGCGGACGACCAGCCGCAGGTGACCGCGATCACCGCAGCGATGAGCGCCCGCCGCATCATGCCGCCATCACCGTGTCAGCTTCTTGTACTTCACGCGGTGCGGGATGATGCTGTCCTGGCCGAGCCGGCGCATCTTGTCCTTCTCGTAGTCCTGGAAGTTGCCTTCGAACCATTCGACATGGCTCTCGCCTTCGAAGGCCAGGATGTGGGTCGCGATGCGGTCGAGGAACCAGCGATCGTGGCTGATGATGACGGCGCAGCCGGCAAAATCCTCCAGCGCCTCCTCGAGCGCGCGCAGCGTGTCGACGTCGAGGTCGTTGGTCGGCTCGTCGAGCAGCAGCACGTTGGCGCCGGACTTCAGCATCTTGGCCAGATGCACGCGGTTGCGTTCACCGCCGGAGAGCGCACCGACCTTCTTCTGCTGGTCCGCACCCTTGAAGTTGAACGACGAGCAGTAGCCGCGCGAATTCACTTCCTTCTTGCCGAGCAGGATCAGCTCGTTGCCGCCGGAGATTTCCTCCCACACGGTCTTCTTGCCGTCGAGCGCATCGCGCGACTGATCGACATAGCCGAGATGCACGGTCTCGCCGACCGTGATCGTGCCTGCGTCCGGCTTCTCCTGGCCCGTGATCATCTTGAACAACGTGGTCTTGCCGGCACCGTTGGGGCCGATGACGCCGACGATGCCGCCGGGCGGCAGCTTGAAGGTGAGATTGTCGATCAGGAGGCGATCGCCGAAGCCTTTGCTGAGCCCCTCGAAATCGACCACGTTGGCACCGAGCCGCTCGGCAACGGGAATGATGATCTGCGCAGTCTGGGTCTGCTTCTCGCTCGCCTGCTTGAGCAGCTCCTCATAGCGCTGGTAGCGCGCCTTGGACTTGGCCTGGCGCGCTTTCGGCGAGGACGCGACCCATTCCTGCTCGCGGGCGAGCGTCTTCTGGTGCGCGGCGTCCTCGCGTCCCTCCTGCTCCAGACGCTTCTGCTTCTGCACCAGCCAGGACGAGTAATTGCCCTCATAGGGGATGCCGCGGCCGCGGTCGAGCTCGAGGATCCAGCCCGTCACGTTGTCGAGGAAGTAGCGGTCGTGGGTCACGATCAGGATCGCGCCGGGATAGTTGCGCAAGTGCCCTTCCAGCCACGACACCGACTCGGCGTCGAGATGGTTGGTGGGCTCGTCCAGCAAGAGCAGTTCGGGCTGGTCGAGCAGCAGCCGGCACAGCGCGACGCGGCGGCGCTCACCGCCCGAGAGCTTGGTGACGTCGGCGTCGTCGGGCGGGCAGCGCAGCGCGTCCATGGCCTGGTCGACCTTGCTGTCGAGATCCCAGAGGCCCTGGGCCTCGATCTCGTCCTGCAGCTTGGTCATCTCGTCGGCGGTCTCGTCGGAATAGTTGACCGCGAGCTCGTTGTAGCGGTCGAGGATCGCCTTCTGCTTGGCGACGCCCCGCATGACGTTCTCGCGCACCGAGAGCGCAGGGTCGAGCTGCGGCTCCTGCTCGAGATAGCCGACGCGCGCGCCCTCGGCGACCCAGGCCTCGCCGGTGTATTCCTTGTCGAGCCCGGCCATGATCTTGAGCAGGGTCGACTTGCCCGAGCCGTTGACGCCGAGCACGCCGATCTTGGCGTCCGGGTAGAACGACAGATGGATGTTATCGAGCACCTTCCGGGTCGGGTAGCTCTTGGTCAGGCCCTGCATGAAATAGATGAACTGGCGCGCCATCGGTCCCGAAAACCTTCGATTTGAGGAAATTTGCTTCGCCAGCGATGTAGCGATCCCGTCCCGAAAGGGCAACGTTTTCCGTCCGTTCACCACGGATGAATACGGTCCGGACACCATCTCGCCCTGATCCGGACAATTGAAACTATCTTTTAATGAATTAGGCAAAAGCTCGGTTTCGCGCGGAAACAGCGCCACCCGCCAGAATGAACGGGAGCACAGCGAGGCCGCATCATGGCTCTGATCGAGACCCATTCTCTTCCTGTTCCGGCAGAAGCCGGCCACGTCTCCGACTTCGCCTCGGAGATCAAGGGATTCTGGAAGCGCTTCTTCGCCACCGCCTTCAATCCCTACCGGCCCGAACTGCACTACATGCGCGGCCCCGGCCCCGCCTGGCGCGCCAAGCACGGCATGGATGCGCCGTTCCGGCTGAAGCCCCGCGATCTCTAAAGCGCCCGCTCTGCTGTCGGATTTTTGAAGACGCAGGCGGCTTGCGCGCTGGTGCGATTGCGCGCAACCATGGCCCGGTTCCGACGACGGCGCTGGCCCGGCGTCCTCACCTCTCGCCATGGATGAACGCTGATGAGCCGGCTGCGCTGTGCAATTCTCGACGACTATTTCAACCTCGCGCTCGACGTTGCCGACTGGCAGAAACTGTCCGACCGTGTCGACGTCACCGTGTTCAGCCATCCCTTCGCTTCCGAACGGGCCGCGGCCAGCGCGCTGGCCGACTTCGAGATCATCTGCGCGATGCGCGAGCGCACGGCGTTTCCCGGGCCCCTGTTCGAGAGCTTGCCGAAGCTGAAGCTGCTCTTGACGTCAGGCATGCGCAACGCCGCGATCGACCTGGAGACCGCCAGGGCGCGCGGCATCGTCATCGGCGGCACGCAATATTCCCGCGATCCCACCGCGCCGCTGACCATGGGCCTGATCCTGGAACTGACCCGCGGCATCGGCCGCGAGAATGCACGCATGCATGCCGGCGAGCCCTGGCAGACCTTTGCCGGCGTCGAGATCGAGGGCATGACGCTCGGAATCGTCGGGCTCGGCAAGCTCGGCAGCAAGATGGCCGGGATCGCCAAGGCGTTCGGCATGAACGTGATCGCCTGGAGCCCGAACCTGACGCCGGAGAAATGCGCGGGCGCCGGCGTCGGCTACGCCACCAAGGTGGAGCTGTTCGCCAAGGCCGATATCGTCACCATCCATGTCGTGCTGAGCGAGCGCTCGCGCGGCCTCGTCAGCCGCGAGGACCTCGCCCGGATGAAGCCGACGGCGTTCCTCGTCAACACCGCCCGCGGGCCGATCGTGGACGAGCAGGCGCTGCTCGAAGCGTTGCAGCAGCGCAGGATCGCAGGCGCCGGCCTGGACGTGTTCTCGGTCGAGCCGCTGCCGGTCGAGCATCCCTTCCGCAAGCTCGACAACCTCGTGCTGACGCCGCATCTCGGCTACGCCACCAAGGACGGTCTGGGCATACATTACAGCCAGATGGTCGAGGCGATCGATGCCTTCACTGAGGGCGGCGAGTTGCCGCGCAGGCTGGCCTGAAACGACAATGGGCGTGCCAAGGCACGCCCATTGCAGTTCGCACTCTATCTCGCAGCGCTCAGCGCACCGTCACCGGCGCGGGCAGCGGCGGGACCACCGTCGGCTGCGTGCCCGGGACAGGCCCGGCCTGGGCGGCCATCGGAGCCGGACCGGCAGCGCCCTGCGTCGGTGCAGCGGACGCGGTCGCCGTTCCCGGCGGCGGGCCGCCCGGCATCACGACCACGCGGGTGCCGACCTTGACGCGATCGAACAGGTCGGAAACGTCCTCGTTCAGCATGCCGATACAGCCCGACGAGACGAACTTGCCGATGGTCGAGGGCTGGTTGGTGCCGTGGATGCGGTAGACGGTCGAGCCGAGATACATCGCGCGCGCGCCCAACGGATTGCCGGGGCCGCCCGCCATGAAGCGCGGCAGATAGGGCTGGCGTTCGATCATCTCGGTCGGCGGATGCCAATCCGGCCACTCGGCCTTGCGGGTGATCTTCTGCACGCCGGTCCAGGTGAAGCCGTCGCGGCCGACGCGCACCCCGTAGCGGATCGCGCGGCCATTGCCGAGCACATAGTAGAGATAGGTGTTCGGCGTATCGACCACGAGCGTGCCGGCCGGCTCCTTGGTCTGGAACGAGACCTCCTGGCGGCGCAGGTTCGGCGGCAGCTGCACCGGCGCAGCATCGGGCTGCTCCTCGGGCGGCAGCGCGGCCAACGTGATCGGCCTTCCGTCGGCGCCGACGGGCGACTGCCCGGCCTGGACCGTTCCGGTGGCGGCGGGACCGCCGACAGCCTCCGGCGGACGCAGGCCATCATTGACAGGAGCCTGCTGGCCCGGGCGATCGGCGTAGATCACCTGCGGCGGACCGGCGGGGCGGCCGTAGCGGGGATCATCGGGCGACATCACGGGGCCCTGCGGCGGCGCAGCCGAATAGACCGGCGCGCCAGCGGGGCGGCCATAGCGCGGATCGTCCGGCGACATCACCGGGCCCTGGGGCGGGGCTGCCGAATAGACCGGGGGCGCGCCGAGCGGGCGGCCATAGCGCGGATCGTCGGCCGGGCCGGGCGGCGGCAACGATGCATGCGGCATCGCGTCGTCGTCATCGTCGAGCGCGTCGAAATTGGGCGTGCGGTCGCCGGGCCGATACTCGGCCGGGGCGCCGTAGCCCGGCACCTGCTGGACCGGATAGCTCTGAGCCTGCGCGAGCGAGGTTCCCGCCGCAGCGACTGTTGCGGCAGCGCATATCGTCAGAAAATGTTTGATCATCATCGCTCTTGTATAGTCCCCAAGCCCGACCGGCCCGTTAACGGCCAGATGACGGAAGATAGCGGCACATTCAAGACATATCAGGCTTATTTGAGCCGGATTTGCCGTTTTGTGATCCGCAAGACTACCGTTGCCCCGTTGCATCACGGGGCGAAAATCGCATCGCGCCCCGGCTTGCCTGACAGATCGGCTCCGAATTTAGCGGAACGGCTCGAAATCGTTGCGGTATGTTCGAATCAGCCTGATTCGCCGCCGATTTGAGCTCCTGCTCCCCGCGCGGCGAACACGGCAAACAGTACCGTCACCGCGTTCAGATGGCTCATGGGCCCTGGCACCCCACGCCGCCGGGGCGGAAATTCGCAACCCTTCGATGCTTCCCGGCTTTCGCTTCCTGTTTGCCGCGATCCTGCTGTCAACCTCCATCCTGGTGTTCGGCCTGGGCGCCGCCGCGCTGCTACGCGCGAGCCACGAGCAGTATGTCAGCAACCCGTCCTGGCGGAACGGCCCGCAGGAGCAGATGTTCGCGCAAGCTTCCGAGCCTGCCCAGCCGGTGCTCGCGGTGCTCCGCGCCGAGCCGGAGGTCACGGCCGAACCCGAGCCGTCGATCCGCGACCAGGTGCCGACCATTGGACTGCCCGCCACCGATCCGGAGCAGGTCGCCGCGCTGACCGAGGCTGACGTCCTGACGCAGGCCGCTGCGCCTCCGGCGGAAGCGGCGGCTGTCGAGCCGGCCAAGTCCGAGACCACGGCGGACGCCACTGCGCCAGCCCCGGCCGACACGCTCACCCCAGCCGACGCGACGGCCTCGATTCCCGACGCCAAGCCGGACGTTACGCCTGCCGCTGTCGCGACCGCCAGCGAGCCGGCACCGGTCGATCCCAGTGCCGCCCTCGCCTCCTCGGCGCCCGACGTCGCTTCGAGCAAGCTGGCCGCGCTGAACGATCCGGCGACGACGGCCGTGAAGGACGCGCCGGCGAAGGCCAAGGTCGATAGCAAGCCCGAGAGCAAGGCCGACGACAAGGCGACCAAGCGCAAGGCGAAGGCGAAGAAGCCGCACCGCGTGGTGCGGCGCCCGCCGCCTCAGCAATTGCAGCAGCAGCTCGATCCGTTCGGTCAGCAGCAGCCGGCGTTCGCGACGACGACCGCGCGCACGCGCTGAGGCGCCTTCCTTGCGGCCCTGCAATCGTTTCGAACATCGTCATGCCCGGGCTTGTCCCGGCCATCCACGTTCTTTGTGCCGCGCCTCAAGACGTGGATGGCCGGGTCAAGCCCGGCCATGACGATGTGGAAATAGCGAGGCTACGCCGGACCGGTCGCGATGGCCGGGCCGCCCTCCTGGCCCCATTCCGACCAGGAGCCGTCATAGAGCGCGGTGTCGGTGATCCCCAGGCGGTAGAGCGCAAGCGTCAGCACGCCGGCGGAGACGCCGGAGCCGCAGCTCGTCACGATCGGCGCATCGAGCTTGACGCCGGCGCCCGTGAAGGCGGCGCGCAGCTCCTCGAGCGGCTTCATCGTGCCGGTCGCGGCGTCGAACAGCAGATTATACGGCACGTTGCGGGCGCCCGGGATGTGGCCGGAGCGGATGCCCGGGCGCGGCTCGGGCGCGCGGCCCTCGAAACGGTCGGCGGCGCGCGCGTCGATCACCTGCTCGGCACGGCTTTCGACATTGGCGATGAGCTGCTGCATGCTGCGCACGCGCTTCGGGTCGAAGCTCGCCTTGAACGTCGCCGGCTTCGGCTTCACCTCGCCGCTCTCCACAGGGCGCCCCTCGGCGCGCCATTTCTTCAGGCCGCCATTGAGGATGCGCACGTTGTCGTGGCCGAACGCGAGGAACATCCACCACGCGCGCGGCGCGGCGACCCAGCCGCCGGCATCGTAGAGCACGACGGTGTCGCTATTGCCGATGCCGAGATTGCCGACGTCGCGGCCGAACTGCTCGGCGCTCGGATACATGTGCGGCAGCGGGTTGGAATGGTCCGACACCGCATCGACGTCGAAGAACACAGCGCCCGGCAGGTGCGCGGCGAGATAATCGTCCTTCGGCAGCGGCAGCACGCCGGGCAGCTTGAAGCTGGCGTCGAGGATCTTGACGTTGGCCTCGCCGATATGGGCGGCGAGCCATTCGGTGGAGACGAGGGGGTCGGTGGCGGTCATTCGCTATTTCCTTGTCATTCCGGGGCGTGCGCAGCACGAACCCGGAATCCATCGTGCGGCAGTGTCGGTCGATGAATGGATTCCGGGCTCGCCCTTCGGGCGCCCCGGAATGACGGTGAGAGAGAGGCCCTCACCCCTTCTTCTTCGGCTCCCACTTCTCGACCGGGCCGCCGGCATCGCGCCAGGCGGCGTAGCCGCCGGCGATGTGGGCGACCGGCTTGAGGCCCATGTCCTGCGCGGTCTTGGCGGCGAGCGCGGAGCGCAGGCCGCCGGCGCAGTGGAAGACGAACTTCTTGTCCTCCTGGAAGATCGGCTTGGCGTAGGGGCTCTGCGGATCGATCCAGAATTCGAGCATGCCGCGGGTGCAGGCGAAGGCGCCGGGAATGCGGCCGTCGCGCTCGATCTCGCGGGGGTCGCGGATGTCGACGATGACGACGTCGCCGTTCTTCGATATCTCGATGGCGTCCTTGGCGGTGAGCGTCTCGATCTCGGCATTGGCCTCGTCGATCAGCGCCTTGATGCCGCGGGTGATGTTTTGGGGCATGTGGTTCTCCCTTCTCGTTGTCATTCCGGGGCGATGCGCAGCATCGAGCCCGGAATCCATTCATCTACACGGACTGTGGCCCGATGGATTCCGGGCTCGCGACTTCGTCGCGCCCCGGAATGACGACGGGAGACATCAGTGCGTCAATTCCTTCATCGCAGCTTCCAGCCCCTCGATCGTGATCGGATACATCCGGCCCGCGAAGATGCGCTTAATGATGGTAGTGGATTCCGAATAGTCCCAGTGCTTCTGCTGCACAGGGTTCAGCCACACCGCATGCGGATAGGTGCGGATGATTCGGTCGAGCCAGACCGAGCCGGGCTCCTCGTTGACGTGCTCGACCGAGCCGCCGGGCACCATGATCTCGTAAGGCGACATCGAGGCGTCGCCGACGAACACGATCTTGTAGTCGTGCGGGTATTTGTGCAGCACGTCCCAGGTCGGCGTGCGGTCGGTGAAGCGGCGCTTGTTCTGCTTCCACACGCCTTCATAGAGGCAATTGTGGAAGTAGAAATATTCCATGTGCTTGAACTCGCTCTTCGCCGCCGAGAACAGCTCCTCGACCTGCTCGATATGCATGTCCATGGAGCCGCCGATGTCGAAGAACACCAGGAGCTTCACCGCATTGCGCCGCTCGGGGCGCATGTGGACGTCGAGATAGCCGTGATTGGCGGTCTCGCGGATCGTGGTGTCGAGATCGAGCTCGTCCGGCGCGCCGGTGCGCGCGAATTTGCGCAGCCGGCGCAGCGCCACCTTGATGTTGCGGATGCCGAGCTCGACATTGCCGTCGAGGTCTTTGAACTCGCGCTTGTCCCACACCTTCACGGCGCGGTTGTTGCGGTTCTTCTCCTGGCCGATGCGCACGCCCTCGGGATTGTAGCCGTGCGCGCCGAACGGCGAGGTGCCTGCCGTGCCGATCCACTTCGAGCCGCCCTGGTGCCGCCCCTTCTGCTCCTCGAGCCGCTTCTTCAAGGTCTCCATGAGCTTGTCCCAGCCCATGGCCTCGATCTGCTTCTTCTCTTCTTCCGTCAGGTATTTCTCGGCGAGCTTCTTCAGCCATTCCTCGGGGATCTCAGCCTTCTCCATGGCGTCCAGGAGGTTCTCAAGCCCCTTGAACACCGTGCCGAAGACGCGGTCGAACTTGTCGAGATTGCGCTCGTCCTTCACCAGCGAGGCGCGCGACAGGTAATAGAAGTTCTCGACCGTGTAGTCCGCAAGGTCGGCGTCGAGCGCCTCCATCAGCGTGAGGTATTCGCGCAGCGTCACAGGGACCTGCGCGTCGCGCAGAGAGGTGAAGAATTGCAGGAACATGGCTGACAGATTGCCCGTCGGGGGGCGAACGTCAAGGGGCGCTCCAGCTCTCCCCGCTGGGGAGAGGTGAGCCGCGCCGATGGATCGGGCGATTCAGCGTGGACCCAGATGCTTTTTGCTCTAGAATTGGCACCCTCACGGGGTTGTTTGGGGACGTATGCAATGGGAATTCTCGCAGCGCTCATCATAGGGGCGATCGCAGGCTGGCTCGCGGGCAAGATTGTCCACGGGGCGGGATTTGGGCTGGTCGGCAACATCGTCGTCGGCATCATCGGCGCGCTGGTTGCGAGCTGGGTGCTGCCCCAGCTCCACATCCAGCTCGCCTCCGGCACGGTCGGCGCCATCGTGGACGCCACCATCGGCGCGGTGATTGTGCTCGTCATCCTTTCGCTGATAAAACGGGTCTGAAAGCCTGACCGAACCAGGAACGGCCGCCGCGAGCGGCCGTTCGCTTGTCGTGACCAAGGCAACGAAATTGGCATTGCCTCACGACGACGACCAACAAGGACGCGCGATGAAATTTACCGGCACCAAGGACTATGTTGCGACCGACGATCTCAAGGTCGCCGTCAATGCCTCGATCGTGCTGGAACGCCCGCTGCTCATCAAGGGCGAGCCCGGCACCGGCAAGACGGTGCTGGCGGAGGAAGTGGCGAAGGCGCTGAACGCGCCGCTTTTGACCTGGCACATCAAGTCCACCACCAAGGCGCAGCAGGGCCTCTACGAATACGACGCGGTGTCGCGCCTGCGCGACAGCCAGCTCGGCGATGCGCGCGTGTCCGACATCAGGAACTACATCAAGCGCGGCAAGCTGTGGGAGGCTTTCACCGCCGAGCAGCGCCCGGTGCTCCTGATCGACGAGATCGACAAGGCCGACATCGAATTCCCCAACGACCTCTTGCTCGAGCTCGACCGCATGGAATTCCATGTCTACGAGACCGGCGAGACGATCAAGGCCAAGCAGCGCCCGATCATGATGATCACCTCCAACAACGAGAAGGAACTGCCGGACGCCTTCCTGCGCCGCTGCTTCTTCCACTACATCAAGTTCCCCGACGCCGACACGATGGGCCGCATCGTCGACGTCCACTTCCCCGGCATCAAGAAGCGCCTCGTCGAGGAAGCGCTGCGCATCTTCTTCGAGGTACGCGAGGTGCCCGGCCTGAAGAAGAAGCCGTCGACCTCGGAGCTGCTGGACTGGCTCAAGCTGCTGCTCAACGAGGACATGAGCGTCGAGCAGCTGCGCGAGCGCGACCCGCGCAAGCTGATCCCGCCGCTGCACGGCGCGCTGCTCAAGAACGAGCAGGACGTGCATCTGTTCGAGCGGCTGGCGTTCTTGAGCCGACGGGAAGTGTAGGCTTCTCGTGTCCCGGACGGTGCAACGCTGCTGCGCAGAGCAGAGGCGGCACGGCACAATGCGGCGACATGGGCCCCGGCTCTGCAGCGCACCGTCGAAGTGACGCTGCGCTGCGTCCGGGGCACGAGAGCGGAGTTTGGCGCACGTCCGCTTCCACGTCGTCATTGCGAGGAGCCCTTGCGACGAAGCAATCCAGAATCCCTCCGCGGAAAGACTCTGGATTGCTTCGCTCCGCTCGCAATGACGGAGTATGAGGCGACAACTTCGCTCTTCTCATTCGCAGCTTGAATCGCAGACACACCTTCGCAGCCTCGCGGCGCATTTCGCCCGAGCTTTGCTTCATTCCATCGCCCCAAAAGAAAGAGGGCGCAGGGAAGGCCGGGTGCTGACAACGCACCCGCGGTCCGCTGCGCGAAAATGCACGCGCAGAAAAACCGCACAGCAGCATACAGGTGGTGCCAATCACTCGGCCTTCCCTGCGCGATGGTCGGACGGCTTATGCCGTGCTCTCCCGGGAGCCGAACCTTCCTTCTGGCCTCCCTCGCCCCGCGAATTGGATGATGCCGTCTGCCCGGTCGGGCTCGCGCACACCTCCGCGGAAGCTTGACCGTAGCAACGACGGCCAGGACCACACGGTTTTGCCGTACGCACGGCCCGCCCTTTCGCCGCAGTTTTCCCAGCCCTGTCGACAAAGCCGGAAACTTACAAGCGAGACGAAGCCTAGCAGCGCCGTTCGTCACACGCGGGGTTCAGGCTCACAGGGACTACCCGCCCTGCCCGTCCCATCTCGTGCCGACGCTGCCGCGTCCACCGCAACCCGGCCCGCGTTTCGAACGACTCGCGAACCGCCCCTCTTCGTCGGGCCGGGCCGTCTCGATCTATGCCGCAATTCCGAATTTCGGTAAAGTGGAATATTTTTGAGCGGAGGGGTTGACAGGGTGCGGGGTGTTTTGCCCGACGGGCTACGGGGTCTGCAACGTCGAGGCCCACTCAAGAGCCGGAAGCACCGTGCCGACGAGCAGGCCATATGAAAAGGCCTTTTGAATTGGTGTGCCCCGAGGAAACCATCCTATTCCTCCCATGAAGTACATGACCGCCCAGAGGCCGGCAAACAGGGTCCAATCCCGCCAACCCACGCGCAACAGCAGACCGACCGGAATAGCGGTGCAGAGAAAGACGACCCCGCAGATGGCGATCTGGCCAACAGATTGCCGCTTATCGTTGATTTGGGGCATTGCCGCGTCTCCATGAGCAGAGCTCGTAGGGCAGCTTGGCGTCAGCGTAACCCATCCTACGAGATGTCACGCCATCGCCGCGTCCGGGATCCGCGCGGCTTCCATCGGCTGCTTGCCGCGGATCAGATCCGAGGCGCGGTCGGCGATCATCATGGTCGAGGCGTTCAAATTCGCCGAGATCATGCGCGGCATCACCGAGGCATCGATCACGCGCAGCGGCTTGTAGGATGGGTAGAGCGCAGCGAAACCCATCACCGTTCAGCACTCGCCGAAGCACGATGGGTTTCGCTGCGCTCTACCCATCCTACGAGATGTCACGCCACCGCCGTGTCCGGAATCCTTGCGGCTTCCATCGGCTGCTTGCCGCGGATCAGGTCGGAGGCGCGGTCGGCGATCATCATCGTTGATGCATTCAGATTCGCCGAGATCATGCGCGGCATGACCGAGGCGTCGATGACGCGCAGGCCTTCGAGGCCGTGGACGCGGAGGTGGTCGTCGACCACCGCCCAGGTGGAATCCGCCGGGCCCATGCGGCAGGTGCAGCCGGGGTGGAAGGTGGTGGTGCCGCGCTCGGTGGCGGCGTGCAGGAACTCGTCGTCGGTGTTGACGTTGGGGCCGGGGAAATCCTCGTAGGCGTAATAGGGCGACAGCGGCGCGGACTTCAGAAGCCTGCGCGCGAGCTTCATGCCGCCGACGATGACGCGGCGGTCGAGCTCGGCATCGAGGTAGTTGGTCTGGATGATCGGCGGCGCGAACGGATCGTTCGAGCGGATGCGGACATAGCCGCGGCTCTCCGGGCGCTGCTGCCAGGACGCCACCGTCATGCCGGGCTCGTCCTCGAGCTGGCCCTGCACGCCTTCCTTGTAGGACGCCGGCGTGAAGGTGAGCTGGAGATCGGAACTCTCCGCGCTCTCGCCGGAGTGCCAGAAGCAATAGACCATGGTCGGCGACAGCGAGAGCAGGCCGCGGCGCGCGGTCGCCCATTTCAGCGCCTCGATCCACAGCGAGAGGCCGCGGCGGAGCTCGTTGATGGTCTTGATGTCCTTGACGCGCGCCACCGTGCGCGGGGCGTAATGGTCCTGCAGGCCCTCGCCGACCGGCAGCGCGTGACGCACGGCGATGCCGTGCTGCTGCAGCAGATCGGGCGAGCCGATGCCGGAGAGCTGCAGGAGCTGCGGCGAATTATAGGTGCCGCCGGACAGGATCACCTCCTTGTTGGCGCGCACCTCCACCGGCGTGCCGCCGCGGCCGCCCTTGCTGTAGCGCACGCCGACGGCGCGCTTGCCCTCGAAGATGATCTCGGTCGCATGCGCATGGGTGCGCACATGCACGTTCGGCCGCTTCATCGCCGGCTTCAGGAACGCGGTCGAGCCGGAGACGCGCAGGCCCCTCTCGATGGTGCGCTGGCAATAGGAGACGCCTTCCTGGGTCTTGCCGTTGTAATCGGGGTTGCGGGGAATGCCGAGCGAGACCGCGCCTTCCATGAAGGCTTCGCAGAGCGGATCGCGCCAGTCCATGGTGGTGACGGTGAGGCTGCCCTCGCGGCCGCGATAGGTGTCCTCGCCCTCGCCGACGCGCTTCTCCAGCCGGCGGAAGTAGGGCAGCACGTCGGCATAGCCCCAGCCGCGATTGCCCATCTGCGCCCAGGTGTCGAAATCCATGCGCTGGCCGCGATTGTAGATGTGGCCGTTGATCGAGGACGAGCCGCCGAGCGTCTTGCCGCGCGGCGCATAGATGCTGCGGCCGCCGGTCCAGGGCCCCGGCTCCTGCTGGTAGGCCCAGTTGATGCTCTTCATGTGGAAAGTCTTGATGAACCCCGCCGGCAGATGGATGTAGGGATGCCAGTCGGAAGGCCCGGCCTCGAGCACGCAGACGCTGACGTTCGGGTCTTCGCTGAGCCGGCTGGTGAGCACGCAACCGGCGGAGCCCGCGCCGATGATCACATAATCAAATCTATCCATGGTGGCGTCCTTAGCGCGCGATGATTGCCGAATGGATGGTGCCGGCCACGAGCTCGCTCCAACCTCGCCCGCTTGCGGGGGAGGTCGGCGCGTAGCGCCGGATGGGGACTCTCTCCACGCGGGGAGTCCCACCGCGGAGGCACCCCCTCCCCAACCCTCCCCGGTAAACGGGAGAGGGAGCGCAGTGCGACCGCGGATGCACCGAACCAATCACGCTCATGACTAGCGCGGCTTGTCGTTGAGTTGAAATTCCAGATGCGCCTGCACCGTCGGCCATTCGGCGGCGGTGATGCTGTAGACCACGGTATCGCGCAGCGTCCCGTTCGGCGCGATCTGGTGACTGCGCAAAATGCCGTCCTGCTTGGCGCCGAGACGCTCGATGGCGCGGCGGCTCTGATGGTTGAAGAAATGCGTACGGAACTCGACCGCGATGCAGCTCAGCGCCTCGAAGGCGTGCCGGAGCAAGAGCAGCTTGCACTGCGTGTTGAGCGGGCCGCGCTGTGCGCTCTTGCCATACCAGGTCGAGCCGATCTCGACGCGGCGGTTGGCGGCATCGATGTTCATGTACGTTGTCATGCCGACGATGTTGCCGGCGGCATCGAACACGGTGAAGGGCAGCATCGAGCCCGCGGACTGGAGCCCCAGGCGGCGGTCGATCTCCTTGCCCATGTTCTCCGGCAGCGGGATCGCGGTGTACCAGAGCTTCGAAAGCTCGCCGTCCTTGACGGCCTCGACCAGCCCCGCGCGATGATCATGCGACAGCGGCTCGAGACGAGCGTGCTGTCCGCGCAGGGTGACGGGATCGGGCCAGGGCATTTGTATAGGTCCTCATGGTTGTCATTCCGGGGCGGTCCGCAGGACCGAACCCGGAATCTCGAGATCCCGGGTTCGGCTCTTCGAGCCGCCCCGGGATGACGATGGCGTACTACGCCATCGTCACTTATTCAAAAAATTCAACGGCAATCCGCCGCGCGGCCAGTCCATGGCGATCAGCTCGCCCTTGCCTGACAGCGTGATGTAGGCGGTCTTCAGCTCGCGGCCGCCGAAGGCGATGTTGGTGGTGACGCGGTCGCCGGTCGGGACCTGCTCCACCAGCGTGCCGTCGGGCGCGATCACCGAAATGCAGCCGGAAACGAGCGTGGCGACGCAGACATTGCCGCCAGCCTCCACCGCGAGCGAGTCGAACATCTGGTAGCCGCCGAGGCCACAGATCGGCTTGCCCCGCTCGCCGCGATAGATCGGATCGCGCGGCTTGAGCGTGCCGGGCGCGGAGAGCTCGTAGGCCCAGAGCCGGCCGGTCGGCGTCTCCGCAATGTAGACGGTATTCTCATCCGGCGACAGACCGATGCCGTTCGCCGGCAGGATGCCGTGCACGATCTCGACCAGCTCGGTCATGCCGGGCTTGAGATAATACATGCCGCCGACGTCCATCTCGCGCGCGCGGCGCTTGCCGAGATCGGAGAACCACAGGCCGCCCTGCTTGTCGAACACCAGATCATTCGGCCCGCGCAGATCGTGCGCGCCGCATCTGGTCACCACGGTCTCGACCTTGCCGGATTGCAGATCGACCCGCTGGATCGAGCCGCCGAGATAATCGTCCGGCTGCGGGCCCGGCATGATCATGTTGCGGGTCGGGATCCAGGAGAAGCCGCCATTGTTGCAGATGTAGATCTTGCCGTCGGGGCCGAGCGCGGCGCCGTTCGGGCCGCCGGGAATCTTCGCGACGATCTCCTTGCGGCCGTCGGGATGGACGCGGGTCAGGCGCTGGCCGCGGATTTCCACCAGCACCACCGAGCCGTCCGGCATCGCGACCGGCCCTTCGGGAAATTCGAGGTCGGTGGCGAGAACACGGACGTCAGGCATTGTGAGACCCTCCCGGCTTGTTATGACTTGCACGGGATGTCCGGCACGGCTCCACACGCAAGCTTTGCCTGCGGTTATGGCAAAGTCGCCGCGGCTTGCCAAGCAAGCGGGACGGTATGCCAGCGTTGCGGAAGATCTACTCCCTCACCGGCAGCCAGATCTCGAAGCCGCCATTGCCGGTTATGGGATCGAAGGCCTCGCCGTAGCGCTCGAAGTTCGGCGCGTCCGCCGCCTCAAGACCCGATGCCGGCAGCCACTGATTCCAGATCGTGTTGACGGTGCGTCGGATGGAGGCGACGTGATCGGTATGGGTGAACACCGCATAGCGCTGCTCGGGAATGCGGATGCGACCGAAGCGTCGCGGCAGGTCGGAGAAATCGGCGACCTCGACGCCGGCGATGTAGTCGAAATTGCCGGCATCGTCGCCATTGCAGCAGACGCCGTATGCGACTTGGTCTTTCCCTTGGCCGACACGTGCGGCAATGTCGGCGACCTCCTGATGGAAGCGCCGCCACAGGCCCGGGATCATGGCGCCGTTGTCGCAGGAGATGCGCTCGGCTGGACCGGCGACGAGGAAGGCTTTTGCGGTTTCGAAACGCGGCGGGGCGAGATGGTCGAGCATGGTGGAATCCATGAGGATCGGCTCCTGAAGCTTGAGGTGGCTGGCGCACGTTGCCGCCCTCACCGCTTCGGGTGTGGCACCGAACTGGTCGCGGAACGCGCGGGTGAATGCTTCGTGCGAGCCGTAATCCGCCTCCAGCGCCAGCGACAGGATGTCGGGCGCGCCGTTCGCGAGGCTGCGCGCGGCCTCCGTCAGCCGGCGGGCGCGCACGTAACGGATCACCGGAAGACCCGTGGCTGCGGCAAACGCCCGCACGATGTGGAACCGCGACACGCCCGAGACCGCGGCGATGTCATCCAGCGTCATCGGCTCGGCCAGATGACTCTCGATATACCAGAGCGCGCGCTGCGCTGGATTCATGGCGGCTCAACCCTCGTTCGAAGCGCGGCCATGATGCGCATGCCGTCGGCCGCTCCGCTTGATCGGCATTGCTGTCCCGGCATGAGGATAGACCGGGAATGGCCACTGGCAACGCCCGGCGGTTCACGGTTACATTTCCCAGGGAACCGCTCACCAGAAAGCACGGAGGAACCGCGTCATGGAAATCACCGATGTGCGGGCGCACCATATCCGCATCCCCTATGACGCCGGTGTCGCCAGCTTCCGCCAGGGCGCCTCCGCAATCACCGCCCTCGACATGGTGCTGGTCGAGGTCTTGACCGATGCGGGACTGACCGGCTGGGGCGACGCTTTCGCCTATGTCTGCCCGCGCACCACGCGCAGCGCGGTCGAGGAGATGATCGCACCGCAGGCCCGCGGGCTGAAGGTGCCGGATGCCGCCGGTATCCCCGCCGTCATGGAGCAGATCCAGCGCAACCTGCATCTGTTCGGCCGCTACGGCATCACCATGTTCGCGATCTCGGGGCTCGACATCGCGCTCTGGGACCTTGCCGCCAAGATCGAGGGCGTGCCGGTGCATCGCCTGCTCGGCGAGACCAGGCGCACGGCCATTCCGGCTTACGCGAGCCTGCTGCGGATCGGTACGCCCGACAACATCGCCGCCGAATGCCGGAAGGCGCTCGCACTCGGCTATGGTGCGATCAAGCTGCACGAGACCACGGCGCCTGCGGCGTTCGCCGCACGCGAGGCGATCGGACCAAGCATTCCGCTGATGGTCGACATGAACTGCCCGCTCACGGCCGCGCAGGCGATCGCGTTTGCGCAGACGTGCCGCGACGCGCGGCCGATGTTTCTGGAGGAGCCGGTCTGGCCGCCGGAGGACTTTGCCGCGCTGGCCGAGGTCCGCAGCAAAGGCGGGCTCGACATCGCCGCCGGCGAGAATGCCTGCACGGACTATCAATTCCGCCAGATGATGGAGGCGGGCGCGGTCAGCCACGCCCAGCCCTCGGTGACCAAGGTCGGCGGCATCACGGAATTTGTGAAGGTCGCGGCACTGGCCGATCGGCGCGGCGTCAAGATCGTGCCGCACTCCCCCTATTTCGGGCCGGGCCTGCTCGCGACGCTGCATCTGCTGGCGACACGCGACGACGGGCTGGTCGAGATGTTTCACCTCAAGCGCGAGGCCTGCCTCTGGGGCGGCCGTGCGGATGCCGATGCTACCGGCCACGTCGCGGTGCCCTCGGGACCCGGGCTCGGCTACGAGCCCGACCCCGGCGTGATGGAGCGCTATCGCGTGACGTGATGGCCAAGCTTATTTCGCGGCGTCCTTGGCCGGCGGCACGTCCTGCTTCTTCTTCAGATCCTCGGCCGTCTTCGCCTGGGCGGCCTGGAGATCGAGAAGCGTCTTCTGCAGGCCGGCGAGGTTCGCCTTCAGCGCGTCGATCTGACGGTTGGCGGCGTCCAGCTTCTGCTGATGATCGAGATTGAGCTTGGTGATCGTCTTCTGCAGGAAGTCGACATTGCTCTGCAGGCAGGAGGTGCGCCGCTCCATGGTCTTCTCGACCGTGCAGATCTCGATGCCGGGCACGTCCTGCGCGTGCACCGGCGCATGCGCTAGCGTTGCGAGCAGCAATATCGCGAAACAAATGCCGGCACCTCGAAGCAGCATGAAAAGTTCCTCGTCCGATCGATCACGGCAATGTGCGCTTTTTGCGCATAGCCGGCAAAGGCTACCACACTCGTACCGCATTCTCGCGTTGAGCTTGCGCCGTTCCCTCGGACGGGGAACGATGATCCGCATGCGGAAGAAGTGGGCGCTCTTTCCGCGGCTTTGTTTAGGGGAGATTTTCGGAATGGCAACGCGCGATAGACGACTGGCGGAATTCGACGGCGCCGGAGAACCGCCGCCGGGCCTGGCGCTCGAAGTGCTGTGCGAGGACCATAGCGGAACGTATCAATTGCCGTTCGCCTGTCGCTATGTCGAGGGACGCTGGCAGAACCACGAGGCCGGCATTGCGGTCGAGGCCACCGTCATCGGCTGGCGCCTGCCGCGCGTGAAGCAGCGCGGGGCCGCCTGAAACCCATATCTGTTCCAAAATGCAACGGCGCCGCGCTCCGCTTTAACGAACGGAACGCGGCCCGAACGAATCGCGTCCGAATCAGCCGGTTGGCCGTGTACGCACCTGTTCACGGCTAGATGTCGATGCAGCTGTGCAGGTGCGTACAATATCTGTGCGGCGGGCGAACGGCCTCGGCCGCGCGGGAGCGCCAAAGGTTAATCCTGACAAGGGTATAGCCGGCTCAGGCCGACCCGCCCGGCACCGCCCCCGAAACAGGCAGGGCCGCGCTCGCCTGCCTAATATTCGACCTCGAGCTCCTCGATCTCGGCCGGCTCCTCCCGTGCCGCAGCGATCCATTCCTGCATCTCGGGCATCGCCATGATGGTGTCGGCATAGCCCTTCAGCGGCGGCTCCAGCTTGACGTCGTAGGTGACGAAGCGCGTCACCACGGGCGCGTACATCGCATCCGCCATGGTGCGCTGCGCGCCGAACAGGAAGGGGCCGCCCGACCGCTCCAGGCAGTCGCGCCAGATCGACGAGACGCGGTCGATATCGGCCTGCGCGCGCGACCAGATCTTGAAGCCGGGAAAACGTCCCTTCAGATTCACCGGCAGCGAGGCGCGCAGCGTGGTGAAGCCGGAATGGATTTCGCCGCAGATCGAGCGGCAATGGGCGCGCTGGATGCGGTCATCGGGCAACAGGCCGGCCGACGGCATCACCTCGTTGAGATATTCGGCGATCGCCAGCGTATCCCAGACCACGGCGCCCTCGTGCCGCAGGCACGGCACCAGGATCGACGAGGACAGCAACAGGATTTCCGCGCGCGCCGACGGATCGTCCGGCGCGGTGACGATCTCCTCGAAATCGAGCCCGGAGAATTTCGCCAGCAACCAGCCGCGCAGCGACCAGGACGAATAATTCTTGCTGCTGATGGTCAGTGTCGCCTTTGCCATATGGCCCCTTCCCTGGTCCCGCCTCTCCGCCGGCTCGCGGACGTGCCTGCCTGAGGTGAACAGCAAGCGACGTGCCAATTTTGCGGGCGGTCCGGCCACCGGTTTGGCGTCGTTATTGCATGGCACCGCGGGACGGGTGGGCGTTCAGTTATGATGTCGATGAATTATCAGGCCTTTCAGAACCACATGGACCTGACGGCGCCGTGGCGCGCGGGGGCCTCGTCCGCGCTCAGGTTTCTCAACCTGGTGCCGCAGGGCATGTCGGATCAGCTCGTTGGCCGGCTCTCGGCCGCGCTGGAGCTGATCTCGCGCTCGACCCTGACGTATCACCGGCCGGCCTACGGCATCGAGCGCGTGATGGTGGGAAATCGCGAAGTGGCCGTCGCCGAGGAGATCGCCTACGCGACGCCGTTCGGCTCGCTGCTGCACTTCAAGAAGGACGGCGTCGGCGAGCAGCCGCGCATGCTGCTGGTGGCGCCGATGTCCGGCCATTTCGCCACGCTCTTGCGCGGCACCGTGCAGACGCTGCTGCAGGACCACGACGTCTACATCACCGACTGGCACAATCCGCGCGACATTCCGCGCAGCGAAGGCCGCTTCGGGCTCGACGACTACACCGAGCATCTGATCGACTTCCTAGGCCAGCTCGGGCCGCGCCCGCACATGGTCGCGATCTGCCAGCCCTCGGTCTCGGCGCTCGCGGCCGCCGCGATCATGTGCGAGGACAACCATCCCTCGCGCCCGGCGACGCTGACGCTGATGGCCGGCCCGATCGACACGCGGATCCAGCCGACCCGGGTCAACGACTTCGCCAAGAGCAAGCCGATCGAATGGTTCGAGCGCAACCTGATCAACTACGTGCCGATGCAATGCCGCGGCGCCCTGCGCAAAGTCTATCCCGGCTTCGTGCAGCTCACCGCGTTCGTCTCGATGAATCTCGAGCGCCACATCAAGCAGCATCTCGACCTCGCCAACCACATCGCCAAGGGCGAGAAGGACAAGGCCGCGACCATCAAGACCTTCTACGACGAATATTTCGCCGTGATGGACCTGCCGGCCGAGTTCTACATCGAGACCGTGCGCGACGTGTTCCAGGAGCACCTGTTGCCGCAGGGCAGGCTGATGCATCGCGGCCGTCCCGTGAACACCAGGGCGGTCAGCCGCATGGGGCTGATGACGGTCGAGGGCGAGAAGGACGACATCTGCTCGATCGGCCAGACGCTGGCCGCGCAAGACCTCTGCACCGGCGTGCGCGCCTATCGGCGCGTCCACCACATGCAGGCCGGCGTCGGCCATTACGGCGTGTTCTCGGGCCGGCGCTGGAACAACGAGATCTATCCGCTCTTGCGGGATTTCGTGCACGTCAATTCGTGAGCGTCATCCCCTGCCCCAAGACGCCCGGCCAGGGGAAGCGTCACGTGCCTCATCCGCCTGCGTGAGCAGCTCCCTGGCTTCGACGAACTCCGGAAGATTTCGCTCCGCCTCGAATTCAGCGAGCACGGGATCGAGCACCCGGGATATCGCATCTGCTCGGCCATTTGACTTGTGCAGCCGTGCAAGTTCGAGCGCGCTGCGCAGCTCGAAAGTCCTGGCCTGCTGGTGTCGCGCGATTTCCAGCGCTCGCGCGAGGGCGTCTTCGGCACTGGGTTCGTCCGAAGGATCATGGCGCGACAGGAGTTTACCGCGGACACGATGCAGCTCGGCATCAAGCCAATGCTGGCCGGACTGGCCTGTCCCGGCGATCAATTCGTCCAGGATGTCCAGCCCGGTCTCGATTTCGCCCAGCTCCGCATTCGCGACAGCGACATGCATCCCCCAAAACGGTTCGCAGAGATAGCAATCGTTCTCGCGCAGCGAGGTCCAGCCGTGACGCATGTCCGCCAGTCCGGCCATTCGGTCGCCGGCACGCCACTTGGCCAGGCCATTCAGGTAGGTGCCCGCGGCCACATATAGCGGCATCGTGTGGTCGCGCGCGAGACCGAGCGCCAGGATCGTCTCTGTTTGCTGCAACATGCCCCCGCATACCCCGTCGAACACTGCGCGATGAACCAGCGCGTTGGCCTGGGACAGCGCTCGTTTTTCTGCCGGAGCACCCACCGCTTCCGCGGCGAGCTCGCGCGCACGAGCGGTGCTGCCCAACGGCCAGAGCACCAGGGCAAGAAATCTCATGATCACGAACGGCAGATCCAGCGCCGAAGCCCTGAAGGTCGCGGGATCCGGCTCGGCACCATAGATCGCCAGCGCCCGCTCGAGATGCGTTCTCGCATTCAAGTAATCGCCGGCGAACCAGCAGGTGACGCCGCCTGCCCAATGGGCAACGACGGCGGCCACCGGCGAGTCCGGTCGTCGGTCAGCGGCGCTCCTGATGGCGTCCGCCAGCTCCCGCATCGGAGCGAGTTCGCCATGCGTCAGGCAGGCATTGAAGAGTCCCGAATGCACCGGCGCCAGCTCGACGGGATCATCGATGTCGGCTGCGAACTGGCGCGCACGCGTCCATGCCGCGACCGTCTCGGGAGCACTATGACCGAGGCTGCCCCTGAGTGCACGACCATATGCGATTTGAAGATGCAGCCTGCTCATCATCCGGCGCGGCTCGTCAGGCAACTGATCGGCGATCGCAATGGCCTTGCCGAGATGCGCGATCGCCTCGGAATAGGCCGAGCGTTTCAGTGCCTGCTGGCCCGCCTTGCGCCACCATTCGAGGGCGGCCTCGCTCAGCCCCGCCTCAGTGAAGTGATGCGCCAGGACTTCCGGCTCGGTCTCGGCAACGGCTGGAAAGTTCTCGCGCAGGATCTCGCCAATTCGCGTGTGAAGCACCTGCCGTTTGCTCTTGAGCAGGCTCTCGTAGGCCGCTTCCTGAACGAGGGCGTGCTTGAAACTATAATTTGCCTCGGGCGGAGTCCCACGGCGCAAGAGCAATTCGGCCTCTTCAAGCTGTGCCAGCGCAGCGCTCAGGGTCAGATCATCGCGTCCTGCCACGGTCTTCAGCAGCGCGTACGAAAAGTCGCGGCCGATGGCCGCGCCTATCTGTGCCACCTCCTTGACCGGAGCGAGCCGGTCGAGCCGCGCCATCAGCGAATCCTGCAGCGTCGCGGGGATGGCAAGCGGCGGCAGCGGACTGTTCAGCCGGTAGCGTCCGGCATCCTCGACGAGCAAGCCGGACTCCAGCACCATCTTGGTCAATTCCTCGACGAACAGCGGGACGCCATCGGTCTTGTCGATGATCTGCTTCATCATCTCGCGTGGCAGCTGGCGGCCGACGACCACCTGCTCTACCAGCGCGCGCGTGTCCTGCCGGTCGAGCCGGTCGAGCCGCAACAGACTGACGTTGGCAAGGCCCGACCAGGAGGGCTCGAACTCCGGCCGGGATGTCATGAGCACAAGTATCGGCAGGGCCCTGATCCGATCGACCGCGAGATCGAACAGTTCGAGCGTCGTGGCATCGGCCCAATGCATATCCTCGCAGATGAGCAGCAGAGGCTGGCCTCGCGCCAATCCCTCAAGCTGATCGAGAAGGGCGGCAAACGTCTGTCTCCGCTGCTGCGCCGGGCTCAATCCGAGGGGCGGGTAATGGTCGCCAATGGGAATCGAAAGCAGAGCCGCGATCAGCGGGGTTGCTCGGGCGACCTGCTGGGTTCCCAGCGCCAGCATGGCCTCGAGCTTGCCGAGCTTCTGTTCCGGCGTGTCGTGCAAGCGAATTCCGGCGGCGCGCTCGAGCTGCGCGACAAAGGGATGAAGTGCGCTGTTGGTGTGATAAGGCGAACACTGATACCGCACCCGACGGTGTGTCCCCAGCGAGGGGCTTTCGGACAATGTTGCCACGATGCGCGACTTGCCGATGCCCGCTTCGCCGGAAATCAATACGATCTGGCCCAAGCCCTGCCATGCCTCCCGCTGGCGCGAGAGAATGAATTCGATCTCGTCCTTGCGGCCGACAAAGCCGATCGAGCGCGCGGCGCGGACCGCCTCGAAGCGGCTCTCCGACGCGCTCGCTCCTTCCACCGCCCAGACCGCGATGGGCTCGCTTATCCCCTTGACCTCGCGCCGGCCGAGATTGCGGAAGGTGAAGAGATCGCCCAGTAGCCGGCGCGTCGATGAAGCAACGACGACCGCCCCCGGCTCCGCCAGACTCTGCAGCCGCGCAGCGAGGTTTGGCGCATCGCCGATGGTCGCGTGTTCCTCTGACGCGTCTCCGCTGATGAGGTCGCCGACCACCACGAGCCCGGTGGCAATTGCGATCCGAAGTTCAACCCGTTCGCCCGCGCCTGTCTTGAGCTGGCAGATCGCAGCGATGATATCGAGGCCCGCTCGCACTGCGCGCTCCGCATCATCTTCGTGGGCGCGCGGATAACCGAAGTAGACGAGGATTCCGTCACCGACGAACCTGGCTATCCTGCCGTCATAAGCGGCGATGACGCGCGCGCATGCGACGCGGTAGGCCCGGATCACTTCCCACAGATCCTCGGGATCGAGACGCGCTGAGAGTGCAGTGGATCCGACCAGATCGCAAAACATAACGGTGAGGTGGCGCCGCTCGGCGTCGTGAGGAGGAGACGGCGACGCGATCAACGCGGCTGGATCGAGCTCGGCAATGGCGCGCAGCATCTTGCGGCGATGACCGAGCAGGACCCCGAGCTTGTCGAAGTCCTCGTCCATCAGTTCGGGGAGGATGCCCACGTCGATGCCATTCTGGGCAAAACGCTCCGCGTATTGCCCAAGCCCCAGCTTCTCGAGCCACTCCGCAATCTGCATGGCTCCCACCGATCTTATGACTGGCAGTTAGCAGAATTCTGGACCACGGCCGCGCGGGAGAATATCCCAACGCCGCAATGATGGCACGTCTTGTTTGTTGCGCGAAAATCTAGGTTACTCAGTACCGGTACGGTTTCGATCGGGATGCTGCTCAATACAAACGGCTGCGCTACCAAACATCGCTGGCGCGCAGCGTTGGACAGCAGAGGTTGCGATGAGTCGTCATTGCTCATTCCAGACCTGAAGCCAAACCAACACTGCGGCTTGTGCTGACGTACGATGTCAAGCGGACGCTTTTCCGTGAGCGCACGTCCTTCATTGCTCGTTGATGGGCGCTTCGTCGTTGCGAGCCATCGTGCCCGCCGCAACCTGAAGCGAAGAACCAACCACCCAACAGCCGGCTACAAAGGCGATCAGGCCGTTGGGCAGATTTTGATCAAGGACAAGGATGCTGACGGACAGAGTCGCAGCGATCGCTGCGCCGAACGTTCCGGCTGCACTCATGATCTCCGCCGGCTCGGAACCGTTCCATTCTTCCGAGATGCTCGATCTCGACTTCCGTGCGACATTGCCGGCCAAGTCGATGCCGACATAATAACTGAGAGCTCCGTAGAGCATTGTTATCAGCACGATCCAGCCGCTTTCAAACAGTCCGCCTTTCTGACGCAACAGGGTCGCACCCACATAGAGGCCGCAAGAGGCTCCAACGGCTGCCAGTCCAATTCTTTCAAGGAGATGGGCCGACTTGATCAGACGGGAACGAGGGATCCGAAGACTGCCGACGTGCCTTGTGAGGGAAAATGCGTTGGAAAATGCGCTGCTTATCTTCATTGGGGGCTCCTTCTGAGTAAGTGGCAGCCTACCGGCCGACCCGAATGGAGGCTGCCAGGACGCGTTTCTCGATGCCCTTGATTCCAATTCCTGAAAAATCTGTGCTGAGTGATGGGGCTGGCTTGCTCGTGAGCGAGACGAGGAGCCAACCCAAAGCTGCGAGCACGCGGCTGCGCAGGCATTGCATATCACCCGTGTTCGTCAATCAGGTCCGGGTGGGGCAATTTCTTGCGGAAGTGATAGTTCAGAAAGAGAGTGATGGAGTATGAAGCGGTTCACATGCCGCTGTTCCCTGTCGCTCCATCCGCTCACGATTTCCGGAGGACATGTGGAGCTCGCGCCTCAGCCCGACCATTCCTCGCCCCAGACCTGGACGACGTGGCCGGGCGAGACTTCGCGATATTGCCGCACCGGCGGCTGGTAATCGGGCGCACGCACGGGACTTCTGATCTCGTCGTTCGACACGTCGCGCCGCGTGCCGCGACGCGACGGATCGGGCACCGGCACGGCGGCCATCAGCTTCTTGGTATAGGGATGCTGGGGATTGCCGAACACGGATGCGCGCGGGCCGATCTCGACGATCTCGCCGAGATACATCACCGCGACGCGGTGGCTCATGCGCTCGACGACCGCGATGTCGTGGGAAATAAAGAGATAGGCAAGGCCCATGCTGGCCTGCAGGTCGAGCATCAGATTGACGACCTGCGCCTTGACCGAGACGTCGAGCGCGGAGACCGCCTCATCCGCGACAATCAGCTTCGGCCCAAGCGCGAGCGCACGCGCGATGCAGATGCGCTGGCGCTGGCCGCCTGAGAATTCGTGCGGAAAACGCGCCGCCATGTCGGCGGCAAGACCCACGCGCAGGAGGAGGTCGGCGACCTTGTCGCGCGCCTGCGAGGCCGAAGCGAGGCCGTTGGCGAGCAGTGGCGCAGCAATCGCCGTTCCCACCGACATGCGCGGATTGAGGCTCGCGAACGGATCCTGAAAGACGATCTGCATGTGCTTTCGAACGTCGCGCAAGGCGCGGCCATTCATGGCGAGGACGTCCTGGCCATCGATCAGCACGGTGCCGCTGTCCGGCTCCGTCAGCTTGAGGATCGAGCGTCCCGTGGTCGACTTGCCGCAACCGGATTCGCCGACCAGCGCCAGCGTCTCCCCGGCCCGCAAGGTGAAGGAGACGTTCTCGACCGCATGGACGCGACCCGAGACCTTGCCGAACAATCCGGAACGGATCGGAAAGCGCGTGGTGAGGCCAGCGACTTCGAGCAGCGGCCGCTCGGCCGTCGAGACGGTGTCGGGCGTCTCCGCCGGCTCGTCCGAGCTGCCCGTCACCTTGTCGACGATCGGAAACCGCATCGGCCGCGCGCGGCCGTCCATCGAGCCGAGCCGCGGCACCGCGGCGAGCAGCGCGCGGGTGTAGGGATGCGAGGGCGTTTCGAAGATGCGCGCGGTCGTATCCGTCTCCACCGCCTGGCCGCCATACATCACCACGGTGCGGTCCGCGATCTCGGCGACCACGCCCATGTCGTGGGTGATGAAGAGGATCGACATCCCCTCTTCCTGCTGGAGCTCTTTCAAGAGCTCGAGGATCTGGGCCTGGATCGTGACGTCGAGCGCGGTGGTCGGCTCGTCCGCGATCAGGAGCTTCGGCCTGCAGGCCAGCGCCATCGCGATCATCACGCGCTGGCGCATGCCGCCGGAGAAGCGATGCGGATGCTCGTGGAAGCGCGATTGCGCCGCCGGAATGCGGACACGATCGAGCAGGCGGATGGTCTCGGCCTCCGCCGCCGCGCGCGACAGGCCGCGATGCTGGATCAGCGCTTCCGCAATCTGGAAGCCGATGGTGAGCACCGGATTGAGGCTCGTCATCGGCTCTTGGAAGATCATGGCGACATCGTTGCCGCGGATATCCTTCATGCGCGCTTCCGGCAGCGTCAGCAGATCGCGGCCGGCCAGCGTGACACGTCCCTCGATGCGGCCGATCTCCTTTGGAATGAGCCGCATGATCGACAGCGCGGTCACGCTCTTGCCCGAACCGGACTCGCCGACGATCGCCACGGTCTCGCGCGGCGCCACGTCGAAGGAGACGTTGCGGACGACGGGAATCCATCGTCGCTCGAGCATGAAGGAGGTGGTGAGGCCGGAGACCGAGAGCACGGGGGCTTCGGCAATGACCTGCTCGTGTACGCTCGCGCTGGTGTTCATGCGAAGACCCCAGCACGTGCGCCAGCGAAGGTACGCCCCCTCCCCCGCTTGCGGGGGAGGGTTGGGGAGAGGGTGTCTCCACAATCGAGAACCCCCCAGAGGAGAGAACCCTCACCCGGCGCTTCGCGCCGACCTCTCCCGCATCCGCCTTCGCCAAGGCTTCGGCGGACAAGAGCGGTAGAGGTAAACTGCGCTCGTGGCTGCACCGACGTTCCCATCATCACCTCAATATCCACGCGTGCGGTCAACGAGCCCCGGCAGTTCCTCGCCGCGGCGGTGACGCTCGATGACGTCGAGCACGAAATCGACGGCGGTGTCGGGCGTCGTCATGCTGGCATTGTGCGGCGTCAGCAGAATGCGCGGGTGGCTCCAGAACGGATGGCCTGGCGGAAGCGGCTCGGGATCGGTGACGTCGAGCACCGCAGCTGACAAGGCGCCGCTGTCGAGCGCCGCAAGGAAATCAGCCTCGACGAGATGCGGACCGCGGCCGACATTGACGAGCCCCGCCCCGCGCGGCAAGCGCGCGAACAGATCCGCGTTCAGGATGCCGCGCGTCTCGTCGGTGAGAGGCAACAGGCAGATGAGAATGTCGGCTTGCGCAAGAAATTCGGGCAGCGCTTCTGCGCCCGCGTAGCAGGTCACACCTTCGATCTCGCGCGGCGAGCGATTCCAGCCCGATAGCGGGAAGCCGAATGCCTTGAGGCGATCGAGCACGGCCTGCCCGAGCTGGCCGAGCCCCATCACGCCGACGCGCCGGCGCCTGGCCGGCGTGATCCGGATCTCGCGCCAGACCCGCTCCTTCTGCTGGCTGATGAAATGCAGGAGGTCGCGATGCAGGGCCAGCACGGCCATGGTGACATATTCGACCATGGTCTCGGCGATGCCGGGCTCCAGCATGCGGACCAGCGGAATGTGCGCCGGCACTTTCGTTGTATCGAACTGATCGACGCCCGCGCCGACCGAGAAGACGAGCTCCAGGTTCGGAAAGGTCGCCGCGATATCGTCCGGCGGCACCCAGGCCACGAGATAGCGCACCGCGGCGGGATCGCCGATGTCGGGCCAGAGCCGGAACGGCAGACGCGGCGCGCGCTCCGCGAACAAACGCGCCCATTCGGCGCCGCGCACCATGTTGGCCTTGTAGAGAACCGTCATGCGGCGCTCAGAACGGGCTGACCGGCGCCAGCCGCCGGCCGTCGATCATGCGCTTGTGGCTGTAGGCGGCGGGATCGACCAGCGGCGTCGCGCCGGTGACGATGTCGGCGGCGAGCTTGCCGGCGGCGGGGCCGATGCCAAAGCCGTGGCCGGAAAAGCCGGTGGCGAGGAAGAAGCCGGGCAACGCATCGACCGGCGAGATCACAGGAATCGTGTCAGGCGTGCAGTCGATGGTGCCGCCCCAGGCCTCCGCGATCTCGATGTCCTTCAATTCCGGATTCGACTTGATCAGCGCGGCCAGCGCTGAATTGACCAGCGACATGTCGGGTGCGGGATCGCGCACGCGCTCGGTCTCGAACGGCGACGGCTTGTCGAAGCTCCAGCTGGTGCCACGCACGATCTGCTCGAAGAAGGACTTGCCGAACGAGAGCTTCAGCCCGTTCTTGCGATGCAGATAAGTCGGCCAGAACGTGCGGGCGTAGCGGAACAGGTCGGGCGACAGCTCGACCGTGCCGCGGTTGCGCAGCGCCAGCGTGAAACCGCCGTCGAGGCGGCGACGAATGCAATAGAAATCCGTGCCGAGCGCGCCGGAGGTGATCTCCGGTCCTGGCGTGGTCCGGCATGCGGTGGCGTTGACGAGACCGATCGGCAGCTCGATGCCGTGACGCCGGCAGAACAGCGACGACCACGCCCCACCGGAGAGCAGCACCGATTGGGTGCGGATGGTGCCCTTCTCGGTGACGACGGCGCTGACGCGCCCGCCGGTCGTCTCCAGCCCGCGCGCCGCGCAGCCCTGATGGATGGTGACGCCATGCTTGCGCGCGGCAGTGGCCAGCGCGGGCACCGCCATCGACGGCTCGGCGCGGCCGTCGCTCGGCGTGTGCAGGCCGCCGACCCATGTGTCGGTATTATCAGGCATGCGCTCGGCGACCTCGGCCGGCGTCAGGACGGTGGAGTGGACCTGCATCTCGCGCGCGACCGCGGCCCAGCGCTCCCAGCTTGCGAGCTCGTCCTTGCTCTTGGTCAGGAACAGCACGCCGGTGCGACGGAAACCGGCATCGACGCCGGCATCGTTCTGCATGTCCTCCCAGAGCCGGAGCGCCTCGCGCGCCAGCGGAATCTCCTCGCGCGCGCGACCCTGCTGCCGACACCAGCCCCAATTGCGGCTCGACTGCTCGCCGCCGACATGGCCCTTCTCGACCAATGCGACCGAATGGCCCTTCTTCGCCAGATGATAGGCCGCAGACACGCCGATCACGCCGCCGCCGATGACGACGACGTCCACCTGCGCCGGCAGGCGTTCGTCGCTATTGATGCGGTTGAGCGGCGGGGACATGGGGCACTCCTGGCGTCGGTTCGATCGAGGTCTGGTTCGTCACGGGATGTTCATGCGCGGGTCGAGCGCATCGCGCAGGCCATCGCCGAGGAAGTTGAAGCTGGTCACGGCCAGCGTGATGGCGAGGCCCGGCGCGATCGCGAGCCACGGCGCGCTGGTGAGATAGATCTGGGCGTTGTTGAGCATGTTGCCCAGGCTCGCGGCCGGCGGCTGGACGCCGTAGCCGAGATAGCTGAGATAGGATTCCAGCAGGATCGCCTTGGCCACGTTCAAAGTCGCCGCCACCACGATCGGCGCGATCGCGTTTGGCACCAGCTCGCGGAACATGATGCGCAGGTTCGACGAGCCGAAGGCGAGTGCGGCGACCGCAAACTCACGTTCCCGCAGCGAGCGGACCTGGGCCTCGACGACGCGGGCCACCCACATCCAGGCGGTCGCCGCGATCAGCACGGTGGTGGTGACTAGACCGGGCTCGGTGAGCGCGGCCAGCGCGAGCAGCAGAAAGATGGTCGGGAAGCACAGCACCGCATCGACGAGCCGCATCAGGACAGCGCCGACCAGGCCGCCATAGAAGCCGGCAAAGGCACCGACGACGATGCCGACGACCATGGCGATCACCATCGCGACGATGCCGATCGTGAGCGAGACGCGTGCGCCCATCATCAGCCGCGCCAGCACGTCGCGGCCGAGCTCGTCGGTGCCGAGGACATGAGCCCCGGAGAGCGGCGGCGCGAACCGCTTCATGATGTCGATATAGGTGTCGTCGAACGGCAGCAGATAGGGGCCGAAGACCGAGCCGAGCACGAGCACGAGAATGATGACGGCACCGGCGAGCGCCAGACGATGCCGGCGGAAGCGCCGCCAGGCGGCCTGGCCGGGCGCGAGCTGAACGGTGGAGATGGTCGCAGCCGTCATCGCCTAGCCCACCCTGATGCGCGGATCGACGACGGCATAGAGGATGTCGGCCAGCAGCGAGCCGATCAGCACCATCGTCGCGGAGAACATCAGGATGCCCATCACCACGGGATAATCGCGGTAGCCGATGGAATCGAGGAACAGCCGCCCCATGCCGGGCCAGGTGAACACGGTCTCGGCCACCAGCGCGCCACCGAGCAGCGTCGGAAACTGCAGGCCCGCCACCGTGATCATCGGCAGCAGCGCGTTGCGAAGCGCGTGCACGGTGAGAATGCGCCATTCCGGCATGCCCTTGGCGCGGGCGGTGCGGATGTAATCCTGGTTGATCACTTCGAGCATGGAGGAGCGCATGAAGCGGCCCCACATCGCGGTCTCGACCAGCGCCAGCACCATCGCCGGCGCGATCAGATGATGCAGCAGATCGAGCAGCGAGCCATCGCCGATGGTGTGCCGGTTGCCGGCCGGCAGCCAGCCGAGCTTCACCGAGAACACGTAGATGGTGACGAGGCCGAACCAGAAGGTGGGGATCGACAGCGCGATCATGGCGCCGACGGTGGCGAGCGTGTCGAACAGCGAATAGCGGCGCAGCGCGCCGAGGATGCCGATCCAGCAGCCGAGCAGCACCGCGATGATGGTCGCCGTCGCCATCAGCTCCAGCGTGGCGCCGAGATGCGAGGAGACCACCGACAGCACCGCCTCGCCGTCGCGATAGGACTTGCCCCAATCGCCCCGCAGCATGCGGCCGAACCAGTCGAGATATTGAACCGGCAGCGGGCGATCGAGCCCGAGCTGCCTGGTGACGCGATCGAGATCCTCCTGCGTCATCTGCGCGGAGGCCGCGAATTGCGACAGCGGACCGCCGGGCGCCAGATGCAGGATGGCAAAGCCGATCGCCGAGACGATCACCAGCAGCATGATCGCCTGCGCCAGGCGGTTGACGACGTAACGGGCCATCTCAGGCTGCCCTGCGCACCTGATCCGTCAGGCCCAGTACCATTCGCGGATGTTCCAGCAATTGATGGAGGTGTTGATGTTGGGGCGGAAGCCTTGCAGCCCCTCCTTCACGCCTTCGGCGATGAAGCCCTGGAACATGGGCAGGATCGCAAAGTCGTTGCGGATCAGCTTCTGTAACTCGCCATAGGTGGTCTTGCGCTGTGCGATCTCGAACTGCCTGGCGCCTTCCGCCAGCAGACGATCCGCCTCCGGGCTCTTGTACTGATAGGTGTTGTAGCCGCGGCCGCCCTGGGCCGGGATGGCGCCGGAGCCGAAGCGCGGCGTCACGTCGGGGTCGCTGCCGAGCATGAAGTTCACGGCGACCAGCACCGAATTGAATTTCGACTGCTGCCAGAAATCGCCCCAGATCACGGCCGCCGGCATGTTGTTGACGCGCATCGCAGCGCCGATCGCGCGCCAGTCCTGGATCAGCAGCTGCTGGGTCTGCTCGCGCACCGCGTTGCCCGACGTCGTCGAATTGGTGAATTCGAGCTTGACGCCGCCCTTCTCGCGCACGCCATTGGCGCCGCGCACCCATCCGCTCGCATCGAGCAGCGCGTTGGCCTTGGCGGGATCGTATTTGTGCTGCGGCAGGCCCTGCTGGAACGACCAGGCCTGTTGCGGCACGAAACTCTCGGTCTGCGTCGGCAGGCCGTAATAGAGCGCATCGATGATCGCCTGCTTGTTGATGGCGAGGTAGAGCGCCTCGCGCACCGCGCGGTCGGCAAAGGGACCGAACTCCAGATTGGGCGCGATATGCTCCACCGAGGACGTCGAGGAGACGACGATCTTGCGGCCCTTTAGCGTCTTCGCCTCCTGCACGAAGTTGGGCAGGATGCCTTGCAGGCCGGTGTAGTCGACCTGGCCGGTGCGAAACTGGGTGTAGAGGACGGTGAGATCCGGAATGTACTTGAAGACCACGCGTTCGACGTAAGGCCCCTTGCCGTGATAGCCGGTGTGGGCGTTGAGCAGGATGTGGTCGCCGGGCACGCGTTCGCCCCAGCGGAACGGGCCGGTGCCAACGGGTGCATTGTGGAACGGCGAGGCGTTCGGATCGGACACCTTCTCCAGGATGTGCTTGGGCACGATGAAGGTCAGCGATCCCAGGATCGACATGTAGGGCGAATAAGGCGCTTCCATGCGCCAATGGATCTCGTCCGCCGCGACGACCTTGATGTCCTTGACGAGGCTGTGGCCGACGCGGCTCCGCGCGCGGAAATTGGAATCGTTGATCAGCTCGAGCGAGAACTTGACGTCGTCGGCCGTGAACGGCGTGCCGTCATGCCACTTCACGTCGCTGCGCAGCTTGATCTTCCAGGTCAGGCCGTCGGCCGACAGGCCGCCATTCTCGATGGTCGGGATTTCGCGGGCGAGATCGGGAACGAATTTGCCGGCGGGGTCGATGTACCAGAGAAGCGAGAACACCTGCCACCAGACGCCCTGATCGACCTCGATGCCGGGCATCAAGGGATGAAAGACGGTCGGCTCCTGCGACAGCGCCGCGATCACCTGCCCGCGCGGCTTGTCCGGCGGATTGGTCGGGCGCTCGGTTTGCGCGAAGGCGCTACCTGAAATCGTCCATCCCGCTGCGGCGCCCGCGCCGAGCTGGAAGAGCTGACGGCGGTTCGGACGATCGAAATGCAGTGCCTCAACGCCGAGCTTGTCGGTGTCACCTGCCATGACCCACTCTCCGTTTCCGCACGCGGCACCGTCTCCCGCGCCCCGAGACCCCGGCAAAGGGACAGGAGTGGGCTTTAGTGCTTCTAAATTTTTCAGTCAAAATTTCATCACGACTAATTACACCTGTCAATCGCATTGCTAGTATGCGCGACCTTTTCACTCCGGCTGATGCCTCGGACCGATACGGCCGGGGCTCATGATGATGCATGGGAGAGCGACATGGATGGTCGCGGCAACGCCAACAATGCGAAGGACGCCCCGGGAAACGAGGCGGACGATGCGGTCGACCAGCGCCTCGGCGAAACCGTGCGGCTGCTGCGTCAGCGCGCCGGCTTCTCGATCCAGGACGTCGCCAACAAGACGGGCCTGTCCACCGGCATGATCAGCCAGCTCGAACGCGCGCGCGCGATGCCGTCGATCCGGACGCTGCGCCTGCTCAGCATCGCGCTCGAGGTGCCCATCTCCTATTTCTTCGAGACCAGCGATCCCGCCGAGGTGCCGCGCTACATCGTGCGCAAGAACAGTCGCCGGCTGCTGCGGCTCACCGCCAGCGGCGTCGTCAAGGAAGCGCTCACTCCCGAAGGCAAGGGCCAGCTCGAGCTCTACGAGCTCACGCTCAATCCCGGTGCCTCCTCCGGCACCGACTTCCTGCAGCACACCGGCGAGAAGGCCGGCTACATCCTGTCCGGCAGCCTGCGGCTATGGCTCGACAACCAGGCCCACGTGCTGGAGGCCGGCGACAGTTTCCGCTTTCCGAGCACCGTGCCGCACATGTTCGACAATCCGACCCAGCAGGCGGCGCGCGTGATCTGGGTGACGACGCTGCGCGAAGATCGCGCGACGGTCTAGCCGATGATTCAGCTCAGCCGCCGCCGCAACGTGGCCGAGGGCGTCTCGCCGAATTTGTCGCGGTAGGCCCCGGCCATGCGGCCGAGATGGGTGAAGCCGAGATCGAACGCGATGTCGGTGACGGAGGCATCGGGCGATCCTTGCGCGAGCCGGGCGTGCAGAGCGGCAAGGCGCATGTCGAGCAGCATCTGCGAAATCGACTGGCCGAAATGACGGCGGAAGCCGAGCTGGAGCGCGCGGATGCCGATGCCGGAGGCGCAGGCGAGCTGCGCGAGATCGAGCGGCTCAGCGGCATTGTCCGCAAGATGGTCGCGCGCCGCGCGCAGCGCGCGCGGCAGCCGCTCGGCCCGGCCGGAGAATGTCGTGATCGCATCCGACAGGCCGTGCCGCTGGCCATTGAGCAGATGATCGAGCAGCAGCTCGCGCCAATCGGCTATGGCGAGCGCCGACAGCCTGCCGGGCGGACCAAGACGCTCGGCGATCGTCATCAGCTCGGCAAGGCGGGTTCGCAGGACCCGCCCGGCCGGCGTCTCCAGGTCGATCACCGGATCGAACTCGACCGTGCCCGATGCCCTGCCCGACAGCGCCGCGGCGCGCTGCTCGACGATGCGACGGTCGAGCAGCAGGATCGCCTGCCCGCAGTCGCGCCACATCATCCGGGTCGGGATCGTCGGCGATAGCAGCGACGCCGTCCGCTCCGGCGCGGCCTCGAGCTCGGTGATTCCGGCGCGGATATGGGCTGTGCCCGTGAGCGGAATCTGCACCAGGAAGAAGCGCTCGAGGCAACCGGGATCGATGAAGACCGATCCGCCGTAGGCGACGTAATTGATCGAAAAGCCGTCGAAGGCGGCGCAATTGTGCCGGGCCGAGAAGCCGGCCGCGCGCGCCTGTGCCGGCTTGAGGTCGTGCGGGCAGAAGATGCGTCCGATCTGTTCGGCCGCTTCGTCGACGTCATCGGTGGTGACGCGGGCGAAATCCGCAAGCCGTTCGGCTGCGGACGCCCTTGCGCCCATTTCCAGCACGGCTGCGGACATCGTCGACCACGCTTCGCGTCACGGAATTGCTTTAAGCCTATAATAATTCTGCGGACGCGAAAAGGCCGGCCTTGCCAAAATCGTCATGCTGCACGGCAACAGGCGCTCCCCGGATTCGTTTAGCGGATAGACAACCTCCCCGTGTCGACGGAAGCTCCATCCCCGCCGGAATCCAATGGGAGCGCGCCATGACTGCACTCGAAAAAGGCATTACCGCTAACGGCACAGGCTACGGCGGCAAGAGCTGGAACATTCTGGGCCAGGTCTATTTCCCCAAGGCCGTCACCGATTCCACCTTCGCGTTCGAGACCAACAGCGATCCGGGCCAGTTCGTGCCGGTGCACATCCATCCGACCCAGGACGAGTTCATCCTGGTGCAGGAGGGCACGCTCGACCTCAAGCTCGACGGACAATGGGTCAAGGCCCATGCCGGCGACCTGGTGCGGATGCCGCGCGGCATCCCGCATGGCTATTTCAACAAATCCGACAAGCCGTGCCGGGCGCTGTTCTGGGTCTCGCCGATGCAGAAGCTGGAGGCGCTGTTCAACCAGCTGCACAATCTGACCGACCCTGCCGAAGTCGTGCGCATCTCGGCGCTGCACGAGGTCGATTTCCTGCCGCCCGAGGCCAACGACTAGGTTCCTCGTCCACTGCATCTGCTTGCTGGCCCGCCGGCCGCGCCTTGCGGCCAAACGTGGCCGCTTGCGCCCGAAACAGATTGCGAGCAAACCCATGGTCACTCCCAAGCATGTCTGCGTGATCGGCGCCGGCGTCTCCGGCCTTGCCGCCGCCAAGGCGTTCTCCAACCGCGGCCACCGCGTCGCCATCGTCGAGCGCAGCTCAGATCTCGGCGGCGTCTGGGAGCCGGCGCGCTCCTATCCCGAGGTGCAGACGCAGAGCCCGAAGGAGCTCTACCGCTACACCGACCGCGCCATGCCGGCGGATTATCCGGAATGGCCGACCGGGCCGCAGGTCCATGACTATCTCGCCGACTACGCCAGGAGCTTTGGCCTCGACCGCATGCTGCGCCTCGACACCGAGGTTGCCGGCATGGCGCGGCGCGCCGACGGCAAGCCCGGCTGGACGCTCGCGCTGAAGAGCAAGGACGGCGCCAGCACGCATGAGGACTTCGATTTCGTCGCCGTCTGCACCGGCCAATTCAACGAGCCGCGCGAGCTGCATTGCCCGGGCGAGGATGCCTTCCTGGCACAGGGCGGCCAGATCCTGCACTCCTCGAAATATTGCGATCCCTCGCTGGCGAAGGACCGCCGCGTCGTCGTGCTCGGCGGCTCGAAATCGGCGACCGACATCGCGGTCAACGCGGTGAAGTCGGGCGCGCGCGAGGTCACCATCGTGATGCGCGAGCCGGTCTGGCGCATTCCCTATTTCATCGGCGGGCTCGTGAACTTCAAGCGCATCCTCTACATCCGCGCGCAGGAGGAGATGTTTCCTGGCTGGGGCATGAGCGCGATGGGGCGGCTCGCGCATCGCATCGCCGCGCCGCTGGTCTGGGCAAACTGGCGCGGGCTGGAAAGCCTGTTGAAGGCGCAGCTCAAGCTCGGCCGCTGCAACATGGTGCCGAAGGAGCGGATCGAGGACGGCGTCAACTGCTCGGTGCCGATCGCAACGCCTGGCTTCTATCCGATGGTCGCCGACGGCCGCATCAAGGCGGTGTTCGGTACGTTCGACCATTACGATGGCGACAACATCGTGATGAGCGGCGGCGAGCGGGTGGGCGCCGACGTCGCGGTGCTCGCGATCGGCTACAAGCTCGGCGTGCCGTTCCTGCCCGAGGCCTACAGGCAGAAGCTGGTCGATGCCGACGGGCAGTACCGGCTCTACCGCCTGATCGCCAACCCCGATCTGCCCGAGCTCGGCTTCGTCGGCTTCAACTCCTCGTTCTGCACCGTGCTCTGCGCCGACCTCGCTGCCAACTGGCTGGTGCGCTACGCCGACGGCCAGCTCGCCAAGCAGCCGACGGCGCAGCAGATGCGCGACAACATCGAGATGATGCTGCACTTCAAGCGCGTCGAGCGGCCGGCCGCGGGCGTCTATGGCGGCCTGTGCGTCGCGCCCTATCACTACCGCCATTTCGACGAGCTGATGGCCGACATCGGCGCGAAGAACCAGAAGCGCGGCGGGCTTGCCGGCCGCTTCCAGCCGCCGGATGCGGACGCCTATGCGAAATTCCTGGCGACGGCGCCGGACTATCGGGCTGCATAAGAATTCCGACTGAGCGGGATTTGCGTCTCGCCAGCTCACGCCTCTGTTGCTTACGATCTCCTGGCCAGCGAATCGACAGGAACCGGCCATGGGATTCAGACGTCTCGCAATCTTTGCGGCTGTTGCCCTCTTCGTCGCGGGGCCTGCCCTCGCGCAGAAGGGTACGCTCACGGCCCAGCAATCGGAGGCGGTCGCCGCCTATGACCGGGCGCTCGCCGGGTTCAAATCGATCCTGGCCGAGCGCCGGCGCCAGATCGACGCGAAGGAGCCGCTGCCGAACCTGCCGGGACAGGCGCTTTATCTGGCGCGCGTCGCGGTGATCAGCACCTACAAGGATCTCACCGACGCCATGCCGTCGCGGATCGGCCGGCCCAACAAGTTCGAGATTCCCCCGGCTTATTTCGATGCCGATATCGAACCTCTGATCGACGAATATTCAAGACTGTTCGACGTCATGGAGGCACCGCCCGCCAACGCGCAGAACTCGGCGACGCCGTTCAAGGACGTCGTCGATCTCGCCACGGTGATCGCGCGCGCCAAGGGGCTCGCGCCCGAGCACGCCGACGTTGCAGGACGCATCAGCCTCGGGCTGTTCTTTGCCGAGACCAACGGCAAGCAGAACGTTCGCAACGGACGCTCGAATACCTATATGGGCAGCTTCCAGACCGGCCCCTCCGAGGACCGCAACGGTCACAGGAAATGGCAGGCGATCAAAAGCGAGATCGCTGCGATCGATCCGGGCTTGAGCGCGCGCGACGACAAGGAGGAGGCGCGGGCGCGCGGCACCGACCACCGCTTCAACCACTGGACCAACGTGCGCGACGGCCTGATGAACGCACACGCGGACGTGTTCCGCGAGATCCCCGCCATCGTGAAGACGCTGCCCGACCCGATCGATCAGATGAAGCTGTTCGAGCTGATCCAGATCGTGCCGACCCCGACGCGGGCCGCGCTCAAATCCGGCGATCTCCTGAACTACAGGGTCTCCAGCCCCACGGTCATGAAGCACCTGCGCAACAACAGCATCTTTGCCTTCGGACAGGCCGACCGGGCGCGCAGCTCCGCCAGCTTCCGCGAGATTCTCGCCGCGATGTGGCTGTTCAACCGCAAGTTCGAGAAAGCGATGGCGAAGTATGCGGAGATCAGGGGGCGGTAGCCGGCGGTCGAGACTGCGATCAGACATCGCAAGCCGCCAGTGAGCGGGACTAGGCATCGCGGCGACAGCGAAGCAAGCGCCTCGTCCTTCGAGACGACCGCTTTGCGGTCTCCTCAGGATGAGGCTAAACGGCAGTAGTACTCGTTGAAATTGGCGCCGCGCACTCGGTCCTCATCCTGAGGGCCCGCCAACGGCGGGCGTCTCGAAGGATGTGCCGCGGAGCACACTACTCCGTCCGGATCGGCGCGTCCTTCAGGCCGTTGTTGTCGTAAGCTTTGCGCAAAGTGCCGTTCGTCACCGCCTCGGTCATGAATTTGGTGACGAAGGTCAGCGCCTGGCTGTGGCCGAGCGGCACGGCGACGGCCGTCACCGTCTTCTTGAACGTCTCGTCCAGCACGCGCGTGCCCGGAATCTTCTGCGCCATCTTGTTGAGCTGGTCGCGCGACAATGCGAAGGCGTCGATCTCGCCGCTTCTGAGCAGGCCGAAGATCTCGTCATAGGTCTGATAGCCCGTGACCTTGGCACGCTTCATATGCGCGATCGCGCCGCGCATGGTCGTGGTGGCGTTGACGGCGGCGACCTTGATGCCGGGCTGGTCCAGCGTCGCAAAATTGGTGACGGCGGAGCCGGCCTTGACGATGTAGGTGGCGTCCGCGACCTCGTAGATCGGGCCGAACAGCATCTTGGTCTCGCGCTCGGGATCCCTGGGCAGCCAGGTGACGTCCCATGTCCCATTCGACGCGGCGTCGGTGATCTGTCCGGAATTCTGGTGCACGACATATTCGACGGGGACGCCGAGCTGGGCGGCCATCGCCTTGCCGAGATCGACCGGGACGCCGGCATAGCCGGCTTCGGTCTTGGTCGACCAGAACGCGCCACCCGCGGGGCTGATGGCGATCGCGACCCGCAGCTTGCCGGTCGGTGCGATCTCGTCCGTCAAGCCGTCTGCTAGCGCGGGCATGGCGAGCATCGCGGCAAGAACGAGGCCGGCGCGAGCCGACCGAAATGGCGTTGGCATGTCATGGTCTTCCCACCTTTTCTTCTTCCCGACCGCTGCGTTTGTCGCGCGCGGCCTTCGAAACAATTCTGGTCGATCACGCCCTCGGTGAAAAGCGGCTTGTCGTGATAAACCTGTCAAAGGCCACATCGCTCGTTGCACTGCAAGGCCGGTGACTGCCATGGCTATGGTGTTCCACGGCCAGTCTTTTATTGCTAGCCTGCCGCACCGACAGACAGAATCGGGGGTTACCGAATGACCGCAACGAATCCCGCCACTGCCGCGCGACGCAATGGGGCGTGGAGGCATATCGGGCGGGTCCTTTCCGCTGCGGCGTTCGTGGCCTTGCTCGCCGGCTGCGAGGACAAGAACACGTTCGTGGCACCACCGCCGCCCAAGGTGGACGTGGCAACGCCCGTGCAGCGTCCGGTGACGCGCTACATCGAGGCCACCGGCAACACCGCGCCGATCAAGAGCGTCGATCTGGTGGCGCGGGTGCAGGGCTTTCTGCAATCGATCGACTATCAGGACGGCACCTTCGTCAAGCAGGGCACCCAGCTGTTCACGATCGAACCGGAGACCTACAAGCTCAAGCTCGAACAGGCGCAGGCGGCCGAGATCGGCGCGCAGGCCTCGGTCCGGCAGGCGGAAGCCGACTACAAGCGGCAGGCCGAGCTGGTGCAGCGCCAGGCCGTCTCGCAGGCCACGCTCGACACCTCCACGTCCAACCGCGACAATGCCCAGGCCAATCTGCAGCAGGCCCAGGCCAATACGAAACTCGCCGAGGTCAATTACGGTTACACCAAGGTGACGGCGCCGTTCGACGGCATCGTCAGCGCCCACATGGTCTCGGTCGGCGAACTCGTCGGCGTTTCCTCGCCGACCCAGCTCGCCACCATCGTGGCGATGGACCCGATCTACGTGAACTTCACCGTCAACGAGCAGGACGTGTTGCGCATCCGCGCCGAAGCCACCCGCCGCGGACTGACCCCCGCCGACATGAAGCAATTCCCGATTCAGGTGGGACTGCAGACCGAGACCGGCTATCCGCACGAGGGCAAGCTCGACTACGTCTCGCCGACGCTCAATCAATCCACCGGAACGCTGGCGGTGCGCGGCCTCATCGCCAACGACAAGCGGGTGCTGGTGCCGGGCTATTTCGTCCGCGTCCGCGTACCCTTCAGCCAGGAAAAGGACTCGCTGCTCGTTCCCGACGCCGCGCTCGGCAGCGACCAGGGCGGCCGCTATCTGCTGGTGGTCAACGGCGACAATGTCGTCGAGCAGCGCAAGGTGCAGATCGGGCCGCTCGACAACGGGCTGCGCGTGATCGAAAGCGGCCTGAAGCCGGACGACCGCATCGTCATCGCGGGGCTGCTGCGGGTGATCCCGGGTCAGAAGATCGATCCGCAGGTGACGAAGATCGAGCAGCCGCAAGCCTCGAGCAAGTAAGGGGCCAGCCATGATCTCAAAGTTTTTCATCGAGCGGCCGGTCCTCTCGAACGTCATCGCGCTGTTGATGATCCTGATCGGCGGCGTCGCGCTGTTCAACCTCGCCGTCGCGCAATATCCCGACGTCGTGCCGCCGACCGTGCAGGTCACCACGCGCTATCCCGGCGCCAGCGCCAAGACCGTGATCGACACCGTGGCGCTGCCGATCGAGCAGCAGGTCAACGGTGTCGAGGACATGCTCTACATGCAGTCCTACAGCGGCTCGGACGGCACCTATACGCTGACGGTGACCTTCAAGATCGGCACCGACCTCAACTTCGCGCAGGTGCTGGTGCAGAACCGCGTCTCCAGCGCGCTGTCGCAATTGCCCCAGGCGGTGCAGAACCAGGGCGTCACCGTGCAGAAGCGGTCGACCTCGATCCTCTTGTTCGTGACGCTGACCTCGCCGGATTCGCGTTACGACAGCCTCTACTTGAGCAACTACGCCACCATCAACATCCGCGACGAGCTCTCGCGCCTGCCCGGCGTCGGCAACGTCACCGTGTTCGGCGCCGGCCAGTATTCGATGCGGGTCTGGCTCGATCCGAACAAGCTGCAGGTCCGCGGGCTGGTGCCGCAGGACGTCATCCAGGCGATCCAGCAACAGAGCCAGCAGGTCGCCGCTGGCCAGGTCGGCGCGCCGCCGACGCCGCCGGGACAGGCGTTCCAGTACACGCTCAACGTCAACGGACGGCTCGATGACACCAGTCAGTTCGAGAACATCATCGTCAAGTCCGGCAGCAGCGGCGACGTCACGCGGGTGCGCGACGTCGGCTGGGTCGAGCTCGGCGCGCAGACCTACAGCCAGATCTTCTCGCTGAACAAGCAGCCGGCCGTCGGCATCGGCGTGTTCCAGTCGCCCGGCGCCAACGCGCTCCAGGTCGAGCAGGCCGTCGAGAAGAAGATGGCCGAGCTCGCCAAGCGGTTTCCGGAAGGCATCAGATACGACACGCCTTTCGACACCACCAAGTTCGTCGAGGCCTCGGTGCACGAGGTCTACATGACCCTGATCGAGGCCGGCCTGCTGGTGCTGGTCGTGATCCTGGTGTTCCTGCAGGACTGGCGCGCGATGCTGGTGCCGGCCACCACCGTGCCGGTCACCATCATCGGCGCCTTCGCCGCGATGGCGGCGCTCGGCTTCACCATCAACATGTCGACGCTGTTCGCGATCGTGCTGGCGATCGGCATCGTGGTCGACGACGCCATCGTCGTGGTCGAAGGCGCCGCGCACAACATCGAGCAGGGCATGAACGGCCACGATGCCGCGATCAAGGCGATGGACCAGCTGTTCGCGCCGATCGTCGGCATCACCCTGGTGCTGATCTCGGTGTTCCTGCCGGCCTCGTTCCTCGCGGGGCTGACGGGACGCATCTATTCGCAATTCGCGCTGGTGATCGCGGCGACCGCGCTTCTGTCCGCCATCAACGCGGCGACGTTGAAGCCGACGCAATGCGCGCTGTGGCTGCGGCCGGCGGTGCCGCCGGAGCAGCGCAATTTCTTCTATCGCGGCTTCAACGCGGTCTACGACCGTGTCGAGCGCGGCTACACGCGGCTGATCACCTTCCTCGTGAGACATGCCACCGTCTCGGTCGCGTTCGCGCTGCTGATCATCGGGGCCAGCGCCTACGGCCTGTCGCGGGTGCCGACCGGCTTCCTTCCGATCGAGGACCAGGGCTATCTGATCGCCGCCGTGCAGCTGCCCGACGGCGCCGCCTTGGAGCGGACCCAGAAGGTGCTCGACAGGGCCAGCGAGATCATCAAGGACACGCCCGGCGTGGCGCAGGTCATCACCATCGCCGGCATTTCCGCGCTCGACAACAGCGCGAGCCTCGCCAATGCCGGCGTCGCCTACATCATCCTGAAGGACTGGGACGCCCGCAAAGGGCCCGGCGAGGATCTGCGCTCGCTGGTCTACGGCCTCAACGACAAGCTCGCGACCATCATGGAGGCACGCACCATCGTGTTGCCGCCGCCGCCGATCCAGGGCATCGGCAACGCCGCGGGATTCTCGATGCAGGTCGAGCTGCGCGACGGCAACAGCGATTTCGCCAAGCTGCAGGCCATCACCGGCGCGGTGGTCTCGAACGGCCAGAGCCAGAGCGCGCTGCAGCGCGTGCAGTCCTCGTTCCGCTCCTCGGTGCCGCAATTCAACGTCGAGATCGACCGGGTCAAGACCCAGACGCTGCACGTCACCACCGATCAGGTGTTCGCGGCGCTGTCGACCTATCTCGGCTCGTCCTATGTCAACCAGTTCAACAAGTTCGGCCGCGTGTTCCAGGTCTATACGCAAGCCGACCCTGCCTTCCGCGTCACCGAGCGCGACATCGCCAACATGATGGTGCGCAATTCCAACGGCGACATGATCCCGATCGGCACCGTCGCCAAGATCACGCCGGCCACGGGGCCGTCGCTGATCAGCCTCTACAACCTCTATCCCTCCTCGACCGTGATCGGCCTGCCGGCACAGGGCTACTCCTCCGGCCAGTCGCTGAAGCTGATGGAGGAGATCGCGGACAAGACGCTGCCGCCCGGCACCGGCTACGAATGGACCGCGATGTCGTATCAGGAGAAGGCGGTCAGCAACCAGATCTACTGGGTGTTCGGCCTTGCCATGCTGCTGGTGTATCTAGTGCTCGCCGGCCAGTATGAGAGCTGGTACGCGCCGATTTCGGTGATCCTCGCCGTGCCGCTGTCGCTGCTGGGGCCGATGCTGATCCTTTCCGGACTCAAGATCGACAACAACCTCTATTGCCAGATCGGCCTGATCCTGCTGATCGCGTTGTCGGCCAAGAACGCGATCCTGATCGTCGAGGTCGGGCTCGAGCTGCACGGCCGCGACGGCAAGCCGGTGCTGGAAGCCGCGATCGAAGCGGCGCGCGCCCGCTTCCGCCCGATCCTGATGACCTCGTTCGCCTTCATCCTCGGCGTGGTGCCCCTGGTGCTCGCCACCGGCGCCGGCGCCAGCGCGCGCAAGTCGATCGGCATCACCGTGTTCTCGGGCATGCTGGCCTCGACCTGCCTCGCGGTGCTGTTCGTGCCGGCCTTCTTCGTGGTGGTGCAGCGTTTCGAGAACTGGCGGGCGAGCAAGAAGACGCCGAAGGCCCAGCCGGTGGCGGAGGTGAAGTAAGCGACCGCTATCGACCATGATAGTCATTGCGAGCGCAGCGAAGCAATCCAGGATCTTTCCGCGGAAAGAGTCTGGATTGCTTCGTCGCTTCGCTCCTCGCAATGACGGCGGAGAGAGATTTCAAGCCTTCTCCGCCGGAGCCTGCCTTGCCTCGCCGCTCGACACCAGCAGCACGGAGACCTTCGACTGCCGCAGCACGGCGTCGGCGACGCCGCCGAAGGAGAGATGATCGGCCTGGATGCGGTCGACGCCCATGACGACGAGATCGACATCGGTGGTGTCGATCTCGCGCAGGATCGCGGCTTCCGGCGCCCGGTTCACCCGCAGCGTGGTGGTGATGTCGACGTCGTAGCGGGCGGCGAGATCGCTGGCGTCCTTCAGGATGCTCGCCTCCTGGCCGAGGCCGCGGGAAGCGCCGCGCTGCGCGCCCTTGTCGCGCGTGGTCGCGACATAAATCACCCGGAGCGAGCCTGATCCTGCTTGCGCCAGCGCGACCGCGACCTCGGCGCCGCGCTTGGAGATGCCGCTGCCGGAGACCGGAACGAGGATGTTGAGCCCGTCGGGGTTCGGCTGCTTCAGGTGCTTGCCCTTTGCCGCGGCGATCGCGAGCGGTCCCTCAAACGTCGCGGCGATGTCCTCGATCTTGCGGTCGAAGCGATCCTTGGTCGCGGCAACCTTGTCGATGCCGACGACGAGGAGATCAAAACCCTTGCGCGCCTCCTCGGTGATGGTCTCGCCGAGCTCGGCACGCCTTGCGCGGGTGACCACGTCGATGCTGCCGGCTTCGCTCTCGCTGCTGACGGAAACGGCCGCCTTCTTCACCACGGCTTCGTGGCTCTTCTCCTCCTCGCGGCCCTTCTCCTGCTCCTTCGCGTTTCGGCCGATATGCAGCACGGTGATCGGCAGGCCGCGCATGCCGGCGATCAGGCCCGCGAGGTGGGCGGCAAAGGTGGCATTGACGCTTTCGTCCACCGCCAGCAGGGGCCGCTCGAGATTGGCGAGGAAGCCGCGCTTCTCGAATGCCTCCCGCTCCAGCCGCTCCTTCTCCTCCTGGTTGATCGGCAGCCTCGCCAGCGCTGCGCGCAGCATCGGGGGCATCGCCATCGTGGTCACGATCGCCATGGTCACGATCATCGTGAACAGGTTCTGGCTGAGCACGCCGATCGACAGGCCGATGGTGGCGATGATCACCTCGGTCGAGCCGCGCGCGTTCATGCCGCTCGCGAGCGCGAGCGATTCCCGATTGTTCAGGCCGCCCAATGTGCCGCCGACGAAGGCGCCGCCGAACTTGCCGACGCTGGCAATCACGACCAGGAGGCCGGTGAACATCAGGAGATTGGGATCGCGCAGCACCGAGAGATCGGCGGCAAGGCCGGCGAGGCCGAAGAACACCGGCATGAAGAAGCTGGAGATCAGGCCGCGCAGGCGCTCGTCGATCTGCCGCGTCAGGATCGGGGACTCCCCGACCAGGATGCCGGCGACGAAGGCGCCCAGCACGGTGTGGACGCCGATGGCATGCGTGATCATCGCCATCACGCACATCAGCAGCAGGATCACCGTGATGACCGCCGCGGCGCTGACGAGATTGTCGTTGGCCCAGCGGATCAGCTGAAACACCAGGCGGCGGCCGATCGTGAAGCTGACCGCGAGAAATAGCAGCGTCCCCAGCACCGCCTTCGCCACCGAGGCAATGTCCAGCGTGCCGTGCGAAGCCAGGCTGAAGATGACGGCGATGAGGATCCAGCCGATGGTGTCGTCGATGACGGCGGTCGCGACGATGATCTGCCCGACATTGCGGCGCATGAAGTTCATCTCGCGCACGACCACCGCGACGATCTTGACCGAGGAGATCGACAGCGCCGTGCCCATGAACAGCGAAGCCACCAGGCGCTGTTCCGGGTTGGGCAGCAGCGCATCGGGCAGGAACTCGCCGAGTGCGAAGCCGCAGGCAAAAGGCACGACGATGCCGGCGATCGAGATCGCGATCGCGGCCCTGCCGACCTTGCGGACCAGCTTGAGATCGGTCTCCATGCCGGTGAGCAGCAGCAGGAGCAGGATGCCCAATTGCGCGATGCCGTCGATCATCGCCTTCTGCTCGGGCGACTTGGGGAAGATCGCGTGCTGCGCCTCCGGCCAGACCCAGCCGAACAGCGATGGCCCGAGAATGATGCCGGCGAGCAATTCGCCGATCACCGAGGGCTGACCGACGCGCATCATGATCTCGCCGAGGCCGCGGCCGACCGCGATCAACAGCACGATCTGCGCCACCAGCAGCAATTCGGACGGGCCGGCCGATTTGCCAGTTTCAGCGCCGGCCGCGATGGTGGTGAGGACGAGCGCCGCGGGGACGAGGCCGGCCGATCGGAGCAGGCGCGACAGCATGCAGATGATTACCCCCTTCACCCCCGGCGTCGGGGCCATGGGAATAGAACCCGCAGGAGGTGGAGCCGGTTCCAGACGTGTGAGGGAGCCGGCGACAACAAAACGCGAAAACAACCCCATGCACAGTAGGGATGGGGTTGAGAACGCTCGGGAAAATTTCGGCCTTGCCGAAGCGGTTTGCGCCGTCGGGCAAAACAGGGGCAGAGTGGCATGCTGGATGGCGTGCGTGATGGGCCGCTCCGTTCCCCGTCATTCCGGGGCGTCGCGCAGCGACGAGCCCGGAATCCATTTCTCCGCAGTCGCTGCCGCCCGATGGATTCCGGGTTCGCGCTGACGCGCGCCCCGGAATGACGATGTGGAGACAGTTGCCCGCCTCACAAAGACCTCACACCGCCTGCGGCGTCCTGATCTCGCGCGGCAGGATGATGGCGGCTGCGATCGCGAGCAGGCAGAGCGCGGCGAAGGCGTGCAGCATGGTGACGAAGCCGCCCTGCTCGTAGAGCCAGGCGACCAGGCCGACCGAGGCCCCCGCCGCGGTGAAGCCGATGAAGTAACGCACGGCATAGGCGCGCGAGCGCCATTCCTCGCTGGTGTATTTGCCGACCATGGCGTCGTTGACCGTGACCTGCCCGAACGCCCCCATGACGATGCCGATCGAGACCAGGATCAGCGGCAGATTCTCCAGGCTCGCGGCAAGATACAGGAGCGGCGCCAGCATGAAGGACAGCGGCAATGCCACCGTCTTCAGCGAATAGCGGTCGAGCAGCCGGCCGATCGTGTATTGCGTCATCGCGCCGAACACGTAGACGCAGGCGGCGATGACCCCGAGCAGCGCCGGGCTCTTGGTCAAATCCGCCAGCCGCTCCGCGAACAGTTTTGGCAGCGCCACGGTGACGGCATTGAACGTGGTGGAGATTGCGATCACGACGATCAGCAGCGACAGCACCACGCGCCACATGTCCTGCTTGGCCACCCGCGCCTGCGCCGCCGCCTGCCTGGCGCCCTTGCGGTCCTCGTGCACGACCATCATCGCAAAGGCGATGCCGATCAGGATCGTGACCGCGCCGGGAATGATGAAGGCGAAACGCCAGCCGAGATATTGGCCGATCACGCCGGTGACGAGCGCGGAGGAAGCCACGCCGAGATTGCCCCAGACCCCGTTGATGCCCATCTCGCGGCCGAGCCGGTCGGCGTAAGACACGATCACGGCGGTGCCGACGGGATGATAGATCGAGGCAAAGATGCCGATCGCAAGCAGCGCGGCGCCGAGCTGCGCCGGGGTCTGCACGAAGCCGACCGCGACCATGGATGCCCCGATGCCGACGAAGAAGATCAGCATCATGTGGCGGCGGCTCCAGCGGTCGCCGAGCCAGCCGGTCAGCAGCGAGCCGGCCCCGAAGGCAACGAAGCCCGGCGTCGCGTAAGGCAGGAGTTCCGAATAGGCCATGCCCAGCGCCGGGCCCATGATGATGACGGCGGCTGCGAAGATCAGCATCGAATAATGGTCGATGAAATGGCCTGCGTTGACGAAACTGATGACCCGACTGGGGCTGTTCATTCCCGAATCCTCTCCTGCTCCGAAATGAGTTATATGTCCTCCCCATGACGGGATGCTGCCAATGACTGTCTTTGAAACGCCAATCTTGGAAACGCCAATCCTGCGGGAGGTCCGCAGCAACCATCGCTCGCCCGCGGGCGTGCACCTGGTTGCGCGCGACTATCCCAGGGGCCTGCGGATCGAACCGCACCTGCACCGCGAGGCGCAGCTGATCTATGCGGCCAAGGGCACCATGCAGGTGACGACGCCGGGGGGACGCTGGCTGGTGCCGCCGGACCGCGCGGTCTGGGTGCCGGCCGGGCTTCAACATGCCATCGACCTGCTCGCCGACATCGAGATGCGCACGCTGTATTTCGACCTGTCGTGGCTCAAGCGCGAGCAGCGCTATGACGGCCTGACCAGGGAATTCGTGGTGCGGGTGTCGCCGCTGCTGAACCAGGCGATCCTGGCGCTGTTCGACCCGCGCAACACCGAGGAGCGCACCGAGCTCCTGGTGCGCCTGGTGATGCTGGAATTGCACCAGGCCGAGGATTCCACCACCTTCGTGCCGCTGCCGCGCGAAGTGCGCTGCCGCCGCGCCGCGATGATCGTGCTCGACGACCCCACGGGGCTACACGACATCGACACGCTGGCGCGGGAGGTCGGAACCTCGGCGCGGACGCTGTCGCGGCTGTTCTCGACGGAAACGCAGCTCAGCTTCAAGAGCTGGTGCCAGCGCGCGCGGATCGCCGCGGCGATCCAGCGGCTGTCGACCGACGCCAGCGTGTCGGTGAAGCAGCTCGCGACCCAGCTCGGCTATGCCAGCGTGCCGGCGTTCTCGGCCGCGTTCCGCCAGGTGACGGGACGGACGCCGACGGAGTTTGCCACACTCTCCGTGTCATCGCACGCGAAGTTGGGCGATCCAGTATTCCAGGGACGGCGCGGCTAGAATCGAGAACCTGCGGCGTACTGGATGCCCCGGACAAGCCGGGGCATGACACCTTTGGTGTGGTGGAAATCGTAGGATAGGCAAATCAAAGCGACTTGTCCGCCATAGCTCGAAGAGCGACGGCGGAAGCGTGCCCACGTCTTTCCCTGTCATCGACAGAAGGTGGGCACGGCGATTTGCGCCTTTGCCCACCCTAAGGCGGCGCAGCCCTCGGTGACATTGTCCGCATTGAACGGCATGCCGGCATTCTCCAAACGCACGGCCCGACTAAAGTTGCCGCATTCCTCCGCTTGATTGTGATCGGCTTCCACCCAAATCCCGTGTAAGCTTCCGCAACGCACAAACCTGATACGAAAGCCCCTATGGCCAACGCCTTCTTCTCCGACCTGCTCGCCACCATCTCCGAGCGCGGCCGCACGCTGCTTCGTCGCGGCGAATCCGCCGACACCGGACGGGATGCCGACGGACTGCTCGAGCTGTGCGATGCGCTGCTGTCGGGCCGGGGCGAAGCATCGGGTATCGCCATCGCGCGCGAGGTGCTCGACATTTACCGGGAGCTCGATGCGGCGGGACGCCGCGCCTTCTTCGAAGGCTTGGTGCGCGATTTCGGCCCGGACCGGGAGCGCCTGTCCAAGGCGATCGAGACATGGCGCGCCGCGCCGAGCGACGAAGACGCGAGCTCGTTGCATTTCGCCTCGGAGCCGCGGCGGCAGGAGCTGATCCGCAGGCTCAACCGCGCGCCCGGCGGCACCGGCGACCTCGTCGCCATGCGCGCCGATCTGCTCGACATGATGAACGGGCACACCGATCTCGCCGCGCTCGACCGCGACGTCTCGCATCTTCTTTCTTCGTGGTTCAACAGGGGGTTTCTCGTGCTGCGCAGGATCGACTGGTCGACACCGGCCAACATCCTCGAAAAGATCATCCGCTACGAAGCCGTGCACGAGATCTCCGACTGGGACGATCTGCGCCGCCGCATCGATCCGGTCGACCGCCGCTGCTACGCCTTCTTCCACCCCGCGATGGTGGACGAGCCCCTGATCTTCGTCGAGGTGGCGCTGACCGAGACGATCCCGGGCGCGATCGCGCCGCTGCTTGCGGTCGACCGCCGGCATCTGCCGATCGAGCGTGCGCGCACCGCCGTGTTCTATTCGATCTCCAACACCCAGCGCGGCCTTGGCGGCATCTCCTTCGGCAGCTTCCTGATCAAGCAGGTGGTGGAGGAGCTGCGGCGCGAGACGCCGAAGCTCGACACCTTCGTGACGCTGTCGCCGGTGCCCGGCTTCATGGCCTGGGTGAAGCAGGACAAGGATCTGCCGCTGTCGGACGAGGACCGCGAGGTGCTGAAGCGCCTGGACGATCCCAAATGGTTCGAGAACCCCGAGACGACGACGCTGCTCCGCGGCGTGATCGAGCCCCTCGCCGCGCATTACTTCCTCAAGGCGCGCACGCCGAAGGGCAAGCTGATCGATTCCGTCGCCCGCTTCCATCTCGGCAACGGCGCAAGGCTCGAGCGCATCAACTGGTTAGGCGACCTCTCACCGAAGGGATTGCGCGAATCCGCCGGCGTGATGGTCAACTACCTCTACCGCCTCGACGACATCGAGAAGAACCACGAGGCCTACGCCAATGACGGCGAGGTGGTGGCCTCGAGCGCGGTGAAGAAGCTGCTGAAGGGCGAAGGACGAAGGCTCTTGGATATGCGGTTGTCGTAGGGGCGGTCGACTCGCACCACATTCGTCATTGCGAGGAGCGTAGCGACGAAGCAATCCAGACCGCTTCGACGGAGAGATCCTGGATTGCTTCGCTGCGCTCGCAATGACGGAGTGTGCGGCACCAGCCGCCCTACTCCGCCAGCGCCTTCATCTCCTTGTAGAGATCCGACTTGCCTTCGAAGCCGATGCCCGGCAAATCCGGCATGGTGATGTGGCCGTTCTCGACGCGGACGCCGTCGGGGAAGCCGCCATAGGGCTGGAACAGGTCGGGATAGCTCTCGTTGCCGCCAAGGCCTAAGCCCGCTGCGATGTTGAGCGACATCTGGTGGCCGCCGTGAGGGATGCAGCGGCTGGGCGACCAGCCGTGGGTCTTCAGCACTTCCAGCGTGCGCTGGTATTCGCACAGGCCGTAGGACAGCGCGCAGTCGAATTGCAGCCAGTCGCGATCCGGGCGCATGCCGCCGTAGCGGATCAGATTGCGGGCGTCCTGGTGGCTGAAGAGATTCTCGCCCGTCGCCATCGGGCCGGGATAGAATTCGGCCAGCGCGGCCTGCAGCGCGTAGTCGAGGGGATCGCCGACCTCCTCGTACCAGAACAGCGGATAGTCGCGCAGCATCTTGGCGTAGGCGATGCCGGTCTCCAGGTTGAAGCGGCCGTTGGCGTCGACGGCGAGCTGCGCGTCCTTGCCGATCTCTTCCAGCACGGCCTCGATGCGCTTGCGGTCCTCGCCGATATCGGCACCACCGATCTTCATCTTCACGACATTGTAGCCGCGATCGAGATAGCCGCGCATCTCGCCGCGCAGCATCGACAAGCCCTTGCCCGGATAGTAATAGCCGCCGGCGGCGTAGACGAAGACGCGCGGATTGGCTTTGACGCCGTGCCGTTCGGCGAGCAGACGGAACAGCGGCTTGCCGGCGATCTTCGCCACCGCGTCCCACACCGCCATGTCGATGGTGCCGACCGCGACCGAGCGCTCGCCATGGCCGCCGGGCTTCTCGTTCGTCATCATCGCGGCCCAGACCCTGTCGGGGTCGAGATGGCCGCCGGCTTCATCGAGCAACGACTTCGGATCGGCCTCCAGGATGCGCGGGGCAAAACGCTCGCGGATCAGGCCGCCCTGGCCGTAACGGCCGTTGGAATTGAAGCCGTAGCCGACGACGCGCTTGCCATCGCGCACCACATCGGTGACGACGGCGACGAGGCTCGTCGTCATCTTGGTGAAGTCGATATAGGCGTTGCGGATCGGGGACGAGATCGGCTTGGTGATCTCGCGGACGTCGACGATGCGGACGGACATGGGGTGGCCTTTCACTTTCGTCATTGCGAGGAGCGAAGCGACGAAGCAATCCAGACTGCCTCAACGGTGAGATTCTGGATTGCTTCGCTTCGCTCGCAATGACGTGGGGAGAGCGCGCGCGCTCAGAAGCTATTTCTTGTCCCTGAAATACGGCTCGACCGGCCCGTGCACCTTGATGGTCAGCGGGTTGCCGTGGCGGTCCTTGGCGTTGCCGGCGGTAACGCGGACCCAGCCTTCGCTGATGCAGTACTCCTCGACATTGGTCTTCTCGATGCCCTTGAAGCGGATGCCGACGTCGCGCGACAGGATGTCCGCGTTGTAATAGGGGCTGTTCGGATCGACCGACAGGCGGTCCGGAAATTCGTCGCTCATGATTGTCTCGCTCACAACAGTGTTTCGATTTGAGTCCGCAATCCTTCCGGCCGGGCGGTCGGCGCGTAGCGTGCGACCACGCGGCCCTCACGGTCCACCAGGAATTTGGTGAAATTCCATTTGATGGAGGCCCCTAGCAGGCCCGATTGCTGGCGTTTCAGGTACTCATACAGGGGGTGCGCATTTGCGCCGTTGACGTCGATCTTGGCGAACAACGGAAAGGTGACGTCGTAATTGCTCGAGCAGAACGCCTGGATCTCGCTCGCCTGCCCCGGCTCCTGCGCCCCGAACTGGTTGCAGGGAAAGCCGAGCACGGAGAAGCCGCGCGGCGAGAGATCGCGGTGCAGATCCTCCAGGCCGCGATATTGCGGCGTGAAGCCGCATTTGCTCGCGGTGTTGACGATCAGCAGCACCTGTCCCTCGAAACGTCTCAGCGGCACCTCCTCGCCGGCAAGCGAGTTGGCCTTGAAGTCGTAAATAGCAGACATCGCTAGCCCACGGGGTCGATCGGCGACGGCGGCACGCCGCCGGCTTCGATCGCCTCGCCCGCGAGCAGGCAAAGGTCTTCGCGGTAGCGGCCGGAGACGACATGCACGCCGACCGGCGCCTTGCCGACGAGGCCGGTGGAGACCACGAGGCCCGGCAATCCCATGAAGGGAATTGCGATCTGCGGCAGCTGCGCTTCCCAGACCCGCTTGAAGGATTCGTCGTCCTTGCAGTCGAGGTGATCCGGGAACGGCAGCTCGCCCGAGACCGGCGTCAGCAGCACGGCATATTTTTCGAAGAACAGCATCCACTCACGGGTCAGCGTGGCGCGTCGGGTCAGCGCCTTGGCGTAATTGGCCTGGTCCATCGGCGTCACCCTGGCGCGGTTGCCGCGCAGACACGCCAGCGCGCCGGGATCGCCCTCGCGCTCGGCCATCTCGAGCTGCGCCTCATAGCCATCGCCGAGCCAGAGCTTGATCTGCCACTCCACCGCCTCGCGCATCGGCGGCGTGTCCTCGATCACATCGACGGTCCAACCGGCGCGCTCCAGCCGCTTGCCGGCATCGCTCACCGCCGCCTTCACCTCCGGAGTGGTGGCAAGGCCGCCGGGATTGAGGCAAAGCGCGGCGCGCTTGTCCCGCGCGGGGCCTTGGAGCGGCACCGGTACGAACCAGGGATCGCGGATGTCGCGGGCCGCCATCGCTTCGAGCGAAATCCTGAGGTCGTTGACGGTGCGCGCCAGCGGACCCGACACCGCCATGATCTGCGGCCCGATCGGGCGCTCCGGCAGCGCGGGATTGAAGGCGGGGATGCGGCCGAGGGTCGGACGCAGGCCATGCACGCCGCAGGCATAGGCAGGATAGCGGATCGAGCCGGCAATATCGGTGCCGTGGGCGATGTGGCCGATGCCGGCCGCGACCGCCGAACCGGCGCCGCCCGAGGAGCCGCCCGGGGTCAGCGATGCATCGCGCGGATTCTTGGTGTCGCCGTGGATGAGATTGGTGGTGAACCAGCGATAGGAGAAGGCCGGGCAATTGGTGCGGCCGAGCAAAATGGCGCCGGCCCTGCGGAAATTGGCGACGACAGGATTGTCCTCGCGCGCGATCACGTCGCGCTGCAGTTTCAAGCCGTTGGTGGTGGCAAAGCCTTCCTGGTCGACATTGGCCTTGATGGTGACGGGCACGCCGGCGAGCACACCGGGATCCTCGCCTCGCGCGATGGCGGCATCGACGACGTCGGCCTGCTTGAGCACGTCGTCCGGCCGGTGGTCGATCACCGCATTGAGCTGGGGATTGACGGCATCGAGCCGGGCGAGACCGGCCTTGGCCGCCTCCCTGGCGGAGACTTTCCTGGATTTGACGAGGGTGGCGAGGTCGGCGGCCGACAGGCGCCAGAGATCTTGCATGGCTTGCTCCGTGTATCCGGCGTCTTTTAGCGCCGGGAACGCGGCAAAGCCATGCGGATTTCGCAGGGGTGGAGGGGGGCGCGGGACGACGCCACATTCTCCGTCATTGCGAGGAGCCCTTGTGACGAAGCAATCCAGAACCCCTCCGTGGAGGCAGTCTGGGTTGCTTCGCTACGCTCGCAATGACGGGGAGAGAGCGGGGTTTCAATGCCTTGTCGCGGACGGATCGGGCAGGTCCAGCAGCGCCTCGGTGAAGGGAAACTCCAGCACGACCTCGCCTTCGTCGTCGGTCACCTCGATCACCGCCTCGAGCAGGGCCCGCTGGGCGCCTTCCGACTTCACCACCTCCAGGATCATCTGGCGGGCGACCTCCCAGGCGCCATCGGGGTTGCGCAGGTCCTCTCCGTCAGGATCCACGATCAGTTCGTCGCCGATACGGGTGTTGAAGAAATATCTGGGCATGCCTGATCCAATGGGGTCGCCAGCAGACGATTGGAAGCCGTTCTAAACTCACAACTCGTTTATCCCGACAGGGATCACGACCTATCGGCGGTTCTTGCCGATGTCCATTGCGGATTTTTGCGGCCGCAATGCGCTCTCTTTGCAGTGCAACAATTCCGCAGGCCTACTACCTAGGTCCGGGAAAATTTCACTAGCGAACTTCTCCGCCCGCATTAACTTAGCGGGTGGGCGGATACGTCCGAATTCGAGAAATGGAGAGCCAAAATGGCATGGAAAGCCCCGAAGATCGTCGAAGTGCCCTGTGGCATGGAGATCAACATGTATGTGAGCGCCACCCGCAAGTAAGCCGGTCGGCGATCTCGCGTTCTGCGGCGGTGGATCTTTCGGTCACGAGGCGTTTCCGAAGGAAAGAATCTGTGTCGGCATTTGCGTCGGCCTGAGATCCACCGCGCGTGTTCCTTCCAGGAGACGGATCATGCTTCGCGTCGTCGTCCTGGGCGCCGCCGCCGGCGGCGGAGTTCCCCAGTGGAATTGCGGCTGCGAGGGCTGCCGGGCGGCCCGCAAAGGCGGGCCCGAGCTGCACCGGACGCAGGCCTCGGTCGCCTTCAGCGGCGACGGCGAGAGCTGGTTCCTGATCAACGCCTCCCCCGACCTGCGCCAGCAATTGAATGCCACGCCGCAACTGCACCCCAGGGCTGGGGCGCTGCGCCATAGCCCGATTGCGGGCGTGATCCTGACCAACAGCGAAGTGGATGCGGTGGCGGGCCTGCTCTCGATGCGCGAGAGCTCGCCGTTCACGATCTATGCGCATGACAAGGTGCTGGCGATCCTCGCCAGCAACAGCATCTTCAACGTGCTGAACGAGAAGCACGTGCGGCGCCAGCCGATTTCGATCCGCGAGCCGTTCGAGCCGTGCCTCACGCACGGCGCACGTTCCGGACTGGAAGTGCTGCCTTTCGCGGTCTCAGGCAAGTCGGCCTGGTATCTGGAAGGCAAGGCGCATCCCGGCGGGACCAGCGGCGACGGCGATACGCTGGGCCTGAAGATCACCGACAAGGCGACCGGCAAATATTTCTACTTCATCGCGGCCTGTGCCGACGTGACCGACGCGCTCAAGGCCGAGATCGACGGCGCCTCGCTCGTTTTCTTCGACGGCACGGTCTGGCGGGACGACGAGATGATCAGGGCTGGCCTCGGCCACAAGACCGGCAAGAGCATGGGACATGTCGCGATGTCCGGCGACGACGGCGCCATCGCGCGGCTGGCCGATCTCGATATCGACAGGAAGATATTTCTGCATATCAATAACTCGAACCCGGCGCTGCTGCCTGCCTCACCCGAGCGCAAGGCCGCTGAGGCGGCGGGCTGGCAGATACCGGCGGATGGAACGGAGATCGTGCTGTGAATGCGGCATCAATGACTGGAATGACTGCGCTCTCGATCGGCAGGGATATCAGGCTCAACTCGGCCGAGGAGCTCGAGGCGACGCTGCGCCATATCGGGGCGACGCGCTATCACAGCCTGCATCCGTTCCATAAGCTGCTGCATGGCGGCAAGCTGAACAAGGGCCAGGTGCAGGCCTGGGCGCTCAACCGCTACTATTACCAGAGCACGATACCGATCAAGGACGCGGTGGTGATCTCGCGCTTCCGCGACCGCGCCACGCGCCTGGAATGGCGCCACCGCATCGAGGACCATGACGGCGATGTCGGCGCCGAAGGCGGCATCGAGCGCTGGATCAAGCTGACCGAGGGTCTCGGCCTCGACACCGCCTACGTGGAATCCACCGAGGGCATCTTGCCGGCGACGCGCTTCGCGGTGGAGGCCTACGTGCACTATTGCCGCGAGAAGAGCCCGCTGGAGGCGATCGCCTCCTCGCTCACCGAGCTGTTCGCGCCGAGCATCCACGAGGAGCGCATCGCGGGCATGCTGCAGCACTACGATTTCGTCAATCCTGACACCATGAGCTACTTCAAGCGCCGCCTGACGCAGGCGCCGCGCGATGCCAATTTCGCGCTCGACTATGTCAAGACGCACGCCACGACGCCGGAGCAGCGCGCGCAGGTTTGCAACGCGCTTATCTTCAAGACCAACGTGCTGTGGGTGCAGCTCGACGCGCTCCAGCACGCCTATGTCGAGGGCCATATTCCGCCGGGCGCGTTCGTGCCCAAAGCGGGCTGAGAGGAAGATCGATGGCCGGGCCGCGGAACATCAGCGTCAGCGAGGCAAGCCGCCCCGTGCTGCCGCGGCATGCCAAGCTGAAATATGACGAGACCCGAAAGGTCTGGGTGATCCTGGCGCCGGAGCGGGTGCTGGCGCCTGACGAGATCGCGGTCGAGGTGCTGCAGCTCTGCGACGGCAAGCGCAGCGTCGGCGACGTCTCCGATCAGCTCGCGGCGAAATACGCCGCTCCCCGCGAGGCGATCCTGGCCGACGTCATCGTCATGCTGCAGGATCTCGCCGACAAGGGCTTTCTCACCGAGATCAGGGAGAAGACGTCATGAGCGACGTGACCATCCCAGCCAGCGACAGCCTGGCGGTGCTGGAGAAGCAGCGCTCGACCGCGGAGACGTTCGGCATTCCGCTGGCGGTGCTGCTCGAGATCACGCATCGCTGCCCGCTGCAATGTCCCTATTGCTCCAACCCGGTCGAGCTCGACCGCTCGGGCAAGGAGCTGACCACCGAGGAATGGAAGAAGGTCTTGAGCGAGCTCGCCGAGATCGGCGTGCTCCAGGTGCATTTCTCCGGCGGCGAGCCGACCGCGCGGAAAGATCTCGTCGAGCTGGTGAAGCACGCCAGCGAGGTCGGGCTCTACAGCAATCTGATCACCTCGGCCGTGCTGTTGACGCGCGAGCGTTTGCGTGAGCTTGCCGATGCCGGGCTCTGCCATGTGCAGATCTCGTTCCAGGGCATCGAAGAGGGCCTCGCCGACCGCGTCGCCGGCTACAAGGGCGGGCATCGCAAGAAGCTCGAAGTGGCGAAATGGACGCGCGAGCTCGATTTGCCGCTCACCGTGAACGCGGTGATGCATCGGCAGAACCTGCACCAGCTGCCTGACATCATCCAGATGTCGCTCGATCTCGACGCCGACCGGCTCGAGGTCGCCAATGTCCAGTATTACGGCTGGGCGCTGAAGAACCGCGCCGCCTTGATGCCGACAGTGGCGCAGCTGGACGAGTGCACTGAAATCGTCGAGGCGGCGCGCGAGCGGCTGAAGGGTCGGCTGACGATCGACTATGTCGTTCCGGATTATTACGCGCTGCGGCCGAAGAAATGCATGGGCGGCTGGGGCCGGCAGTTCTTCAACATCTCGCCCGCCGGCAAGGTGCTGCCCTGCCACGCCGCCGAGAGCATCACCGGGCTCGAGTTCGAATCCGTCCGCTCCAATCATTCGATCGCCTGGATCTGGCAGAATTCCGAGGCCTTCAACCGCTATCGCGGCACCGGCTGGATGAAGGAGCCGTGCAAGTCTTGCGAGTTCCGCGAGATCGATTTCGGCGGCTGCCGCTGCCAGGCCTTTGCGCTGACCGGGGACGCCGCCAACACCGATCCGGCCTGCGCGCTGTCGCCACTGCACGAGACCATCTTCAAGCAGGCCGAGCGCGAGGCCGAGGGCGAGACCAGCCGCTTCCTCTATCGCAATTTCGCCGGCGGCACCCTGGAATCCGAGAATGGGACCTGACGCCGACGCAGGCTCCGCAGCGAGACGCGCCGATCCGTTTGCGCCGCTGACGTCCGAAATGCTCGACGTCGGCGACGGCCATGAGCTCTACGTCGAGAGCGTCGGCCGCAGCGACGGCATTCCCGCGATCTACCTGCACGGCGGACCCGGCAGCGGCTGCCAGCCGGATCATCGCCGGCTGTTCGATCCTGATCGTTTCTGCGCCGTGCTGTTCGACCAGCGCGGCTGCGGCCGCAGCCGGCCCAAGGGATCGCGCGCCCACAACACCACCGCCGATCTGGTCGCGGACATCGAGACAATCCGCGCGAAGTTCAGCTTTGAGCGCTGGATCGTGGTCGGCGGCTCCTGGGGGGCGACGTTGGCGCTGGCGTATGCAGAGGCGCATCCCGATCGCGTCTCGGGCATTGCCCTGCGCGCGACGTTCCTCGGCACGCGGGCCGAGGTCGAGACCGCGTTCACGGTGCGCCTGCCGCAATTCTACCCCGCCCTCTCCGAGGATTTTCTGAGCGTGCTGCCGCCGGAAGAGCGCGACCGGCCCGTGGACGCCTATTGGCGCCGCATCCTCGACGCCGATCCGGCCGTGCACGGACCTGCGGCGCGGGCCTGGCACGACACCGAGCGCGCCTTGTCCGAGCACAAGGCGGCCAAGAATCGGCTCGACCTTGCCTCACTGAACGTCTGGCGCACGTTGCCGGCGACGCCGTTCATGGAGGCGCATTATTTCATCAACGATTCCTTCATGAGCGAAGGCCAGCTGTTGCGGAACGTGGGCCGGCTCGAAGGCATTCCCGGCATTATCGTGCAGGGCCGCTACGACCTGCTCTGTCCGCCGCAGACCTCTCAGGCGCTGGCGAAAGTCTGGCCGGGTTCCGAGCTTCGCGTCGTGGAAGAAGCCGGACATTCGCTCTATGATGCCGGCGTGAGGGATGCGGTGATGAAGTCGATCGCAGACCTCGCATCGAAGATCGCTCGCTAGGGTCTATCTCCTCATCCTGAGGAGCGCTCGGAGAGCGCGTCTCGAAAGATGGAAGGCCCGGTGCGACAGCGGGGCCTTCATGGTTCGAGACGGCGCTTTCGCGCCTCCTCACCATGAGGGTCTGGAAGCAAGGACAAGAAGAATGCCGCTCGCCGGGAAGGGCATGCTGCTGACGTCGATGAATATCGACGTTTCAGATGAAGCCGATTTCAACCGCTGGTACGATCGCGAGCATCTGGAAGAGCGGGTCGCGATCGACGGATTTCTCGAAGCGCGGCGCTATGTCGCGCATGCCGCCAATCCCAAATACCTCTGCCTGTACTCGACCGCGACGCTCGAGGTGCTCGACAGCCCAGCCTACAAGGCGCGGCTGGCGAACCCGACCGAATGGTCGCGGCAGACCATGGCGCGCTTCAAGGACATGCTCCGCGTGGTCGCGCGGATCACCGTCAGCAACGGCACCGGACGCGGGGCAGCTCTCGGCCTGGTGCGGCTGCGGCCGACGCCGGACAATGCCGCGGCATGGCGTGATGCGCTGCAAGAAAAGCTGACGCCCGAGCGGCGCGACGGCATCGCCTCGATGCACCTGCTCGAAAGCGAGCCGGAATTGTCCGGCGCGACGGCGGACATTCCGGCGGTGCGCAACGAAGGCGCGCGCGACTGGTTCGTCCTGATCGACGGCACGCATGTCGGCGCGGTCTCCGCCGTGATCGCCGAGCGCTTCACCGGCCCGGCAGCGGCGCCCCTCCCGCTCCCGGTCTCGGTCGGCACCTACTGCCTGATGTGGGATCTCGCGAAGAGCGATCTCGCGCGCCGCTGATGCTGCTCGCACGCATCGCAACATGCTGCACCGCACGCGCGCCCTTAATGCTGTGAACGCGTAGCTCCCATGAAGGCGCGCGCGAAACTTTGCCGTTGTACTTGGGAACGGTTCTAATAAGCTAACCCAATGACGTCATTCAGAAACCAGATCGACGCGCGTTAAGCGTTCGCCAAGCTCAGAAGAGGCCGCCGGGTCTTTGAGCCTGCGCGGACAGGGTAGGAATGAAACCGACCGATATTGCGGCCCCCGACTACTTTCACAAAGTGGTCGATTGCCAATGGGCCTGTCCTGCGCACACCCCGGTTCCCGAATACATCCGACTGATCGCCCAAGGCCGCTACAGCGACGCCTACATGATCAATTGGAAGTCGAACGTGTTTCCCGGAATTCTGGGACGCACCTGCGATCGTCCGTGCGAGCCGGCGTGCCGGCGTGGGCGCGTCGAGGAAACCCCTGTCGCGATCTGCCGCCTCAAGCGCGTCGCCGCCGATTTCAAGGACGACATCAGGCAGCGCCTGCCGCGGCCCGCGCCGAACAACGGCAAGCGCGTTGCGCTGGTCGGCGGCGGGCCCGCTTCGCTGACGGTGGCGCGCGATCTGGCGCCGCTCGGCTATCACTGCACCGTGTTCGATGCCGATCCGGAAGCCGGCGGCATGATGCGCACGCAGATCCCGAAATTCCGCCTGCCCAATTCGGTGATCGACGAGGAGACCGGCTACATCCTGGGTCTCGGCGTCGAATTCAAAGGCGGTCACCGCATCGAGAGCATGAAGGCGCTGCTCGCGGAGAAGTACGACGCGATCTTCGTCGGCTCCGGCGCACCGCGCGGCCGCGAGCTCGACATTCCCGGCCGCAAGGACGCAGCGGCCAATATCCATATCGGCATCGAATGGCTGGCCTCGGTCTCGTTCGGCCATACCGACAAGATCGGCAAGCGCGTGGTCGTGCTCGGCGGCGGCAACACCGCGATGGATTGCTGCCGCACCGCGCGCCGGCTCGGCGGCGAGGACGTCAAGGTCGTCGTCCGCTCCGGCTTCGAGGAGATGAAGGCCTCGCCCTGGGAGAAGGAGGATGCGCTCCACGAGGACATTCCGATCCTCAATTTCCTGGTCCCCGTCGCCTTCATCCATGACAACGGCAAGCTCACCGGCATCACCTTCCAGAAGGTGAAGGCCGAGTACGATGCCAAGGGACGCCGCAACCTCGTGCCCTCGGGTGAGCCGGACCAGACCATCGCATGCGACGACGTGCTGGTCGCGGTCGGCCAGGAGAACGCCTTCCCCTGGATCGAGCGGGATTGCGGCATCGAGTTCGACAAATGGCACATGCCCAAGGTCGATCCCAAGACCTTCGTCTCGACCAATCCAAAGGTGTTCTTCGGCGGCGACGCCGCGTTCGGGCCGAAGAACATCATCTGGGCGGTCGCGCACGGCCACGACGCCGCGCTGTCGATCCACAGGATGCTCTCGGGCGAGGACATCACCGAGCGGCCGCTGCCCGACGTGCAGGTCTCGTCGCAGAAAATGGGCATCCACGAATGGAGCTATGACAACGACATCTCCGTCGACAAGCGCTACAAGGTGCCGCATCGCGACAAGGTGATCGCGCTGAAGGACATCCGCGCCGAGGTCGAGCTCGGCTACGACGTCAAGCTCGCGCTCGGCGAAGCGCATCGCTGCCTGAACTGCGACGTGCAGACCGTGTTCTCGACCTCGCTCTGCATCGAGTGCGATGCGTGCGTCGACATCTGCCCGATGGATTGCATCACCTTCACCGCCAATGGTGAGGAAAGCGATCTGCGCCAGCGCTTGAAGGCACCCTCGCTGCATCCCGACCAGGACCTCTACGTCTCCTCCGATCTCAAGACCGGGCGGGTGATGGTGAAGGACGAGGACGTCTGCCTGCATTGCGGGCTGTGCGCCGAGCGCTGTCCCACCGGCGCCTGGGACATGCAGAAATATTACATCGAGATGACCCACGCAGGTTCGACATGTCCGACAAAAAGCCGATCAGCAGCGTAAACGACTTCGTCGTCCGCTTCGCCAACGTCAACGGCTCGGGCTCGGCCAGCGCCAACGAGATGTTCGCGCGCGCGATCCTGCGCCACGGCGTTCCGGTCTCCCCGCGCAACATCTTCCCCTCCAACATCCAGGGCCTGCCGACCTGGTACGAGGTGCGGGTGACGGAAGCCGGCCATCTCGGCGCCCGCGGCGGCGTCGACATGATGGTGGCGATGAACCCGCAGACCTGGGACAAGGACGTCGCCGGCATCGAGCCCGGCGGCTACCTGTTCTACGATTCGACCAAGCCGATGCCGTCGACCAAGTTCCGTGACGACATCACCGTGATCGGCGTCCCCTTAACCGCTATCACCAACTCGACCTACACCGATCCGCGCCAGCGCCAGCTGTTCAAGAACATCATCTATCTGGGCGCGCTCTCGGCCCTGCTCGACATGGACCCGAAGCTGATCGAGCAGCTGATCGGCGAGCAGTACAAGGGCAAGGAGAAGCTGTTGTCCTCCAACGTCCACGCGCTGCATCTCGGCCGCGACTGGGCGCTGCAGAACCTGAAATGCCCGATCGGACTTCGCGTGAAGAAATCCGACAAGGTCGGCGACCGCATCTTCATCGAAGGCAACAGCGCCGCCGCGCTCGGCGCCGTCTACGGCGGCGCCACGGTGTGCGCCTGGTATCCGATCACGCCGTCCTCGTCGGTGGCGGAGGCCTTCACCGCTCATTGCACGAAGTACCGGCACGATCCTGAGACCGGCAAGGCGAAATACGCGATCGTGCAGGGCGAGGACGAGCTGGCCTCGATCGGCATCGTGATCGGCGCGTCCTGGAACGGCGCCCGCGCCTTCACCGCGACCTCAGGTCCCGGCATCTCGCTGATGACCGAGTTCATCGGCCTTTCGTATTTTGCCGAGATCCCGGCCGTGATCATGAACATCCAGCGTGCCGGCCCCTCGACGGGCATGCCGACCCGCACCCAGCAATGCGACATCATCGCCTGCGCCTATGCCTCGCACGGCGACACCAAGCATGTGCTGCTGTTCCCGGAAGACCCGGCCGAGGCGTTCGAGTTCGCGGCCGCCGCCTTCGATCTCGCCGAGCGGCTGCAGACCACGATCTTCCTGATGCTCGACCTCGACATCGGCATGAACCACCGGCTCTGCCGTCCGCTGAAATGGGACGATGCCAGGCAGTATGATCGCGGCAAGGTGATGACCGCGGAGATGCTGGAAGAAGGCCGCGACTTCGGCCGCTATCTCGACGTTGATGGCGACGGCATTCCCTACCGCACCTATCCCGGCACGCATCCGACCAAGGGCTCCTATTTCACCCGCGGCACCTCGCGCGACCGCTATGCGCGCTATTCCGAGGAAGGCTCGGTCTACGCCGACAACATGCAGCGCCTGATGCGCAAGTTCGAGACCGCGCAGGATCTGGTGCCGCGGCCGTTGCAGGCCAATGCGGAACGGCCGACCAAATATGGCGTGATCTATTTCGGCTCGACCTCGCCGGCCATGGACGAGGCGATCGGCCTGTTGGAAGCGCGCGGGCATCAGCTCGACCGGCTGCGCATTCGCGCCTTCCCGTTCCATTCGAGCGTGGCGAGCTTCCTCGCCGAGCACGACTTCGTCTACGTGGTCGAGCAGAACCGCGACAGCCAGCTGCGTCAGCTCATCGTCAACGAGAACGGCATCGATCCCGTGCGCCTCGTGCCGATCGTGCACTACGACGGCACCCCGATCACCGCCCGCTTCATCGCCAAAGCCATCGGCGACCACCAGGATCACCTCAAGGTGACCCCGCTCCGCAAGGCCGTGTCATGACCGTCGCCTTGCTATCTCTTCCGTCATGCCCGCGCTTGTCGCGGGCATCCACGCCTTTCTTCCGTGCCGCCAAGACGTGGATGGCCGGGACAAGCCCGGCCATGACGCTGCGGAAGCTCCAGGTGCTCTCATGACCTACATCGCCAAACCGAAATTCCATCATCCGGGGCTGAAGCCGAACGAGCTCGGCTACACCCGCCGCGATTACGAAGGCAAGATCTCGACGCTGTGCGCCGGCTGCGGCCACGATTCGATCACGGCTTCGATCATCGAGGCGTGCTACGAGCTGTCGATCGAGCCGCACCGGGTGGCGAAGATCTCCGGCATCGGCTGCTCCTCGAAGACGCCGGACTATTTCCTCGGCAATTCGCACGGCTTCAACTCCGTGCATGGCCGCATGCCATCAGTGCTGACCGGCGCCAACCTCGCCAACCGCGACCTGATCTATCTCGGCGTTTCCGGCGACGGCGATTCCGCCTCGATCGGCTTCGGCCAGTTCGCGCATTCGATCCGGCGCGGCGTCAACATGACCTATATCGTCGAGAACAACGGCGTCTACGGCCTGACCAAGGGCCAGTTCTCCGCCACCGCCGATCGTGGCTCCAAGAGCAAGAAAGGCGTCACCAACACCGACAACGCCATCGACCTCGTCGCGATCGCGTTGCAGCTGGGGGCCACCTTCGTGGCACGCAGCTTCTCCGGCGACAAGACCCAGCTGGTGCCGCTGATCGCGGCCGCGATCCGGCACAAGGGCGCGTCCTTCATCGACGTGATCAGCCCCTGCATCGCCTTCAACAACCACGCCGGCTCGACCAAGAGTTTCGATTATGTCCGCGAGCACAATGACGCGGTGAACCGGCTCGACGTGCTGGTCGGCCGCGACCCGATCGCGGTCGATTACGCCCCCGGCACGGTCCAGGTGGTCGAGCAGCACGACGGCAGCAAGATCGCCCTGCGCAAGATCGACGCGGACTACGATCCGCACGACCGGCTGGGAGCCCAGACCTTCCTGGCAAGGCACGCCGCCAGGGGGCAGATCGTCACCGGGCTTCTGTACGTCGACCCCGAGGCGGAAGACCTGCACGAGCACCTCAACACGGTCGAGACGCCGCTCAACACGCTGGAAGCGGACACGCTGTGCCCGGGCTCGGCCGTGCTGGACAAGATCAACGCCAGCCTGCGGTGATCATTTGCTCCGCGCTGAAGCCGACGACCTGACGCGGATCGTAATCTTCTCCGACACGATCGGCGGTGCAAACGGATAGTGCTTGGCATCGCCGAGCACCAGCTGGAGCGTGTGCGTGCCCGGCGCAAGCTCAAGCATGGTTTCGGTCTGCCCTGCGCCGAAATGCAGGTGCGACTTGTCTTGCGGGATCGGCTCATTCGGATCGATGGGGTCTTTGACGTCGACCAGCAGATGATGATGGCCGGCGTTCGGGTAGTCGTCGCCAGCATGCGTCACGCCCATGTTACGCAAGCCGAACCGGACCAAAAACCCACCGCGAACCTTCTGCCCATCATGCGGCGTGATGAAATAGAGCTTGGCGTCCTTGGGCGCGGCCCTGCCCTGCGAACAGGCCGAGCCCGGTAGCAATGCGATCGCGACGACCAGCGCGACACCGGCAATGATCTTCATCAAACTTACTCCAGCACTTACGGACTGAGTGCGACACGGAATCCATGTGTGGGGTAACGGACATTGGTGTCGTAACCATCGCGGTTCGACGGCCGCACATATCTCGAATCGTTTTTCCAGGACCCCGAGCGCAGGACATGAGAGCTGCAGTCGCCGCTGCTCCATGCCGAGCCGTCACCCGGCGCGCCCTGATAGTTCTTGTGCCAGCAGTCCTCGACCCACTGATCGATGCCGCCGCCCATGTCATAAAGCCCGAATGGATTGGGCCTGAAGCTGCCGACCTTGGCCGGCTGCTCGGCCGCAAGATCACCGCAATCCTTGCACCCGGCCAGGCCCGGCTGGAGCTTGTCGCCCCACCAGTATTTGGTCTGCGTTCCGCCGCGCGCCGCATATTCCCATTCGGCTTCGCTCGGAAGGCGGTAAGGCTTCTTCGTCGTCTGCGCGAGCCAGGCGGCATATTGTTGCGCGTCGGCCCAGCTCACATTGCTGACGGGAGCATCGTCCTTGCCGGTGGCCGTGAATCCGCATGCCCTGGCGGCGGCGCATTCGTTCCACTCCTGCACTGTCACCGGATATTTTCCGATCGAGAACGGCTTGATCGCGACCTGGTGGACAGGCCGTTCGGTCGGGTCGTCATTGCTTCCCATCGCGAAGCTTCCGCCGCGAATGGCGACCATCTCGGGTTCGCGAGGCGGCGTCGCCGATGGGCTGGGCGCCGGCGACGGCGACGGCGAGGGAGGGGCAGAAGCCAATGATGGGGAGGGTTGTGGCGTCTGCGTCGCTGCCTCTTGCGGCGACGCGGCCGGGGCAGCGGTGGGCGTGGCGGCCTGCTCGTTGATCCTGCCGGGCTGCGCCAGCAAATACCAGAGCACGCCGGTCGCGATAATCAGCAGCGTGATGGCCAAAAGGAAGATAAGGGTATTTTCGCGCCGGCCTCGCGTGCTGCCGACCGCATCTGCATCCGGCAGCACGCGATACACACGCACCGGATCGGTGATGTTCTTGACTTTGCGGTCTCCGAGCGACTCATAGCCGCACACCACCTTGTGCTTGATCTGCTCGTAGATCGCGCCTGAGATAAAGACCTGACCAGGCTGCGCAATGCCTTCGATACGGCTGGCGATATTGACGCCGTCGCCGTAGATATCGTCCGGCTCTACGATCACGTCGCCGAGATTGACGCCAATCCGGTATTCGAGCCGCGAATGCTTTGGAAGCGAAGCATTGCGGCCGATGAGGTTCTGCTGGATCACGATGCTGCAGCGAACGGCCTCAACAGGGCTATCGAAAATAGCGATGAAGCCATCGCCCGTGGTCTTCACCAGACTTCCATGGTGCTCGATGATGCTGGGCTGGATGATATCGCGCTCGATCCGCTTGACGCGGACATGCGTTCCCTCCTCGTCCGCTTGCATGATGCGGCTGTAGGAAGCGATGTCACCGACAATGATCGCGGCGAGACGGCGAGGCATGGGGCCGTGTGGCGGCGGCTCATCTTGATTGCCGGATCTGAAGTTGCGAATTTCGCCCATGCGGGGGACTCCACAAGCTTACAAGGCAGCCCCAGCTTACGACTGCCAAAGGCGGTCGTCTGTGAACGCTACCACATTGACGAACCGAGACAATGTCGCCGCCATCGCCGACATCGAGTTCCGGAGAAACCAAGGAATGCGCCAGTTGAACCTTCTTGGTCCCATCAAGGACTAAGGCCCGGCGTGAGAGGACGGCCCCGAGTTCGTGCCGGGATAGTCGCAGGGGTGACCGTGCCGAAGGCTTGAACGCCGTGCGCTGGCGCCGCGACTAATGGCAGGCCAGCGCCGCCCTGCCGCGGCGGGCCATTGCCGCCAGGCGCCCGGTGCGATCATGAAGCTTGCTCTTATTGTTCCGCTTGCCCTTGCCGCATTCATCGGCGCCGCCCAGGCCGAGGAAGGCGACGACATCCGCGAGGCCAGCAAGGCTGAAGCCGAGGCCTTCAATGCGCGCATGTATGCGGTCACCCCCGGCGACAAGGCCTATGCCTGCTTCGTCCGCCGCTACGATGCCGACCATCTTGCGCGGCATCCGAAGCAGAAGGTCGCCGCGATGAAGCTGCTGATCTCGGCGGAACTGGACAAGGAGGACAAGGAGCTGCACAACTCCTTCCGGCTCGGCTTCAGGTATCGGCATCGCTCCGGCGACTTCGACTCGAGCGGCTCGTGCAACCACGCTGTGTTCACCAAGAGCGGCAACGAAGTCCGCTTGGGGTGCGGCGTCGACTGCGACGGCGGCGGCATCGGCGTTGCACTCTCGAAGGACGACAGGTCGGCGATCGTGCGGCTCGAGCGCGTCAGGGTCTGGCAGAACAACAAGCCGGACGACGATGCCGAGCGATCGCTCGTCGGCGGCGCCGACGACAGGATTTTCCGGCTCGATCGCACCGATACCAACGAATGCGCATCACTGGTGACCGACCGCAAGGAACTCGCGGCACTGCGCCACAAGTGATACTTTGTCTGGCATCGTCGCTTTCGGGGAGTTCGCCATGAATCGCCGCAACATCTTGTGGAGCGCCGCCTCGGCACTTGGCGCCGCGTTCGGCGCCTCACGTGCGCAAGCTGCTACCGAAGCCGGCCCGGGCAACAAGCTCAAGGTGGTCTATCACCTCAGCGACGCCGAGAAGGTCAATTTCGTGCTCGGCAACATCCAGAACCACATCGACGGGGTCGGCGGCCCCGAACATGTCACGATCGCGCTGGTGATCCACGGACCGGCGCTGAAGGCGTTTCATTCGGCGCAGGCCAATCCCGATATCAGCAGGCGCGTCAGTGATTTCTCCAAGGACGGCGTCGAGCTCGCCGCCTGCGGCAACACGATGAAGGCACAGAACGTCACGCTGGCGGATCTGTTGCCCGGCTTCGTCAACCTGGAGAACGGCGGCGTGGTCCGCATCGCCGAGCTGCAGTCGCAGGGGTACCTGTATTTGCGGCCGTAGGAGTGCGCGCGGCACTGAATCTCCCCGTCATTGCGAGCGCAGCGAAGCAATCCAGAATCTTTCCGCGGAGGGATTCTGGATTGCTTCGTCGCAAGGGGTCCTCGCAATGACTGTGGAGGCTGCGTGCCCCTAGCTTTTCCTCCGTGCGCGCTCTTGACTGACCCATAACCTTACGGTTATGAATAAACCCATAACTTCCTGGTTATGGATCGCCATGTCCCCCGCCCCCGATATCCTGTTCAGGACGCTCGCCGACCCCACGAGGCGGGCGATCTTCGAGCGGCTGTGCCGTGAGGGCGAGCAGACGGTCGGGGCGCTGACGGTGCGATCCGGCGTTTCGCAGCCGGCGGTCTCGAAGCATCTCGGCGCGCTCAAGCAGGCAGGCCTCGTGCGCGACCGCCATGAGGGACGCCAGACCCATTACAGCGCGCAGCCCGGCGCGCTCAATCCGCTGATCGACTGGACCAGCCAGATGTCGTCGTTCTGGCAGCGGCGGCTCGACGCACTCGACGATCTCCTGAAGAGGATGGACCAATGACTGAACCGGCGACCGAAACACGCTCCGTGATCGTCGAGCGCGAATTTGCCTTTCCCGCCGAGCGGCTCTGGCGCGCGCTGACGCAGCCGCACCTGATCGAGGAATGGCTGATGAAGAACGACTTCAAGCCGATCGTCGGCCATCGCTTCAATCTGCGCGGCGAATGGGGCGGCGTGCTGGACTGCGAGGTGCTCACTATCGAGCCGCAGAAGACGCTCGCCTATACCTGGAATTTCTCGCATGAGGACGCCGCCTTCGACCTCAGAAGCGTCGTGACCTTCACGCTGACGCCGACCAGCGCGGGCACGCATCTGCGCGTCGAGCAGGCAGGATTCAGCCCGACGCAGAAGCAGGCCTTCGGCGGCGCGCATGCCGGCTGGAAGCAGTTCTTGGCAAAACTGGACGAGGTGCTGGCGCGAGGAGACTAGTTCGTCCGCCGCGTCTATTTCCTGACATTCGCAAGAGAGGACCCAATGAGCACGCAGATGTGGATTCGGCAAATTCATCGTTGGCTGTCGATGGCGTTCACGCTTGCTGTCATCGCCAACATCGTCGCCATGATCATGCAGCTCCAGGCCGTGTGGATCGGCGTCCTGGCGCTCGTGCCATTGATTCCGCTGCTCGCGACGGGGCTGTATCTGTTCGCGCTGCCCTATCTCAGCCGCAGCAACGCGTGAGGCGAGAGGATGAAGAAGCCCGTGACTGGAAAGAAGACCGGTGCGAAGGAAACGAATGAAGCCTCGCCCTCCAAGCTGATCGACGGCAGGATCAAGGAGCTCGGCGACTGGCGCGGGGACATGCTGAAGCGGATCCGCGCACTGATCAGGGAAGCCGACCCCGAGGTCGCGGAAGCGTGGAAATGGCGCGGCGTTCCCGTGTGGGAGCACGACGGCATCATCTGCACCGGCGAGACCTACAAGGAAGTGGTGAAGCTGACCTTTGCCAAGGGCGCGGCACTCGATGACCCTTCAGGCCTGTTCAATTCCAGCCTCGACGGCAACGTGCGGCGCGCGATCGACATTCGCGAAGGCGAGAAGATCAACGACAAGGCGCTGAAGGCGCTGATCCGCGCGGCGCTGGAGCTGAACATGTCGAAGAAGAAACGGGCGAAGCGACCGGGATAAAGGTGCCCGTTGTGCGGCCACGCCGACGCCTCTCTCCGTTCCCTCCCCCCTTGTGGGGGAGGGTCAGGGAGGGGGGTGCCACACGGGGATTCTGTCTGTCGGCACCGCCTCCCGACGCATCGTCAGCAACCGGCACCTTTTGCTGGGCTACCCCTCTCCCTAGCCCTCCCCCACAAGGGGGGAGGGAACGCACCGTCGTCGGAGCGCTAGTCGAGTTTCACCTCAGAGGAAAATTCCCTCACGCCACCGCGGCGGCGATCGGGCGCGGGCTCACGACGTATTCGCGCAGGACCTTGTCGTTGGCGTCGACCTCGATCAGCGCGACGTCGTAGGTCCAGAGATCGGCGAGATGCTGCAGCACCCGTTTGGCGTCGGTCTCGTTGAGCTGCGAGCCCTTGATGACGTGGTGATGCAGGATCAGGCGGCGGTCGCCTGAGAGATCGACGTCGACCACCTCGATATTGGCGTCGATGTAGCCGACATCATGCTGCCGTGCCAGCTCGCGGCGGACGCGGCGGAAGCCGCGCTCGTCGTGGATGGCGTCGACCCTGATGCCGGCGCGCTCCTCGGGATCGTCGTGCAGGTGGAACATGCGGAAGTGCCGCATCAATTTCGGGCTCAGGAACTGCGCGATGAAGCTCTCATCGCGGTAGTTGGCCCAGACGTCGCGCAGCACGCCCATCACGTCGTTCTTGCCGGCGATGTCGGGGAACCATTCGCGGTCCTCGTCCTCCGGCCTGGTGACGATACGCTCGATGTCCTGCATCACGGCAAAGCCGAGCGCGTAAGGGTTGAAGCCGGAGAAGCGCGGATCGTCGAACTCGGGCTGGAACACCACATTGGTGTGCGAGCCCAGGAATTCGAGGAAATTGCCGTCGGTGATGCGGCCCTGCTGGTGCAGCTGGGTCATGATGCGATAATGGACGTAGGTTGCCGTCCCCTCGTTCATCACCTTGGTCTGGCTCTGCGGATAGAAATACTGCGCGATGTGACGGACGATGCGGAGCAGCTCGCGCTGCCAGGGCGCCAGGCGCGGCGCGCTCTTCTCCAGGAAGTAGAGCAAATTCTCCTGCGGCAGGCCGAGCAGCTTGCGGCGGCGCTCGATGCTGAGCGCAGAGCGGGTCTTGCTCTTGCCGGCCGGCACGGTGCGCCAGAGATCATTGAAGACCTCCTCCTCGTGCTGACGGCGGCGCCCGGCCCGCTTCTCCTCGGCGCGCAGGTCGAGCTTCTTCTTGCCGGGATAGCGGTCGATGCCGTGCGACATCAGCGCGTGCGCGGCGTCCAGGGTACGTTCGACCTCGATGCGGCCGTAACGCTCCTCGCATTGCATGACGTAGTTCTTGGCGAAGTCGAGATAGTCCAGGATGCCGTCGGCGTCGGTCCACTGCTTGAACAGATAATTGTTCTTGAAGAAGTGGTTGTGGCCGAAGGCGGCGTGCGCGATCACCAGGGTCTGCATCGTCGCCGTGTTCTCCTCCATCAGATAGGAGATACAGGGCGAGGAGTTGATCACGATCTCGTAGGCGAGGCCCATCAGGCCCTTGCGATAGGACGCCTCGTGGAAGGCGAAATGCTTTCCGAACGACCAGTGCTTGTAGAACAAGGGCATGCCGACCGACGAATAGGCGTCCAGCATCTGCTCGGCGGTGATCACCTCGATCTGGTTCGGATAGACGTCGAGCCCAAGATCCTTCAGCGCCACCTCCTCGCAGGCATCGGTGATGCGCTGCAAGGTGTGGAAATCCCAATCCGCGCCTTCGAACAATCGTTCCGTCATGGAGCGGCCTTCTCCTGGGAAGTTTCGCGGCGCTGAAACAGATCGTGGAACACCGGAAAGATCTCGCTGCGCTCCGAGACCTTGCGCATCGAGAGCGGTGCACCGCTGTTGCGCAGGCGCTCATAGAGGCTCCAGAGCGAGGAGTCGGAGAGATCGAAGGCGCTGCCGCCGGACTCCCCGACCTCGAGATAGGCAAAGAACTGGCAGACCGGCAGGATCTTGTCGGTCAGCAGCATGCCGGTGAGCTCGCCGTCGGAATAGGAATTGTCGCCGTCGGAGGCTTGCGCGGCATAGATGTTCCAGTCCGACGGGTTGAAGCGCTCGCGCACGATCTCGTGCATCGCCTGCAGGGCGCTGGAAACCAGCGTGCCGCCCGAAGCCGGGCCGTAGAAGAAGGTCTGCTCGTCGACCTCCTCGGCGCGGTCGGTGTGGCGGATGAAGACGATCTCGACGTGCTTGTAGCGGCGCTTCAGGAACACGTAGAGCAGCATGTAGAAGCGCTTGGCGAGATCCTTCATGTGCTCGGACATCGAGCCCGAGACGTCCATCAGGCAGAACATCACCGCCTGCGCCACCGGCCGCGGCACCGTCTCGAAGCGGCGGTAGCGGATGTCGATCGGATCGATGAAGGGAATGCGCTTGGATTTCGCCTTGAGCTTTTCGAGCTGGGCGAGCAGCACCTCACGCTCGTCCTCGTCGGTGCAGGCCGCGATCGCAGCTTCCAGCTCTTCGATCTCGTCCTTGCGGGGACGCTTGAGCGCGATGCGGCGGGCCAGCGCGAGCTTCACCGTCCGGCTCACCGAGATGTTGGCGGGCGAGCCCGACGTGGTGTAGCCGGCACGCTGGATGCCCTCGCTCTCGGTCTGCGCGATCTTGCGCTTGGCGAGATCGGGCAGCTCGAGATCGTCCAGGAACAGATCGACGAACTCGTCGCGGGAGAGCACGAAGCGGAACGCGTCCTCGCTGTCGCCCTCGCCCGGGCCGGAATCCTTGGCGCTGCCCTGGCCGGAGCGCTGCAGATAGTCGCCCTCGACGAACTTCTTGTTGCCGGGCAGCACCATGTCGCGCGTGCCGCCTTCGCGGCGGAAGCGCGGCTCGTGCATGCCGTCGAGGGGGATCGTGACCTCGCCCCCCTCCAGGACGTCCTTGATGTCGCGCTCCTGCGAGGTCTTCTTGACGGCGCCCTGCACCAGGGATTTGGCCCGACGCAAGAACCGCTGGCGGTTCTCAAGACTCTTGCCGCCTGGATTCAGGCGCCTGTCAATAATGTGAATGGGCACTTTACCATTCGCCTCCCATCCGCCTCAACCGGCCTGCTTCACGCGCATGTACCATTCGACGAGCCGGCGAACCTGACGCTCGGTGTAGCCACGCTCCACCATGCGTGCGACGAACTCGCCGTGTTTCTTCTCCGTCTCGCCGTCCTTCTTCGACCCGAAGGAGATGACCGGAAGCAGGTCCTCGACTTGCGAGAATATCCTCTTTTCGATCACGTCGCGAATCTTCTCGTAGGAGGTCCAGGCCGGATTTTTGCCACCATTCTGGGCCCGCGACCGTAACGAGAATTTGACGACCTCGTTGCGGAAGTCCTTGGGGTTGGCGATGCCCGCCGGCTTCTCGATTTTCGTCAGCTCCTGGTTCAAAAGCTCGCGATCGAGCAGCTGGCCGGTGTCGGGATCCTTGAAGTCCTGGTCCTCGATCCAGGCGTCGGCATAGTCGACGTAGCGATCGAACAGGTTCTGGCCGTAATCCGAGTAGGATTCCAGATAGGCCTTCTGGATCTCGTTGCCGATGAACTCGGCATAACGCGGCGCGAGATCCGCCTTGATGAATTCGAGATAGCGCTTCTCGACTTCCTCCGGCAGCTGCTCCCTGCGGATCGCCTGCTCCAGCGCGTACATCAGATGCACCGCGTCGGCTGCAACCTCCTGCGGATCGTGGTTGAAGGTCGCAGCCAGGATCTTGAAGGCGAAGCGGGTGGAAACACCGTCCATGCCCTCGTCGACGCCCGCGGCGTCGCGATATTCCTGGACGCTGCGCGCCTTCGGGTCGGATTCCTTCAGGCTCTCGCCGTCGTAGACCCGCATCTTGCCGAACAGGGTGGAATTCTCGTGCTTGCGCAGGCGCGACATCACCGAGAACCGCGCCAGCGTCTCCAGCGTCGACGGCGCGCAGGGCGCCGCGGCGAGCTCGGAGCCCTGGATCAGCTTCTCGTAGATCTTCTGCTCTTCGGTGACGCGCAGGCAGTACGGCACCTTGATCACGCAGATGCGGTCGATGAAGGCTTCGTTGTTCTTGTTCGCCTTGAAGCTCGCCCACTCGGCCTCGTTGGAATGCGCCAGGATCACGCCGGTGAACGGGATCGCGCCGATATTCTCGGTGCCGATGTAATTGCCCTCCTGCGTCGCGGTCAGCAGCGGGTGCAGCATCTTGATCGGTGCCTTGAACATCTCGACGAACTCGAGCACGCCCTGGTTGGCGCGGTTGAGGCCGCCGGAATAGCTGTAGGCGTCAGGATCGTTCTGGGCGTAGGTCTCGAGCTTGCGGATGTCGACCTTGCCGACCAGCGAGGAGATGTCCTGGTTGTTCTCGTCACCGGGCTCGGTCTTGGCGATGGCGATCTGGCGCAGCCGCGATGGCTGGATCTTCGCGACCCGGAACTGGGAAATGTCGCCGCCGAAGGCTTCCAGCCGCTTGTAGCACCACGGGCTCATCAAGCCGGTGAGACGCCGGCGCGGAATGCCGTATTTCTCTTCCAGCATCGGGCCGAGCTGTTCGGGATCGAACAGGCTGAGCGGGCTCTCGAACACCGGGGAGAGTTCGTCGCCGGCCTTGAGCACGTAGATCGGATGCACTTCCATCAGCGACTTCAGCCGCTCGGCGAGCGAAGACTTGCCGCCGCCGACCGGCCCGAGCAGGTAGAGGATCTGCTTGCGCTCTTCGAGGCCCTGCGCCGCATGACGGAAGAAACCGACGATGCGCTCGATGGTTTCTTCCATGCCGTAGAACCCGGCGAAGGCCGGATAGGTCCGGATCGTGCGGTTCAAAAAAATACGGCCAAGGCGTGGGTCCTTGGCCGTGTCAATCGTCTGAGGTTCACCGATCGCTGCTAGCAGTCGTTCGGCCGCGTTCGCGTATTTCATGGGATCGCTTCGACACGATTCCAGATATTCCGCCATCGACATGTCGTGCTGGCTTCTCGCCTCGAACGACCGAGCGAAAGCGTTGAATAGAGAATCGTTGTACATGATCCCTCTCCGCGTGAGTTCCGCTACAAGCTGAAACGAAAGCAGTTACCGGACCGTTCCTCAGGCCATTTCGAATCAGCGTGAGCACATGACGATCATTGGACACCCGGGTGCCGACACGACGCAACGCACAACGTAGGCACTCATTGAGTTACGAACAGGCACATGCCCGTAATTTGTGCGAATCTTCGTCTATATTGGCTCATTTCCAGAAAATGTCACTTGCTCGCAACATCCGGGCATTACCGGGGTTACGCGTTCATCCGGCGTTGCAGCATAGCGATCCGCCGGCGGCGATCTTGTGACGCTTGTACGGCGAAGCCTTGAGCATCTTGGAAAGCCGCGTTCATCTTCCTGATCGAATCCCGGGGCAGAAATTCACGGCCGATGCCGAGATCGCGGATGCCGACGGGATTGACCACGGCCACCGCGCCGCGCTGGGTGGGGAGCATCCGGATCAGCCCGATCGTCATCAAGGCGAGCGCCACGACGCCGGCATGTCCGGCCATCGTGCCGTATTCGCCAAGACCATCCCACCAGTCGAAGCCGAGGGTCGCACTGAGCACGGTCATGGTAAAGCCCGCCGCGACCAGCAGTCGCAGCATCCTCCTTGGGCTGAGTTCGAGATCGTGCGATCGGTCGACAGAGCCGGCCTGGGCGCCCGGCGGCGGAGTGTTGGCGACAGCGATGCCAAGCTTTCGATCGCCAGGCTTTCGATCGCCAGGACTTCGATCGCCAGGACTTCGTGACGAGCGTGCACGCTCTCCCCCAGCACGGCCATTCGCGACCCCAGCGACTTTTTGCGCGACAACCTCTACTGCCGCCCGGATCGCCATGATCGCGACGGAGTTACACTGGAGGGTATGACGGCTGTACCCTTGATTGGTTCCCTCCCGGGAGCAGGTAAGCTAGAGGATAGCGCGTCAGGACCGGCGCGGAAACCCCTCGCCCGCAGGCTTGGAGATAAATAAGCATCATGAATCCCGTCAAAGAGCTGGAAAAGCACGGACAAGCCGTCTGGCTGGACTTCCTGGCCCGTGGCTTCATCGCCAAGGGCGACCTGAAGCGGCTGATCGACACCGACGGCGTCAAGGGCGTCACCTCCAATCCCTCGATCTTCGAGAAGGCGATCGGCAGCTCGGACGAATACGATGCCCCGATCGGCAAGGCGCTGAAGCGCGGCGACCGGACGGTGGCCGATTTGTTCGAGGCCGTCGCGGTCGAGGACATCCAGAACGCCGCCGACGTGCTCCGCCCGGTCTATGACCGCCTCAAAGGGGGTGACGGCTATGTCAGCCTGGAAGTCTCGCCCTATCTCGCCATGGACACATCGGGCACGGTCGCCGAAGCGCGGCGGCTGTGGAAGGACGTCGGTCGCAAGAACCTGATGGTGAAGGTGCCGGCGACGCCCGAGGGCCTGCCGGCGATCGAGACGCTGATCGGCGACGGCATCAGCATCAACATCACGCTGCTGTTCTCCAGGGCGGTCTACCTCCAGGTGGCCGAAGCCTACATTGCCGGTCTGGAGAAATACGCCGCCGGCGGCGGCGACCCCGCGCATGTCGCGAGCGTGGCGAGCTTCTTCGTCAGCCGCATCGACTCCGTGGTCGACAAGCAGCTCGACGACAAGATCGCCCGCGCCAACGACCCGTCCGAGAAGGAGCGGCTCGCCGCGCTGAAGGGCAAGGTCGCGATCGCCAACGCCAAGGTTGCCTACCAAGACTACAAGCGCCTGTTCTCGGGCCCGCGCTGGGACAAGCTCGCCGCCAAGGGCGCCAAGCCGCAGCGCATGCTGTGGGCCTCGACCGGCACCAAGAACAAGGATTACAGCGACGTCCTCTATGTCGAGGAGCTGATCGGCCCGGACACCATCAACACGGTGCCGCCGGCGACGCTGGACGCGTTCCGCGACCACGGTAAGCCGCGCGACAGCCTGGAGGAGAACGTCGACGAGGCGAGGCGCGTGCTCGAAGAGCTGGAGCGCTCCGGCATCTCGCTCGACGCCATCACCGAGGAGCTGGTCAAGGACGGCGTCAAGCTGTTCGCGGACGCCGCCGACAAGCTCTACGGCGCGGTCGCCCACAAGCGCGCCACCGTGCTCGCGCCGGCGCTTGATCGGCAAGAGCTCTCGCTCGGCGACGGCCTCGGCAAGGCCGTGGCCAGGAGCACGGAGGAATGGCGGGCGTCCGCCAAGATCCGCAGGCTGTGGCAGCGCGACAAGTCGGTGTGGACCGGCGCCGACGAGGACAAATGGCTCGGCTGGCTCGACAGCCCCGCCAAGGCCGACATCGCCGATTACGAGGATTATGCGGGCCGCGTGAAGGGCCAGAAATTCTCCGACGCCGTCGTGCTCGGCATGGGCGGATCGAGCCTCGGCCCCGAGGTGCTGGCCGAGACCTTTGGCAAAAAGCCCGGCTTCCCGAAGCTGCATGTGCTGGATTCGACCGATCCGGCCGAGGTCCGCGCGATGGAGGCGAAGATCGACATCGCCAACACCGTGTTCATCGTCTCGAGCAAGTCCGGCGGCACCACCGAGCCGAACGCGATGAAGGACTATTTTCATCAACAGGTTGCCAAGGCGGTGGGTGCGAAGGTGAAGACCGGCCACCGCTTCATCGCGGTGACCGATCCCGGCTCCTCGCTGGAGAAGGCGGCGAAGAAGCTGAGCTATGCCCGCATCTTCCACGGCGAGCCCTCGATCGGCGGCCGCTATTCGGTGCTGTCGCCGTTCGGCCTGGTGCCGGCGGCAACGGCCGGTATCGACGTCAAGACCTTCGTCAAGCACGCGCTCTCGATGGCCCGCTCCTGCGGACCGGACGTGCCGCCGAGCGAAAACCCGGGCGTGCAGCTCGGTCTCGCCATGGGCCTCGCCGGCCTCGAGGGCCGGGACAAGGTGACGATCCTGGCCTCGAAGAAGATCGCCGATTTCGGCGCCTGGGCCGAGCAGCTCATCGCCGAATCGACCGGCAAGGAAGGCAAGGGCCTGATCCCGATCGAGGGCGAGCCGCTGGGCGATCCCTCGGTCTACGGCAACGACCGCTTCTTCATCGACATCCGCATCGAAGGCGAAGCGGACGCCGCCCACGATTCCAAGCTCGCCGCGATCGAAGCGGCCGGCCATCCCGTGGTGCGCATCGTCATGAAGTCGATCGACCATCTCGGCCAGGAGTTCTTCCGCTTCGAGATGGCAACCGCCGTGGCGGGCTCGATCCTCGGCATCAACCCGTTCGACCAGCCGGACGTGGAAGCGGCCAAGATCAAGACCCGTGAGCTCACCGCCGCGTTCGAGAAGACCGGCGCGCTGCCGGAAGAGCAGCCGGTGATCAGCACCGACGAGGCCGACCTCTACACCGACGAGGCCAACGCGACAGCGCTGCGCGCCGCCGGCGCCAATGGCGACCTCACCTCGTGGCTGAAGGCGCATCTGTCGCGCTCGGGCCATGGCGACTATGTCGCGCTGCTCGGCTACATCGCGCGCGACAAGGCGACGATCGATGCGCTCCAGACGATGCGGCTCGAGGTGCGCGAGAAGCGGCACGTCGCGACCTGCGCCGAGTTCGGGCCGCGCTTCCTGCACTCGACCGGACAGGCCTACAAGGGCGGACCCGACAGCGGCGTGTTCCTCCAGATCACCGCCGACGATGCCAAGGACCTCGAGGTGCCGGGCCAGAAGGCAAGCTTCGGCGTGATCAAGGCGGCCCAGGCGCGGGGCGATTTCGACGTGCTGACCGAACGCGGCCGGCGCGCGCTGCGCGTGCACCTCAAGGGCGGGCTCAAGACGGGCCTCGCAGCGCTCAATGCAGCGCTCAACGATGCGCTGAACTAGGGAATATTGCCAATGCAACTCGGCATGATCGGCCTCGGCCGGATGGGCGGCAACATCGTTCGCCGCCTGATGCGCCAGGGACATTCGACCGTGGTCTACGACAAGGACGCCAAGGCCGTCGCGGGTCTTGCCGCCGACGGCGCAGTCGGCTCCGCCTCGCTCGAGGACTTCATCTCGAAACTCGAGCGGCCGCGCACGGCCTGGGTGATGCTGCCGGCCGGCCACATCACCGAGGCGACGATCGACACGATCGCCGGCGTGATGCAGGAAGGCGACGTCATCATCGACGGCGGCAACACCTTCTGGCAGGACGACGTCCGCCGCGGCAAGGCGCTGAAGGCCCGCGGCATCCACTATGTCGACGTCGGCACCTCGGGCGGCGTCTGGGGCCTCGACCGCGGCTATTGCATGATGATCGGCGGCGAGAAGACCGTGGTGGACCGGCTCGACCCGATCTTCGCCGCGCTTGCGCCCGGCGCCGGCGACATTCCACGCACGGAGGGACGCGAGGGACGCGATCCCCGCATCGAGCAGGGCTACATCCACGCCGGCCCCGTCGGCGCCGGCCATTTCGTCAAGATGATCCACAACGGCATCGAATACGGCCTGATGCAGGCCTATGCCGAAGGGTTCGACATTCTCAAGAACGCCAATATCGAGGCCCTGCCGCCGGATCACCGCTACGATTTCGACCTCGCCGACATCGCGGAAGTGTGGCGGCGCGGCAGCGTGATCCCGTCGTGGCTGCTCGACCTCACCTCGACCGCGCTCGCCGACAGCCCGCAGCTGTTGGAATATTCCGGCTTCGTCGAGGATTCCGGCGAAGGACGCTGGACCGTGAATGCCGCGATCGACGAGGCCGTGCCGGCCGAAGTCCTGACCGCCGCGCTCTACACACGTTTCCGTTCCCGCCAGGAACACACCTTCGCCGAGAAAATTCTCTCCGCGATGCGCGCGGGATTCGGCGGCCACAAGGAGCCGAAGCAGCCGGGCACGAAGCCGAAATAAGACGCAACAAGCGAAGGCTCATCATTCGTGACAAAAGATCCGCAGCCAAAGCGCAAGCCTGAGAATTGCGCCTTCGTCATCTTCGGCGTGACCGGCGACCTCACCCATCGGCTAGTGATGCCGTCGCTCTACAATCTCGCCGCCGAGAACCTGTTGCCGGAAAAGTTCTGCGTCGTCGGCGTCGGCCGCAAGAGCCAGTCGGATGACGAGCTGCGCGACAGCCTGATGAAGGGCTTGCGCGAATTCGCGACGCGGCCGGTCGACGACGACGTCGCAAGACAGCTGCTGCAATGCGTCACCTTCGTCGAGGCCGATCCGAAGGACCCGCCGTCGTTCGACCGCTTGCGCGAGCATCTGGACTCGCTGGAGTGCTCGCAAGGCACCGGCGGCAACCGCCTGTTCTACCTTGCCACCCCACCGGCCGCGTTCGCGCCGACCGCGCGCGAGCTCGGTCGCACCGGTTTGACGAAGGAGAACGGCGCCTGGCGGCGGCTGGTGATCGAAAAGCCGTTCGGCACCGACCTCGCTTCGGCGCGCGCGCTCAACGCCGAGCTCTTGAAGATCATGGATGAGCACCAGATCTACCGGATCGATCATTATCTCGGCAAGGAGACGGTGCAGAACATCCTGGTGCTGCGCTTTGCCAACGGCATGTTCGAGCCGATCTGGAATCGCAATCACATCGACCACATCCAGATCACGGTGGAGGAGAAGCTCGGTGTCGGCCATCGTGGCGGCTTCTACGATGCCACCGGCGCGCTCCGCGACATGGTGCCGAACCATCTGTTCCAGCTGATGTCGCTGGTCGCGATGGAGCCGCCTGCGCGTTTCGATGCGCATTCCGTGCGCTCCGAGAAGGCCGAAGTGCTCACCTCGATTCAGCAGCCGAGCCGGGAGGAAGCCTTAAGAAATTCGGTGCGCGCGCAATATCTCGCGGGGCGGATCGGCGACGAGGAGATCCCGGACTATCGCAAGACCGAGGACGTCAAGCCCGGCAGCACCACCGAAACCTATGTCGCGCTGAAGCTGATGATCGACAATTGGCGCTGGGCCGGCGTGCCGTTCTATCTGCGCACCGGCAAGGCGCTGGCGCACAAGCGCACGGAAGTTGCGATCAAGTTCAAGCAGGCGCCGCTTTCGATGTTCTCGGGCACGACGATCGACCGCCTGTCGCAGAACTTCCTGACCATCGGCATCGCACCGACCGAGACCATCGAGCTGCAGTTCAACGCCAAGATCCCGGGGCCGAGCGTCACCATCGACGGTGTCGAGATGAAGTTTCGCTATGGCGACTATTTCCGGGCCGATCCCTCGACCGGCTATGAGACGTTGATCTACGACTGCATGATCGGCGACAACATCCTGTTCCAGCGCGCCGATGGCATCGAGGCCGGATGGCAGGCGGTGCAGCCGTTCCTGGACGCCTGGAAGAGCGCGGGCACCAACGGCATCGAGACCTATGAAGCCGGCAGCGACGGGCCGAAATGCGCCGACGAGCTGCTGCGGCGCGACGGGCGAAGCTGGCGGAAGTTTTCGTGATGGCCGCGGCGGTCCAGCCGAAGCTGATCGTGGAGGCCGACGCCGAGGCTCTGGCGCGGGCCGCGGCCGAGCGGGTGATGGCACGGATCGCGGCCAATTCCGGCCGCATCGCCATCTGCCTGACCGGCGGCTCCAGCCCGAAGAAGCTCTATCAATTGCTCGGCAGCGAGGCCTGGCGCGGCAGGATCCCGTGGCAGCGCGTGCACTGGTTCATCGGTGACGAGCGCTTCGTCCCCGCGAGCGATCCCCTCAACAACATGGCGGTCGCGCGCGCGACGTTTCTCGACCGCAACGCAGCCTCGAGCCACATTCACCCGATTCCGACCGCGACCGAGACTCCCCAGCAGAGCGCCGAAGCCTATGCGCGCGAGCTGCGAGCCTTCTACGGCTCCGAGAGCCTCGATCCCTCGCGGCCGCTGTTCGACCTGGTCCTGATGGGCGCGGGACCGGACGGCCACACCGCTTCGCTGTTTCCCGGCTTCCCCGAAATCGAGGAGAGCGAACGCTGGGTCGTTGGGGTGCCCAGGGCCAATGTCGCGCCTTTCGTGCCGCGGGTCTCGCTCACCCTGCCCGCTTTGGCGTCCTGCCGCGAAATGCTGTTCGAGATTGCCGGGCACGACAAGCAACCGATCTTGACGCGCCTCCTCAATGGCGAGACTTTGCCGGCGTTGCGCGCGCGCTCGACTGGCGAGACCGTCTGGCTGGTCGATAGCGCCGCGCTTCCGGAGGGCATTCGTGGGCCGCGTTGAAGCACCTTGTGCATTGATCGTGATGGGCGTGTCGGGGTCGGGCAAGAGCACGATCGCCGAAGCGCTCGGCCAGCGGCTCGGCTGGCGCTTCGAGGACGGCGACAGCTTCCATCCCGCCAGCAATGTCGAGAAGATGCGGGCCGGCCACCCGCTCACCGACGAGGATCGCTGGCCCTGGCTCAACGCCATCGCCGACGAGATCGGGCGGGTCTGCGGACGCGGCGAGCACATCATCATCGCCTGCTCGGCGCTGAAGCACGTCTACCGCGACGTGCTGCTGCGCGGGCGCGACGATGTCCGCTTCGTCTTCCTGAAAGGCACAAGGGAGCTGATCGCCGAGCGGCTCGCGCACCGCAAGGGCCACTTCATGCCACCCGGGCTGCTGACGAGCCAATTCGAGACGCTGGAGCCGCCCGAGGCGGGCGAGCACGTCATCACCGTTTCGATCGACGAAACCGTCGAGGCGATCGTGGACGGCATCGTACGGCAACTGAAACTGGGCGGCACGAACCGCTGAGGCGCGAGAAACGTTAGGGCCTGTCATGACGCAAATCTCACTCGTGGTGTCCGACGTCGACGGCACGCTGCTGACCAAGGACAAGACGCTGACGGACCGCGCGAGGGGTGCGGTGCAGCGGTTGCACAAGGCCGGCATCGGCTTCACCATCACGTCCAGCCGTCCCGCGATCGGCATGCGCTTCCTGATCGAGCCGCTGGCGCTCTGGCTTCCGGTCGGTCCTTTCAACGGCTCCTCGATCGTCGATCCGGAGATGCGGCCGATCGAGCAGCATCTCATCCCTGCCGGCGCCGCCGAGCGGTCCTTGCAGATCCTTCGCGAGTTCGGCGCCGACATCTGGCTCTTCACCACCGATAAATGGCTGATCGACAATCCAAGCGGACAATACGTCGCGCATGAGCGGCACACGATCCGCGCCGACCCGACCATCGTGACGGATTTTTCGCCCTACCTCGCAAGCGCCTGCAAGATCGTCGGCGCCAGCGCCGACGCTGCCCGCCTCGCGGCTTGCGAGAAGGCGATGCAGGAGGCGCTCGGCCACGAAGCCAATGCGGTGCGTTCGCAGACCTACTATCTCGACATCACCCCGCCCGGCTTCGACAAGGGCACGTTCGTCGCGGCGATGGCCAAGCGCCTGGGCATTGCGACCGCTGCCGTCGCCACCATCGGCGACATGCAGAACGACCTCGCGATGTTCGCCGTCAGCGGCACCTCGATTGCCATGGGCAACGCCGCCGACAACGTCAAGGACCAGGCCACCCACGTCACTGCCACCAACGAGCAGGACGGTTTTGCCGAGGCGATGGAGATGATCCTGAAGCGGAACGGGGTGGGCTGAACGAACGAGTTGGTGCGCACCTTGAGACTTGAACAGCTAACTTTTCTCGACGATGGCGCGCAGCTGTTCCGGCAGGCGCTGGCGGCCGATCAATTGCACCAGCTTGTCGAGGTTCTGTCTCATTTGCCGCCCGATCACGCCGGGCTGAGGCTGAAAGGCATCGAGGGTCTGGCACCCTTCTTTGCCGCGAGCGGACCAATCGGAAACTGCGCCGCATCGGTGCTCGGAGCTGCCTGTCGTCCCGTCAGAGCCATCCTGTTCGACAAGACCGCCGCCACGAATTGGGCCTTGGGCTGGCACCAGGACCGCACGATCGCCGTTAAGGAACGCATCGCTGTTCTCGGGTTCGAGACCTGGAGCGTCAAGAGTTGCATGCAGCATGTCGAGCCGCCCTTTGTACTGCTGTCGGACATGGTGACGTTGCGGGTTCATATCGATCCAGTCCCGGCCAGCAACGCACCGCTGTTGATTGCGCCCGGATCTCACAAACGTGGACGGATTGCCGAGCAGGACGTCAAGGACGTGGTCCGGAATTGTGGCACGGTCGCGTGCCTGGCCGATGCTGGTGACATCTGGCTTTATGCGACACCCATTCTCCATGCGTCGGAAGCGGCCATCACTCCGATGCACCGGCGCGTGCTCCAGGTGGATTTCACCATCGCCGAGCTCCCGGGCGGCCTAGAATGGCTGGGAGTGTGAGGGCAAGAGTTACTACTTCGACCGCTGCATCGCCGGCTTCTCGCTCTTCAGCCTTGCCGCGGACAGATTGTGCGCGGTGTTGACCAGCGCGATGTGGGTCAGGGCTTGCGGAAAATTGCCGGTCTGGCGGCGGGCCACGGAATCGTATTCCTCCGCCAGGAGCCCGACGTCGTTCGCGATGCCCGCCACGCGGTCGAACAGGCCTTGCGCCTTGTCGAGATCGCCTGACAGCACATGAGCATCGGCCAGCCACAATGTGCAGGCCAGGAACGCGCCTTCGAGCGGCGGTTGCCCGGCGGGCAACTCGTGCGGATCGTGCCGCAGCACGAAGCCGTCGCGCATCAGGCGTGTCTCGACCGCCGCGATGGTGCCGCGGATGCGCGGATCGGACGCCGGCAGGAAACCGACGGCCGGCAACAGCAGAACGCTGGCATCGAGCAGCTTCGAGCCGTAGGACTCGACGAAGGCGTTTTCGTCCGCATCGAAGCCGTTGTTGCAGACGTCGCGATGAATGGACTCGCGCAGGGCCTGCCAGTGCAGCAGCGGTGCCTTGAAGCCGAAGGTCTCGGCGCTCTTGATGCCGCGATCGAAGGCGACCCAGGTCATCACCTTGGAGAAGACATAATGCTTGGGCTGGCCGCGGCGCTCCCAGATGCCGTGATCGGGCCGGTCCCAGACCTCGGCGAGATGGTTGAGCACGGCGCATTCCAGCCCCCATGTCGTCTCATCGTCGAGCTTGAGCTTGGCCATGCGGGACTGGTGGAAGGCGTCGATCAACTCGCCGTAGACGTCGAGCTGGAGCTGCGCATGCGCGGCGTTGCCGATGCGCACCGGCTTTGCGCCCTCGTAGCCGTCGAGCCAGCCGGCCTCCCATTCCAGCAGCCGCCGCTGCCCCCAGATGCCGTACATGATCTGCATGTTCGCCGGCGAGCCGGCGGCGGCGCGCAGCAGCCAATTGTGCCAGGCCAGGGCTTCCTCGGTGTAGCCCGAGTTCATCAGCGCCAGCAGCGTGAAGGTGGCATCGCGCAGCCAGCAGAAGCGGTAATCCCAGTTCCTGGTGCCGCCGAGCTTTTCCGGCAATGACGTGGTCGGCGCCGCGACGATGCCGCCGGTCGGGGCGAAGGTCAGCGCCTTCAGCGTGATCAGCGAGCGCATGATCAGATCGCGATAGTCGCCATCGCGGGTGCAATGGCCGCACCAATCCCGCCAGAACGTCTCGGTCTCCTGAAGCGCGATTTCCGGATCGATCGGCGCGGGCGGCGGCAGATGCGAGGGGCCATAGGTCAGCACGAAGGGTACGGTCTCGCCCGCCCTCACCTCGAAGTCGGAGACCGTGGTCAGATCCTCGCCGCGGGTCTCGACCGGCGTGCGCAGCACCGTCATGTCCTGGCCGGCGATTGCCATCAGGGAATGGTCGATCCGCCGCACCCAGGGAATGTCGGCGCCGAAGCCGAAACGGATGACGAGCTCCATCCGCATCTTCACCGTGCCCTTGACGCCGCGCACCAGCCGCACGACGTCGGATGCCTTGCCGCGCGGCGGCATGAAGTCGATCAGCGCAACGGTGCCGCTCTTCGTCTCAAAACGCGTTTCGAGGATGAGGGTATCGCCGAGATAACGTCGCGATGTCTTGGTGACGTCTCCGCTCGGCGCGATCAGCCAGCAGCCGTTCTTGTGGGTGCCGAGAATGGCGGCAAAGCAGGCGTCGGAATCGAAGGCCGGCCAGCACAGCCAGTCGATCGAGCCGTTGCGCCCGACCAGCGCCGCGGTCTCGCAATCGCCGATCAGCGCATAGTCCTCGATCCTCTGAGACAACGTCGTGCGAGCCTCGAGATGCCCCGGCCGATCAACTCCCGCCGTTCAATGAACGTTCCCGCGTTGCCGCTCGCAAGGCCTTGAGGTTGACTTTCGAGGCGATCTTGTCGAGTGCGACGGGAAGACGCTGGCGCCAGTTCGGATGTTCGTCGATCGTTCCGGGAATGTTGGGCTGGTCGATCACGCCGAGCAGATCCTCCATCGACACCGCGAGCAGCCGCGACGGCGTGCGCGACAGGAAGGCGAGCACCGAATAGAGGTCATTGGCCTTGATGCCGTTCTGGCGCAGGATCTCGTCGAGCCTGCCGAGCGCATCCCAGCGCGCCTGGTCGTTCTCGCCGGGATCGAGCCCGAGCGAGCGCTTCATCTTGAGGTCGCCGAAGGAGCGCCAGCCGGCATAGGTCGACAGGTCATGCGTATTCAGCGTGACCAGCGCATTGGGCCGGTAATGCTCGACGTTGCGGAAGCGGCCGGTCTCGTCGCGCTCGAACATCATGACGAGATAGGACCAGATGCCGAAATCCTGCATCATCTCGCGGAAACCTTCCGGCACGGTGCCGAGATCCTCGCCGATCACGATGCATTTGTGGGCCGCGCTCTCGCGTGCCACGACGCCGAGCAGCGCCTCGAACGGCATCTGCACATAGGCGCCGTTGTCCGGCTTGAAGCCGCGGGGCACGAGGTAGAGCCGCTTCAGGCCGAGCACGTGATCGAGCCTGATCGCGCCGGCATGGCGCATCGAGGCCGCCAGCATGTCGGCGAACGGCACGAAGGATTGCGCCTCGAGGCCGCCGGCGTTGAAGCCCGCAAGGCCCCAGTCCTGGCCGATGGTGTTGAGCACGTCGGGCGGGGCGCCGACGGCGAGATGGCGGGAGATCGCCATCTGCTCGTTCCAGGCATCGAAGCCGTTGGACTGCACGCCGACGGCGACGTCGAGATAGAGCCCGACGCGCATGCCGAGCTGGCTGGCGAGCTCCTTGGCGGCATGCAGCTGGCTGTCCGCCGTCCATTGCACGAATTCGACGAATTCGACCTCGCGCTTGTCGGGTCCATTGCGCAGCCCGGCGCATTTGGCCTCGTCCGGTTGCTGCCATTGCGCCGGCCATTCCCACCACGGCGCGGCGAAGCGATGGCGCAGCACCTCGAAGCAGGCGAAGCGGGACAACAACGGCCCTCGGGCGGCGCGGAAGGCGTCGAACGCCTTGCGGCGCGCTTGGCTCGCGCTCGCCACGAAGCTGTTGAACGCGGCGCGCAGGCCGAGCCATTTCAACGCCGCCATGTCGGCGTAAGGTACGCGATCGCCTTGGCGCAGACGGGCAGCGGTCGCAGCCGCGTCGGGCACGAGGTCCGCCGAGAATTCGGGAATGGCCTCGACGTCGATATAGAGCGGATTGAGGAACAGCCGGCTGTTCGGCGAATACGGACTGCAATCGGACGGATGGTCGTCGAACAGTACGTGCAGCGGATTGAGCCCGACGCCGTCGGCCCCGAGCTGCTTGGCGAGCCGGACCAGATCGGCGAGGTCGGTGAAGTCGCCGATGCCCCAATTGCGGTCCGAACGGACGCCGTAGAGCTGCACGGCGAGCAGCCAGCCGCGGTCGAAATCGCCGCCGAAGGCCCGCTCGGGCGCCACGATCATCGGCACCTCTTCGGTCACGCCTTCGGCATCGGTCAGCGTCAACCGGTGATAACCGAGCGGCAGGCCGGCGGGCCAGGCGATCACGGGCTCGCGTGTCTCGCCTTGGGCTGTTGACTTGCCGTTTGCGGTCAATTTCCATTGCAGCGGCGGCGCGCCGATGGCCGCCAATTCCGTGCGCGGATGTCCGAGCGCGCGAACCACGACCGGCCCGTTGACGAAGCGGTAGACCCGCTTTTCCGGCAGGGCGTCGAGGATGGACTTCAGGGCCACGGGGTCGGTGACCCGCAGCTTTCCGAGCGCATCAATGAATTCGGATTGAACGCCCTTGATCCGGGCTTGTGCTAAAAGATCCATACGGCACGCAGCTTGCAGGCCATTCTGTGGCCGGGGGCATCGATTTTAACGAGGCAGCGGAAGACGTTAGTCTGGGTCAACTCACAAACCACGCCTGCCGTTCCCAGGGGGAACTAATGACACACAAGCGGCTTTCTATATAGGTATCAAGCGTAGGTTCCCGACAAGGGAAACGGGCCCCTGCTTTCTTGTCAATGGCATCACCGTGAACAAGACAATTCAAACTGTCGAAAGTGCCGCAGCCGGCAGCGCTTTCCTCGTCGAGGACGTCTATCCCGCGATCGATTGCGGCCGCTTCGCCGTGAAGCGGATCGCAGGCGATCGCGTCGAGGTGTGGGCCGATGTCTACCGCGATGGCGACGCCGTGATCGGGGCCGCGCTGCTCTGGCGCCCCGAGCAGGACCGGGATTGGCGACGCGAGCCGATGATCCATCACGGCAACGACCGCTGGTCCGGCGCTTTCACACCGGTGGAGCCCGGCCAATATTTCTATGCGATCGAGGCCTGGACCGACGAGTTCGCCACCTGGTCCCACGGCATCGCGCGCAAGCAGCGAACGGGCGCCGATGTCAGCCTCGACGCGCTCGAGGGTGCCAGCCTCCTGACCAAGGCCCACGGCGCGCCGCAGGCCGCGGCGACGATCATCGTCAGACAATGCGAGGATTATCTTCAAACCGGCGATGTCACCTCGCTGCTGGCGACCGAGCTCGGCAATGCCATGGCCGAGAGCCAGTCCCGTCCCGACCTGACCCGCTCGCAGTCCTTCCCGCTTGTCGTCGACCGCGACAGAGCGCGGTTCGGCGCCTGGTATCAGATGATGCCGCGCAGCCAGAGCCCGATCCCCGGCGGGCACGGCACGCTCCGCGATTGCATCGCGCGCGTGCCCGACATCGCGGCGATGGGATTCGACGTGCTCTATTTCACGCCGATCCACCCGATCGGCCGCAGCCGCCGCAAAGGCCGCAACAATGCGCCGGTGGCGAGCGAAGGCGAACCCGGTTCGCCCTACGCGATCGGCGCCGCCGAGGGCGGCCACGACGCGCTGCATCCCGAGCTCGGCACCATCGAGGACTTCCGCGCGCTGGTCGCGACCTGTCTCGAATACGGCCTCGAGCTGGCGCTCGACTTCGCGGTGCAATGCTCGCCGGACCATCCCTGGCTGACGCAGCATCCGGAATGGTTCAAATGGCGGCCGGACCGCTCGGTGCGGACGGCGGATGGCCCCTATTCCGACATCGTGATTCCCGATTTCGCCTCGGTCGACCGCATCGGCCTGTGGAACGCCTTTCGCGACGCCATGCTGTTCTGGATCGACCATGGCGTCACCATCTTCGCCATCGACAATCACGACACCGCGCCGTTCGCGTTCTGGGACTGGCTGATCGGCGACATCCGCCGCCGGCATCCCGAGGTGATCCTGTTCTCCAAGACGTTTGCGCGGCCAAAGCTGATGAAGGGCCTCGCCAAACTCGGCTTTGCGCAGTCCTTCACCTATTTCCCCTGGCGCACGTCGAGGGCGGAGCTGGAGCAATATCTCGGCGAGCTGACGCGCTATCCCGAGCGCGACTTCTATCGTCCGAATCTGTTCGTCAACACGCCCGACCTGCTGCCCTATCATCTCCAGAGCGGAGAAGCCTGGGCGTTCAAGTCGCGCGTTGCGCTGGCGGCCACGTTGTCGGGCAGCTACGGGGTTTACAGCGGGTTCGAGCTGCTCGAACACGAAGCGATCCCAGGCCGCGAGGAATATCTCGATTCCGAGAAGTACCAGATCAAGCAGCGCGACTGGGACCAGGCCGGCAACATCAAGTCCTACATTGCCGACCTCAACCGCATCCGCAACGACAACGCCGCGCTCCAGCAAACGGCGAATTTGCGTTTTCTGGGCGTCGAAGACGGCGAGACCATCGCCTTCGTCAAGGAGGCGGCTGAACCCGCCAACACCATCGTAACCGTGATCGCACTCTCCGGCCGGTTGCGCGAATGCTGGCTGCCGCTCGGCGACGTCACCGTTGACGCCGGCGGGCAGCGTCACCATGTGACGACACTCGAAAACCTCGTCACCGGCGAACGGTCCCGCATCGAATGGGGCGGGATCAGGTTGCGTATCGATCCCGACCGCGATCCGGCGCTCTTGTTCCGCTGCCTGGCGTAAGGGGCACGCCATGAATGTTCTATCTTCCGTCGACACCCAGAAGGCCGAGGCTGCCGAGATCGTGGACGAGCTCTGGTACAAGGACGCCATCATCTATCAGCTGCATGTCAAGGCCTTCGCCGACAGCAACAATGACGGCATCGGCGACTTCGCCGGACTGACCGAGAAGCTGCCCTATCTGCAGGAGCTCGGCGTCACCGCGCTGTGGCTGCTGCCGTTCTACCCCTCTCCGGGCCGCGACGACGGCTACGACATCGCCGACTACGGCGCGGTCAATCCCGATTTCGGGACCATGAAGGACTTCAAGCGCTTCATCCAGGAGGCGCAGAAGCGCGGCTTGCGCGTCATCACCGAGCTCGTGGTCAACCACACCTCGGACCAGCACAAATGGTTCAAGCGCGCGCGCCGCAGCCATCCCGGCTCGAGCGCCCGCAACTGGTATGTCTGGAGCGACACCGACCAGAAATACCAGGGCACGCGCATCATCTTCACCGACACCGAGAAGTCGAACTGGACCTGGGACCACGAGGCCGGCGCGTTCTACTGGCACCGGTTCTTCTCGCACCAGCCGGACCTCAATTTCGACAATCCGCGCGTGGTCAGCGCGCTCATCCAGGTGATGAAGCGCTGGCTGGACGCCGGCGTCGACGGCTTCCGGTTGGATGCCATTCCCTATCTCTGCGAGCGCGAGGGCACCTCGAACGAGAACCTTCCCGAGACGCATGCCATCATCAAGCGCCTGCGTCAGGAGCTCGATTCCTACTCCAAGGGCAAGCTGCTGCTCGCCGAGGCCAATCAATGGCCGGAGGACGTGCAGGAATATTTCGGCCGTGGCGACGAGTGCCACATGGCCTATCACTTCCCCTTGATGCCGCGCATCTACATGGCGATCGCGCAGGAGGACCGCTTCCCGATCACCGATATCCTGCGTCAGACGCCGGACATTCCGGCGAGCTGCCAATGGGCGCTGTTCCTGCGCAACCATGACGAGCTGACGCTGGAGATGGTCACCGACGTCGAGCGCGACTATCTCTGGACCACCTACGCCAACGACCCCCGCGCCCGCATCAATGTCGGCATCCGCCGGCGCCTCGCGCCGCTGATGGACAACGACCGGCGCAAGATCGAGCTGATGAACTCGCTGCTGCTGTCCTTCCCCGGCACGCCGATCATCTATTACGGCGACGAGATCGGGATGGGCGACAACATCTATCTCGGCGACCGCAACGGCGTGCGCACGCCGATGCAGTGGAGCCCGGACCGCAACGGCGGCTTCTCGCGGTGCGACCCGGCACGCCTCTACGCGCCGCTAATCATGGACCCGGTCTACGGCTACGAATCGGTCAACGTGGAGGCGCAGTCGCGCAGCCTGTCGTCGCTGCTCAGCGCCACCAAGCGGCTGATCGCGGTCCGCAAGTCGACGCTCGCCTTCGGCCGCGGCACCATGACCTTCATCCGCCCGGCCAACCGCGCCGTGCTGGCCTATGTCCGGCAATATCGCGACGAGGTGATCCTCTGCGTCGCCAATTTGTCGCGCGCCGCGCAAGCCACCGAGCTCGACCTGTCGCCGTGGAAGGACCGCATCCCGCAGGAGATGCTCGGCCGCACCCGCTTCCCGGCGATCGGCGAGCTGCCCTACATGATCACGCTGGGACCCTATGGCTTCTACTGGTTCCAGCTTCAGGAGCGCGACAAGTCCGAGCCGGTGACGCCGCGCGCGGTGCCGGAATTCGAGACGCTGGTGGTGCCGGTGAATTCGAACTGGGTGTCGCTGGCCCGCGAGCGCGGCGTTTTCGAGCGCGACGTGCTGCCGGGATTTCTGTCGCGCACAAGGTGGTATCACGAGCACAATCCCAAGCAGATCAAGACCGTGCTGACCTCGGCCGTGCCGTTCTGCGACATCGGCGACAACCGGCCCTGGATCGCGTTCTTCGAGACCAATCAAGGAGACGTGGCGACACGCTACGTGATGCCGCTCCAGATCGAGTGGGTGCGCTTCGACCGCGAGCGCTTCAATCCGAAGGCGCTCGCCGCCGTGCGCCAGGGCGCGCGCGAAGGCACGCTGCTCGACGTCGCGACCGACCAGATCTTCATCGGCCTGTTCCTGCGCAATTTGTCGCAGAATTTGGTGGTGGAGGAGAACAATCTGCGGCTCGAGTTCAAGGCGACCAGCCGGTTCGCCGATTACACCATCAAGGAGCCCGAGCGCATCCGCGCGATCGAGCAGTCCAACAGCACGGCTCTGGTCGACAACCAGTACGTCGCCAAGATCTACCGCCGGCTCGAAGGCGGTGTCAGCCCCGAGATCGAGATCGGCCATTATCTCACCGAGGTCGCGCGCTTCGCCAACACGCCGGCGCTGCTCGGCAGCGTCGAGTTGGTCGAGGGCGACCGGCGCAGCGCGCTCGGCGTGCTGCATGCCTATGTCGAGAACCAGGGCGACGGCTGGACCGTGACCACGGGCTATCTCGATCGCTATATCGACGACCAACGCGTCGTCCCGATAGGCGAAGCGCTGCGCGAGACCCAGGAGCAAGCGCTTTATGTGCACTTCGTCGCGCAGATCGGCCGGCGGCTCGGCGAACTGCATGTCGCTCTGGCCGCGGCAGAGCCGGTCGATCTCGCTCCGGAGCCGATCGACTCCGCATACGTAAAGCGGCTCGTATCCGACCTCAAGGCGCGCGCCGAGCGGGTTTTCGAAAGGCTGGCCGAGAGCCGCGAGGGCCTACGGGAGGCGGACCGGCCGCTGGTCGATCGGCTGACGGAGGCGCGTAGGCTCCTCTCCGACCATCTGAGCGGGCTCTTGCCATCCGGGATCGGTGGGTTGAACATCCGTCATCATGGCGACTTCCGGCTCGGGCAAACACTGATCGTGAAGGACGATATCTTCATCATCGACTTCGACGGCGATCCGCGTGTGCCCTTGGCTGCCAAGCGGCGCAAGGCGCCTGCCGCCCGCGATGTCGCTGGCCTGATCCATTCGATTCATGTTTCGGTCAATGCCGCCCTCAATCGCGCACCGACCGGTGCCTCCGAGGAGCACGAGCGGCTCGCGGCCGCGCTCGACGAATGGCGCGAGCGTGCCACCGCAACCTTCCTGTCCGCCTACCGCGAAGCCATGACCGATCAGCGGCTGTGGCCGGAAGAGCCGAGATCCAGCGAGGGATTGCTGCGGTTTTTCCTGCTTGATCAGGCCTTCAATGACGTAGAGTACGAGCTGTCCCACCGGCCTGAGGGGCTCCATGCGCCGCTGACCGGACTGCTTCGCATTCTGTCCAGTACCGAGAGCGAAGCCCATGCCTAAACTTCCTGCCGAGGCCTATGCGATCATCGAGGGCCGCCACTCCGACCCCTTCCACTATCTCGGGCTGCATCCCGAGGGCGGCAAAAGCGTGGTGCGCGCGTTTCTGCCCGAGGCCTCCAACGTCGAGGCGGTCGGCGAACATGGCGAGGTCGCGCCGCTTGACCGCGTGCACGATGCCGGGCTGTTCATCGGCAATCTGCCCAACGGCTCGAAGCACTACCAGTTGCGCGTGAAATTCGGCAACAACGTCGTCGAATTCGAGGACGCTTACCGCTTTCCGCCGATCCTGACCGATTTCGACCTCTACCTGCTCGGCGAGGGCACCCACCAGCGGCTCTATGACAAGCTCGGCGCCCATCCGATGCGGCTCGAGGGCATCGACGGCATCGGCTTCGTCGTGCTGGCGCCGAACGCACGGCGCGTTTCCGTGGTCGGCGATTTCAATTTCTGGGACGGACGGCGCCATCCGATGCGGGTGCGCGGCGCCGGCTATTGGGAATTGTTCATCCCGCACGCCAAGGCCGGCGATCATTACAAGTTCGAGATCATCGGGCCGCATGGCCACCTGCTGCCGCTGAAATCCGATCCGATGGCGTTTGCGAGCGAAGTCCGTCCGAAGACGGCTTCCATCGTGTTCGACGAGGCCCACCTGCCGCGGCCGCGTCCTGCGCCGGACGGTATCAACGCGCTGTCGGCGCCGATGTCGATCTACGAGGTCCATCTCGGCTCGTGGCGGCGCAAGAACGGCGGTGAATGGCTGAGCTATCGCGAACTGGCCGAGCAGCTGCCGGCCTACGCCCGCGACATGGGCTTCACCCATCTCGAATTCCTGCCCGTGAGCGAGCATCCGTTCGACGGCTCGTGGGGTTATCAGCCGACCGGCCTCTATGCGCCGACCAGCCGCTTCGGGACCCCAGAGGATTTCGCCGTCCTGGTCGATGCCTGCCACCGCGAGGGCGTCGGTGTGCTGCTCGACTGGGTGCCGGGTCACTTCCCCGACGATCCGCACGGGCTCGGCAGTTTCGACGGCACCGCGCTCTACGAACACGCCAACCCGCTCCAGGGCCGCCACCTCGACTGGGGCACGCTGATCTACAATTACGGCCGCACCGAAGTGACCAACTTCCTGGTGTCGAACGCGCTGTTCTGGATGGAGCGCTATGCCATCGACGGGCTGCGTGTCGATGCCGTCGCGTCCATGCTCTATCTCGACTACAGCCGGCCGCCCGGCGCGTGGATCCCGAACCAGTATGGCGGCCGGGAAAACATCGAGGCGATCAACTTCCTGCGCCGCTTCAACACCGAGGTCTTCGCCCGCTTCCCGCAGGCGACCACGGCTGCGGAGGAATCCACCGCCTGGCCGCAGGTCTCGCGTCCGGTCGAGTTCGGCGGGCTCGGCTTCGGCTACAAGTGGAACATGGGCTGGATGCACGACACGCTGAACTACATCAGCAAGGATCCGATCCACCGCAAATACCATCACGACGAGATCCTGTTCGGCCTGCACTACGCATTCTCGGAAAACTTCATCCTGCCGCTCTCGCATGACGAGGTCGTGCACGGCAAGCGATCGATCCTCGGCCGCATGCCCGGCGACGAGTGGCAGCGCTTCGCGAATTTGCGCGCCTATTACAGCTTCATGTTCGGCCATCCCGGCAAGAAGCTCCTGTTCATGGGCGCGGAAATCGCGCAGAGCCGCGAATGGAATCACGACCAGTCGCTCGACTGGCACCTGCTCGAATACAAGTACCATTCCGGTACCCAGGCGCTGATCCGGGACCTCAACCGCCTCTATCGCGCGGTGCCGGCGCTGCACCAGATGGACTGCGACCAGGCCGGCTTCGAATGGCTGATCACGGATGACGCCAACCGCAACGTGTTCGCCTGGCTGCGCAAGGGATTTGACGAGCACGCGCGCTGTCTCGTGATCGTCAACTTCTCGCCGAACGTCTATCAGAACTATCGCGTTCGCGTGCCCTTTGCCGGCAAGTGGAAGGAAGTGCTCAACTCGGATTCCGCCCATTATGGCGGCAGCAATGTCGGTAATATCGGCGAAGTCCATGCCGAGGGCGGCGAGCTCCGCCTCACCATTCCGCCGCTCGCCGCGATCTTCCTCGTTCCGGAAAGCTGACACATGCGCCTGACTGCCGGATCGCCTGCACGCCTCGGCGCAAGCTGGGACGGACGCGGCACCAATTTCGCGCTGTTCTCCGCGAACGCACAGAAGGTCGAGCTCTGCCTGTTCGACACGCAAGGCCGCCGCGAGCTCGAGCGCATTGAGCTGCCCGAGAAGACCGAGGACGTCTGGCACGGCTATCTCAACGACGTCTCCCCCGGGCAGCTCTACGGCTATCGCGTGCACGGCCCCTACGAGCCCGAGCACGGCCATCGCTTCAACGCCAACAAGCTGCTGCTCGACCCCTATGCCAAGCGGCTCGCCGGACGCCTGGTCTGGAGCGATGCGCATTTCGCCTATCGCACCGGAAGCCCGCGCGAGGACCTGTCCTTCGACCGGCGCGACAACGCGCGCGGCATGCCCAAGGCCGTCGTGGTCGACGAGACCTTCAACTGGGGCCGCCGCGAGATCCGTCCCAACATCCCCTGGGAAGACACGATCATCTACGAGGCTCACGTCAAGGGTTTGACGCAGAAGCGCGACGACGTGCCGCCGAATTTGCGCGGCACCTATGGCGGCCTGTCCTCGCCGGCGATGATCGAGCATCTGAAGAAGCTCGGCGTCACCACGGTCGAGCTGCTGCCGGTGCACAGCTTCGTCGACGACCGCATCCTGGTGGAGAAGAAGCTGGCCAATTACTGGGGCTACAACACGCTGTCCTTCTTCGCGCCGGAGCCGCGCTACGCCCAGGACAATGCGCTCGATTCCTTCCGCACCACGGTGGCCCGCCTGCACGATGCCGGCATCGAGGTGATGCTCGACGTCGTCTACAATCACACCGCCGAGGGCAATCATCTCGGACCGACGCTGTGCTATCGCGGCATCGACAACGCCTCCTATTACTGGCTGAACCGCGAGAACCCGCGCTATTACGACGACTTCACCGGCTGCGGCTCGTCGGTGAACCTCACTCACCCGCGCGTGCTGCAGATGGTGATGGACTCCTTGCGCTACTGGGTCGAGGTCTGCCATGTCGACGGCTTCCGCTTCGACCTCGCCACCACGCTGGCGCGTGGGCCCAACGGCTTCGATCGCGGCATTTCGTTTTTGACTGCAATTCGCCAGGATCCGGTGCTGGCGACCGTCAAGCTCGTCGCCGAGCCCTGGGACCTCGGCCTCGGCGGCTACCAGGTCGGCGCATTCCCCTCGCAATGGTCGGAATGGAATGATCGCTATCGCAGCGCCATGCGCCGCTACTGGAGCGGTGAAGGCAGCCTGATCGGCGACATCTCCAGCCGGATGACGGCGTCGTCCGACCTGTTCAACCATGACGGACGGCGGCCGCGCGCCAGCATCAACCACATCACCGTGCACGACGGCTTCACCCTCGCCGACCTCTTCAGCTACAACGAGAAGCACAACGAGGCCAACGGCGAGGACAATCGCGACGGCTCCAACGACAACCACAGCAACAATTGCGGTGTGGAGGGACCGACCGACGATCCTCAGATCCTCGGCCTGCGCCGCCAGCTTCGCAAGAACGTGCTGGCCTGCCTGATGCTGGCGCAGGGCGTTCCGCTCATCCTCGCCGGCGACGAGGTCGGCAACTCGCAATCGGGCAACAACAACGCCTATTGCCAGGACAACGAGATCGGCTGGGTCGGCTGGGCCAATCTCGGCAAGGAGGGGGACGACATGGTCGATTTCGTCGCCCATCTCGCCGAGATCCGCCGCCGGTTCTCGCAGCTTCGCAGCCACCGCTGGCTCGATGGCCGCCCCGCCGACGGCGTCTCCTACGGCGCGTTGTGGCTGACGCCTGCCGGCGACGAGATGACGGAGAGCGACTGGAAATTCCCGGAGGGAAGATTCCTCTCCTACGTGATGGGACCGATGGAACCCGGCGGAGCCGCGATCTTTATCGTACTGAACGCCGCCCCCGAAGAGATCGCATTCAAATTGCCGAAGATGACCGAGTACAAGAGCTGGCAGCAGATCCTGAACACGACGGATGCCAAGCTGAACACGATCGACTTCCCGCCCGGAAGCGACAGCAAGGCGCCGCCGCGCTCCGTGCTCGCCTTCGCGGGGGCGCTATGAGGCCATCCTTCGGGGCGAAGCCGACGAAGGACGGCGTGTCGTTCCGCCTGTGGGCGCCTGGCGCGCGCCGTGTCGACCTCCTGCTGGACCGACGACACGCGATGCAGCGCCGGCAGGATGGCTGGTACGTGACCGAGATTGCCGGCCTCGCCACCGGCAGCCCCTACAAGTTCAGGATCGACGACGAGATCGACGTGCCCGATCCGGCTTCGGCTTTCCAGCCCGACGACGTGTTCGGCCCGAGCGAGGTGATCGATCACGACGCCTTTTCCTGGCAGGCGCGCGATTGGCGCGGCCGCCCCTGGGACGAGACGGTTCTGATCGAGACCCATGTCGGCACCTTCACCTCTGAAGGCACTTACCGCGCCATGATCGACAAGCTCGATCATCTCGCCGCAACCGGCATCACCGCGCTGGAACTGATGCCGCTGGCGGATTTCGCAGGACGCCGCGGCTGGGGCTACGACGGCGTGCTGTGGTATGCGCCCGACAGCGCCTATGGCCGCCCCGAAGACCTGAAGACGCTGATCGACGAGGCGCATCTGCGCGGCCTGATGGTGTTCCTCGACGTCGTCTACAATCATTTCGGCCCCGAGGGGAATTATCTCGGCCGCTATGCGCCGGCCTTCTTCACCGATGCGCACACGCCCTGGGGCAGCGCGATCGATTATCGCGTGCCGCAGGTGCGCGCGTTCGCGGTCGAGAATGCGCTGTGCTGGCTCAGCGACTACCGTTTCGACGGCCTGAGGCTGGATGCCGCCAATCACATCATGGCGGTGCCCGGCGAGCAGTCGATGCTGCAGGATCTCAGCGTCGCCGCCGGCGAGCTCGCCAAGGCGACGGGACGCCACATCCACCTCGTGCTGGAGAACGGCGACAATCGCGCCAGCCTGCTCGACGCCGCGCAGGAGCCGCCGAACGGCAAATATCGCGCACAGTGGAACGACGATTATCACCACGTCTGGCACGTGATGCTGACCGGCGAGCTCGCCGGATACTACGCGGATTATCAAACGCCGCGCCTCGATCTGGCGCGAGCGCTGGCGTCAGGCTTCGTCTATCAGGGCGAGGTCTCGGAGTTCTGGGGCAAGAAGCCGCGCGGCGAGCCGAGCGGTCAGCTGCCGCCGGCGACCTTCGTCAACTTCTTGCAAAACCACGACCAGATCGGCAACCGCCCGCTCGGCGACCGGCTCGAAAGCCTGGCATCGCCGCAGCAGATCGAAGCAGCGCTCGCGGTGACCCTGCTCGCGCCGATGGTGCCGATGCTGTTTCAGGGCGAGGAATGGGGCTCGACGGTGCCCTTCCCGTTCTTCTGCGATTTCCAGGGCGGGCTCGCCGACGCCGTCCGCAAGGGGCGCAAGCAGGAATATGCGTGGGCCTACGAGAAATTCGGCGACGAAGTGCCCGACCCGCTCGATCCCGCGACGCTGCAATCGGCGGTGCTCGACTGGACCGGCCGCACGCCGCAGCAGGACGCGCGGCTTGCGCTGGTGCGAGAGCTGCTCACTCTGCGCCGCAAGCAGATCATGCCGCGGCTGAAGGGGGCCAGCTTCGGGGATGCCGAGGCGGCCGACAACGGCCTGCTCACCGCGCATTGGCGCATGGGCGACGGCATGACGCTGCGGCTCCTCGCCAATCTCTCGGGCAACGACATCGCGCGTCCCCAAGCTGCCACGGGCACGCCGATTTGGGGAGAGGCAAGCGGCGACCGGCTGCCGCCCTGGTCAGTGGTCTGGCATCTCGGAGGTTAGCATGCCTCCTGCCATTCCGCTTGCGACCTACCGGCTCCAGCTCACCGCGGATTTCGGCTTCGACAAGGCCGCCGCCGTCGTGCCTTACCTCAAGGCGCTGGGGATCACCCATCTCTATGCCTCGCCGGTGATGAAGGCGCGCAAGGGTTCGACCCACGGCTACGACACTGTCGATCACAGCCAGTTCAATCCGGAGCTCGGCGGTGAGGCCGGCTTCGCGCGACTGAACGAGGCGCTCAAGGCGCACGACCTCGGCCTCATCATCGACTTCGTGCCGAACCATGTCGGCGTGCATTTCGCCGACAATCCGTGGTGGCTCGACGTGCTGGAATGGGGCCAGGCCTCGCCCCACGCCGTTTCCTTCGACATCGACTGGGACCTGCTGCCCTATCGCGCTCGCGGCGGCGTGCTGCTGCCGATCCTCGGCAAGTCCTACGGTGAAGCGCTGGAGGGCGGAGAGATCGAGCTGCGCTACGATCCGGGCCAGGGCAGCCTCTCCGCCTGGTATTTCGAGCATCGCTTGCCGATCGCGCCGGAGCGGTATGGCGAGATGCTGCGCATGATCGTGAAGGACGCGGATGCCGCGGAGACGGAAGCGGGCAAACGCCTGCTCTCGCTCGCGGCGCGCTACACCGGACTGCGCCGTCCCAACCGCAAGGAAGCCCCCGCGTTCAAGGCCGAGCTCAAGGAGATTGCGGGCGCCGCCGAGATCATCGCACGCGGTCTTGCCGCTTATCGTGCCGCCAAGGATCGTCCCGCGCAGACGCTGGCGTTACATCACCTGCTCGAGCGGCAGCACTACAAGCTCGGGCACTGGCGGCTCGCCTCCAGCGACATCAATTATCGCCGCTTCTTCGACGTCAACGGACTCGCCGGTCTGCGCGTCGAGGATCCCGGCACGTTTGCCGCCACGCACCGGCTGGTGAAGCAGCTCATCGCCGACGGCAAGCTGCAGGGCATCCGGCTCGATCACATCGACGGCCTGCGCGACCCCGCGCAATATTGCCAGCGGCTGCGCCGCCTGGTGCGCGACGCGCAGGGCAACACCAAGCCGTTCTACACGGTGATCGAGAAGATCCTGTGCGAGCACGAACGGCTGCCGCACTTCGCCGGCGTCCAGGGTACCACCGGCTATGAATGGATGAACGTCATTTCCCAGGTCCTGGTCGATGAGAAGGGCATGGCGGCGCTGGACGAGACCTGGCGACAGGTCAGCAACCGGCCACCGCGGCTTGCGCCTTATGTGAAGGACGCCAAGCGGCGCGTGCTGGAGACGCTGCTCACCAGTGAATTCACCGTGCTGACGCGCCTGCTCGCGCGGATCGCCAACGGGCATTACTCCACCCGCGATTTCTCCGCCGACAGCCTGCGGCAGGCGCTCGAGCTGTATGTGCTGCATTTCCCGGTGTACCGCACCTATCTGACCAACAGCAGCCCGACGGCCCCCGACCGCAAGCTGATCGACGACACCATCGCGCGCGCCCGCGCGGAATGGTTCGCCGCGGACGAAGGCATCTTCGATTTCCTGCGCGATGCCCTGACCATGGACCTGCTCAAGCCCAGCCGCCCTCCGCACAGCGCCCCGCGGGTGCGCCGCTTCGCGCTGAAGGTGCAGCAATTCACCGGGCCGATGATGGCGAAGTCGCTGGAGGACACCGCGTTCTATCAATTCCACCGCCTGCTCGCACTGAACGAGGTCGGCGGCGATCCCGCCAGCAACGGTCTTACGGTTTCCGCCTTCCACCAGACCATGCAGACCCGCGCCAGGGAATGGCCGCTGGGAATGACGGCAACCGCCACGCATGACACCAAACGCGGCGAGGATGCCCGCGCGCGAATCGCGGCGCTCAGCGAAATTCCGGGCGAGTGGACCAGCGCGGTTTCGCGCTGGAAGGTGTTGAACGCGCCGCACCTCACACTCGAGGGCAATTACCGAGCGCCCTCGGCGACGTTCGAATACATGCTGTATCAGACCCTGCTCGGCGCCTGGCCGCTGGTTGAGACGATCGACGCCGGCTTCGTCGAGCGCATCCAGGCCTATGCGCTGAAGGCGGCGCGCGAGGGCAAGGAAGAGACCAGCTGGCTCAACCCGCATGAAGCCTATGAGAGCGGCATCAAGAGCTTCATCGACAAGATCCTCGACCCCACATTGTCAGGCGAATTCCTGGAGGCGCTGCAAACGCTGGCCCGCCGCGTCGCACTGCTCGGCATGTTGAATTCGCTGAGCCAGCTCACGCTCAAGGCGACGCTGCCCGGCGTGCCCGACTTCTATCAGGGCACCGAGTTCTGGGACCTGTCGCTGGTCGACCCCGACAACCGCCGCCCGGTCGACTTTGGCGCGCGGCAGGCAGGGCTGAACTCGCTGGACGACCCGGACTGGAGCGGCCTCATGACGTGCTGGCCGGACGGCCTGATCAAGCTGGCCTGGACGCGGCGTCTTCTCAAGCTGCGCAATGCGCTCGCCGACGTCTTCGCTCAAGGCGATTACCAGCCGCTGGCGGTGCACGGCGCCGATGCGGACCATGTCGTCGCCTTCGCCCGCCGCCATGGCCGCAGCGCGGCGATCGTCGTGGTCGGGCGTCACTTCGCGCCGCTCACGCAAGCGGGCCGGGGATGGCCCGCGCCGGAGAGCTTTGACGCCACCATCGACCTGGCCGGCTACACCGTGCCCGGCCTTGCCAATGGTGAATTGCCGCTGGCGCAGGCGTTCCGGGATTTTCCCGCCTTCGTCAGCGAAGCCCGCACGGCAAGCGCCATCAGGCCGGCGCGACAGCGCGTGCGCGCCTGAAATTACTTCCCCCCATCCTTGGTCAGCAGCAACTGCCCGCGCTTCTTGATCGTGGCCTGCGCCATCTCGGCAAAGCGCTGCAACAGCCAGGGCAGCACCACCTCGACCCGGACTTGATCGTCGCCGACATCGACCTGCCCCGTCGCAATCTGCCCGAGCGCGCGAATGCGAAACGCCATGCTGTCGCCGGTCCAGCGCTCCTCCTCGACCTGCATGACGGGAATGCTGGCCGCGGCGCGGCCGAGCCCGGTCTTGAGGCGGCGCACCGCCTCCTCGCGGCCGAGACGGTGCGGAATTGAAACGACAAGCGGTGCTGACATGGCCCTCCCCCTACAGTGACTGATCCTCACATAGTCAACGCGGGCCGCCTCCACAAAGGTTCCATGCAAGTTGATCCGCCAGCCGTGTTTCACTGCGGGAACTTTACAACCTGCGGCAAGTTGCCTCCGCACAACGGGACAGGTTGCAAGGACCCTTCAAGGAAGGGCTGGAGGAAATTCGCATGTCTATCGGTACGATCATTCTGATCATTCTCGTGATCGCCCTGCTCGGCGGCTTCAGCGGCATCGGCGGCGGCCCGTTCTACGGCACCGGCTATTACGGCGGCGGCGGCCTCGGGCTCGTCATCGTCATCCTGCTGATCCTGCTGTTGATGGGCCGGATCTAGCGGCATCCACGATGTCGTCGGGTGGGCAAGGCGCTCAGCGCCGTGCCCACCTGTTCATCGTCTCGAAAGAGATCGTGGGCACGCTTCGCTTTGCCCACCCTACGTCTTCCCCGCGAGCTTCTTGATGGCGGCTTTGATCGGTGTCGCCGCGTCGTCATAACCCTGCCACGCCTTCGACCGCGACAGCAGGCCCGGCACGGTCCGCAGCGTATAGCGCTTCGGGTCGAGATCGCCCTTCACCTGCGACCAGGTCAGCGGCATCGATACCGTGGCACCCACTCGCGCCCGCGGCGATAGCGGGGCCACCGCCGTCGACATGCGGTCGTTGCGGAGATAGTCGAGGAAGATCTTTCCCTCGCGCAGCTTCTTCGACATGTTGAGCAGATAGCGCCCGGGATCATCGTCGGCCATCCACTGGCAAACGCCCTGCGCAAAGGCCTTGGCCTCCTTCCAGCTCACCTTGTCGCGGGCGCCGTGAAGCAGCGGTACCACGACATGCAGGCCCTTGCCGCCGGTGGTCTTGCAGAAGCTCTCCATGCCCAGGTCGGCGAGCCGCTGCCGCATCTCCCTGGCCGCCTCGACCACGTCGGTGAACGCGACGTCCGGCGCCGGATCGAGATCGAACACCAGCCGGCCCGGCGTGTCATAGGCATAAGGCGCGCAATTCCAGGGATGCAGCTCGACGCCGCCGATCTGCGCCACGGCCGCGAGTCCCTCGATCCGGTCGATCTGCAGATAAGGCTTGCGGTCGCCGGAGACGCGCGCGAGCTCTAGAAGGTTGGACGTGCCCTGCATGGCGTGGCGCTGGAAGAAGCATTCGCCCTTGATGCCGTCCGGCGCGCGGATCAGCGAGCACGGACGGCCCTTCAGGTGCACGATCATCCACGCGCCGACGGCTTCGAGATAGCGCGCGAGATCGAGCTTGGTGACGGGAGCACCCTCGCCGCCATCAGGCCAGAGCTCCTTGTCCGGCTTGGAGATGACGACGCCCATCACCTCCGCCGTGCCGGCGTCCTTGGATCGCTTGGCAGTCTTTGCAGCTCGCTTCCCGGCTGTAGGTTCGGCAAGCTTCGTATCGACGGGCCTCTCCGCCTCTACCTCCCTGGCCGGCTTGTCCTGCCGCAGCCCCTTGAACGCGGCCTGGCGGATATTGCCGTCGGCGGTGAAGCCGGCGAACTCGATCTCGGCGACGAGCTCCGGCTTCAGCCAGTGCACCTCGCGCGTCTTCTTCGGGGCATTCTTGCCGCCGAACGGGCTTTCCTTGGCCGCCATCGCCTTCAACGACGGCATGATGTGCTTGACCTTGTCCGCGCCGAAACCGGTGCCGACCATGCCGACGAAGGCGAGATGATCGCCGCGCTGCACGCCGGCCATCAGCGAGCGGAATTTGCCGTTCGTGGTCTTGTAGCCGCCGATCACCACTTCGTGGCCGGCGCGACATTTCGACTTGACCCAGCTCTCGGTGCGTCCCGAACGATACGGCGCATCCAGCTTCTTCGACACCACGCCCTCGAGCTCGAGCTTGCAGGCCGATTGCAGCACGGCATCGCCGCCGCTCTCGAAATGCTCGACATAGCGGATCTGGGTCGATTTCCGCTTGCGGGCTTCCAGCAGCTGCTTCAGCTGCGCCTTGCGCTCGCTGAGCGGCAGCCGCCGGCAATCCTGCCCGTCGGCGAACAGCAGGTCGAAGGCAAAGAAGATCAGCTCTTCGGTCTTGCCATCGGACAGCGCAGCCTGGAGCGAGGAGAAATTCGGTGCGCCGTTGTGGTCGAGCGCGACGATCTCGCCGTCGATCATCACGTCCGGCAGCGCGGCCGCCTCCTTGGCGATGGCGCCGAACTTGCCGGTCCAGTCGAGACCCTTGCGCGTCTTCAGCGTCGCTTCGCCGTCCTCGACCCGGAGCTGCACGCGATAGCCATCGAACTTGATCTCGTGGCACCAGCCCTCTCCGGCCGGCGGCCGCTCGACCAAAGTGCAGAGTTGCGGCGCCACGAAGTCCGGCATCTCAGCGACCTTCTTCGCATTGGTCGCCGTCGTGGCCTTCTTCGCCGCCTTGGTCTTGGGGATCTTGCCGGCCTTCAACGCCGCGCGCGGTGCCGGCTTGACCGTGCGCCCCTTCGCGTCCTCGGCACGGTTGGACTGCCAGACGGCATCGGCCTTGGCCCTGGCGCCCTTCGCCAGCATGAACGGCTTTGGCGCGCGACCCTTGCCTTCGGCGATCTGCTCCATCGCCCGGCCGGAGGCGACCGACTTGTCCTCGTCGAGGATGTCGTTGTCCTTGCCCTCGCGGGCATATTCGTCGCGGTGCTTGATCAGCAGCCAGTTGGTGCGCTTTTCGCCCCCGCGGTTGCGCATGCGCACAAGCACCCAGCTGCCCTGCAGCTTGTCGCCATGCAGGGTGAACTTCAGATCGCCCTTCTTGAATCCGGCTTCGGGGTCCTCGGCCTCCCAATAGCCGCGATCCCACAGCATCACCGTGCCGCCGCCATACTGGCCTTCCGGAATCGTGCCTTCGAAATCGCCGTAGTCGAGCGGATGATCCTCCACCTCGACCGCCAGGCGCTTGTCATGCGGATCGAGCGAGGGGCCCTTGGTCACCGCCCAGGACTTGAACACGCCGTCGAATTCGAGCCGGAGGTCGTAGTGCAGCCGGCTCGCATCGTGCTTCTGGATCACGAAGCGCCGCTGCTGCGATGGCGCTACCGCGGTCTTGCCCGACGGCTCGGGTGTCTTTTCGAAATCACGCTTCTGTCGGTAAGTGGAGAGTTTTTGCAGCACGACCGGTCCCGCTTCTCTTTCGGCATTGAGCCTATCACGGCCAAAGTCCCACCCGGAACCAAAACCCTGTGGGAGGGTTGGGGTTCCAAAACGCCTTGAAAACGCTGGAGAATGGAATGGCCCCGCGCGCCTATTGGAAGGGAACGTTGAAGCTGTCGCTGGTCAGCTGCCCGGTCGTGCTCTACCCCGCGACCACGGCGGCGGAGAAGACGCGGTTTCACCTGATCAACCGCGAGACGGGGAACCGGCTCAAGCAGCAGATGATCGATTCCGAGACCGGCGACGTCGTCGAGAGCGACCAGAAAGGCCGCGGCTACGAACTGCGCAAGGGCAAGTACGTCGAGATCGAGCCGGAGGAGCTCGAGGCGGTCCAGATCGAGAGCAACCACACCATCGACATCGAGAGCTTCGTGCCGAGCGAGGAGATCGACCAGCGCTATCTCAACCATCCCTATTACATCGCGCCCGACGGCAAGGCCGCGGTCGACGCCTTCGCGGTGATCCGCGACGCCATGAAGGACCAGGACCGCGTGGCGCTCGCCAAGATCGTGCTCACCAACCGCGAGCATATCATCGCGATCGAGCCGTTCGGCAAAGGCCTGCTCGGCACCACGCTGCGCTTTCCTTACGAGCTGCGCGACGAGGACCAGTTCTTCGACGACATCAAGAGCCCGAAGATCACCAAGGACATGGTCGAGCTCGCCGGCCACATCCTGCGCACCAAGGCGGCGCATTTCGACCCCGGCAAGTTCAAGGACGAATACGAGACCGCGCTGAAGGCGCTGGTGAAGCGCAAGGCCAGCGGCAAGACGATCGAGCTGCCCGAGCCCGAGGAGCGCCCCAGCAACGTCGTCAGTCTGATGGACGCGCTGAAGCAGAGCCTGAAGGGACGCGGCGGCAAGAAGGCGGCAGCGAAATCTCATGCGCGCCGTGCGACCGGGCGACATCGCGCCGCGAAGAAGGCGCACCGGTCGACGGCAAGGCATCGGAAGGTGGGGTAGCTCGTCATTCCGGGGCGATGCGTCAGCATCGAAACCGGAATCCATCATGCCACGCGTGACGGGCGGAGAAATGGATTCCGGGCTCGCGCTGACGCGCGCCCTGGAATGACAGACATCGTAGGGTAGGCAAAGCGAAGCGTGCCCACGTCTTCTCTCTTTGGAATCACTGAAAGATGGTGGGCACGGCGCTTTGCGCCTTTGCCCACCCTACGGGTCCGTGGAACGTCAATCCCCCGCCTTCAGCCGATACCCGATCCCCGTTTCCGTCAGCACGTATTGCGGCCGTTCCGGATCTGCTTCGATCTTCTGGCGGAGTTGGCGGACATAGACGCGCAGATATTGCGCGTCGGTCAGTTCGTCCCAGAGCTCCTTCAGCAGGAACCTGTGCGTGAGCACCTTGCCGGCATGCTGAACCAGCACGCGCAACAGGTCATACTCCTTCGGCGACAGCTTCACCTCGCGGTCGCCGACCTTGACGATGCGGCGGACGAGATCGACCGAGAGATCTCCGGTGCGGAACACCGGGCGTTCGCCCTTGACCTGGAGCTGGTGGCGCAGCGCGGCGCGCAGGCGGGCCAACAGCTCGTCCATGCCGAACGGCTTGGTCAGATAATCGTCGGCGCCGAGATCGAGCGCCTGCACCTTGCCGGCCTCGTCGCCCCGGCTCGACAGCACCACGATCGGCACCCCCTCGTCGCGGGCGCGGATGGTGCGCAGCAGTTCATGCCCCTGAATGTCGGGCAGGCCGAGATCGAGAATGATCAGCGCCGGCGCTTCCTCGAGCTTCTCCAGTGCGACCTTGCCGTTCGACGCCTCCAGGATTTCGTAGCCTTGCGTCGTCAGCCCCATCCGCAGCAATTTGCGGATCGGCGGCTCGTCGTCGATGACCAGGACCTTGATCGGCGCAGCGTTCATGCGGCGGTATCCAATGTGCGGCTCTCTGCCGGAACGGGAAGACGGACGGTAAGGACAGCGCCGCGCCGGTCGCTGCGGTTGGCGGCCGAGATCGTGCCGCGCATCGCTTCGACGAAACCGCGGGAGATGGCGAGGCCGAGCCCGGTGCCGGGACGGACATGATCGCCCTTCTGCACGCGGTAGAACTTGTCGAACACACTGTCGAGTTCGTCGGGCGGAATCCCCGCCCCCTCGTCCACGATCTCGAGCACGACATGATCGCGGTCGCGCCGGCCGCGGATCGAGACCGTCGTGTCGGGCGGCGAATATTTGGCGGCATTGTCGAGCAGGTTGAACAGCACCTGCTCGAACAGCACGGCATCGAGCTGGAGCATCGGCAGATCGGCAGCCAGCACCAGCTCGACCTTGTGGCCGTTGAGGATCTTGGCTGCGCGCCGCAGCGCGCTGCCGACGATCTCGCCGAGATCGTGCAGCGCGGAGTTGGGGACGATGGCGCCGGATTCGAGCTTGGTCATGTCGAGCAGATTGGCGATGAACCGGTTGAGCCGCTCGGATTCGTCGATGACGGTGGCCAGCAGGTCGCGCTTCTCGGTGTCGGACAAGGCCCCGGCAAGATCGCGCATGGTCGAGGCCGCTCCCAGCACCGAGGCAAGCGGCGTCTTCAGATCGTGCGAGATCGAGGTCAGGAGCGCCGAGCGCAGCCGCTCGGATTCGACGGTGCGCTTGACCCGGTCCATATCCTCGACCAGCAGCACGCGCTCGATCGCGAGCGCGCCCTGGTCGACCAGCGCATCGAGCAGACGGCGCTGGTCCGGCGTCAGCAGCGGGCCGGTGCGGTCGTTGTCGATGCCGATGACACCGATCGGGCCGCGCCCGGTCCGCATCGGCAGGAACAGCCGCTTTGCACCCGGCAACGTATCCGAGCCACGACCGGCGGGGCGGTCGTTGCTCCAGGCCCAATTGGCCGCGGCGAGATCGGCCTGGTCGAGGTCATCTTCGGGCGGGTAGCCGGATTTCACCGTGAGCAAGCCTTCTTCCGGCAGCAGAAGCACGACCCGGACCTTCAGCATCAACGCGATCTGGTAAGCCGTCGCCCACAGCACGTCGTCGAGCGTCGCGGTGCCGGCGAGCTTGCGGCTGAAAGCGTAGAGCTGCTCGGTCATCCTGATCCGGCCGATGGCGGCGTCGGCCTGGGTGCGCACGCGCGCGGCGACATTGGAGACGATCATCGCCACCACCATAAACAGCACGAAGGCGGCGACGTTGGTCGGGTCGGTGATCGTGAAGGTGTAGATCGGCGGCAGGAAGAAGAAATTGTAGGACAGCGAGGCGGCGACTGTCGCCAGCAGCGACGGCCATAGGCCATAGCGCACGGCAACCGCGACCACCGCCGTCAGCAGCACGAGATCGACGTTCTCGATGCCGAAACGGGGCTGGATCAACTCGGCAGCGCCGAGGCCGATCAGCACGATCCCGAGCGCCTTCAGATAGGGCAGCGGATCGAACGGCTCCGACCGCGCGGCGGTCTGCACCGCAGTCTTGGGCGCGGCCTCGCCGGGCATCTCGTCGCCGGCGATGACGTGGACGGTAATGTTGCCGGCGCGGCGCACCAGGTCGTGCACGACCGAGCCGCGCGTCATCTCGAACCAGCGCGAGCGCGTCGACTTGCCGATCACGATCTGGGTGACGTTATTGCCTTGCGCGAAATTGACGACGTCATCGGCGATACGGCGGCCGACCGCGGGAATCGTCAGCGCCTCGCCGCCAAGCGATTCCGCCAGTCGTAGCGTATCGGCCAGCCGGTCACGCTCCTGGTCGGACAATTGCAGCGAGCGCCGCGTCTCGATCGAGAGCGCGGTGAACGGCGCATGCAGCCGGTCGGCCAGGCGCTTGGTGTAGCGCACGAGGCCAGCGGCGCGTGGATCCTCGCTGACGCAGACCAGGATGCGCTCGCCCGCAGCCCAGGGACCGGCAATGGCATTGGCCTGCATGTGGGTGAGCAGCTGCTCGTCGACCCGCTCGGCGGTGCGCCGCAGCGCGAGCTCACGCAGCGCGGTGAGATTGCCCGGCGAGAAATAATGCTCCAGCGCCCGCTCGGCCTGCTTGGGCACATAGACCTTGCCCTCCTTCAGGCGCTGGATCAGATCGTCTGGCGTCAGGTCGATCAGCTCGATCGCGTCGGCGCGGTCGAATACCGAATCCGGCACGGTCTCACGGACCCGAACATGGGTGATCTGGGCGACGACGTCGTTCAGGCTCTCGATGTGCTGGATGTTGACGGCGGTGTAGACGTCGATGCCGTGGGACAGCAATTCCTCGACGTCGAGATAGCGCTTGGGATGGCGGCAAAGGGGCGCGTTGGTGTGGGCGAGCTCGTCGACGAGCGCAATCTGCGGCCGGCGCGCGATCACCGCATCGAGATCCATCTCCTCGACAATCTGGCCACGGTACTCCAGCCTCTTGCGCGGGATCACTTCGAGGCCGCGCACCAGCGCCTCGGTCTCGGCGCGGCCATGGGTTTCGACGAACCCAACGACGACATCGATGCCGGCCTTGCGCTTGGCATGGGCGCTTTGCAGCATCTCGTAGGTCTTGCCGACGCCGGGAGCGGCGCCGACGAAGATCTTCAGCTTGCCGCTCGCACTCTCCTCCCGGCGCGCGGCTTCCAGCAGCGCTTCGGGAGAGGGACGTTGTTCGGGATCGCGGCGCTCTCGGACCATCTCGGCAATATAATCATCTGCGCGCCGCGAGCCTAGACTGCTACTTCGCGGCCATGCGATCGAGCGCGAGATTCAGCGCTAGAACGTTAACCCTGGGTTCGCCGAGCAGGCCGAGCAGACGGCCTTCGGTGTTGGCGGTCACGAGTTGCTTGACCTGATCCTCAGGCAGATTCCGCGCCTTTGCCACGCGCGGCACCTGGAATTGCGCCGCTTCCGGCGAGATATCAGGGTCGAGGCCGCTGGCCGAGGTCGTCACCAGGTCGACCGGCACGGCCGCGTTCGGATTCTCGCCCCTGAGCTTGTCCACATCTTCCTTGAGCCGGTCGGCCAGCGCCTTGCTGGTCGGGCCGAGGTTGGAGCCGCCCGAATTGGCGGCGTTGTAGGGGGACGACACCGTCTTGGTCGAATCATTCGGGTCCGGCGCAAGCGTCGCCGAGAGACGGCCATGGAAGTACTTGTCGTCCTTGAATTCCTGCCCGATCAGGGCGGAGCCGATCACGTTGCCGTCCTTCTCGATAAGGCTGCCCTGCGCCTGCACGGGAAACAACGTGCCGGCAATGGCGGTCATCGCGAGCGGATAGGCAAGGCCGGTGATGGCGGTGAGCGCCAGCAAGAGGACGATGGCGGGGCGGATTTCTCTAAGCATCTGAAGTTTTCCTTTCTTTCGTCATTGCGAGCGAAGCGAAGCAATCCAGGGGCGTTCTTGGGAGGCAGTCCGGATTGCTTCGTCGCTTCGCACCTCGCAATGACGGCGTTATGCCAAGTGCAAGGCAGTCACGACGAGATCGATCGCCTTGATGCCGATGAAGGGAATGACGATGCCGCCGAGCCCGTAGACCAAGAGGTTGCGCCGGAGCAACGCACCGGCACCGACCGCGCGATAGGCGACGCCCTTCAGCGCGAGCGGGATCAGCGCGATGATGATCAGCGCGTTGAAGATGATCGCCGACAGGATGGCGCTCTGCGGGCTCGACAGGTTCATGACGTTGAGCACGTTGAGCTGCGGGTAGAACGCCAGGAACATCGCCGGAATGATCGCAAAGTACTTGGCGACGTCGTTGGCGATCGAGAACGTGGTCAGCGCGCCGCGCGTCATCAACAGCTGCTTGCCGATCTCGACCACCTCGATCAGCTTGGTCGGGTTGGAGTCGAGGTCGACCATGTTGCCGGCCTCGCGGGCGGCCTGGGTGCCGGTATTCATGGCGACACCGACGTCGGCCTGGGCGAGCGCCGGCGCGTCGTTGGTGCCGTCGCCGCACATGGCGACCAGCTTGCCCTTGGCCTGCTCGTCGCGGATCAGCTTGAGCTTGTCCTCCGGGGTGGCCTGCGCCAGGAAGTCGTCGACGCCGGCCTCCGCCGCGATCGCGGCCGCCGTCATCGGATTGTCGCCGGTGATCATGATGGTGCGGATGCCCATGCGACGCAGTTCTGCGAAGCGCTCGCGAATGCCGCCCTTGACGATGTCCTTGAGCTGGACGATTCCGAGCAGCTTGCCGTCCCTGGCGACAGCCAGCGGCGTGCCGCCCGACTTCGACACGTCATCGGCAATGGCCTGGATCTCGCGGCCGAGCTCGGAAAGCGCGGCAGGCTGCAACGCCCGCGCGGCGTTGCCGGAAGCGACCGCGGTCGGCGCGCCGCCGCCGACATAGTTCAGCATGGCATCAACCGCACCCTTGCGCACCGACGAGCCGCCGGCATCAACGCCGCTCATACGGGTCTGCGCGGTGAATGGGATGAAAGTAGCACCCAATTCGGCCATGTCGCGGCCGCGGATACCGTACTTCTCCTTGGCCAGCACGACGATGGAGCGGCCTTCCGGGGTCTCGTCGGCGAGCGAGGCGAGCTGGGCGGCGTCGGCCAACTCCTGCTCGGTCACACCGCGCACCGGACGGAAGGCAGTGGCCTGCCGGTTGCCGAGCGTGATGGTGCCGGTCTTGTCGAGCAACAGCGTGTCGACGTCGCCGGCGGCCTCGACGGCGCGGCCGGACATCGCCAGCACGTTGAAGCGCACCAGGCGGTCCATGCCGGCGATGCCGATCGCCGAGAGCAGCGCCCCGATCGTGGTCGGGATCAACGTCACGAACAACGCGACCAGCACGACCACCGAGATCGAGCCGCCGGCATAGGCCGCGTAGCTCGGGATGGTCATGGTAGCGAACACGAAGATGATGGTGAGGCCGGCGAGCAGAATGTTGAGCGCAATCTCGTTCGGCGTCTTCTGCCGCTCGGCGCCCTCGACCAGCTTGATCATGCGATCGATAAAGGTCGAGCCCTGGGCCGCTGTGATGCGGACGCGGATCCAGTCCGACAGCACCTGGGTGCCGCCGGTCACCGCCGAACGGTCGCCGCCGGATTCGCGGATCACGGGCGCGGACTCGCCGGTGATGGCAGCCTCGTTGACGGAGGCGACGCCCTCGACCACCTCGCCGTCGGAGGGGATGGTGTCGCCCGCCTCGACCAGCACGAGATCGCCGACCTTCAGGCTCGTGCCCGATACGAGCTTGTAATCGCGGCTCGCGCCGCTCAGGAGCTTGGCCTGGCTCTCGGTGCGGGTCTTGCGCAGCGTCTCGGCCTGCGCCTTGCCCCGGCCCTCGGCCACTGCTTCAGCGAGGTTGGCGAACAGCACGGTGAACCACAGCCAGAGGATGATCTGGAAGGTGAATCCGAGATTTTCTCCCCCGGTCAGGAGATCGCGCAGGAAGATCACCGTAGTCAACGCAGCGACGATCTCGACCACGAACATGACCGGGTTCTTGATCATGGCGCGCGGATCGAGCTTGGCGAAAGCCGCGCCGATCGCCGGCATCACGATCCTGGGATCCAGCATCGCCGACACCGGCATGCGCTTGTTGGGTTTATGGACGGATTCCATGGAGGTCACTCCGAAAGAGCTGGATCAGAACAGGTTGCCGGCGTTCATCGCGAGATGCTCGACGATGGGGCCGAGGGCGAGCGCCGGGAAGAACGTCAGACCGCCCATGATCAGGATGACGCCGACGACGAGGCCTACGAACAGGCCACCGGTGGTCGGGAACGTGCCCATCGACGGAGGGATCGATTTCTTCGCCGCGAGCGAGCCCGCGATCGCCATCGCCGGCACGATCATGAAGAAGCGACCGACGAACATCGCGCTGGCGAGCGTGAGATTGTAGAAGAAGGTGTTGCCGGTGAGGCCGGCGAAGGCCGAGCCGTTGTTGGCCGTCCCCGAGGTGAAGGCGTACAGCACTTCGGTGAAGCCGTGCGGTCCGGCATTCGCCATGGAGGCGACTGCCGCCGGATAGACCACGCCGACGGCGGTCCAACCGAGAATCATCAGCGGCAGGACGAGAATGGCGAGCATCGCCATCTTGACCTCGCGCGCCTCGATCTTCTTGCCGACATATTCGGGGGTGCGGCCGACCATCAGGCCGGCAACGAAGATCGCGAGGACGACGAACAGCAGCATGCCGTACATGCCGGCGCCGACGCCGCCGACGATGATCTCGCCGAGCTGCATGTTGATCAGCGGGATCATGCCGCCGAGCGCGGTGAAGCTGTCGTGCATGGCGTTGACCGCACCGCAGGAGGCGGCCGTGGTGATCACGGCGAACAGCGAGGACGCGACGATGCCGAAGCGGACCTCCTTGCCTTCCATGTTGCCGCCGGTCAGGCCCAGCGCGTGCATGGTCGAGGTGCCGTTGGCTTCGGCCCAATAGCAGACGCCGACGCCGGCAATGAACAGCAGGCCCATCACGGCGAGGATCGCCCAGCCTTGGCGCTGGTTGCCGACCATGCGGCCGAACACGTTGGTGAGCGCGGCACCGAGCGCGAAGATCGACAGCATCTGCACGAAGTTCGACAGCGCGGTGGGATTTTCGAAGGGATGCGCGGCGTTGGCATTGAAGAAGCCGCCGCCATTGGTGCCCAGCATCTTGATCGCGACCTGCGAGGCGACCGGGCCGACCGCAATGGTCTGCTTGGCGCCTTCGAGCGTGGTGGCCTCGACATAGGCCCCGAGCGTCTGCGGCATGCCCTGCCACACCAGGAACAGTGTGTAGACGATGCAGATCGGCAGCAGGATGTAGAGCGTGCAGCGAGTCACATCGACCCAGAAATTGCCGACCGTACGAGCCGAGGCGCGGGCAAAGCCGCGGATCAGCGCCACCGCGAGCACGATGCCCGTCGCCGCCGACAGGAAGTTCTGGTGCGTCAGGCCGACCATCTGGGTCAGATAGGACAGCGTGCTCTCGCCGCCGTAGTTCTGCCAGTTGGTGTTGGTGATGAAGGAGACCGCAGTGTTGAAGGACAGATCTTCGGCGACGGCGCCCTGTCCGGCCGGATTGAACGGCAGCACGGCCTGGAGCCGCATCACGCCGTAGATGATGAGGAAGCCGCCGACATGGAATAGCAGCATGGCGACCGTGTAGGTCAGCCAGTGCTGCTCGCGCTTCTCGTCGACACCGGAAATCCAATAGATGCCGGCCTCGATCGGACGCAGGACGGGCGACAGGAAGGTGGGGTCGCCGTCAAACACGCGCGTCATGTACCAGCCGAGCGGCTTGGTCAGCGCGACGATAATGACGCAAAAGAGAATGATCTGGAGCCAACCGATCACAGTCATGGAATCAACCCTTCAGGCCTGGTTCCCGACGCAGAAGCGGCAGGAGCACCGAAAGCAGGCAAGCGACGAGCACAGCGTCCGCCAGCAACAATTCGACGAGCAGCAGCACGGGTCAGAACCGTTCGGGCCGCAGCAGCGCGTAGGTGAGATAGAGCAGGAGGCCGAACGAGACGGCGCCGGCGAGCGTATAGTCGAAGATCATGGCCCGCTCCGTCACAGCCGTTCGCAGGCGTAGGTGTAGCCGATCGCGAGCGCGAAGAAGCCGAAGCCCAGCGCCAGCATCAGAAGGTCCATCATGACGATACTCCTCAGTTGAGACGTTTCCGGCATAGCCCGTCTCCGGATTCCGGCGGGCCGCTTGCTGCGATCGAAGGCGGCGCGGCCGGGAACTTCACTGCGCTGACTTGCCACCGCGCACATAGGTTTTCGAGATGGAGCCTATGGCGACGTTATAGGAATCTCATAAAGGGCGGCTCGCCATGACCGGCGGCGACGTGACGCCGGCAATGCATTCCAGGCGGTCGTTCCAGGCCGGCCGCGCAGCGGCGCGGCCCACCATCGCTCTCGCAATCGTGGTTACAGCAAGCCGTGGCCAAGGTCTTTTCAAAATGCCCTTCTTCTATAAGCCCCCACCTTCGGCGGAGATGACAGTCGAAGATCCGGCGCGCCTGGACGGAAGACTCCGTGCACTTATGAAATCCCTATATCTCTCGCCCGATCCCTATCTCGTTTTCAAATGCCCTCCGGGCCATCTTGGAGAAGCCGGCCGACTGACCGACGCCAACTCCAGGAGGCCTGACATGACCGCTGCTCTCCGACGCTACGATCCGCCATCACTCGGCGACCGCTTGCGCAATGCGCAGGCGATGACGCGACCGTTGATGATCGAGATCATCGAAACGGCCTGCCGGCGCATCCCCTCGCTCGGCCAGAACGAGCGTACGGCGCGTCTCACGCGCTTGATCGACGCCGAGGCATGGGCCGATGCGGCGCTGGCGCTGATGGAGCTGGAGCTGCCGGTGTGGCAGGTTCGCCGCATCGCCTATGACGAGGGCGAGTGGCATTGCGCGCTCTCGCGCGAGCGAGAGCTGCCGGACTGGCTGGACGCCGCGGTCGAGGCGCGCCATGCCGACCTCGCGCTTGCGCTGCTGTCGGCGTTCCTCGACGTCCGGGCGCTGGCGGTTGACCTATCGCGGCCGAGTGTTCCTTCCGTTCGTCCCGTCCCGGATCCGCTCTATGAGCCGGTCGCCTGCGACAATTTCAGCTAAAGCATGATGCGATGAGGCCTGATTGCCCCGATGATGGAGGTGCACTCCCTCTCCCCCTTGCGGGAGAGGTGAACGCCCCTGCGGCGATCGGTTCAACCTAAAGCCACTCCGCTCTAGACCCGCCCGTCGGAGAGACACCATGCCGCAAGCTCCGGACATGCCGCGCATGCTGAGCCCGGCGCGCGTGATCGCGCGTTTCGCCGTCCGCCTCGCGCTGCTCATGGGCTTTGCGGCATTCGGCAGCGTCGGCTTCGGCCGGAGCCTCGCCGTCCTGCTCTGGATGTCGATCATCCTGTGCGCGCTCGCCAGCCTCGTCAGGCGGGAGCCGCTGTTCGGGGCTGCGCTCAATCATTGGGACGAGGCTGTCGCCTTCGGCGCGCTGTTCGCGCTGGTCCACGTCGTCAATAATCCGGCTTTATGATCTTCCTATGAGATCGCTGCGCACCCGCCCTCGAAATCATATTCGCGACTGAGGATATTGAGCACGCCGGAGAGGACCTGCGTCCGAAGCCGGCGTCGTTCAGAAGGATCAAACCCGTGAAACTCGTCGAACCTCCCTCGTGCCGCTCGCTTTCGACCATCGTCTTCATCGGCCGCAATCGCCGGGGACAATGGGTCGCTCAGGAGCAGAACGGCCTCTATGGCGGCCTGTTCGTCAGCCGCGCCCAGGCGATCAAATATGCGCTGTTCGAGAACGGACAGCATCCGGAAACAATCGTCGAGCTGCCGCGCGAGATCGAGCTCGACATGGGCAAGAGCCCCAATACCATCGTCGCGCAGCGCGCCGCCTGAGCAAGCGCCAACAGGGGAAAATCATGCTGGTCCCTCCCGCTGCCTGGTTCACCGGATTCATTCCGGATCTGCCGACCCCGTTCGACGCGGCAGATGCGATCGATCTCAAGGCATTCGCCGCACTGTGCGAGCGACAGGTCGCGGCCGGCGTGCCCGCCATCGTGGTCTGCGAGACGGCCGGGGAAGCACCGACGCTTTCGCCGGCCGAGCAGGAGCTCGTCATTCGCACCGCGGTCGACGTCGCTCGCGGCCGCGTTCGGGTCATCGCGGGCGCGGTATCCAACGCAACCAGCCGCGCCGTCAAGCTTGCGCGGCGCGCGGAAGCGGCCGGCGCCGATGCCGTCATGTCGGTCGTGCCTGCCTACAACAAGCCGATGCAGGAAGGCATGCTCGCGCATTTCCGCACCATCGCCGGTGCGACCGGACTGCCCGTGATCCTGCACGACAATCCTTCCCGCACGCTGCGCCCGCTCGCCGACGAGACGCTTCTGCGTCTGGTCGAGTCGCGCCAGTTCGTCGGCCTGCGCGATGGGAGCGGTGACATCACCCGTCCGATGCGGCTGTCCCGCAACTTGCCGGCAAATTTTCGGCTTCTCTCCGGCGACGACACCACCACGTTCGGATTCATAGCGGACGGCGGCGACGGCGCGATCTCGGAAGTCGCCAACATCGCGCCGGATCTCTGCCGCACGATCTTCTCGCATCTCAGGCAGGGCCGGCTGCAATCCGCCCGTTATCTGCACAAGCGCCTGATCCCGCTCGTCGCCTGCCTGTCCAGGGAAAGTCCGGCCGCGCTCAAATATGCACTCAGCATCCTTGGCCTCATGTCGACCGCGACGCGGCTTCCGATCGTGCCGCTGGACGCAGCCGCGCAGCGAGGCGTGGTCCACGCATTCGCTGCGGTCGCCGACGAAGAATTGATCGACGGCGTCGGAGCCTGAGGCGCCGAGGCCGTCGTACTTGCATGCTCAATCCGGTCGATGGATCTGACAGGCTATTCCATGCCTGGAAGCTGGCGCTGCTGCGCTTTGCCGTGACGCGGGACGGATGTCTTCAGAGGGCTGCCGGCGGGGGATCGGTATCTTTATGAAATTCCTATGCGGGCGCGCCGGCGCTCATCTCGCAATCCTACGTGACGATGGACATCATCAGCGGCGGATTGGCGCGGCGTCTCGCTGCGCCCAGGACAAGGACTTCCGCGATGTCGATCCTGACACATGGTTTTGACCGGCCGTTCGCGGCCGAACGCACGATACGCATCTCGGAGGCGCGCAAGGCTCAGCTCAAGCGCATCGCGCTCCAAGCGCTCGGCCTGCTCTCGATGGGCAGCGTGCTCACCGCGCTGATCGCGCTGAGAACCGCAATTTATGTCTGGCATCTCCCCGCCTGACCCGCACGGCAGGCGTCATGACCTTGCAGATGCATGAGGAGGCCGCCATGGCCGCGATCGCCTTTCAAGCCGTTCACCGCCTGCCGGAATCGCGACCGATGGCGCCTGAGATCGGCGCGGCGACGGCACTCAGGCCGCTCGATCCCGATGTCGTCAGCGCCGCCATTCCCGCTTTCTTCATCGGACGCAACCGTGCCGGGCTCTGGGTGGCCCGCGAGGCGCGGGGCCGCTCCGGCGGTCTCTTCCTGTTCAGGAGCTCCGCGATCGATTTCGCCAATCGGCGGAGCGCTCCGGCACGATGCGCGCTGGTGTTTCCGGCCGAGACTTTCGAGCTTGATGTCGAGAACAAGGGCAATCCGCTGGTCGCGCTGGCGGCGCGACCGCTGAGCTGGGTGAAGTGGCGCCTGGCGCGCCTTGCGAGGTAACGACATGGTCGAGCTCAAGATCATCATCATGGTCGCATTGATGGGCGCATTACTGCTCGGAATGCGCGTCAGTGCGAATCCGGCCTCGGACGGCTAGCATGCAGCCCTTCAGGGGAACTCTGGAGCAGGCGGTCACAGTGACCATTCTGACGATGACGCTGAGCTTGGTCTGGGGCGGCATCCTGACGCTCGTGATCACGCTGGTGGCGCGCGGGCTTGGAGTCTAGCTCATCCGCTCCGCTTCGATCAGCCGTGCCAGCTCGCCCGCCGTGACCTCAATCGGCCGGCGGGTACGCTCTACGCGGGCAAATGGATAGTCGCGCCGCATAGGCCTTGCGACCGACCTCCGACATGGCCCGTTCGCGCGGCGCGAGCTCGAGCAGCACGGTCGTGATCGGGCAGCCGTTGCGAAAGCCGGAGCCCTGCATCCAGCCTGAAAGCAGCCTCGCATGGGCGCGCAAGAGGTCGGCGGTCGAGCCGCACTCCGCCGCGAGCTTGGCGACCGTCGCCGCGACGCGGCGACCCACCTGCCCCCGCGGAAAAGACCCGGCCGATCTGGCGCAACTCCTGGGAAACGTGTAGAGCGTTTTCATGAGCACCAGCAACGTCAATGTCGTCGCCCACCCCCTGGTCCAGCACAAGCTCTCCCTGATGCGGGAGAAGGACCGCTCGACCAAGAGCTTTCGCGAGATCCTGAACGAGATCGGGATGCTGCTCTGCTACGAGGTGACGCGCGATTTGCCGCTTGAGCTGGTCGAGATCGAGACGCCGATCGCGCCGATGCGGGCGCCCAAGATCGCCGGCAAGAAGCTCACGCTGGCGCCGATCCTGCGCGCCGGTGTCGGTTTCCTCGACGGCATGCTGGCGCTGATGCCCTCGGCGCGCATCGCCCATATCGGGCTCTACCGCGACCCCGACACATTGCAGGCCGTGGAATATTACTTCAAGGCACCGCAGGACCTGTCCGACCGTACCGTGATCCTGATGGACCCGATGTTGGCGACCGGCAACTCGGCCTGTGCCGGCGCCTCCCTGCTCAAGGCCCGCGGCGCCCGCGACATCCGCTTCGTGTGCCTTCTGGCCGCGCCCGAGGGCATCGCGCAATTCCAGAGCGAGCATCCCGACGTGCCGATCTGGACCGCCGCGATCGACGAGCGGCTCAACGATCACGGCTACATCGTGCCGGGCCTGGGCGATGCCGGCGACCGGATGTTCGGCACCAAGTAGACAGGTCTGCACGATCGGGTTACTCCGGTTGCCATGAGTGCCAATGCGTTATCGCTGCAATCGCTGGTCCGGGCCGAGGCCGCCGCCGATCCCGCCTTCGTATTCGATGGCACGCCGGTCTCGCGTGCGGAGTTCGCAGAAAAAATAGAGCAGACCGCCGCCTGGCTGACAGCGCAAGGCATCGGCAAGGGGGACGTCGTCGCGGTCTGGCTGGTCAACCGGATCGAATGGATCGCCCTGCTGTTCGCCGCCGCCCGATGCGGTGCGATCGTCGCCGCCGTCAATACGCGCTACCGGAGTGCGGAAGTCGCGCATCTGCTTCGCTTGTCCGGCGCCCGGCTGATGGTGATGGAGGCCGCATTCCGCACGATCGACTTTGCCGCGATCCTTGCCGGGATCGCCGAACACGACATCCCCGCGCTGCAACGGCTCGCGGTGGTCGGCGCGGATGCGATCCCGGCGCATTGGCCCTGCGTGCGCTTCGATGCCTTCGACAGGTCCTATCCGCCCGCTCCGCCGGCCGAGGACGACATCGACCTGCCGGTGCTGCTCTACACCACGTCGGGCACCACCAAGGGACCGAAGCTGGTGGCGCATTCGCAGCGGACGCTGGCGGGCCATGCCATCGCCGTCGCCAAGGCGCTTCGGCTTGATGCGCAGCGCCATTCGCTGCTGGCCATGCTGCCGTTCTGCGGCACGTTCGGCATGACGAGCCTGCTCGGCTTCGTCGCGGCCGGTGCAACCATTCATGTGCTTGATGCCTTCGAGGCGGCACCGGCACTCGAGATCCTCCGCGGGCACGGCATCACGCACGCCTTCGGCTCCGACGAGATGTTCCGGCGCATTCTCGCCCTCACCGATGCGCCGCGCCCGTTCCCGCATCTGGAAGTCTGCGGCTTCGCCGCGTTCCAGCCCGGCTGGCGCGAGCTTGCCGCGGAGGCCGAAACGCGCGGCCTGCCGCTGTTCGGGCTCTACGGGTCGAGCGAGGTCCAGGCCCTGTTCGCGATCGCCCGACCCGGCGATGCCTTCGCCGATCGCATCGAGGGCGGCGGCTGGCCGATGTCACCCGACGCAAGAGTGCGCGTGCGCGACACCGAGACCGGCGAGCTTGCGGCCAGCGGCGTATCCGGCGAGATCGAGATCAGCGCGCCGTCACGCTTCCTTGGCTATTTCCACAACCCGGATGCGACGCGCGAGGCGATCACCGCGGACGGCTTCTTCCGCACCGGCGACATCGGCCGGCTGCGCGGCGACGGCTCCTTCGTCTACGAGACGCGCGCCGGCGATGCCATGCGGCTCGGCGGCTTCCTGGTCGCGCCCGGCGAGATCGAGGATGAGCTCAAATCCTGTGCCGGCGTGAGCGATGCCCAGGTGGTTGCGGTCGATCTGAAGGGCCAGGCGCGTTGCGTCGCGTTCGTGATCCCCGCCAGGGAGCCGCCGATGCAGGAGAGGTTGATCGCGCATCTGCGCGAGCGGCTCGCAGCCTACAAGGTACCGACGCGAATCTACTTCGTGGACGCCTTTCCCGTCACCGACAGCGCCAACGGCATCAAGATCCAGCGCGCCAGGCTGCGCGCCATGGCGATGGAGCGGATCGCCGCCGAATAGGCTGAGCTATTTCAGGTAGCTCGCGAGATTGATGCTCAGGATCTTCCCGAGAGCAGAATAGGACGCCGTGAGTTGCGTCTCGTAAGTCGAAAGCTGCGCCGTAATGGCGGCGACGTCGACGCTGGTCAGGTCATTCGACAAGGTCTCCGCATAACCCTTGTAGTCGGCCTGGCGAGCGCTCGCGGTCTCGATCGATGACGCGGCGCCGGAGAGCTTTGCCTGCACGGCGGCGGTGTCGTCGAGCGCCGTGCTGGCGAGATCCAGCGCGCTGGTGATGTCCGCAGACGACAGCGTCGTGCTGTTGGCCACAAACTTCAGGACGCGCATCACCTCCTCGAACGCCGAATTATCCGCGGTGACGCCGTAAGACACGGTTTCATTGGCGGCAACCCGTACCGAGGCGATCTCGCTGTCGCCATTGTAGTAGCTGGTGTCCGCAGTCGTGGTCGAACCAGTACCAGACGAAAAGCTCGTGAGATCGACCGGAGCCGTGTCGGTCTTGCCGCCGGCAAACACGTATTGGCCGTCATACTGTGTGTTCATCAGCGAACCCATCTGCTCCAGCATCTGCTGGGCTGAGCTGATCGCCGAGTTCACCTCGGTCGAGCTCCCGGTCGAGGCGGCGCTGAGCTGGGAGCGCAGCTGCGTGAGGATGTCGGTCACCGAGCCGACCGCCGAATACATCACCTGGACCTTGCTGCCGGCGAGCGTAGCCGCGTCGATATAGGATTGCGCGCGCGTCACCGAGACTTGAAGGTTGATGACGTGCTGCGCGTCCGCGCCATAGCCGCCGAAATCCGTCGAGACGACGCCCGTCGATTCCTGGATCTGCTTGGTGGCCATGACCGACTCCACGCGCATGGCGTCGGCGATCATTCTGTTCGACTGGGCGAAGGTGGCCACACGCATCGCGACCATAATCGTACTCCCTTACGTCGACTGCACGGCGGTGAGCAGCGCCGAATACATGGAGTTGATGGCCTGGATCAGCGCCGACGCTGCCGAATATTTGTTCTGGAGCGTGCTCAGATTGGCCGATTCCTCGTCCAGATTGACGCCGGACTGCGACGACAGGGAATTCGCATAGGTCGACTGCGCGGTCTCCTTGGCGGTGTAATCCGCGGAAGCCTGCGAAGCCTTGCTCGATACGTCGGAGACGATGACCGAGGCGTAGTCGGCGAGCGACCCGGTGCTGGCGGCAAGCCCGCCCGTCGATGCAAACGTCTGCGAGGCCGTCAACGCATCGTAGAAGGCATTGATCACGGTGGCGGAGCCGGACGACAGCACCGAACTTCCGACAGTCAGGCTCGACGACGAGTCCAGCGTCGCAAGTTGGAGCTCGTTCGTGCCGGACAGAATCTTGCTGTTGACTGCGATGTCCGAAGCGCTCGTTCCCGTCACCAGATCGTTGAGGCCGAAATATTCGGAGAATCCCTCGCTGGAGCTTCCGACCGAGCTCGTCATCTCGTTGATGGCGACGCCGTTGCCAGATCCGGTCGCCGTGATCGAGAGATGGCCATCCGAATCGATCGAGGCGGACAAGCCGGAGATGCCGTTGATGGCGGTGACGAGATCGCCGACCGTCGCGTAGGACGACAGGTCGAGATCGGCGTAGGAGACCAGGTTGCCGCTCTGGTCGGTGGCCGCGATACGCACCGAGCCAGAGGCGGACAGGGCAGAACTGCTGGTGACGGCCGTCGTCCCCGTCAGGCTGGTCGGCGCCGGCACCGAAGAGGCGCTGTTCGAGACGTTGTTCATCACGGACGCAAGCTGCTGCGCCAGCTGGTCGAGCTGGGACTGCGCGTCCGGCAGAGTGCCGTCACGGAGCGTGATGAGTGCGCCGATATCCCCACCGGTGATCTGGGAGGTGATGTCCACCCCGTTCACGGTGATCGCGCTGAAGCCGCTCGACGAGGAGCCGCCGGTGTACGTCGTTGACGCCGTCACATTGGACGCAGCCGTATAGTTGATCGTATGCGCGGAACTGTCGACCAGTGCCTGGCCTGATTTGGTGTAGATCTGTATGTCGCCGTTCGAAGCGGTGAAGTAATTGATGTTCATCTTCGAGGCGAGGTCCTGAAGCGCGGTGTTGCGCTGGTCCTCGAGGTCGGCGGTGGACTGGCCGGAGGCGGCCGTCTGCTTGATCTGGGTATTCAGATCCGCGATCTGCTGCAGGTCCGCGTTGACGTCGTCGATCGAGGACGCGATGTCCTGATCGGCGTCCGACCGGAGCTTCTGGATCCCGCTGGAGGTCTCCCGCAACTGGCTCGCGACGTCGTCGAGCGCGCTGACGACGTTGGATTGCAGCGAGGCGCTGCTGGGCGTGCTCGCCAGCGACGACAGCGCCGATTCCAGCGAGGCGATGCTGTTGGCGAGCGAGGTCCCGGACGAGGAATCATCGCTGCTGCTGATCGAGCCGTAGAGCTGCTGGAGCGACGTCAGGTAGGTGTTGGTGGTGTCGGCCGCGCCGAGCTCGGAATCCGCGCTGACCAGCGACTTCAACAGCAGCTTGTCGACGGTCGAGGTGATGCCGGTCACCGTGACGCCGGTGCCGACGCCGTTGGTGACGCTGCTCGACTGGGTCGCGGACTTCCTGGTATAGCCGGTCGTGTCGGCGTTCGAGATGTTTGACGACGTCACGCTGATCTGCACGGACGTCGCAGACAGCCCGCTGAAAGCGACCGATCGAGCGATATCGAGCGACACGGCGGCCTCCCCCGTTCCTTCAGGCGCTGCGGCTGGTGCCGCTGGACACTGCACGGGCGGCAGCGACGCGGCCGGATGCACCGTAGGGCGAAACGGCGACGATCTGCTCGCGGATCGCCTGCATGACGGCCTCGATCCGGCGGTTGCTCGCCTCGATCGCAGCGCGCAGACGCACCAGATTCTCGTCCATCTCCGCCCGCAGCCTCAGGATCCGCTCCAGCAGCTGCTCGCGCAGGATCCGGTCCCGCACCGTCAGGCTGGTCGTGCCTGCCGCGCACTCGGCAACGGTTCGCTCGAAGATCTCCGCTAGCTTGTTCTTCTCGTCGACCTGCTTCAGGCGCGAGGCCGGCAGGCCCTTTGCAAGCTCCGCGTTCTCCTCCGCGATCAATGCAGTCAGGGTGTCGATCAGCGTGATCAGCAACTTGATCCGGGCATCGCCGTTCACGGCGCTCGTCCTTGTGGCTTGGGCTACAGTCATGGTCATCGCCTTCTTCTAGTTATTCCGTTTGCCGCGGCCGCCTTGCGAGTTGCGCAGGTAAGCGCCGATCGCGGCCGTCCTGGCAGTCGTCTGCCTCATCTCACCGTCGATTTCCGCGGCTTCCCGCACGAGGCCACGCCGCGTCGTTTCCACGTCGTCGAGCAGCACGAGCAACTGCTTGCGGTCGCTGCCCTTGACGGTTGCGGCCCGTGCCATCAGCCGCTTGAGCCGGCGCAGCAGCGCCTCCCCAACGGCGTTCGCTTGCTCACCGCGCATCGCTCACCTCATCGCCGAGATCAGGGTGTCGTACATCTCGTTGACGGTGGAGATGATTTGGGACGCAGCGGAATAGGCCTGCTGCGCCGAGATCATGTCCGAGAACTGGCTGGAGGTGTCGGTGGTCGATGATTCCAGCTCGCTGCCGTAGATCGTGCCCGCGCCGTTCTCCCCGGAGCCCTGCAGCGCGGCATTGCCCGACGTCACCGTCGCTGAATAGATGCCATTGCTGGAGGCGGCGAGTCCGCTCGGATCGGCGAAGGTCGCCACCGCGATCTTGTAGATCGCGATGGTCTGGCCGTTGGAATAGGTTGCGTTGACGAGGCCGTCATCACCGATCGAGACGCTCGACAGCTTGCCGTAGGACAGACCGTCCGAGTCGATGCTAGTGACATTGACCGACGGCGTGGTTTCGCCCGACGCATATTGCGTGAGGCCGTCGGTCTTGCCGGCGGTTCCGAGATTCATGGTGATGGTGCTGTTCGCCGCACCATCGGTCCAGCCCGTGATCGAGACGGTGGCCGGATTCGGGCTGGTACTGGCGAGCGAACCGTCGCTGTTGAAGGTGATGTTGATCGTGCCTGAGGCCGTTCCGGTCGCAGTCGTGGTATCCGACGCCGAGGTCGGATTGGCGAAGTTCGCGCTCCAGGTATTGGTACCGGTCTTGCTCCAGGTGATCTGCATCGAATTCGCCGCGCCGAGCGAGTCGTAGACCGTCATCGAGCTGGTGTAGGTGGCGCCCGTCGCGGCGTCCGACGGCAGGTTCGCAGCGATCGTGGTCGTGGTGGTGGCGCTGCCGCTGGTCGATGCGACCTGGGTGTTGATGGCTTCGAGATTGCTCGCCGACTCGCTGCCGACGACATTGCCATCGGCATCGGTGCGCCATCCCTCGAGATAGTAGCCGTTGTTCTGGAGATAGCCGGCATTGTCGGTGGTGAAGGCGCCGTTACGGGTGTAGGCGACCGTGCCGCCCGACTTGGCGTCGGTCACCACGAAGAAGCCCGAGCCCTGGATCGCGACGTCGGTGGCGTTGGAGGTCGCGGCGAGCAGGCCCTGCTGGGTAATGTTGACCCGGCCCGAGACGGTGACGCCACCAGAAGCGTAGGAGGTCGTATTGCTGGAGGCGGTCACGAGCGCGTCGAACATTCCCGACGTCGTCTTGTAGGCGGTCGTGTCGGAATTGGCGATGTTGTCGCTGATCATCGACAGGGACTGACTCTGGGCGCTGAGCGCCGAGATCGCCGATGACAATGCGCCGGTGAGACTCATGATGAAGCTCCGAGAAGATCAGGATTTGAGATCAGGATGTGACGCCGAGGATGTTGGCGGCGCTGACCGCGACGCCGTTCACCGTGAGCGAGGGCGTGGACGTCGAGGTGTCGATGCCGGTCACCGTGCCGGTGACGGTCGTGTAATTGAGGACCGAGTTGCCGGCGGTATCCGTCGCCGTCACCGAGATGCTGTACTTGCCACCGTCGGAGAGCTGGTTGCCGCTGGAGTCCTTGCCGTCCCAGGTGAAGCTGTTGGAACCGGAGTTGCCGGTGCCGGTGCCGGTATAGACGACGTTGCCGGAGGAATCCGAGATACTGATCGAGACGTCCGAAGCGGTCGACGACAGCGAGTAGCCATAGGTCGCCGAACCGTTGCTCAAGGTCGCCGTATCGGACTTCGCCTCGACAGTGTGGCCGATGTAGTTCACCGAGTTGAGCGTCACGAGGCTCGAGAACGAACTCGCCAGCGACGACAAGTTGGAGTTGATCGACTGCTGCGAGGTGAAATTGGCGTAGGACGTGAGCTGATTGACGAGGTCGGTGGTCGAGGTCGCATCCAGCGGATTCTGGTTCTGCAGCTCGCTGACCAGAATGCTCAGGAAATCGCTGGATGTCAGCGTCGAGTTGGACGACGTGCTTGACGACGACGATGTCGTGGTGGTCGCAGTCGTTGCAGAACTCACGGCGGAAACGGTCATCGGAGACTCCGGCCTTCTCTTGCTGCCGGCGAGCGGTGTCGGCTCGCGGCGCTTGAAATCTGTGTGCTGATGAAACGGCCGGCCGCGCGGATTCAGGCGGCGATTCACGCCTGCGGAAATGGCTTTCGACACGGCAAAATCTGCCGTGTGCAAGTCTCAAAAGAGCAGTGAGTTCAAGTTGATTTGGCGCGGCGGTCGCAGTGCACTCCCTCGCCCCGCTCGCGCGGAGAGGGTTGGGGTGAGCGAGACTCGCCACGGGGGAGGTGACAGTTGGACTCGTGGAGAGTCCCTTTCACCCGGAGTGCATCTTCGATGCAATCCGACCTCTCCCCGCAAGGGGCAGGGCAATCGCATATGGGAGTGATCTCGCCTGTGGCCATCCTTCGAGACGCCCGCCGTTGGCGGGCCCTCAGGATGAGGACCGCATGCGCTTCGCTGGTTTCAACGGGCACCGGTGCCGCTTAGCCTCACCCTGATGGACCGCGAAGCGGTCGTCTCGAAGGGCGAGGCGCGCGCTCAGGTCTTTCAAAAACCCATATGCGATTGCCCTGCCGCAAGGGGGCGAGGTGAAGGAAGCGACGATTCAGAGCAGAGCCGCTCAGCTCCCCGCCGTCTCGCCTTCGGTGCGCGGCTCGGCGGCGTCATCTTTCATTCTCGCGGCCGCAGCGACGATGCGGTCGGCGAGGCCCGCCGGCGCGCGCACCGGCGGTGCCGCGAGCGCGAGGCGCAGGGCGCGCGCCTGTTCCAGCAGGGCTTGCGCGGCGGACGATCGCGACAGCAGCTCTTCGGCGGGCAAGCGCCGATCGTCGGGCCAGAGGGAGATATCCTCGCCCAGCCGATCGATCAGTTCCTCAAACTCGGTGACGTCCATCGCCCGCCGATCCCGCCTCGGTCAGGCCGTCATAAAGCATTGCAAGCGCGGCGGAAACCGGATTTCAGCGGCTTCGCGCGCCAAATGTGCCCGCAGCACTACGGAAAGCGGTGGAAACGGCGACCGTTCCGGTGCCCGCCCTTCCCCGTCGCGGAGGAGCAGGCAGCTTCAGCCCTTGCGGGCCGAATCGGCCGGTCCAGGCTTGCCGCCCCGCACGGTCGCGTCGACGAACTCCCAGGCCTCCCGCAGTTCGGTCAGCCCGGCGATGATGCGGCCGAAACTTTGGCGAGCGTGCGGACGGCCATAGGCCTTGTGGCTCGCCAGAATCATCGCGTGGTAGGTCTGGAACAGCCGCTCCGCCACGTCGCCGCCTTTGGCGAAATCGAGATTGTGGCTGAGCCCACGCAGGATCGCGGTCGCCTTCATCAGGTGCTCGTGCCCTTCCTCGAAACGCCTTGCCTCCTGGGCGGCGAGCGATCTCTGGAGAGAGATGATCGTGCCGCCGAGCAGCATCGAGACCGCCTTGAGCGGCGGCACGGTCGTTGCCGTCCCCCGATAGGCCTGGTTGGCCATGTACGCCATCGGATTATGCATCATCAATCACTCGAGCTGTTGAGCAGGGCCTTGAGATAATCGAGCGTGCTGTTCGCACTCTCGATCGCGGCTTGGTATTTCGCGTACTGCGTCTGTAGCTGCGACTGCAGCGTCGCTGCGGCGCTGTTGATGTCATCGACCTTCTGCTGGAGCTCATCGTCGCGCGTCGTCAAGCTGGTGATCTGCGTTTGCAGCGCGCCGGTCGATGACGAATAGTCCTTCGCAAGCTGGTAGATCTGCGATGCAATCCCGGTGCTCGAGGTGACCGTGATCGACTGCGAAGTCGAGCCGGTATAGGTGAAGGCCATGCCGGCATAGATCGAGCCGGACGCGCCGATGATCGTGGTGCCGCTGACCGTAAACAGCGAGGAGTCGCCGCCGACAGAGGCCGAGGACAGGTTGCCGTCGGAATCGACGGTCAATTCCAGGGTGAAGGATTGCGGCGACGTCCCGGTGTTGACGACGCTGAGCTGGCTCGACGACGTCGTGGTTTGCGCCGATAGCAGCTTGGTCACGCCGCTCAAGTTGGTGCTCAGGATCTCCGACAGCGTGCTGGTATCGAGCTCCAGTTCGTTCTTCTCGTTGAAGGACAGGCCGAGATCGGCCATCGTCATGCCGCCCACGGTGCTGTTCAATGCGTTCTGGAGCGCATCCATGATGTTGCGCATGGTTCCGTCGCCGAACAGGACCGCGCTCGAATCTGCGGTGCCATCGGTCGTGGTCGCCTGCTGGGCGATGACCTCGTCGCGAAACGCATTGTAGTTCGTGACGAAGGTCTCCAGGGCCGATTGGATCTGGCTGGTGTCGGTCTCGATACTGATGTTCAGCGAGGTTCCGTCCGGGGTCGCCTGAAGCAAGCTGAAAGTGACCCCGCTGAGAACGTCGGTGATATCGTTGGTGTCGCGGGTCATCGAGATGCCGTCCAACGTGAATTCGGCCGACTGCGCCTCCTGGATGACGTTGGTGAAGCTGCCCGAGCTGTCGGTCACGCCGAGCTTGTTCAGGATATCGTCGCCGGACGTGCTCGAATAAGTGATGTCGGCGGCATCCTCCGTGCCTGTCAGCACCATCTGGAAGGACGTGCTGGAGACCTGCACGATTGAGGCCTGGACGTTGGTCGTCGAGATCTGGGCATTGATGGCATCGACGACGTCCTGAAGCGACATCGTGCTGGTGATGGTGATATCGGACGTAGCCCCGCCGTCCAAACCGATGGAAAACGTGCCGGAATAGCCGAGCTCGTCGGTCTGGCTCGATTGCGAGGTGCCGACCACCTTTTGTGCGGCCGCGAGCTGACTGATCGTCAATGTATGGTCGCCGATCGCGGCCCCGTTCTTGATCGTCATGGAAAGCGCCGAGGAGGCACTCACGTCTCCGGTCGAGCTGATGCTCGCCGCGCGCGTCGCGAATGCGCTGGTGGAGAGCGAATTGACCACTGCGGTGGACAGTGACGACAAGCCGGAATACAGCGTCTGCAGATCGCTCTGAAGCATCTGATAGGCCGAGATCTTGGCTTCGTTGTTCGTGATCGTGGTCGAGATCGTATCCGCCTGCGCGGTCTTCGCGTCCACGGCCGACTGTATCAGCGTTGACCAGTCGATACTGCTCGAATTGGTCGACCCGCTCGTGGTGACGGTGACACCCGAGCTTGCGCTGCTGGTTGAGCTGACGCTGGCCACTTTGGTTGACTATCCCCTGTTAGTGAGCGGGCCGGCCTCATGCCCGCCCGCCCGGATCATCATCAGCTCAGCAGCTGGAGTAAGTACTGGGGCATCTGGTTAGCCGCGGCGAGCGCCGACACGGCAGCCTGTGTCTTCACCTCGGCCGAAGACAGCTTGGATTGCTCGGCCGCGATGTCGACGTCCTCGATCGCGGAGTTTGCCGCCTGGAGGTTCTGCGTCTGGGTCGAGATCGAATCCGACGAGAAGTTGAACCGCGATTCCTGAGCGCCGATCGAGGCGCGCGCGGCGGAAACGGTGTCGATCGCAGTGTCGATGGCATCGAGCGCCGATGTCGCGCCGGACTGAGTGCTGACGTCGAGCGTGGAGACAGCAAGAGAGGACGCTGTCAGGCTGGTCAACTGGATGTCGATCGTGTCAGAGCCGTCCGAGCCGACCAGCACGGACACGCCGGACGAGAACACGCTGGATCCATCGAGCAAGCTCTGGCCGGAATACCGGGTGCCGGTCGCGATCGAGTCGATTTCGGAGTTGAGTTGCGAGAATTCCGATTGGATATAGGCGCGACTGGAGTCGGTCACGGTGCCCGACGCGGATTCGGACGCCAGCGACTTCATACGGGCGAGAATGTCCGAGATGTTCGACGCGCCGCCGTCGGCGGTCTGGAGAATCGCGGTCGCCTGCGAGGCGTTGGTCGCGGCCTGCTGAAGCGTGGTGACGTCCGAGGAGATGCGCGTGGAGATCGCAAGGCCCGCGGCGTCGTCGGATGCCGAGGTGATGCGCGATCCGCTCGACAGCTTCGAGAGCGAGCTGCTCTCCTGCGCGGCGTTGATATTGAGGTAGCGAACCGCGGCATTGGCCGCTGTATTGGTGTTGATTGCGGGCATTGAAAGCTCCTGTGCTGATGGGCATGGCGTGCCGCATCGTTGAAATCGACTTACGACGACGCGGACCGCAGCCCCGTCCGTTCGCTCAAACGACGGAGCGCAAGAAGATCAGGCGTGAAAACTTTCGCTGGCGCGATTTTATGGTTAGCAATCGGTAAACGCGGTGCGGATGTCGCGCTCGTGCTTGCGCAGCAACTGGCGAAGCTGCTGGCGTCCGCGCTTGAGCAGCGACTCGACGGCAGCCACCGTCGTGTCCATCACCTGGGCGATCTCGCCGTTGCTCATGTTCTCATGGTACGAGAAGATCACTGCGATGCGCTGCTGCTCGGGCAGGCGCTGCATCGCCAGTTCCAGCATGTCGTTCAGCTCGTTGCGCTCGATGATCTCGACCGCGCCGGGCTGGCCGTCGGCGACCTCCGGCACGGTGTCGACGTTCTCGTTGCGCGGCTTGCGGCGCAGATCGATGCAGCGATTGGAGATGACGCGGTAGAGCCAGGTCGAGAACTTGGCGCGGCCGTGCTGCCAGCGCCCACGATGGCTCCAGATCTTGAGCATGGTGTCCTGCACCACGTCCTCGGCGTCCGCCGCGTTGCCGACGATGCGCAGCGCGATTGCATAGGCGCGGTCGATGTGACGCTCGACAAGCATACGGAAGGCGGCCTCATCGCCGGTCGCGAGCTTGTCGAGCAGCTCGCTGTCTTCATCGTAGACGACATCGTCGGCGACAGGCGCGCCGTCCGGCGCGAGCGGCGCGGACGGCATCATCGGCACCGTCGCTTCGGCCGGCACCGTCGCCTCGGCGGGCGCCATGACATCAGCAGCGTAACTCATCCCGCAACCTCCAACCCACAATGCCGGGGGCGCACCTGCCACACGGCTTCCAGGCGTTGAACGGGCCGGCGAAACGATCCAGGCGGAGAATTTTTGTTGTTTTTCAATGTGTTAGCCGGTCACTTTTGCCGAGTGCCGGGCAACAATTGCCGACTGCGCGGAAAGCCCGCGCATCGATCCTGCAATCGTCACATCGTCTCGCGCCATGGCGGATCATTCATCCCGAGCAGATGGATGTGGAAGAAAACGCAGACATTACGCGGCACTAGGCGATCGAACGCGACGCGCGCGTAGCGCATCAAGACGCGATTGTTTCCGAGTGTGAACGAACGCGAGACGACTTCCGCACTCGGCAATTTTTTCCGAATCACCTTTTTCGAACCTAGCGATTTTTTTGAATCTGTCAGTTGCGACGAACGCGATTTTGAATCGCGCATGAAGTTTTTTTGCATTCGTGGCGCCTGACTCGACGCATGCGCCCGTTAATCACGTGATGGGCGGGGAATTCCAGCATGAAGATCGCATTGGCCGGCGCGGAGCGCCGCGCGCAAATTGTTTCTGCTTGGTCGTTCGATGTTTTCGATACATTTCTGCTGCGCGCGTGCACGACGCCGGATGGCGTGTTTGAAAGGACTTACGAGCTATCCGGCATTTCACGATCAAGTCCTAATGTTTCAGCGAGTTTCATTCAACATCGCATCCAGGCCGAATCGCGCGCGCGCCGAACCGCGAAGGAGAAGCGCGGTGCGGGCGAAGTACGCATCGAGGAGATCTATTCCTATTTTCCATTCAAGCTGTTCGGCCTGTCGCGAGCCGACCTGAACGATCTGGTCGAAGCCGAGTTCGGCGCCGAGGTCGAGCTTTGCCGCGCCAACCCGGACATGGTCGGGCAATATCTGGACATGAAGCGCGCGGGCCATCGCGTCGGATTCATCTCGGACACCTATTGGGACTCCGGCCGGCTGGCCCGGCTGCTGCGTGCCTGCCGTCCCGGCCTCACCTGGGACTTCCTCTATGCGTCCTGCGACCATGGCAGCGGCAAGAGCGAAGCCTTGTTCGCCACCTACCTCTCCGAGCAGGGCATCGAGGCCGGCGCCTCCTTTCACGTCGGCGACAACGAGAAGGCCGACATCAAGGGGGCGAGGCGCCACGGCATTCATCCCCGCTATTATCCGCAGGCAACCGCGCAGCTCGCCTCGAAGTTTCAGCGCGAGACGGCACTGTTCGAGCTGCTGTGCACCGGCGCGCCATCGCGTCTCGATCATGGTGCGCGAACGCTGCGGCGCATGGCCGCCGCGCGCAGCCCGGAGGGGTCGCAAGCCTTCCACCTCGGCCTGACCGTGCTCGGCCCGTTGATGGCCGCGTTCGACGCCTTCGTGACGCGGCGCTGCGAGGAGGTTGCAGGTCCCGGCCGCAAGGTCGCGCTGGGCTTTCTCGGCCGCGACGGTTTTCTGTCGCACCGGATCCGGCAGCAGCTGCATGACACCACATCGGCCTATCTCGAGATCAACCGTCGCGTCAGCCTGATCGCCTCGGCCGATACGATGCAGCCGCTCGTCGATCTGCTCGGCAAGGTGCTCAAGATCGACGCGCCGACCTTCCACGACATGGTGAAGATCATGCCGGCGAGAGTCGCCGCATTCTTTGCCGGCTTTCCCGACGGGATTGCCTCCGGCCAGGAGCTGGCCGAGGCGCTTCCCGGACTAATCGATCCGGCCGAGATCGTCGCACTTGCCGCGGGCTTGCGCGCCCGGCTGCTGGCCTATCTCCGCCAGACCATCCCAGGCTTCGACGACTGCACCGACCTCGTCCTCGCCGATCTCGGCTATTCGGGCAGCGTGCAGAAGGCGCTGCGCCGAATCTTCGACCTCGAAGGCATCGCGATCCGACTCCACGGCGCCTATCTGATCTCGCTCGACGACGCCTTCGACGACCTTGCCGGGCAGGACAGCGCGGCGGGCTTGATCTCCGACCTCGTCGTCACGCCTCATGTCAAGCGCATGCTGATCCGCAATGTCGCGTTGCTGGAGCAGATCTGCTGCTCAGCGGACGGTTCGGTGCGCGATTACGACGGCGGCGCGGTGCTGCGCGAAATCAATCCGCGTGCTCCGGAGCAGGTGGCGCTAGCCGCGGAGATCCAGGCCGGCGCGCTGGCTTTCGCAGGCCGTGCGGACGGCGTCGCGCGCGACTACGACCTCGATCCCTATGCCGCCCCCGACGTCGCGGCGCGCTGGTGCGCGGCGACGCTGGCTCGGCTTCTGCTGCTGCCTGACGATGACGAGCTTGCGCTGCTCGGCACGTTGAAGCACGACGTCAATCTCGGCACCCACGCGCTCGCGCCGCTGCTCGACGGGCCGTTCGTGCGCAACCAGATCACCGCCCGCGGCCTCTCGGCAGCCTGCACGGCGGCGGCGCCGCCAATGTGGCTCGCCGGCAGTTTCGCCGGCCTGTCGCCATCCTACAATTATCTCTACGTGCTGTTCGGCGCCAACCGCTTGCCTGCTGACGTCTTTGAGGAACGGGCCTCGGGCCCGGTTCAGGTCGGACTGTTCCGCGCCGACGGCGGTGCAGCGCTGGAGGCAGTGACCGTTCACCGCACCGGTCTCGGCGAGCTGCGTCTGCGCATCCCGCTGTCGCGCGGCATGGCCATCACCATGATCGCAGTGCCGCTGGCGAAATTTGCGCCCGAGGGCTTGCTTCACGGCGTGACCATGCAGCGGGGCGACGACGTTCGTGGCGCCGCCGAGAGCCAGGAGGTTGTCGCCATCGCGACCGACGGGCTGGTCTACGCCGGCGTTCAGTGGAGTGGCAGCCACTATCGCGCCGAGACTGAAGACGGCTGCCTGCTGATCCCGGTCGGCCCGATGACGCAGGAGATCGCGGTTTACTCCGTCGCGATCACCGCGCTCGGGGCCGGCCCCAAATAGTGCGCCTGATCTCCCCGCTCCGTCCGTTGAAGTCCCAGGGCTTACGATGGGGCAGGGAATTGCGGGACGCGACGCAGGCGAATCTTGATCAGGTGCTGCAATCGGGTGGCATCAAGCTCGGCCGGGCCCAGCGCGACCGCCTGGGCTGGCTGGTCGGCCAGTATGGTGCGCCGACGCTCGATGGCGTCCCGCACGGGCGGCACAACGGCGTCATTATTCTCGAGGAGCCACTGAGCGGCGCTGCGGCCGAGCTGTTCTACCGTTCGCTCAATCCTGCCTGTGCCGTCGTCATTCCCAGAAGCGAGAACCCCGGCTTCGATTTCCTCAAATCCAAGCTGACCGAGTTCGGCACCGTCGGCCCCTGCGGCGCCGACGGCCCGCACGAGATGTGGTGGGGCGGCATCGGCTGGTCGCGATTCCTCGCCGCCGCCGACGCCTCCACGCTCCGGCCGCGGATCGTCTCCTGCCATCCGCGCGGCGGCGACGAGACGGCGTCCCTCCGCCTCCGACATTCGCTCGAACGCCTCCAGCTCGATTGTCATATCGAACCGATCGACACCCAGTTGGATGACCGCCTGCTCTGCTTCGAGAAGGCGGAGTTCATGACGCGGATGTGGAACACATATCGCGAACCGCTGCTGTTCGTCGATGCCGGTGCGACCATGCGCGAGGCGCCGCTGCTGCCCTCCTTCCTCGGCTGCGACGTCGCCTTGCACAAGTGGAATCGCTGGGAGATGTCGGCGCGCACGCTCTATCTCGGCCGCTCCGCGCGCGCGGAACGGCTGCTTCGCGCCTGGCAACAGCTTGCGGCCGCCTATCCCGCGATCTGGGAAGGCTATTTGCTGGATCAGGCCTGGAGCCTGACATCGTCGCAGGTGCCGCTCGATACCGTGTGGTTGCCGCGATCCTATCACGCATTGCAAGGCGATCTCGGGGCCTCGCGCGCCACGATCCTGCATGACCGTCAGACGACGACGCTGGAGCTCGGTCCCGATCCCGGCTTTGCTGGCATCGCGCGCGCGGCTCGCCGCGCCGGCCGCACCGGTGCCCGCGACGCCTTCATGGTGATGACCTCGAAGGCCGAGACCGGGGGCGGCATCGCCGTGATCCTGCGCGATATCTCGGCCAGCGACGCGGCCGCGGTGGCCGCAACCGTCGAGGCCGTAACCGGCGCCTATGCCGCCGATTGCGGCGGATACGGCCGGCTGGAGCTGTCACTCTGCGCCTGGCAGGACGACGTCGGTGCCGCGCGAGAAGCCGCTGGCTTGGCGCGATACCGCATCCTGGAGATCGCACCGGGGCAGCGTATCGCCAACGACTTCTTCGCCGCACACGCGTCCGACGATGCGGTCATGACCGCCCGCCGGCGTTTCTCCTAAGGGACCCTCAAGATGCTCAAGACCATCATCCTGCTCACCGACACCGTGCAACAGCAGCAGCCGCTGGCCAATCTGCTCCGCGAGCACAACCGCGACCTCGCCTTCTGCTCGGCGCTCAGCGCATCGGACCTCAGCGCGCTCGACCCGAACGTGCTGAGCGGGGCGCGGCTGGTGTCCTTTGCCGCCGATGTCGCCGTGCCCGAGAAGTTCCTGCTCGAGCTCGGCTATGGTGCCTACAAATTCTACGCCACGCCGACGCAATATCCGGGCCTGCCGCCGGCGCCCGACGAGAGCGATGACGATCCGCGCTGCTACTCCGTGATCGCGCAGTCGATGACGATCTGGCCGGATTTCAAGAAGGTGGTCGGGCTGGAAACCGTCACGATCCCTGACGGCACCGTTCCTGCCGAGCGCGAGCGGATGGTGTTCTCCCGCCTCGCCTACCTGTTCTGGGGCATGTCGCACATGATCGCGGGCGGGGCGACGGATCTTCCGGGGGTCATCGGATCCAGCGAGTGCCAGCGTCCAACGGCGGCGATGATGAACTGAGTTAAAGCTAGTACGATTTGGCGAGCCCCAGCACCTTTTCGGCGATGAAGCTGAGCGCGAGCTGCGGGCTGACCGGCGCGATGCGCGGGATCAGGACTTCTCGCAAGTACCGCTCGACGTGGAATTCCTTGGCATAGCCGAAGCCGCCATGGGTCATCACGGCCTGCTCGCAGGCCGAGAAGCCGGCCTCGCCCGCGAGATACTTTGCGGCGTTGGCCGCGGCACCGCACGGCATGCCCTTGTCGTACTGCCAGGCCGCCGACATCACCATCAGCCAGGCCGCCTCGAGCTCGACCCAGTTCACCGCGAGCGGATGCTGGATCCCCTGGTTCTTGCCGATCGGACGGTTGAACACGACGCGCGTCTTGGCGTATTCGGTCGCGCGCGACAGCGCCAGCTTGCCGAGGCCAACCGCCTCCGCCGCGATCAGGATACGCTCCGGGTTCATGCCCTCGAGGATGTACTCGAAGCCTTTGCCTTCCTCGCCGATACGGTCTTCCATCGGGATCTCGAAATCCTCGAAGAACAGCTCGTTGGAATCGACGACCTTGCGGCCCATCTTCTCGATCTCGTGGACTTTGATCCTGTTGCGGTCGAAATCGGTGTAGAACAGGCTGAGACCGTGGGTCGGCGAGCGCACTTCCTCCAGCGGCGTGGTACGTGCGAGCAGCAGGATCTTGTGCGCGACCTGCGCGGTCGAGATCCACACCTTCTGGCCGTTGACGATGTAGCGGTCGTTCTTGGCGACCGCGCGGGTCTTGAGCTGCGTGGTGTTGAGGCCGGTGTTGGGCTCGGTGACGGCGAAGCACGCCTTCTCGCGGCCCTCGACCATCGGCGGCAGCATGCGCTTGCGCTGCTCCTCGGTGCCGAACACCACCACGGGGTTGAGCCCGAACACGTTGATGTGCACGGCGGATGCCCCGGACATGCCGGCGCCCGATTCCGCAATGGTGCGCATCATGATCGCAGCTTCGGTGATGCCGAGCCCCGAGCCGCCGTAGGCTTCCGGCACGCAGATGCCGAGCCAGCCGGCGTCCGCTAAGGCCTTGTGGAAGTCGTGCGGGAAGCCGCCGTCGTGGTCCTTCTTCAGCCAATAGGCATCCGGAAAGCCTTCGCAGATCTTGGCGATGGCATCGCGAATGGCTTCCTGCTGATCGGTGAGCGCGAAATCCATGGTCTTGGTCTCCTTCTTGGGAGCCGCGACCGCGCCATCTCCCGTCTCGTCGCGTTCCCCACGCAAAGGCCGTGGCGGCTTGCTGCGCCCGACGTGCCCTCGCCTGCGTTCTTTAGCTCGAAATCCCGGGTGCAGATACGTGAATTTGTCTATCGACTGTGTCTACCATGCATAGGCTCATGCGGCGTGACGCCAAGAGCGCCGCCGTTATTTCGCATGGAGGAAACCGCGATGGCCGGGCTTTATTTCGAGGACTTTTCCGTGGGCCAGGAGTTCAGGCATCCGCTGACGCGAACCGTCACGGAGATGGACAACACCATGTTCAGCCTGCTGACGCTCAACCCGCAGCCGCTGCATATCGACGCGCATTTCGCCGAAAAGACCGAGTTCGGCCAGCGCATTTTCAACAGCCTTTACACCCTCGGCATCATGATCGGCATGACGGTCTATGATACGACCTTGGGTACAACCGTCGCCAATCTCGGCATGACCGACGTCACGTTTCCCAAACCGGTCTTCCATGGCGACACCTTGCGGGCGACGACAAAGGTGCTTTCGTTGAGGGAATCCAAATCGCGCCCAAGGGCGGGCATCGTCGAGTTCGAGCACCATGCCTTGAACCAGAACGACGAGATCGTCGGCAAATGCCGCCGCATGGCGATGATGCACAAGAGGCCGGTCTGATGCGTTCGATGCTGTTCGTGCCGGGCGATTCCCCGCGCAAGTTCGAGAAGGCAAGCGAGGGCAAGGCCGACGCGCTGATCATCGACCTCGAGGATTCCGTCGTCACCGAGAAGAAGCAGCAGGCGCGCACCCTGACGCTTCAGATGCTCAAGAGCCGTTCCGGCCCGCACCAGATCTATGTCCGCGTCAACGCGCTCGACACCGGCATGACGCTGGCCGACCTCGCGGCAGTGCTGCCGGGCAGGCCCGACGGCATCGTGCTGCCGAAATCGCAGGGGGGCGACGACGTGCGGCAGGTCGCGACCTGGCTCGAAGCACTGGAAGCAGCGGCCGGCATCGCGATCGGCGCGACGCGCATCGTCTGCGTCGCGACGGAGACCGCCGGCTCGATCTTCGGCCTCGGCAGTTACAAGGGCTGCTCCCCCCGCCTCGCCGGCCTGATGTGGGGCGCGGAAGACCTCTCGGCGTCGCTCGGCGCCACCGAGAAAGCGTCGGGCGGCGTGTTCCACAGCCCCTATCGCCTCGCGCGGGATCTATGCCTGATGGCGGCGGCCGCGGCCGAGGTCGCGCCGATCGACACCGTCTATACCGACATCGACAACCTCGCCGGCCTCGAGCAGGAGACGCGCGCGGCGCGGCGCGACGGTTTTTCGGCGAAGGCGCTGATCCATCCCAAGCATGTCGATATCGTCAATGCGGCGTTTGCGCCGACGGACGCCGAACGGACCTGGGCCGAGAGGGTGATCGCGGCGTTTGCCAGCAATCCCAATTCCGGCACGCTCCGGCTCGACGGCCAGATGATCGACAAGCCGCATCTTCGCGCCGCGAGGAAGATCCTGGGCCGGTCCTAGGTCGGGCGCAAGCCCGCCGGGTCGAGCGGCTCAACCGAAGGCATGGGCTTGAGGAAGCGGTCTCAGTCGAAGCCCTGAACGGGCGGCGTCGAGGTCTGCGCCGGCGCGGCGGGCGCGGCTTGAACCGGCGGCGGAGCCGGATTGGCGGCAGCTCTCATCTGGCCATTGGCCTCCATGGCCTGGCGCGTGCGCGTTGGGCTCGCGGCCGCGCGGCGCGGCGGCGGCCGATGTCCTGCCGAGTGCGACCCTCTCATGCCCCAGGAGCGGGCGATCGACGGTCCGGCCGTGTAACCGATCAAGGCTCCGGCGACCGCCCCGACCGGGCCCAGCACGACCGCGCCGGATACCGCGCCGAGCGCCGCATCGCCGGCGCGCTCCTGCGCAACCGCGCTCACGGGCACACAGGCCAGCATTGCGACAGCAGTGATCAGAGCTTTGGTCATCGGAGCGCCTCCCTCACGGGAAACCACTCCTGCTCAAATATGGCCGCACGAGGTTCGCTTGCCGGCCAACAAAAGGCAATCGACCGGCGGAACCCGCCGTCGCGGGGCTGCCGCCGCCAACCGACGGTTGCGGCGGCGGCGTGACAGCTACACGATCTTGATCGACATGTCCGGCAAGCCTTCGAGCTTGCACCGCAGCACGTCGCTCTTGACGACGAGACCGACATTCTCCGGCGTGCCGGAACATCTTGACACCGGTATCGCGCCGAATATTTTTTCGGCGAGAAAGCACTTTCTCACCCTCGAAAAATTCAAAGGATCCAAGGCGACCGTCTGGAGAGACGACGATGCTCGATGAGAATCTGGCCCGCATACGTGCGCACCGCAACAACATCCATCGCTATCGGCGGCTGCTGAAGACGAGGCTGTCGCAGCTGGAGCGCAATTTCGTCGAGAGACGCCTGGCAGAAGAGAAGTCGGCGCTCGATGCGCTGACCGCCGCGACTTTCCCCGTCGGCTTCCGAGCCCCCGCAGTGTCGGCCGAGGCGATGGGGGTGGCGCGATGAACCGGCAGCGGGAGCTGCTCATTCGCGGCAGCGAGAAGGTGATCGGCCATTACGAGCTTCTGCTTGCAAGCGCCAAGACCGAGCATGAGCGCGAGCTCTATCGGCAGCGGCCGCAGGGTCGTTCACCTCTCCCGCTTGCGGGAGAGGTCGGCGCGTCCGGGCGATGCGAAGCATCGTCCCGCGCGCCGGGAGAGGGCTTTCTCCGCTTGGGGATTGTCCCATTGAGGAGAGACCCTCTCCCCAGCCCTCTCCCGCAAGCGGGAGAGGGAGTGCACCTCCGTCATCGCGGCACAAGCCTCATCGCATCACGCTTTAGCGAACGAGACGATTGGGGCCTGCAAGCGCACTGCTCGATTGGTTCGACGGCGCCACGCGCACCGTAGCGGTCAGCGGCGCCCCGTTGCGCAACAGAGTGAGCCTCACCTCCTCCCCGACGCGTGCGAGGCCGATCGTGTTGCGGAGCTGGGCGGCGGTGCGGATCGGACGCTCGTCGGCTGCGGTCACGATATCGCCCTTGCGCAGGCCGGCCCTCTCTGCCGGCGAGTCCGCAGCGATCTCGGCGACGACGGCGCCTTGATTCAGTCCCTTGTTGATTGACGGATGCAGATCCTTCAACGAGACGCCGATGCGACCGCGCTCGACGCGGCCGCTCACGATGATCTGCTCCATCACCTTGCGTGCCATGTTGACCGGAATGGCGAAGCCGATGCCGACATTGCCGCCGGCGGGCGAGATAATCGCCGAGTTGATACCGACCAGCTCGCCGCGCAGGCTCACCAGCGCGCCGCCGGAATTGCCTGGGTTGATCGCAGCATCGGTCTGGATGAAATCCTCATAGCCCTGCTTGCCGAGACCGGTGCGGCCCAGCGCGCTGACGAGGCCGGATGTCACGGTCTGGCCGAGGCCGAAAGGATTGCCGATCGCAAGCACAAAATCGCCGACGTCGAGCGCATCGCTGTCGCCGAAGGGAAGTGCCTTGAGGCCCGCCGGGTTCTGGATCTGGAGCACGGCAACGTCGGTCGGCGGATCGCGCCCGACGACCTTGGCGGAAAACTGCCGGCCGTCCTTGGTCGTGATCTGGACGGCGGTTGTGCCTTCAACCACGTGGTTGTTGGTCAGCACATAACCGCGCTCGGCATCGACGATCACGCCGGAGCCGGTCGCGTTGACCTCCTTTTCGATCTGCCGGGGAACGTCGAAGAATTCGCGGAACAGCGGATCGCGATAAAGCGGGTTGTCCTCGCGGACGCGGCCGTGCACGGAAATGTTGACCACGGCGGGTGTCACCCGGCGCACCAGCGGCGCCAGGGTCGGCACCGGGCCGCCGGTTTTCATGTCGGGGATCTGGCCGGCAGCAGGCTGTGACGCCGCGAGCGTCAGCACCAGCATCGCCAGCAAGAGCGGACGCACAGCATTCATCTTTTTTCCTGCCGCCTTGTATGGAGATCGGAGAGTGGAGTGGCTTCACGCGTCGCGTGACGCGACGATCCAGCCTTGCATGGCCAGGAACGGAGCGGCGAAGGCCGCCGAGGCCTGACCGAGCAGCACGAGTCCCAGAACGGTCTGCGTGAGCATCATGGGCTTGCCCCCTCTGCGGCGGCCCAGGGCCGCCGCAGCCGCATCGGCACGCCGCCGCCGCGCGGCGGATCGTCATTGTCGTTGTCGCCGTCGAGCTTGCGCAGGCAAGCCAGGATGTCGGCGAGCCGGACCGTATGGCTCATCCCGGGGATCTCGCGCAAGGCGGGACAGGATTCGACTGCGTACATGTCGGACGCCCAGGACGACAGGATGATGCGCTTCTCCGGCGGGGAGAGCTCGGTCGCGTTCAGAACGTCGGCAGGCGAGTCGTAATGGGCCGCGGGATGAAACAGCGGATTGAGAGTGCCGGTGTTGGTATTGACGTTGGTCATTTCTGGACCTCCCCTCATGCTCCTTTCCAAGGGACGGGCTTGTTGACGATGAGACGGCGGCGGCAACCGCCGCCGTCCGCTTTCACTTACTGCGTGTTGATCGCAATGCGCTTGACGCCTTCACGCGCCTTCTCAGATTTCGGCAGCGACACGGTCAGGACGCCGTTCTTGAACGACGCCTCAGCCTTGTCCTCCTCGACACCGTCGAGCGGGATCTGACGTTCGAAGGCGCCGTAATAGCGCTCGGTGAAGTATTTGCCTTCGCCGTTGCGCTCCGCCTTCTTCTCGCCGCGGAGCGTCAGCACGCCATTGGCAATCTCGACCTGGACGTCCTTCTCGGTGAGGCCGGGAAGCTCGGCCGAGACGGTCAGCGTCTTGTCGGTCTCGTTGAGCTCGACCTTCGGCCAGCCGAAGCGGCCTTCCATCAGCGGCGACAGGCTGCCCCCGCCGAAGCCACGGAAGACGTCGTCGAACAGACGGTTCATCTCGCGATGAAGCGTCAGGAAGGGATCGAAATTGTCGCGCCCAGGCGCAAGCTCCTGTTTGCCTGACCAGGGAATGAGATCACGAAAACCCATGGTTCTCGCCTCCATGCATCGGGGAAGCGCGGCCCACAAATCGCGCGCCGCGCTCCGCCGTCTCGCTTGCTCGAGACTTTAAGCCGCTTTCTTCTGCTCGATCTGCGACGCCGCAGGCGCGGCACCCGAGATCGGAATCCGGCGCGGCTTCATCGCTTCCGGAACCTCGCGGACGAGATCGATGATCAACAGCCCGTCCTGGAACGAGGCCTGCTTCACCTGGACATAGTCGGCAAGGTTGAACACACGCCGGAACGGCCGCGCGGCGATGCCCTGGTACAGATATTCCCGCGCGGCGGTCTCGGGCTTCCTGCCCTCAATCGTGAGCGCGTTCTGTTCGGCCGTCACCGTGATGTCGCTGGCGCCGAAGCCCGCCACCGCAAGGCTGATCCGGTAATGGTCCTCGCCGGAGCGTTCGATGTTGTAGGGGGGATAATTGTCCTCGGTCGCCTGACGCAGCGTGCTGTCGACGAGGTCGGCCAGGTGATCGAAGCCGATGGTGGAACGCCACAGGGGCGCGAAGTCGAAACTGGTCCTCATAACCAAGTCCTCCTGAGAGCAAGATGGATACGAAGGAGCGCAGGACAGGGTCTCGGACGGGATCCGAAGACCGGCCCGGCGCCCGTACCGGACCCGATCTGGCATCCGGCACACCGCTCTCGCGGCGAAAAACGACTTAGAAAACCGGAAATGCGTTTCAAGGGGCCGATCGTCGGCCACCGAGCTCGGGCTCCTCATGAAGCCACCCACTGTCAGCCCCGTCATTGCGAGGAGCCCTTGCGACGAGGCAATCCAGACCGGTTCCGCACAGGGATTCTGGATTGCTTCGCTTCGCTCGCAATGACCGGTGTTGAGGCGGTTCTTCCCATCCTCGGCCACCGAGTTCGTGGCGCTATTCGTTATTGACAAACTTGTTCGTCTATATCTAATTTACCGCCAGAGCGATCGACCGCGCCATGCGGCCAATAAAAGAGAGGAAACAACGATGAGAGGGCTTCTGGCCTGCGCCATGCTCGCGGCCATGACTTCGGCTGCCGTGACCACAGCGGCGACCGCGCAAGTCTCCGACGATGCGGTGCGGATCGGCGTGCTGACGGATCTGTCGAGCTGGGGTCGCGACAATTCAGGGCCGGGCTCGGTCGAGGCCGCCAGGATGGCGGTGGAGGAGTTCGGGCCGACCGTGCTCGGCAAGCCGATCGAGATTATCGGCGCCGACCATCAGATGAAGACCGATGTCGGCGTGCAGATCGTGCGCGGCTGGTTCGACAACGGCAAGGTCGACGCCGTCGTCGACATCCCCAATTCCGGCATCGCGATCGCCGTGCACAACATGGTGCGCGAGCGGGGCAAGATCGCCCTGCTCTCCGGCGCCGGCGCCAGCTCGCTGACGGACGAGCTGTGCAGCCCGAACACCGTGCACTTCACCTACGACACCTATGCGCTGTCCAAGGTGACGGCGTCCGCCGTGATCAAGGAAGGCGGCAAGTCCTGGTACTTCATCACGGCCGATTACGCCTTCGGCCAGCAGCTCGAGAAGGACGCCACGCGCTTCGTCAACGAGATGGGCGGCAAGGTGCTCGGTGGCGTCAAGCATCCGACCAACACCGCGGACTTCTCCTCCTTCGCGCTCCAGGCGCAGAGCTCCAGGTCCGACGTCGTCGCCTTCGCCAATGCCGGCCAGGACACCGACAACGCGATCAAGCAGTCCGGCGAGTTCGGCCTGGTTCAGGGCGGCCAGAAGCTGGTCGGCCTCCTGATGTTCGACACCGACGTGCACGCGATCGGCTTGAAGGCCGCCCAGGGCACCTACATGACCACGGCCTCCTACTGGGCCATGGACGAGGCCACGCGTGCCTGGTCCAAGAAGTTCTACGAGCGCACCAAGGTGATGCCGACCATGATCCAGACCGGCGTCTACGGCGCGGTTCTGCACTATTTGAAGGCCATCAAGGCCGCCGGCACCGACGAGTCCGCCAAGGTGATGACGAAGATGCGCGAGCTGCCGATCGAGGATATCTTCGTCCATGGCGGCAAGTTGCGCGAGGACGGCCGGGTCATCCGGGACATGTATCTCGCCAAGGTGAAGACGCCCGAGCAATCGAAGGAGCCGTGGGACTATCTGGACATCGTCAAGACCGTGAAGGGTGAAGACGCCTTCCGCCCGGTCTCCGAATCCAAATGTCCGCTGCTGAAGAAGTGAGGACCAGATGACCGGCCACGAGCATGGCGCAAGCGAAACCTACGAGTGCGATGTGCTCGTGGCCGGATCGGGCTGCTCCGGCATGTCGGCCGCGATCACCGCCCGGTCCCGCGGCCTCGACGTCCTGATCGTCGAGAAGGAGCTGCGCTTCGGCGGCACCACCGCCCGCTCCGGCGGCTGGCTCTGGATTCCCGGCACCTCGCTGGCGAAGGCCTATGGTATCGAGGAGACGCCGGAGCAGGCCCGCACCTATCTCCGGCACGAGGCCGGCAACAACTTTGATGCGGCGCGCGTCGATGCATTTCTCTCGGCCGGCCCCGAGGCGGTGGATTTCTTCACCACCAAGACGGCGTTGCGCTTCGACATGCCGCTGGTGTTTCCGGACTATCACGCGGAGGCACCGGGCGGCGCGCAGGGTGGCCGTTCCATGGTGACGCGTCCGTTCGACGGCCGCGAGCTCGGCGACCTCATCAAGTCGCTGGGCGTGCCGCTGCCCGAGCTCACCGTGTTCGGGATGATGCTGGGAAGCGGCAAGGAGATCATCCACTTCATGCGCGTGACGAAGTCGCTGACGTCGGCGGTCTATGTCGCGAAACGCCTGTCGCGGCACCTGATGGACGTGCTGCGCTACGGCCGCGGCATGACGCTCACGAACGGCAATGCGCTGGCGGGGCGCCTCGCCAAATCCGCGCTCGACCTGAAGATTCCGATGTGGCTGTCCTCGCCGGTGCGCGAGCTGACGGTTGAGAACGGCACCGTCACCGGCGCCATCGTATCGCGCGAGGGACGCGAGGTCCGCGTCCGCGCGCGCCAGGGCGTCGTGCTCGCCTGCGGTGGCTTTCCCCATGACGTGGAGCGGCGCAGAAAAATGTTTCCGCACGCACCGACCGGCAATGAGCATTTTTCGCCGGGGCCCACCGGCAACACCGGCGACGGCTTACGTCTTGCAGAATCCGCAGGCGGACGTGTCGAGGACCGCCTGCCCAATGCGGCAGCCTGGGTGCCGGTGTCGCTGACCACGCGCAAGGACGGCTCGAAGGGCGTGATGCCGCATTTCATCGACCGCGCCAAGCCCGGCGTGATCGCAGTGATGCGCGACGGCAAGCGTTTTGCCAACGAGGGCAATTCCTATCACGACTTCGTCCAGGCCATGGTCAAGGCGGCCAAGCCCGGTGAGGAGATCGCAGCCTTCCTCGTTTGCGATCACAGGACGCTGCGCAAATACGGCCTCGGCTGCGTGCCGCCCTTCCCGATGCCGCTGGGCCATCACCTGAAGTCCGGCTATCTCATGCGCGGCGACACGCTGGAGTCACTGGCGGCCAGTGCCGGGATCGATGCCAAGGCCTTCGTCGAAACGGTCGGGCAGTTCAATGCGACCGCCCCACTCGGCCATGACGCCGCCTTCGGCAAGGGCTCGAAGGCCTATAACCGCTACCAGGGCGATGCGCTGCATGGCCCGAACCCCTGCGTCGCACCGATCGAGAACGGGCCGTTCTATGCCATCAAGATGGTGATCGGCGATCTCGGCACCTATGCCGGCATCGTAACCGACGCGAATGCGCGGGCGCTCGACGCCGAGGGTCGCGTCATTCCCGGGCTCTATGCCGCCGGCAACGACATGGCGAGCATCATGGGCGGTAATTATCCCGGGGCCGGGATCACGCTTGGGCCGGCGCTGACCTTCGGTTACATTGCCGGCCGTCATCTCGCCGAGAGCGCCGCCAAGCGCGAGGCGGCGTAAGCCCAGCGCATCGGAGGCGCATGAAGAGAGAGAGCCGCGGCATCCAGTCCATCGAGGTCGGCGGAGAATTGCTCCGCGCGCTCGCAAGGTGCGGCGAGCCGATGATGCTGCGCGATCTCGCGCGCGAGGCCGGCATGGCGCCGGCCAAGGCGCACCCCTATCTCGCCAGCTTCTCCCGCATCGGGCTGATCGAGCAGGACGAGACCACCGGCCGCTACGAGATCGGCGCGCTGGCGCTGGAGCTCGGGCTGATCAGCCTGCGCCGGCTCTCCGGCGTGCGCATCGCAAGGCCGAGGATCGCCGCGCTCGCCAGCCAGATCGGACATGCGGTGTCGCTCGCGGTTTGGGGCACGCACGGCCCGACCGTGGTCCAGCTCGAAGAGCCGGCCCAGCCGGTCCACATCGTCATGCGCGTCGGCTCGGTGATGGCGCTGCTGGAGACCGCGACCGGCCGGGCCTTCGCAGCGTTCCTGCCGGAAAAGACGATCACCGCCGCGCTCGAGAGCGGGCTCGACCGCCACGGCGTCGGCTACAATCCGAAGCGCGTGGTCAAAGGCGTCAAGGTCGCGGAGATGCTGACCGAGGTGCGCAAGCAGGGCCTTGCCCGCGCACTCGGCGATCCCCTGCCCGGCGTCAACGCCTTCTCGGCCCCGGTGTTCGACCATTCCGGTCACGTCGCGCTGGTCATCACCGCGATGGGCCCCGAAGGCACGTTCGATGCGCGCTGGGACAGCCCGATCGCGCATGCGCTGCGGGATTGCGCCGGCGGCATCTCGAAGCGGCTCGGCCACGGCATCACGGTCGCGGCGGAGTGAAGGGCAAACGTCCCGCAACCGCCGCTGTCATGCCACGCGAAAGCGGGGCATCCAGTACGCCGCGGCAGATGTGGCGAGAGCGAGCTCTTCAACGCCTGCCTCTGGGATACTGGATCGCCCGCCTTCGCGGGCGATGACAGCGAATGTGGAGCGACGCCTCCCCCTACTTATCCCTCACCGGCACCGTGTAGTTCAGGACCAACCGGCCGCCGTCCGGATAGATCGTCTGTCCAGTGATGTAGGAGGCATCGTCGCTCGCCAGGAACGCGACGACGGAGGCCACCTCGCTCGGCTCGCCGCCGCGACCAGCCGGCGTGCGTGACATCACGGTCTTGCGGGCGTCCTCGGAGGTGTAGATCGACGATGCGACCATGTCAGTCAAAATCGTGCCCGGCCCGACCGCGACGACGCGGATGTTGTGCGGGGCGAGCGCAACGGCGGCCACCGACGTCAGCTGCTTCATGCCGCCTTTGGACATCGCATAGGTCGCCAGCGCCGGGATGGCCAGCAGCGCGTTCACCGAGGACATGTTGATGATGACGCCGCCACCGCCTTGCGCGATCATTTGCCTCGCCGCCGCCTGCACGCCGAAGAACGCGCCCTTCAGATTGATGCCGATGATCTCGTCGAACTCCTCTTCGGTTATGTCGAGGATGTCCCGGTTGCGGGCAACGCCGGCATTGTTGACCATGATGTCGAGCCGGCCGAACTCCTTCACGGCGGTCGCGACGAGCTGATCCACATCGGCACGCTTGGCGACATTGCCGACCATGGTGCGCAAGGCGTCCGGCCGCCCCAGCTCGGCAGCCGTCGCGGCAAGGCCTTCCGCATCGACGTCGGAGATGACGACCTTGACGCCGTCGTCCAGAAATCTCTTTGCGCAGGCCTTGCCGATGCCGCGCGCCGCACCGGTGATGGCGGCGACCTTGCCGGATAGTTTCATGGGCTGCTCCAGGACTTGTGACGATCTCGCGGACGCGTTCACGCAAAGGCGCGCGGGCGCAGTCCGGCGTGAAACCAGGTGATCATGGAATAGATGTCGTAGACCGGCAATCCCACCTCGGCCTGAAGCGCCGCGGCGTAAGGCGGCATGTTGGTGCATTCGAGCACGATGGCGCCGACATCGGGATTCTCGGCGACGAGCTGCTTGCCGGCCTCAACCACGTCACGCTCGGCCTGCGCGATGTCCATGTCGTCCTTCTCGGCCTTGATCAGGACGCGAAAGAACTCCTTGCCGTTCTCGGTGCCGACCACCGGCGTATCGAGCGGCACGCCGGCGCCTTCGAGATGGGCCGGCGTCAAGGTCGAGCCCGACACCGTGACGAGACCGACGCGCTTGCCCGGCGGCAGGGTCGCCTGCACCCACGGCACCTGCATCAGCGACGAAGTCGCGACGGGAACGCCGATTGCGGCCGCGATCTCCTTCTGGAACAGCGAGAGGAAGCCGCAATTGGTGGTGATGGCCTCGGCCCCCATCCGCACCAGGTCCTTGGCCGCATCGATGAAGTCGGGCAACAGGCCGGCCGCGCCCTTCAGCACCACCTTCTCGGGCGAAGCCCCGCTCACCACGCGATAGAGCACCGGAAACGGCCAGGTCGTGCCGTTGCCCATGTCGCCGGGAATGCGGGGAAAGCGCGCTTCCAGCATCAGGATGCCGAGCGGCGCGCCGTAGATGGCCTTGCCGCCACGGGCGATGCGGGAGGATGAATGAGCCGAGTTGGTCATGCTGCGACCTCAGAGGAAACGTTCGGGCGCGAAGGGGAGAAGCGGAATTTCAGGCTGCCTGCCGCTGAGAAGCTGCGCGACAAGGCGGCCGGTACGGGCCGAGCCGACCAGGCCGACATGGCCGTGACCGAAGGCATAGACGATATCGCGCGAGGCGCGCGCATAGCCGATGCAGGGTCGTCCATCCGGCATGCTCGGCCGATGGCCGAACCAGGTCTTGATGCGCGAGGCAGGAATATCCCTCGGCAATTTCGGGAACATGCCGAGAAGATGTTCGCGCAGAATCTCGGCGCGCTTCCAGTTCGGCGCGGCGTCAAGGCCGGCGATCTCGACCGTGCCGGCGGCGCGCAAGCCCCTGTTGGTCCAGTTCACCACCATCTTGGCGTCGGATGCCATCATCGAGCTGCGCGGGCCCGATTCCGGATTCTCGATCACGACGTGGTAGCCGCGTTCGGTCTCCAGCGGCAGCGGATCGCCGACCGATGCCGTCAGTTGCTTCGACCGCGCGCCCGCGGCAATCACGACGGCATCGCAAGCAATCTCGCCGGTCTCGGTGACGACAGCCACCAGCCTGTCGCCGTTCAGCCTCAAGCCGGTCGCCTTGGCCCGCACGTGCTTGGCGCCGCTTGCGATCGCATGATTGGCGAGCGCCGCGACATAAGCGCCGGGATCGCGGCAGCGGCCGGCTTCCTCCACCACCACGCCAAAGGTATAGCGCGGATGCAGATCCGGCTCGCGCTGGCGCATCTCGTCGGCGTTGAGCTCCAGCCATTCGACGCCGACCTTCTTGCGCAGGCGCCAGCCGAGATCGTTGTCGAAATTGCCGCGCGACGGGAACACATGCATCACGCCGTTACGCTCGATCAGCTCCGGGACGCCCGCCTCTTCCGCCAGCTTTCGGTGCAGCAGCGGTGCATCCTTCAAGAGATCGCGCAGCGCGAACGCCGTCGTCTCGACGCGCGCCGCCGTCCAGCCCGAGAGCAGATATTTGACCAGCCAGGGCAGCGCCTTTGGCAAATAGGACCAGCGGATCGCGAGCGGCCCGAGCGGGTCCATCAGATAGCCCGGCACCTTCCTCCAGATGCCAGGCTCCGCCGGCGGGATCACCGAGTGCGACGACAGCCAGCCGGCATTGCCATAGCTCGCGGCCTGTTCGCCGCCCGGCTCCCCCGGATCGATCAGCGTGACGCGATGGCCCTCGCGCAGCGCCTCGATGGCGCTGATCACCCCGACCGCGCCGGCCCCGATGATCGCGACGTGACGGCCGGCCGCCACCGCCTTAAGCCTTCACCGCGGGCGTGAAATCCTTGCCGACCGAGATCGCGCGGGGATCGATGATGCAGTGGAGGATCGACGGCTTGCCCGAGGCGAGCGCACGCTCGAACGCCGGCGCGAACTCCTCGGTGCGCTCGACCCGCTCGCCATGACCCCCGAACGCCTTCGCATACATCGCAAAGTCCGGGTTCTTGAGCTGGGTGCCGACGACACGGCCGGGATAGTCGCGCTCCTGATGCATGCGGATGGTGCCGTACTGCGAATTGTCGACGACGATGACGATCAGCGGTGCGTCATATTGCACGGCGGTGGCGAATTCCTGGCCGTTCATCAGGAAGCAGCCGTCGCCCGCAAACGCGACCACGACGCGATCCGGGTATTGCCGCTTGGCCAGCACGCCCGCCGGCACGCCATAGCCCATCGAGCCCGAGGTCGGCGCCAGCTGCGCCGCAAAGCTGTGGAAGCGATGATGACGGTGGATCCAGCCGGCGTAGTTGCCGGCGCCGTTGCAGACGATGGCGTCCTTCGGCAGGCGGTCGCGCAGCCAGGTCATCACCTCGCCGTACTGGAACCTGCCCGGCAGCTCGCGCGCCTTCCCGGTCCAGGCGAGATAATCGGCATGCGCCTTGGCGGCCTCGCCCTTCCAGGCCACCGCGCCCGATGGCTTCAGCTCCTCGACGGCGGCCGCGAACGCGGCAGGCGTCGCCTGAATCGCCAGCGCCGGCTGGTAGACGCGGCCGAGCTCTTCCGAGCCCGGATGCACGTGGATCAACTTCTGCTTCGGCGCGGGAATGTCGAACAGCGTGTAGGACGAGGACGGCATTTCCGACATGCGGCCGCCGATCAGTAGAACGACGTCGGCGTGATCGACGCGCGCCTTCAGGCCCGGGCTCGGCCCGATGCCGAGATCGCCGGCATAATGCGAATGATCGGCATCGATCAGCGAGGCCCGGCGGAACGAGGTCGCGACCGGCAGGTCGAACCGCTCGGCAAAGCGCGCGATGCTCCTGGTCGCCGCGTCGGTCCAGCGCGAGCCGCCGAGGATGACCAGCGGCGCCTTGGCGCTGGCCAGCATCGCACCGACCTGCTCGATGTCGGCCGGCGCGGGCCAGCTCACCGCCGGCTCGATGCGCATGGCATCGGCGACGGCCGCGGTCTCGGTCAGCATATTCTCCGGCAGCGCGATCACCACGGGACCGGGACGGCCCTGCATGGCGACGCGGAAGGCGCGCGCGACCAGCTCCGGGATGCGGTCGGGACGATCGATCTCGACCGCCCATTTCGCCATGGTGCCGAACACCGCCTTGTAGTCGAGCTCCTGGAACGCCTCGCGCTCGCGCATGCCGGTGTCGACCTGGCCGACGAACAGGATCATCGGCGTCGAATCCTGCATCGCGATGTGGACGCCGTGGCTGGCATTGGTGGCGCCGGGGCCGCGGGTGACGAAGCAGACGCCCGGCCGACCGGTGAGCTTGCCATAGGCTTCCGCCATCATGGCCGCGCCGCCCTCGGCGCGGCAGATCATGACGTCGATCGGACTGTCATGCAGCGCATCGAGCGCGGCGAGATAGCTCTCGCCCGGCACGCAGGTGACGCGCTCGACGCCTTGCGCGACGAGCTGATCGATCAGGATCTGGCCGCCGGTGCGGGTGTTGCGGATGGTCATGACGGCTCCCTCAAGGCTCTGGCGATGCGCGATTATTCGGCAACTGCGTAAGACAGGCCGAGAGCGCGCGCAAGGTCGAAAGGCTTCCCGCAGCCTGCGCAGGCGGCATGCCCGTCGGTGCCGTTTGCACGACCGCCCATTCGTCGGCCCGATGGAGGGATGCGGTTGATATACCGCCTTCTGCTTGTCCCGGACGCGCGGCAACGCCTCTTAGCGTTGCGGCGCAGAGCCGGGACCCAGAGCCGGCACGGCAGGCAGCGAGATGGGCCCCGGCCCTGCAGCGCACCGGTGCGGCAGGCACGAAGCTCCCGGATATAGCTCCCCTCATCCGAGCTACGCAGCGCCCGATAGGCATGCCTTTGCGACGGCTACCGAGCCTCGACGTTTTCGTCTACGGTCCGGCCGGACCACATCGTCGAGGACACCGGGAATGCAAACCATCGGCCTGATCGGCGGCATGAGCTGGGAGAGCACGGCGCTCTATTACAAGCTGATCAACGAGCGCGTCCGCGAACGCATGGGCAAGCTGCATTCCGCCCCGCTGCTGCTGTATTCCTACGATTTCGAAGAGATCAAGCAGATGCAATATGCGGGCCGCTGGAGCGAGGCCGCGGCCAGCCTGGCCGAGGTGGCGCGGCGTCTCGAAAGCGCCGGCGCCCGGGCGATCGTCCTATGCACCAACACGATGCACAAGCTCGCGCCCGAGATCGTCTCCAGCGTGGCCATCCCGTTCATCCACTTGGCCGATGCGACAGCGCAGCGGATCCGGGCGAAAGGCTACCGGCGGGTCGGGCTGCTCGGCACCAGGTTCACGATGGAGGAGGACTTCTACGTCGATCGGCTGCGCGCGCACGATCTCGACGTGCTGGTTCCTCCCACTGAGACGCGCGCCGACGTGAACCGCATCATTTACGACGAGCTGTGCCTCGGAATCGTCGCCGATGCTTCGCGCCGTCGCTATCAGGACGCGATGGCAGCGCTGGTCGCCGCCGGCGCGGAATGCATCATCCTCGGCTGCACCGAGATCACGATGCTGGTCGGCCCCGAAGACACGTCGGTCGAGACGTTCGACACCACGGCCATTCACGCCGAGACGGCCGCGGATTTCGCGATCGGGTGATCCTGAACAAGGCCTCGCGCAACGGCGTCTGGCGCGCCCGATTGCGCCAGGGCAACGCCGCCCCTCACCCGTCCTTCTTCCGCGCGCTTGCCAGCAGCACCAACATGAACGAGGCCGCCGTCATCAGCGTCGAGATGGCAGCGATGGTCGGGTCGATCTCGTCGCGCAGCGCGGTGAACATGCGCTTGGTCAGCGGCTGATACTGTCCGCCCGAGATGAACAGCGCGACGATGGTCTCGTCCATCGCCGAGATGAAGGCGAAGATGCCGCCGGCAACCACGCTGGACTTGATCTGCGGCAACGTCACCGCAAAGAAGCTGCGGAGGCGGTTCATGCCGAGGCTGCGCGCCACCATTTCCTGCGCCGGATCGAAGCTCTGCAGGCCTGCAAGCACCGAGATGACGACGTAAGGCAATCCCAGCATCACATTCGCCAGCACGAGGCCGGGCATGGTGGCGACCAGGCCGACCTTGGCATAGACGAAGAAGATGCCGACCGCGGTGATGATGATCGGCACCACCAGCGGCAGCAGCAGTGCCATGTGGATCACGCGCATGATGCGCAACTTCGATTGGCTGATGGCGTAGGCGGCGGCCACCCCACACGGCGTCGCGATCAGGACGGTCAGGACCGCGACCGTCAGCGTCACCTGCGTCGCCTGCATCCAGGCGGGGTTGGCGAAATATTGCTGGTACCAGCGCAGCGAGAACGACGGCGGCGGGAAGGTCAGGAAGCGCGCGCTGGAGAACGAGATCGGCACGATGATCAGAACGGGGAGGATCAGATAGACCAGCACCAGCGCGCTGATCGCGTAGAGGACGATCCGTGCGGGCGAGGAGCGCGTCATTTCTGCCCCAACACGCGATCGAGCGAGATGAAGCGACTGACGACGAAGAAGATCGCGAGCACGCTGAGGAGCAGCACCACCGCGACGGCGCTGGCGGCGCCGAACTGGTTGTAGAGCTCGACATTGCGGCTCACCAGCATCGATACCATCACGGTGCGGCCGCCGCCCAGCAATTCCGGCGTGATGTAGAAGCCGAGGCAGAGCACGAACACCATGGTGCAGCCCGCGAGCACGCCCGGCAGCGACAGCGGCAGGAACACGCGGACGAACGTCAGCGACGGGCTCGCGCCCAGGCTGGCGCCGGCCTGCATCAGCTCGTTCGGGATCTTCTGCATGGTCGCATAGAGCGGCAGCACCATGAAGGGAAGCAGGATGTGCACCGTCGCGACGACCGTGCCGAAGGTGTTGTGGACCAGCGCGAGCGGCTCGGAGATCCATTCGAGTTGGCGCAGGAACTGGTTGATCACGCCGCTGCGCTGCAGCAGCACCAGCCAGGCATAGGCGCGCACCAGCACGCTGGTCCAGAACGGCAGCACGACCAGCGACAGGATGAGGATGCTCCAGCCTTTCGGCAACGCGTTGGCGAGATAGGCGACGGGATAGCCGAGCAGCAGCGCAATCAACGTGACCGCGAGGCTGATCTCGAAGGTCAGCGCAAAGCTGCGCCAATAGATGTCCTCGGTGAAGACGCGCCGATAATTCTCCAGCGTGAAGCCGTCATGGTAGATCGACTGCCAGGCGAGCCAGCCGACCGGCAGCACGATCAGAGCCAGGATCACGAGCAGCGCCGGCGACACCAGCGCCAGCATCAGCCCGTGCTCACGGCGCTGATGCTTCTGCGATGGATCTGGCACGGATGTCGTCAATGCTGGCATCGCTGGTCTCGGTTGCTACGCCTCTCCCGCTTGCGGGAGAGGTCGGATCGCGAAGGCGATCCGGGTGAGGGCTTTCTCCTCTTGGAGAGTCTTTGCTGTCGAGACACCCTCTCCCCAACCCTCCCCCGCGCGCGGGGGAGGGAGTGCAGCGTCGTTGCCGGCGCACCCACGGGTCATCTCCTGTTTCGTCTCACTTCTGCATGAACGACGCCCAGCGCTTCTCGGCGGCTTCGCCGGCGGACGAGGACCACCAGGCGTAGGACATCAACGCCTGCTTGGCTGCATTGGCCGGCTCGCTCGGCAATTGCGCCGCACGCTCGGGCTTGATCACGCCGGTCTCGAACGCCTTGGGATTGCCCGGGCCGTAGTCGATATGGAGCGGCAGATTGGCCTGGTGCACGGGATCGACGGCCTCGTTGAGGAATTTCACGGCGGTGGCGAGATTGGGCGCGCCCTTGAGGATGCAGAGCGAGGTGCTCTGCAGGATGCCCTGGTTGTAGGTAAAGGCGACCTTGGCGCCTTCCTTGGCGACCGCGCTGACGCGGCCGTTCCAGGCCATCTCCATGTCGACCTCGCCGTCGTTGAGCAGCTGCGCCGACTGCGCGCCCGAGGTCCACCACACCGTGATGTGCGGCTTGATCTCTTCGAGCTTCCTGAAGGCGCGGTCGACGTCGAGCGGATAGAGCTTGTCGGGCGCGACGCCGTCGGCCATCAGCGCCGCCTCGAGCGTGGCGATCGGATGGTTGCGCAGCGCGCGGCGGCCCGGGAACTTCTTCACGTCCCAGAAATCCGCCCAGCTGTTCGGCGCATCCTTCGGGAACGTCTTCTGGCTGAAGGCGAGCACGCTGGAATAGAATTCGTAGGAGACGGAGTATGGACTGCGATACGCCTCCGGCATCGCCGCGGCGTTGGGGATCTTCGAGAAATCGAGCTTCTCGATCAGGCCCTGCTCGCCGCCGCGCAGGCAATAGCCGGTCGGGGTGTCGACGACGTCCCAGATCGGCTTGCCGCTGCCGACCTGCGTCTTGATCGCCGGCCAGGCGTCGGGAATCGAATCCTGATTGATGGTGATGCCGAGCTTCTTGGCGGAGGGATCGAGGATCGCCACCGTCTGCGCCTGCTGATAGGCCCCGCCTTGCGAGACGAAGGTGATCTGCTCGGCGGCATTCGCCGCGGTGCCGCTGAGCGCGATTGCTCCCAGCAAAGCGCAACCAAATCCGCAATTACGTATCGCCGTCATTTTCGCCTCCTCCAAAGAGATCTCACCGACCGATCGCATCGAGAAACTGGTACCAGCCGGCGACCATGCGCACGGCGGGCTCGCGCAGCGGGTAGAGCGGAATCGTCTTCATCCGGCTGACGTCGAGCAGGCCGACATCGGGGCTTTCGCCGCGCACGAAAGCGGCGAGATAGCGGCCCATCAGGCTCGACATCGCAACGCCGGCGCCGTTGTAGCCCAGCGAGACCAGCGTGCGGTCGTCGAGGCGGCCGATATGGGGGACCGAGTCCAGCGTCATCGCGACCAGGCCCGACCATTTGTATTCGAGCGGGACGTCGGCGAGATCGGGGAAGATGCCGACCATTGCCTTGCGAAGTGCGTCGAACGCGGCCTGCGAGTCCTGCTTGCCGAAGGCGCCGCGGCCGCCGAAAATCACGCGGTTGTCGACCATGCGGAACCAGCGCATCATGCGCTTGGTCTCGGTATAGGTGCGCCCCGTCGGCATCAGCCTTCCTGCAAGATTGCGCGACAGCTGCGCGGTCGCAACCATGGCGCTGCGGAACGGGACCAGCGTGCGCTGCAGATGCGCGGTGGCGCCAGTGAGGTCGGAATAGCTGTTGGTGGCGATGATCGCCTGGCTTGCGCGCACGGCACCTTGCGGCGTCTCGGCGACGATGCCGTCCTTCTCGCGCCGCAGCCTCATGACGGGCGACTCCTGGAAGACGGAGACGCCGCGACGCGCGACGCCGTCGGCGAGGCCGCGCAGATAGTTCAACGGATGGATACCACCGGAGCCGGGATTGAGCACACCGCCGACGAAGATGTCCGAGCCGGTCTCGTCACGCACCCCGTTCCTGTCGAGGATGCGGACCTCGGCGGAGCCCATCTCGCGCGTCATCCAGTTGGCTTCGTCGATCGCGGCCCGGAGCGTCGTCTCATTATGCGCGGCCTTGACCTGGCCGGTGCGAGTGAGATTCGCACTCGTGATGCCGAATTCGGAGACGAGCTCCTCGACCATGTCGGTCGATTCATGCGCGATCTCGTACATGCGCCGTGCCATGGCGCGGCCATGCACGGCGTCGATCTCACGAAACGACAGGCGGAACTTTGCGGTGATCACGCCGCCGTTGCGGCCGCTCGCACCCCAGCCGGGGCGGTTGGCCTCGAGCACGATTGGCGCGAGGCCGCTCTTGGCGATGTGGTGCGCCGCGGAGAGCCCCGTATAGCCCGCGCCGATGATCACGACATCCGCCTGCTGATCGCCCGACAGCACGGGAAAATCGCGCGCCGGCGCCGCCGTGGCTCCCCACAGCGAGTTGGCCGACGGCAGCGCGCTCCAGTCCCGTGTCATGCCCGCGCTCACGCTGTTACGCCGCAGGCCCAACGGCGGCGTCGGCGAGCGCCTTCAACGTTGGGAAATGGAAGTCCGGCTTGGTCAGCGTCTCCACCGCCGGCGTGCCGCCGAAGCCGGCAATGCCCTGGCGACGCTCGATCCAGCACACCTTGTAGCCGAGCTTCCGCGCAATCCCGATGTCGTGGTACTGGCTCTGCGCGACATGCAGAATGTCGGACTGCTTGTAGCCGAACGCGGACTGGCGCCCCCTGTTGTAGGCGAAGAATTCAGGGTTGGGTTTGGCAACGCCGGTGTCGTCGGCGCACACCGTGTCGTCGAAGGGATCGCCGAGCGCGTGGGCATAGCAGGACAGCGCGACGCGGTCCGCGTTGGTCATCGCCACCAGCCGGAATTTCGTGCGCAGGCGCCCAAGCGCCTCGACCGAATCCGCGAACGGCCCCCAGCGCAGCACCGCAAGCTGGAACATGTCGCAGGCCGCATCGTCGGCGGGCAGTCCGAGCTCGGTGGCGAGGTGACGATAGACATGGAACATCGCCTCGCTGGAGCGCCCGTAGTGCTTGTCGCGGCCGCGCTTGTAGGGCTCGAAGATCTGGTCGTCGCTGAGCTCGGCCGGCGTCTTGCCCGAGATCCTGCGCACCGCGGAGAGCACGCCGGCCTCGAAATCGATCAAGGTGCCGACGACGTCGAAGGTGAGAACCTTGAAATTGCTGAACGCGGCTTGGGTCGACATATCAGTTTCTTCTCTCGGTTGGACAAGGCTTGAGTTCAGTCCACCCTGGGCACGACGATGGTGTCCTCGGGGTGAAGGGTGACGGTGAGGCTGCCGCCGAGCGGCGGAATGCGGCTGTAGGCCTGGTGATAGCTCGGCTGGCGCAGGCTGAGCGCAATGCCGTTTTCGAGCGCCAGGAAAATGCGCAGGCTCTCGCCCTGATAGACGATGTCGGTGACCATGCCGGTCAGCCGGTTGCAGGCGACGTCCTGCGCGCCGTCGTCGATCAGGAGTTTTTCGGTGTGCACGGCGAGCATCAGCGCATCGCCATCGGGAATGGCGCGGGCGCTGCGCAGCAGCGCATTGCCGAGCGCGACGCTGGAGGCATCGACGCGGCGAACGGGCAGCATGGTCGCCTCCCCGATGAAGCTCGCGACGAAGGAATCGGCGGGATGATCGTGCAGCCGCTCGGGCTCGTCGATCTGGACCAGGCGGCCGTCCCTCATGACCGCGACGCGGTCGCTCATGGTCAAAGCTTCGCGCTGGTCATGGGTGACATAGATGATGGTGGCCTGGATGCGCCGGTGCAGCGCGCGCAGCTCGATCTGCATGGATTCGCGCAGCTGCTTGTCGAGCGCCGACAGCGGCTCGTCCATCAGGATCAGCCGCGGCTCGAAGATCATGGCGCGCGCGAGCGCCACGCGCTGGCGCTGGCCGCCGGAGAGCTGCGCGATGCCGCGCTCCTCATAGCCGGCGAGCCCGACCATGCCGAGCGCCGCGCGCACCTTGTCGGGCCAGATCGCTTTCGGCAGGTGGCGGGCACGCAAGGGGAAGGCGACGTTCTCGCCGACGCTCATGTGCGGGAACAGCGCGTAGTTCTGGAACACGACGCCGATGTCGCGCTTGTGCGGCGGCATGTAGGTGACATCGCGGCCGCCGAACAGGATCGTGCCCGCTGTCGGCAGGATGAAGCCGCCCAAAATTCCAAGCAGCGTGGTCTTGCCCGAGCCGGAGGGACCGAGCAGCGAGACGAACTCCCCGGCGCCGACATCGAGGGAGACGTCGTCGAGGGCGCGCACGGAGCCATAGGCCTTGCTCGCGGATCTGATCTCGACGCTTTCCGCTCGTTTGTCCAACGATCGACCTCGCCCGTCCCTGCAACGGCGTGCCTCACTGCGCGCCATAAGCCTGCTTTATAGACAGGGAATCCGAGCACTCGGGATCGAAGCGTGCACCGCACCAAATCCTTGCTCGCGAGCCCTGTCTTTAGGCTGTAATGGCGATGACAACAGACTTGGCAAAACTCGGCAATTGCCAAATTCTCACGCGGCTCATAACATGGTGTTATGCCCGAGCTTCGCCGCATGCTGCCGTCGAGCAACGCCCTGTTCGTCTTCGACGCCGCGGCGCGCAATGGCAGTTTCACAGCCGCAGCCGCCGAATTGAACGTCACGCAGCCGGCGGTGAGCCGGATGCTCGGACAATTCGAGGAGCATCTCGGCGTCCGCCTGTTCGACCGCAAGGCGGGGCGCGCGGTGCTCACCGAGGAAGGCGAACTGCTCTATCGTCGCGTGCTCGACGGCTTTCGCAGCATCGAGAGCGGGCTCGTCGAGATCGAGCGGCGCCGCAAGGGCACCGAGACGGTGACGCTGTCGGTCTCATCCGCCTTCACCACGCATTGGCTGATGCCGCGCATCGACAAGCTGCAGAAGCAGTTTCCGCAGGTCGATTTGCGCTTCCAGCTCATCTCCGGCGCGTTGCGCGGGCCGGTGGAGAATGTCGACCTCGGCATGCGCTTCCGCGATCGCGACGAGCCGCCATCGGGCGGCACGCTGGTGATGAAGGAAGTCATGCTGCCGATGTGCAGCCCCTCCTATCTCGGCGAAACCGATCCCGCCGAGGGCAACACCATCATCCGCCTTGCCGAGACGCCGGGCGACTGGGCCGCGGATTATTCCTCGCTCCTCACCGGGCGCCGCGGCGCGGCCAAGGCGCTGAGCTTCACCGACTATGCCGTCGTGGTGCAGGCCGCCCTGCTCGGCCAGGGCATCGCGCTCGGCTGGCTGACGGTTGCCTCGCACTGGCTGCTGACCGGCGCGCTGGTGCCGGCCTCCGACCGGCTGACCACCACGCGCCGCATCTGCGAATTCCTGCCGCCGCGCAACCGGCCGATGCGCCCGATCGCCGCCGAGATCCGCGACTGGATCATCGCGCAGATGAGAAGCGAGATCGCCGCGATCGACCGGCTCTATCCGAAGCTCGGCGCGATGGCGGCGTGCTATTGATTTAATCTCCCTCTGCCCGCTTGCGACAGGACAATCGCATATGCGAGCGATCTCGCCTGTGGCCATCCTTCGAGACGCCCGCCGCTGGCGGGCCCTCAGGATGAGGAGCGGGTGCGCGGCGCGAGTTTCAAGAAGCACCAAAGCTGCTTAGCCTCATCTTGAGGAGACCGCGAAGCGGTCGTCTCGAAGGACGAGGCGCGCGCTCAGGTCCCGCAAAGCGTCATGTGCGATTGCCCTGCCGCAAGCGGGGAGAGGCGAAAAGCCTCTACCGATGCTCGATCGCGCGAATCGCGCCGCGGAGCTCGGCGAGGCCGCGGAGGCGGCCGATGGCGGTGTAGCCGGGGTTGGTGCGCTTGGTCGCGGCGAGGTCGTCGAGCATGCGGTGGCCGTGATCGGGACGGAAGACGATCCTCTTGTCCGGCGACCGCCGGGCGTTCTCCTTCAAAAGCGCCTTCAGCACCGCGACCATGTCGACGTCGCCATCGAGATGATCGGACTCGTAGAACGACAGCCCGTCGGCCTCGCGCCTGGTGGCGCGCAAATGGGCGAACGCGATGCGGGGGCCGAAGCGCTCGGCCATTTCAGGCAGATTGTTTTCCGCACGCACGCCGAGCGAGCCGGTGCACAGGCAGATGCCGTTGGCCTTGGATGGCACCGCGTCGAACAGCGCCTGATAGTCGTCGGCTGAGGAGGCAATGCGCGGCAAGCCGAACAGCGGCCGCGGCGGATCGTCCGGATGCAGGGTCAGCGACACCCCAAGCTGCTCGGCCACCGGCGTCACGCGCGCGAGGAACTCGGCGAGATGCTGCCGCAGGATCTTTGGCGTGATATCGCGATACGTCTCCAGCCGGTCGCGGAATTGCGGGATAGTCATCGGCTCGGTGGTCGAACCCGGCAGCGCGCTGGCGATCACCGTGACCAGATAATCGATATCGGCCTGGCTCATCTGCTCGAACAGCGCCTTCGCGCGCGCCTGCTGCTCGGGCGAGTATTCCCGCACAGCCCCAGGACGCTTGAGGATATGCAGCTCGAAGGCGGCAAAGCGGTCCTGGTCGAAGCGCATGGCGCGGGCACCGTTCGGCAGCTCCCATTCCAGGTCGGTGCGGCACCAGTCCACGACAGGCATGAAATTGTAACAGATGATCTTGATGCCGGCCGCCGCGACGGCTTCAAGGCTCGCGATCCAGGCCTCGATCGACCTGGTCGCCTTGTCCCCCAGGCGCTTGACGTCGTCGGGGATCGGAATCGATTCCACCACCGACCACGTCAGAGGCGATCGCCCCGGTTGACCGTTCTCGATAAAATTCTTGCGCTCTTCGACCGCCTTGCGCGTCCAGGCCTCTCCGATCGGGACCTGATGCAGCGCCGAGACGATGTCGGTCGCCCCGGCCTGCCTGACGTCGTCCAGCGACACGGGATCATCGGGCCCGTACCAGCGCCATCCCTCCAGCATCATGGGTCTCTCCCAATCAGTTCGCGGTCAGCACCACCTTGACGCTCTGCGAGCGGTCGAGCGCCAGCCGCAGCGCATCGGGCGCGGTCGACAGCGGCCGCTCGGCGGTGACCAGCGACAGCACGTCGACACTGCCGGCCGAAATCAGCTCCACCGCGGTCATGAACTCGAAGCCGAAGCGGAACGAGCCGCGCAGGTCGATCTCCTTGGCCATTACCGCATTCGACGGCGTCGGGATCTGGCCGCCCGGCAGATTGCCGATCTGCACCACGATGCCGCCGCGCCTGACGATGCCGATGGCGCTGGCAAGGCCTGCGGCCGTGCCCGACACCTCGAACGCGACGTCGTATGGGCGCGAGGCCGCCTGCGCCTTGAGCCCTTCCTCGCCACCGGAGACGTTCTCGACATGCGAAGCGCCAAGCCGGGTTGCAAACGCCAGCGGCGCCGGTGCGATGTCGGCCACCGTGATGTCGGCCATGCCGGCGCGGCGCGCGGCAAGCATGGTCAGAAGCCCGATCGGGCCGGCACCGAAGATGATGCCGCGCTTGCCCTCGATATTGCCGGCGCGCGCGACCGCGTGCAGGCAGACCGCCAGCGGTTCGGCGAGCGCTGCGGCTTGGTATGACACGTGATCCGGGATCTTCACGCACTGCGCGGGGATCGCGTCGAAATAATTGGCAAAACCGCCCTGCATGTGCGGCGTCTTCGAGGCCGAGCCCATGAAGTAGATGTTCTCGCACAGGTTCGGCCGGCCCTCGCGGCAGGCGACGCAATGGCCGCACCAGCGCGACGGGTTGACGGCGACGCGATCGCCGACCCTCAGATTGGCTGCCGCGCCCGCGATCTCCACGACCTCGCCCGAGATCTCGTGGCCGAGCACCAGCGGCGACTTCACCACGAAATCGCCGGTCCGGGCATGGCGGAAATAGTGCATGTCCGAGCCGCAGATGCCGCCGGCGCCAAAGCGGATGCGCACCATGCCGTCAGCGAGCCTGTCGAGCGGATGCTCGATCATGCGCAGATCTTCGGGGCCGAACAGGGTTGCGGCGAGAGCGGTCGAGGTCATTTGGAGAGTCCCATGTATTTTGGCAGCCAGAGGGTCAGTTCAGGAATGTAGGTGATCGCGATCAGCGCCAGCATCAGCGGCACCAGCCAGGGCAGGATCGCCACCGTCGTGCGCTCGACCGAGAGCTTGGCCACGCGCGCGAGCACGAACAGCACCATGCCGAGCGGCGGGTGCAACAGGCCGATCATCAGGTTCAGCGTCATGATCAGGCCGAAATGAATGGGATCGATGCCGAGCTTGAGCACGATCGGCAGCAGGATCGGCACCAGAATGGTGATCGCCGCCGTGGTGTCGATGAAGCAGCCGACGAACAGGATCAGCACGTTGGCGAGCGCCAGGAACACCCATTTGTTGTGGGTGACGCTGAGCATCCAGTCCGAGAGCGTCTGCGCGGCCTGCGACACGGTCAGCAGCCAGGCGAAGATCGAGGCGGCGGTGACGATGAACAGCACCGAGGCCGTGGTCTCGATCGTGTCGAATGTCGCCTTCGCCACCGTTTGCAGCGTCATGGTGCGGTAGCGGACCAGGCCGAGGAACAGCGACCAGATCACGGCGGCAACGGCAGCTTCCGTCGGGGTGAACCAGCCGAGCGTCATGCCGCCGATCAGGATCACCGGCGCCATCAGCGCCATCACCGCTGAGAAGTCGAAGTACCAGTCGATCGCCAGCAGCGTGCCGAGGCCGATGACGACCGCCACGTTGATCGAGAGGCCGGCCATCACCATCAGCCAGATCGCGAGCGGGAACGAGAGCACGATGACGATCTCGAGGCCCGCCGAGCCGATCTGCGGCCAGGAGAACGGCGTGTCGCTGCCCCATTTGTTCTTGTGCGCGAAATAGGTGACCGTGATCATCATGAACAGGGTCAGCACGACCCCCGGAATGACGCCGCCGAGAAACAGCGCGCCGATCGAGACGTTCGCCATCATGCCGTAGATCACGAACGGCAGCGACGGCGGGATGATGGGCCCGAGCGTCGCCGAGGCCGCGGTGACGCCGACCGAGAACTCGGTTGAGTAGCCATGGTCCTTCATCGCCTTGATCTCGATGGTGCCGAGACCGGCGGCGTCCGCGATCGCGGTGCCGGACATGCCGGAGAAGATCACCGAGCCGATGATGTTGACGTGGCCGAGGCCGCCGCGCATCCACCCCACCAGCGCGACGGCGAATTTGTAGATGCGCCCGGTGACGCCGGCGATGTTCATCAGGTTGCCGGCGAGGATGAAGAAGGGCACGGCGAGCAGCGGAAAGCTCTCGACGCCGGCGATCATGCGCTGCGCCAGCGTGACGTCGGGCGTCACGCCGCTGACCAGGATGTAGAGCAGCGACGAGGCGGCCATGGCGATCGCCACGGGAACGCCGAGCAGCATCAGAACGAGAAAGCCTCCGAGCAACAGCAGCATGATGTTATATCTCCGACCCGTCGTAGGCACCGGGGCGTTCGAGGACCGAGTAACCCTGCCGCCAATGTTGCAGCGCCGCCTGCACGGAACGCAGGAACATCAGCACGAAACCGAGCAGCACGAAGTAATAGACGTAGTTCTTGGGGAAATTGATCGTGGTCATCTGCTCGTCGCCGATGATCTGGATGTAGACCCAGACCAGCTTGATGGCGTAGCCGAAGAAGGCGATCCGGATCAGGTCGATCATTGTCGACAGCGCGCGCCCCACGGGCTGCGGCAGGTAGCGGTAGAGGAGGTCGACCTGGATGTGCCGGGACAGCCGCACGCACATCGAAGCGCCGATGAAGACCACGCCGATCAGGCAGTAGGTTGCGATCTCCTCGGTCCAGGCGTAGCTGTCGTTGAGCACGTAGCGGGTGAAGAACTGGAGAAAGACGGCGAGCGCCATCACCCAGAAGATCGCAAGCGCCACCCAATCCTCGAACGCGTAGATGCCGAGATCGACCTTCGGCGTCGCCTCCTCCTCGAAGGTATGGGCGATCTCCTCCGCGGTGATCTGCCGGTGGATTTCGGCGGTGGACATGGTTGCTCCTCAAACCTCTCAGTCGTCATTCCGGGGCGGCTCGACGGGAGCGCGCAAGGCGCGCCCGGTGAGCCGAACCCGGAATCTCGAGGTTCCGGGTTCGACGCTTGCGCGTCGCCCCGGAACGACGCCTTCTGCTGCCTCACACTTGCTGCACTCCTCATCCTGAGGAACTTGCGAAGCAAGCGTCTCGAAGGATGGCCCCGGGCGACATCGGGGCCTTCATGGTTCGAGACGCGCTTCGCGGTCCTCACCATGAGGGCCTTATGACGCAGCGAGCAATGTTACTTCACCGCCTGGATCTTTTCCCAGTCGGCCTTACGGTAGCCGAAGGTCTCGAACGCGACGTTCTTCAGCACGGTGTCGCGGAACTCGTTCTTGTCGACCTCGGTCACGCTGAGGCCCTTGTCCTTGAAGAAGGCGACCAGCTTGGTCTCGTTCTGCTTGATCTCGCCGGTGGCCTTGGCGGCGGCTTCCTGCGCCACGTCGGTGAAGATCTTCTTGTCTTCGTCGCTGAGCTTCTTCCACAGGGCGCCGGCGATCACGGTGTTGAGGTGATCGACGATGTGGCCGGTCAGCACGATGTGCTTCTGCACCTCGTAGAACTTCTTGGCCTCGATCGTGGTCAGGGGATTCTCCTGCGCCTCGACGGTGCCGTTCTGGAGCGCGAGATAGACTTCGGCGAACGCGATCGGCGCGGTGTTGGCGCCACAGGCTCGCGGCATCGCGAGATAGGCGGGCACGTCGGGCACGCGTATCTTCAGGCCCTTCATGTCGGCGCAGGTCTTGATCGGCTTGTTCGACGAGGTCTGCCGCACGCCGTAATAGGTCACCGCGACGATGTGGTGGCCGCTCTTGTCCTCGTAGCCCTTGGCGAGCTCCTTGAAGATGTCGCTCTTGGTATAGGCGAGCAGATGATCTGCATCGCGGAACGTGTAGGGATAATAGGTCACGCCGATCGGCGCGAAGCTCTTGGCCGCGAAGCTCGAGCCGGAGATGATGATGTCGACCGAGCCGAGCGAGAGGCCCTGGTTGATGTCGGTCTCCTTGCCGAGCTGGGAGGCCGGATAGACGTCGATCTGGTAGCGCCCGTTGGTGCGCTTGCCGATCTCCTGCGCGGCCCAGACCGAGGCGGTGTGGAACGGCTCCGAGGTCTCGTAGACATGGGCCCATTTGAGCTTGGTCTGCGCCATGCTGGCACTGGTCGCAGCCAGCAGCGTAGCGGCGGAGATCACTGCTGCAATCGTCATCTTCTTCAACATCGACTTTTCCTCCATCGTTCAAGTCTGCTTCTTGTTCTTGTTCGCCCGCCCCGGCACGGATGCGGGCCGCACAATCTCATCGCCGCCGCGCGCTGCGGCCCGTAGCGCGCTTCTCCGGCGCAGGCTTTGGTTTTGGCGACTTCGCCGCGAGGCGCGCGGTCCGGCTCCCTCCCGGCGACGGCCCGGCCGCGTTCTCGGCACCGAAATTCTGCGCGAAGCGCTCCTGCGACCTCGCCAGATGGGTACGCATCGCCTCGCGCGCGGATTGCGGATCATGCGCCGCGATTGCCTCGCGCACGGCACGATGCTCGTCGAGCGCGGTACGCCAGGTGCCCGGGTTCTCGAAATAATGCGCAAGCTGCGCGAAATAGGGATTGAGGCGCTGGTCGAACAGCTCGCCGACCACGCGCACCAATACGGCATTGCCGAGGCTTCCGGCGATCGCGACATGAAACGCGCGGTCGTGAACCATCGAGGCTTCGCCGGGATGCTCGACCTTCTCCATCGCGAGAAGCGAGGCGTCGATGCGGGCGATGTCGTCCTTTGTCGCCACGCGCGCGGCCTGTTCGGCGATGGCGCTTTCCAGGAATTCGCGGGCGCGCAGCAGCTCGAACGGCCCCTCGATGACGGACGCGGCTGCCGGCGCGGCGATTGCGGCGGGCTCGATCACATAGATGCCGGAGCCGACGCGAATGCGCAGCCGCCCCTCGACCTCGAGCGCGATCAGGGCTTCGCGCACCGTGGGCCGGGACACCTTGAGCTGCTCGGCGAGGTCGCGCTCGGTCGGCAAGCGGCTGCCGACCGCGTACTCGCCGCTGTCGATCAGGTTTCGCAATTGATCGGCGACCTGGCGATAGAGCCGTCTCGCCTCCACAGCTTCCAGCGGCACGCTGGTCCTCCCGAAAGGGTCGCGCGGGCTTTCCCGCCCGCGGCCTGCCAATTTTGGAAAATTGGTCTTACCAATTGACCGAAGCATTGACCTGATACGGGTGCCATGTCAAGCAGCGGCAAAGCAAAGGGGAGACGTCCATGCGCCCAGGTTCAGCGCGTCTTGGCAGGGCCAATCTCGACCGGTTGCCGCCGGCGGTGCGCCGCCCGGCCTACGACCTCCCGCGTGTCACGCCCGGCATCGTGCATCTTGGTCTCGGCGCATTTCATCGCGCGCATCAGGCCGTCGTCATCGACGATTGCCTTGCCACAGGCGCCACATCATGGGGCATTGTCGGCGCGAGCCTGCGCAGCCCGGACACGCGCGACGCCCTCGCCCCGCAGGATCATCTCTACACGGTAGCCGTACGCGCCGCCGAAGGCACCGAGCATCGTGTCATCGGCGCGCTGCTCGACAGTGTCGTCGCACGCGAGAAGCCGGCGGCCCTGGTCGAGCGGATGGCCGATCCCGCCACCCGCATCGTCTCGCTCACCGTCACCGAGAAGGGCTATTGCCACACGCCGCAGACCGGCGATCTCGACGAGCGGCACCCTGACGTCGTGCATGACCTGAACAATTTCGACGCGCCGCGATCGGCGCCCGGTTTCATCGTCGCGGCGCTGGCGCGGCGGCGCGCGCTCGGAGCCAAGCCCTTCACCGTGTTGTGCTGCGACAATCTCGCCGCCAATGGCCACACCGCGCAGCGGATCGTGACGCAGTTCGCGGCGCTGCGCTCCAAGGATCTCGGCAAGTGGATCGCGGACAATGCCGCCTTCCCCTCGACCATGGTCGACCGTATCGTTCCTGAAACCACGGATGCCGACCGGGACGCCGTGTCATCCGCGCTGGGCCTGCGTGACGCCTGGCCCGTGATGACCGAGCCTTTCACGCAATGGGTGGTCGAGGACCGCTTCACGGCGGGCCGGCCCGATCTTGCCGCCGCCGGCGTCGAGCTCGTCAGCGACGTCAAGCCGTTCGAGCTGATGAAGCTGCGGCTGCTCAACGCCAGCCATTCGGCGCTGGCCTATCTCGGCTATCTCGCGGGCTATGAGACCATCGCCGACACCATGCAGGATCCGCATTTCGCGCGCCTCGCCGCGCGGGTGATGGAGGAGGCAGCGGTGACGCTGACGATGCCGTCTGGCACGGATCTCGCCGCCTATCGCGCCTCGCTGCTGAAGCGCTTTTCCAATCCGGCGCTGCATCACCGCACCTGGCAGATCGCGATGGACGGCTCGCAAAAGCTGCCGCAGCGCCTGCTCGGCGCGATGCAGGACCGCCTCGCCAGGAACCTTCCGATTGCAACGCATGCGCTCGCGGTGGCCGGCTGGATGCGCTACGTCAGCGCAACAGACGAACAGGGCCGCGCCATCGACGTGCGCGATCCGCTTGCCGCCGAGTTCGCAAAGCTGACGCGCGAGGCGGGGCCCGTCGCGGAGCGGCTCGCGCCTGCGCTGCTCGGGGTGGAGAAGGTGTTCGGACCACTGGGTTCGGAGCCGCGCCTGCGTGAGGCGGTCACCGCGGCCCTCGGCCGCCTCTACCAGGATGGGGCGCGGCGGGCGGTGGAGTCGCTCGTCTCGGCCTGACCACAGCGGGCAATGCTGCACTGCGGTCCAAATTGAACCGAAGTCGAACGGAAGTCGCGCTTGATTTTTGCCCCTCCTTGCCCCACCCGGGAGCGATGGCAAAAGACAGCAAGATCATCGCCGCCAACGCGGCCTTCTACGCCGCGTTTTCAGCAGGCGACTTCGCCGGCATGGAACAGATGTGGGCGGATGACGACGGCATTTCCTGCATCCATCCCGGCTGGCCTGCGATCGTCGGCCGCGCCACGGTGATGGGAAGCTGGCGCGACATCCTGCAAAATCCCGAGCGGCCGCAGATCGTCTGCGCCGAGCCGCAGGCGATCGTCGACGGCGACAGCGCCCGCGTGCTCTGCATCGAGATCGTGGACGGCACCGCCTTGGCCGCCGCGAACCATTTCCGCCGCGTCGGTGACGAGTGGCGCCTGGTGCATCACCAGTCGAGCCCGATCGCCCAGATTGTCGAGCAGGCAGAGGACGATAGGACGAGCCACCGCGTCCACTGAAAGCGGCGAACGAGCGGGCGTGTTCTACTGTGCATGGGGTTGTTTTTCGGTTTCTTGTTTGGCGATGTCGAGTTCCGACAGATCATCCAGCACGAACCGTGCCGCGCTGAAATCCTCGTCGCGGAAGAACATGCTGCGGGTGATCACGACCGGAATGCCGGCGCGTGAGGCCGCGATCAGGCCGTTGGCGGAATCCTCGATGGCGAAGCAGTCGGCCGCACCCAGTTTCAGCCGTGCCAGCGTTTCGAGATAGACGTCCGGCGCGGGTTTCTTGTGCCTGACGTCGTCGCCGGCCACGATGGCATCGAACTCCGCAGCCCAGCTCGCCCCCAGCGCCTGCGACAAGAGCGCATCGATGTTGCCGTGCGAGGTCGTGGTCGCGATGGCGAGCCGCTGGCCGCGTGCCTTGGCCGCGGCGAGCAGCTCGATCACGCCCGGCCTCAAGGCACAGCAGCCGGTCTCGACCAGCTCGGCATAATACGCGGTCTTGATGCGGTGGAGCGCGGCGATGTCCGCATCCGACAGCGGCGGAGCGATCGCCAGCCGGGCGTGGTAGGCGCGCATCCGCTCCTTGCCGCCAGTCACCTGCAGCAGCTCCTTGTAGACGGCGCGGTCCCAGTGCCAGTCGAGACCGTAACGGGCGAAGGCATGGTTGAAGGCCTGCCGATGCAGTTCCTCGGTCTCGGCCAGGGTGCCGTCGACGTCGAAGATCAGCGCGGCCGCGCGCCGGATCAGGTCGGTGGCATTGGCCGGCCCCAAGGCGAGCGCTTCTGCCTGCATGATCGAGACCTCCCTGTGAGAGGCGAACATCGCCTGAGCCAGGAGGCGAGACAAATCGCAATATCTTTTGCCGGACCCAAAAATCTCTTATGAGCGAAGGACGCGCAACTCGCGCGGGAACTTTGACCTTTCGCGGGAGACGCATGCGGCTCTTCATTCTCGGCCTCGGCTACAGCGCCTTGCATTTCGTCCGCAAACACGGCGGCGGCTTCTCGCATCTCGCCGGCACCGTGCGCGATCCAGCGCAGCGGAACGACCTCGCCGGCATCGAGCTCCACGCCTTCTGCGGCAGCCCTCCGTCGCGCGAGACGGTCGAGCAGGTGCGCGACGCCGACGTGCTTCTGGTGTCGATCCCGCCTGGCAGCACCGGCGATCCCGCCATCGCAGCGTTCGGCGACGTGCTGGCGGCGGGCCGGCGCAAGATCGTCTATCTCTCCACCATCGGCGTCTATGGCGATCATGGCGGCGGCTGGGTCGACGAGAGCACCCCGCCACAGGCCACGCTCGACCGTGCGCGCCTGCGGGTTGCCGCCGAGCAGGCCTGGATGGACGTGGCGCACGGCAATGCCGCGATCCTGCGGCTTGCCGGCATCTATGGTCCCAGCCGCAACGCACTGGCAACGCTGCGCGCGGGAACGGCGCGGCGCATCATCAAGCCCGGTCAGGTCTTCAACCGCATCCATGTGGAAGACATCGCCAGTGCAATCATGGCCGCCATAGGACATGGAAGTGGCGGCACCTGGAACGTCTGCGACGACGAGCCTGCGCCGCCGCAGGACGTGATCGCCTATGCCGCGAAGCTGATGGGCGTTGCGCCTCCGCCGGAAGAGGCGTTCGCGACGGCCGAGTTGTCGCCGATGGCCCGCAGCTTCTATGCCAGCAGCGCCCGTGTCTCCAACGCGACATTGAAGCGCGAGCTCGGCGTCGCGCTTGCCCACCCGACCTATCGGCACGGCCTCGATGCGCTGTGGCGCGCGGGCGAAGGACGATAGCGCTCCGGCATTCCTGGCGCCCCAGTCATGCCCCGCCCGTGCTTGACTTCGCGTCGATGCGGACGTGATCTAGGCCTCCAGCGAGCCACCGCATAACGAGCTCGCCTGGGAGGACGCAATGATCAAGACGATCGCCATGATCGCGACGGCGGCTGCCGTCATCGCATACGGCACGGCCAGCGCCGCACCACTGCCCGAAGCCAATCCCGACGACGTCGGCTTTTCCAAGCAGGGCCTGGCACGCCTCGACAATTTCTTCGCGGGCGAGATCGCCGCCAAGCGCGTGCCCGGCGCCGTCGTCGCCGTGGCGCGGGACGGCAAGCTGGTGCACTACAAGGCCTACGGCCTGCTCGATCCGGACAAGGGCACGCCGATGCCGGTCGATGCGATCTTCGCGCTGGCCTCGATGACCAAGCCGATGGCGGCAGTCGCGGGCCTGACGCTGATGGAGCAGGGGCGGCTGCCGCTCCAGGCCAAGCTGTCCAATTACTATCCCGGCTTCGCCGACATGAAGGTCGGCGTGACCGAGACCAACGGTTCGCTCAAGCTCGAGCCCCAGGCCTCGCCGATCTTCATCCACGATCTCTATCGGCACACGTCCGGATTGATGTATGGCGGCCGGCCGGACTCATCGAGCCCGGTGGCGCGGCAATATCCTGACGGCATTGCTCCGGCGATCGAAGGCGACACCCAGGCCTTCATCGACCGCATCACCAAGCTGCCGCTGGCGCACCAGCCCTCGACCGCGTTCGAATACGGCTTTTCGATCGACGTGCTCGGCGCGGTCGTCGAGAAGGTGAGCGAGCAGAAGCTCGGCGACTATCTCGCGGCCAATGTCTGGCAGCCGCTCGGCATGAAGGACGCGACCTTCCACCCGACCGATGCGCAGCGCCCTCGCCTCGCCCGCCCCTTCGCCAAGGATCCGCTGACCGGCAAGCCGCAAGCCATCAAGCTCCTGGACACGCCGACCAGGTTCGATTGCGGCGGCGCCTGCGCGTTCGCCACGATCGGCGACTACCTCCGCTTCGGCCAGATGCTGCTCAACGGCGGCGAACTCGACGGCCAGCGCATCCTTTCCCCGAAGACCGTGCATCACATGACGGCCAACCATCTCGGTCCCGAGATCAAGAACAACGTGGCCAATGTCGAGCCGCATCGTGCCGGCTTCGGCTTCGGCCTTTCGGTCGCGGTCCGGACCAGCGAGGGGCTGTCATCGGTCCCCGGCAACCCCGGCGAGTTTACCTGGAACGGTGCCTACGGAACGCAGTTCTTCTGCGATCCCAGGGAGCGTCTCGTCGTCGTGGTCGGAACGGCGGCGCCGGGCGAGCTCAGGAAATACTACCGCGAGCAAGTGCAGGACATCGTCTATGGCGCGATGACGAAGTGAGACCTGCGCCATTTTGACGGAGAAGGGCGGCCACCTGGGCCGCCCTCGAAATTCAGCATCACTTCCTGAACCCTGCCTGCGCCTGCGAGACTAGCGTGCCGGACTTAACCGTCCAGCTGCGTTGCGCCGCAACATCCGTTAACCGAAAAAGACGGTTCTCTCCCGGCTGATCACATGGCCGGGGACCGCCGGCGATGCAGATGCTCGCGCATTCCACGTGCTCAACTGCAACAAATGGGCACTGCGATGGCCGCAAAGACGCATCATGTTGCTCGCACATCACGCATGACCGCCAGATCACGTGCCAGCCGCCGTCATTTGATTGAAATTTTCAAAGGACTTGAGCCGTGCGATTTACTCGAACTTTCTTTGTGACGTCCTAGTTCCACGGCCGGAAGTTCCAATGGCGAGCTTCTACCCCGCGCACGGTGCACATCCGGCAACGGACGGACGGCGAGGCGGGACTTCATCTCGTCCACTCCGATTGCGCTACAAAAGGCTCAATTGAATAAAGCTTTATCCGACCTGGAATTGAAATGAATTTGGCTCGCGAATCGATTGAACTGTTGGAGCAGGTCGCACGCATCTTGTGGTTCGAAGGCACCAAGCACGGCTTGCGCGACCGCGAGTGGATGGCGCTGCGGTTTCTCTCCCGCGCCAACCGCTTCTCCCGGACGCCTTCGGCGCTCGCAAGTTATGTCGGCACCACGCGCGGCACCGCATCCTTCATCATCGGGGAGCTCGAGCGGCTCGGTTATCTCGAGCGGAAACGCTCAGCCACCGACAAGCGCTCGGTGATGCTGAGCGTGACGCAGCAGGGCAAGAAATTCCTGGTGCGCGATCCCGTCAACGTTCTGGTCGAGGCGATTGCCGGGCTCGACGACGAGGTCAAGATCCGCTTCCGCGACACGTTCCGGCACGTGCTGGATCAGTCGGACACGGCCGAGCAGCGGCACCACACCGACGTCTGCAAGCGATGCATCTTCCTCCGGGAAGAGCGCACCACCACGGACAGCAAGGCGACGGCCGAGTTCAGCTGCCGCCTGTTCCGCTCGCCGATCGCGGAGGCGGAGGTCGATCTGCTGTGCACCAGCTTCGAGCATCACCGCCAATAGAAGGCGGCCTTCAGGGCGTCGCCTTGCGTGACGAATAGACGACGCCCCCGCTGGTCTCCACCACCAGGCGCCCATTCTCGTTCCTGATCTCCTCGATGCGGCCAAGGCCGGGCACCTGCTGTCCCAGCACGGCTTCGATGACGCCGTTCGGACTCTGCAGGATGGCAATTCCTTCGTAGGCCTGACGGACCGACCAACCCTTGATCACCTTGCGCGGCGCCGACACGCGCTCGGACGGAGACACCGAGCCCGTGAACTCGGGCGCTGCGACCGAGGCCATCATCGGTCCTTGCTGTGACGAGGGCTGCGACTGCACCATTGCCGGTGCCGGCGCCTGGACCTGCGCCTGAGCTTGTCCTTGGGCGAGCTTGTCGAGCTTGACCGTCGAGGACGAGCTTACCCGCTCGATGCGATCCAGGTTCTCGGCGAACCTGCCGAACCGATCATTGGTTGCCTTGCTCGATTGATCGACTGCGGTGCGGAGGCCGTCGAGATTTTCCGACACGCCCGACACCTGCTTGCGCAGCTGTGCGACCGTCTCGCGCAGGATCCGGATCTCCGTACTGGCCGCGACGTTGTTCTGCGCGGGCTGCGTGGCGAGATAGGCGATCACGCCGGTGCAGGCGCAGACCACAAGCATGGCTGCGACTGCCAATGTCGCGAGCGGTGCAACCCATGGCGGCCGGGGCGGCGGGGGCTTGGCCACGATCACGGCCGGCTTGATCACGGTCGGCGCAGGCTTGGGTATCGCCATCTTGTCGAGACGCGCTTTGGCGCGAATACGTTTAAGTCCCTCGAGCGCCTCCTTGGCGAGAGCTTCATCGCTCGCCGCGGCCGACGCACGCTTTGCGCCCGCAGCAGGCCTGGTCGCTCGCGCCGTATTGTCCTTTGCATCGCGCGGATCGGGAGCCGGCTTCGCCGTCGCGAAAACATCAGCGGTCGCGTCGGGACGAGCTTGTCCATCGGACAACATGTGAAAATGCTCCGTTCGGTTCGATCTGTCGAATGGTGACGTTATTTGTCGAAGCTTGCCTGAAACGTGCGTATCGGAAGATCTTCATCGCGCGCGCGGCGACATCACGAGGCAACAACCGCGTCACGCACGTGGCGAGAGTGCGACTCGAAAGACACACCCTCGCCAAGATTTCGCCAAGCTGAGTCGCGCCGCCGTACATGAGTCGAATGGCCGCATGTGGAAAAGCGCGGATGCGAGTCAATCCCGGGTTGAAAAACCCTCGGTCTACCTGAGCCGCAGCACCACCCGAAATAGCTGTAATTGTACGGGGATACGGAACTTTAGAACCGTCACGGTGCAAAACTAGTTCAGCTTCCAAATCAACTGATGCGATTGAATATATCAAGAAACAACCCGACACAAATCAACAGCATCAAGCACACGTAGCAATCGCTTTATTACGCACGCTTGATCGGGAATCGGCAATTGTTACGGTCCTAGTCAAGTGATTCTCGCCAGTTGGCGAGGAGATCGACACAGTCAGTGGCGTTCGGACGCAATGAGCAACCTGGCGCAACTGTTCTAAGTCGCTTCTCAATCCGCTCCGCGAGGCGTCCGTAAGACGCCCGCCGGGCCTCACCCAGTAAGCGTTCAGTATCGAGTCGAAGTAGCAGGCCTGCGAGACGCAGGCACTGAAGGCGTAGGGCTGCCCGCGAATGTCGAAACCATAGCAACGGTTCGCGGGAAGGAATGTCGTCAAACAGCACGTTGCCGAGCCGGGGCATCACAACAACCAGCCGGCCGCAACAAGTGCGAAACAGGGGCGAAAGACTGATGTATATTATCGTTGATGATCGCGAGAGCGTCGCGAACAGCTACGTCGGAGGGCTCGTTCGCGAGGGCGTATCCTCGATCGGATTCTCCTGCGGGGAATTCTGGGACTGGCTGCAATCCGCGAGCGAATCGGATCTGGCGGCGGTCGATGCCTTCCTCCTCGGGGATTGCGACGGCCGCGCAAGCCTGCCGCGGGCCATGCGCAAGCGTTCCTCGGCTCCCATCATCGCCGTGAGCGGCCAGAAGATGCTCAAGAACACGCTGGAGCTGTTCGAATCTGGCGTCGACGATGTCGTGCATGTGCCGGTTCACCTCCGTGAGATCCTGGCCCGAACGGCCGCGATCGCGCGCCGCCGGGTGGGCGAGCTGCCCAGGCCCTGCGAGACCAGGATCCAGGTCTTCTTCAACGGCCGCGACCCCGAGATCGCGGGCCACGCCCTCACCCTGCCCCGCCGCGAACTGCGCATTCTCGAATATATGGTCAGCAACCACGGCAAGTGGATCACCAAGACGCAGATCTTCAACGCGGTCTACGGCATCTTCGAGTCCACCTTCGACGAAAGCGTGATCGAGAGTCACGTCAGCAAGCTGCGCAAGAAGCTCCGCGACCGCCTCGGCTTCGACGCGATCGTGGCCCGCCGCTATGTCGGCTACCGCCTCGACATCCCCGCCGGCGACACGATGGAGGAGCCGGAGCAGGAGCTCGACGAGGTCGGCATCCTCCTGAACAGGACGCATGCCGTCGCGGCAGCCTACCCCGCCGGCAACTGAGGCGGCCTCCGGACCAGCAACGGCCTCCGCGAAACACCTTCGCGGAGGGCGTTGCACGTTTGGCGGCGGCGACAATCGGATGAGCCCTGCTGAGCCGCGATGACGGCGCCTTTCCTTCTCCATAAGGCCGGCATTGCAAAGCGGTGACCTGAGCGCACGCCTCGTCCTTCGAGACGGCGCTGACGCGCCTCCTCAGGATGAGGCTAATCGGCGTCGGTGCCTGTTGAAACGACAGCCGCGCACTCGATCCTCATCCTGAGGGCCCGCCAACGGCGGGCGTCTCGAAGGATGGCAACAGCGGAAGTCGATTCCCTATGCGATTGCTCCCACAAGGGCGTCGGGAACGGAGAGAATATCGCTGTGTCGGCCCGGCGCGAGCCGACTTGGGGTCGTCGCGCGCTACGGCTTCTGCTGGAATTCCTCCTTGGAGACGTAGTTGAAGTCCTCGACGAGGACGTCCTGGACGATGTCAGCCTGCATCCGCTCGTTGACGCGCTGCTTGATGGCCGTGGTCAGGATCGAGAGGTCGTAACGGGCGAGCTTCCTGAAGTCGAGACGGTCGTCGGCATAGATCCTGCGGAAGGCCTCGTCGACGACGAACGGCTCCGGCGGAACGTTGAGCTGGTGCATCGTCCGCGCCTCCACGGTGTAGACGAAGCGCGCGACGATATAGCCCTGCACGTTGCCGTTCTCGACCATGGGCACGCTCAGTGCCCGCGTCTTCTGGTATTGCAGCCCATCGAGATATTCGTCCTTTGCCGGCAGCAGGCTGCCGTTTTCCTTCCAATAGGCCACCGCATAGCTCGTGCCTGCGGTGAGGATGCATACCCAGAGCCCGGCCAGCACCAGTCTGATCATGTTCCGTCCTGCGCTGCACGACCGGTATAGGTGCCGTCCGACTCGGCCTCCTTGATCGCCCTGACGATGATGCCGGCGACCTCGCGCACCGCGTCGTAGTGCATTTCGAGGATCGAGCGATTGCGCTCGAGTTTCTCGCGCAGCCGCTGAATCTCTTCGGTGACCTCGATTTCGCCGCCGAGATGCATCCGCGCCCGCATCAGGCGGACGAATTCGAGCATGCTCCGGCTCTTGCGCGCGCTGAAGTCGTCGAAATCGATCTTTTGGCCCGCCGTGAGCGCGGCCGTCTCCTCTTCGACGATGCTCTCGAGCCGGCGGATCGCAGACAGCAGGCCGCGCACCTCGTCCGACCTCGCCGCGTCGGCGCCGTCGACCACGGCCTCGCTGCTCGCGACCGGCAGCAACACGGGCAGCAGCGCATCGTCTGCCGCCGCCTCCGTCGCGATCACCTCGATATCCGCGACCGGCTGTTCGATCACCATGGCCGCCGCGCCGTCTTGTGCCTGCATAGGAAATTCACCCCTCAACGTGTGTCACTTATTCTTCGAATCGTCATCCGGCCTTGCCTGGCGTGCTCGGTGCCGGCGGATGCGCGGCGGCGAGCCGCTCGGCGATGCCGATGCCCTTGCCCTTTGCCAGCTGGTTGCCGAGCTGCTCCGCCAGCATCGACTTCCAGACGCCGCCGGCCGTGCCCTTGCCGAAGACCTCCTCCGATTCCTTCGGCAACATCGTCTCGACGAAACTCTGGAGGATGAAAGCCTCGAACTTCCGATAGACCTCGCCGGACGCCGGCGCCTTGATCACCCGAACCGGCTCCCCGTTCAACGCGTCCGACTGCACCTCGGCCGCCTTTGTTGCGGGTTGCCCGGCGACGGCCGCCTTGCCGGCCTCGGCATCCATCGTGGCGGCGAAGTCGGCATCGGAAGATTTCAGCGCATCGAGCTTCGCGGTCGCCGCGCGCTGCGTCACGGGATCGGCGGCCTCGAGGACGTCGAGAACGAGGTCTGGCGTCGCTGTCACGATCATGTCTTGTTCCGGTTGGCTGGCCGTGGCGTCCACGCGCGCACGGCGGGGCTTGGTCCCGTCATTTCCTCGAGAGCCCGCTTCTCCGCGTCGCGGAGCTTGTCGGCCAGCGCCGCCTTCGCGACCTGCTCGAGCTGCTTCACGCGGCGGTTCTCGGCGCGGACCTGATCGAGCTGCTGTGCGGCCTGCGTCTGCACCGCGCGCGCACCGACGCTCGTCCTGTTCAAGCGCCGCGCGATCGATTCGCTCGACGAGCCCGCCGGCGGCTTGCCGTCGTTCAAGGCTCCCACCAGCCATTCCTGTTCGTCCTGCAGGCTGCGCTCCTGCTGCCGCAACTGCGCAAGCTGCCATTCGGACAGCCGGAGCTGGAGCTTCACCAGCGAGACCATCCGGCCGAGCTTGTCCGCGCGCGACGTCACCACCGCTCACTCCGCAAGCCACGACGAGACGCCGAGCATGAATTGCGTCAGCAGTTCGTCGCTGGTGAGGTAGAGCAGCAGGAAGCCCCCGAACAGCACGAATGGCACGGAGATGAAATAGACCGGGATCGCCGGCGTCAACTTGTTGATCAGGCCGACCGCCAGGTTGACGATCACGGAATAGACGATGAAGGGGCTGGTGATCCGCAGCGTCAGCACGAACGCCTCCGACAGGCGACCGACGAGCTGGTCGAGCGCCATGCTGCCGCCGAGCCTGTCACCGGGATGCCAGACGTCGTAGGAATTCATCAACCCACGCAGGACCTGCCAGTGCTGGTCGGTCATGAAAAACAGCGTGGTGACGGCCGCCATGATCAGCGGCACCAGCGCCGGCGCCGGATCGGTGTCGCCGACCGGCGTGCCCGGGATGTTGCTGAGGCCGATCGCGCTCGCCATCACGGTCGCCATGGTCTGGAGCGCGAGGAAGAACACCCGCCCGCCGAGCCCGATGACGCTGCCGACCAGCAGCTCGGAGCAGATCAGGAGCGCCAGCGTCAGCGGCGCCGCGTTGTCCGTGAGGGGCTTCAGCACCGCGATCAGGATCGGCGCCAGCGCAAAGGTCGTGACCAGCGCGACGAACAGGCGGACCTGAGCCGGAACGTTGACGCTGGAATAGCCGGGCACCAGCATCAGGCAGGCGCCGATGCGGCAGAACACGATGAACGTCACCAGCACGCTGTCGGCGAGGCCAGAGATCACGAGATGGCTCCGAGTGCCCGGATCTCGGCACTGCGCGCGACCTCGACATGCGACAGCACCGGCAATGTCGGGAACACCCGCTCCAGGATCATCCGGACATAGGGACGCGCTTCGGGCGTCACCGCCAGCACCACGCTGGTGCCGCTCTCGGTGAACTTGCGGATCGCAGCGCTGGCTTCGGTCGCGAACTGCTCGATCAGGCGCGGATCGGCGTCGAACTCGACGACGTCGCCCTTGGCGTCGCGCTTCAGGCTCTGGTGGAATGCGAGGTCCCAGCGATTGCCGAGACGGACGACGTTGAGCACGCCGTTGTCGGAGAGGTCGCCGCAGATCTGCTGGGCAAGCCGCATCCGCACGTGCTCGGCAACCTGCTCGGAGCGCCGCACGTGGGGCGCGATCTCGGCGATCGCCTCGAGGATGAGGTGGAGGTTGCGAATGGAGATCCGCTCGGCCAGCAGGATCTTCAGGATCGCCAGCAGACCCGAATAGGAGATCTGCGACGGGCAGAGGTCCTCGACCAGGCGCTTATACTCGGGATCGAGCCGGTCCAGCAGCGCGCGCATGTCCTTGTAGGACAAGAGCTGGGCGAGGTTCGCCCTGATCACTTCGCTCAAGTGCGTGAGCAGCACCGACAGGTTGTCGACCGGCTTGCAGCCCTGCCGCTTGACCTCGTCGGTGAAGGCTTCGGTCACCCACAGCGCCTTCATGCCGAAAGCGGGCTCGATCACCTCCTCGCCCGGCACGTCGGGCTTGCCGTCCTTGTCGACCAGCACCAGCACCTCGCCGAGCCTGAGCTCGCCATGGGCGACGCGGGTGTCGTGGATCCGGATCTGGTAGCCCTTGGGATCGATCGAGAGATTGTCGGTGAGCTTGATCTCGGGAATGACGAAGCCGTACTGCTTGGCGAACTTCTTGCGGATCTTGGCCACGCGGTGCGCGAGCTCGGTGCGCGAGCCCAAGAGATGGACCGAAAGGTGGCCGCCGAGCGCCAGCTCGATCTCGGCGGTCTTGAGCTGCTCCTTGACGGATTCCTTGGCCTCGGTCTGGGCGCGCTCGTCGGCCTTAAGGGCCGCCTCCTTCCGCTCCCGGGCGGCCTGCCGCCTCGGCAGCGTATAGCCGACGAAGGCCATGACACCGCCGAGCAGCACGAAGGGCGCCATCGGCAGGCCCGGCATCAGGGCGAGCACGAACATCATCAGGGCGGCGGCCGACACCGCGCGCGGATAGCCGCCGAGCTGCCGCAGCACCGCCTGCTCCGCCGACCCCCGGGTGCCGCCCTTGGAGACCAGCAGGCCCGCCGACAGCGACACGATCAGCGCCGGCATCTGCGACACCAGACCATCGCCGACGGAGAGCTTGGTATAGACGTCGGCGGCGCGCGTCAGGGTCAGCCCGTGATGGGTGACGCCGATGACGATGCCGCCGAAGATGTTGATCGCGGTGATGATGAGGCCGGCGATGGCGTCGCCGCGGACGAATTTCGAGGCACCGTCCATGGCGCCGAAGAACGCGCTCTCCTCTTCGAGCTCGCGGCGGCGGCGCTGGGCTTCCTTGTCGTCGATCAGGCCGGCGGACAAATCCGCGTCGATCGCCATCTGCTTGCCGGGAATGGCGTCCAGGGTAAAGCGGGCGCCGACCTCGGCGATACGCGTCGCGCCCTTGGTGATCACGACGAAGTTCACGGTGACCAGGATGGCGAAGATGATCAGGCCGATGACGAAATCGCCGCCCATGACGAACTTCGAGAAGCCGGCGACGACGTAGCCGGCGGCGTGCTCGCCCTCCCCGCCTCGCGACAGGATCAGGCGCGTCGTCGCGATGTTCAGCGCCAGGCGCAGGATCGTCGCGATCAGCAGCACGGTCGGAAAGGCCGAGAAGTCGAGCGGCCGCTGAATCCACAGCGCGACCATCAGGATCAGCGCCGACAGCGCGATCGAGAACGCAAGGCCGAGGTCGATCAGGATCGGGGGAATGGGCAGGAACAGAATCGTGAGCATGGTCACGATGCCGGCCGCGAAGAAGGCGTCGGCCCCGAGGCGGCGCGGGCTGGGCAGGCTAGCAGCTAACGTATCGGCCATGGGTCACCGGCAGAGGGGTCCGGTTCGCAATCTGCCGCGCAAAGCTTACGCGAGGGTGGTGGCCGGGGCTGGCGGGATCAGAAGCCGTGCTCGATCCGCGAATAGACCATCTCGGTGAAAGTGGAGAGATGGGCGCCGATGAAGGAACCGGAGACGGCAACGACCAGCAGAATGACGATGATCTTCGGAACGAAGGTCAGCGTCATCTCCTGGATCTGGGTGAGGGCCTGGATCAGCGCGATCACGGTGCCGACCAGCATCGCGGCGCCGACCGCGGGCCCGGAGGCGACGATGATGGTCCAGATCGCCGCCTGGACGATGTCGAGAGCGTCGCGCTCGTTCATGACTGGCTGATCGTGAGCCCGGGCCCGACCGCGACCTTGGTGCCGTCCTGGAGGGTCGCGATGGAGCCGTCGCTGTTGATGGCGACCGAAACGACCTTGCCGCTGAAGCTGGCACCGGTGGAGTCGGTGAAGCTGACCGTCTTCCCGATCAGGCCGTTGGCCTGCGACAACGACTGCGACGACAGCAGCGCGTCCAGCTTCGAGTTCGTCTGCATCGCCTGCTCGACCGTCGAGAGCTGGGCGAACTGGCTCATATATTGCGAGGTGTCCATCGGATTGGTCGGATCCTGGTTCTTCATCTCGGCGATCAGGAGCTGAAGAAACGTGTTGTAGTCGACGCTGTTGCTCGACGTCGTCGTGGTCTGGCTGGTCAAATCGGACTTGCCGGTCGTATCGGTCGCGCTGGTGACGTTCATGTCTCTCTCCGCTATCAGGCAGCCTCGACGGGGGAAACGGGGGTGGCGCCGGCCAGGATCGCCTGCTCCACCGGGAACAGGGCCCGGATCCGCTTGAGCGCCTCGAAGTAGCGCGTCGCCTGGACCAGCTCGTCGACCGCGCCGAGGCCCTCCAGCATCTCGCGGCTCTCGCACACGGCACACAGGGCGGCGTGATGCTGCGCGTAGAGCGCCGCGGCGTCGCGGATGTCGGTCGGATTCATCAGCATGAGCTGGACGATGAAATAGAGCTGCCGCAGCGCCGTGGTGGCGTCGGACGCCTGCATGACCTGCCCTTCGAGCAGGAACATCACGTCGTTGACGAGCTCGACAGAGACCTTGCGGTCCACGCGAAGCACCGCGCCGTTGATGTAGATGCGTTCGCCCGCCCGCAATGAGACTTTCATCAAAGCGCGTCTCGGATCAGGCGGTTGATTTCGATGAGCTGCACCACGTCGTTCGATCTCTCCTCGCGAAGACGGTCGGCTTCCTTGACGACCCACAGGCCGATCGAGATGATGTCGGCGCGCAGCTTGTCCGGCAGCCCGTTTTCCGGGTGCGAGAGATCCTCGATGAAGATCGTCCACAGCCGCCGCACGTAGAGCAGGCTCTCGACCAGGTCCTCGAGGCTGAAGCGCCCCTTCTGGAGTCGTTCGAGCCGATCGATGCCGAGGCTGAGCGCCTGCCGCTCGCGGCCCCGCGCTTCAAAGCCACTCTCGTCGACGACCGCTTCATAGGCTTCAAACGTCATCAGAACCACGCTGCGCAGGAGACCGAATAACAGGACAAGGTTGCGAACCGGACTTTAGAGATAGTTGATGAGGCTGATCTGCTGGAGCTGCGAGGTGAGCGCGAGCGCCGTCTTGATCTGGGTCTGCAAGGTGTTGACCCGGACCGAAGCCTCGGTCGGGTCGACCGCCTCCATCTGGACGATCTGGTTGTTGAGGATGTCCTTCTGTATCTTCAGCTTCTCGGATGCGCCGGTGACCCTTTGCTGGATCGAGCCGACGGTCCCACCGAGCACGGCGAGATCGTTAATCGCACCGCTGACCAGACTGATGGCCTTGTCGACGACGACCTGGAACGTGGCCTTGCTCAGGCCAGTGTTGCCGAGATCGGTGAGCATGGTGTAGGCCTCGGCCAGCTTGCGGAAGCCGGGCTGGTTGGCGCTGACCGAGCTGTCGACGACCTCGGTCGTGGAGATGCGGCTCGACAGCGTCTGGTCCGTGGCCGCCGACCAATTGGTGTTCCAGGCCGGGCTTGCGAACTCGGGATCGAGCACGTTGTCGAGGAAATTCTGCATCTGCGCCGGCGTGATCGTGCTGACGCCTGCCGCGGACTGCGAGAAGCCGAACGTCGCCAGGAAGTCCGCATCGACCTGGTTCTTGCTGGCCGAGCCGGCCGTGTAGCTCGTGACCGGAACGGTCTGCGTGTTGATGCCGCCGAACAGATACGACCCGTTGTAGGAGACGTTGAGCGCGCCGATCAGGTCCTGGAGGTTCGCGGACGCGCTCGGCAGGATGATCTTCGCGCCGCTGTCTGCATCGCGGGCCGCGATCAGGTTCTTGAGGAATTCCGACGCCGTCGTGCCGAGCTGGGTGATCCGGTTCTGGGTCACGTCGAGGCGCCCCGAAACCAGCTCGTTGGTGTCGACCAGCTGATCGGCGAAGTTGAAATCGGCCCGCAGCGCCACGTCGCGGCCCGTTGCCGTGCCGAGCTCAAGGCCGACATCGGCGAACCGGCCGGTGGTCGCCTCCTTCGAAGCCTTGGTCAGCGCGCTCTGATTATTCGTGATCGACGACCTCAGCGACGATGACAGCATCAGGGTCGAGACGTAGTTCGCGCTCATCATGACTCAATTCCCCACGGCGGCCAGCAGGCTCTGCAACATCTCGTCGACGGTCGAAATGATCTTCGACGACGCCGAGTAGGTACGCTCGACCTGGAGCATCAACGACATCTCGTCGTCCATATTGACACCGGCGACGTTGGACAGCGCCGCGGTGCTGCGGTCGAGCAGTGTGTTCTGGTACTTGACGTTGTCGTCCGCGGCCTTGCGATGGCTTTCGATCCAGCTCGCCGAGGACGAGGCGAACTCGATCACGCTGCCGCTCGGCTTGCCTTGGGCGGTGACGTCGAACGGCTGCGGCGCGTTCATGTTGTCGATGAGCTGATGGAGCCGCGTCGAGAAGCCGGCGTTGCCGGTCGTATTGTAATTATAGGCGGCGCTGCCGCTGATGGCGCCGTCGCGCAGAAGGTTGGGGTTGCCGCCCGCGGCCGGATCGACCGATGCAGCGACCGCGATCGTGCCGGCAAGGCCCACCGAGATGGTGGCGCTTGCGGGCATTGCGGGCGCGCCGGGATAGGTGAAGAGGCCGGGCACGTCGGGCAGCGCGCTGGCGGACTGATCGACCTCCCTGAAGGCATCGATCAGGCCGCGCGCGATTTCGTCGAGCTGGCTCTGATACGTCACCGTGTCCTGGTCCCGCAGCTGGGCAAGGCCGGCGAGCTTGCCGGACTTGAGCGGCATGACGGAATTGGCACCGGTCACCGGAACGCCGTCGATGAAGACGGCATTGCCTGTGGTGCCGGCCGTGTAGGCGTTGGTCGGCGCAAAGCTCACGGCGCGCGCCGTCTTGTCGAACAGCACGACGCCGCTGTCGGTATAGAGCGCCGCATCGCCATTGGGACGGAGCGACATGGTGACGCCGACCTCCTGTGACAGCGTCGCGACGATGCTGTCGCGCTGGTCGAGATAGTCGGTGACGTCGTCGCCGGTGATCGTGCCCTTCACGATCGCGGTATTGACGGTCTCGAACTGGGTCAGCAGCTGGTTGATGTTCGCGACCGACGTCGCCATGTCGACGTCCGCTCCCTCGCGAACCGACTGCACGGTCTTGGTGGCCTGGTTGAGCGCGGTCGCCATGTCCTTGGCGGACGTCACGGCGGCCTGCGCCAGGGTCGCATTGTCGGTGGAATTGGCGTATTGCTGCAGCGCCTGCTTCAGCTTGTTGAGCTGGGCGGTCGGCGACTGTTCGAGCTCGGGATCGTCCACCGTCGCGACCGCGATCTTCTGCAGGCCGTCATAGATCACGCTCTGCTTGGCGGACGACGACGTCGCGGTCAGGACGTTGCTGTAGAGGCCGGAAGAGGCCGCGCGCTGGATCGCCGCGACATAGACGCCGGCGCCGGGAAAATTGTCCAGCATGGTGAGCTTGCGCGAATAGCCGGGGGCGCTGGCCCCGGCGATGTTGCGCGAGATCGTCGCCGACTGGATGCCCGACGCCATCAGCGAGGAGCGGGCGGAGTTGAGTGCGGCGGTAATGGACATGACGTGCCCTTGCCCGAAACGAGCGCTGAATTGTTCAGCGCTTCAGGTTGACGACGACGTCGAGCAGGTCGGCGCCGGTCTGGAACGATTTCGAGTTCGCGGTGAAGCCGCGCTGGGCCTCGATCATCGAGGTCAGCTCGTCCGCGAGATCGACGTTGGAATCTTCCAGCGCGCCGGACTTGACGGTGCCGAGACCGCCCTGGCCGGCGAGGCCGACCTGCACGTTTCCGGACTCGAGGTTGGGCGAATAGACGTTGCCGACCTCGGGTGTCAGATGGTCCGGGCTCGGCACGGTGGCGAGGGCGATCTGGAAGCTCGGCAGCGTGGTGCCGTTCTTGAGCACGGCGGTGACGACACCCTTGTCGTCGATATTCACCTTCTCCACGGCGGACGGAGCGTTGCCGTCGACCGTCGCCTTGAAGTCGAAGGAGGCAGCGACCTGGGTCATCGCCGACAGATCGATATTGAAGGCCGCGGAACCGCCGGGGATCGCGACCGTGAGCGACGTCGGGCTCGCCGCGGCCAGCTTGCCCTTGCCGGTCGCAGAGACGTCGAAGGTGAACGTGGTCGCGGGGCCGGCCGTCGTCAGCGCGGTGGCGCCGTTGTAGACCTGGATATCCCAGGTATTGGCGCCCGTCTTGGCGGCGTAGACGTCGAGCGTCACGGCGTTGCCGATGTTGTCGTAGGTCACCATCGACGTCTTCGACGTGTAATTGGCGGGTCCTGCCGGCGCCGCGATCGCGGTGGCGCTCGGATCGAGATTGGCGGCCACGGTCGCCTTGGTCGACGGTGCGGCCTGGAGCGCCATCTGGTTGACGTTGATGACCTGGAGACCGCCGAAGCCGTTGGCGGCGACGTTGGGCACGGCGCCGTTCGCGATGTTATAGCCCATCAGCTGGAAGCCGGCGGTGTTGACGAGGTTGCCGGTGTTGTCGGGCACGAACGCGCCGGCGCGGGTGAGGAAGTTGTTTCCGTTCGCGTCCTGCACCACGAAGAAGCCGTTGCCCTGGACCGCGAGATCCGTCGTCGACGTCGTGAAGTGGTAGTTGCCGGGGTCGGAGATGGCGTAGCGGACCGTGGTCTCGACCGCGCCGGAATCGTAATTGCCCGAGCCGCTCTTCAGGATCAGCGAGGAGAACTCGGTGGAAGCCCGCTTGTAACCAGTCGTGTTGACGTTGGCAATGTTGTCCGAGACCGTCGACAGCTTGTTGGACTGCGCGTTCATCCCGGAAACGCCGGTGCGCATAACACCATACAGGCTCATGAAAGGAGGCTCCTTTGGTAGGTTGCAGCTACAATGCGGGGTCTTGCTTGCGCGGGGCTGATGATTGCGAGCGATGCACAACTTGTCGTCGTGCCGTCACTTGTTGCTTCAGGCCGTCATGTCAGGTCGCTTTCGGCTGACAGAACGAGCGGGCCTTGTCTGTCCAGGCACCGAAGCCGCTGGAGACGAGATGCGCGACGATGTGGCAGACATAGCGCTTCTGCGCCGGCTGATTGTTGGGACCGGCATTGTAGCGCGCGACCGCCATGGTCCAGCTGCCCTCGCGCTGCTTCAGCTCTTTCAGGAAACGCGCGGCGTAGTCGACGTTTCTGGCGGGATCGAACATCGTCCGCACCGAAGCGAACTTGTCGCCGTGATAATAATGGTTGATCTGCATGCAGCCGAGATCGATCAGCTTGATCCCCTTGCTCCGCATCGCCTCGAAATTCGCCATCGCGTCGTTCATGTCCTTGGCAAAGACAGTCTGGCCGTCGGCCCCGAGCGCGAAGGGATGCAGCGCGCCGCGCCGCCCGGTCTCAGTGAGGCCGACCGCATAGAGAATGCCGAGCGGAATCCCGTGCTGCTGAGCCGCGCGCGCCATCTCGCGCTCGCAGGGGCGCGCGTTGTCGGTCGCCGCCGCTGCCGCGGCGCCAGCGTTACAGATAAACAGGGCCGCGGCGATTCTGCTGGCCCAATTCCTGGTCATGAGGCGTCTCCTGGTTGGACTGGCGCTCCTGCCGGGCCTGTCTGGCGCCACCGTCGGACTGCCCCGACGACGTGCCGGCACCGTCGAACGTTCCTTGCGACTGCGACGAGGGTTGTTGCTGGCTGGAGAGCTGCGGCTGCGACTGGCCGGAGCCGCTCTGAAATCCGTCCAGCGAACCGTGCTGGACCGGCGCGACGTCGGCCACATAACCTGCCGACTGCATGAGATCGCGGATCTGGTCGCGCTGCTGGTCCAGCATCTGACTGGTGTCCCTGCGCTCGGCCGCGAGATGGACGGACACTTCGGTGCCGACGAGACGAAGGCGCACGGTGACGTTGCCGAGCGCGGGCGGCTCCAGATTGATGGTCAGGATCTTGAGCGGCTGATCCGGCGCATTGGTCTGGGACGCCGCGAGATCGGGCGCTGCCGGCGCCGTCGGAGCAGCGGAATCCTTCAGCTCGGCGACGACCGCATTGGCGACCTGCTGCGGGGCGTTGAATTGCGCCGGGGGCAGATGGGTCTCCTGCTGGACCACGGTGACCTTGGTCGTCTCGGGCAGTGCGTCACGCCCGGCAGTCTTGGCAGCGCGCTCGACATTGGCCGTGACCGCCTCGAAGCCGGATGCCGCGGGCATTGCGCGCGACGGTTCACTATCCTGTGCAGGCAAGGATTGCGGCGCGGCCGTCGCTTGCGACGCCGCTGCCTGCGAGCGCGTGGCGGTCGGAGCGTCGCCGGACAGGGCGTTATCGGCGGCCACCGCCTTCGCCGTACCTTGAACCTCGCGCTTCGTCGCGGGGGACCGCTCGTCGGGCGCGGGCGCGTTCCTGTCGGCGGATTGCCATTGCATCTGCGGCTTCACGACAGGCGCGGCGGCGATCTCCTGTGCGACCGCCACGGCAATGCCCGACTGGTCCTGAACCTCCGCCCTGGCGGCATGATCGTCCGGCCGTTGTTTCACCGACGGCCTGTCGGCCTTCTTGTCGGAGGACTCCTCTGCGGGCCTTGGTCGCTCGGGCGCCGCCATGAGCTCGTGCGCCGTAGCTTCCTTCTCCTTCTCGGTCGGATGAGTCAGGCGCGCGCGCAGGGGCCCTGCCTTCGCGGCCGTGTCGCTGCCGCCGTCATTCAGAGCCTGCTTGGCGAGGTTCGAAACGGTGTGAAGCAGATCGTTGAACGAGGCGCTTGCCTGCGATTTGGCGCCGGCGCTCTTTGCCGCCCGCGATGTCCCGCGCATGTTGAGGCTCTCGGCGAGGCCTGAAAAAAGCTGTCCGGATGTTCCACTGAGCTTGGTCATGGACGGCGGTCCCTGGTGAGGAGTTCGAGTTCGCCGAGCTGCTTCTGCGCGCGCGCGAGCGTCACGGTCGATGACGCCAGATCGAGACGCGCCGGCGTTGCCGGAGGCTTGTCGGCAGCAATGGCCGCTCCGCCCGGGAACGGCTTGCGCACGTCGAGCGCGAGCTGCACCGTGGCATTCAGAAGCGGGACGTCGCGCTCGGGCAGCTTCGACCGGTCGAGGGCCTTCAGCTCGGCGAGACCACCGTCATATTCGTCGGTGAGCGCACGCGCGGCGCCGCGGAAGAAATGCGCCCGCTCGCGATCGGCAGAGGCGTCGTCGCTCAGCGTCAGCGCCCGCTCGCCGGCAAGCCGCGTCACGGCCAGCTGCCCGCGCACCATCGCCGCGCGCGCGATCACGAGATAGAGCTTGAGGCGGCTCGCGCGCTCGATCTTCTCCAGCATGGCTGCGATCCGTGCGAAGCGGCGCTCGTCGAGCGCCAGGCTCGATTGCGTCAGGCCGGTGGAGAAGCGCTGCCAGAAATCACCGGCATAGATCGAGTTGCGGTAGTGGCGGAGATAGGCCAGGGTCAGGAACTCGAACTTGTCGAAGTCCTCCGCTTGCCCGACCAGCAGGATCTCGCGCCGCAGCGCCGCCTCCTCCACCAGCGTTCCGGGCAGAAGCAGGCGCGCGTCGTCCAGCCGCTCGATCGCGAATGATGCCTCGGCACGCGCGAACAATGCGCCCTGGACCAGCGCGACCTGTCCGCCCAGGCCCGAGGGAATCGTCCGCGGCTTGACGTCCTTGAGCAGCTCCCGCGCCTCCTCCTGACGCCCCTCGACATAGGCGAGCGCACCATTGAACAGCCGCTCGTCCACGTTCATCTTGTCGCGCGGCAGCTTGCGGACGATTTGCGGCGCACCGCCGCTGAGCAGGTAGATCACCACGGCCTGGCTGTTCTGCGGATTGGCCCACACGCCGGGATCGGCGGCGAGAAACTTCTCTCCAATCTGGCGGATCAGCGCGACGTGGCTGCCATGCGCCGCGGTGTCGCCGTTGGCGATGCCGTCCTGCACCGCCTGCAGCGCGCGGACCAGTTCATAGGGCTCGCCCGGCTGGCGCGCGGGCTGAGCCCGCAGGTTCGCCGCCGTGAACGGCAGGAGCAGCAGAGCGGCGCAAAGCAGCGGCCTGATCAAGGGCGCTTCTCACGGACGAGGATCTCGATCCGGCGATTCTGCGCGGCCGCGGGATCGTTCGGAAGCTTCGGCCGCCGATCGGCGTAACCTTCGACATGCTCGATCCGCTGTGCGTCGACGCCGGAGCGAACCAGCATGTAATAGGCCATCTGCGCGCGGGCGGTCGACAGCCGCCAATTGTCGTAAGTCTCCGAGCGATACGGCCGATTGTCGGTATGGCCGCGGACGATGATCATGCCCTGCCGCTTCGTCAGCAACGGCCCGATCTTGTCGATCACGCGGATGAGCTCGGGCCGCGGCTCGGCCGAGCCGACCGCGAACATGCCGAAGCTCGCATCGTCGGTCAGGCTGATCAGGAGGCCCTCCTCGACCTGACGCACCTCGGCCGCCGGTCCTGCGCCCGCCTTGATGTCCGACAGCGCGTCCGCGATCGCGGACTGAAGCTGCTTGAGGGTCGGCTGCTGGATCTGGGCCGCATCGCGCGGCTCGGTTTCCTTCACCGTCTCGCTCTGACGCGCTTGCGCGGCAGCGTTGGCTTGAACGGTGGTTTGGGCGCTGCCCTCGCGTGGGGATTGCGCCGGCGCGGGCCCCGGGGGCAGCAGGGGCAACAGGCTTGCGGACGTGGCGTCCGCGCTGGAAGCCGCGCTTCCGCCGGCATCGTTCGCCTTGGCCCGACGTCCGGGCTGCTCGCCCTGATTGGTGGCGGACGCGGAGGCATTCGGCTTGGTCTCGCTCTCGATCATGCGATCCGCGTCTCTGGAGGCTTGCGGCGCCAGCTTCCAATAGCCGGGGTCAAACGGATCGCGGTAGGCGTCGCCGCCCTTGAGGCCATCCTCTTCGGCGGACGTCAGCGCGCCGGCACGCCGCTGGCCCGAGGCCTGGTTCGCGCTGCTCGCGATCTCGGCGAGCGTCGCGTAGGGATCGCGGAACAGCACCTTCTCTTCATAGAAGGGCGGCTTCTCCGCGGTCGGGGAATCGCCGCGGCGTTCTTCGCTCGGACCGGCCGGCTGACGCTTGCCGTCCTGCCCTTCGAACGACGACGGCTCCTTCTTGGAAAGATCCTTGAGGCCTTTCGGGGCAGGCGCGTTCTCCGCAAGCTTGATCGGGTTGAAATAGCTCGCGACCACCTGCTTCTGGTCCTGGTTGAGCGCGTTGAGCAGCCACATGACCAGGAAGAAAGCCATCATCGCGGTCATGAAGTCCGCATAGGCGATCTTCCATACGCCACCGTGATGCGCCTCCTCGGCGAAGGCGCTGCGCCGGCGGACGATCACGATCTCATGCTTGACCTCTTCCATGTCGGGTTACCGGCGCGCTGCCTTCAGGCGTTCGTTCCAGACCGAGATCTGCGTCTCGATCACGGTCTGGTCCGCCACGACACGAACCTCGAGCGCCTCGGCCGCCTCGTACTCAATGCCGATCCGCCTGGACCCCTCGAGCTGCGTCTTCACGAGGTCGAGCAGCTCGCTTGGGCCGGTGACCTTGAACGCCGGCGCGGACGAGTTGCCCGTGAGCACCGCGATCTGCTCGACCAGCGATCCGATCGCCTTGTCGCGGACCGCGTCGGCGAGGAACGGCAGCAGGATCCGCGCAACCGAGCTTGCGATGTTGGTCTCGATCTCGCGGCAAGCCGCCTCGAAGCCGCTGACGATTGCGACCGCCTGCTGGTCGGACCATTTGGCACGCTCCTCGCCGAGCCGGATCGCGCTACGGACGCGCTCCTCGGCGAGCCTGGCGTCGCCTTCCGCAACGCCGGCCGCATGGCCGCGCCGATAGGCGTCGTCCAGCAGATTGGCCGGCGGGGCTTCCGCCTTCAGCGCCGGCTGGGACGCAGGCTGCGGCTGAGCCTGAAGCTGCGGCTGAGGTTCGCGCACGGCCTCCTTCGGCCTGGTCAACAGGTCCTGGCTCCTGGGCGGCGGAGGCGGTGGTGATTTGGCCCGGCCGTTCGCGTCGAACTGGGTCAGGAGCTTTCCGATCGCCGCGTTCATGCCGCCTCCTCGCGCCGCATCCAGTCTTTAAGGATCGCGGCCGCCTGCGCCTGATCGAGCCGAACGATCTGCTCCAGCCGCTTCTGCGGCGTACGCTGCATCTTGCCTTCGAGGTCCTCGACGAGGTTGAGCTCGGGATCCTGACTTTCGGCCAGCGCCAGGGCGGCGGCGGTTTCGAGCTCCGCGGCCTCGGCGGCCTCCACCTGCTCCTGCTCTGCGCGATGGGTCAGAATGCCGTTGACCGCCGGCCGCAATCCGAACCAGACCAGCATCGACGCAACGGCCAGGATCGTCACCGCGTTGATGACGCTGCCGAGCTGCTTGTTGATCATCTCGACGAAGCTGATCGGGGGCACCGGCGCCAGTTCGCGCGAGCCCTCGATGAAGTCGACGGCCGTCACCTGGATCTGGTCGCCGCGCTGTTTGTCCAGCCCGCCGGCCGTCGCCGCGAGCTGGCTGATCTCGGCGAGCTTGCTGTCGACGATGGCCTGGTTGGTCTTGTCGCCGAGATCGGCGACCAGCCGCGCGCGATTGACCAGGACGGCGATGAAGAGCTTCTTCACCGAATAGCCGTCGCTCACCGTGGTCGTGGTCTTGGACGAGACCTCGAAATTGGTGACGTCCTCGCGGCGGGTCTTGTCCTCGCTGGAGTTTTTGCCGCCGCCGGCGTTCACCTGCTGATCGGGGAGGTTCTGCTGCACCGTGGTCGGCGTCGAACGATCGGCATTCTGCGACGATTCCTTCTCGCGCACGTTCCGCACCGAACGCTCGGCGCGGCTCTCCGGATCGTAGACGGTCTCGTTGATCTGCTTCTTGTCGGTGGAGAGCTGCGGCGCGACGCTGACTTCGAAATTGTCGAGGCCCAGATACGGCGTCAGCGCCTTGCGGATGTTCTCCTGCACCATGCCGCCGACCGTCTTCTGAAGGCTCGCCATCTTGGTCGGCGCGGCGCTGGCCTCGTCCTCTTCGGCGAGCAGCATCGAGCCGTCGGCATCCAGCACCGTCACCTTGTCGCGGCTCATGCCTGGAATGGCGGCGGCGACGAGATGACGGATCGACTGCGCCGTGCGCGCCTCGATCGCGCCGTCGGTGCGCAGCACGACCGAGGCCGAAGGCGGCTGCTGCGTCGCGCGGAACGAGCCGCGCACCGGCAGCACGATATGCACCCGCGCCGCCTTGACGCCCTTCATCAGCTGCACCGTGCGTGCGATCTCGCCTTCCAGCGCGCGGAGCTTGGTGACCTCCTGCATGAACGAGGTGAGGCCGAGCGAGCCGATCTTGTCGAACAACTCGTAGCCGGAATTGGCGCTGGTCGGCAGCCCCTTCTCGGCGAGCAGCATCCGCGCCTGCATGGTCTGGCTCGGACGCACCGACAGCGCGTCTCCGGCCGTATTGACGTCGAAGGTGATGTTCTGCTCGCGTAGCGCCGCGCCCATGCGCGTCACGTCCTCGCGGGTAAGGCCAGTATAGAGCGTCTCGAATTCAGGCCGGCTCAGATAGTACGCCCCGCCGACGACGGTGACGAGAACGGCGAAGCCGATCAATCCCAAGGCCATCAGGCGTCGTGGCCCAAGCTCCAGCAGATTGTTGAGCAGTTGCTGTATCTGCGCACGACTGAGCATATGACCTCGTACCAATGCGAACGGAGAGGACACTCCGCTGCCAACCTTGTCTGAAGGTTGCGCGCGGACATGACGGTGTCAGTTCGCAGGCACGGCGTTGCAAATTTACAAAGCGGGAGGACGGCAATCAGCCGGCGGAACGCGCGAAGCCCCGGGCGCATCATGGTGCGATCGGTTGTGGCGCGCGATATGAGATCTGGGGTCGGGTCGATTGCGAGCACGACATGTGCCGCCATATATTCGCCGGTCACGGCGGGGACCGTGCTCCCCGAGGGAGCACGGTCGTTTTCGAAACCGCCGCTTAGCCGCGGAACAGCGACAGGATGCTCTGGCTGTTCTGGTTGGCGATCGAGAGCGCCTGAACGCCGAGCTGCTGCTGGGTCTGCAGCGCCTGGAGCCGGGTCGATTCCGCGTTCATGTCGGCGTCGACGAGCTGGCCGATACCGCGATCCACCGAGTCCATCAGCGACTTCACGAACTCCGAGTTGTTCGAGATGCGGTTCTTGATGGCGCCGAGGTTGGCGGCGGACTGGCTGACCGTGTTGATCGCGGCGGTGACCTGCGCGATGTAGCCGTCGAGGACGGTCTGGTCGGCCGCCGAGTCGGTCAGCGCACCGATGTTGATTGTGTCGACCGACGCGCTGCCGGTCACCGTGTCCAGGATACCGGCCGTGGTCGAGGTATAGAGCGAGTAGTTGGCAACCGTCACCGTGATGGTGTTGATTGTGGGCGTGCCGCCGACGCGCGAGAACGACGACACCAGGTTGACCGTCGCCGGGGTGGTGGCGTTGGTGCTCAGCCAGTTCACGCCGTTGAACGTCGCCGCGTTGGCCACGTTCTTCATGTCCTGCTGGATCTGGGTGATTTCAGCCTGGATCTTGGTGCGGTCGATACCGGCGGTCTTGGCTTCGACCAGCAGCGCCTGGAGCTTGGTCAGGCCGGAATTCTGGTCGCCGATGACCTTGTTGAGCGCGGTGTACTCGGTGTCGACGGTCGCGGCCGACAGACCGAGCGAGTCGGAGACGGCGGAGAGCGCGGCGTTGTCGGCGCGCATCGAGGTCGCGATCGACCAATAGGCCGAGTTGTCCGAAGCGGTCGAAACGCGCTGGCCGGTGGAGATGCGGTTTTCGGTCGTCTGCAGGCTGGCGCTGACATTCCGGAGGGTCTGGAGCGCAGTCATTGCAGCGGAGTTGGTAAGCAGGCTGGAAGCCATCTTTGATGTCCCTTTGAAAGCAGATTGGATTTTGGGACATACCGGGCTTGCACCGGTACGACAGGGCGGCATCATGCCTTTGGGCTGCGGAATTGCGCATGAACCCAACCCGTCGTAGCGGCCAGACTAGCCGGCGAAGCTTGCGCGGGGCTTGTGGCGCCGTGATCTCTCTGCAACAGGGCAGCCGGAATCATGGCGCGGCGTCGCGCCAAACGAAAGGGCCGCGCTTCGTAGGAAGCGCGGCCCCTCCGCAGAGCGTCTGGGACTTAGCGGAACAGCGACAGGATGCTCTGGCTGTTGTTGTTGGCGATCGACAGCGCCTGAACGCCGAGCTGCTGCTGGACCTGGAGAGCCGCGAGGCGCGTCGACTCCTGGTTCATGTCGGCGTCGACGAGCTGGCCGATACCGCGATCCACCGAGTCCATCAGCGACTTCACGAACTCCGAGTTGTTCGAGATGCGGTTCTTGATGGCGCCGAGGCTGGCGGCGCCCGAAGCGACCGTACCGATCGCTGCGGTGACCTGCGCGATGTAGCCGTCGAGCGTGGTCTGGTCGGCCGCCGAGTCGGTCAGCGCACCGATGTTGATGGTGTCGACCGACGCGCTGCCGGTCACCGTGTCCAGGATACCGCTCGTGCTCGAGGTGTAGAGCGAGTAATTGGCGACGGTCACCGTGATCGAGCTGGTGGTCGGCGTGGCGCCGACGCGCGAGAACGACGACACCAGATTGACGGTCGCCGGGGTGGAAGCGTTCGTGCTCAGCCAGTTGACGCCGTTGAAGGTCGCCGAGCCGGCCACGTTCTTCATGTCCTGCTGGATCTGGGTGATTTCCGACTGGATCTTGCTGCGGTCGATACCGGCGGTCTTGGCTTCGACCAGCAGCGCCTGGAGCTTGGTCAGGCCGGAATTGCTGTCGCCGAGCACCTTGTTCAGCGCGGTGTACTCGGTGTCGACGGTGGCGGCCGACAGACCGAGCGAGTCGGAGACGGCGGAGAGCGCGGCGTTGTCGGCGCGCATCGAGGTCGCGATCGACCAGTAGGCGGCGTTGTCCGAGGCGGTCGCCACGCGCTGGCCGGTGGAGATCCGGTTCTGCGTGGTGGAGAGTTGCGAGCTGACAGACCGAAGGGTCTGGAGCGCGGTCATGGCGGACGAGTTCGTGAGCAGGCTTGACATTGCGAATGTCCCTTTATGTGCGCGTTACATTTTCATCAGGGGACATACCGGGCTTGCACCGGTACAGAGGGGCGGCATCATGCCTTTGGACTGATGTGGGTGAGGTCCAACCCGCCGTGACGCCTTGCTAGCACGCCGAATCTTGCCGCCGGATTAAGGGCGGCTTGAATTCAGCAGCAATATCATATGGTTAATATTACTTTCCGCTAACCATAACGAGCCGGCCGGCGATCGCCCGCGGTTTATGAGAAGGAGCGTACCAGCCCCGAGGCGAGCAGATTCCAGCCGTCGATCAGCACGAAGAACAGCATCTTGAACGGCAGCGCGAGGATCGTCGGCGGCATCATCATCATGCCCATCGACATGGTCAGCGTCGCCACGATCATGTCGATCACCAGGAACGGCAGGATGATGAGGAATCCGATCTCGAACGAACGCCTCAGCTCGGAGATCATGAAGGCCGGGATGATGACGCGCAAATCGACGCGCTTGTCGTCGAACTTCTTGCGGAAGCTCTCCGCGGCGAGCGACTCGAAGGTCTGCAGATCCTTGTCGCGGACGTGGGCCAGCATGAACTCGCGGAACGGATCCGTGATCTTCAGATAGGCCTGCTCTTCCGAGATCTCGTTCTTCATCAGCGGCTGGACGCCGGTCTCCCAGGCCCGGTCGAAGGTCGGCGCCATCACGTAGAAGGTCATGAACAGCGCGAGGCTGATCAGCACCAGATTGGCCGGCGTGGTCTGCAGGCCGAGCCCGGCGCGCAGGAACGACAGCGCCACCGCAAATCGCGTGAAGCTCGTCACCATGATGAGCAGCCCCGGCGCCACCGATAGCACCGTGATCAGGGCCATCAGCTGGATGATCCGGCCGCTGGTCGAGCCGTTCCCGGGCGGCAGCAGCGAGTTGAGGTCCGGGATCTGGGCGAGCGCCACTTCGGGCAGAACGACCATGATCAGCGCCAGCAGCAGGACTTTCACTCTCACTGGATCACCAACGTCTCAATGATCAATTCGCGGACCTTGCCCGACGAGCGGATGGCGGCGCGCTCGGTCAGGTCGTCGCGCAGATGCTGAAGCCCGCGCGATCCCTCGAACTGCGCCACCGACGCGGACCGCAAGTAGGTGACGATGTCCTCGCTGATATGGGCGGCCAGGATGCCGGCGTCCTCGTCGCTCATGCTCTCGGTCACCATGGAGGCTTCGATGCGGGCCCAATTATTCGCCGGCGCGGCGAGGTTGGTCACGATCGGAGACAATTTCCTGAGCCGTGCGCTGGCGGCGTAGCTCGACGCGACCGGCGGCGGGGTCGCGCTCTTCTTCGCGTCGGCGACGCGCTCGGCGGCCGCAAACAGGTGCAGTCCGGCCAGCGCGCCCGCACCGATCGCGACCAGGGTCAGCACCACGATGGCCGCAATCAGGCGCATGACGTCCCCTGCCCTGGCGACACGGCCAGACCGGCGCGCACTTCAGAATGGTGCCACGGCGTCATAGATCCGATGTCCCCATCCAGGCTGCTGCACGTCGGACAGATTTCCGCGACCGCCATAGGACACGCGCGCCTCGGCGATCTTGTCGTAGGAGATCGTATTGGCCCGCGAGATGTCGCGCGGGCGCACGATGCCGCCGACGTTGAGCACGCGCATCTCGGTGTTGACGCGAAACTCCTGCGAGCCGCTGATCATCATATTGCCGTTCGGCAGCACGTCGGTGACGATGGCGGCGATCGAGAGCTTGATGTCCTCGGTGCGGTCGATCTGGCCATTACCCTTGATTTGGGTGTTGGCGCTGAGATTGGCGTTGGCTGAACCCGTGTCGTTCCATCCGGCGATGTCCATCAGCCAGTCGAGCCCGAACTTGACCTGCGAATCGCGCGAGCGGCCGGTCTTGTTGTCGAGCTTGGCCTTGTCCTGCATCGAGATGATCACCGTGACCACGTCGCCGGTGCGCCGGGCGCGGGGATCGCGGTAGAGATCGGTGCCGTCGTCCCAGGTCGAGCGATAGCTGACGGGCGTGCGCATGCGCGGCGTCACCGGGATCGGATCGGCCTGGGTCCTCAGGCCGCTGCCGACCGGCGACATTTGCGGCCCGGTCAGGACTTCGGACGGATCATGGAAGCATCCGCCCAGGAGCACCGAGCCCAGGATGAGCGGGAGGATGAGGATCGGCTTCTTCATCTATTTGGTCTTTCCGTCATCCACGCGGCGCATTCCGCCCAGCAGGTCGGCGAGGTGCGCCGCGCGCGCCGTCTCCATCTCGTTGAAGATTGCGCTCGAGCTCCTCGGGCTGAGCTTGGCAAGCACGGCGGCGGCGGTCTCGTCCGCCATGCCGGCGATCTGGGTCGCGGCGGCTTCGGGCTTCATGCGCGAATAGATCTCGACGACGCTCGCTTCGGCCTTCTTCAGGAAGTCGTCGCGCAGCGCCATCCACTTTTCATATTCGGCACGCTTGGCCTCGACCTCGGCGATCCGCTCGCGGAGCAGGCTCTCGGCCTTCTCCAATTCCTTGAGCTGCCAGGCCAGCCTCGCATCGACGGCCGGATCGGCAACGTTGCTGCAGAACAGGGCGACCTCATTGTCCGCGGACGCCGCGGCCTGCGGCGGCGCGGGCTTCGGCGGCGCCGTGACGCTGCCGGGCTTGGCCGGCCGCGCCGGCGTGGGTGCGGGCGCAGGCGGCTCCGAAGCGGGCATCGCGCCGGTGGTTGCGGGCCCCGAATCTTCGGCCGCCCATGCGGTCGCCCGGATCGACGCATTGTCGCCTGGCACCGCCGCGACCGGCTGCGGCTTCTGCGGTCCGGACGCGCGGCCGCGCGCGAAGGAGAGCAGGTTGAGCGGCTTGGAGGGCCTGGCCTCGTCCAGGGCACGCACCGGCGACGCGCTCGCCAGCATCGATGCCGCGACCAGCAGGAGGAGTGTGGCTTTGTGATCCAGCTTCAGCATCGGGCGGTGCGCGATTCTCGCTTTCAGACCCGAGCATTGAGCGACCAAGCTTGCACGACGCTTATGCATCATTGCACGATGACGTCGGCCTGGAGCGCGCCAGCGGTCTTGATCGCCTGGAGGATCGCAATGATGCCGGACGGCTTCAGGCCGATCTGGTTCAGCCCGCGCACCAGGCGCTGCAGGTCGACACCGCTGAGGATCGCCACCTGCGACCCGGCCTCGTTGGCCTCGACCATGGTCTGCGGGACCACCACCGTCTGGCCTCGCGAGAACGGCGCCGGCTGCGACACCACGGGCATCTCGGTGACACGGACCGTGAGATTGCCGTGCGTCACTGCAACGGTCGAGATCCGCACGTCGCGCCCGATCACCACCGTGCCGGTGCGCTCGTTGATCACCACCCGTGCCGGCGTGTCCGGCTCGACCGTGAGCTCGCCGATCTCGGCGAGGAACCGCACCGGGCCGATGTGGCGCGGCTTCGACAGCACGATGGTGCGGTAGTCGCGCTCGAAGGCGATCTGGGCGCGGTAGCGACCGCCGGCGTAGCGGTTGATGGCGTCGAGGATGCGCGTTGCGGTGATGAAGTCGGGGTTCTTCAGCTCCAGCACCAGGAACTCCATCTCGCGGAGACTTCCCTGCACCTCTCGTTCGACCAGCGCACCGTTCGGGATGCGCCCGGCCGTCGGCGTGCCCTGGCTGACATTCTGCGCCTGGCCTCCGACGCTGTAACCGGCGACCGTGATCGCGCCCTGCGCCACCGCGTAGACGGCGCCGTCCGCCGCGCGCAGCGACGTCATGACCAGCGTGCCGCCGAGCAGCGAGGTCGCATCGCCGAGCGACGACACGGTGACGTCCATGCGCTCACCCGGCCCGATCGAGGGCGGCAGGTCCGCAGTCACCATCACGGCCGCGACGTTGCGCGTGCGCAGCGTGGTCGGACGCGGGGGATTGGTGGTGCTCGTGGTCTCGTTCCTGACGTTGATGCCCATGTTCTCGAGCATCGATTGCAGGGATTGCTCCGTGAAGGGCGCGTTGCGAAGCGTGTCGCCGGTGCCGTTGAGGCCGATGACGAGGCCGTAGCCGACGATCTGGTTTTCGCGCAGACCCTTGATGTCCGCGATGTCCTTGATGCGGACGGCGGCATCGGCGCCGGCGGCCGAAAGCAGCAGGACGAGCGCGAGCAGAAGCCTGGTCATGAGCCGTCCACGACCTTGACGGTGCCGTCCGGCTGGACGATGCCCCTGATGATCACGCCGGTATCGGTATTGCGCACCGGGATGAGCGCGCCGGCCGCACCCGACTGCATCGCCGAGCCGTAGGTGACGATCGACAGGCCGCTGTCTTCCACCACGACCTTGACCATGGCGCCGCGGGCGACGGTCCAGGGATCTTCCACCGCGTTGCTGGGAATGGGCTGGCCCGGCAACAGCGCGCGCCGCGCCATGCGGCCGACCAGGACCTGGCGCCCTTCGATGAACATGGCAACGCCGAGCAGGCTCGGCGCGAAGGCGCGCTCGGTGATCATGTCGTCCCGGATCAGCTCGCCGGCGCGGATCGCAACCGCAGGCACGGGAAGCCGCTTCTCCTCGGCCACCGCGAGGCGCACTGGAGCCAGAATCAGCAGCGCGACGGCCAACCCGCGCACGATCAGGCCCATCCTGTTCAACATCGAGACCCCGGACCTAGCGCATGCCCTTCGAGACCGTCTGGGCCATTTCATCCGAGGCCTGGATGACCTTGGCATTCATTTCATAGGCGCGCTGCGCCGAGATCAGCTCGGTGATTTCCTTGACCGGATCGACGTTCGAGGCTTCGAGATATTTCTGGTTGATCTTGCCGTAGCCGGCATCGCCCGGCAGCCCGACCACCGGCGTGCCCGACGCCGTCGTCTCCTTGTAGAGATTGCTGCCCAGCGGCTCGAGGCCCGCTTCGTTGGCGAAATTGGCAAGGTTGAGCTGGCCGATCTGGCGCGGGTTCACCTCCGTGTCGAGCTTGGCAAACACCTGGCCGGTGGCGTTGACCGTGACCTCGACGGTTCCCTGCGGCACCGTGATCGCCGGATCCAGGAGGTAGCCGTCGATCGTAACGAGCTGGCCGTTGGCATTGGTGTTGAACGAACCCGCACGGGTGTATTGCACCTCGTTGTTGGGGCCGAGCACCTGAAACCAGCCGCGGCCGTTGATCGCCATGTCGTACGGATTTCCGGTCTGCGTCAGCGCGCCCTGGATGTGCAGCTTGCGGATCGCCGCCGACTTGACGCCGAGGCCGAGATTGGCGCCTTCCGGAATCGGCGAGGAGCCGTTGACGTTGGCCACGCCCTGCATGCGGTCCATCTGGTAGAACAGATCGGTGAATTCCGCCCGCGCCCGCTTGTACGACGTCGAGTTGATGTTGGCGATGTTGTTCGCGATGACTTCGATGTTGGTCTGCTGGGCGTTCATGCCCGTGGCCGCAATGGCGAGCGATTTCACTTAACCCACTCCTTCAGATCAAATCGACATCCGAACGACTTCCTGGTAGGCCTGCACGACCTTGTCGCGAACCGCGACCGCCGTCTGCAGTGCCTGCTCCGCCGACATCAGCGCTTCGACGACGCGCCGCGTCGATTCCTTGCCCTGCATCGCCGAGATCGATGCCGCCTCGCCCGCCTTCAGCGTTCCGATCGCGTCGGTCGTCACCTGCTTCATCACCGATTCGAAGCCGACATCGTCACCGGACTGGATCGCCGTCGTTGCCGCGGGCGCGATCGCCTGCGTCTCGGTCGCGCGGGACGCCGCCTGTCCTGCGGAGACCGCCGTGGATGAAATCGCCTCAAGCATTGTCAGCTCCTCAAGAGGTCAATGGTCATGCCGAGCATCGACCTGACCTGTTTCACGACCTGGAGATTGGCTTCATAGGACCGGTTGACTTCGCGCATGTCGGCCATCTCGATCATCATGTTGACGTTCGGCAGCTTGACGTAGCCGGCCTTGTCGGCCCCGGGATGCCCGGGGTCGTACTCGACGCGGTACGGCGTGGTGTCGACGCCGATCTCCTTGACCTTCGCGAGCTGCGCGCCCGAGGCGCGGTCCATCGCGGCATCGAAGGTGATGGTCTTGCGCTGATAGGGATCGGCCCCGGCCGTCCGCCCCGTCGAGGTCGCGTTGGCGAGATTCTCCGAGACGATGCGCATGCGCGTCGACTGCGCTTCGAGCCCGGAGCTCGCGACCGTCAGCGAGGCGCTCAGTGAGTCCAGCATGTCAGTTCACCTCAGGCCTTTGCGCTCGACAGGACCATGCGGTGGAACGACCGCACGATCGCCGAATTCATCGAATAGTCGCGATTGACGTCGCTGCCCTTGATCATTTCCTGCTCGAGGCTGACGGAATTGCCGGAGTGAACCACTTCCCAGCTGTCCTTCTTCGCGGTCGCGCGCGTGTCGGTCTCGGCTGCGGACAATTGTAGGTGCGACGGCGACGTCGTGGCGAGCCTCACCGGCATGCCGTCGAGCACCTTGTTGAAGGGCTCGACGTCGCGCGCCTTGAAGCCCGGCGTGTTGGCGTTGGCGACGTTGGTTGCGATGGTCGACTGGCGGAGCTCGAGGTGGCGCGCCTGCGACGATGCGAGTTCGAAGAGATAAAGCGGTCCCACGACAGCCCCGTTCTGGTCCATTCGGGAGAAGCCTAGGGCGTTAAGCTTTCGTCAAGCTGTTGGGCCGGACGTCATCCTCGGAATTCTACTGGACCTTCTCGGTGCGCGGCGGCGTCTGCTTCGACTGAAGGAAGTAGATGATCTCGGCGACGGGTCGGAAGAATTCGGCCGGAATCACCTGATCGACCTGGACCGCTTCGTAGAGCGCGCGCGCCAGCGCCTTGTTCTCGATGACCGGAATCCGGTTCTGCTCGGCGACCGCGCGGATCTTCAGCGCGATCACGTCCATGCCCTTGGCCACCACGAGCGGCGCGGGATTTTCCTCGCGGTTGTAGCGCAGCGCGATCGCGAAGTGCGTCGGATTTGCGATCACCAGCGTCGCGCGCGCAGCGGAGGCGATCATCCGCTGCCGCGAGCGGTCGCGCGCCAGCGAGCGCAGGCGGGCCTTGATCAGCGGATCGCCCTCGGCCTGCTTGTGCTCGTCCTTGATCTCCTGCTTGGTCATGCGCAGCTCGCGCCGCCAGTGGAAACGCGCCCAGGCGAGATCGATCGCGACCAGGACGATGGTCGCGATGCAGATCGCCGAAACGATCCGCATCGCGATGTTGAGGATCATCTCCGGCAGCGCGACCGGATCGGTGTACATGGCCTCGAACGCCTTCGCCTCCGAGGAGCGCAGCACGAAGACGACCACGGAGCTCACCGCGGCCAGCTTGAACAGCGACTTGGCGAACTCGACGAGCCCTCGCGTTCCGAAGATCCGGCTCCAGCCACTGACCGGCGAGATTCGCGACAATTCGGGCTTGATGCGCTCCAGCACGAATCGCGGCGCATTCTGCAGCAGCTGGGAGGCGAGCCCGAATACCATGAGGATGACAACCAGCGGCACCAGGAAGCGCAGCGCCTGGAGGCCGACCACGGTGAGCAGGTTCTGCGCGTCCGCGCCGGTGGCGAGCGGGAAGCCTTCGGGATCGTCCAGCAGGCTCTTCAGCGTCGGCGTCAATTGCTGCACGCCCTGGCCGATCAGGAACGCCTGGATGACCATCAGCGCGGCCATCGAGGCGAAAATGGAGGCCTCCCGAGAGACCGGGATCTTGCCCTGTTCGAGCGCGTCACGGACTTTCTTCTCGGTCGGTTCTTCTGTCTTGCTGTCCTGATCGGATGTTTCTGCCATGCCCGTTCAGCGGTCAGCGGAAGACCAGCTCATCCTCCTGCTCCGGGTTGAGCTCGATTTCGCCCTTCTCCGCGAGGTCGAGCGCGAGATCGGTGATGACGCGCCGCGCCTCCAGCACGTCGCGCTGGTTCGACGGCTCGCCGATGGCGAGCTCGTGCTCGACGACGCGGCGCACGCGCGATGCGACCGAGGACAGGATCAGTTCGCGGAAATGCTTGTCGGTTCCCTTCAGGGCGACGACGATGCGATCGGTCGGCACCTGGTCGAAGATCATGGTGCGCGCCTTCGGCGTCAGGTTGGTCACGTCGTCGAAGGTGAACAGCAGCTCCTTCAGGACCTCGGCCGACTTCGGCCGTTTTTCCGACAGGCTCTTCAGCATGTCCTCGATGTGGCCGCGCTCCATCTTGTTGATGATGTCGGCGACGCGGGCGTAAGTGTCGGCGCCGAGGTTGCGGGCGAAGTTCAGCGTCAGGTCCTCGTGCAGCGTCTTCTCGAGCACCCTCATGGCGTCGTCGACGATCGGCTTGAGGCTCAGCACGCGCCGCATCAATTCGTTGCGCAGGCTCGAGGGCAGCTGGCTCATGACCTTGGCGGCACAGGCCGGCTTGACCTTGGACAGGATCAGCGCCGCGGTCTGCGGATGCTCCTTGGACAGGTAGCTCGCGAGCGAGTTTTCAGACACCGACGAGACGCGGTCCCACACCGACCGGCTCGAATTGCCGAGCAGGTCGGACATGATCTGCGAGACCTGATCGGCCGGAAGCACGTCACCGAGCACGGCCTCGAGACCGCCGAGCGTGCCGAGGATGTTGGCGCCCATCGAGAACTGCTGGGCGAACTCCTCGACGATCCCCTCGAGCTCCTGCGCCGTGATCGGCCGCAGCTCTGCTGCAGCCTTGGTGACGATGCGGATCTCCTGCGGCTCGAACTGCTGAAGCACGCTCGCGGCCGCCTGCCGGCCCATCGCCAGGAGGAGCGCCGCGACCTTTTCCGTTCCGCCCAGCGTGGCAACGCCTCGCTGCTTGATGGGGGCAATGCCGACCTGTGCCGCCATGGTCAGCTATCACCCTGCCCCAGCGGTCCGACGATCTCCGTGAGCGAGACGCCGAAGCGGGAATTGTCCTCTTCGACGACGACGACCTCGCCGCGGGCGACGATGCGGCCGTTGACGACGACGTCGACGGGCTCGCCGACCCGGTGGTCGAGCGGAACGACCGCGCCGCGACCGAGCTTCATCAGGTTCGCGACCGGAATGGTCGCCGATCCCAGCACCACCTGCATGGTGACCGGAATGCGCAGGATGGCATCGACATTGGCGAACTTGCCGCTCTCCTCCGCCGTGCGCGCGGCGATCTCCGCCAGCCGCTCCAGCGGGCTCGTGTCGACATGCCCCTCCTCGGAGGCAGGTGCTCGCGTGGCAGTGTCATAGTCGAAGGATTGCGCCATGGTATCGCCTCTTGGTATGTCCACTCCCGGAGCGCCTCGGCGTTCCGATCGTATGGTTTCGCCCGGCTTCGGCTTCAGTGCTTGTTCACTTCGGCGCCGCCTGCGGTCGCGGCTGGCGCAAGCCCGGCGCGGGCGTCGAGCGCCGCGATCGCCTCATGGGCCTGATCGATCTTGGTGGTCAGCACGTTGGCGAGCCGCCCGAGATTGGCGGTGGAATCGTGCGCCGCGCTGATGACCGTGTCGAAGGCGCCCGCCGTCTCGTGCACGATGCTGGAGAACTCGCCCTGGTAGCTGCGCAAGCGCGCCAGCTCGCGGTGCATCCGGGTCACCCGCATGCTGGTGAAGGCGAGCGCGATCAGCAACACGGCATCAACGAGATAGGATATCATCGACGAACTCCCGTTTCTGATCCACGGGATCGGCCACCTGCATGGCGTAATAGCCATCAAGTTGGCCGATCTGACACCAGAACAGCACTTGGTTGTTGCTTTCGAGACGGGCCAGCGTGCGCGGCGTAGCTTCGAGCTCGAGCACCTGCCCGACATGGAACTTGACGACGTCGCCGAGGGTCAGCATCTTTTCATCGAGCACCGCGCTCAGCGTCACCTCGGTCCTTTGGACCTCGCTCTCCATCTGCTCGCGCCAGCGCGGATCGGAAGCGCGGCCGTCGCTGACGACGACGTGGGCCAGCTTCTGCCGGAGCGGGTTGAGCGCGGAGTGCGGAATGATCAGGAACATCTGGCCGCCGCGGTACAGCGCCTGCAGCATGATGTTCGCGCAGATCGACATGTTGCCGCTTCGCCCGATCGCCAGCGAAGCCATCGCGGTCTCGACCCGCTCGACGCGGAAGGTGACGTTGGAGGTACCGGCGAAGGCGGATTGCAGCGCCTTGGCGAAGCGCTCGAACAGCGCCTGCACCAGCCGGATCTCGATGTTCGAGAACGCGCGCTCGACGTCGAGCGGCGGCTCGGCACCGTCGGAGCCGAACATCGCTTCCACCATCGTGAACACGAAATCGCGATCGAGCATGATGATGACGCGCGAATCCCACTGCTCGGCATAGAGCACGGCGGCGACCGCGTTGGCCTCGTAGTCCTTGACGATGTCGCCGACGCGGTCGTTGGTGATGCCATTGACCGAGAAATAGCAGGGCGTTCCGGCCATCGGCTGCAGGCTGTCGGTGCACGATGCCGCCATGCGATCGAAGATCACATTGAGCATCGGCATGCGTTCGATCGATATGCCGGCGGCGTCCAGCAGGTAGTTCGGCAGCTGCTTGCGCTGATCGACTTCGACGTCTTCCATCATCATGCGCGGGCAGCCTTGGGTTCGGGCTCGGTGACGGCGGCCTTGGGACCTGCGATCGTCTCGTTCTCGACAACGTCGATCGACGGGCGCTCGCTGCTCGCGATCATCTTGCGGCCGTGCTCGACGGCGATCTGCGGCATCGCGCCGTTCATGAAGGCCAGCAGCGTCTGCTTGACGATGATGTAGGGCCGGCACTTCTTCTCGCGCGTCATCTTGATCTTGATCGCGAAGGGTGAAAGCACGCCGTAGGACAGAAAGATGCCGGCGAAGGTGCCGACCAGCGCCGCGCCGATGAAGCCGCCCAGCAGCTTCGGCGACTGGTCGAGCGCGCCCATCGCCTTGATGACGCCGAGCACCGCAGCGACGATGCCGAGCGCCGGCAGCGCCTCGGAGACCGTCACCAGCGCATGGTAAGGCATCAGTTTGGTCTTCACGATGGTGTGGATCTCCTCGTCCATCAGGGCCTCGATCTCATGCGTGCGGGCATTGCCCATGATGATGAGGCGGACATAATCGCAGATGAACTGGAGCAGCGAGGGATCCCCGAGCACGCTCGGGAACGCCTTGAAGATCTCGGAAGAGGCGGGATCGTCGATATGCGCTTCCACCTCGTTGCGGCCCTTGCCCCTGAGCTCGCGCATCAGGGCATGAAGCGCCCCGAGCAGGTCGAGATAGTAGCGCTCACTCGGCACCGCGCCGGTGATGGCCTGCAGGCAGGCGACGCCGGTGTCTACGACCGTCTTCCACGGATTGGCCACGATGAAGGTGCCGACCGCGGTGCCGATGATGATCACGAACTCCCAGGGCTGCATGAGCACGGCCAGATGCCCGCCCATGGCGGCAAAGCCGCCGAGCAGCGCCGCTACCGTGATGAAAACCCCCACGAAACTGCCCAACGCGCCGCTCCATCGCCGATCCCATCGGGAATATCTAGTCGGCGAGCCTTGCGCGAAGCTGGCTTCCCGCATCGCCAGCCTCGCGCAAGCAATTGGCGGCACCTTGACGCCGCGTCGCAACGGCGGCCAGAGAGGCGCGTGTCATGCTATCCACCATCGCGGACTACACCCGACTGACCAAGGACATGGGCAAGTCGCTGACGCAGGTCGCGAAACAGCCGGACGTCAGCCGCGAGACCGATTACTTCCTGAGCCACATCGGCAACGTGAAGACGATCGACGATTTCCTGAAGGACTATCGTCTCTATTCCTATGCGATGAAGGCCTACGGCCTCAGCGACATGACCTATGCCAAGGCGTTCATGCGCAAGGTGCTGACCGAGGGTATCGCGAACAAGAACACCTTCGCCAACAAGCTGACCGACACGCGCTACCGGGAATTCGCCGCCGCCTTCAATTTCGCCGCCCTCGGCAGCAACGCGACCAAGACCACCCAGGCTACGACCGGAACGGCGACCCAATACGTCAGGCAGACGATGGAGCAGAAGGCCGGCGACCAGAACGAGGGCCTGCGGCTGGCGCTCTATTTCACCCGCAAGGCCTCCACGATCACGACCGCCTACCAGGTCCTCGCCGACAAGGCGCTGACGCAGGTGGTTCAGACCGCGCTCGGCCTGCCCTCGACGATCAGCGCGGCCGACATCGACGCCCAGGCCAAGATGATCACGAACAGGGTCAAGCTCACCGATTTCCAGGATCCGGCCAAGGTCACCAAGTTCGTGCAGCGCTTTGCGGCGATGTGGGACGCGACCCAGGCCCAGAGCGACAACTCGACCAATCCCGCGCTGGTCCTGATCGGCGGCGCGTCGACGTCGGCCGGCATGGATATCGACATGCTCTCGAAACTCCAGTCCATCCGGTTCGGAAAGTAGCACATGCAATCGGCCCTCTATGTGGGATTGTCGGCGCAGGTCGCTCTCGAAAAGCGCCTCCAGACGATCGCCAACAACGTCGCCAACGTGAACACGGCGGCGTTCCGCACCGACGTGGTGAAGTTCGAGACCGTGCTGTCCAAGGCGGGCCCGAACCCGGTCGCCTTCTCTTCGCCCGGCGACAACATCATCTCGCGCGAGATGGGCAACATCACCGAGAGCGGCAACCCGCTCGACGTCGCCGTGGTCGGACAGGGCTGGATCGCCTTCGCCGGTCCGAACGGCACGGTCTATACCCGCGACGGCCGCCTCCAGATCGCCCCCAACGGCGATCTTCAGACCGTGAGCGGCTTTCCGATCGTCGATTCCGGCGGCGCGCAGATCACGCTCGACCCGAACGGCGGGCCGATCTCGATCGCCCGCAGCGGTGCGATCACCCAGGACAACAACGAGATCGGCACCATCGGCCTGTTCAACATCCCCGCTGATGCCAATCTCGAACGCTACGGCAATTCCGGCGTGACGCCGGACCGGCCCGCGACCGCCATCGCCGATTTCTCCCGCGACGGCTTCAAGCAGGGCTATGTCGAGGGCTCCGGGGCCAATCCCATGATGGAATTGACCAAGCTGATCGCGGCCTCGCGCGCCTTCGACGGCACCAATTCGATGATCGAGGGCACCGAGAGCTCGCTTCAGAACGCCATTCGGACGCTGGGCGAACCCGGCAAGTAGAAGCGCGCCTCGCGCGCACCAGGATTGAGGTTGGACGGTTTCCTTGAACGCTCTTCGGCAACTCGAGTGGGCGCTGCTGGAGCTTCAGCAGAGCACTCCCCTGGCAAGCGTCAGCGGTGCGATCTCCGAGATCGCGCCGACGCACTTCCGTGTCTCCGGCCTGTCGCGCTTCGTCAGGCTCGGCGAGCTCATCGGCGTCAATTCGGCCGGTAAGCCCCAGATCGGCGAGGTGGTGCGGATCGACAGCGACGGCATCGTTGCCAAGCCGTTCGACCGGCACTTCGCCGGCGGCCTCGGCTCGGCCGCCTACCGGATGCCGCCCTTGTCCTTTGCGCCCGATCCGAGCTGGAAGGGCCGCGTCATCAACGCTCTCGGCGCGCCGCTCGACGGACAGGGTCCCCTCACGCCGGGCTCCCTTACGGTCTCGGCAGAGGCCGAGGCGCCGTCGGCCATGAAACGCGCACGCGTGCACAAGCCGCTGCGCACCGGCGTGCGCGTCATCGACCTGTTCGCGCCGATCTGCGCCGGCCAGCGCGTCGGCATCTTCGCCGGCTCCGGCGTTGGCAAATCGACGCTGCTGGCGATGCTCGCCCGCAGCCAGGGTTTCGACACCGTCGTGCTGGCCCTGGTCGGCGAGCGTGGCCGCGAGGTGCGCGAGTTCATCGAGGACGTGCTGGGCAACGACCGCCAGCGCGCCGTCACCATCGTGTCGACGGGCGACGAAAGCCCGATGATGCGGCGGCTGGCGCCGAAGACGGCGATGGCGGTCGCCGAATATTTCCGCGACCGCGGCGAATCGGTGCTGCTCATGGTCGATTCGATCACCCGATTCGCCCACGCCGCCCGCGAGGTCGCGCTCGCGGCCGGCGAGCCCGCGGTCGCGCGCGGCTACGCGCCGTCGGTCTTCACCGACCTGCCGCGCCTGTTGGAGCGCGCCGGCCCCGGCGAGGAAGGCTCCGGCACCATCACCGGGATCTTCTCCGTGCTGGTCGATGGCGACGATCACAACGAGCCGATCGCGGACACCATCCGCAGCACCCTCGATGGACATATCGTGCTGTCCAGGCAGATCGCCGACCAGGCGCGCTATCCCGCCGTCGACGTTCTGGCCTCGGTCTCCCGCCTCGCCCATAACATCTGGGACCCCGAGGAGCGCGAATTGGTGAGCAAGCTGCGCGCCATGATCGCGCAATACGAGGACACGCGCGATCTTCGCCTGATGGGCGGATATCAGTCGGGACGTGATTCGGGTCTCGACCAGGCGGTCGACATGGTTCCGAGAATCTACAACGCGATGCGGCAAGGCGCTTCGGCTCCGCCGAGCGCTGATCCGTTCCGCGAGCTGCGGGACATGCTCAAGGGCGACTAGCAGCTCGGAGCGCCTGCCGGCGCACGGTGCCTCGCATCGCTCCGCGTTATCGACAAGCGATTGCGCATGCGCGCCACGCTTCCAGCGCATGCACGTGCACGGCCGCCACCGACTTCCAGTGCCCGCACATCGGGCGACAGAACAGGACGGTGACGATGGATGGGGCGATTCGGGGCATGCGCCCAAACAACCGTCGCGTGCAATTTCTGTGAGTTCCCTGATCATTCGCCTTGGAGATCGTACGATTGTGAATGACCTCGCGATAGACATCGTCGTCGTGCACAAGCAGCGATCAACTTGCATCAACGACAGACAACAACGCGCCGTGCAATCAAACCGTCGCACAGTTGCGTACATGCTGCTCGTTGCGCAACGTATCGCGTTCGCCGCGTTCACCATCATGTGTTCCGACGAAGGAGATTGTCTTGAACGTTACATTCGAGTGCAACGACATCCAGTCTCCCCGAGTGTCTTGACTTGATTTTGTTGAGAAGCTCATTCATCGTTTTGGTTGAATACAGAAACGTCTGCTCGTGACTGAACTTTAGGGGCCTCGGTTGAACTACTCCGATCCATCGTCTGCTCGCGGCGGCGACTCGGGCTCCCGTGCAACGACGACGCTAGAGCTCGGCACGATTCTCTCATCGGACACCTTCAGCCGTCCGGCGTCTCTCGACGGATTCGTGAGCCAGGGCGCAAAGCGGCGTCGAGACGCCGCAGACGAAGTTCCGGGGACGAGGTAGATTCATGCCATTGGCACGAGAGGCCGTCGAGCTGCTGGTTCAAGCGGCGAGGGCTTGGTATTTCGAAGGCAATCGGCATGGACTGCGCGATCGGGAATGGATGGCGCTGCGCTTTCTCGGCCGAGCCAACAGGTTTTCGCGCACGCCGTCCGCGCTTGCCGGCTTCATCGGCTCCACCAGAGCGACTGCATCGCAAATCGTGAAGACGCTGGAGAGCAAGTCCTATCTGGTGAGGAAGCCGTCGCAGGAGGACAAGCGCTCCGTCGTCCTGCACGTCACCGCCCAGGGCGAGAAATGCCTCAACCAGCACGACCCGATCAATCACGTGGTGAATGCGGTAGCGGCACTCGGGAACGACGGATGCGTCGGGCTGCGCGACTCGCTCCGCGACGTCCTCAATCACCTCGACGCGGCCCATCAGCGGCTCGATGCCAGCATCTGCCGTGACTGCATGTTTCTCGCCGAACGCGGCCCGGCTACTCCCAAGGGACGCGCAGGCGCCGAGTTCATGTGCCGGCTGTATCGCGCCCCGGTCTCGCTCGAGGAAACCGAATTGCTGTGCACCAGCTTCGAGCGCACCCGAGACCGCCCGAAGATCGAGGAGCATCTCGACCGCGCGCGGATCGCGAGCCAGGGCTGAAGCGCGCGCGATCTCCGGGCGAATAGCCCGGGTAGCGCCTTCATCCTCCTTGCGGCGAGCCCTTGCGACGAAGCAATTCAGAATCCCCCGCGGGCAATTCTGGATTGCTCCCGCGCTCGCCCCAGGCATCGCGGCCTTGTATGCATTATCCCAGTTGCCATCCCAGCGCACTTCGCTTTACATGCCGGCAACTCGCCCGCGGATGACGGCCGAGGCTGAAAAATCGCACAGACAGATTGTCAAAGGGACGGAGCATGGCGCGCAACATATTGATTCTCGGGGCTTCTTACGGCTCGTTGCTGGGCACGAAGCTGCTGATGGCCGGCCACAACGTGACCCTGGTCTGCCGCGCCAAGACCGCGGAGCTGATCAATCGCGAAGGTACCGAGGTGCGCATCAAGTTGCGTGACGAGGCCGTGCACCGGGCGATCCTCTCGCGCAACCTGCCCGGCAAGCTCGACGCGGTGACCCCCGCCAATGTCGATCTCTCCCGCTACGATCTGGTCGGCCTTGCGATGCAGGAGCCGCAATACACCAACCACACGGTGCGCGTGCTCATGGTCAAGATCGCCGCGGCGAAGCTGCCGTGCCTGTCGATCATGAACATGCCGCCGCTGCCCTATCTGAAGCGGATTCCGGCGCTCGCCGACATGGATCTGGAAGAGGCCTACACCAACGCTCAGGTGTGGGAGCGGTTCGAGCCGGGGCTGGTGACGCTGTGCTCGCCCGACCCGCAGGCGTTCCGTCCGCCGGAAGAAGCGGCGAACGTGCTGCATGTCGGCCTGCCCACCAACTTCAAGGCGTCGGTCTTTGCCGACGAGAAGCACAACAAGGTGCTGCGCGAACTCGAAGCCGACATCGATGCGGTGACGCTCGACGGCCACGACGTTCCGGTGAAGCTGAAAGTATTCGATTCCCTGTTCGTGCCGCTGGCGAAATGGTCGATGCTGCTGACCGGCAATTACCGCTGCATCACCCCGCACGAGCCGCAGTCGATCCGCGACGCCGTGCACGGCGACCTCAAGCGCTCGCAGACGATCTACGACCATGTCGACGCGATCGCGCGCCGCCTCGGCGCCGATCCGCAGGACCAGGTGCCGTTCGCAAAATACGCCAAGGCCGCCGAGAGCCTGCTCAAGCCGTCCTCGGCCGCACGGGCGGTCGCAAGCGGCGCGCCCTTCATCGAGCGCGTCGACCTCCTGGTGAAGCTGATCTCGCATCAGCTCGGCGTGCCCAACGCCGAGATCGACCGCACGGTCGACACGGTGGACCAGAAGCTGAACGAGAAGATCGTGCAGGGCGGCTCCGGCGCGCAGTAGGCGCGCCGTTACGGGCGGGGCGCGGCGCTTCAGGCCGTCAGGAAGGATTGAAGCCAGATCAGGCCGGTCACGGCAACCAGCGTGACCGCGCCGATGCGCGTGACCAAGTGGGGTTGGCCGAGGCGACGGGCGCCACGGCCGAGAGTTGCGCCGAGCGCGATCCACGCGGCGCCAGCCGTGAGAATCTGAAGCGCGATCGCGCCGAACCAGGGCAGCAATTCGAGCGGCCCAGCCTCGAGCGGCAGGAGCAGGAAAGCGAACACGAGCGCTTTCGGGTTGAGCAGCGTCGCAAGCAGCACCTGGCCGAACGTCACCGGTGCACCATCGCGAAGCTCGCGTGTGTTGACCCGCCAGAGCATGAAGGCGAGGCAGAGGATATAGACGGTCACCGCGACGCGAAGCACGAGCGCCGCGATCGGGATGTCGCTGACGATGGGGCCGAGCGCGAGCCGCAGCACGGCAATCGCCAGCAGATAGCCGCACAGCTCGGCAACGAGCAGATGAAGCGAGCGCGCCATGCCGATCCCCGCGCCCGATGTCGCGAGCAAGGTGTTGGTCGGCCCGGGCACGGCGAGCAGGAAATAGGTCGCTGCGAGGAAGGTCAGAAAGCTCATGCGCCTGATTACCAGGCCCGGGGCCAGGCTGGTTTGATCTTCATCATCGAATCCGGTCCCCAAAGCCCGGAATCGGCGCCGAAGCCGCCGAAATGCCCGCGAACGAGGACGATCTGCAAGCCCCCCTCTCGTCCCGCACTTCTACGGCAAATCGAATCAGACCGGGAACGCCGCCGTGGGCAACGCGGCATGACAGCCCCGTGCCGCTCGACGCGCTGCGACGGGATTGATAAGCCGCTGTCCGCGAATGACGAGGACTTGAGTCGGGGACATGACGGTTGCGATCGAGATGGGGCAGACCACGGCGGGCGCCGCGGCCGCCATGGACCTCGAGGAACTCTTGGCGACCCGCCTCCTCGTGCAGGGCAATTCCGGTTCCGGCAAATCGCATTTGCTGCGGCGGCTCCTGGAACAGAGTGCGCCCTGGGTGCAGCAGGCCATCATCGACCCCGAAGGCGATTTCGTCACGCTGGCCGAGCGCTTCGGCCATCTGGTGATCGAGGCCGAGGATCACACCGAGCGCGGCCTTCAGGTTGCCGGCGAACGCGCGCGGCTGCATCGCGTCTCCTCCGTGCTCAATCTCGAAGGTCTCGACGCGGAGAACCAGATGCGGCGCGCCGCCGCGTTTCTCGGCGGCCTGTTCGACGTCGACCGCGACCATTGGTATCCGATGCTCGTGGTCGTCGACGAGGCGCAGCTGTTCGCGCCGGCGGTGGCTGGCGAAGTCTCGGACGAAGCGCGAAAGCTCTCGCTCGGCGCCATGACCAACCTGATGTGCCGCGGCCGCAAGCGCGGCCTCGCCGGCATCATCGCGACGCAGCGTTTGGCGAAGCTCGCCAAGAACGTCGCGGCGGAAGCCTCCAACTTCCTGATGGGCCGGACCTTCCTCGACATCGACATGGCGCGCGCCGCCGATCTGCTCGGCATGGAGCGGCGGCAGGCCGAGGCCTTTCGCGATCTCGAGCGAGGACAGTTCATGGCGCTGGGACCTGCGCTGTCGCGACGTCCGCTGCGCCTGAACATCGGCCCGACCGACACCTCTCCGCGCAACTCGACGCCGCGCCTGATGCCGCTGCCGGAAGCGACGCTGGAGGATGCGCGCGCCGTGATCCTGGCCGCGCCGCCGCCCGATGCCAGCCGGCCGCAGCGCCGGCCGGCGCCGGATCTGCTGGAGCAGCTTCGTGCCGCCAAGGCCGCCGCCCCGGTGATCCAGCCGGAAGCGGTCGAGGTGCCGGTCAGCGCCGAGGAGCTCGCCGAGCGGCGCGAGCGCGTGGACCGTACGCTGCGGGCCGTGCTCGCCGCGCCCGACGCGGGCTTCCGCGCCATCGGCGTGCTCTACCAGGAGTTCGTGGTCCGCTGCCGCATCGAGGGCCTCGGGTCGGCGGTGCCCGACCTCAACGAGTTTCGCCGCATGCTGACGCATGCGCGTGCCGGGCTCGGCACCGATCTCACTGAAGACGACGCCTGGCAGGACGTGTCGCTGCGCGCGTCGATTCTGCCCGACGACATGCAGGGCGTGTTCATGATGATCGCGCGCGCCGCCAAGGAAGGCTGGCCCTGCCCCGGCGACGCCGCGATCGCGCGGGCCTATGGCTCGCATTCGCTGCGCCGGGCGCAGCGGCTGCTCGGCTACATGGAGGAGCAGGGCCTGATCGTGGTCCAGCTCGACGGCGGCGGTCGCCGCATCGTGACGCTGGTGGAGCTGGCCTGGGCCACCGCGCCGGGCGACCCCAACGGCGATGATTTGCCGGCCGAGCAGGTCGCGAGCGCGGCGTCGGCCTGAAGGTCAGGCCGCCTCGGAGCCGCCGAGATAGGCGTCGCGGATGCGGGGGTCGTCCTTCAACGCCCGCGCCGGGCCCGACAGCACGATCTTGCCGGTCTGCAGCACATAGGCCTCATGCGCGATCTCGAGCGCGAGGCTGGCGTTCTGCTCGACCATGAACACCGAGACGCCCTCCTGGTTGATGGTCCTGATCAGCTCCAGCACGCGATCGACATAGAGCGGCGACAGGCCCATGGTCGGCTCGTCCATCACGATCATGCGGGGGCGGCTCATCAGCGCGCGCGCCATCGCCACCATCTGCTGCTCGCCGCCGGAGAGCGAGCCGGCACGCTGCGACAGCCGCTGGCCGAGCTTCGGAAACAGTGTCAGCATCCTGTCGAGATCCTGCGCGATCGCCTCGCGATCGTTGCGCACGAAGGCGCCCATCAGGATGTTCTCGCGCACGCTCATGTCCGCAAACAGCCGCCGCGCCTCCGGCACCGAGGCGATGCCGCGCCGGACGATCTGCGGCGTCGTCAGCCCGATGAGCGAGGCGCCGTCGAAGGTCACCTCGCCCGAGCGCGGTTTGACGAGCCCAAGGATGATCTTCATCGTCGTCGACTTGCCGCTGGCATTGCCGCCGAGCAGGCAGACGATGTGGCCGCGCGCGACCGTGATCGACAGGTCGAAATGCACCTGGGCCTGGCCGTAGAACGTATTGACGTTCGACAGTGTCAGCAGCGGTTCCGGGGCGCTCGTCGTCATGCCGCGCTCTCCTGCTCCGCCGTCCCCGACAGTCCGTGGCCGAGATAGGCCTCGATCACCTTGGGATCGGTCCGCACCTGCTCGCCCGGCCCCTCCGCGATCTTCTTGCCCTCGTCCATGACGATGACGCGGTCGGACAGGCGCATCACCATCTCGAGCTTGTGCTCGATCAGCAGGATGGTCAGCCCTTCGGCTTTCAATTCGGCGACGAGCCCCTGCATCTCCGCGGTCTCGGTCGGGTTCATGCCGGCGGTGGGCTCATCGAGCAGCAGCAGCCGCGGCTTCAGCGCCAGCGCGCGCGCGATCTCGACGCGGCGGCGGTTGGCGTAGGACAGGCTATAGGCGGGCTGGTCGATCCGCGGCAAGAGCCGCTCGCCGAAGCGCGCGAGAATGGCCCTCACCTCGTCCCGCAGCCGCTCCTCCTCTGCCTTGACACTGGCGGGACGCAACAGCGCAAGGCCAAGCTCCAGCAGCGGGCCGATGACCGGCACGGCCGGCTTCACCGCGCGCAAGCGCGTGTGCGCGCCGATCAGGACGTTGTCCATCACGCTGAGATTGCCGAACACGCGGCCAAGCTGAAAGGTGCGCGCGATGCCTTCGGCCGCGAGCCGCTCCGGGGACAGGCCGGTGATCTCCTGGCCTTCGAAGTGAACCGTACCCGCGTCGGGCCGGTCGAGGCCGGTGACGAGGTTGAACAGCGTCGTCTTGCCGGCGCCGTTCGGGCCGATGATGCTGACCAGCTCGCCCTTGGCAAGGTCGAGGTCGATGGCGTCAACCGCGGTGAGGCCGCCGAAGCGGCGCGTCAGCCCGCGCAGGGACAGCATGGGTGCGTGCTCCGCCATCAGATCGTCCCCAGCAGGCCCTGCGGCCTGAACCGCACCAGCAGCAAGAGAACGATGCCGTAGATCAGGATGCGGTACTCAGCCGCGATCCGAAACACCTCAGGCAGGCCGACCAGCGCGACCGACCCGACGATCGCGCCGAGGACGTTGCCGAGGCCGCCGAGGATGACGACGGTCAGCGCCAGGATGGATTGCTGCGTGTTGAAGGTCTCGTGGTTGATGTAGGAGTAGAGATGCGCGGCGATGCCGCCGCTGACGCCGGCGGCGAAGCCGCCGAAGATGAAGGCGAGCGACTTGTAGCGATTCAGGCTGAGGCCATAGGCGCGCGCGGCGATGTCGTCGTCTCTGATAGCGCGAAAGCTGCGGCCGAGATGCGAGGTGAGCAGCCGCCCCTGCAGCAGCGCCAGCACGACCATCACCGCAAGGCTGAACCAGTAGACCGAGGTCGGGCTGATCAGTTCATAGCCGAACAGAGCCAGCGGTGGGATGCCGGAGATGCCGATCGGGCCGCGGGTCACGCTCTCCCAGTTCAGGATCACCAGCGCCACGATCTCGCCGATCGCGAGCGTCGCGATCGACACGTAATGACCGCGCAGGCGGAAGGACGGCGAGATCAAGAGGGTGCCGAGCGCAGCGCTCATCAGGCCACCGCCGATGACGGCAAGTCCGGCCGGAACGGCCAGCGTCAGCGACAGCAATGCGGAGGTGTAGGCGCCGATCGCAAGCAGCGCGGCATGACCGAGCGAGACCTGCCCCATCGTGCCCGCAACCAGCGTCAGACTGAGCGCGAGCATGCCAAGCAGCCAGGCATTGATCAGGGTCTGGAGCACGTAGAAGGATACCGGAAACAGCGGCAGGATCGCAAAGCCGGCAACGGCGACCAACAGCGCCCAGCGCGGAATATTCACCGGGCGGCTCGGCGCGATGAACGTGCCGGTGAGCGGCTCGGGCGGTGCCTGCCGGGGACTGACGAACAGGCCATTCGGCCGCAGCACCAGCACGAGGACCAGCAGCAGGAACGCGAACAGATTCCGGTAGCTGGTGCCGAGCACGGCAACGCCATAGCTCTCGACGAGGCCCAGCAGCAGGCTACCGATCACCGCGCCCGGCACGTTGCCGGCGCCGCCGACGACTTCCGCGACGACGCCCTTGAGGGTCGCCTGAAGGCTCATCGCCGTGTCGATCTGGTTGTAGTACATGCCGACCAGCATGCCGGAGACGCCGCCGAGCGCCGCCGCGATACCGAACACGGCTTGATTGACCCGGTTGACGTCGACGCCCATCTGCATGGCGGCGTCGCGGTCCTGCGCGGTGGCACGCACGGCCCAGCCGAGCTTGGTGTAACGCAGGAACATAAACAGCAGCAGCGCACTGGTGAGGCCGACGCCGGCAATGAGCAGATCAAGTGGCCCGATCGTCCCGCCACCGACCTGGAAGCGGACATCGGGTAACTGGCTCGGCAGCGCGCGCGGATTGGGCGAGAAGATCAGCATCACCAGCTGGTCGAGCACGAAGCTGATGCCGATGGTCGCGAGCAGCGGCGCGATCCGCACCGAATTCTGCAGCGGCCGCAGACCGAACCGCTCGATGATCAGACCGACGATCGCCGCGGCCACGGCGACCACGATGATGGTGAGAGGCAGCGGCGTGTGCAGCTGCACCACCGCGATCCAGCCGATATAGGCCCCGACCAGATAAATCGACCCTTGCGCGAAGTTGATCAGCCGGCTGACGCCGAAGATCAGCGCGAGCCCGACTGCAACGAGCGCGTAGACATTGCCGACGATCAGGCCGTTGATGGTGTGGTCGAGCCAAGAGGACACGCAGCATTCCTAATCAGGGAGAAAGCGGCCGGAGCGCGCGCTCCGGCCATCGGGTCAGGTCGGCTTGCCGTCCCACAGCGTGAATTGGCCCTTGCGCACGACGAGCTCGGCGTTCATCGCGCCCTTGACGCGGCGACTCTCGACGTCGAACGTCGCCTTGCCGAAGATGACGCTGGAGACGTCCTTCACCTTGGCGAAGGCGTCGCGGATGGCGCGGCGGTCGGTGCCGCCGATCTTCACCACGGCAGCGGCCATGTTCATCGCGTCATAGGAATAGGCGTTGAAGGCGTCGGGCTCCTGCCCGTTGTACTTGGCCTTGAAGCCCTCGATGAACTTCCTCACCTCGGGCCGCGGATCCTGCGGGAAATAGCGCGTGCCGAGATGGACGTCCTCGACCGCCTCGCCGCCGAGCTCCAGGAATTTCGGCGAGTACACCGAGCTGGCCGCGCAGATCGTCTGCTTCAGGCCGACCTGGCGGGCCTGGCGCGCGATCAGTGCGCCGTCGGAATAATAGGCGATCAGGATCAGCCCGTCCGGGCTGGCGTCGCGCACGCGCACCAGGGTGGAGCGGAAGTCGCGTTCCTCGGCGATGTAGCCCTCTGTGATCGCGACCTCGGCGCCGTATTCCTTGGCCGCCTTGACGAAATGGTCGCGGCTGGTGCGGCCCCAATCGGTGTTGAGGTGCAGCACGGCAAGCTTCTTCAAGCCGAGCCGCCTGACGGCGTAGGACGCCAGCAGCGGCTGCTCGTCGGCCTGGCTCACCGACGTGCTCCACATGAAGTCGCCGCCCTTGGTGAAATCGGGGTGCGAGTTGGTGAAGCCGAACTGCACGAGGCCGCCGCGCTGGTAGATCGGCGAGGCCGCCATCGAGGCGGGGCTCGAGAAATCGCCGAGCTCCATGACGATGCGGGGATCGGAGACGAATTTCTGGGCGATCGCGACCGACTGGCGCGGATCGCTCTGGCTGTCCTCGAACTGGTAAGCAAGCTTGCGGCCGTTGATGCCGCCGGCGGCGTGAATCTCGTCAAGCGCGAGATCAAAGCCCTGCTTCCACTGCGCGCCATATTGGGCGTTCGGGCCCGTGAGGGGGCCGCTGACCCCAAGCAGGATCGGCTCGGCGGATTGCGCCAGTGCGGCGCGCGAGAAGGCTGTGCCCGCCATCATGGCGGCAAGCGATCCTTTGACCAGGGTACGGCGATCGATGTTGCTCATTCACGGCTCCATCCATTCAATGTTGATACAGCAGCAATTCTCGTGCCGGTGAGATTGCCTATTTCGAGGGCTCGCCGAGCGACAGCATCAGCCGGTTGGCCCAGTTGAAGAACGAGGCGCCGTTGATGACGTCGACGATCTCGGCATCGTCGAGACCGGCGCGGCGCAGCTCCGCGATATTGTCAGGACCGAACGCGATCGGCGTCGCGGCCAGCGCCACGGAGGCCTTTACCACGGCATTCCAGCGCTCGCCGAGATCGGCCCCGACGCCCTCGTCGAGCAGGCGCTGTACGTCCTCGCGGCGCCTGGAATAGGTGCTGGCGAAGCGCGCATGCACCGAGGCGCAATAGATGCATCCGTTGTAGCGCGAGGTCGCGGCCGCCGCGAGCTCCCGCTCGGCACGCGGCAGGCCGTCGGCAACGTTGTAGAAGATGTCCTTGTCGGTCTTGGTGCGGGCTTCCAGCACTTCGGGATCGCGCACCAGGAGGCGGAAATAGTCCGACTTGGCGCGGGCGCGATCGACCAGGCCGGCGTAATGCCGCTCGGTCAAGTCGGCCTCGGGCAGCGGATCGATCCAGGAGACCCAACCGAGTTCATCCTGGGTGAAGACGACAGGGGGATTGACGGTGCTCATGATTGCGGTCTCCTAAGCGCTTGCCGCAGCGAGCGTGCGCAGGCCGCTGACGACCCGCAGCTGGAATGACAGGAACGCGACGAGCTGGGAGAAGGTGACGATGCCGGTGGTCGACCAGCCGGCGGCGAGCAGCGCCTTCATGTCGGCGGACGCGGCATCGCGCGGCCGGAACACCAGCAGATGCGCATGCTCAAGCGCCGCAACGAGCCGCGAACCGAGGGCGGCCTTGCGCTCCGCACTCACGCGGTAGATCAGCCCGGCCTTGTTCTCGATCGACAACGGGCCAGCCGGAAAGGCGCCGTACGGGCCCGACGTCCTGCCCCCCGCGATCTCGGCGTCGATCGCCTCCGCCAGGCGTGCGGTTTCCGCGTTCGCTGCAAGCTTCTCGCGATAGAAGGCGGCGACGGGCGATTCGCCATGAAGCCCGGTCACGAAGGCCGCGACCGCGGCACGTTCGGCAAGCGAAAAATCGCTCGCATCGATCGGCTCGAACAAGGAGAGATAGCTCTTCTGCGCATTCTCACGCGCCTGCAGGCGGCGGGCTCGGATGACGTCGAGCGCCGAGCCCGGCTCGATCCCGGCGAGCGTGTCGATGATATCTTCGGTTGGCATCATTCAGCCCCGTGCAACGCGATCACATTCATTCCGGCTAGACCGCCAGCGCCACTTCGCCCGCCGTCCGGGTCCAGCCCAGCGCCGGCGCGACCTTCTCCGCGACCAGCTCGATCGAGCGCAGGACGTGAGGGTGCGGCGCATCGACCGAATGCACCTGGAAGACGAGATCGGTCACCCGTTCCAGCGTGGCGTCGGCCCGCAGCGAGGCAATGACGTGATCGGCATCGCCGACATGGGTGTCGAACGCAATGATCATCTCCTCCAGCGTCTCGCCGGGCTTGGCGTGACCGCCCTTCATGAATTGCGGTAGCGCGCGGCGCAGCCCAATGTCTGCGAGCCGCATTGCCTCGCGATGATCGTCGGCGACGAAGACGCTGCGTGAGGCCATGATGCGCGGCTCGGCCCCCTTGGGCAGCGCGTCCAGATAGGCATCGATCACCGGATTCTGGATCTCGGCCAGTGTCGCCTTCGGCGCCTCCTTGGTCCGCGGCTGGGTGCGCGACAGCAACAGGCCATCGCCCGCTTTGCCGGCGCGCGCCCCGCCGGCCACCGAGAACGTCGCCTGCCAGATCCGCTTGTCCAGTTGCGGCCGTTGCGGATAGATCGTGTCGCCGCCCGCGAGCGGCTTGCCGACCAGCGCGGTGCGGACGACCTCGAGATTGCTGGCAAAAATCTCGTTGCGCTGGGCGCTGTCGAGGCCGAAGGCGGCAAACGCCGACGGATTGCCGCCGGTGCCGACGCCGAGCTCGAAGCGGCCGTTGCAGAGGAGATCGAGCACCGCGGCGTCCTCCGCCACCCGCACCGCGTTCTCTAGCGGCAGCGTGACGATGCCGGTGCCGAGGCGGATGCGCGAGGTTTGCGCTGCGACGTAGCCGAGAAAGGTGAAGGGCGACGGCAGGCCGCCCTCACGCTCGTGAAAATGATGCTGCGCGATCCACGCGGAATCGAGGCCCGCCTTTTCGGCGCGCACGATCTGCTCGGCCGCGAAGCGGTAGCGGTCCGCCGGCGGGGCCTCGTCGAGCAGCCGCGTGAAAAATCCCAGGCGTTTCAGGTTTGCAAAGCGCTTCATACGACCCCTGTCGGACGAGGATGGCCAGTCCGCCGATGATGTCGGTTACTGTTGCTCCAGACAAGCGGACATTGCGCAAGGCTCATACGCAGGGCTCATACGTCAGGCGCATACGTAAGGCGGCCCGCCGGGATCGATCGCCCTGCGCTGGGCTTTGCATGGGCAGACTGCCTACCAGCTCGGCAGCACCGCGCCCTTGAACTTGGTGAGGACGAACTCCTTCACTTCAGGCGTGTGGTAGCTGTCGACGAGGATCTTGACCCAGGGCTTGTCCTTGTCAGCCGCGCGCACCGCGATCAGATTGACATAGGGGCCCTTGGGGTCTTCGCGCAGGATCGGATCCTTGACCGGATCGAGTCCCGCCTGGGTTGCGTAATTGGTGTTGATCGCGGCGGCATCGACGTCGTCGAGCGCGCGCGGCGCCTGCGCCGCGTCGACCTCGATGAATTTCAGCTTCCTGGGATTCTCGGTGACGTCGAGCACCGTCGGCTTGAAGCCGACACCATCCTTCAGCTTGATCACGCCCTTGTCGCGCAACAGCAGCAGCACGCGGCCGCCATTGGTCGGATCGTTCGGGATCGAGACCTTGCCGCCCTCGGGAATGTCGGCGAAGGCCTTATGCTTCTTCGAATAGACGCCGATCGGGAAGTTCACGGTCAGGGCGACCGACTCGATCTTGTAGCCGCGATCGGCCTTCTGGTTGTCGAGATAAGGCTGGTTCTGGAACGAATTCGCCTGGATCTCCCCGGCATCGAGCGCAGCATTCGGCACGACGTAGTCGGAGAATTCGAGCAGCTGGATGTCGAGGCCATTCTTCGCCGCGATCGGCTTCACCGCCTCCAGGATCTGCGCATGCGGCCCCGGCGTCACGCCGATCTTGATGGTCTCGGCCGTGACAGGGGCCGACCACAAGGCGAGCGCGGTGGACAGAATCAGGGGGAGGCGGAACGACATCTTGGTCTCCATGGCACGGCGAGAATGATTGGAACCGTATTCGCTGCTCTGCAGGCCGAAATCAATGAAATGGAAATTCATATTGAGCTGCTGTCGCGGGCACGCTTTCTCCATTCGGCGGCAAACGCGAAACGAATTGACGGCGGCCGCGACGCCTTCCGCGTCGGCGTGGCCGGCATCAGGCAGGTGCCGGCTGTCCCTGGGGTCATGTGTGGCGATGTCGTGGCGGCTGCAATGAATCTCCGGCCGCCGCAACATCACGAAACTTGATGCGCCGGGAGTGACCGCGTTAGCGTTGCGGCGCGGCCTTAGAACTTCCCCAAGTTCAGTCAAGTACGCACTGGATCGTCGCCTGGGTTTCTCAGGCGGCGATCCAGGTCTCGGCCCACAGGGGCTCTCCACTCGTCATTTCGTCGCAGGGCGGCCTTGCCGGCATTGCCGCCTCGCGCCTGATGCAACATGATGGTTGCCAGCGATGATTTGTCTTCGAGGTGGAGGGTCAATTGATGAACGAGAACGAAATCCGGGGTCTGGTCGGACAGGTGAAGCAAGGCACGCTGTCGCGACGCTCGTTCATGCAGAGGGTGGCCGCGCTCGGGATCGCGGCCCCGATCGCGAGCCAGATCCTGGTCTGGCACGACGTCGCGATGGCGGATGCCACGCTGCCGTACAAGCCGACCAAGGCCGGCGGCGGCGGCCCGCTGAAGCTGCTGTTCTGGCAGGCGCCGACCCTGCTCAATCCGCATTTCGCGATCGGCACCAAGGACCAGATGGCCTCGCGCGTGTTCTTCGAGCCGCTCGCCGGCTGGGACAGGGAGGGCAATTTGATCCCCTGCCTCGCCGCCGAGGTCCCGACCAAGCAGAACGGCGGCCTTGCCGCCGACGGTACGAGCGTGATCTGGAAGCTGAAGCAGGGCGTCAAATGGCATGACGGCAAGCCCTTCACCGCCGACGACGTCGTCTTCACCTGGGTCTACGCCGCCGATCTCGCGACGGCGGCCTACACCACGGGATCCTACAAGGACATCAAGGTCGAGAAGATCGACGACCATACGGTCAAGGTGATCTTCAAGGCGCCGACGCCGTTCTGGGCCGACCCGTTCGTCGGCTCGGTCGGCCCGATCCTGCCAAAGCATCATTTCGGCGACTATACCGGCGCCAAGTCGCGCGAGGCGCCGGCCAATCTGAAGCCGGTCGGCACCGGCCCCTACAAATTCGTCGAGTTCAAGCCCGGTGACCTGATCCGCGCCGAGCGCAATCCCGACTATCACATCAAGAACCAGCCGCATTTCGACACGCTCGAGATCAAGGGCGGCGGCGATGCGGTCTCCGCGGCGCGCGCCGTGCTGCAGACCGGCGAATATGACTTCGCCTGGAACATGCAGGTGGAGGAGGAAGTCCTCAAGCGCATGGAGGCGAGCGGCAAGGGCAAGCTCGACATCACGCCCTCCGGCAATGTCGAGTTTATCATCCTCAACACGACCGACCCGTGGACCGAGGTCGACGGCGAGCGTTCGAACGCCAAGACCAAGCATCCGACGCTGTCCGACCCGGCCGTGCGCCGGGCGATCAACCTGTTGATCGACCGCGATTCGATCCAGAAATTCATCTACGGCCGCGGCGGCATCGCCACCGCGAGCTTCGTCAACGCGCCCAAGCAGTTCAAGTCGCCCAAGCTGAAATACGAGTTCAGCATCGACAAGGCCAACAAGGTGCTCGACGAGGCCGGCTGGAAGAAGGGCGCGGACGGCTTCCGCGAGAAGGACGGCAAGAGGCTCAAGTACGTGTTCCAGACCTCGACCAACGCGCCGCGCCAGAAGACCCAGGCCATCATCAAGCAGGCCTGCGAGAAGGCCGGCATCGAGATCGAGATCAAGGCGGTCACCGCCTCGGTGTTCTTCTCCTCGGACGTCGGAAACCCCGACACCTACTCGAAATTCTATGCCGACATGGAGATGTACAACACCACGCAGCCGCAGCCCGATCCGGAGCGCTTCCTGAACCAGTGCGTCTCCTGGGAGATCGCCACCAAGGAGAACAAATGGCTCGGCCGCAACATCTCGCGCTGGTCCGATCCCGAAGCCGACAAGGCCTACAAGGCCGCGCAGAACGAGCTCGACCCGGCCAAGCGCGCCGCGCTGCTGATCAAGGTCGACGAGATCTTTTGCGAGGCAAACGTCTTCCTGCCGCTGCTGTCCCGCAACGTCGTCAACGCCCACGTCAACAGCCTCGTGATCGACATGTCGGGCTGGGACGTCACGACGTGGAATTTGGCGGCGTGGTATCGGGTGTGATCCATTGTCCCGGACAAGCTGCAACGCGCAAGCGTTGCAGCGCCGAGCCGGGACCCAGAGGCGCTACGGTACAATGCGGCGACATGGGCCCCGGCTCAGCAGCGCACCGTCGAAGAGACGCTGCGCTGCGTCCGGGGCACGAGCGGAATGGTAACGCTTCGCAAGTGCTCTACCCATCCTCCAGTCCCGAGCCCTCACGCATCATCCTCCCAATGTGTGCTTCAGATCACAGCCGAATCGCGCGCCCTCGCCTATAAACACCGTGCATGGCCGCAAACAAGGTAACGGCGGTACGCGTAAGGCTGCGGAGGCAATCAACAGCTACGGACTTTTCGAGGCCGCCAGGGTGAGGAACCCGGCGGCCTTTTCTTCGTTGCAGGGCGCACTATTGCAACGCAGCACTGCTGCTATCGCTTCGAGGACGCGTCGGAACCTTTCCGTTCTTCGCGTTCGTCCTCGATCTGCCGTTCCGCTTCGAGCCAGAACTCCAGCTCGCGATCGGCCGGCCGCCCAGCCTGCTCCCAGAGTTCGTAGGCGCGCGCGCGCACCTTGCCGCGCCGCATCATGCGACCGAGCTTTCGCTTCAGCTCCTCGGCAAAGCTTCGGAAGCGCTGCCCGGTGGTTTCATCCCTGACGAGCGCGGCCGCTCGCGTTGCGAGTTCGATCTGGTGCTCTAGCTTCTTCTGCTCGTCCACCGCCGACACTGCCGTGGCAAAGGAATATCTTCAGGGCCCGTGCGTTCAGACACTGAATTCCCGTCCGTGATGGTCTGTTCCCCAAGGTGCAGCTCGCATCGCCGCGCTGTTCGCTCCAGGCCCTGAGCGGATGGTTTTCGCAGGCCCATCCCGGACCCCGGCAGAATGGGCAGGCCTTGTCGGTCACAGCGCATCCGGCGTCCGCAACGTGTTGGACCTGTCTTCGTTGCGCAGTTCCTGCTCGGCGGCCTGCCAGAACTCGTCCTCGCGGCCTTCAGGCTTGCCGGCCTGCTCCCACAGGCGGTGCGCGCGTTCTCTGATCTCTTGCTCGGTCGGGTCGGACACTGGCGCCTCCTCTCGTGGCGCACGGCCCACCCTGGGGGGCATGGGGGCTTTGGAGGCGGGCCGTGCAGGCCAGCAATCGACGGCGACTCTGGCCCGCTGATTCAAGCGCCGGCGGTGCGCGGAAGTTCCTAGTCGCGGGTGAGCGCAGCGACGCAGGGCTCGCCAGTATGGCAGCGCGCCAGGCCCTCTCCTTATAAGCATTCTAAGCAACAGGCCGCTCGCTGCCAGACCATCACTGATATGAAGAGCGGACCGGACCTTTGGTCCAACCCGCCTCAAGTCAATCACCCCCTTCGTGAGCCGCATGATACCGGCGAGTCAGACTGTCCAAGGAAGCTCCGAAATCGTCATGACGGGACGTGACCAATATCGCGCGCGCGTCTTTCGTCGGCTTGTCATCCTGGCGCTTCTCAGCCTTGCGCTTTGCATCAGCATCGCGTGCGACATGGCGCTCGGGCCGGCCAACTATGCCCTGCGGCAAGTGCTGTCCGCCATCTTCGATCCCGCCGGCGCGGAGGCTCAATTGCACGTCGTCATCTGGGATATCCGAATGCCGATCGCGTTGATGGCGGTCCTCGTCGGCGCCTCGCTATCGGTCGCCGGCGCCGAGATGCAGACGATCCTCGCCAATCCGCTGGCGAGCCCGTTCACGCTCGGCATCTCGGCGGCGGCAGCCTTCGGCGCGGCCCTTGGCCTCGTCGGCGGGATCGCGCTGTTTCCCGGTGCGGTCGCGTACATGGTCCCGGTCAATGCCTTCATTATGGCGATGGCGGCCGCCCTGTTCATCCACCTGGCCTCGACCATGCGCGGCGTCAGCGTCGAAACGATCGTGTTGCTCGGGATCGCGCTCGTGTTCAGCTTCAACGCGGCGCTGTCGCTGCTCCAATACCTGGCTTCGGAGCAGGCCCTTGCGGCGGTGGTGTTCTGGACCATGGGAAGCTTCGCCAAGGCGACCTGGTCCAAGGTTGCGATGATCCTGGCGCTGCTGGTCCTCGTCGTGCCATGGCTCATGAAGGACGCCTGGGCGCTGACGGCGTTGCGGCTCGGGGACGACAAGGCCGCGAGCATGGGCGTCAACGTGCGCACACTGCGCCTGCGGGTGATGATGCTCGTCAGCCTGCTCACGGCGATCCCGGTGTCCGTCGTCGGCACGATTGGATTTGTCGGCCTCGTCGGTCCCCATATCGCACGCATGATCGTCGGAGAGGACCAGCGCTTCTTCCTGCCGGCCTCGGCGATCAGCGGCGCTCTGCTGCTGTCGGGCACCTCCGTCCTCAGCAAGACTCTCGTCCCCGGCCTGATCCTGCCGATCGGCATCATCACCGCGCTGATCGGGGTCCCGTTCTTCTTTGTCCTGATCTTCGGCAGCAGGAGGCGCGCATGGTAGCCTTGGCGCTCCAGGGCGTCGGGGCCTCCTACGGCAAGACGAGCGTGCTGGCCGACGTGACACTGGCTGAGCTGCGAAGCGGCACCGTCACGGCGGTGATCGGCCCGAACGCGGCCGGCAAGTCGACCTTGTTCAGGCGGATCGCCGGACTGATCAAGGGGCCGGGATTGGTCGAACTGTCCGACACCGCGCGCGGACCGCAGGCGATCTGCTACATGCCGCAGGACACCGGCGCGAACGCGGTTCTGACCGTCTATGAATCGGTGCTGCTCTCGGCCAAGCAGGGCAGCAGCTGGCGCGTCAGCGACGCCGAGCTTGCGCAGATCGACGGCCTGTTGAAGGCATTGCGCATCGACAATCTGGCGTTTCGCGGCCTCGGCGAGCTCTCCGGCGGCCAACGCCAGCTGGTTTCGCTGGCACAGGCGCTGGTCCGGCGCCCGGAGGTCCTGCTCATGGACGAGCCGACCTCGGCGCTGGATCTGCATCGACAAATCGAGGTGCTGGGTCTCGTCGGCGATCTTGCCAAGCGCGACGGAATGATCGTCATGATCGCGATCCACGAGCTCAATCACGCGCTCCGCTACTGCGAGAACACGATCGTCATCGCGCACGGCAAGATGGCGGCGAGCGGGGCGACGGCCTCGGTCATCACGACCGAAATGCTGCGCAACATCTATCGGATCGATGCGCGCGTCGAGACGTGCTCGCGCGGCACGCCGTTCGTCGTCGTCGACGGCCCGGTCTGAGGCGCCGCCGAGGCGCGGCGTCCGCGCTCAGACCGAAGGCGCGGCTCCGACGAAGCGGAGCGCCTGGCACAGCATTGCCGTGACGATGGTTGCATGATCGTCATTCTCGCCGAGCTCGAAGCGCACGCCGGCCAGCGCGCCGAAGACGGCCCCGACCTCGCCTGAGATTTCGCGCGCATTGTCGATCATGCGGCGAACCTTGCGGATCTCGTGATAGCGCGCACTGAAATTTTCCCGGGCCTGCCACGGCGCAAGCTGCTGCTCCCAGCGCCCGACCGCAGTGTAAAGCCGGATTGGACGCGCGAGGGCGCTCGCCGCGGCCAGCGTCCTCGACAGGCCGGCCCTGTCCCACCAGATCGACGGGCTGAAGCTGATATAACCGTTGAACATGTCCGGCCATTGCGACAGCAGGTCCAGCACAAAATAGCCGGCCAGGGAATGCCCCAGAAGGATGCGGCGGTCCGGATCGACGTCGAGCCAGGCCTGGATATGCGGCAGCAGCTGATTGCGGAGGAAGCGGACATAGGCGGCCTGGCCGCCGCAGGCATCCGTCGCCTTGTCCGGAAACATACCAGCATCCGCAGGCCCGCGGGTGAAATCGAGATGGCGGCGGTCGACATTGTATCCGGTCGTATTGGGATAGCCGATGCCGACCACGATCGAGGGAACGATGCCGGTGGCCATCGGACGCCGGGAGACGCGCCGCACGGTCTCGGCGACAGTGATGAAATCCGAATTGCCGTCGAGAACATAGATGACCGGAAAGCCGCGAGCCGGCCGCTCGACCTCCGGAACATAGACGAAGATCTCGTAGCGCAGACCGGTTTCCGTCGCGCGCAGCGCGAACGTCCGGCAGCCCGGCATCACGAGCGCTTGCAGCGCCCGCATGTCCTCCGCGTCGCTGTCCGTCGGCACGCGCTCTGACGTGTTTCTCAGCGCCTTGTCATGCATGCAGCGTCGCACCTCCATCGACATAGAGTTCGGCCATGGTGATGTGCCCTGCCTTCTCCGACAGCAGGAACAGCACCGCGTTGACGACGTCCTCCGGCGTGGCGAGCTTGCGCAGCGGAATGCCGGTCTTGAAATTGGCAAGCGACCCTTCGATCACCCGCTCGCCGCCGCGCGCGTCGCTCCACATGCCGGTCTGCATCGGCGTCAGCGTCGATCCCGGCGCCACGATGTTGCAGCGAATGCCATATTCGGCCAGTTCGAGGCCGAGGCAGCGGGTGAACATGGTCGCCGCCGCCTTCGAGGCGGCGTAGGCCGCCATATCCTTGCGCGGCACGCCGGCCGCATTGGAGCTGACGGTGACGATGCTGCCCTTGCCGCGAGGCGCCATGTGGCGAGCGAGCGCACGCGAGACGTGGAAAACCCCGCCGGTGTTGACGGCGAAGACGCGCTCCCATTCGGCATCGCTGGTGTCGACCACCGCAGTCGTCGACAGCACGCCGGCGATATTGATGCCGAAATCGATACCGCCGCATTGAACGGCAGCCTCCTCGATCAGGCGCTCGACTTCGGCGCTATCAGTCACATCGAGCGGACGCGGCAGGAGATTGTCGCAGGCAAGCTCCGCCAGCGCGTCCACCGCGAGATCGGTGGCAATGACGTTCGCCCCCTCCCGCAACAGCGCCTTGACCATGGCAAGCCCGATCCCGCCGGCCGCGCCGGTCAGGAACGCGGTCCGGCCTTCGAAGTCGCTCACGATGCGCCTCCTTTCCCGTCTGCCTCGCGCGCCAGCAGCGCAGCTTTCAAGGCCGGCGCGAGATGGCGCACGGCTTCCGCACCGATCATGTCGGCATGAACGAGGGGCACGTGGTGGATATCGAGCGATCCGACGTAGGGCATCCAGCTTTCCGGCCGCAGGCGCGGGCCGTTCTGGTTCTTGGCGGCCCGGAAGTGCAGCACCGGCCCATCGTAGCGGCGATGACGGTGGCCCCGCACCAGGCGATTGTTCACGGCGACGACGCGCACCATGCCGTCGAGCGCCGCCGCGGGCAGCCGACCGAGCGGACTTCCGCTTTCGGCGAGAAACGCCGTGACTGCCTGACGCGTCAGCGGCAGATCTGGCAACGCATCGGGATCGTAGCCGCCGATCGCGAGCAGCGCCTTCAGCGCGGCCCCCGGCCCCGGGTCCGGCTCATCGCGCCAGCAATCACAGGGATAGGCATCCAGCATGGCGACGACACCGACCTCACGCCCCGTCTCCGCGAGGTGAACCGCGATGGCCTGCGCGAGGATGCCGCCGACCGACCAGCCGATGAGGTGGATCTTGTCGCGGTCTGCAATGAAGGCGATGCGACGCGCATAGTCGCGCGCCATGTCGTCGAAGCTTTGCGGCGCCTGCGCATCCGGGTCGAGCGCCAGGGCCTGAACGCCCCAGGCAGGCCTGTCGGCGCCGAGCGCCCGGGCAAGGCCGTTGTAGCACCAGCTGAGCCCGCCGGCCGGATGAAGCATGAAGACCGCCGGCCGGTTCGGATCGGCCGCGTTCAGCCTGAGCAGCGGCTGCAGGCCCGTCCCCTCGCCCGCTGTCCCCCGATCCAGATATTGGGCGAGCCTGCCGATGGTGGAGTGCTCGAACAGCACGCCGATGCCGGGCTCGTGGCCGGTCGTTTCGCGCAGGCACAGCAACAGCTCCACGGCCAGGAGCGAATGGCCGCCGAGATCGAAGAAATCATCGTCGACCTGCAACGGCCCCTGCGTCTGCAAGACCCGCGCGAACAGCATTGCCACCAGCTTCTCATTGTCGGAGGCAGGCGCCCGGCCGCGACCGCCTGCGAAGACCGGCGCCGGCAGCCTTGCGCGATCGAGCTTGCCATTGCCGTTCACCGGCAAGGCGTCGAGCACGACGACAGCCGATGGCACCATGTACTCCGGCACGAGGCGTCCGGCATGGGAGAGAATGTCATCCTCCACGTCGCTCTCCGCCTCGCCGCGCTCGAGCGTGGCGTAGGCAACGATGCGCTTTTCTCCCGCCCGATCCTCATGCAGGGCAACCACCGCCTGCGTTACCGCCGGATGGGACAGGATCGCGGCTTCGATCTCGCCGAGCTCGATGCGCAGTCCGCGCAGCTTGATCTGATGATCGGAGCGTCCGAGATAGAGGATGGCGCCGTCGCCGCGAACGCGCGCCAGATCGCCGGTGCGGTACATGCGCTCTCCCGGACGGAAGGGATCGGCGACAAAGCGTTCCGCCGTCAGATCGCTCTGGCCGAGATAGCCGCGCGCCAGTTGGACGCCGGCGAGATAGAGATGCCCCTCGACGCCGACCGGGACAGCGCGCAGATGGTCGTCGAGCACGTAAAGGCCCGTATTCCAGACCGGATAGCCGATCGGGACCGGGCGGGAGGAATCGCCGGCGGCAGCCGGCCAATAGCTGACATCGACCGCGGCTTCCGTCGGGCCATAGAGATTGTGCAGCTCCGCCGTCATGCGCGCGTGAAACCGATCGCGCAGATCGGCCGTGAGCTCCTCGCCGCTGCAGAAGACCCGCTTCACCGAAAGCCCGTGCGAGCTCGGCTCGGCGAGAAAGGCCGACAGCATGGACGGCACGAAATGCAAGGTCGTGATCTTCTCGTCGCGAATGAGCCGCGCGATCGCCCTCGGATCCTTGTGCATATCCGGCGGCGCGACCACCAGCCGTCCGCCGCAAAGGAAAGCGAGGAAGAACTCCCAGACGGACACGTCGAAGGTCATCGGGGTCTTTTGCAGGATGACGTCGTCCGCCCCGAAATCGTAATGCTGCCGCATCCATTCGAGCCGGTTGACGATCGCCGCGTGCTCGACCATCACGCCCTTCGGCTCGCCAGTCGAGCCCGACGTGTAGATCACATAGGCGGCGCTGTCGCCGGCGGTCGGCGCAAGGCCGCGACCGTGCGGCGCGGTCGGCCAGTCCGTCGGCGGCAACGTCTCGAGCCCAGCCAGCGGCGGGCTGTCCCCGGTGCCAAGGACGAGAACCGGCTGCGAGGACGCCAGGATCCTGTCCAGCCGCTCGCGCGGATGAGTAACGTCGAGCGGCATGTAGGCCGCGCCCGCCCGCAGGATTCCGATCAGCGCCACGACGAGATCAAGCGAGCGCGGCAGTGTCACGGCGACGATCGCATCGCGCCCGGCGCCGCGCGCGGCGAGCGCCTCCGCCAGCGCCGCGGTACGGCGATCAAGCTCGGCGTAGGTGAGAGCCCGGCCATCGAAGCTGAGCGCAGGCCTGTCGGCGAAGGTCGCGAAGCTGTCGTCCAGCAGCTGCGACAGCGTCCTGTCGGTGACTGGATGCGCGGTGTCGTTCAGCTGCTCGAGCAGCCAGCGACGCTCCTCATCCGTGACCGTCGCGACATCGCGTAACGGCCGCCCCGCAAGCGCCGCCTCGACGGCGGCGCGGACGAAAGCCGCAAGCCGCCTGGCGTGGCTCTCCGCCTCGCCCTCTCCGTAAAGAAGCGGATTGGTATCGACCTCGAGGCCAAGATTGTGCGCGACCGCGTCGCCGCGAAAGGTGAAGGTGAGATCGTCGACCGGCCCGGTTCCGAGAACGGTCAGCCGCGTGTCCAAGCCGGCCAGCCTGGGCGGTGCATCGAAGGGCAGGATGTTGACGAGCGGGCCGTAGAGCCGCCGTTGACCGCCAACCAGGCCGAGATCGCGACGCATCTGTTCGCCGCGATAGCGGCCGTGGCGGCGATCGCGCGCGATGCGTCCGGCCGCCTGCGCCAGCCATCCGGCCAGCCCGGCCTCTTCATCGACGACGAGACGCAGCGGCAAGATGTTCATCAGCATCGTCGGGACGCGGGCCGCGGCCGAGCCGAAACGCCCCATGAACGGCACGCCGATGGTGACCTCGTTGCGCCTGACGTGGCGGGCGACATAGGCGCCCGTCAGCGCCGTCAGGATATCGGCCCAGGACAGTCGCGTTGCCGAAGCAAGCCGGAGCAGGCTGCGGCAGATATCCGGTTCGACCCGGCTTTCGACATGGCCGTAGGATGATGCGGAACGCGCCAGCCCCGGCGCCAGGCCGGTGACCTCGGCCATGTCCTGCAGGGCATCGCGCCAATAGGCCGCATCCCGCACAGCCCGCTCCGATGCGCGATAGGCGCTCTCGTCGTCGAGAGCGACCGCGTGATGGGTGAGTGGCGCACCGGGCGGCTCGTCGGCGACGGAGGCGTTATAGAGATCCGCAATGCGCTGCGTGACGAGGCCCGTCGCAAAACCATCGGTCACCACGTGATGCATGCGCTGATACCAGATGAAGCGGTCCGCGCCGAGGCGAAACAGCACCTGGCGCGCGAGCGGTCCGCTTGCCATGTCGAGCGGCGTGGTCATGTCCCTCTGCATCGCCGCAAGGGCCACGCTCCTGGAATCGTCGCATCGCGAAAGGTCTTCGATCTGAAGCAGCGGCCGATTGCGCTCCTCCACGATCTGCATGTCCTGGCCGGCGATGCGGACGGCGAGGCTGTCCGCCTCCATCGCGACCTGGCGAACCGCGCGCTCGAACGCCGCCACATCGAGCCTTCCGCCGATTTCGACGAAATGTCCGGTGTTGAAGACGGGATTGCCGGGATCGATGCCCTGCGCGAACCAGATGCCGGACTGAGCCTGCGTCAAGGCGAGCCCGCGCACGGGCTGGTCGGGAACGGATCTCGCGGTCCGTGCCGTCATGATCGCGCCTCCATGATTGCGTCCATGCGTTGGCGGGCAAGCTGCCACCAGCCGGCCAGCGTCGGACGCTCGGCCATGCGAGCGAAATCGAGATGCACCCCCCGCTCCTGCCAAAGCAGCACGAGATTCATCGCGCGCATCGAATCCAGCCCGAGATCGGCCAGATTGTCATCCTCGCCGATCTCCTCCGGATCGATATGGATCAGCGCGGCGATGTCCCGGCGCATGAGATCGCGGCTGAGAAGGATCGTCATGCGGCTGCCCTCCGCTCCATCGCGGAGACAAGGGCATCGACCGACAAGGGGATACCGCAGGTGGCGGCGACATAGTCCAATGCCATCTCGTGGCGCTCGCGCGAGAAATCGGCGACCGCATCGGCGGCGAAGAACGGCTTGATATCGCGCTGGAATGCCTCGCCCGCCGTCATCAGGCAGCCGATATGCGCGTAGATTCCGCTGATGACCAACTGGTCGCGGCCGCGCACCTGCATGACGTGGGCGAGATTGCTCATCTGAAAGGCGCTATAGCGATGCTTGACGAAAACGATATCGCCTGCCGTCGGACGCAGCGGATCGATGATCGGCTGATGGTCCGGCGTGTTGCTCATCCCGGCCCCCCAGAGATCGGCCTGCAGTCCGCGGTCGCGGCGATCCTGGTTGCCGGTCTGCGCGGTGTAGAGCACCGGCATGCCCGCCGCCGACGCTGCCGCCTTCAGGCGCGCGATGTTGGCGATGACGGGGGTAATCGGAGAGGCGTCCGGCACGAAAGCGCCGACGAAGTAGTTCTGCATGTCATGGATCAGCAGCGCGGCCCGGCCGGGATCGAATGCCCATCTGGCGCGCGCGGCTGGAATTTCCGCGACGGTAGGAAGGTTGTAATTCGCTATTCTCGGCAGCCCCACGTCAGACCTCCTCCGGTACGCTTTTGAGAAATTGCTCGCGAAGCTGCTGACGCAACACCTTGCGGCTGACCTTGCCGACCGCCGTCGTCTGGAATGCATCGACGAAGACGATCTGGTCCGGCACCTTGAATTCAGCCAGGCCCCGGCCGCGCACGAAGGCCTTGAGCGCCACGATTTTCGGCCTTTGCTCCCGCGGTATGACGAAGGCGCAGCTCCGTTCGCCGAGATAGGGATCGGGGACCGAGACCACCGCAGCGTCGAACACGCCTGGATGCGCCAGAAGATGATCCTCGATCTCTTCGGAGGAGACTTTCTCGCCGGCCCGGTTGATATGGTCGCCCGCCCGTCCCCTCACCACGAGATTGCCTTCCGGCGTGCGCGAGACGATGTCGCCCGTGCGATAATAGCCGTCCGGCGTGAAGGCACGCGCATTCGCAGCATCGTCGTTGTGATAGGCACGGATGGTATAGGGGCCCCGCGTGAGCAGGAGGCCGGGCTCCCCGTCGGCGACGGCATCGCCGTGATCGTCAACGATCAGCACCTCGTCGTCGGGGCTGATCGGCCGGCCCTGCGTGTTGACGATCGTCTCTTCCGGATCGTCAAGCCGCGTGTAGTTCACCAATCCCTCGGCCATGCCGAAGACCTGCTGCAGGGTGCAGCCGAGCGTGGCCCGGACGCGGGACGCTGCTTCGGGCGCGAACTTCGCGCCACCGACGAGCAGGACCTCGAGGCTCGAGACGTCGTACCTGGACGTTGCCGCCGCCTGCATCCACAGCAGCGCCAAGGGCGGGACCAGGCCGGTTATCGTGACGCGCTCCCGTTCGATCAGAGCGAAGGCCGCTTCTGCGTTCGGCGAGGAGCACATGACGATGCGGGCACCGGCGAAGAGCGCACCGAACACACCGGGCGAGCTCATCGGGAAATTATGCGCGACCGGCAGAGCCACCATGAACACGCTATCCGTGGTCAAGCCGCAAATGTCGGCGCTGGCGCGGAAGCTGTAGATATAGTCATCGTGGGTACGCGGAATGAGTTTTGACAGGCCGGTGCTGCCGCCCGATATCTGCAGGAAGGCGACCGCGGAGGCCGAAGGGGGCGGCGGCAATGTCACCTCGCCGCAGGATAGGCCATCAAGCGCGTGGAACTCCTGGGCGTCGCCGATCACGATGACATGGCGAAGGCCGCCGGCCCGCGCCCTGACCTCGCGGGCAAGCGCACGGAAGTCGAAATCTCCATCCCCGGCCGCGATGACATAGGCGCTCGCTTCCGCCCTCTCGACGATGTGGGAGATCTCGGCGAGGCGATGGGCAGGAAGCGCGAAGACCGGGATGAGGTTGGCGCGGAACAGCCCGAAGACGACGGACAGGAATTCCGGAATGTTCGGCAGTTGCACCACGACACGATCGCCGGGACGAAGCCCGAGCGCGAGAAAGCGAGCGGCGTTCCGTTCGGCCCGTTCAATCAGGCCGGCATAGGTCCAGCGTTGGTCGCCGCCGACAACGGCCAGCCGATCGGGAATCTCGCGGGCCCGCCGCTCGAGAAAGCCGAACATGGTTTCCCCGCGCCAGTAGCCCTTGTCGCGATAGCGCCGAGCATATTCCTCAGGCCAGACTTGCTTCAGTTCGAGCATGGCGGGCCTCACGCGTCGAACCTGCTGCCATCGATGCCGAAGGCGTCCAGCATTGCGCGGAACTTTGCCGAGGTTTCGGCCAGCTCACCCTCCGGCGTGGACCCCGGCACGATGCCGGCGCCGGCATAAAGCCGCGCGTGTCGGCCCTCGATCTCGGCGCAACGGATCGATACATGCCAGCGCCCGTCGCCCGCGGAATCGCACCAGCCGACGGCACCGGCGTAGAACTCCCGGTCATAGGGCTCGAGCTTGACGATCTGGTCGTGCGCGAGCCTGCGCGGCAGGCCGCAGACGGCAGGCGTCGGATGCAGGAGCCCTGCGAAATAAATCGACGACAGCGAAGCGTCCTTGAGTTGGCCGACGATACGCGTGCCGAGGTGCCACATGCTCGACGTTGCCCTCAAACAGGTGCCCTCGGGCGCCGACAGACCGACGCAATAGGGTGCGAGCGTATCGAGAACGGACTCGACCACCAGCTTGTGCTCGCGGCGATCCTTGTCGGAGGCGAGAAGTCCGGCGCCGGCCTTGCGGTCCTCCTCCGTGTCCCGATGGCGACGGGCGGAGCCCGCGAGCGGATGGGAGCAGATCTGCCCGCCCCGCTTCTCGACGAGCAGCTCCGGCGTTGCGCCGATCAGGCTACGGCGCTGATGCCCGCGGGTCGGCAGAGGGGTCGCAAACACCGTAACGCTGTCGTCCGCGGAAAGCCTGCGCATCAGGTCGGCCGCCGAGAAATCACGGTTCGCCGTCACCTTGAGGCTGCGCGACAGGACCACCTTGCGCAAGCTGGCGTCCGCCGCAGTCAGCTGGCCGAGCGCGACAGCAACAGCATGAGCAAACTCGGCGGCAGCCGGATCCGCATCGACCGACAGGATCCCGGCCGCGCCTGCTCTCGCGGATGCGAGCCCGTCAAGGCCGGGGATCGCGCCGATATCATGCCTTCCCTGGACGCGCAGAACGCGCTCGGGCTGGACAAGATGCGAGGGGCGCCCCGGATCGAATGGCAGGGCGCCGACCAGGACGTCCGGGCCCTCCGTCCGCTTCTCGAAGAAGCCGGCGGCACGCGCCGCGAGGTCGGCAAGCGGACCATCGCCCAGCGTCGCGATCTGGCCGAGCGCGAGCATCGTCTCCCCTGCCGTCTTCATGACAAAGGGAATCGGACGGGCGAGGGCGGTCTCGGTTGACGCCTGTTCGTCGATCCAGATCAGGGGGGGCGGCATGCTGCTCTCCAGTCTTCTTCGTGGATTGGGAATGTCGGTTGCCCCTGCCCCACCGCGTCGATCGTCAGTCGGTCCAGTAGGTCCCTGTGAGCGGCACGGCCATGAGGCTGTTGAGCGTCCCTCGCGTCGTCTCGACATCGAGATCCTCAAACAGCTCCGGATGGGTCCATCTCGCGATCAGTTCGAGCGCCAGCACGTCGAGCGGCGAATTGAAGATCTGCTGCGACAGGCCGTGGACCGCCCCTTTCGTCGCGGCAGGGATCGTGCGAAAGCCCGGCCGGGCGAGAAGCCGCGCCATGGAGTCGCGCGTCTGCTTCGCATCGTAGTTCGGACCGATGAGAAGGCCGCCCCGATGGGCCATGTATTCGCCGCCGCCTGCGATGTAGACCTCAGGCTTCGAGGCGAGCACATATTCCAGGCTGATCTGCCCGGACGGCTTGCCGGCCAGGATATCGCCGATATTTCGTGCGGCCGCGAATTCGATGAACTTGCCGACACTGCCGGAACCGGGCGAATTGCAGCAGGGCTCCTGCATCGAGGCATGCGTCTCCATGAAGACGACGGGGCGGCCGGATCGATCCGACTTGGCGATGCGCGCCGAGATCAACGCCTTGTGGTGCTTGCGAAACGCGATGACCCTGTCGGCCTCGGCCTGCCGACCGACGGCCTTGCCCAGGATGTCGAGGCTGCGGTCGGAATTGGCCAGGGGATCGGCGACGAAATCGACGAAGATAACGGGAATTCCGGCCTGCTTGAGCTGCCCGAGCTGCTGCTCGGCCGGATGCGAATAGAGCGACAGCACCACCAGATCGGGATTGGCGGCGATGATCTGCTCGGCGATCATGTCCTGGGCGCTGCTCGCCGACCTCGGCAAGGTTGCGATCGCCGGAAACCTTTGCCGATAGGACGCATAGAGCTCGCGGCCGAAGCGGTCGACATCGTGCGGCCAGGCCGCGACGAGGCTGACGGGATCGTCGGTCAGAAACGAGAGCGCGAGGATCAAGCGACCATCATCCACCACCACACGGCGCGCCGGTGCTTCCAGGGCAACGGTCCGCCCCTTGAGATCGTTCAGGACGATCTCGGCGTGCGCGAACGCCGGCATCGCCAGCGCGATCAGCAATGCGGAGATCACCGCGATCGGCCTTCGCGGAACGGTACGTGCCCTGACGGGGAAAGTCGCCTTGTCCATCATGATCGTTTCCAGCTTCGAGATCTCAGCGGCAACTTTCGTCAGACAGCCCAACCCCGGCACGCCAGCCTCGAACCATTGCATCACGCAAGCTCACCATTGATATTTGATCGTTCCCATCGTCGCGCGGCCGCTGCCGTAAAAGCACTGCGTCGAGGACGCGCAAGCCGAGACGTATGTCTTGTCGAAGACGTTCGTCATGTTGAACGCCAGTTTCCAGCCCTTCAGCTGCGGCGATAGTCCGTGGAGATCGTAATGCAGCATCAGATCGGCGAGCGTGTATGCCGGAACGATCATCGCCATCGAATTGATGTTGTCACCGTAGGATTCACCCACGTAGCGGATGCCACCGCCAAAGCCGAAGCCCGCCAGCTGTCCGCTCTGGAGCGTGTAGTCTGCCCACAGTGAAGCGGTATTGGCGGGAGCGCCGACGGGCACCTTGCCCTGGATCGCGATGCCGCTGACCACCTGCGTGCTCCTGGTGATCTCGATGTCGTTGTGGGAGAAAGCTGCAATGAGGTCCAGGCCCGGCAGCGGCGAGACCTTTGCACTCAGTTCGATTCCCTTGGAGCGCACCTGACCCTGTTGAATCTGGCAATAGAGGCCGGACTGCGTACATGCGGGATATTTGGAGTAGAGGTGCGTCGAGTCCATCGTCAGGACGTTGTTCTGGGTGATGTCGTAGAGAGACAGCATGAACATGCCGTTGAAGCCTGTCGGCTGGTACTTGACGCCGATCTCGTACTGCTCGCCGGTCGTGGGCGCAAAAGCCGCGCCAGTGTAGTCCGTCCCGATGGTCGGCTCGAACGAGGTCGAATAGCTCGCATAGGGCGCAAGGCCGTTATCGAACAGATACGTCGCTCCGGCGCGCCAGGTCGTAGCCGAATCCGAGGGATGGCTGCGATTGGTATAGGCGCCGGTGGTGATCGTGCGAGTATCCGAGAACGCGTTCGCCCAGTCGTTGCGAACACCGAGCACCAACGCCAGCTTGCCGAGCCGCATCTGGTCCTGAAGATAGACGCCGGTCTGCTCGCGGTTCTGCACCGTCTTGGTCGTCAGGTTCGGCGCGACGATCGTTCCGTAATTGGGGTTGAGATAGTTGACGTTGGTGGACGTCCCGTTGCCGAAGGTCGCATCGGCGGAGGATGTCTGATAGTCGGCTCCCATCAGCACGGTGTGCTGCAGCCAACCGGTTGCAAATCTGGCTTCAACCTGATTGTCGATCGCGGCGGCCTGCAGCGTTTCGAGATAGTGCGTGGTTGTGCGCGCAAGGCAGAGGTTGGCTGTGGTGCCGGCGCCGCAGGTCGAGCCGGCGCCAAACCCGGTCACCGACAGGGCCTTGAAGTCACTCGATATGTTCATGTAGCGGAAGTTTTGTCGGACCGCCCATGTATCGTCAAAGCGATGCTCGAGCTCGTAGGCGATCGAATCCTGAGTACGGTCGTAGGTGTTGTAGTTCGGATGACCTGCAAAGAAGCTGCGCGGGATCTGTCCGTTCGGGTTGGCCTGCAGCGTGCCAAGCGCGGGAAGCGTGTTTGGCTGATAGCTCGATGGATCGCGATCGTGGACGGCCCGCAACGTGAACGTGGTGTCGAGCGTCGGCCGCCAGGTCACCATCGGCGCGATCAGCTCGCGTTCGGTCGTCGTATAATTGACTTCGGTATCGGCTTTGCGGGCAAGTCCGATCAGGCGATACAGCAATTGCCCGTCCTTGGTCAGCGGTCCGCCGACATCGAAGCCGCCTTCGATTCTGTTGTGATCGCCAAACCGCGTCATCACTTCGCCCTGCGGCACCGACGTCGGGCTCTTGCTGATCAGATTGACCATGCCGCCGAGATTGTTCTGGCCATAGAGTACCGAGGCCGGCCCGCGAAGGACTTCCACCCGCTCGAGCAGGTAGGGATCGATCGACGGCATGGCGTAGGAGACGCCGCGCGCCAAGCGCAGACCGTCCCAGAAATGCAGGAAGTTTGCGTTGGCGCTGAAGCCGCCAAAGCCGCGGATGAACACGCCGTCGAAGCGATCGCCGACGCGGGTCTCGGAGACGACACCGGGCTCATAGCGCAGCGCCTCGGCGACGGTGCGGACTCCCTGGGTCGCCATCTGCTCCCTCGTCACCACGGTGATGGATTGCGGGACCTCCAGGATGGACGCATCGGTCTTCGAGCCGGTCGCGCTACGGTGCGCCACGACGCCGCGCACCGGTCCGCGCGCCGTCTCGTTCGCCGCGCCGGATTCCGGCGCCGGCTTCGGCTGTGCGGTCGCGGCGCGAGGTGCCGCCGGCGGAATTGCGTGCGAGGTCCTGCGCGCAGGCCGCGGCTTTGAATGCTCGACCACGACCGGCGGGAGGCTTGTGCTGCTGATGGCCTGGGCGCTCGCGACGCTGACGGCTTCGATCAATTGGCCGGTGGTGACCAGCACAGAAACATGGAGAAACCACTTTGCGCGAAACGTCCTCATCATCCTCAAACCCGCACGACCCCGGCGGAAACAACTTCCGCACGAGGGCCGTACTGACACGGCGCCCGCAGGCGAACCAGAGGCGGACTTTCGTTTGCCGGACTCTCGCTTTCGATCAAGTTTAGGAGACCTACAGACTGCCCGGCATGCGCCCGTTGTCAGCGCAGGCGGCTGGGCGAGACGCCGAAACGTTTGCGGAAGATGGTCGCGAAATGGGCAGCGCCGTATCCGACATGGAACGCCGCCTGCGACACACTCATCTCGCCGGTCGATATCAGCTGGTAGGCCTGCTCCAGTCGATATTCCTGAAGGAAGCCGAAGACGCTTGCGCCATAAAGGCTACGAAAACCCGCGCTGAGCTTTCTCACGTTCAATCCGACCTGCTGCGCCAGCGCCTCCAGGCTTGGCGGCTCGCTCATTGTCGCAACCAGGATATCCCGTGCGCGACGAATCCGTTCGATATCCCGAGATGCCAGGTTGGCATCGCAAACGGCGTCGCTGATACAGGATGAGATCGCAACCGCCACGAGCTGCATGGCCTTTCCGCACAGATACAGTTCGCGTTCCGGGCCACGGATCGGGCAGTTCGTGATCTGCGCGACAAGGGCCCGAAGCGCGTGCCCGACCGGACGTGACGCCAGCCTGGCCCCGGTGCCGCCGCGAGTCGCGAGCGCCTCGAGGGATTGGTCAAGCGCCGCTGCCGTCTGCGATCCAAGGACGCTTTCATCCATTTGCACGATCAAATAGCGTATCGGGACGTTTGCGGCGAAGACCTGATCACGGGCAGCATCCGCCGAGCTCCGGATCACCAGGACGGTCGGCCCGCACACCTCGCGCGCGCTGTCGCCTCCGATGCTGATCTGGAGCCGGCCGCTCAAAAGGACCACCGTCTTGATGCCCGCACGCAGGGCTACGTTGACCCGCTTCGGCTCGTCAAAGCGATTGACGCCGGCAGACAGGATCATCGCCCCGGAAAGCATGAAGAACCGCTCTTGCGCACTTTCCATGTTAGCTGCAATCGTAGGCCTTATCACCGCGCCCCGCCAATCAAGCTGATTGCGTACCCGTCTCCCATGGAGATCGGCCAGCACAACAGGTGTGCCATTGAGCTATTTTAGGTCTATCGGCCATACCAGCGCTACGACAGTACACTAAATCGCTAAGATGTGACGACCGATCGTCGAATAGCAGATATCAAGATACTCCAGAATAGCGACGCGCCGCAGTCTTGTAGGTATTCTAATCTACGAACAGTTCGAAGAGGTTCCGCCAGCTGATCGCCCGCTGCCGTGCCAAGTGAGCGGCAATGGCTCCTCGGCTCGATTCTTCGACGGACCGACGGCGCAACATCGGCCTTGATCCAGATTAAACTGGCGCATGCTCTGCCGGATATCCTGCGAAGCCGATATTCCAACTCCAAGCTGATACAGACAGGTCATGCCGGACATCGCCACCGTCACGATCAATCCCGCGGTCGATGTGTCGACTTCGGTCGAACGGATCGTTCCCGTCGCGAAGCTGCGCGGCACGTCGCAGCGGCGCGATCCCGGCGGCGGCGGCATCAATGTCGCGCGCGTGATCAAGCGGCTCGGCGGCCGCGGCGTGCGCGCGATCTATCCGGTCGGCGGCGCGACGGGCGATTTGCTGCGCCGCCTGCTCGACGCGGAGAGCGTTGACAGCCAGACCTTCCAGATCGCGGGTGAGACGCGGGAGGATTTCTTTGTCCACGAGCAGTCGACTGCGTTGCAGTACCGCTTCATCCTTCCGGGGCCGACACTCGTTGACCGCGAATGGTCGGAGTTCCTGCAGCTGATCGCCTCGCTCGATCCCTTTCCCCGCTTTGTGGTCGCAAGCGGCAGCTTGCCAGGCGGCGTACCTGACGATTTCTATGCGCGCATGGCCGCGATCACCAAGCGACGTGGATCCCAGATCATTCTCGATACGTCGGGAGCGGCGCTCGCTGCGGCCGTTGCAGAAGGCGTCGACCTGATCAAGCCGAACTTGCGCGAGATGCGCGAATTGACGGGCACGGAGCCTCGGGACGCCGGTGAATGGGTGGCGGCCGCCCGACGCATCGTCGAGATGCGGCAAGCGTCGATCGTCGCGCTGACCATGGGACATCTGGGCGCGGCGCTGGTCACCCGGGACCGCACATGGCGGGCAAAGTCTCTGCCGATCATCCCGCAAAGCGCGGTCGGGGCCGGTGACAGTTTTCTCGGCGCACTGGTGCTGCGGCTCGCCTCCGGCACCGATCTGGGCGCCGCCTTCCGCTACGCGATGGCAGCGGGTGCCGCAGCCCTGCTCAATCCCGGCACCGAGCTGTGCCGGACCGCGGATGTCGAACGGCTGGCCGAACAGGTGGTGATCGAAGAAACGTAGCTGACGCCTCCATTGATCTTTCGCAACACTGTACAGCCCGCCTCCCCCCACATTGTCGATGCGGATCGCGCCCCCGACCGGTGCCCTGGAATGCGGAGCAAAGAGATGAGCAGAAATCCCTATGTTCGCTGGTTCAAGGACATTGGCCTTCACGATGTCGGCATGGTCGGCGGCAAGACCGCCTCGCTGGGCGAGCTCTATTCGACGATGTCGCGGCGCGGCATCTCAGTGCCGAACGGCTTTGCGCTGACGGCAGCCGCCTATCGCGCCGCCCTCCTGCAGCAGGGCGCCTGGGAGGAGTTGCGCAAGCTGCTTGCAGGCCTCGACAAGCGGCGTATCGCTGACCTCGCCCGGCGGGGTGCGGCGGCGCGGGACATCGTGTACGCCGCAACGGACGTCGTCGAGCTGAGGCAGAAGGTCGTGGAGGCCTATCGGCAGCTCGAGCAGGAATACGGGCCGAACGTTGCGGTCGCAGTCCGCAGCTCGGCCACCGCCGAGGATCTGCCGAACGCGAGCTTCGCCGGACAGCATGACAGCTTTCTCAACGTCCGCGGCGAGCGCGCGCTGTTCGAGGCTTGCCGCCGCTGCTTCGCGTCGATCTTCACGGACCGCGCGATCTCCTATCGCATCGACAACGGCTTCGACCATTTCAAGGTCGCGCTCTCGGTAGCCGTCATGAAGATGGTCCGGTCCGACCTCGCGTCCAGCGGCGTCATCTTCACTCTTGATACGGAATCCGGGTTTCGCGACGTGGTGTTCGTGACCGGCGCCTACGGGTTGGGCGAGAACATCGTGCAGGGCGCCGTCGAGCCGGACGAGTTCTATGTCCACAAGCCGACCTTCAACGCGGGCTTCCGCGCGGTCCTGTCGCGCCGGATCGGCGCCAAGGACAAGAAGATGATCTATGCGCGGGGGCGCACCGCCACGCGCAACGTGCCGACGTCGCGCCGCGAGCGCGAGGGCCTTTGCATCTCGGACGACGACGTCCTCAGCCTCGCCGAGAGCGCGATCATCATCGAGGACCATTACTCGAAGAAGGCAGGACATCCGCTGCCGATGGACGTCGAATGGGCCAAGGACGGGACCGACGGAAAGCTCTACATCATCCAGGCCCGGCCCGAGACGGTTGCATCCCGCCGCACGCCCGAGGCGCTGGAAAACTATATCCTGAAGCCGAACTCCGCGGCTTTGCTCGGCGAAGGCCGCGCCGTCGGGGAGAAGATCGCCGCCGGCAAGGTCCGGCTGATTGCCAGGAAGCAGGATCTGCGCGCATTCAAGCCGGGCGAGGTCCTGGTCGCGCCGGCCACCAGCCCCGACTGGGAGCCGGTCATGAAGATCGCCGCCGCGATCGTCACCGAGCATGGCGGCCGGACCTGTCATGCCGCCATCGTCGCCCGCGAACTCGGCGTTCCCGCCGTGGTCGGGATTGCAGGCATCACCAGGAAGGCGAAGACCGGGAAAACCGTGACCGTATCCTGTGCCGAGGGCGATATCGGCCATGTCTATGCCGGCCGCCTGCCCTTCGACGTCGAGCGAGTCGCGACCGGGGCACTGAAGAAGCCGCGCACCAGGATCATGGTCAATCTCGGCAATCCGGAACTCGCCTTCAAGACCGCCATGATGCCGAACGACGGCGTGGGCCTGGCGCGCATGGAATTCATCATCAACCAGCACATCGGCATTCACCCCATGGCGCTGGCAAAGCCGAAGCAGGTGAAATCCGCCAGGGACCGGCGAATGATCGAGCAGATCACCCGGCGCTACAAGAAGCCCTCGGACTTCTTCGTCGAGCGCCTGTCGGAGGGCGTGGGCACGATCGCGGCCGCGTTCCATCCGCGTCCGGTCATCGTTCGCCTGTCCGATTTCAAGACCAATGAATATGCCAATCTCAAAGCCGGCGCGGATTTCGAGCCGCGGGAGGAGAACCCGATGCTCGGCTTCCGCGGCGCGGCCCGCTACGCCCACCCCGCCTACGCCGCGGGCTTTGCACTGGAATGCGCCGCACTGCGGCGCGTCCGCGACGACATGGGCCTGACCAACCTGAAGGTCATGATTCCGTTCTGCCGGCGGGTCGAGGAAGCCCGCAATGTCATCCAGACCATGGCCGGGCATGGCTTGAAACAGGGCGAGAACGGGCTGGAGATCTACGTGATGTGCGAGATTCCCAACAACGTCATCCTGATCGACCGGTTCGCGGAGCTGTTCGACGGCTTCTCGATCGGCTCGAACGACTTGACCCAGCTCACGCTGGGCGTCGACAGGGATTCGGACATCGTCGCCTTCGACTTCGACGAGCGCGATCCCGGCATGCTGGAAATGCTGAGACTCGCCGTCGAGGGCGCCAAGCGCAACCGCCGCCATATCGGCATCTGCGGCGAGGCACCGGCGAACTATCCGGAGATTGCACGGTTTCTGGCCGGGCTTGGGATCGACTCGATCAGCGTCAATCCGTCCAGCATCCTCCGGACCATCGGCGTCGTGTACGAGGCCGAGCAGAATGCCGACAATGCCGGGGAGACGAGCCGAAGCGGCCAAGGATTTGACGCGCTGAATCACGCGTCCCTCAGACACTGATCGTGGCAGCTATGAGGGGACTTCAGGGATTGGGTCACGACTTCGCATCCTCGCGACGATTTTCGCCCGAGCTTTGCTGGTTTACTTCACCCTCTCGTTCAAGAGGGCGCAGGGAAGACCGGGTGCTGACCTCGCACCCGCGGTCTGCTGCGCAAAATGCACGCGCAGAAAAACCGCACAGCAGCATACAGGTGGTGCCGATCACTCGGCCTTCCCTGCGCGGTGGTCGGACGGCTTATGCCGTGCTCTCCCGGGAGCCGAACTTTCCTTCTGGCCTCCCTCGTCCTCGCGGAATTCACCGACACCGCGCCGGTTGACGCAGATGCCGCCTCCGCAAGAGCTTGACCGTAGCAACGACGGCCAGGACCACACGGTTTTGCCGTACGCACGGCCCGCCATGTCGCCGCAGTTTTCCCGGCCCTGTCGACGGAGCCGGAAACTTACAGACGAGACGAAACCTAGCAGCGCCGTTCGTCCGCGCGCGGCCACGGGCTCACCGGGGACTACCCGCCCTGCCCGCGCCTCTCGCGCCCGACGCTGCCGCGTCCACCGCAAGCCCGGCTCGCGAACAAGACGACGACGTGATCGCCCCTCAAGGTGAGCCGGGATGGGCGGTGGTATACGTCATTTCCGAATTTCGGTAAAGTGGAATATTTTTGCGGCGAGGGGTTGACGGGCGGCGACACAGGCATTTGATTTCTTGCCACGGCGCAATAAGAGCGCGGGGCACAGCTCGTGCTGTGCCCCGCGGCAAGGTCACAAGGACGCGCGTTACAGCAATCCGACCTTGTGCATGATCTGCCGGATCTGAGCTGGATCAGGATCCATCATCATGGGGGCGACTGTCGCGCTCGCGATCTGTGCCGGACCGCGCATGACGTGGCTCGAACCGTTCTGCATGGGACTAATGGAATGCGGTGCCGGCGCGCTCGCCGGAATCATGCTCGGTGCTTCGACCGGCCGCAATCCAAGCAGACGACGCAGCGTTGCCAGCGAGGGATCGGTTCCGGACGCAGCGGCGGCAACCGGCGCGATTCCAGTTTCCAGGCCGAGCGCCCGCATCGCGTTCGGCAGTCCCGCGCCGGCACGATTGGGGTCACCGAATTGCAGCGGCGTCGCGGTATCCTTCAGGATCTGGAATAGCCGCTCGACCCGGCGTGCATCGCGATTCTGGAAGCTGCCTTTGGTGAAGTCCGGATGGTGCGCCAGCACAAGCGCGGCCAGGCCCGTGACATGTGGCGTAGCCATCGAGGTACCGTCCCATGCACCGAAACCATCGGCGGGAAGCGATGAGACGATCGCCACACCCGGCGCGCAGACGTCGATCTCCGGCCCGAAGCAAGAGAACTTCGCCGGGAAATATCCATCGCGGCTCTGGAAACCATCGAGGGCTTGCTGCGAATGATAACTGTCGTCGGGAAACTCGCCCCACTTGCCCAACGCGGCGACCGCCAGGCAATGCGGCGTCGAAGCCGGAAACTGCACCGGCCCCGAGGAATTCCCGGCAGCAATGATGCAGGCCATGCCCCTTTCCTTGGCGCGGACGATTCGTTCCTCGATGATCCGCGACGGCTCGCCGCCACCAAGGCTCATGTTGGCGACGTCGATGCCATGCTCCATGCAATAATCGAGCGCAGAGACGAGATCGCTGAACCGGCCACCCGGGAAGATCCGGCAGACATGGATTTCCGCCGCGGGAGCGAAGCCGCGGATACCGCCGCCTGAGCCGATGGGTCCGCCGGCGATGATTCCAGCGCAATGCGAGCCGTGGCCGATCGTGTCAATGGTCCACGCCGTCTTGTCATTGCCGACAATGCTGGTGCCTTCCCTGATGCCGCGCAGGTTGCGATGGGTCGGCGCCAGGCCGGAATCGATGACCGCGATCTTGATACCGGCGCCATCAAAGGACGGCGGCAGACGATCAAGGCCCATCGCGCGCTCACCCCAACCCGTCAGTTGCTGGCCGGGGAAGCTCCGCAAGACCGCGCCAAGCGCCCTCACAACGATCCGGTTGACACTGTTGGGAACGAGCTGCGGACGATCGAGCCAGAAGGTCCAGTAATCGACTTTCGGTTTGACGAGAATCGAGCGGATAGTCTCCGGAGTTTCGCCCTGGAGTGTCAACGTGGCACGGCCGGTGGCGTCGGTGATGCCCTGTGCCGGCCACATGCTGCCGAACACATAGACCTCGGCTTCGGGCAGCGGACCGTCCTGGCCCAATACTTCGATAGTCGCAGTGAAGCCGTCAGCCAGCGGCGTCAGCACCCCCGGATTGGGAAGCTGCGGCGTGGTGGGGTCGAGCATGTAGGTCAGCCGCTCGTCACGCTCCACCGCGCAACGCTGTCCTGCCTGGGTCTGCAGCAACCTGGCCTTGTCGGGAGTCATCTTGGCGAGGACCAGCGGACTGAGCGGCACTTGTCCGAGATCTGCGCTCTGAAATCCGAACAGGCGCGGCGCAGGCACCGTCTTCACGACTTCGATGTCGGGGCTGCTGGTGAGCTGCTGGGTCAGAAAATCGATGCTGAAGGTCGCAAGCCCGGGTTGCTGCTGCGGCGCGATCATGAATTGCGCCGGGCGCGATCCGATCGTTGCGGGCCCCTGCCCGCGTGCCGGTGACGGGCTGGTGCCTTGTTCGGGAAGCGCACCGTTGCCGTTTGTCGTCAGTTCGGACGCGCCGTGCTCGCCCTGCGCGGAAGTTCCTGATTTGCCTTTTGTGGCCATCTGCGGCCTCCTTGATGTTTTGCGTGTCCAATGTTTGCCCACCGAAATCAGTCGGCATCGAATGGCTTCAGCGCTGAATCCGGTTCAACCACGAGCGTGGCAAACCTCGATTTCAGGCGATCGGCCTGTGTCTGCGTCATCGAAAGGATGACGACGTCGGGTGCGACCTGCGCGACTCGCTTCACGCCGGGTTCACGCTGCAAGTGTTCGCTGAGCTGACCGGATTGGACCGGGTCTCCCTGCACGATGAATTGCTGCGACGCGTTTGAATCCGCCATCTGGTTTCCATTCTCGTCTGTGCGTAGAGGGCGGGCGTTCGCCCGCCCCCTGCGCGTTGGGTCTAGTGCATCGTGCCACCGGGCTGGCCGGCGTTGAAGACGCCGAGCTGGCGGCCGATATCCAGGCCGGTCTGGGCACCCTGGCCGATCTTCTTGAGCACGCTCCAGAAGCTCTGCAGCTCGATGTCGGAGACCTGCGCCGCAGCAGGTTGAACGCCGGGCTGGCCGGCGTTGAACACGCCGAGCTGGCGACCGATGTCGAGGCCGGTCTGGGCGCCCTGGCCGATCTTCTTCAGCACGCTCCAGAAGCTCTGCAGCTCCATGTCGGAGACCTGTTCCGGCGCGGGTTGAAGTCCGGGCTGGCCGGCGCTGAACACGCCGAGCTGATGACCGATGTTCACGCCGGTCTGCACGCCCTTGCCGATCTTCTTCAGCACGCTCCAGAAGCCCTGCAGCTCCATGTCGGAGACCTGCTCCGTCGCTGGTTGAAGTCCGGGCTGGCCGGCGCTGAACACGCCGAGCTGCTTGCCGACATCGAGGCCGGTCTGCACGCCCCGCCCCAGCTTCTTCAGCACGCTCCAGAAGCTCTGCAGCTCGATGTCGGAGACCTGCTCCGTCGCGGGTTGAAGGCCGGGCTGGCCGGCGTTGAACACGCCGAGCTGGCGACCGATGTCGAGGCCGGTCTGGGCGCCCTTGCCGATCTTCTTCAGCACGCTCCAGAAGCCCTGCAGCTCCATGTCGGAGACCTGCTCCGGCGCCGGTTGAAGGCCGGGCTGGCCGGCGTTGAACACGCCGAGCTGCTTGCCGACATCGAGGCCGGTCTGCACGCCCCGCCCCAGCTTCTTCAGCACGCTCCAGAAGCTCTGCAGCTCGATGTCGGAGACCTGCTCCGTCGCGGGTTGAAGTCCGGGCTGGCCGGCGTTGAACACGCCGAGCTGCTTGCCGACATCGAGGCCGGTCTGCACGCCCTGGCCGATCTTCTTGAGCACGCTCCAGAAGCTCTGCAGCTCCATGTCGGAGACCTGCACCGAACCTTGCGGCGTTTCCGGACCGGCGGAAAGCGGCAGGAAACCTCCGCCGATGTTACCTATCATGCCGCCGATATTCTTTCCCCTTTTGCCGCCGAGCAGGTTGCCGATAACCCGTCCGGCCGCACCGCCGAGGATGGAGCCGAATATCCCCTGCGGATCCAATTGGCCGTAGTCCTCATATCCTTGCTGTGTTCCAGTCATGATCAAAGTCTCCTGATGAAGTGCCTGACCCGCGAGCGACACGCGTTCCCTAAAGGGAGTCGGGATCACTACGCACGATTGTGCGAGCGGCTAAGGCTACGACCAGGATCGTGATGCAGGCGTCACGCCGAGCGTGAAAGTTGCGTCAATGTTTTTGGCTCGATGCAATTTGAGTGAGGCAGACCGCAGGGGGGCAGCGTGGAACGTGCGGCGGATTTCGCGCTGCAGCTGCTCGGTCTCCCGCTCCGGCACTGCGCGAACCTCCCGCCACAGCACGGAGCGGCAAAGATCGTACTGACGCAACGCGTCGGTCCGGCGGCCTTGCTGCGCGTAGCAGCGCATCAATATACGATGGACTTCCTCCTGAAGCGGGTCGACCGCAAGAATACGCAGCGCGAGTGCGATCGCTATATCCGCGTGTTCGCGCCCGTCGGCGTCCAGCAGGCCCGCAAGCGCCTGCATCGCCTTCGTCCTCAGTCGTTGGCGCTCGGCGGACAGCCAGGCTTCGAACTGGCATGAGGTCGAACTGATGCCCTCGAGAAGGTCACCCCGATAAAGCATCGCCGCGCGAGCCAGTCGTTCGGGATCTCCATCCGTCAGGAGCCGCTCGAACTCCGCGACGTCGGTACTTATGGCGTTCGGGCAGATGCGGATGTCGTCGCGTTCGGCCGAGATCACATCGGAATATTGCGGCAACTCACGCCGCAATGTGAGCAGAGCTTGTCGAAGGCTGGCGCGCGCGCGATCGCCGAACTGACCGTCCCACAACAGGGTCGCGAGCTTGCCGCGAGAAATGGCCCGAGGGGAACTGAGCGCCACATAGCCCAGAAGAGTTGCAGCCTTGCGACTGGAGATCAAAACCGACTCGCCGGAAACGCGCATGACTTCGACACCGCCGAAGAGATTGATCTGGAGCAGCGACATTGTCCTAATCCTTCGGTCATTGTCCTCTGTCCCTCATTCTATCCACGGCCGAACACTTTTCTTGTGATCATGATCACCAACGATTCGGACAACGCCTACCGTCCGTACGTCATCGACCAAGTCGAAATGCTCTTACGGCCACCATACAACCTGAGTTAGACAAAGCAATGGAAGTCGCTTGGCGCCGATTCAGCAATTTGTGAGACCACTTATTCTCAATGTGTGAGATAGCCCATAGGCAAAATGCGAGTTGTCGGCGCCGCGATCGGTCGCATTGACGCGTTCATCGACGACGAAGATGGAACCGCTGAAGGACGTTGGCACGATATGGCACACCCAACGCCGTGCAATGGTCGTCACCTCGTGCGGCGGTTGCGTGTGAATGGCGCACCATTCGGAAATAATAATGCGAACTCTTATGCAACTGAAAATCAATATGTAATTCAAGACCGACCGCTTAGAGGTGGAGCCGATCTTCAACAGGATCGGCACGCCGGCTGGAAGGACATTGGAACGAGAGAAGGCGAGTGACCTCAGTGCCGTCATGCATCCGGTGCACCCGGTCGGCGGCGCGATCCGTTGGTCGGGGGCGACGACAGGGAATGAGCAGCAGGGACGCCCGCCGTTAATGTCCTTCAGTCAGATTTGCTGCCAAACTTCGCAACTCTGCGGGCGTGCTCCCATAGCTCAACATTGCTGAAATTCGTGAGCTGCTCGGCAAGTCTCTTTGCAGCGTCATCGTCGACACACTCAAGGTCGACAGCTCTGATGTGGTGGCCGTCTCGAGAAATGAGGTATGCTTTGTAGTTCGACATAGCCAATGCTCCGTGCTTGGGCGGGAGCCTGCAGCACTCTCTGTCACCGCTAACGGCCGACGACGGACGGTGATGCGTCAATGTGCTCTGGCTTTGTGTTCAGACCGCGTCCGAACTCGATCATCGGGGTAGACCGGCCTCGAGCGCCTCAGTTGCTGTCCGCGCTGACTTCAATTATTCGCTTTCGATCCAGTTTCGCTTGCCACACTCGCAGGTGAACATGCGGATTGTGCGCGCTGTCCGGGGCACCAGGATGCTGGTGACGAACTTGGGTCGCCTCCCGCAAGCTGAGCAGGTCAGTGCGATCGACGCCTGTGACGGTTGGTTTTCCATGGGTGCCTCCCTTTCATGAGCGGGAGCACTGTCGGGTCTCTCAGCCACCGAAAGCCCAACGGACAGGGCCGGTGATCACGACAGAACGGCCACGAGGCCATATGGTTGCAAATCATCGATGGATGGCTTGTGGGACAGGGGCACTGTCTCGCATTTACTTCCCTGGCCGACAATAAGGCTTGCGTTTGCTGCGCAAGAGGCAGCCATTAATGATCTCGCGCGCCACGCTGCCAAATCCGTTGGAGGGCGCAATGAACGACTACATCAATCACGAAAATATCCGGCGCTACAAGAAGCTCATCGCCATCGGCGAAGGTGACCCGCATCGGGATGAGGCTCGTCACCAGACGTTGATCCGGCTTCTAGCCGAAGAGGAAGCCAAGCATACGAAGCCAAATGACTGGCCCGACGACGTGGAGGCCGGCGTCCCCGGCCGTCGGAGCTGACAATTGGCGAACTGGGTGGAGCCCAGGCTGCGGCATGGATGATCCGGCCACCTCGGTTCCGTCAGGCATCTCGCCTGCGGCCACAGCAGGCCAATTGCGACATCAAGCAATGTCCGCCCGCCTTGCGCGGTGCCACCGGCACGCTCAGTGCCGGATCCAATCGGGAAGTGCTCGACGCCGAAGTCAGTTCCCCGGGGCGAAGCTGCCTACGGTTCTCCCTTTGGAATTCATGGCGAGTGAGCAAAACGATACAGCGGCGGAACTCCGGTTGGTCCATTCTTGATGGATGTCCCAGATCTCCCCGCTCTCAACGAGCCGCTTCCCAACCACTCCCCATGGCCACAAACCTGTCCGTGACGATATGCTTTGCGGCTTTGAGTTCCCTTCCTTTGAAGGACCAGGGCTGGACTCCGAGAAAGCTCGAGCTCTGGAAGACCCGATCCGGTCACTCATCTGGCTTGGCTGGATCGACGGAATTTCAGGCATTGAGAAGTGACGCAGATGCCGCCCACTCTCCTGATGGAGGAATCGGAGATACCGTCGCCGCCCTGCGACAAATGTGGCGTGCCTATGAGGCATCTCGTCGATCTTCGCAGCGCTGGCACCCGCCCGGCTCAACGGATATTCCGTTGCGATAATTGCTGCCAAGTCGTTTCAGAGCCTGGGTGAACGCGTCCGGCAATCGTCGGGGACGGCTTATGTCTCAAGAATGATGCGAACTCAGGCATCACGGGACTCCATCTACGCCTCGATCAAGCCACGCTCATGAACCGGCTTATCGCAGGCTAGAACGACCGCCGGATCCGGCCTTTGGAGCGGAGCGGGACGCGCTCTTGACGTTGCCGGCGGATGAGGAGGCGAAGGAGCCTCAGCCGAAAGGAGGCGTTCTCTTGCCGCGTTGAACCGCATCAAGGAACGGCGTGCTCCAAGTTCGAAAGGATACGATCATGAACCACCAGATAACAAAAGGCGCGGCTGCCGTCGCGCTCTTCGGTGCGGCGATGCTCGGCTCGGTGCTGCCTTCGGGGGCAGCTCCGATCTCGGCGAGCATGGCGCTTCCGACACAGGCGGCTTCTTCATCCGAAGTGACCGAGGTCTACTACAGACGCCACCATCGTGGCCGCTATTACCGCGCTCCGGGGGCCGCAATCGGTCTCGGCATCCTGGGCGCTGCGGCTGGAGCCGCCGCCTACGGAGCCTACGGCAGTGGCTATTACGGGCCGAGTTATTCGCCGGGCTACTACACGCCAGGCTACTACGGCGACCCGTATCCCTATCGCCGCCAATACTACGCCCCGTACTGAGCGCACGATCGACGTTGTTGTGCGACGGTCTTCATCATGGACCGTCGCACTCAACACGGCTGCGAGGCTCATCAGGAGGCCCCGCCTACTAGCGGGTACCGGACACAGCGAGTACAGCGAGCCCAGCGAGCAAGGCACAACGTCGGGTGCCGGACATAGTTAATTTGCACTAGCTTGATCTTCTTTTGCCGTTCCAGTTCATCCCGCAGTTGCAGTGAGAATTTCCCAGGGGACCGACGTCATGATCGACGAAGACTCGTCAGGCGGTTCGGAACCACCTCCGGGCGTGATTTTTCAGGATCCGGATCAATGCCTACCCGCTGCGGAGCTGACGGATTACCGGCTCATCGCGGCTCGACTGCGAAAGGCGCTTGCGAAGAGCGAGGCGCTGCTTCTTCAAAAGGACGAATTGATCCGCAGGCTGGAACTGTTGAAGGCGGAATCCGACCATCGGCTGTTGAACGATCTCCAGATGACCATCAGCCTTCTTTCGCTGCAGAGCCGTAATTCGATCAACTCCGAAGCGGCTTCACAATTGAGCGCGGCAGCCAGTCGTGTCTCCATGATTGCGCGCATCCACCATCGCCTTCATTCCTACGACGGTGTGAGAACCATCGAGTTCAAGAAATTCCTTCAGGATTTCGGCCTCGAATTTTCTGCGATGTCGTCGTCGGACGCCTCCACCGGAAGAGTCAGCGTCGAAGGCAGTCAGATCGATCTGCCGGCCGTCACCGCCATTCCGCTCGGCTTCATCGCCAACGAGTTGATCACGAACGCGGCAAAATACGGCAAGGGCCGGATCGCGATCAGGTTGGAGCCGGATCCGGAACATGGCTATGCGCTGTCCATCTCCAATGATGGCCCGGCTCTGCCCGAGGGCTTCGACCCCGGCGAAAGCAAAGGGCTGGGAATGAAGATCGTTCGATCATTTACCGACCAGATCGGCGGCGAGTTGCGGATCGAACGTGGCGCCGACGGTCAGGGCGCGCGATTTACCGTGCTGTTTCCGGCACCGGTCGTCCAGCCGCTTTCGCCAACTGCCGCGACCAGCTGAGGCGGCGCTGAAATCCTTGCGGTACACTTCTTCTCCTGGCCCGGCGCGACTACCCGGATCGACCAGCGAACCTACCGGCGATCGTACGACGCATCCGTGGCCGCTTTCCTGCAATCCAGGCGATTGCCACCGCGCTGGAACGCGTGTTTCCTCGTTCCTGACCGAAGCCGGACTTCGTCGAAACGTGCAATTCGCAACCTCTTTGTTTGGCAGGCCCTCTCAACTGTGGATGCAACAAATGAGCAATGAGCAAAGCCACAAGGTGCACCTAAGTCCCGAAGACCAAGAGCGGCTGCGAGAACTTCGGGCGCAAAAGCCAGCCCGCAACGTACCCAAGCTCGCACTGACGCCAGGCGCGATGCTTGCCGACCGGGTTGCCGAAACAGTTGGTTCTTGGCGCTTCATCATCATCCAAAGCGTGCTACTTGGCATTTGGATCACGCTGAACATGATGGCATTCATCAACCGCTGGGACCCTTATCCCTTCATCTTGCTCAACCTGGTTCTTTCTTTCCAGGCCGCTTACGCAGCGCCCATCATCATGATGAGCCAGAACCGTCAATCCGAGATCGACCGCAGGCACGCAGAACACGACTATCGGATAAATGTGAAGGCTGAACTCGAGATCGAACTGCTGCACAACAAGATTGACGCCTTGCGTGAGCAGGAAATCCTGCAGCTACTGAACATCATTCAGCGTTTGTCCGCACACCTTGCGCCCGAGCTTGTCGCAGCGATCGAGGCCGAAGCGGTGCCCGGCAAGACGAAGTGACCCTGCGATCTCAGGCCATCCTATGAAATGCCGGCGGCAATGCCTCTCGCACGAGTTGACTTAGATTGAGAGCCTCGCCGCTCTCCGTAATGTCAGAGAAGAGTATCTCGACAAAGGGATGCTGCCGGTTGAAGGCAGGGCCTCGCTGATATTTCGCGCTCGCAATGCGCTGAAGTGCGGCAAGGTTCAGCCTGCCGAGGGCATTGTATTGATCGCGAAACAGACTTTGTCGTCCTCCGCGATGCTCGACCGACTCCGCCCAGACGTCCATCACCTTCCGGCCCATGAACGCCTCGACCTGCTCATTTCCCTCCTGAGCAAGCAGCCGCAACCCGTCCATGGTATGTGGTCCGTCATCGACCCGAAACTGTGTAAGTGACATGGAAACCTCCTGTTATGGGCGTCCGGTTAGATCGGGCAGCCCGTCGCCAACTGCGCCTCCCTCATCGTCCCACCGTGACAGAGCCAAAGTGAACGATCTCGCTTCGGCGGGCATGTCGTCCGCCAGAGGCCTTCTGCCGCGACCGGCGTCGTCCTTGTGGTTATGAAGAAATCGCGCGATCTGGCCGCGGAGCGCCGCCGTCTCCAGCAACTTGCCGATCGACCCGGCGGTGTCGAAGATCTCCCGTTGCAGCGTCGTCGGCAGGGCGTTCCACTGCATGATGATGGCTGCGCCAAGACACCGCAGAATAAGCTCTTCTTCGGCCGCAAGGGCTAAGCCGTGCGATCTGCCCTGTTCCGCGACCTGCACTGCATTGTCATACTCGTCCGCCAGTCCCTGCTCGTTGTCGGCGAGCGAGGCAAATCGGTCCTGCTGCTCCTGAAGTCTGAGGATCTCATCCGGGTCGGTCGAACCCTTGATCAGCTCGTCGTACTCGGCTGCCTTTTCGCGGTATTGCTGAGATCTGAACATGCTGGGCTCCTTCGCTCGAACTCTCGGCCCATCGCCGGCCACCCCCGACCGTCAGACTGAAATAGATGTGGGGATCGAAGGTTCGAATAACGAGCCCCGGCGGACAAATAAGACAGCACGAGAGTGAGCAATATTGACCAGCGCGCCGGGCTGCCGAGCCCGCATGCTGCCCGTCGCCGCACGATCATCTGCATCGATGCGCACCGCCTCGTTCTCCCGATCTCAGGCAAGGCAATCGCATATGCGAGCGATCTCGCCTGTGGCCATCCTTCGAGACGCCCGCCATTGGCGGGCTCTCAGGATGAGGACCGGGTGCGATGCGCTTGGGGACGCGCAAAGTCGGGTTTCCTGTAGAACTGATGAAGATCGGCAGGTAGTGTTTGACAGCAGGGCAACCCCCGCAAGTTGACCGAGGTCGGACAAGTTTGTGAGTCAAAGGAGGCTCTCGTGGCAAAGCCAACCAAGGACGTCTTCGACCCCAAAAAATTCCTCGCCAAAGTGGGCGCGGGGAAAGCGATTCTCGAGCTTCCCAGGAACCGGCACGTGTTCCAGCAAGGCGATGTCGCAGACTCCGTGTTCTACATTCAAAAAGGGAAGGTCAAGCTGACGGTCGTATCTGAGCAGGGTAAGGAGGCGGTTGTCGCAATTCTGGAGCCCGGCCAGTTCTTTGGCGAAGGATGCATGAACGGTCATCCGTTACGCATCGCGACGACGACAACGATGGAAGACTGCGTTATCACGTCGATCACCAAGGATGCGATGATGGGGGCTATTCGTGACGAGCCGAAATTTTCACAGCTCTTCATGTCGTATCTCCTGACCCGGAACAGTCGGATTGAGGAGGACCTGATCGACCAGCTCTTCAATTCGAGCGAGCGGCGGCTTGCTCGACTGCTGTTGCTGCTCGCGAATTTCGGCAAGGAAGGCAATCCGCAGCCGATCAGCGCGAACATTAGTCAGGAGACATTGGCGGAGATGATCGGGACCACGCGATCTCGCGTGAGCTATTTCATGAACAAGTTTCGCCGGCTCGGCCTCATCAGCTATAATGGACACATCGAGGTCCACAATTCGCTTCTGAGCGCTGTCTTGCACGAGAAGCCCCTGCTCCGAGAGCGCGACTAGCAGGACGGTTCAGATGGAAGACTCCTGCTCCGCCCGCGGAGGAGAAAGCAACACCACGCGCAGCATCCGGTTCAGATATTGAGGGCGGCTCTCGAGCCGCCCTCTCGCGTTTTGCAGCCGCTTGTCGCGAGGCTGGCGAGCTAGCCTAACCCTCGATGATGTAGACGATCTCATGCGTGCGCGGGCGAAGGACAAGGTACTTGCCGTTCACCAGGATGAAATCGTATCCACGCCATTCCGGATAGATTTCCACGATACGTGACGGCATCGGATAATAGCGGACGCCGGCGGGGACAGCCGTTCCGATCGAGAGACTGAAGTTGACGTTCGTTACTTCCTCGACCTTCTCTTGCTTCATTGCCGAGGTTATCTGCGAGCGCTTCTCGGCGGGAGGAGCTGCCGTCGCCGCGGTTGCCGCATGTCCCGTCGTCCCACTGTCGGAGGTCGACGGCTTGGTCTCGGCAGTCGGGGTTTTCACGTCCTTTGAGGTGGCGGTCGAATCGACTGCCTTTGCCTTGCCGTCTGCTTTCAGCTCGCTTGCCGCCTTGCTGTCAGGAGGTGACTTCGATTCAGCTGTCGGATTCTTCATATCCTTCGAAGCGGTGGTCGGAGCCGTCGAGTCCGGAGCCTTCGACTGGCCCTCAGCTTTCTTGTCGCCCGTCGTCTTTGCATCCGGCTTGCCCTGCACATGTTGAGGCTTGCCCTCTTTTGACGTAGTGCCGGGCGGTAAGGTCTCGGCTCCCTTTGCCGCTGGTGCGTTCATCGGCATCGCAGCATCGCCTTTAGGCGAGGTGGCAGCCGGAGATTCCTTCGCGGCTCCCTGATTGACGCCCTGCGCTGTCGCCAGCCCTGTCGTGGCCAATAGCGCCGCGACAGCCGCAGAAACCATTAAGGACTTCTTCATCTGATATTTTCCAATTCAAATTGCATTCAAGCCGACGAAGATCGGCCATAGGAAGGAACGGGTCTAACAAGCCATAGTTCCGCTGCCGTCTTCGGTTGCGAGCTCGGCGCCGTCAATGACGATGCTGCCGGTAGTCGAGCGCGGTCAGTCCATGGATGGCACGCTCGCACAGCTTGTCGGCATCGCGCTCGCCGTCGCCTGCAGCCTGCACAATTCTCCTGGCTATGATCTCTCGATCTACCTCCAGCTGGCCGATGTGCTGAAGCGTTCGACACGCCAGCTCGTACGCCGCGTTCACGGCGGTTACCTGCTCCGGGTCAACGGACAAGCTTTCGAAAATCGGATTGACACTGGTCATAACGCTCCTCACGGCCCGCTCGCTTGCGACGCTCGTTATGCCTCGCGATGAACCAGAGCCACTTTGCTCCGGCACCGCGGGACAGACATGCAGACATGTCACCGATTTGTCGGCGCCATCTTCGCAACGAGCTCAGCGAACGGCTTGTAGGACTGCTTGGCAAGATCGCCGTAGAGCGCGCCGATCTTCTGCGACTCCGCAACGAACGTGTCATAAGTTGACTTGGCGAAGTCGGCCTGGACCTCCATCGCCTTGTCGAGCGACTTCACGCCCGAGAGCTTCTCGACAAACAGCCTGGTGTCCTCAACCGACTTCTTCGTGTAGTCCCCGTAGGCAGTGGCAATCGCAAGGAAGCCCCCGGGAAAGGCGCTGGACGGAGCTCCTGTATCGGGTTGATCGTTGCCATTCGGTTGCTGCGGCACATTCTGCTTGGTCCGGATTTGATCTGACATTTGTGTTTCCTGTTGGTGGTGGTTGATCAACGTCGCCCACCACCGATGGTTGCTTCAGGGCCCTCAGTTCTCACCGGTTTGTAGCGCGGCTTGCGGTCGTGCGACGAACAGCCGCTGTGACTGCGCGGGCCGCGACATTTTCATCGCTGGTGGCTGACGATGTGCCGGCGGTGGCCATGAGAGCGGCCTGACAATCGTATTCTAAAAATGACTCGAAACGTGAAAGCGGGTGTTTGGGGTAACCAACGCGGGTTCGGGGAGGTGATCAATATTGGTCAGCGCAGCAGCAGGCATGGTTCCAAGATGGCGCATCACCGCTCCAAGTGGCATCCACCGGTGACTGGGAGTTTCGCGCTCCCGCCTGATCAAGGCCAGCTCCATGACCGTCCAGCCATCGATGCGTCGCAAATGCCAGACAAGCCTGATGCTGGCGCGCATGACGCCCGGTCCCGCCGGGTTTTGCATTGATACCTTCGAATCTCCCGCTGGTGATCTCCACCGGCTCCTCGACGAGGCAGTCGACCCGATGAAATGCGCAAATACTCTAGCTTGGCTCCGGGGCGAGCTGCGGGCGCCGACATAGCCCGCGCGCAACCGAAGCGATCAAGCGCTGAAAGCCTCGACGTGGGCATTGCGGCCACGAAGAACCGACTGCGAAGCCTGGCTTCGCAGCGGCCGTGACCGCTCAGCTCCAAGGCAATATCTGGTCAGCGCATCTTTCCGCGAACTCAGCGCCGCCCTTCGACATATCGAAGGATGGTCTCCGAAAGACGCACGACGAGCTGTTTCAGCTCCTTATTCTCTTTTTCGAGAGAGCGAACGGCGACCGTCATTCGCTTCTCATCGTCCGGACCATGTGGCCAAAAGGTGGGCGGATTTCGCTCGGCGATCATTCCTTCCTCCCGACAGCGCCAGCCCCCTAGGATACATGCTCTCAGACGCACCGATTCGCTGGTCAATATTGCTCAGCTTCATGATAGGACAGCCGTGCTGCCCAACCCCGTCCATGCAGCCGCCCGAGCAATGGCGCCCGACCCGACGAAATCGCCGGCAGACGTCGTCAGCCGAAGATCCGCATCATGATTGCTTTGCCGAGGGGCGCGGCGCGTATGCCGGTGAATGCAGTGACGTAGTCACCGGAATAGAAGGCTCGAATGAGATCGACGCGCGCGTTGTGGGTTTCATCGAACCGGATCGCAAATCCATCCCCGGTGCGCCGCACGACCAGAGCGGCGACAGTTCTCCCCCGAAGAGTGCAATGAACGGCAGTCCCGACAGGCGGAGGATTGTCGCTCACGAAGCGGGCCCCCGTAATCGAGATATCGGCCAAACGGTAGATGCCGGACCGCTCACCGATACTGAAAAGAACCGGCTCAGTGCGCTCGAACCGCTCGGCTTTTCGCCGCCGCGGCTGCTCGATGGTTACCAAGCAGATGATGGTCAGGATGACCGCATTGTATAAGCTCCAGGCCAGTGCCAGGCCGCCATAGGCGATTGCGTCGCCTTGCGCATGAAGCACGAAGGCATGGGCAATTCCGGCGAGCGTGATCACCAACGCGGAGCCGTAGACCCTGAACAGCGACCATTCGATGAAACCTTGATTGCGATCCCCGCCCTTGGCGGTGACCTCGAATTTGTGCCCCCGCGGCTTCAGCAGTCCCGTCGCGACCGCTTTGAGAACGGCCGGCAGAGCAATGTATTGAGCGACGTCGGACATCACCGCCATTGACCGTCCGCGGGAAATCCAGGCCATGGTGAGCGAGTACCAGACATAAAACGGCAGGAAATATCCGAGGAGCACGAAGAGATCCGCCTGAACGGCTTTGACGCCGAACAGAAGATAAAGGCTCGGAACGACAAGACCGAATACCTTGACGACATAGGTCGAAGTCCAACTCAGGAATGCTTCGACGAGGGACAGCCTGTCGACAAAATCCAGCCGCGACCTTCGGGAAAAGGGGCCGCTGCGCCCACGAATGATCTGCATGAAGCCAAGGCACCATCGGCTGCGCTGAGTGATGTACTCCTTGAGTCCCTCGGGGGCTAACCCCAAGGTCAGACGCTCGTTCAGATACACCGTGCGCGCGCCAATTTCCTTCAGCCGCAGCGTCAGGAGATAATCCTCCGTCACGGAATCGGTCGGAAAGCCGCCAATTTTCACGAGTGACGAGCGTCTGACGACCGACGACGTGCCGCAACAGAAGGCCACGCCCCACGCGTCCTTCGCTGGCATCAGAATATCGAAGAAGAAGCGCTGCTCGTCCGGCCAGACCTTGGTCGCGGCCAGGTTGGTCTGGATCGGATCCGCATTGATGAAATGCTGAGGCGTTTGCACTACACCCACGCCAGGGTCGCGGAGCAGGCACATCGCGCGGGCGAGAAATTCGGGCATGGGGACGAAATCGGCATCGAGGATCGAAATGAAGTCGGGGGGATCGACGAGCCCCGTCACATGCCGCAGAGCATGGTTGATGTTGCCGGCCTTGGCGTCCTTGTTGTCGGGTCGTGCCAGATAGCGGCAGCCGAGGTCGCCTGCAAGCTCTTCGAGCCAGCGGCGCCGCCCGTCGTCCAGCACCCAAACTCGATAGTTCGGATAGTTCATTCCAGTTGCGCCGACGATCGTGCGCTCGAGAATCGAGACTTCCTCGTTGTAGGTGCAAATGAACACGTCGACCAGAGGAGCGTCCTGTTCGGCAAGCCATAGCCTGTTGGCTTCGACTTGCGGCGTTCGATCGGTCGTGCGGCTCAGGAACAGCAGCGAGAGTGCACTCGCCGCGAGTGCCGCAGCCTCGACGACGAGGAACAGCGCTCCCACGACGAAATCGGCGGTCCAGCCGACGGGCGGGACCGTGAACGCAAGGCGCCATCCAAAATAGCGGATCATGAGCAACAACACGATTGCGATCATCAGCAAACGCGCCGCAGTGCTCCCAAGCCGGAGCCAGGGCAGGATGGCAAGGCAGAACCCGAGCGCGATAAGGCCCGGTGTCAGCGCGGCGATCATGGCCCTCTCGCACTATCTGCCGAGAAGATGACGCGTCCGGTTCGCCCGACCGGACAATTGTTGGAGCCATTGTTGAGAGCGGGGACCGAGATCGTGGCACGATACGGTTCCTTGCTCAGCGCATCAGGATTGATGGCGAGGTTGGCCGGGGCTCCAGCAGATCCGGTGAGATTGACGACGGTGCCGGCCAACTCGGGCCCGCCGGCGCTCGGTCGGAAATGCGCAACCGATCCCAGTTGCAGGCTGTTGTACACACTCTCCGTGACGTTCGCCGTCACCACCGCGCCGGAGCAATCGAGGAGACGAACCAGCGGTTGGCCGGCCCGCACGTCCTCTCCTGCTGCTGTCAGGATCTCCCAGACCCGGCCGGCGACGGGAAATTTGAGCTCCGCCTCCGAGCGGCCGACATAGCGAGATCGCTCGGATTCAATCTCACCCGCAAGCCACGCGATCTGCGCTTCCGCATGCGCCAAGTCCGCTGTGAGCCCTTCCGCCCGCTGCCGCATCTCCTCCTCACGCTGCACGGAACTCGGGCGATCGTTGTAGCTGTCGCCAAGAAACGTACCGTCGCGCGCGGCGGTGAGCTCGACCTGGGTCGCATCCAGGCGGCGTCGCGCGCCGATCTCGGTCTGCAGTGCTATGGTTTGATCTCGCGTCAAGCGCCCAAGCTCGACGGAGGAAACGCTGCCTGACTTGATGAGCGACAACGCTCTTTCCACGGCAGCCGCCGCCTCTTCCCGACGCGCCGCGGCCGCTTCGATCGAGGCTTGGATCTCGGCGATGCGCGCTTCGAGCTGACGTATCCGCCCCTCCGTGAACAGGGCCGCCTGACGCGCCAGATCCTTCTGCGCGGCGCGGGCCGAGGCAATCTTCGAAACCAGGCTTGGCCGCTCGTTTTCCAGCCGAGACATCTGGCTGCGCAGATCATCGAGCCGCACGTGGTCACCGCGCGTGTTGACGACACGAAGGATGAGCGTGCCCTCGGCGACGATGCCTGGATCGCCCGACAGACCGGCGCCGGATGAAATCTTGCCGTCGATCGGCGACCTCAATGTCACCAGTCTCGAGTTGACGATGGCTTCGACGCTTGACGTCTGGAGAAGCGCCCTCAGGGGGAGCCAGCCGAAGACTGCGACGATGGCAATGCCCGCGGCTGCTTTCACAAATCGCAGCGGTATCCGGCTAGGATTGGATTGCGCCACATTCGCCGTCGGAGCGTCAGTCTCCGAAGCCCCGGTCTTGCCGGGATTGAGACGGGCATCCAACTCGTGCTGCAGATCGGACGCGCCATTTGCTCCGTCGATCGATGCCGTGAGAGGTTCGGTGGTGTGTGGACCGCCGCTTTCGGATGCCGGGTCGTAACGGGGTTGATTTTTCATGGTAGACATCACCATCAACGCACAACCTCGGCGAGAGATGCAGGCAACGCGAAAAAATGCCCATCTTGGTAAGAAGAACGCTAAATGAAACGCCAGAATGTTTACATAACAGGCGGCCGGGAGCCGCATCGCCCACAACGCGCAGGTTCGTGCTACCCTTCAGCCCTGGCGTTGACGACGTGCAGTTCGGTCACGGGCGAAGCCGGCGGCATTGTCCTCGCGAAGCCCGCCAGAATGCTGGCGCCGAGTTCCGAGGCCGGCACTGGCCGGCCGAAGAAAAAACCCTGGACCTGATCACCGTCGGCCGTATCGAGAAACGCCGCCTGACTGGCGGTCTCGACGCCCTCGACCGTTACGCGCATATGCAGCTCGCGTCCGAGGGCGATGATCGCTTTGACGACCGCTCCGACCTGGCAATGGGGGCCGTCGAGGCCCTGCATGAAGGCTCGATCGATCTTGATCTTGTCGAACGGAAAGCGCCACAGGTAGTTGAGGCTCGAATAGCCGGCACCGAAATCGTCCATCACGATGGCCACGCCCATCGCCTTGAGGCTCAGGAGCTGCGACACAATTGCTTCGGTGTTGCCGAGAAGCAAGCCTTCGGTAATCTCCAGCTCGAGCCGGTGCGGCGCGAGTCCCGACTCTCTCAGTGCGACAGCCACGATGTCGCTGATGGTGCCCGCCACGAACTGCTGGGGTGACAGGTTCACGGCAACGGTCAGGTGCGCCGGCCAGGTCGCAGCGGTGCGGCATGCCTGCCGCAACACCCACGCCCCGATCTTGTCGATGAGCCGCAAGTCCTCGGCGACCGGGATGAAGGCCAATGGCGGAATCAGTGTTCCGTCCGCCGCCGGCATTCGGATCAGCGCTTCGAAGCCGGCGAGGCGGCGCTGCGGTATTTCGAAGAGAGGCTGGTAGTGCAATTCGAAGCGATCATTCAGTACCGCCTCGCGAATCGCTCTCTCGAGCTCGATGCGCGCCTGTAGCTCGGTATCCATCTCGGGCACGAAGAACCGGATGCAGTTGCGGCCGGCTGCCTTGGCCGCATAGAGCGCGAGGTCGGCACTCTTGAGCAGCCGCTCCGGGGTGGTGCCCTCCTCCATCGCCAGCGCCACGCCGATGCTGGCGGTGGTGAGGATCTCGCGCTGCTTGAACTTCACCGAAGCATTGAGAGCGGTGGCAAGATGGCGCGCAAACGTCTCGGCCTGCCTCCTGCCGGCGATGTCATTCTGCACGACGACGAACTCGTCGCCGCCGAGCCGGGCCACCATGTCGTCGATCCGGACCGCTGCGCGCAGACGCTCGGCGATGGACTTGAGCAGAAAGTCGCCGCCGTCGTGACCAAGGGTATCGTTGACCTCCTTGAAACGGTCGACGTCGATGAAATGCACGGCGAGGCCGCCGCCGCGCATCGGCAGGTGAGCGAGGGCTCTGTCCAGTTGTTCGATCAGATGGAGACGATTGGCCAACCCGGTCAACGCGTCATGGTGGGCGAGAAAGCGGATGCGTCGGTCCGCCTGCTTCACCTTTGTTTCCCGATACCACGCAACTGCGGGAATGGAGAAAGCGAGACCCGACAGCAGGCAAAGGAATGCGGCCGCGGTCAGGAACGTATTGTGAAAACTCCTGCGTTGCTCCGTTTCATCCACGTAGGCCGCAACGACCGCAATGTGGCGACCGTCGGCCTGGACCGGGACATAGGCGCGCGCGAAGAACGCCGGTCGGTCGACCGAATTGCCCTCCGTGACATCGACGATTGGTTGACCGTTGGCGACTGACCGCGCCGCATCGGGGCTATATTCGGACAGGTCGACGAGCGCGATCTTCTCGCGAGTCGACACGAGCTGCGAATAACCATTGCGGTTGAAGATCTCGTAGTGAAACACTTCGCCGGCATTTCGCGCCGACAGGAAGAACGCTATGCTTGCGGCGGAAGGCTGCTCGCCGCCGGCGATCTGCTCGAGATCGGTGACACTGGGCGCCAGGAACCGCGCCCAGCTACGAGCGGCCGACGTCGCATCTTGACGCAGAAGATGATCGGTCGTGATCTTCAAGGTCGCCCCGGTGCCCAGCAGCAGAATGGCAAGCGCGGCGACGATGATGACGATGTTTCGCTGAGGCCAGATGCTGGCGAATGCTGACATCCGTGGCTACCGGGTCGAACGCATTTTTGTGAGCTCGGCCCGGACCGTTTTCAGCAGCTCGGCATTGTGCTGACTCTTCGAGGCCCAATCATCGGCAATGGCCGCGAACACGGCATTTGCCGCATCCAGGTCTGACGGCGAGGGCATGATCACGTGACGCTTGGGATCGGACTTCAGCTCCGCCACAATACTGCTTTCCACGGCTTCGTAGGTATCTACGAAGCGCCCGGCAGACCACGCCCCACTGTATTTGAGGATGATCGCCTGCGCTGATTTCGGTAGCCGGTTGAATGTCTTCCGGTTCATCAAGACCATCAGCGGCGCGCCGCTGATGCCAAGAAGGTAGTGATAAGTCGCAACGCGTTTGACGCCGTAATCGACCACTGAAGCAGGGTTCACGAGGGCGCCGTCGATGCTGCCGTTGCCGATAGCTTCGGAGATCTTGTTGACCGGCAGGAGCACAGGCCGCGCCCCCAGTTTTTCGAGCGCGGCGGCTTCGCCAGGATTGTTGACGCGAAGTCGCTTGCCCTTCAGATCATTCAGCGACGTGATCGGGATATTGCTGTGGATCGTCTCGGGTTCGCTGACATAAGCGCCGATCACGATGTAGTCATCGTAACCTTGCAGCGCGTTGGCTGCCATCAGCCGGGTGAGCACCGCAACGGACTCCCGCATGCTCGCAAACAGGCCGGGCAATTCGAGGATTGCATTATCCGCAAATCGATTGCGCGTCAGGCCTGTGACGACGTAGGCGATGTCCGCCCTACCATCGAGCACGAGCTGGGGCTGCTCAGCCGGGTCCTTGCCAAGCGCGCCGCTGAAATAGGTTTCAACTTCGATCTGGCCTCTGGCCTCGGCGTTGACCGCGTCGACGAATGGCTTGACCGCGGCGAGATAGCTCGTCGAGCGGTCGGAGCTGAAGAACGCCAGTTTGAGCTTGATCGGTTCGGCGGCGGACGCCGACGTCAATACCATGGAGATCAACGCGCATCGTGCCAGCAACTTGAGCATCGGCTTTCCGATCGTGGCGACGGCGCGTCACACAATCGTGCGAGGTTGTGCGAGACGCCGATTTCCTCTGGTCTCTAGCGAACCCTCATAGATAGACATGCTGCAGACAACTCTCATAGATAGAAATTGGCGATCCCAGCAGCGAGCAAATCGCGCATCGTGGTTGGACGCGTGTTAACGCCAGCGAGGCAATTGTCTGGAAGAGCGCCAATGCGGCCTGGGCCCACGCATCCTCGCGGGCAGACTCGCGACCGCCCGTGAACTTGGCTTCGGCCCCTTCATCAAAGACGACCGGGAGCCGGCATCCTAGACCGCAGCCGGATGTTTTGCTGAGCAATATTGCTCAGTTCACAAAGCCAGCGCTCGACAGGAATCGTGGACTGAACACGGCTACGGGCCTGCGCTCAGGATGCACCAGATCCTCCGGGGGAAACTACCACCGAATGAGCACTGCAGCAGCGATCAGCAGCACGAAAAAGATCGGCAGCAATACGGGAGGTACCATCCACTCGCGAACACTGAAGTTGGAGATATTCGACATTTGACCGCCTCTTGGTCGCGGCGGGAGCACATTGCTCTCAGTCACCGATAACAGCCGATGGGCGCGCGGTGATGACCCAGATATAGTGCCTATTCGCGGAATAACGAGGTCAAGCGCAACTTTTCTGCCGTCGTCGGCATCGCGCGGCATTGTATTACGCTTCCAGAATGACCATTTGAGGGGTGGCGCAACTGGATCGCTCCAGATCCCTCGCTTGGCGCCAGCTTCGGCCACGTCCGATGTTGTCTGCCTACTGCCTGCACGCGACGTGGGCGTCGCGGAACACCGGCAACTGATCGGCTCCAACCATGATTGAGTTTCCAAATCACAGTCGTTCTTATGATCGCACACGCCGTGCCGTGCGATTTTGGGGATACGACAGCGCTATTGAGGCGTCGTTCTTCATAAACGAAGGCGCGCTGAAGCGACTTCAACCAGGTGCCAGCTACGATGAAGCGGGGTTCCTCTGCGCGTTTGATTCCAATCGTGACGTGATCTGTGCCGCCGCTGCCAAGGTCTACAGCCGCGGCAGCAGGGGCTCTTACGATCTGGTCGCCGCAAATTTTTGAAACGCTCCTGCTCTTGCAGGCGGTCTTGCAGGCCGGTCTTGCAGGCCGGTTTTGCAAGCTGGTCTTGCAAGCTGGGCCTGACCAGCGGAATTGCGGTCTTTCCGCCGCGCGGAGTTGCCTGACTATCCGCGCAACGCAACAGCTTTCTTGCTATCAAGCGATTCGGCGCAAGCTTTTGCGACGGCCGAGTTTGGCTCGGTGCTTCCCGGCATCGTGGCCCAGCCGCCCTTTTCGACGAATTTGCTCTGGTCCCAGGCGTAGGTCGCCTTCTTCATCTCGACCAGGTTCGCGGGTGCATCCGCGGCTTGTCGAAATTTCTCAACGCAGATCGGTGTGAGAGCTGCGACGACAGCCATCGCAGCACTGTTCCTCGCGAGCGTCTCGGCGGTCCCGCCTGTCACCCAGCCGCCCCAGCTGAAGCCCATGATTGCCAGAGCGATTGCTCCGGCCGCGGCTCCCCACAGCGCCGACCGCACGGCAGCTTTTGTCTCCCCGGAGATCTCCATCGCTTTCACCCTGACCTAGAGGTAAGTCGAGCTTCACCTGCCAAAGCGCGATGCGATGAGGATGAATCGTCATCGCGCTTTAGGTTGTCGTTTGAGCATGATCTTTTCGGAAAACCGCTGCGCACTTCTCCGGATCATGCTTTAGGGAGGCTAGACACGTCGAGCGATCGGCGTCTGTACCAAATTGCTCACGCAATCGCGCGCGGACACTCGCGCGATGCCCGATGCGCCGGTTCGGCGTCGTGAGCCGGCTCGCTTAGAAATCCATACCTCCCATGCCCCCCATGCCGCCGCCGCCCGCAGGAGCGCCGCTGCCCGCGTTCCGCTTCGGCCCCTCGGCGACCATGGCTTCGGTGGTGATCAAGAGAGCCGCGACCGAGGCCGCGTTCTGGATCGCCACCCGAACCACCTTGGTCGGGTCGATGATGCCTTTGGTGACCAGGTTGACGTATTCGCCGGACTGGGAGTCAAAGCCGTAGCCGTATTGATCCTTCTCCAGGATCTTGCCGACGATCACCGAGCCGTCTTCACCGGCGTTGATCGCGATCTGGCGCGCCGGATAGGACAGCGCCTTGCGCACGATCTCGACACCGGTCTTCTGGTCGTCGTTCTTGGTGCGCAGCCCCTTGAGATGCTCGGACGCGCGCAGCAGGGCGACGCCGCCGCCCGGCAGGATGCCTTCCTCGACGGCCGCGCGGGTCGCATGCATCGCGTCATCAACGCGGTCCTTGCGCTCCTTGACCTCGACCTCGGTCGCGCCGCCGACGCGGATCACCGCGACGCCGCCGGCGAGCTTGGCCAGACGCTCCTGGAGCTTCTCGCGGTCGTAGTCCGAGGTGGTTTCCTCGATCTGCGCCTTGATCTGGGCCACGCGCGCCTCGATGTCGGCCTTCTTGCCGGCGCCGTTGACGATCGTGGTGTTCTCCTTGTCGATCATCACCTTCTTGGCGCGACCGAGCATGTTGAGCGTGACGTTCTCGAGCTTGATGCCGAGGTCTTCCGAGATCGCCTGGCCGCCGGTCAGGATCGCGATGTCCTGCAGCATGGCCTTGCGGCGATCGCCGAAGCCCGGCGCCTTGACGGCCGCGACCTTCAGACCGCCACGCAGACGGTTGACGACGAGAGTTGCGAGCGCTTCGCCTTCGACATCTTCCGCGATAATCACCAGCGGCTTGCCGCTCTGCACCACGGCTTCGAGCAGCGGAAGCAATTCATTCAAGTGAGACAGCTTCTTCTCGTTGATGAGGACGTAGGCGTCGTCCATCTCAACGCGCATCTTGTCCGCGTTGGTGACGAAGTAGGGCGAGATATAGCCGCGGTCGAACTGCATGCCTTCGACGACCTCGAGCTCGGTCTCAAGCGACTTGGCTTCTTCAACGGTGATGACGCCCTCGTTGCCCACCTTCTTCATGGCGTCGGAGAGGAACTTGCCAATTTCCGCGTCGCCGTTGGCCGAGATGGTGCCGACCTGGGCGATTTCCTCGTTCGAGGTGACCTTCTTGGAGTTCTTGACGAGGTCCGCGACGACGGCTTCCACGGCGAGGTCGATGCCGCGCTTCAGGTCCATCGGGTTCATGCCGGCGGCAACCGCCTTGGCGCCTTCACGGACGATCGCGGCGGCGAGCACGGTCGCGGTAGTGGTGCCGTCGCCGGCCGCGTCGGCGGACTTGGAGGCGACTTCGCGCACCATCTGGGCGCCCATGTTCTCGAACTTGTCCTCGAGCTCGATCTCCTTGGCGACGGTGACGCCGTCCTTGGTGATGCGGGGGGCCCCGAACGACTTGTCGAGAACGACGTTGCGGCCCTTGGGGCCGAGCGTGACCTTGACCGCATTGTTGAGAATTTCGACACCGCGCAACATCTTGTCGCGGGCATCTACGCCGAATTTGACTTCTTTGGCCGACATCATGATCTCCGTTTTCGACTGGTCAGATCCCAAGGATCTCCCAAGGATCGCGCGCCTGGGCGGGCTCTCGAGGAGCGGGATTGAACTTGCGGGCCTCATCCTGCAAGACGCCGGCTGCGCCGACGGCTCAGGACAAGGAAGACTGACTGGAGCTTAGGCGACCTTCTTCTTGGCGACGGGCCGATCGACGAGAACGCCCATAATGTCGCCTTCCTTCATGATCAGCAGGTCCTGACCATCGAGCTTGACCTCAGTACCGGACCACTTGCCGAACAGCACGCGGTCGCCGATCTGGAGGTCGATCGGAATCAGCTTGCCGGCTTCGTCACGACCGCCTGGACCAACCGCCGTGATCTCGCCCTGCGAGGGCTTTTCCTTGGCGCTGTCCGGAATGATGATGCCGCCGGTGGACTTGTCTTCGGCTTCGATGCGCTTGACCACGACGCGGTCGTGAAGCGGACGGAATTTCATGCTGTCCTCCTGTTTTCTGGTTGTTGTTGCTTTGGATGAAATAGCAGTCGTGGCCAGCAAGTGCTAATCAGCACATAAGCCGCCGCAGGGGGCGTACAAGACCGAGCCGAACCGATATTCTGAGCGCTGCGAACGGCACGACGCCGGCCCGGCCTAATGGCGTCAAACTGGCAAAGCACGCCCACGAAGTTCCCAAGCCGAGCCCCGCGCTTTCGTTCCAGCGACTTGGCTGGAATGTGGTAGCGGATTTGACGGTGTTACATCTCACCCCCGGATGTATCACCTGCCCGCGCCCCGGAAAGGCTCATACGTGCTCGTCCCTTCTACCTCGCCCGGCGCGGTGACGGTCGCGCCTTCCTGCAGATTCGGTTTGGGGAGTCAGAATTCCGCAGAGAGGTACGGCCAGGCGTTAGGCGTCCATTATTCTCTTCATCGTGGCCCTTTGCATTGATCGCGGCGTCAAACGATTTGAAAAGGCGGCCATCTTGTTCAATGGACCTGCGACCGCCATGGCCCTTCCTTGCAAAAGCGCCCGAATCCCGCTCGCCGCGACCGGACGCGGCTTCATGGTGAGGAGGCGCAGCAAGCTTGAAGCGGTTGCGCCAGCTGCCGCATCGAATCCCGTCGCGGTGTGCCCCGGGCAGAGACTGGTCACGACCACACCGTGCGGGCGGAGTTCGTCATGCAGGGCCTCGCCAAAGGCGAGTACATAAGCCTTGGTCGCGGCATAAGCTGCGTAGCTGGGAACGGCCTGGAAGGCCAGAAGGCTGGCGATGAGGAGGATATGTCCGGATCGCCGCTTGGCCATGTCGCGGCCGAACAGATAGGTCAGCTCTGTGACCGTGGTGATGTTGAGCTGGATCATGTTCGTGGTCTGCTCGATCGGCGTGTCCAAAAAATCGCCGTGCAAGCCAAATCCGGCATTGTTCACCAAGACGTCGATCGTCACCGACCTCGCATCGAGACTGCTTTTCAGGCGGCTGGCCGCGTCCGGCGCGGCAAGATTGATCGCCTCGACCAGGACATCCACCCCGTATTTGCTGCGGAGATCCGAGGCAAGCTTGTCCATCGACTCTCGCCGTCGAGCCGCCAAGACGAGATTGACTTTCTGCGCCGCCAGCAGATCTGCGAATTCAAGGCCGAGGCCACTCGACGCGCCCGTGACCAGCGCCCATTTTCCGGCGAAGTTGTCCGTTGCTTCTTTTGACATCGTTCTCTTTCTAATTTGATCAGCGAATGGGCCGTGCGGATTCTCACTCCGAACACCGGCCCCTCCCCATTCAAGCGGCAGCGGCGTCTCGGACCTGTTCGGCCGCGGCATCCAAAAGCGCTTGAGCCAGATCGGGGTCGTTGACGACGCGCGAGAGCGTCACCGCGCCGACCATCGTCGCGAGAATGCCCATGGCCTTGCCGAGCGAGGCCTCGCCGTCGTTTCCGGCGATGAAGCGGCCGAGCACGTCGAGATGGGCTTTGATTCCCTCTTCGAATTCCGCCTTCACGTCGGGGCCCTGCCGGGCGGCGTCCGAGCCGAGCGCCACGATCGGGCAGCCGTCCATCTTCTCTCCGCGATGGTCGCCGCTGAGGTAGAACCCGATCACGGCGCCGAGTGGATCGTCAGGATGCGCCGCGGCCGCGTCTGACCATCGGCCGGATGCGCTTTCCAATGCGCGCCTGGACGCCTCCACCGCCAGATCCTCTTTTGAAGCGAACTGCTTGTAGAAGGCGCCCTGAGTCAGCCCGGCCCCCTTCATCAGATCCTTGAGGCCGATGCCATCAAAGCCGCGCTCCCTGAAGAGGCGACTGGCCACATTGATCACGGTTTGGCGGTTCTCGGCCGCCTGGGTGCGACTCACTCGCATCGCGGATCTCCATTTGGATTTCGTTCAACTGCTATATCCGATATAGAGTTCGATTACAATCTATCAATCGACGCGGCGCGATTTCGCGGGCTGCGCGGCGAAAATCCCGGGGTTTTGGATCACGCTCCCGTTACCGCCCCGAAAATTAGATTGCGAACGAAATCTAATCTGATTATAGATGTCGCATGAAATCTAATTTTGAAGGAGATGGTCATGAAAAGGGGTGTTGCGGTGCTCGCCGGTATTCTGGTTCCGGCAGGGGTAGCGACCTTCGTTGCGCTTGCCATTCCCTCCCATGAAGCCTCCGCGGTGATCGACCCCAGGCAGGAGCCCCCGATGGTCCGTCTGGTGACGGCCACTCGGGTCAGCGGATCTGAACGCGGTTTCACCGGGACAGTCGGCGCGCGAGTGGAAAGCAATCTCGGTTTTCGCGTTGCCGGGAAGATCGTCGAGCGGCTCGTCAATGTCGGTGAGCAGGTCAAATCCGGCCAGCCCTTGATGCGGATCGACGAAACCGACCTCCGCCTCGCGGTCACAGCAAAGCGCAATGCCGTCGCCGCGGCGCGTGCAGTTGTCGTTCAGACCGACGCCGACGAGCGGCGCTACGCCAACCTGGTGAGCGACGGATGGACCTCAAAGCAACGCTACGAGCAGGCGAAGGCCGCATCGGACACTGCCAAAGCGCAGCTTGCCGCCGCGGAAGCCGAAGCAGGGGTCGCCGAGAACCAGGCGACTTATTCCGTCCTGGTGGCGGATGCCGACGGAACGGTCACCCAAACGCTCGGTGAGCCGGGACAAGTGGTCTCCGCCGGCCAAGCGGTCGTTCGGCTGGCACAGTCCGGTCCTCGCGAAGCCGTGGTCGCGCTTCCCGAAACGATCCGGCCGGCGATCGGCTCGCTCGCCGAGGCGAGCTTGTATGGGAGCGATGGGCGCCGCTTTACCGCGCATCTGCGCCAGCTGTCGGATTCCGCCGATCCCCAGACCCGCACCTATGAGGCCCGCTACGTGCTCGATGGTGACGCCGCGGCGACACCGCTAGGCGCGACGGTCACGATCCGGCTCGCCAGCCAGGATCATCAGCCGGAAGTCCAGGTGCCGCTGGGCGCCGTGCTCGATGACGGCAGAGCGACGGGCGTTTGGGTCTTCGACAGCGCGACCTCGACCGTGCGCCTGCAGCCCGTCAAGCTGCTGCGCGTGACCAGCGAGACAGCCGTTATCTCCGGATCGAAGTCCGGTGACCAGATTGTTTCTCTCGGCGCTCATCTCCTGCATGAGGGCGCTCGCGTCAGGACTGGCTCGGAAAGCGGGAGCAAATCGTGAGCTTCAATCTCTCCGCCCTCGCCGTTCGCGAACGCGCCGTCACCCTGTTCTTCAACCTGCTGCTGGCAGCCGCGGGCGCCTACGCCTTCCTCATGCTCGGGCGAGCCGAGGATCCGTCCTTCACCATCAAGACCCTGACGGTCACCACCGTTTGGCCGGGCGCGACAGCGCGCGAGATGCAGGACCAGGTCGCCGAACCCCTGGAGAAGCGGATTCAGGAGCTGACCTGGTATGACCGGGTGGAGACGACGACGCGGCCGGGTTATGCCTACATGACGGTGACGCTGAAGGACAGCACGCCGCCGTCCAGCGTGCAGGAGGAGTTCTACCAGGCCCGCAAGAAGCTCGGAGACGAAGCGCGCAAGCTGCCGTCCGGAGTGCTTGGCCCCTTCGTCAACGACGAATATTCGGACGTGAGCTTCGGACTCTACGCGCTCAAGGCCAAGGGCATGCCGATGCGCGAGCTCGCCAGGCAAGCCGAGACCATTCGCCAGGATCTCCTGCACGTGCCTGGCGTCAAGAAGATCAACATCCTCGGCGAGCGTCCCGAACAGATCTTCGTCGAGTTTTCCTATGCCAAGCTGGCAACCCTCGGCGTGTCGGCAACGGATATCGTTGCCGCCCTTCAGCGGCAGAACACCGTCACACCGGCGGGCTCGATCGACACCAAGGGGCCGCAGGTCTTCATCCGGGTCGATGGCGCCTATGACAGCGTCCAGGCGATCGCCGACACGCCGATCGTCGCTGCCGGGCGGACGCTGAAGCTGTCCGACATTGCCGAGGTCCGCCGCGGCTACGAGGATCCACCCACCTACATCATCAGGCACCAGGGCGAGCCCACCATCATGCTCGCGGCGGTGATGCAGGAGGGCTGGAATGGTCTGGCGCTCGGCAAGGCGCTGGAGGAGAGGTCCGCGGCTATTGCTCGGACACTGCCACTCGGGATGACGCTGGCCAAGGTCAGCGACCAGGCCGTCAACATCACCTCGGCGGTCGACGAGTTCATGATGAAGTTTGCGATGGCGCTCGGCGTGGTGCTGCTGGTGAGCCTGCTCAGCCTCGGCTGGCGTGTCGGCATCGTCGTTGCGGCGGCCGTCCCTCTGACGCTCGCCGTCGTGTTCCTCATCATGCTGGAGACCGGCCGGTTCTTCGACCGCATCACGCTCGGCGCTTTGATCCTGGCGCTCGGTCTTCTCGTCGACGACGCCATCATCGCGATCGAGGTGATGGTGGTGAAGATGGAAGAAGGCATGGACCGCATCTCGGCGGCGGCCTATGCGTGGAGCCATACCGCGGCGCCGATGCTGTCCGGAACGCTCGTGACAATCGCGGGCTTCCTGCCGGTGGGTTTCGCGCGCTCGACCGCCGGCGAATACGCCGGCAACATCTTCTGGGTCGTGGGATTCGCCCTCATCGTCTCCTGGATCGTCGCGGTGATCTTCACGCCGTACCTTGGCGTCAAGATGCTGCCCGCGATCAAGCCGGTCGAAGGCGGTCACCATGCGATTTACGGGACGCCCAACTATCAGCGCCTGCGCAGCCTCATCACCCTCGCCGTCCGCCACAAGTTCCTGACCTGCAGCATCGTCGCCGTCGCCTTCGCGCTTTCCGTCGTCGGCATGGGTGGCGTCAAGCAGCAGTTCTTCCCGACCTCCGACCGCCCGGAAGTGCTGGTGGAGGTTAGGCTGCCGGAAGGCACCAGCATCGAGACCACGACGGCCACCGTCGAGAAGCTCGAGGGCTGGCTGCACGATCAACCCGAGGCCAAGATCATCACGAGCTATGTCGGTCAGGGCGCGCCGCGCTTCTTCTTCGCGATGGCGCCGGAGCTGCCGGATCCGGCCTTCGCGAAGATCGTCGTTCTGACGCCGGACGCGGAGGCGCGCGAGGCTTTGAAGCACCGGCTCCGAAAGACCGTGTCGCAGGGCCTTGCACCTGAGGCCAATGTGCGCGTCACGCAACTCGTGTTCGGACCCTATACGCCATTCCCGGTTGAGTTTCGTGTGATGGGGCCTGATCCCGCGCAATTGTACGCCATTTCTCAGAAGGCTCTCGAAATCATGCGTGGTGTTCCCGATGTGCGGCAGGCAAATCGGGATTGGGGCAACCGCACGCCCGTGCTCCGCTTCATCCCGGATCAGGATCGGCTGAACCTGATCGGCCTGTCGCCGGCCGAGGTGGGCCGCCAGCTCCAGTTCCTGCTCACCGGCATCGCCGTGACGCAGGTTCGCGAGGACATCCGCAATGTCCCGATCGTGGCACGCAGCGCCGGTGGCGAGCGGCTCGATCCGGCGCGTCTGGCGGATTTCTCGCTGATGAGCCGCGACGGCCGCTCGATTCCGCTCGACCAGGTCGGTCATTCGGAAATCCGACTTGAAGAGCCGATCCTGAAGCGCCGCGATCGCACCCCGGTCGTCACGATACGCTCGGATATCAATGAGGCGACCCAGCCTCCGGAGGTCTCCAAGGAGATCAAGACGGCCCTCCAGCCGCTGATCGCCTCTCTTCCGGCCGGCTATCGCATCGAATTGGGCGGATCGATCGAGGAGGCAACCAAGGCCAACGACGCGCTGGCGACGATCTTCCCGGCCATGATCGCCGCCATGCTGATCGTCGTCATGCTGCAGGTGCGATCGTTCTCGACCATGGCGATGGTCGTCCTGACCGGACCGCTTGGTCTCGTCGGTGTCGTGCCGGCACTGCTCATCTTCAACCAGCCGTTCGGATTCAACGCGATTCTGGGCCTGATTGGACTGGCGGGCATCCTGATGCGCAACACTCTGATCTTGACCGAACAGATCAAGGAGAACCTTGCCGCCGGACTTGACGACTATCACGCCGTCATCGAGGCCACGGTGCAACGCACGAGGCCCGTGATCCTCACGGCGCTTGCTGCCGTGCTGGCCTTCATCCCGCTCACGCATTCCGTGTTTTGGGGATCGATGGCCTACACGTTGATCGGCGGCACCGCCGTCGGCACGGTTCTGATCCTGCTGTTTCTGCCCGCGCTCTATGCCGCCTGGTTCCGGATCAAGCCGACCGCAGAGGGGACGCATGCGGATGCAATGGAAGAAGCCCAAGCACGGCCAGCAATGGCCGCCGAATAGGATGACGCTTGAGTGCAGGAGACCATATTGAGCAAGCTATTCACCCTCCTCTCGATTGTCTTCGCCGGCCTGGCTGGCGCAGACTACTTGAGCGTTGCACCGGCGGCTTCGCCAAACGCCTACGGATACTGTATTCAAGACCATTCCTCCGACACTCGGACATGCAGCTTCGATACGCTCGAGCAGTGCATCGTCCTCATTTCCGGTCGCGGTGGGAGTTGCGCTCGCCACCCGTGGCCGTCCGAGGGATCCGCTATGGCGGCGAACTGAACCAAGGCTGTCCGCCATATTTTGGTCGAGCCGGGCTTCGCCGAAGCGGAGCTCGGCTCGCAACCACATGGCTGGCCTCGCGATCCGGCACCAGAAAAGATGGCCGTTGCGCCCAGTCACTATTAATACTAAAGTGACTTATATTCAAAAACAGTCGTGGGGAAACAAATGCGCAAGGTTGGGATACATAACTTTCCGGACATCGACCGTGTGGTTTACGGCAAGCCTGCAGCCGAGGCTTTGAATGATGAAGCGGTGCGGCTGAATGCCAATCGCGTTTTCCTCCTGGTCAGCCGTACCCTGAATACGAAGACCGACGAGATCGAAACGATTCGCCGTGCGCTCGGCAACAAGCATGTAGCGACCTTCGACGGGATCGCGCAGCACACGACCCGCAAGCAGGCCGCCGAGGTCGCGCGTCAAGCGAAGGAGGCGCAAGCTGATCTGGTGGTAGCCGTCGGCGGAGGCTCGGCGGTCGACCTCGCGAAGATCGTCATCATGGCCATGGAACACGACATTTTCGATGAGGCAGGCTTCGACCCGTTCGTCATGGGGCCTGGCGTGCCCTTCTCTCCATTCCGTGCGCCCACAGTGCGGCAGATCGCAGTGCCGTCGACGCTGAATGGCGGCGAATACAATGCCGGTGCGCTCGTCACGGACGAGCGCACCAAGCTGAAGCAGATATTCTTCCACCCGCAGATGTCACCCGTGGCAGTCATTCTTGATCCCGACCTCAGCCTTCATACGCCCACGAACCTATGGATGGGATCCGGGACTCGCGCGATGGATCACGGCATCGAAGCCCTGTGCTCGCCAGCGGGCACGCCTTTGGCCGATGAAGTGGTCCTGGCCGGCATCCGTCTTTTGCGCGAGGGGATGCTCCGCACCTTGCAGCAACCGAATGACATGGAAGCGCGACGCCAATCGCAACAAGGCTCATGGCTCGCCGCTTTCGGCCTGCAGGCTCGTGTTCCGATGGGCGCAAGCCACGGCATCGGACACGTTCTTGGCGGCACTTTCGATGTTCCTCACTATTACTGCACGCCCGTCATCATGCCGAGCCTTCTTCGGTACAATAAGGCCTTTACAGAGGACGCGCAGAAGCGCCTGGCGGCGGCCCTCGGCAGCCCTGAGATGGAAGCTGGAGATGCCTTTGCCGGCTTCGTCAAGGCGCTCGGACTACCTACGCGTCTGGCAGACGTCGGCGTCGGCGAAGACAAGTTCGAGAAGATCAGCAAGATCGCGATCAATCATCGCTTCGTTCAGGCCAATCCGCGGCCGTTCAAGAGCGAATCCGATATCATCGATCTCTTGCGAATGGCCGCTTGACCGCACCTGGGCGCTTAGTCCGCGCCGAGACTTTACGCGGCGCTTTTGCGATTCCAGGGACCTGGGGCTCGCTGCCCAGGACATATTCGCGAGCTACGCTCATTATCTCCGATGAGAATTCCGGTTGATCCACCGCGCGCGCCAACAGCAGGGCACCGACGATCTCGGAGACGACGGCAATCGCTTCTCGCTTCGATGGGCCGTTCACGTCCTCCGACAGAAAGTCGATCATCTCTCTCAGGCGGTTTGAAAACGCCCTTCTGATGCCCACGCCGGCCCGCGTGACCTCGGCACAGCCCGAGGCGGTTTTGGGCCACATTCTGCCTTTTCTCAAGAGCTGACGGCGTCAAGGCGCCGCGCGCGCCTGCCTTTCCGTTCAAAGAATGCCCAGTCACATCCTTCCAAAAGGAAGCGTCGATGGCCAAACCGTGTCCCATCCTGATGACCGGCGCCGGCGGAGACGTAGGCTCCATCAGCAAAACGATGATCGGGCCACTCGCATGGTGGCTCGCGGCTCAATTCCTTGCGCCTCTCGCTGTCTTTGCCGCCGGCTTGCCAGCGGATTTCACCCGTTGCACCGGACGGCGGATCAAGGCCTCGGAGGCTTTCTGCAGGTGACGCAAGCACTCATCGTGCTGCAGGCCGGGGCTCAATTTCCCGCCGAGGTGCCGTAGACCCCATCGACCGAGCGCCAATACGATGACGCCGAGCTCGCGGCCCGGATCCGTCAGGCTATAGGCGGCCCTGGGAGGGTGATCGCTGTAGAACTCGCGGCGCACCAGGCCGTGTTCCTCGAGTATCTTCAAGCGATCGGAGAGCACATTGGGAGCCATGTGGGGCAGACGCTCCTGAAGATCCTGAAAGCGCATGGTGCCGGGAAGCAAGTCCCTGATGATGAGCAGCGTCCACCGCGCGCCGACGATGTCGAGCGTTCGGGCTACCGGACAAGTTACGTCGAGGCTCTTTCTTGCCATCCAAATGAGGTCCCGGAATCCTTAGCTTGTCCGAATATAGTCAATATTACCGGAATTGAAACTGCACCGAGGTGCCGTGAGCCCCCGCTTCGCACGATTAGGTCCGCAGGGCCTAAGTTCCTTTTAAGTATTTACTTTCTATTGAAACTGAAGTGACATCTTTCTGTTCGGTTTGGAACGCCAAGCTGGGGCTCGCGAGAGATCCCGCTCGGCTAACCGCGCAGGTTCATCGACGGAAGGTAACGACCGGGGCTGACAAACGTCAGGAGAACACGGATGACGATCGCAGAGTTCATAAGCAACGAAGTCAATGCAAACGAAGTCGTGCTATTCATGAAGGGATCGCCGAGTTCGCCGGCCTGCGGATTCTCGGCGCAGGTTGTTCGTATCCTCGATCATCTGGGCGTGACGTTCAAATCGCATGACATCTACCAGTCCGAGGAATTGCGGCGAGGGATCAAGGCGTATTCGGACTGGCCGACGATTCCGCAGCTCTACGTGCGCGGCGAGTTCGTTGGCGGCTGCGACATCGTCACGGAAATGTTTCAGTCGGGCGAACTCCAACAATTGCTCTCGGCAGAGCACCCAGTTGCTCACTCGTCCTGAGCGGCCCCGTCATGGATCCGAATGGCGGCTATGGCGTTTCGCTCTACCAGATTGCCGACCACGAGAGCATCGAAGCGATCGAGACGCCTCTCTTTTCAATGAAAGGCGTGGCCGACGAACATACAAGGTGTAAGGGGACAGGACGCTCAAAATATCGAGCGTCCTGTCCGTTGACCCATTGCGTCAGGCGATAGCGCGGACCGGGGCAGAACCCGTGCTCACACCGTCGAGGAAGCCGGTCAGCCGCTGCCGGATGATGCGTTCGGCACCCTCCATGATGCGATCGATCAACTCCTTGACGGTCGGAATGTCGTTGATCAGACCGACCACCATGCCGCAGCTCCAGGCCCCGGCATCCATGTCGCCCTCCAACATCACCTTCGGGTAGACGCCGGCAACCTGGTCGAGAATATCTTCGATCTTCAGGCTGACGCCCTTCTCGCGCTCGATCTCGATCAGCTCCTTGACGCCCTTGTTCTTCAGCACGCGCTCGGTGTTGCGCAGCGCGCGCATGACGAGAACGGTGTCGAGCTCGGTCGCCTTGACCAGTGCCTGCTTCACGTTGTCGTGGACCGGCGCCTCCTTGGTGGCGACGAAGCGGGTGCCCATGTTCATGCCCGCCGCGCCCATGGAAAGAGCCGCAACGAGGCTGCGCGCATCCGCCATGCCGCCCGAGGCGACGAACGGAATCTTGAGCTCATCGGCCGCACGAGGCAGCAGAATCATGTTGGGAATGTCGTCCTCGCCAGGATGACCGCCGCACTCGAAGCCATCGACACTGACCGCGTCGCAGCCGATCTTCTCGGCCTTCAGCGAATGCCGCACCGAGGTGCATTTATGGATCACCTTGATGCCGGCGGCCTTCAGCGCCGGCATGTACTCTTCCGGGCTACGGCCGGCAGTCTCGACCGCCTTGACGCCGCCTTCCTTGATCGCGGCGATATACTCGGGATAGGGCGGCGCGGTGAAGCTCGGCAGGAAGGTGAGATTGACGCCGAACGGCTTGTCCGTCATGTCGCGACAGCGCGCGATTTCCTTGGCCAGCAGCTCGGGCGTCTTCTGGGTGAGGCCGGTAATGAGGCCGAGGCCGCCGGCGTTCGACACCGCTGCTGCAAGTTCTGCGAACCCGACATAGTGCATCCCGCCCTGAATAATCGGATGTTCGATGCCGAACAGTTCCGTAATCGCTGTCTTCACGACGATCTCCCGCAGTTCCGTTCAATGGATGATTTCGAAAAGGCCCGCCGCGCCCATGCCGCCGCCGATGCACATGGTCACGACACCGTACTTTGCCTTCCGTCGCCGCCCCTCGATCAGAAGGTGGCCGGTGAGGCGGGCGCCGGTCATGCCATAGGGATGACCGATCGCAATCGAGCCCCCATTGACGTTGAGCTTGTTCGGGTCGATGCCGAGCTTGTCGCGGCAATAGATCACCTGAACCGCATAAGCCTCGTTGAGCTCCCAAAGATCGATGTCATCGATCTTCAGGTTGTGACGCTTCAGCAGGCGGGGGATCGCGACGACCGGGCCGATACCCATCTCATCCGGCTCGACGCCTGCGGCAACGAAGCCACGGAAGATCCCGAGCGGTTTGAGCCCCTTCTTGGCGGCGATCTTGTCGCTCATGATCACGCATGCTGATGCACCGTCCGAAAGCTGGCTCGCATTGCCTGCGCTGATGGTTTTGCCCTCGAACACCGGCTTGATCTTGGCGAGGCCTTCTGCGGTCGTATCAGGACGCGGGCCTTCGTCCTTGGTGAGGGTCACCTGTTCATAGGAAACCTGCTTGGTGTCTTTGTTGACGAGCGCCATTTTCGTCGTGATCGGAACGATCTCCTCGTCGAACCGGCCGCTCTGCAGGGCGGCCCCGACCCGGCGCTGGCTCTCCAGGCTGTATTCGTCCTGCTTGTCGCGGCCGATCTTGTAGCGCTCGGCAACGACCTCGGCCGTATCGAGCATCGACATGTACATTTCGGGCTTCATCGCCATCAATTCATCGTCGACCATATGAAACTTGTTCATGTGCTCGTTCTGAACCAGGCTGATCGACTCGATGCCGCCGCCGATCGCGATGTCCACGCCGTCAAGCATCACGGAACGTGCCGCCACGGCGATCGCCTGCAGGCCTGAGGCGCATTGCCTGTCGATGGTGGTGCCGGCGACGGTCACCGGCATGCCGGCGCGGATCGCCCCCTTGCGGGCTACGTTCATCACCATGGTGCCTTGCTGCATGGCGCAGCCCATCACCACGTCTTCGACTTCACCCGGGGCAATGCCGGCGCGCTTCACCGCCTCGGCCATGACGTGACCGGCCATGGTCGGCCCCTCCGTATTGTTGAGGGATCCGCGGTAGGCTTTGCCGACCGCCGTACGAGCGGTGGAAACGATTACTGCTTCTGTCGTCATACTCGCCTCTTTCCTTATGCGGCCGCGCCCAGTCGTGCATAGCGCAGGACATGGAACGCGGGGTCGCCGAACTGGATGTTGATGGAAGAGATGCGCTTGAAATAGTGGCCGACATTGAGCTCGTCGGTCATGCCCATGCCGCCATGCAGCTGCACAGCCTGGTCGGCGACGAATTTGGCAGCATAACCGATCTTCGTCTTGGCGCCGGAGGCGAGCCGCGAGAGGCCGGCTTCACCTCCGCTGATGCTGAGATTGAGGTGCTGCATCAGGGAGAGCGCCTCCTGATGCGCGATGAACATGTCGACCATCCGATGCTGCAGCACCTGGAATGAACCGATGGTGGTGCCGAACTGCTTGCGCGTCTTCGAGTATTCCAGCGTGGCGGAATTCAGCTCGCCAATGGCACCGACCGCTTCCGCGCAGAGCGCTCCGATGGCGCGATCGCGGCAGGCCTCCAGCGCTGCCACGCCCTCGCCTTCCTTGCCGAGCAGCTGTCCGCGGACATTGCGCAGACTGATCTCGGCGGCGCGACGGCCGTCGATGGTCTTGAAGCTCTGCAGATCGACGCCAGCCGCGCGGCGGTCGACCACGAACAGACTGACCCCGCCGCGATCCCGTCGATTGCCCGAGGTACGCGCGGAAACGACAAGGTAATCCGCCCAGGGCGCCGCGATCACTGCCGTCTTGCCACCGCTCAGGACGTAGTCATCGCTCTCACGTCGCGCGGTGGTCGTCACGTCTGCGAGATCGAACCGGCCCCCCTTCTCCGTCCAGGCCAGCGTCCAGATCTTCTTGCCCTCGACGATGTCGGGGATGAAGCCCTGTTTCTGCGCGGCATCGCCTAGCCGTTCGATCAGGCCGCCGGCCAGCACCACCGTCTCGACGAACGGCTCGACGACGAGATGGCGCCCGAACTCATGCGCGATGATCATGGTCGACAGCGGGCCGCCGCCGAGACCACCCGCATCCTCGGCGAACGGTGCAGCCAGCAGGCCGAGTTCGGCAAACGCCGCCCATTGCCTGCGACTAAAACCTTGTTCGTCGGCGACGATCTTGCGGCGCGCCTCGAAATCATACTGATCGCGCAACAGGCGCTGGATGCTGGATCGCAGCAGTTCCTGCTCTTCCGTAAACTGAATGTCCATCCGACCCTCTCGATACTCTGGCTAGAGACCAAGCACAGCTTTTGCGATGATGTTGCGCTGAATCTCGTTCGACCCGCCATAGATGCTGAGCTTGCGAGAATTCAGATACTTCTCCGACGCGGTGTGCCCGTATTCAGGGCCGGGCATGAAGCGATTGGCGCTGGCCGGTTGCTCTCGCAGCGCGAGCCCGTGACTGCCGATCGCGCGGTGGGTCAGTTCGGTGATCCTTTGGAAGATCTCCGTGCCGCGGATCTTGAACAGCGATGCGGCCGGTCCGGGATCGATGCCGCGCGCCATCTGAGCCACGACACGCAGCTCGGTCGCCTCGAGCGCCAGGACGTCAAGCTCGACGAGGGCGATCTCGCGCTGGAAGTCGAGATGCATCGGATCGTCGGACGGGATCTCGGCTTCAACGATTTGCTTCAGCTTGTTGATGTAGCGTGTTGACCGGCCGATGCCGGCCATGCTGGTGCGTTCGTTGCCGAGCAGAAACTTGGCGTAGGTCCAGCCCTTGTTTTCCTCGCCGATCAGGTTCTCGACGGGGACACGAACGTTCTCCAGAAAAACGTCGTTGACCTCATGGCTTCCGTCGATGGTGATGATCGGTCGCACGGTGACGCCCGGCGACTTCATGTCGATCAGCAGGAAGGAAATGCCGGACTGTGGTTTGGCATTCGGATCGGTCCGCACCAGGCAGAAGATCCAATCCGCGTGCTGAGCGAGCGTCGTCCAGGTTTTGTGGCCATTAACGATATAGTGATCGCCCTCGCGCACGGCCTTGGTGCGGACGGTTGCCAGGTCAGAGCCGGAGCCCGGCTCGGAATAGCCCTGGCACCACCAGTCCTCGCCCGACAGAATACGCGGAAGAAACTTCTTCTTCTGGGCCTCGTTACCGAACGTGTAGATGACGGGCCCCACCATGGTGACGCTGAATGCCAAAGGCGGCAGCGTGCCGGCCCGGCTGGTCTCCTGTTCGAAGATAAAGCGGCGCGTAATCGACCAGCCGGGCCCGCCGTACTCCTTGGGCCAGAGAGGCGCGATCCAGCCCTTCTTGTGCAGGATGCGATGCCAAAGCAGCGATTGCTCCTTGGTCAGGTCGGTCTCCGGATTCGGGACGCGCATTTCCGCGGGGTAGTTTTCCGCGATGAAGGAGCGCACCTCGTCCCGAAATGCGGCATCCTCTGGGGAAAGCGCCAGCTCCATCCTGTCTGCTCCTCACCACTTCTCGCCGAAGGGACGAATCTCCATCTCGAACGTCCAAGCGCTTTTCGGCTGCTGGTAGAGCTGCCAATAGGATGCAGCGACGGAGGACGGCGGCATCAACGCATCCGGATCATCCAGCGCGTTTGGCCCGAGAGCCTCCAGCCGCCGCTGCCGAACCCATTCGGTATCCACGCCGGAATCGATGATCAGATGCGCGACGTGGATGTTCTTCGGGCCAAGCTCGCGGGCCATTGCTTGCGCGACCGCACGAAGTCCAAACTTGGCGCTCGCGAAAGCTGCATAACCGCTGCCGCCTCGGAGCGAGGCGGTCGCCCCGGTAAAGAAGATGTTGCCACCTCCGTGCGGCAGCATCAGGCGGGCCGCCTCGCGACCTGCCAGAAAGCCGGAATAGCAGGCCATTTCCCAGACCTTGCGGAAAACGCGTTCTGTGGTCTCCAGAATCGGGAAATTGACGTTCGCTCCGATGTTGAAGATGCAGACTTCCAGCGGCGCGTGCTTGTCCGCATCGTTGAGGAAGGAGATGATCTCGTCTTCCTTGCGAGCGTCGAGCGAACGGGCGTGAATCTCTCCGCCGGCCGCCTCGATGTCTTTGACGAGCGGAGCCAGCTTTTCGCCGTTACGACGGCCGGCGAAGACCGTGAAGCCTTCTGCGGCAAACTTCTTGGCGATCTCGCCGCCGATGAAATCGCCGGCGCCGATGACAGCCGCGGTTGCATTTCTTTTCTGCACGGGCGTGCTCCCTGTGAGGTTATACGTCGCTTGCGAACGATCTAGCCGTGAACCCGCCGGACCTCGTCCGTCGACGCACTCGCGGCCTTATGGAAGGTACATAGCGTTCTTTTTTAGAACTCGTCAATTGATATTTGACGTTGGTGCTTCGAACTCGCAAGGCGCACCACGTTCCGACTTCAAGCTAAACCGGATTTCGAGGCTGGCAGCCGAGCACGGCAGAAGATGCGCCCTCCCGATCCGAGGACAGTTCGTTCAAAGTGAACTCGCTCACGGCACAAAGTCGAAGGACATCAGCGCTGTCCTTTATCGGGGCCGCGATTGCATCTAAAGATGTTGCCGCCGAGCGCACCACTTCACCGCAGATGGCGCAGCTATTTCAGTGGTCACGCCCGAGGGCGAGCGTCGTCGAAAAGCCTGGCCTGCTAGATCCGAAACGATCACCGCGGGCGAGTTGTGGCCGGCAGCGACTCCCATTTCATGATCGCCGAACTTCGATGCGGATATCACTTCGCCTTGGAAGTCGCCCCACTGGATTGTTCGACGATGGATTCCTCAACGTCCCGCAACTGATCTTTGCCGAAGAACATTTCCTTGCCGACGAAGAAAGTCGGCGAGCCGAACGCGCCACGGCTCACAGCATCGTTAGTCAGCTCGATGAGCCTCTTCTTCACGTCGTCGTCCTGCGCACGCTTCGCAATGCGATCGATATCGATGCCTGAAGAGATGAACGCGCTGCGGAAAACCTCGGGATCGTCCATCTTCTTCGGTTCTTCCCACATATGGTGATAGGCGGCCCTGAAATAGGGCTCGAACACGCCCTCGGACTGCGCCGCAACCGCGCAGCGCATCAGCATGAGGGTGTTGACCGGGAAGAAGGGGTTGATGCGGAACTTCGTCACGTTATGGCGACGAATAAACCGCTGCGTCTCGAGCGTCTGGTATTCCGGCTTGTTCTTGATTCCACGCAGGGAATCGAACGGCGACATGTTTCCGGTGGCCTTGTAGATGCCGCCAAGGAGGATCGGGACGTAGTCGAATTTGGCGCCGGTGCGCTGCTCGATGCCCGGGATCGCGACCTCGGCCAAATAGGCGTTCGGGCTACCGAAATCGAACAGGAACTCTACTTTCGGTGTCATATCGGCGCTCTCCGGACAGTTCGATGACGATGACGTTCGCAAGATCATCTTGTCTTTTTTACAGTTCTATTTTCGAACTGTCAAACCGATCCCGAGCAATTTGGGCGATTTTTCCGGGAGCTATTGTTTGGGGATCAGTACCTAACTAGAATGATATGACTTTATTTCCCCCTCTGGAGATTCGTGGAAGAATGGTTGGTATTGGAGACCGCGGATGAAATGGAAAGAACTCGAGGAAGAGCCATGTTCGATGGCCAGGACTATCGCGGTAATCGGCGACCGATGGACGCTGCTTATACTGCGCGAATGCTTTCTGCGGACTCGCCGCTTCGAGGGATTCCAAACCGCGCTGGGTATCACTCGCCATCTGCTTGCCGAGCGATTGAAGAAGCTTGTTCGGCAAGGCATTCTTCGGCGAGTCCCCTATCAGGAATCACCCAAGCGCCACGAATATATCCTGACGCAGAAGGGCCTCGACCTCTATCCGATCATGATGGCAATCGTCCATTGGGGCGACACTCACATGGTCGACGAACGCGGTCGGCCACTCCTGCATCAGCATCGCAACTGCGGTAAGAACTTCGACCCCGTCATGGTCTGCTCCGAGTGTGGCGAGCCAATTTTGGCCAAAGAAGTCCATACGCATCCGGGCCCTGGCGCCAGGGGCCCCCTCGCGCAAAAGGAAATGGAAGCGCCGGCCCGAAAACCCAAAGCGCGGCGTAAGGTTGCCTGATCACTCCTGCCCTGCGAAACCGGCCAAGTCACTACGCGTGCAGTGACTGAATAGCCGACCGCTTCGCCGCGATCAGCTTCCATGTCGGGCACCACCTGGGCGTTCGACGTACAAGAGTTCAAACTCGGATCACGCCGGGGGTCGGGGCGGAGCAGTAGAGAGATTCGACCTGGTCCGACCGGCACTTCAAGACGGCGCGTTGATTGACGTATGCCTTGTCGGTGATTTCTCCAGCGGCGATTGACGGCGGCTCCTTGAGCAGCACGAACGAATGAGCACTTTCGCTGCTGCCAACGGTCCGGTTGTATTCTTGCAGCCGGTCCTTAAGGAACTGCACGACGACGGGATCACTGCTCAGGTCGGACGACGGCTGCGGGGAGATCCGCGCAGCCTCCGTCGGGTTCAGCCAGCAAAGCAGACCGCAGTGCTCTCGGTTTTCACCTGCAATCACCACATCCGACAGCACGCCGCGGGTAGCCGCCAGGATTGCGGCACGCATGTTCCCGATCGACACCCAGGTCCCGTTGGCGAGCTTGAAGTTCTCGGAAATCCTGCCCGTAAAGCGAAGTCCGGATTCGGGTTTCTCGGGGTCCATGAACGAGACTGTGTCGCCGATGCGATAGAAGCCTTCCTCATCGAAGGCTTGCTCCGTCAAGTCCGGCCGGCCGAGATAGCCAGGCGTGACGTTGGGACCTTTGACCCGCACCTCGTATGTATCGGAAACGGGAAGCAGCTTGAGCTGCAAACCCGGCGCAGGAAGGCCGATTTCTCCCGGTCGATCGGTGGCCCAATGCGTCGTACTGATCGTTGGCGCCGTTTCCGTCGTACCGTAGCCGGACATGACAGGAATACGCCGGCCGGTGATCGATGACGTCAACCGGTAAAGACGCTCGAGCGTGTTCTGCGAGATGGCTGCGCCGGCGTAACTTATGCGATCCAGCCGCTTCAGGATACGCGCGCCAATCTCGGAATCCTTCTCGATGGCGTCGCAAAGAGAATTGTAACCGGCTGGCACGTTGAACATGGCGGTCGGTGAAACCTCTTGGAGATTGAGGAGCGTCTTGTGGAAGAGCTGCGGCAATGGCCGGCCGTCGTCGATGTAGAGCGTCCCTCCATTCTTGAGTATGCCGTGCAGGATGACGTTGCTTCCCATTGTGTGGTGCCATGGCATCCACTCGACCTGAACAGGCGCTTCGGAGGGAGCGACCAGCAAGCTTCCCATTTGCAGAGAGCTCGCCATCATGCGGTGAGTATTCAGGACGCCCTTGGGAAGGCCCGTCGAGCCCGACGTGAACAGGACTTTCGCAACGGAATCGCAGGATACAGCGCGGGACGCGCCTTCAAAGCCTTGGTAGCTGCTCCTCTTCTCCGTCAGGTCGGAATAGCGCACCGTTTCGGGAGCGCCGTCTACGCTGATCCAGGTTGCCGCTTTCAGTTCCGGAATGGAGCGGGCGGCTGAGAACTCGCGTCCGCTTTGCACGAACACGAACTTCGGGCGAAGCACCCCTGCGACATCTTTCAGCCGTGCCAGACCGCCGGGCATCAACGTGTAGTTCGGCGAGACTGGCGCGAAAACGACGCCGATCGACATCGCGCCGAAAGACATCACCGCGTTCTCTATGGAATTCCCGGAGAGGATGGCGAGGTTATCTGAAGGCTTCGCATCCATCTCGATCAGGCTTTGGCCAACAGCCTGAACCAAGGACCAGGCCTGGCTATATGTGATCTCGTCCCATCCGCCGCTTGAATTGCGTTGAGCCAGGAAAATGCGGTCGGGAGCGGCTTTCGCCCATTTCGGCAGGAAGTCCGTGATGCGCCAATCGCACTCCCCCAGTTCGATCGGCGAGCTCAAGATGAGCGTACCGTCGCTCCGACGCTGCAGGGAGACCTCTTTGGGCGCGAATACAGGTGCGTTCGTTGACATTGAAGATGATCCCATGACTTCGGACTCGCGCGGACGGCTTACCTCAGGAGGTCAACGGCGCATGCGATGACGCGCCGTTTTCTATTTTCTACGCGATCAACTACTCGGATTTCGCGTCAAGCACGTCGCCGAACAACTGAAAGGTCGTTCCGGTCCAGCGCTGCAGCCGCATTTGGGTCGACATCATGTTCGAGCTTTCGCTGGTGTTGACCTCGATGCCCGGTAGCGCGACGGGGACCACGACGTTCTTGAGATTCTTTGCTTGCGCCAGGATATTCTTGCGGGAGAGATCGTTGCCGCATTGCTTCAAAATCTGCTCGAGCAGAACTCCCTGTTGATATCCGAGCGTATAACTTCCGTTCGTGATGTCGGCGCCGGACAGATACTTCTCGAAGAAGCTCTTATAGGCTTGCATGCCAGGATCGTTCTTCCATGTCTCGTCTGCGACGTCCTTGCTGATCGTGCCTGCGATCACGCCGATCGATTTGTCGAGCCCGGCCGGCGCGAGCGTGCCACCAACGGATGCGGAGGGATAATTGATAATGACGGTCGCCTTCCATCCAATCACCGAGGCCTGCCTGATCGCCTGCGCTGCAAACTTCGGTGTTCCGGCGATCACGAGAGCCTCGGCGCCCGAGCTCTTGAGATTCGTGATCTGTGAATCGATCGTCGGCTCGGTAACCTCGTAAGAGGCGGTCACGACCTTTCGGTCGAAGTCGCGCCCCAGATACGCCTTGAAGGCATTGACGTAGTCCTTACCGAGGTCGTCGTTCTGGTAGAGAATTGCGTATTTCGCATTGGGAAGCGTCTTGGTCAGATACTTGGCGTAGATCTTCCCTTCGGTATCGTAGCTGACGAGACCGGTCGTCATCAGGGGATAATTCGCGACATCCGTGAACTTGGATGAGCCGCTGACGATTGCGAGGCTAGGCACCCCTTTCGCCCTGAGATACTTGGCCGTAGCCGAGAGGCCGGGCGTACCCAGTTGGCCGAACATGAAGGACACTTCGTCGCTCTCGACCAGCTTGCGCACGTGCTCCACCGCCTTGGGCGGACTGTAGGAGTCATCGTAGGCGATGTAGTTGATCTTCCGACCGTTCACGCCGCCTCGGTCGTTCAGGGACTGGATGTAGGCGATAAGCCCCTTGCCCACGAGCCCGATCGATGATGCCGGTCCGCTGAAGGGGAAAACCCCTCCAACCTTGATCTCAGTTTCGGAGATGCCGGGCTCTTCCGCCGCGGACGCGGGGCCGCTCAAGAGCACAGCTAGAGCTATCGCGATTTTCCATTTCGCTGTCATCGATCGTCCTCCCCACGCGCGCCTGTCGGGGCACGCCAGTATGTTGGTTGACCTTCTGCTTTTCGCGCTCGCCCGCCGGTCTCCGACCGGAGTGAGGGCTTGAGGTCTGGGTCGAACCTTATCGTTCTTTTTTAGAACTCGTCAAGCGTCTCCGTGATCTGATGCCTGCGGCACATTCAGCCGATATCATTCTGAGCGGTGACTTTGCTTGCGAGAGCTCCACACATCAATCCGACCAATTACTTCCGAAATAGAACTTATATGCCAGAAGACGGACTGGGCCCCCGCCACTGGGACGCACGTCGTCAAGTACTGCCAACGCCCTGTACCCGCCGTCACGACCGGCTTGCGGCATCGTCCCTTGAGCGCAAATGCATCAATGTTGCTCGGAGAAATATCGATTTCTCGGCGTCATGGCGGGTGTGAACGAGTTCTTCTTCGCCGGATTGTCGATCATGATCTTGAGCATTCGACAGTGGACTGCCAGCGGCTGGCGCCCTGACAACGTGCAAGCCCCGGACGTTTGAGGCTGACCTGTCTGGCGGCGAGTGGGCTCCCGAACCGGCGAGGAGACCTTTCCGAGGAGAGGCGCAGACCGACATCGCGCAGCTTGGGAGAAGTCCGAACGAGATCGGCGAAAGCTCTCCGGGAGAGCTTCCTTTCCCGGCACTGAAAACAAACCCTATTGACCATTATTCATCAATAGTTACTTGATATTTCGAAGCTACCCTGGCAATTTGTACAGGCGTAGCTATTTGCAGGGGTAGAGCACGGCTCCCTATCACGGGTGAAGACGTCCCCCTCATCGCTGGAGAAGAAGTTCAGAAGGACCGATACTGCAGACGCATGATCGGGATTTCTCTCCCTAGCTCTGGCAATAGACCATCGTATCTCCACAAAACCGGATCCTTACATGCGCCGAATAGTCGTCACAGGAATAGGGCTGGTCTCTCCGCTCGGCTGCGGCGCGGAGGTGGCGTGGTCCCGGCTGCTTGCCGGCAAGTCCGGGCTGACCATGCTGCCTGAGTGGGCTTCCTCGCTGCCGGGGAGAGTTGCCGGGCTCGTGCCGGCTAAAGCCGATGACGTCGATGGTGGCTTCGATCCGGATCTGACCATCCCGCCCAAAGAGCAGCGGAAAATGGATCGGTTCATTCAGTTCGCGTTGGTGGCAGCTGCGGAGGCCGTCAAGCAGGCTGGCTGGACCCCTACCGACGAAGGCTCCCAGGAGCGGACAGCGACGATCATCGCTTCTGGAATCGGCGGATTTCCAGCCATCGTCGAAGCGGTACGGACGACCGACCAACGTGGCGTCCGCCGCCTGTCACCCTTTACCGTGCCGTCCTTCCTGGCAAATCTCGCCGCCGGACACGTTTCGATACAGTACGGCTTCAAAGGGCCGATCGGCGCTCCCGTCACGGCGTGCGCCGCCAGTGTACAGGCAATCGGCGATGCGGCTCGATTGATCCGCGCGGGTGAGGCCGACGTGGCGGTCTGCGGAGGTGCAGAAGCTTGCATCGACCTGGTCAGTCTTGGAGGGTTCGCTGCGGCTCGCGCAATCTCCACGCACTTCAACGACAGGCCCTCGCAGGCGTCTCGCCCGTTCGATCGGGACCGCGATGGATTCGTCATGGGCGAAGGCGCCGGAATTCTGGTGATCGAGGAGCTCGAGCACGCTCGCGCGCGCGGGGCTCTGCCGATCGCCGAACTCGTCGGCTATGGCACTTCCGCCGACGCGTATCATATCACGTCAGGCCCTGAAGACGGCTCAGGCGCACGGCGAGCGATGGAAGCGGCCTTGCGGCAGGCTAACCTCGATCCGCGCAACGTACAGCATCTCAATGCTCACTCGACCTCGACGCCGGTCGGCGACAACTCCGAGCTGGCCGCCATCAAATCCGTTTTCGGAACCCACGGCGGCATCGCCGTGAGTGCGACAAAGTCGGCGACCGGTCATTTGCTGGGCGCGGCAGGGGGCGCCGAGGCCATCTTCGCGATCCTCGCCGTCCGAGACCAGATAGCCCCTCCCACGCTCAATCTGGAAAATCCGGACGAGGCAGCGGAAGGCGTCGATCTCGTCGGACCAAAGGCCCGAAATATGGCGATGGACCATGTGATCTCGAATGGTTTTGGATTTGGCGGCGTGAACGCCAGCGTCATCTTCAAGCGCTGGTAGGGGGTCGCATCGTCGACGTGCACTTCCCCGGCATCAAGAAGCGCCTGGTAGAGGAAGCCCTGCGCATCTTCTTCGAGGTGCGCGAGGTGCCCGGCCTGAAGAAGAAGCCGTCGACCTCGGAGCTGCTGGACTGGCTCAAGCTGCTGCTCAACGAGAACATGAGCGTCGAGCAGCTGCGCGAGCGCGATCCGCGCAAGCTGATCCCGCCGCTGCACGGCGCGCTGCAAACGCAATCGACCTGGAGTGAAACTTTGAAACCTCTCGACAACCCGATCGGCACGAGGTGGTCACCCATGTCTCAGGTAGGTTTCGTTACCTATGTGTCCGGGCTGGACACGCGGGAATGTGGTAGCGGGGGAGGGACTCGAACCCCCGACCCCAGGATTATGATTCCCGTGCTCTAACCAGCTGAGCTACCCCGCCACAGGGATCGCGGCGGCGAACAAGGCCGATCTCGCGAACGCGCGGCATATAAAGAAGGGGGCGGCGGGAAGTCAAGCAAAGCGGCCGGCTTTTTCGGCCCTCGGCAAGGCTTGTCGACAAGCCGCCTTTCGCAGATACGGCCTCTTTTCCAATGAGTTCTTCCCCGCCCTGAGAACGCGGATGCCCGGGCCTTCGCCTCGCCGAAGCGGCTTCGGCCGCGCAGGCGGGACGAGCCCGGGCATGACGGCATTTGGGGATGCGGAGCGAGCCCTATTTCGGCCGCACGTTCGGGTCGCCGCCCGGGCTGCCCGGAGGCGGGATGACCGGGGTGTTGCCGCCGGTGTCGGGAGCCGGGGCGTGCATCTCGGGGTCGACGCCGGCGGGCGGGCAGAGCACGCCGTCGGACTTGGCCAATCTGTCGCCGAGCGGTTCCCGGGACTGGCCGGTGGTGGTGCCGTCCGAGGAGCGGCCGAGCCGGTCCTGCGGGGTGCAGTTGGCGGCATGTTGCGGGGAAGGCGGCGCGGTCGCTTGCGGCGGCGTCGCCGGGGCGGGCGGGGCCTGCGCGATCGCACTGCCGGCGGCGGCGATCAGGAGGCTGGCCAGAATGATGTTTGATGTCGTGCGCATGGGAGGGAAACGCCCGCGCGATGCACCCTGTTCCCTGCCCGCCCGATCACGATTTGACGTAGCGGATCAGCGAAAAGTGCCCCATCGGCGGCATCGGGCGCCGCTCGGCCAGTGTGATGCCGCCGTGCCTGGCCGCCCAGCCCTCGAGGCGGGCCCACGGGAATTCCGGGCGCCAGCCGAGGCGGCGTGCGATCGGCGCGAAGGCGAGCTCGAACAGCTTGCGCGGACCGCTCTCGGCGCCGATGTGATTGACCAGGATCAGCTCGCCGCCAGACTTGAGCACGCGCACGAACTCGTCGAGCGTGCCTTCGGGATCGGGCACGGCGGTGATGACGTATTGCGCCACCACCGCGTCGAAGAAGTTTTCGGGGAAGGCGAGGTTCTTCGCATCCATCACCGAGAGCACTTCGACGTTGGAGAGCCGAAGCGCGCGCACGCGCGCCTGCGCCTTGCGCAGCATCGGCTCGGAAATGTCGACGCCGCAGATCTTCGTGGTGCGTGAATAATCGGACAGCGAGAGCCCGGTGCCGACACCGACGTCGAGGATGCGGCCGCCGATGCGGTCGGCCTCGGCGATGGTCGACTGCCGGCCGGCGTCGAACACCTTGCCGAACACGAGATCATAGACCGGCGCCCAGCGGCCATAGGCCTTCTCGACCCCGGCCCGCGAGATGTCTGCTGCCATGCCCCTGCCCTGCCTGTTGCTCTTACTTACACCGGACGATCATTAGTGAGATCGAAGTCAGCCCCGAACTCGGTCTAGCGCCTCTCCCGCTCTTGTCCGCCGAAGCCTTGGCGAAGGCGGATGCGGGAGAGGTCGGCGCGTAGCGCCGGGTGAGGGCTTTAGCCGCTCGCGAGATATCGGTAGTGGAGAGAGCCCTCTCCCCAACCCTCTCCCACAGGCGGGAGAGGGGGCGCACCTCCGGTGTCGCGAGAGCGCGATTCGATCTCATGATGCTCAGCCGCGAATCGCCTCTGCGAGCGGCCTTGCCGTGTCGCTTGCGACCTTCGCGGCGGCGCTCTGGATGAAGCCGCCGCCGAGCACGCGCGCCTGCCCGCTGGCTGCGTCGTAGAACACGCAAGCCTGGCCGGGCGAAACGCCCTCCTCGCCGGCGACGAGCTCGACCTCGTAATGGCCGTTGCCGCCGCGCAGCCAGGCCGGCTGGGGGCTGCGGGTCGAGCGCACGCGCACGAACAGTTCGAGGCCGCCGCCGATGGCGCGGTCGATGTCGCCGTCGCCGATCCAGTTGACGTCGCGCAAGGCGATGCGGTGCATCTTGAGCGCATCGCGCGGGCCGACGACGACGCGGCGGGTCGCAGCCTCCAGCCGCACCACATACAGCGGCGCGGATGCCGCGATGCCGAGGCCGCGGCGCTGGCCGACAGTGAAATTGGCGATGCCGTTGTGGCGGCCGAGCACGCGTCCGTCGAGATCGACGATCTCGCCGGGGTCCATCGCGTTCGGCCGCAGGCGCGTGATGATGTCGGTGTAGCGCCCGGTCGGCACGAAGCAGATGTCCTGGCTGTCGTGCTTGTCGGCGACGGAAAGGCCAAAGCGGCGCGCGAGCTCGCGCGTCTCCGGCTTGGTCATGTCGCCGAGCGGGAAGCGCAGGAAGTCGAGCTGCTCCTGCGTGGTCGCGAACAGGAAGTAACTCTGGTCGCGGTCGGCGTCGGCCGCGCAGACCAGCGCGCGCGAGCCGTCCTCGCGGCGGCGCGAGGCGACATAATGGCCGGTGGCGAGCGCCTGTGCTCCGAGCTCGCGCGCGGTCTTCAGGAGGTCGCGGAACTTGACGCTGCGGTTGCACTCGATGCACGGCACCGGGGTCTCGCCGAGCGCGTAGCTATCGGCGAAATTGTCGATGACGGATTCGCGGAAGCGGTCCTCGTAATCGAGCACGTAATGGGGAATGCCGAGCTTGGCGGCGACGTCGCGGGCGTCGTGGATGTCCTGGCCGGCGCAGCAGGCGCCCTTGCGATGGGTCGCCGCGCCATGGTCGTAGAGCTGCAGCGTGATGCCGACGACGTCGTAGCCTTCCGCCTTCAGGAGCGCAGCCGTCGTCGAGGAATCGACGCCGCCCGACATGGCGACGACGACCCTGGTGTCCTCAGGACGGCCTTCGAGATCCAGACTGTTGAGCATGGGCCTTTAAGGGTTGTGACGGCGGCGCGCGGCGATCCGCGATTCTTGCTTCTCGCGGGACATCGGCGATCCCCGGGAACTCGAGTTCCCGAAAGGCACGATTGCCCGGTCGAAAGCGGCTGAGAGTAACCTCTTTAATATAGGCGCCATTCCGGTGAAGCAATCACGCGGGCGGCCGGCTTAGGGCAATTCTTGCCGGGGAGGCAGAAATGGCGGGGTTGCGCCGGGCCGGCAGCCGCACCTTCAAATTCCTAAGCTATTGATTTTATTGTATAAAGATGCACGTGGCAACGCTGGCCCGCTCCTTGCTCCCCTTGATGCCGAAGTTTGTTGCCAAGGGGTCGCCTGTGGTCGGTCGTACGTCAGATGTCGCGGCAAGCGTGCAAGTTTCGAGCGCGCAGCAAAAGCCTGCCCGGCCGCAGAGCGCCAAAGAGGCGTCCGCAAGCGACTCCTTCGGGTCGCTGGTCGACAGCAACACCCAGGCGATCAACACCAATGCGGCCGCGCAGGCCCAGGACAGCGCGCCGCGCCGGAGCGAGTCGTCCTCCGTGGACAAGGGCCCGCGCGACGCCTCATCGACGGATCAAACCTCGCAAAGCAAGGCGAGCGACGAGACCGACGCGTCGGCACCCACCAAGGCCGACAAGGCGAGCCATGCCGCCACCGATGCCGGCAAGGACACCGGCGAGGTCAAGGACAAGTCCGAGACATCCGACGCCAAATCGGCCGATACATCCGAGCAAACCAAGGGCGACAAGACCGAGGCCGCCGATGGGCTCGCGGCCGCCGTCGATGCCGCGCCGGCCGACGCGGCGCAGGCGGCCATGCCGGATCCCAACGCGATCGTGGTTGCCGCACCGGTGGTCCCAACCGATCCGAACTCCGCGGCGAACCAGGCCGCCACTTCCTCGCCGCTGACGATCGCCGCCGCCGGCCTTGCCGCCAGCGCTTCAACCGCGGCGCAGATCGCGGGCACCAAGACCGACACCGCCACGCCGGGCGACAAGAGCGCCAAGATCGCCGGCGCCAAGGTTGATGCCGACACCTCGGCGACGCTGGCCGATGCCGCGACCGGCGCAACCGACGAGGTTACGGCCGAGGCCAAGCTGAACGGCGGACTGATCCCCGTCCATCAGGGCACGCCGAAGACCTCGTTCCAGGCCGCCGCCACCGCGCAAGGACAGTCCGACGTCTCCAATATCGGCCAGGACACCGCCAAGGCGAATGCCGCCCCGACGCAAGCACCAGGCCCGACGGCCGCCAACGCCGCCGCGCATGCGCAAGGCTCCAAGCCGCAGGCAGATGGCGCAGCGACCGAGGCGAAGCCCGGCGCCGCGGACCGGACGCCCGACGCGATCCCGGCCGCACCGGCCGCCCAGGCCCATGCCAATGCGCAGGCCGCTTTCAACACCGCCGATGCGAGCGCGCAAGCCGCCTCCGCCGTGCAGGCGCCGCTGACCAACGCGACCTCGACCGCGTCCGCATCGACCGCGACGCTGACCGCGACCGCGGCCAGCGCGACGGCGGTGCCGATCAACGGCGTGCCGGTCGAGATCGCGGCCGCGATCCGCTCCGGCAGGTCCCGATTCGATATCAGCCTCGATCCGGCCGAGCTCGGCCGCATCGACGTGCGCATCAATGTCGACCGCGCCGGCAACGTGACCTCGCATCTCACCGTGGAGAAGCCGGAGACGCTGCAGATGCTGCGCCAGGACGCGCCGCAATTGCAGCGCGCGCTCGACGATGCCGGCCTCAAGACCGGCAGCAACGGGCTGTCCTTCAGCCTGCGCGACCAGAATTCGTCGGGCCAGAACTCCGGCCAGAACAACGACAATGGCGGCAATGCCCGCCGGCTGATCATCAGCGAGGACGAGACCGTCGCCGCCGCACCCGTCGGCCGCAGCTATGGCCGCATGTATGGGCCGAGCAGCGGCGTCGACATCAGAGTGTAAGGAGTATTCGACATGACCACCACGAATGGCGCCACGGCCCCTAGCGTCGTCTCCGGGACGACCGAGCTGCCGAAATCCTCTTCGTCGAACACGCTGAGCTCGACCACGGGATCGACGCTCGCCGGCAACTTCCAGACCTTCCTGACGCTGCTGACCACGCAGCTGCAGAACCAGAACCCGCTGGATCCGCTCGACACCAACCAGTTCACCCAGCAGCTGGTGCAGTTCGCCGGCGTCGAGCAGCAGCTCAAGACCAACGATGCGCTGGCCCAGCTCGTCACCCTGCAGCAGACCACGCAGGCGACCCAGGCGCTGGGCTTCGTCGGCAAGACCGCCCTGGTCGACGGCACGACCGCGACCATGAAGAACTCGTCGGCCACCTGGCATCTCAACGTGCCCTCGGATTCCACCGTCGACATCACCGTCGCCAATGCCAGCGGCCAGACCGTGTTCACCGGCAAATATACCGCCGCCGCCGGCACCGACATCCCCTTCACCTGGAACGGCCAGGGCAATGACGGCACGCAATGGCCCGACGGCAAGTACACGATCTCGGCCACGGGCAAGGACGTGGCGAACAATAATGTCGGCATTTCCGCGCAGGTGCAGGGCACCGTGTCGTCCGTCGACCTGACCCAGTCGCCGCCGCTGCTCACCATCGACGGCGCCAGCTACACGCTCAGCCAGGTCAAGAGCATCATCGCGACAAGCAATTGAGGAACGGCTGCCCACCAAACATTCGGTGTCATCCCGGCGAACGCGGGGATCCATAACCCCCGGACGTGGTTTTCGCGTGAGGTCGTAACCCCGAGTCGTCGTCAAACGATTCCCTGGGTTATGGATCCCGGGCTCGCGCTCCGCGCGCCCCGGGACGACAGTTGAGAGCTTTGCAGCGTCGCGTGCAGGCCTCATTCGTTAGTAAAGTATTTACGAAGACCCCCTCGACCGGCCCGGATGCCACCGTCCCGCCGGCCGACACGGCCTCGTCTCAGCATTTTCAACGAGAATTGTATTGAAGCCTTAGGCTTAGCGGATTTTTAAGCCGCCGGGCGTAGGGTTACGGATGTGAGTTCAGTGGTTGAGAGTTTGTGAGTACGCCATGACAGAACCCCATCGCCCGAGGGTAAAATACGTCATCGGGCCGGACGGCAGTCCGTTGACGATCGCGGATCTGCCTGCACCCGGCACCAAACGCTGGGTCATCCGCCGCAAGGCCGAAGTCGTCGCCGCTGTCCGTGGTGGACTTCTCTCGCTCGAGGAGGCCTGCAGCCGTTATACCCTGACGGTCGACGAATTCCTCTCCTGGCAGTTTTCCATCGACCAGCATGGTCTGGCGGGTCTTCGCACCACCCGCATCCAGCAATATCGCCAGTAGGCGATCCCGGAAATCTGCGGCTTTTGACGAAAATCGGCCTCGCCCTGCGGGGCCGATTTTTTTCATATCGCACTTTGGCGCGACTTTTGTCCGACCTCTTAACCTTCGTTAACCATATCGAAACCATCCCCTAGGCAATAATTGCCCAGTCGGCCTTTCCAGTGAAAGCGGCCGAATCTGTTGGGGCGGTTGCTTGCAAGGTCTTGCGGACTTTCTGAAGAGTATCGGCGCCGCCCGGTTCGGGGCGATGATCGCGGTCACCGCCGCGCTCATCGGCTTTTTCGCGTTCGTCATCATGCGCGTCACCACGCCGCAGATGACGACGCTGTTCACCGACCTCAGCGTCGAGGATTCCTCCGGCATCATCAAGGACCTGGAACGCCAGGGCATCCAGTTCGAGATCCGCAATGAGGGTTCCATCATCATGGTGCCCAAGGACAAGGTCACGCGCCTGCGGATGAAGCTCGCCGAGGGCGGCCTGCCCAAGGGCGGCGGCGTCGGCTACGAGGTGTTCGACAAGTCCGACGCGCTCGGCACCACCTCTTTCGTCCAGAACATCAATCACCTTCGCGCGCTGGAAGGCGAGCTCGCCCGCACCATCCGCGCCATCGACCGCATCCAGGCCGCCCGCGTCCACCTGGTGCTGCCGGAGCGCCCGCTGTTTGCGCGCGAGGCGCCGGAGCCGTCGGCCTCGATCGTGGTGCGCGTCCGCGGCTCGCTGGAAGCCCAGCAGATCCGCGCCATCCGCCACCTCGTCGCCTCCGCCGTCAACGGCCTGAAGCCGCAGCGGGTCTCGATCGTCGACGAGGCCGGCCAGCTGCTCGCCGACGGCGCGGCGGCCGATCCGGAGCAGGCGGTCGGCGACGAGCGCCGCATCTCCTTCGAGAAGCGGATGCGCAAGCAGGTCGAGGACATCGTCTCCTCCGTGGTCGGCTCGGGCCGCGCCCGCGTGCAGCTCTCCGCCGATTTCGACTTCAACAAGGTCACGCAGACCTCGGACAAGTACGATCCCGAAGGCCGGGTGCTGCGCTCCAGCCAGACCCGCGAAGAACAGAGCATGACCGCCGACAACAACGGCCAAGTCACCGTCAACAACGAGCTGCCCGGCAACCAGCAGAACAGCGGCGCCACGGCCAAGGACCAGAGCAAGAAGACCGAAGAGACCAACAATTACGAGATCTCCCGCACCACCAAGACCGAGGTGACGGAAGCCGGCCGGGTCAACCGCATCTCGGTCGCGGTGCTGGTCGACGGCATCTATTCCAAGAACGACAAGGGCGAGCTGGCCTATCAGGACCGCACCAAGGAGCAGCTCGACCGCATCGCCGCGCTGGTGCGCTCGGCCATCGGCTTCGACCAGAAGCGCGGCGACCAGGTCGAGGTCGTCAATCTGCGCTTTGCCGATGCGCCCTCCACCGCTCCGATCGGCGAGCCTGGCGGCCTTCTCGGCATGCTGCAGTTCACCAAGGACGACGTCATGTACTTCGTCGAGCTCGGCGTGATGATGCTGCTCGGCCTGGTCGTGCTGTTCCTGGTGATCCGCCCGCTGGTCAAGCGCATCCTCGCCTCCGACGAGGTTGCCGCCGCCATCTCCGGCGTCCTCAGCGGTCCGGCGGCTTCCGAGGAATCCGCGCCGTCCGCCCAGCCGCTCCTGCCGAGCGGCGCCGCCAGCGCGATCGACGTCGCCACCATCCAGGGCCAGGTCCACGCCCAGTCCGTTCATCGCGTCGGCGAGCTCGCCGAGCGCAACCCCAACGAAACCGTCGCCATCGTCCGCCAATGGCTGAGCGAATCCGCAAAATAGTACGAGAAGTGATCTGACATGGCCGCCGCATTGCAAAACGCCAACAGCAACGACATCACCAGCGTGATCTCCACGCTCGGTCAGCGCGCCAACACCCGGGCAAAGGACGGCAAGCCGGCCGAACAATTGTCCGGGCCGAAGCGCGCCGCGATCCTGATGCTTGCGCTCGGCGAGCAATATGGCGGCAAGATCTGGAGCCTGCTCGACGACGACGAGGTGCGCCAGCTCTCGCTTGAGATGTCGACGCTCGGCACCGTCGAGGTCGACACCGTCGAGGACATGCTGCTCGAATTCGTCTCGCGCATGTCGGCCTCGGGCGCGCTGATGGGCAATTTCGACGCCACCGAGCGCCTGCTGCAGCAATATCTGCCGCCGGAGCGCGTCAACGGCATCATGGACGAGATCCGCGGCCCCGCCGGGCGCAACATGTGGGAGAAGCTCTCCAACGTGCAGGAAGAAGTCCTCGCCAACTACCTCAAGAACGAATATCCGCAGACCATCGCGGTGGTGCTGTCGAAGCTGAAGCCGGAGCATGCCGCGCGTGTGCTCGGCATCTTTCCCGAGGACCTCGCGCTCGACGTCGTCAACCGCATGCTGAAGATGGAGGCGGTTCAGAAGGAGGTGATCGAGAGCGTGGAGAAGACGCTGCGCACCGAATTCATGTCTAACCTGTCCCAGACCCGCCGCCGCGACGCCCACGAGGTGATGGCCGAAATCTTCAACAATTTCGACCGCCAGACCGAAACCCGCTTCATCACCTCGCTGGAGGAGGACAACCGGGAATCGGCCGAGCGCATCAAGGCGCTGATGTTCACCTTCGACGACCTCGTCAAGCTCGATTCCGGATCGGCCCAGACCTTGATGCGCAACGTCGACAAGGACAAGCTCGGCGTCGCGCTCAAGAGCGCCAACGAGGACGTCCGCAACTTCTTCTTCGGCAACATGTCCTCGCGCGCGGCCAAGATGCTCCAGGACGACATGGCGGCGATGGGCCCGGTCCGCCTGCGCGACGTCGACGAGGCCCAGGCGTTGCTGGTCAACCTCGCCAAGGACCTCGCCGCCAAGGGCGAGATCATGCTGACCAAGAACCGCGCCGACGACGAGCTGGTGTATTGATGGCCGCTCCGGCGAAATTCCTGTTCGATACCGACTTCGCGGCGCCCGAGCGGGCGACGCGCGAGAAGGCCGCGACCGCGGCCGAGATCGCCCAGAAGGTCGCGGAAGCCGAAGCGCGCGCCTATCAGGAAGGCTTTGCCGCCGGCCAGCGCGACGCCAAGGCCGAGAGCGACCGCCGCGTCGCGCTCGCCATGGAGGAGATCAACATCGGCATCCGCGGCATCGCGGCCGGCATCGGCAACATCGAATCGAAGATGGAGACCGAGGCGGTCGACGTCGCGGTGGCGGTCGCGCGCAAGCTCTGCGCCGACCTCGTCGCCGCGGAGCCGCTCGGCGAGATCGTGGCGCTGGTCAAGGACTGCTTCTCGCATCTGGTCGCGACGCCGCATCTCGTCGTCCGCATCAACGATGCGCTCTACGACGCCGCCCGCGAAAAGATCGAGCGGCTCGCCAAGCAGAGCGGCTTCGAGGGCCGGCTGGTGATCCTGGCCGAGCCGGAGATTGCCACCGGCGACTGCCGGATCGAATGGGCCGATGGCGGCGTCGTGCTGGAGCGCGGCGCCATCGCGGCCAAGATCGACGAAATGGTCGGACGCTATGTCGCGTCCCGCAGGGGGAGTTAACCCATGAGCGACACCGACGGACAGGTCCCGCTGCCCGATCTCAACGGCCCGATGCCGCCCACCGGCACGGACGTCGGCTACAACGAGGACGAATATGCGGCGCGCGCCGCCGCCGACCTCGAGGCCGTGTTCGACGTGCCGGTACAGGTCTCGGCCGTGCTCGGCCGCTCCAAGATGGACGTCAGCGAGCTCCTGAAGCTCGGGCCCGGCACCGTGCTCGAGCTCGACCGCCGCGTCGGCGAAGCCATCGACATCTACGTCAACAACAAGCTGGTCGCCCGCGGGGAAGTCGTCCTGGTTGAGGACAAGCTCGGCGTGACCATGACCGAAATCATCAAGACCGAACGCAGCTAATAAGGAATGACGCGCGGCAGCGCGACCAGACGGACAGGAGACTGACATGCGGCTTCTCATCGTTGGCACATTGAAGGGCCAGCTCACCACCGCCACCAAGATCGCGATGGAGAACGGCGCCACCGTGACCCACGCCGAGGATCACGAGCAGGCGATGCGGGTGCTGCGCGGCGGCAAGGGCGCCGACCTCCTGCTGGTCGACGTCGCCCTCGACATCCGCGACCTCGTGCTGCGGCTCGAGGCCGAGCACATCCACGCCCCGATCGTCGCCTGCGGCATCACCAACGACGCCCGCGCCGCGGTCGCCGCGATCCATGCCGGCGCCAAGGAATACATCCCGCTGCCGCCCGACCCCGAGCTGATCGCCGCGGTGCTGGCCGCCGTCGCCAACGATTCCCGCGAGCTGGTCTATCGCGACGAGGCGATGGCGAAGGTGATCAAGCTGGCGCAGCAGATCGCGGGCTCCGACGCCTCGGTAATGATCACCGGCGAGTCCGGCACCGGCAAGGAGGTGCTGGCCCGCTACGTCCACACCCGCTCGACGCGCGCCAAGCGTCCCTTCATCTCGATCAACTGCGCCGCTATCCCCGAGCATCTCCTGGAATCCGAGCTGTTCGGCCACGAGAAGGGCGCCTTCACCGGCGCGATTGCCCGCCGCATCGGCAAGTTCGAGGAGGCAACCGGCGGAACGCTGCTGCTCGACGAAATCTCGGAGATGGACGTCCGCCTGCAATCCAAGCTGCTGCGCGCCATCCAGGAACGCGTGATCGACCGCGTCGGCGGCACCAAGCCTGTCCCCGTCGACATCCGCATCATCGCGACCTCGAACCGCAACCTCGCGGAAGCGGTGCGCGAGGGCACGTTCCGCGAAGACCTGCTGTTCCGCCTCAACGTCGTGAACCTGAAGATCCCGCCGCTGCGCGAGCGCCCCGCCGACATCCTGGAGCTCGCCCAGCATTTCGTGAAGAAATACGCCGAGGCCAACGGCGTGCCTCTGCGCCCGATCTCGGCGGAAGCGCGCCGCGTGCTCTCGGCCAACCGCTGGCAGGGCAACGTCCGCGAGCTCGAAAATACCATGCACCGCGCGGTGCTGATGGCGCAGGGCGACGAGATCGGTGCCGACGCCATCATCACGCCGGACGGCGACCGCCTCGACCTCGCCAAGACGCCCCCCGCCGTCGCCCACGCCACGATGGCCGCCGAGCAGGTGACGCGCGCGCTGGTGGGGCGCACCGTGGCGGATGTCGAGCGCGACCTGATCCTGGAGACGCTGAAGCACTGCCTCGGCAACCGGACCCATGCCGCCAACATCCTCGGCATCTCGATCCGCACGCTGCGCAACAAGCTCAACGAATATTCCGACGGCGGCATCCCGATCCCGCCGGCGGGCACCCCCGGCGAATATCCGCGGATGCCGGCGATGGGGGCGTAAGCGGCTTTCTGCGAATATCGAGGATGCGGATGCCCGGGCCTGGTCCCGGGCATTTTGTTTGGAAGAGTGCACATTCGCCTCCGTCATTGCGAGGAGCGTAGCGACGAAGCAATCCAGCCTGCCTCCGCGATCAAAGCCTGGATTGCTTCGCTTCGCTCGCAATGACGGCGTCGAAAGCACTCGCCGCATACCGGGATCGCGCCGCACGACTAGGACGTCCGCGCGCAAAGTCCTATAACCGCTCGCGACAACCACGCGAGGGTAAACATGTCTGAAGCTCAAATCACGGACTGGCTGGCATCGCAGAAGCAGGCGATGATCGATCTGCTCCGCGATGTCGTGAACATCGATTCCGGTTCCTATGACAAGGAGGGCGTCGATGCGGTCGGTGCGCGGTTCGAGCGGCATTTTGCCGAGCACGGCATTCCGAGCCGCCGCGAGGCCAACGCCACCTTCGGCGACGCGATCCATGCCGAGGTGGCAAAGCCCGGCAGCAACGAAAAGCCGGTGCTGTTGATGGGGCATCGCGACACCGTGTTCGGCAAGGGCGAGGCCGGGCGCCGTCCCTTCACCATCACGGATGGCCGCGCCTACGGGCCCGGTGTCGCCGACATGAAGTCCGGTCTCGTCATGAACGTGTTCGTCGCAACCGCCTTTCACAAATTCGGCGGCAACCCGCATCCGATCAAGCTGCTGATCACCTCGGACGAGGAGATCGGCTCGCCCTCGTCCCGGCCCGTGATCGAGCGCGAAGGCCGCTCCGCCCGCGCCGTGTTCAATTCCGAGCCCGGCCGCCCCACCGGCAACGTCGTCACGGGGCGCAAGGGCGGCATCTTCATGCATCTGGGCATCACCGGCAAGGCCGCGCATTCCGGCGCCAACTTCGCCGCGGGCATCAGCGCGATCGGCGAGCTCGCGCACAAGATCGTGCAGATCCACGCGCTGACCGATCTCGACAAGGGCATCACGCTGAATGTCGGCCTGGTCTCGGGCGGGCAGTCCGTCAACACCACGGCGCCCTACGCCGAGGGGCAGATCGACCTGCGCTATGTCGATCCGGCCGATCGTGCACGGATCATGGCCGCGATCGAGAAGATCGTCGCGACCTCCTACGTGCCGGGCACGAGCGCAACGCTGACGATCAAGGGCGAGTTCGTGCCGGTGGTGCAGAGCGCGGATTCAAAGACGCTGTTCGAGAACTATCAGGCGGCCGCACGGCAGGTCGGCCTCACCACGCTGCAGGGCGAGTTCTCCGGCGGCTGCGCCGATTCCGGCTTCACCGCCGCGGTCGGCACGCCGACCATCTGCGGCCTCGGCCCGGTCGGCGGGCTCGCGCATACGCCGGAGGAATATCTCGAGGTCGATAGCATCGTGCCACGCGCGCAGGCGCTGGCGCTGGCGATTTTGCGGGGATGAATGACGGTGCCGTAGGGTGGGCAAAGGCGCACTTGCGCCGTGCCCACCATTGCCCTCGTCGGACAGAAGTCGTGGGCACGCTTCGCTTTGCCCACCCTACGAAATATCACGAATAACTCGGTGCATCCGGCTTGCGGAAGATGTGAATGGGATCGCCGGGGATGATCACGGGCTGGCCCGAGAACATCGCGTAGGCGTAGAGCGCGAGATAGGCGATCGCGAGCGCACCGACGGCGTAGAAGGCGAAGGTCGCGATGCGCTTCATCGATCCGCTCCATGGCCGGCCCGAAACGGGAGGCTCTGGGCGCTTCTAGAGCGATGAGGCGGAAAAGGCCAGCCCGCGCGCCCGCCCGCGGCGATCAAACGCCGCGCCGGCCGTGCGCGGGAAGGCTGACATCGGCGAGCCTTGCGGCGTCTTCGTCCTGGTCGACCGCCACGTAGCGGCCGTGCCAATAGGCCAGCGCCGCGGTACGCATCGAGCTCTTGATGTCCCTGACACGGCCGATGACGATGCCGTGCGAGTGGCGCTCCACGATCTCCTCGACCTCGCAATCGAAGGCCGACAGCGCGCCGGCCAGGAGCGGCACGCCCGAGACCGCCGTCACCCATGTGGCGCCCTTGAAACGATCGGCGCCCTTCAGCCCGCCCTTGCCGGAAAAACGCTCGGCCACGTCGAGCTGGTCGGCGTTGAGGATGTTCACGCCGAAGGCGCCGTGGCGCCGGATCAAGGGGAAGGACGAGGCGTCGCGGTTGATGCTGACCAGCAGCGTCGGAGGCTCGACCGACAACGAGGTCACCGAGGTCACCGTCATGCCGGTGATGTCCTTGCCCCTGCCGGCGGTGATGACGCTGACGCCCCCGGTGAGATGGCGCATGGCGCCGCGGAAATCGGCGGACGAGACGGGGGTTTCAGTCATGAGATCGCGAGGCACTACATTCATGGCATTGCTCCCCGAAGCGGGGTTCCCTTTATTTAGGTACGATCATCCGCCGACAACAGGTGGTGCAGGATCGAGCCTTCGAGGTCTGCGAGTTCGACCGAGCCGCGCCGGCGCGGCCTGGCTGCGTTAACCACGACGTCATGGGCGATGCGGCCCTCCTCGATCACGAGCACGCGATCCGCCAGCGCGACCGCTTCGGAGACGTCATGGGTGACCAGGATCGCGGTAAAGCCCTGATCGCGCCAGACGCGCTCCAAGAGGCGCTGCATCGAGATGCGGGTCAGCGCATCCAGTGCGCCGAGCGGCTCGTCGAAGGCTAGCACGCGCGGGCGCGAGACCAATGCGCGAGCCAGCGCGACGCGCTGCTTCTGGCCGCCCGACAGTACCGAAGGCCAATGCTCGCGCTTGTCGGCGAGGCCAACCTCCGTCAACGCTTTCTCTGCGCGTACATGTGCGTCTTGCGAGGCGCGATCGCGACCGAGGCCGACCTCGACATTTGCGAGCACGCGGGCCCAGGGCAAGAGCCGTGGCTCCTGGAACATCACACGGATGTCCTCGGGCTGGATGTCCTGACCGAAGCCGATGCTGCCGGCATCGATCCTATCGAGACCGGCGATCAGGCGCAGCAGCGTGCTCTTGCCGCAACCGCTCTTGCCGACGATGGCGACGAACTGGCCGGCCGGGATGTGCAGGTCGATGCCGCGCAGCACCTCGTTGCGGCCGAAGGATTTGCGCAAGCCGCGGATGTTGAGCGGCAGACCGCCGGTCTGTGCCGGCCGCTCCTCGCGCACCACGCGGGCATGAGGCGCGTAGTTGGCGGGGCTGGCGAGCTCGGTTTCGGGAAGGGAGGTGCGAAGCGCTGTCTGCATGTGATTCCCAGTATTTCTGCTCAACGTTTCTGGAAGGCGGGGTGCCAGGAGAGCGTCGACCGCTCCAGCACGCGGGAGGCGCTGTCGGCGAGCTTGCCGAGCAGGGCGTAGATCAGGATCGAGAGCACGACGACGTCGATCAGCATGAACTCGCGCGCCTGCATCGCCATGTAGCCTAGCCCTGAGGACGCGGCGATGGTCTCGGCGACGATCAGCGTCAGCCACATGATGCCGAGCGCGAAGCGGATACCGACGAAGATCGAGGGCAACGCGCCCGGGAAGATCACGCGGCGGAACAGCTCGCCGCCGGTCATGCCGTAGATCCGGCCCATCTCGATCAGCTGCGGATCGACGGTGCGGATGCCGTGCAGCGTGTTGAGGTAGATCGGGAAGAACACGCCGAGCGCCACCAGGAACAGTTTTGCACTTTCGTCGATGCCGAACCACAGGATGACCAGCGGGATCAGCGCCAGATGTGGCACGTTGCGCACCATCTGCAGCGTGGTGTCGGTCAGCTTGGCCGAGAGCTGCGACAGGCCGTTGGCGAGGCCGAAGGCGAAGCCGATGCTGCCGCCGATCAGGAAGCCGGTCGAGGCGCGCCAGAACGACACCCAGATGTTGCGGACGAGCTCGCCGGAGAGCAGCAGATTCCAGCCGGCGAGCACGACGTCGCTCGGCGCCGGCAGCACCCGCGTCGGCACGAAGCCGGTGATGCTCGCGAGCTGCCAGATCGCGATGATGGCAAGCGGCACGATCCACTGGACCAGGCCGTCGACGCGCGGCAGGCGAACGCCGCGCGGGAGCGAGATGCTGTCGATCAGGCTCATGACTGGGACACTCGGTGCTGCGGACGGAAATCGCTGCCGACCGTCTCGCCGAACGGACCGCCGTTGAAATGCAGCCGGGTCACGTTGCTCGGCTGCGCCAGCGAGAGCAGCGGGAACACCAGCTCGGCGAAGCGATAGGCTTCCTCCAGATGCGGATAGCCCGACATGATGAAGCTATCGATGCCGAGATCCTGATACTCCCTGATGCGGGCCGCCACCGTCTGGGCGTCGCCGACCAGTGCGGTGCCGGCACCGCCGCGCACCAAGCCGACGCCGGCCCACAGGTTCGGGGCGATCTCGAGCTTGTCGCGCTTGCCGCCATGGAGCTGCGCCATGCGCTGCTGTCCGACGGAATCCATGCGGGCAAAGTTCTTCTGCGCCAGCGCAATGGTGTCGTCGCTGACATGCCTGATCAGCTCGTTGGCGGCGCGCCAGGCCTCCTCATTGGTTTCGCGGACAATGACATGAAGGCGGATGCCGAAGGAGAGCTTCCGGCCGCGCGCAGCGGCCACGTCCCTCACCTTCGCGATCTTCTCCGCGACGAGCGCGGGCGGCTCGCCCCAGGTGAGATATTTGTCGACGGTGTCGACGGCGACGTCGATGCCGGCGTCCGAGGAGCCGCCGAAATACAGCGGCGGCCGCGGCGACTGCACCGGCGGAAACAACAGCTTGCCGCCTTCGACATGGATGTGCTTGCCCTCGACGTTGACGGTCTTGCCGGCGAGCAGGTCACTGTAGACGTTGAGGAACTCGCGGGTGACCTCGTAGCGCTCGTCATGACCGAGGAAGATGCCATCCCCCTTGTTCTCGACGGGATCGCCGCCGGTGACGACGTTGACGAGCAGCCGGCCATTGCTGATGCGATCGAGCGTCGCCGTCATGCGCGCGGCCACGCTTGGCGATTGCAGGCCGGGGCGGACGGCGACGAGATAGCGCAGCCGCTCGGTGAACGGCGCAACTGACGAGGCGACGATCCAGGAATCTTCGCACGACCGCCCGGTCGGCAGCAGCACGCCGAAATAGCCGAGCTGATCGGCGGCCTGCGCGATCTGGCGCAGATAGTTGAAGTTGACCTCGCGGCCGCCGATGCCGGTGCCGAGATAGCGGCCGTCGCCGTGGGTCGGCAGAAACCAGAGGATGTTGGCGTTGGATTGCTTGCTCATGATTGTGCTCACGTACCGGGCTTCCGAGCGACGTCGGAAATCTTGATGGATTTGGGGATCAGGCCCAGCGCGAAGAACGCATCGGCCACCTGCTGCTGGTCGGCAATGACGGCATCGGTGATCGGCCTGATGCCGTAGGACTGCCGCTTCAACGCCACCTCGACCACCGGGACGGACAGGCCGATCGACGGCGCCAGCTGCTCGGCGACCGCGTGGATATCGCCCCGGGCCCAGTCGTCGATCGCGCTCAGTTCAGCGAGCACGGCTTCGACGATGCTGGGATTGGCATTGAGGAATTTCCTCGAGGAGAAATAGAACTGGTAGTTGGCAACGATGCCAGTGCCATCAGTGAGCGTGCGCGCGCCGGTGGCCGCTTCCGCGGCGGCCTGGAACGGATCCCAGATGACCCAGGCATCGACGGCGCCGCGCTCGAAGGCGGCGCGGGCATCGGCCGGCGCCAGGAACACCGGCTCGATCTCCGAATACTTCACGCCGGCCTGCTCCAGCGCCTTGACCAGGAGATAATGGACGTTGGAGCCCTTGTTCAGCGCGATCTTCTTGCCCTTGAGGTCGGCGACGGATTTCAGCGGGCTGTGCTTCGGCACCAGGATCGCCTCGCCCTTCGGGGCCGGCGGCTCATAGGCGACATATTGGATCGGCGCGCCGGCGGCCTGCGCGAAGATCGGTGGGGCTTCGCCGGTGTTGCCGAAATCGATCGCGCCGACATTGAGCGCTTCGAGCAGCGGCGGACCGGAGGGGAATTCCGTCCACACCACCTTGAAGCCGGCGGCAGCCAGCTTCGGCTCGAGCGTGCCCTTGCTCTTGAGCAACACCAGCTTGCCGTATTTCTGGTAACCGATGCGGACGACCTTGTCCTCGCCATAGGAGGTGCCGACCGCGGCGGCGACGATGCCGATCGACAGCATGACGGCTGCGATCAGGCGCTGGATGATACGCCTCATGTTCAAACCCTTATGCGTGGAAAGAGTGGTCGGCATGATCAGGCTGCCGGGTTGCGCCAGACGATGTCGCGGATGACGATCGGCTTCGGAATCAAACCGAGCTTGTAGAAGCGGTCGGCGACACCCTGCTGGGTCGCGACGATGTCGTCGGTGACGGGACCGACCACGAAGTTGGCGCGATTGGCCGCCACGGTCTGGATGTCCAGCGGCACGCCGGTGATCGCGGCGAGCGATCTGGCGACCTCGTCGCGATGCTGCTCGGCCCATGTGCCCGCCGCGGTCGTCACCTCGACGATCTGCTGCAGGATCGTTCCGTGATTCTTCGCGAAGTCGCGGTTGGCGATGTAGAAGGAATTGGTCTTGGTGACCTCGCGCGCATTGATCAGGATGCGTCCGTTCTGCTTGGTCTCGCCGATCGCGAAGTACGGATCCCAGATCGCCCAGGCCTCGATGCTGCCATTGGCAAAGGCCGGGCCGGCATCCGGTGGCGTCAGATAGACCGGCGTGATGTCGGCATAGGTGAGGCCGGCCTTCTCCAGCGTCTGCACCACGACGTTGTGGGCGCTGGATCCCTTGGTGAAGCCGACGCGCTTGCCCTTGAGGTCGGCGATGTCGCGGATCGGCGAATGCTTCGGCACCAGGATGCCCTGCCCGTTGGTGACGGGCTGGGCCGCGGCATAAACGATCGCCGCTCCCGCTGCCTGCGCGAACACCGGCGGGGAATCTCCGACCGCACCGAAATCCACGCTGCCGACATTCATCGCTTCCATCATCGGCGGACCCGACGAGAACTCGATCCATTTCACGTCGATGCCTTGCGGGGCGAAATGTTTTTCCAGGGCGGCCCTTTGGCGCGCGATCACCAGCACGCCAGTCTTCTGGTAGCCGATACGAATTTCCTTCAGCGCGCCTTGGGCCGTTGCAGACGAGGCAATCGCTGCAGCGGCTGCAGTTCCGATCGATAGTTTGAGAAAGTCACGACGCTGCATTCCACACTCCAGACCGCGTGCGGCCGTTGTTCGTTCACGTGTGGAGGATGATGGTGCGGGTTGTCGGAGGTGTCGAGACGTCCAGGAAAATAGCGATGCGCGCACTGCGCGTGCGGCAGTACGCATGATTAATCTTTCAAGCGGCCGCGACGATGCAGAGCGATTATTTTCGCACGCGAATGTGAGCGCCGCACGGATCCGGCCCTCCGCTGCAAAGTGCCGAACTCAAAATTTCGAAAACAACCCCATGCACAGTAGCCGGCGCTAACGGGATCAATGACTTACGCGGCAGCCAACTTGCGCGGCAGGCAAAAGGTTTGCTCCGTCGGGCAAAACAGGCGCATGATGGCATGATCGCGGAGTGAACGGCGTCGTGGTGCGCGCAAGCGCCTGCCGGCCTAATGCAGCCATCTCACCGGCAAGTTCTGCAAGCCCCGGAACGCCCAGCCGCCGATGCGCACCGGCTCGTCGTCGGCGAGCTCGAGCTTCTTTGCCCGCGCGAACAATGTCGGCAGCGCGACATCGGCGATCATGGCGCGGGACGCGAAGGCGCCGGCGCAGAAATGCGGGCCGGCGCCGAACGCGACGCTCTTGGTCACGTCGCGGCGCACGTCGAACTCATCGGCGCGGTCGAAATGCTTCTCGTCGCGGTTGGCGGAGCCGAACATCAGGAACACGCGCTCGTCGGTTTCGAAGGCGACGTCGCGGATGCTCCAGGGTTTTGCGATACGGCGCGGCGACATGCCGATCGGCGAGATCCAGCGGGCGTATTCCTCGAAAGCCTGCAGCCAGGTCACTTCACCGCGCAGAACCAGAGCGAGCTGCTCGGGATGGGTCAAGAGCGCCCATACCGTGCCGGCAATCGCCTTGCGCGGTTCGTTCTGCCCGCCCGAGATCGCGAGCTTGACGTTGGCGCGCACGCTCTCCATCGACATGCCCGAGGAAAGGAGAACCCCGAGAATGCTCTGGTCGGGATGCTTGCGCATCACCGGCAGGATGTCGTCGATGGCAGCGTCGATACCGGACGTCGCGGCATGGCAGCGCGCCTCGACCGCGGGATCGCCGGCGTAATTGGCGATGCCCTCGATCATGCCTTGCGACCAGGCGTCCATATCCTCATAGCCGATATTGGTGAGGCCAGTGATCGACTTCAGGCATTCGCCGGAGAACGGCAACGCGAAATCGCGCATCAAGTCGACCCGCCCGGGCTCGATCGAAGCGAGGATGCGGTCGGCATGGGCCTGGAACTGCGCAGTCCAGTGCGCCTTCACCGTCTTCGGCGACACCGTCGGGAACATCGCGCGGCGCTCGACCTGATGCGCCTCGCCGTCCTTGCGCATCATGTTGTGGCCCATCAGCCGGTTCATCAGGCCGGCGGGCTGGTGCGAGGAGAACACGTCGATCTGCTTCTCGGAGATCGAGATGTCGTCGCGGCTGGTCAGCAGCGTCGAGCCGAGCTGCGGCACGAAGGCGATCGGCGCCTCCTTGCGCATCTTTGCCAGCATTGGATAGGGATCGGCCCAGAATGCGGCAGGATCGATGTCGATGCGTGGCGCCGTGCTCAAGCGTCGCTCCCTTGCTGTATCCCCGACGCTTTGCGCTCACGCGGCCGTTCGGGTCCGGATCAGCTTTTAGCGCGTTCAGGCGCCGCCGTCTGTCCCCAGCGATTGGGACAGGGCGGCGTCACTGGGGCATCTGCTAGGCAGCCTGTCCAAATGCGACCTTGGCGATCGCATCGCTCAGCACATCGAAGCCGGCCCCCGGCCGCGTGCCCTGCTCGGCGAGATGGCGACGGAAGGCCCGTGCGCCCGGCACGGCATGAAATGCGCCGACGAAATGCCGCGTGATCGCATGCAGCCGCGTGCCACGCGCGAGCTGCTGCTCGATATAGGGCATCATGGCCTCGAGCGCGGCCTGCATGGTCCCATGCGGGGCCGCTTCGCCAAAGATCTCCCGATCGACGGAGAGCAGCCGCCATGGTTCCTGATAGGCGGCGCGGCCGAGCATCGCGCCATCGACGTGTTGGAGATGCGCTTTCGCTTCGTCTACGCCGGGGATGCCGCCGTTGATGATGACGGGCACGTCGGGCATCGCACGCTTGAGCCGATAGACGCGGTCATAATCGAGCGGCGGGATGTCGCGATTCTCCTTCGGCGACAGACCGTTGAGCCAGGCCTTGCGGGCATGCACGATGAGCGCATCGCAGCCTGAGGCGACCACCGCGCGCGCAAGCGCATCGAGCGCCATTTCAGGATCCTGGTCGTCGATGCCGATGCGGCATTTCACCGTGATGGGAATTGCGACCGCACGCTTCATCGCCTCGACGCATCTCGCCACCAGCTCCGGCTCCGCCATCAGGCAGGCGCCGAAGCGGCCGTCCTTCACGCGGTCCGACGGGCAGCCGACGTTAAGATTGATCTCGTCATAGCCGAACGCCTCGCCGATCCGCGCAGCCAGCGCCAGTTCGCGCGGATCCGACCCGCCAAGCTGAAGCGCGACCGGATGCTCGACTGCGTCGAACCCAAGCAGCCGCTCGCGGTCGCCATGAATGATGGCCCCGGTCGTCAGCATCTCGGTATAGAGCAGCGCCCGCCGCGTCAGATGGCGATGGAACACCCGGCAGTGCCGGTCAGTCCAATCCATCATCGGCGCCACGGAAAAGCGATAGTGTTGCGATTCCAATGATTTACCTTACACTCTCAATGGGATGAAGCACGAACGTGTGCACTCCAAACTAGCCGAAATTGCATACGTTTGTACCCGTTTTGACCTCTCGGTGCACACATAGTGCACACGAAAGCCGGAGTGCACACGCGTGGCGACCTTCACTCAATTGGCATCGGGAAACTGGCGCGTCCAAGTCCGTCGCAAGACACGTTATGTGGCTGAGACCTTCCGACGGCGCAAGGACGGCGAAGAATGGGCGCTCGAAATGGAACGCAACATTGACCGCAATGGATCGTCCAAGCCGCGCGTGACCCGAAACGTTCGCACGTTTGGCGATCTGGTTGACCTGCACGACGAAGACATGCGCGAAGTCGGCAAGCCCCCGCGCCGATCAAAAGCTGCTGTGATGACCTCGCTGAAAACTGAGCTCGGCAGTGTAAAGCTGACCGCCCTCAATCGAGAGCGGTTGATCGAGTTCGGAAGAAAGCGCGCCAAGCAAGGCGCCGGCCCCGCGACGTTGGCGATCGATATGTCCTTCATCCGCACAATTACAACGCACGCCGCCCGCCGTGCACGGTATTGAAGTCTCAGCCGAAGAAGCACGCCTCGCACGTGTCGCGTTAACTCACCTCAATCTGGTCGGAAAGAGCAAAGAGCGCGACCGACGGCCCACGCAAGATGAACTAGACGAACTCATCGAATACTTCGAGACAAATCGTCGGCAATTCATACCGATGGGGCGGATCGTCAGATTTGCCGTCGCAACGACATTACGACAGGAAGAGATCTGCAAACCCGACTGGCCGCTCGTCGACATGAAAAAACGACTGGTGGTCATTCAGGACAGAAAGGACCCTAGGAACAAGGATGGAAATGACCAGAAAGTGCCTTTGCTCAACTTAACAGGCTATGATGCGTGGGAGGTCGTGCTTCAGCAGCGAATCGTGACTCGAGGCTATGGGCGGGTCTTTCCGCATAACCATAGATCCGTAAGTGCGGCATTCACCCGGGCATGCGATGAACTCAAGATTGAAGACCTGCACTTCCACGATCTGCGTCACGAGGGAACGAGCCGTCTGTTCGAAGCAGGACTTCCAATCGAAAAGGTAGCACTGGTCACCGGCCACAAAGATTGGCGGCAGCTGCAGCGGTATACCAACCTTAAAGTTGAAGATCTTCTCAAGCTGCAGTACGCCCAGCAGCCATCGATGGAAGAATTTATCAAGATGTTGGCGTAAGGCATCTCGCAAATTGATACGGACGGCATTCGCCGATACTCAGATTGGAAGTCTCCGAATTTCTGCTGCGCTCTCAACAGAATTCCGACAATTCGCAGCCTTTTTGCTTGTTGAGATCCCTACAGAATTCGCTCTTGTCGGAATGATGTTCGAGCCGGCTGTCGCCTCGCGGCACGGCGCTCGGACTGTCCCCTTTGGGAGAAAGCGGGCCAAGCAAGGCGCTGGTCCAGCGACGTTGGCGATCGATTTGTCCTTTAGGCGGTCGCGCTCAGCGCGCAGCTCATCAACCTTGTTCAGCATCCGCGCCAACAACTCTTCCGCAGACTTCGTGCTGATGCCCGCGCGTTGGAGATCGAGGATTTCCTTTCGCTGCCGCGCGATCTGCCGGCGGCGTTGCTCGATGTCCGCTCGAACGAACTCGATATCCATGGCCTCGTCCTCCTTGTCGATAGGAACAAAAAAAGAACAAAAATGCAGGGCGCAAAAATATTTTTCGGCGCGCGACGACGCCCGTTTGGCGGGTGCCAGATCGATGCCACGCCTTTTCCGTGCGATGAGGGAAGTGTGTGCTGGAAATTAAAAAAGCCCTTGCGGGCCAACCTCTTGGAGGTGGTGGGCGCACCAGGGCTCGAACCTGGGACCCGCTGATTAAGAGTCAGCCACGGGTTGAGAACAATCAATGACTTGCCGGTCGCACACTGGGGCTTGTCTGGCCGAAAATGGGCATTCGTAGCACGACCATAATCGTTCGTTGGACTCTTGTGATCGGGGCAGTCGGGTCGGCCCGAGTGGTCCGCGGATGCAGCACAGATTCCGTAGTCCTGAGCGATCGGCGTGGCCCCGATCTTAGGGTCTGTATTGCGCGACGAATCGCTACACGGCAGTGACCATCCGCCACAACGTCTCGACCAGCACGGCGTAGCCCTTGTCGAGAGCTTCAGGTGCCGTGAATTCGCGCGGATTGTGGCTGAGCCCGCCCTGGCTCGGCACGAATATGAGCGTCAACCGGCACGACGGCGCCGGTGTAATGGCCTGCATGACCGAGGACATCGTGTTCGACGCGGCCGCGGGTCCCGACATCTACGGCCGACGGCTGCCCGGCACGAACGAGGTTCGGGGCGCTTTCGAGGCAACCTGGACCCGGGATGCCCGATGTGAGCTGGGAGTGCACGCGGCACACTGTATTCGGCGACCGCGCCGTCTCCGAATGGATTTTTCGCGCCACCGCGCCGGACGGGGCGCGCATCGAGGTCGAAGGCTGCGATCTCTTCGGCTTCCGCGGCGAGCGGATCTGCACCAAGAGCGCCTTCCGCAAGGACAGGCCGGCGCAGCCGGCAGCGCAGCGGAGCGACGCGCGATGAACGTGCACGCTGCGCCGCCAGCGGCCGCCTATGATCCGCTGGTTTCCAGTGGTCCCGGCCGCAACCGGCAATATACCCCGACCTACTGGATCGCCACGGTTGGCACACCTCCGCCGGACGACGGTCCGATCACCAACGACACCGTCGCCGACGTCGCGATCATCGGCTCGGGCTATACAGGGCTCGCCTGCGCGATCTTCCTTGCGCGCGAACGGCATCAAGGCCGTCGTGCTCGAGGCCGATCGCGTCGCCTGGGGCCGCCAAGCTTGCGTTCGGCTATCTGCGCATGGCACGCGATCTCGGCGTGCGCGTGCACACCGCAAGCCCGGTGCAGCAAGTCGAACGGCATGACGGCGCGTATCTTCTGCGCACGCCGGGCGGGACGGTGCCCGGGCGCAATTAAGCGGCGCTGCTAATTGCGCGCGCTCTAAGTATCACTTGCCCCCGCAAGAAGCCGACGGGGCGGTCGAACCGCCGTGGCTTCACCAATGAGCAGAAGCGGGCAAGTCAAAACGATCCAAAAACCGAACCCAGTATCAAGACAGCAACAAGTGCGATGATGCAGCTGACGATCACGGTCATCACCATGTCGAGATAGCTTTCACGGTGAGTCAGACCACTAATCTGCAATAACAGCAACACCGTGCCGTTGTGCGGAAGCGCGTCCAGGGTACCGGCGCTCATTGTTGTTATGCGATGCATCAACTCGGGATCGATGTGATGCTCAGTGGCTAGACGCATAAAGTCGGCGCCAAACGCATTGAGCACAATTGCCATACCGCCGGAGGCAGTACCGGTCAGCCCCGCCAGCACATTCATGGAGAGAGCCAATGAGACCAGCGGTCCTCCCTGAACCGAAAATACCGCATCGCGAACCAGCCCAAATGCCGGCACTGCGGCAACGACCGCGCCGAAACCGACAAGACTGGCGATCATCAGCATCGGCAAGGCGGCAGAATTCGCACCCGCGTCGAGACTTTCGCGCACGGATGGCAAGCGTCGAAAGTTGATGAGAATGACGGTCAAGTTTGCCAACGCGAGAGCCACCAAAACCGACCAGACGCCGGAAACGCCCCCGATCGTGATACCCCCCCAGCGGGGCTCGGACAGGAACGAAAAGTCGAGCCGCGGGAATACGACGAGCGCCATCAGGAAATTGGTTACGATAACGACGATGATGGGCAGCATGGCCAGGACGAAGGGCGGCCCGCTCTCGGCCTGCTTGCCATGCGGTAACTCGGCCGGGTCGAAGTCGCCCGCCGGCGCTGCCTGCTCGCGGACCATCTCGTTGACGACAGGAGCGGTTCCCACCTCGCCATCGTAACCTTCGCCAGCCTTGCGCGCAGCCGCCTCGGCACGGCCGAGCCACCACATGCCGAAGACAAAGATGATGGCCGACGCGATGAGACTCAGCCCGGGGGCCGCAAAGGTGGTGGTGCCGAAGTACGGCATCGGAATCGCGTTATTGACCGAGGGGGTTCCCGGCATCACTGACATGGTGAAGGTGAATGCGCCGAGACCGACGGCCGCCGGTATCAACCGGCGTGGCAGATTCGCAGCTCTGAACATCTCGTGAGCCAGCGGGGCCAGCACGAAAAACGCAACGAACACGCTCACCCCGCCATAGGTCACGATCGCCGAGGCTGCCACCACTGCGAGCATAGTGCGGCCGGCCCCCAACCTCTTGGTCAAATACTGCGCGATGGCGCTGACCGAGCCACTGTCGCCCATGAGCTTGCCGAACAACCCGCCAAGCAGAAACAGGGGAAACCATTGCGCCACAAATCGCGCCGCTCCCGGCATGAAGGTCTGCGTCCAGTGTGCGAGCAGCGGCTCTCGCGAGAACGCGGCCACGATAAGCGCCGCCGGCGGAGCGACCATCAGAATGCTCCAACCCCGGTACGCGAGCCACATCAGCAGAGCGAGACCGAGCAATATTCCAATGAGGCCCATGGTTCGCTTCCTTCTGCAAAGCCGAGGTTGATGACTAAGCTATCGCTGTCTCACATACAGGCCCCACGGCAGTCTTCAGTCGAATCCCGAACGACCGTGGTGAGGATCAAGCGACGGCGGCAGGCTTTTCGATATCGCGGGCCCCCTCAGGCACTCCCTCCAGGCGTTGCCGAGGCAACAGGAACAACCACGTCACGAGCACGAAAGGAGCCGTCAGAGCCGGAATCGCGAACGGTGTCAGCGCAACATTCACCGCTGATTGGACGATCACCGTGAACACCGTGGCGAGGACCGTGTAGGCTACGACGCGCCAGCTCGGCTGATAGAAGACGGTACCAAGTGCGATCGCCGTCAGTACCGGGCTAAATCCGAGGAGACCGCCGGTGATCAGGTCACTCTCGGCGCCGAAGAGATGGGCGGTCAGCACAGCCGATATCGCACCTCCGAGAGCGAAGGCTGCGGCTGCGAGCGAGCTTACGGCAAGCCCCGCAAGCAGGAGCAGCGCCGCGATGCCGCTGGCCTTCAGGAAGACCTGCGAGATGCTCAGGAACACTCCCTGCACAAGGTCAATCAGCTGGAGCGGGCTTCCCTTGTAGGGCTGGAATGCGGTCACAACGTTGCCGGTCGGCAGTGCTGCTCCCGCGAGGCCGGAAAATCCATACGTGGCCAACAGGAGAAGCCACGTCGTGAGCACGAACGGAAATGTGAGAGCGCCGCCCCATGGCTTGACGACGTTGGTAGTCCCCAGCATTACAACGACGGATACGGCCGCTCCCAGGATCACATACACCCAAAGCAGCGGACCGGGAGCCAGGAACGTGGCCAGCGCGAGGCCGACAAGGATGGCGTTGAAGCCATAGAGCCCGGAATGGAGCGACTCGGTATCGACGTGAAGCCATTGCGCCGTTAGGTTTGCTACGACGACCGCGAGGATGCCCGCGATTGCCACTTGGGGTACGCCAGCCACGTATGAACCCCAGGCTATCGCAGCGAGGAAGAGAATCCCGCTTAGCGGGTTGTTCTGAAACATGACTTGCCCAACGCTGCGCAAATTGATGTTCAAGAACCGGAATGCGCCTGACGATGAGGAGAGGCTTTCCCACTTTGCCAGGACCTGTTCCATTGCTGCCTCCTCTGAGATGTCGGCACGCGCTCTCGGTTAACGCCATAGATAGCGCGGAGGTAACTCGGCCCCGATGATCTCCTGACGAACGATTTCCCAAAACTCGCGAACCTTGGCCTTCACCGGCGCGGTTTCGCGACCCAGAGCCTTGAAAATCAGGCCGGCATCATTGGGCAGACGACAGGCTCCGAAAGCCAGGCCTTCGGCAAAATTCACATCGGCCCCAACGCGCTCGTGGATGCGTTCGGCCTTGTCCTTGGGAGCGCACAGGATGACGTTGGCGAACACGTCGAAGGAGTTCATCACACCAGTCCGCCGCATCACATATCGCCGCGGCTCGATGACCAGCTTCTCCGCGAACAACGAACGACCATCGGGCCGCACGGCTGACGTTGATATCGATAGCACGGTCGCTCCGAAGCACTCGTCCGGATGATGGTGCTTGCGGCCTGGCTGAACGATTTCCGAAAAGAGCAGCGTTGCCGACGGGGGGACGGAGATGTGTGTGTCGCTGAGAAACCGCGAGTGCCGGTGCGGGATCACGGGATCGGGAAGAAATTCCAGATATGCGTCATCGGCAAGCGTAATCGTCTGGCTTTGCACCGCGTAGTTGGCGTCCATCGCGTGAATCTTGGTGGCCGACTGCGAGGTGAGGTGAGCCTGCGCGCCCGGACCAAGGGTGACGTCGAGAGCGAGCCTGTCTCCCTGCAGCAAACAGCCCGTGGTGGTGATCAGGAACACACAGGCAAGGCCCGGCATTTCCTCATCGCAATGCAGTGCGCGCTGCACCATGTAGGGCGCGCGATGCTCCAGGGTCGCCAGGATCGTTTGGCCAGAGCGGCGCTCGAAGCCCAGGCGCAGGAAGCCCGTCTTGCCAACGGTTGCGCTCCTCATCTGCAGCGGTTCATCCTGGAAGGAGGCGAATTCCGGCATCGATGCGCCGAGCGTTTCGGCGCGAGCCCAGGGAGGGAAGGCCGCCGGTATCATGACGCCCGCGCGCGCGGATTGATGTCGAACAGAAACTCCCGTTCGATCAGGGCGACCAACTCCGGAATACCCTCCCCGGTCTTGCAGTTCGTGAAGAGGAACGGCTTGCTACCGCGCATTATCCTTGAATCCTGTTTCATCACGTCAAGGCTAGCCCCGACGTGGGGTGCAAGATCGGTCTTGTTGATGACGAGGATGTCGGAATGCGTGATCCCGGGTCCATTCTTGCGGGGGATCTTATCGCCCGCAGCGACATCGATCACATAGATGAAGTAGTCCACCAGCGCCGGCGAGAAGGTTAGCGTCAGGTTGTCGCCTCCGCTTTCGATCAGCACGACATCGCTGTCCGGAAAGCGCCGTTCCATGTCCTCGACCGCGGCGAGATTCATGCTGGGGTCTTCACGCACCGCGGTGTGAGGGCAAGCGCCCGTCTCCACTCCGAGGATACGCTCCTGGAGCAGAACACCCTTGAGGGTCCGCTGAACGTGCTTGGCGTCTTCGGTCGTCACAACGTCATTTGTAATGATGAGCACCCTGATGCCCAGATCGAGTAAACGCGGTGTGATGGCTTCAACGATCGCGGTCTTGCCTGACCCGACCGGGCCGCCGATGCCGATGCGGGTGATACTCTTTGACATTCAAGAAGCTCCATTCACGTCAACTCATGAACAGGCGCACATGCGCCCGTGTGTGGACGGCGGCCAGGATTTCTGTCAACGGAGCAAAGCCTGCCATGTCCGATAACCGTGCCGCGGCGGCCGTCGCGTACATCCCTTCTGATTGGCCGGCGAGCTCGTAGAGAATCTTCTGTGTCTCGATGTGGCTGACCTTCATCAGCCGCAAGGCTGCACCGAGGATCGTTGCCGCAACGCCGTACTGGTGCACGACAAATGCTTGGCGGGCAGGCAGGCCCTGTGCGGCGAAATTGATTGCCAGCGCTATTGGATAGCAACCAGGGGAAACGGACGTTTCAATGCAGTGACGCCAGGCACGAAGCAGCGGTGCGCCGACCACTTCCACACCCATCTCGGTGAACTTTTTTCCCATGCGGACCGACATTGCCCGGGCCTCATCTGAAAGCTTGCGCGCGTAGACCTGCGAATCGACTCGAGTGAGAGCATCGACGTCGCCCGCAGCTGCCGCGCGATGTGCGGCGATCAACGCGATGCCGTCTCCGCGCGCCGCCTGTTCTACTGCAGTGCGCGTGAACTCTCTAAGCGTGGCCGCGTCAATGACGACGCTTTTCTGAATGGCGGATTCCAGGCCGGACGAAAACGAGAACCCGCCGATGGGGAACATCGAGTCGCCAAACTGCAATGCCCGCGCGAGAAGGGCAGTCGTTCCGGGTGCGTCGTCGCCGTCATTCTCGATGATCATGCGCAGAACCGGTCATGGCCGGCGATGTCTGTTCCTGAGAGCTGGTTCCCGAGTGGGCGTGGACATGCAACGGCGGATGTCCGTATGCGCGCCCGATCTCGTCGATACCAGCGTAGCTCTCGTGTGTATGCCAGTGCACCGGACCTTCGGCGCCACCGAAGAGACGACGCGATTCATGTGGAGCGAGATAGGGAACAATCTCGCGACCGGGCACGAACTCGTAGCTGATCCCATCAAAACGGTGCGTCTTCATGACGGACGCCATCACCTTGCGATCGACCGTGAGCGGGACATAGACGACGCTGTTCTTAACCAGCGCGGGCCAATGCTGATTGCCCATTGCGTGGCCCAGTTCAACACAGGTGCGCATTGCCACTTCGGGAGCGAGGCTCGTTAGATAATCCAGATGCACGATCATCACATCACGCAGCTCTATTCGTACAACGAGCGCTGAGAGAGCCTCAGCATCCCAGAGCAGCACATCGCCATCGCGGATATGCGTGCCGCGGTCGACAGAGACTGCAACCTCGGCACCCTTTGCGGTGGTCTTCCGGAAGCGGCTCTTCTGCCCTTCCCATTGGTCGATCTCCATCAGGTCGATATTGGCGGTGGACAGGCGCGCGGCCCATGCGGGCTCGCCGATGTTGCCCAGAATGGTCTTGATGAGGATCACCGTACACTCCTCAGCTAAAGAAGTACTTTTGGTTGAGAGAGACCGTCTTCAAGGGCTGCACTGTCGCGTGCTTGCCGTCGACGGTCACGGCGAACGTTTCCGGACTGACCTCAATTTTTGGCGTCCCCGCATTTCGAATCATGTCGCGCTTGCCAATCTTGCGCACATTTCGCACCGGCATGACCTGCCGGCGAAGCCCCAGCCGCTCCTTCACACCAGCAGCATGCGCTGCGCCGGAAACGAACGTGATGCAGTTGGCAGCCAACGCATTGCCGTAGGCGCCGAACATCGGGCGATAGTATGTGGGCTGCGGCGTCGGCAATGACGCGTTTGGATCACCCATCACGGCCCAACTGATGAAACCGTTCTTGATGACGATCTTGGGCTTGGCACCGAAGAACGCAGGCTCCCACAGGACTAGGTCGGCGATCTTGCCGACCTCGACCGAACCCAGCACGTCGGCAATACCGTGGGCGATCGCCGGATTGATCGTGATCTTCGCAACGTAGCGCAGCACGCGGAAATTGTCGTTGCCCGGTGCATCCTCCGTCAGCTTGCCACGCCCGGTCTTCATTGCGTCGGCGGTCTGGATGCAACGCAGCCAGCATTCCCCAATGCGCCCCATGGCCTGCGAATCGCTTGAGAACATCGAGATGACGCCGAGATCCTGAAGGACGTTTTCCGCTGCGATGGTTTCAGCGCGGATTCGACTCTCGGTGAATGCAACATCCGACGGGATGTCGGGGCTGAGGTGATGACACACCATGATCATGTCATAGAGCTCCGCCTGCGAATTGATGCCGTCGGGGAGCGTGGGATTGGTCGAAGACGGCAGGACGTTGGGAAGGCCGGCGATCTTGATGATATCCGGCGCATGGCCGCCGCCGGAGCCCTCGGTATGGAACGAATGGACCGTCCGCCCCTCGAATGCCTCGATCGAATCGTCGACGAAGCCGGATTCGTTAAGCGTATCGGTGTGGATGCATACTTGAGTGTCGGTCTCGTCTGCGACGGTGAGCGCGGACCGAAGCACTGCCGGCGTAGTGCCCCAGTCTTCGTGACATTTCACGCCGACGGCACCGGCCTCGATCTGTTCAATCAGAGCCGCCTTGCCGTGTCCGTGCCCCTTACCGAGAATGCCGACGTTGATCGGCCAGTTTTCGAACGCGCGTAACATCATGCTGATGTTTCCGGGACCCGAGGTGACCGTCGTTGCGTTGGAGCCGTCCGATGGACCGGTCCCGCCGCCGATCAACGTCGTGGTGCCATTTGAGAGCGCCGCCTCCGCCTGCTGCGGGGAAATGAAATGAATGTGTGTATCGATCCCGGCGGCCGTCAGGATCAGATGCGAGCCCGAAATGGCGTCGGTTGCCAAGCCGATGTCAAGGCCTGGCGTAATGCGATCCATGATCTGTGGATTGCCGGCCTTGCCGATCGCACAGATGCGGCCATCCTTGATGCCTACATCTGCCTTCACTATGCCCAGCACTGCGTCGACGACGGTCACGTTTGTGATTACCAGGTCAGGCGCACCTGCCGCCCGCGTCACCTGATTGTCCATGCCCATGCCTTCACGCATGCTCTTGCCGCCGCCGAAGACGATCTCGTCGCCGTAGCCGCCGCGCAAATCGCGCTCGACCTCGACGAACAGCCCAGTATCGCCCAAGCGGATGCGGTCACCTGTGGTCGGTCCGAAGAGGCCCACATATTCTTGTCGAGAGATAGTCGCCATGGTCGTCCTCGCTCGGAAATTGAGTTTCGGCCCTCTCAGCCTATCCTTTACGAGGAGCGAAAACCTCGCTTCGCCGCCAGCTCCACCGCCTTGGATTTGATTGTGGCCGCGTCCTTGCCTGCCGTGGGGCCATCGACGAGATTGTTGAAACCGTAGACCGCGCGCTTACCGCCGTAGGGGACGAGTTGAACCTCGCGCTCGTCGCCTGGCTCGAACCGCGTTGCCGTCGATGATGGGATATTGAGGTGCAGTCCAAAGGCTGCTGTTCGATCAAATTCCAGCGCGCGATTGGCTTCAAAGAAATGGAAGTGCGATCCAACTTGTATCGGTCGGTCCCCCGCATTGCGTACCTTGAGCGTTGTCACCGGGCGGTCGGCGTCGAATGTGACCAGGGCTGAACTGCACACATAGCCGCCGACCGGCACCGCCACTGTGGCCGGGTCGACATTGGCGGCAACAGCGGGGCCCGCTTTTGGTCCAGCCATGTTAACCTCCTGTTGGGTACTCACTGGATTGGCGTATGCACCGTGACCAAGCGGCTGCCGTCGGTGAAAACCGCCTCGATCTGCACCATAGGAATGAGATCGGCGACACCATCCATCACATCATCCTTGGTTAAGGCTGTTCGCGCCTCCTGCGTCACCTCTTCGATTGTCTTGCCGGCACGCGCGCCATCAAGGGCGACCGCTGATATGATCGCGATGGATTCTGGATAGTTTAGCTTTAAGCCATTGGCTCTTCGCTTTGATGCGACGTCAGCCATCATGTAGACGAGTAGCTTATCGAGCTCCCTCGGAGTGAGCTGCATATGATCCTCCCGAACCTCGCGCTTTAACGGAAGAGCAGGTGCACAAGTGGACTGCGCGAGCACATACATTTGCCAGCCGTTCTGAGTTGGCGGGCACCCTGAGTTGGGGGGCACCGCTCCCTACATTAGGGGCGCCGCCCTTGGATGCGTCAATTAGGGTTCCCCTCGGTTTCATGTCGGAAATCACCTGATGGACTGGCTCTCGTGCGGACGTAGCTTTGCCGATGACACTGGCGGCCTTTCAAGCGGTATCCACGATGTCGGGGCGCTTATCCGTCCCGTCACGCTGGAGACGAAGCGGTCCACGCCGCGAGGAGGATAGTCATGAGACGTGCCATACCGACGACGCTCGCTCCAGCTTTCGTTTTCGCTCCGACCGTTGCACTTGCGCATGCCGGACACGGCGACACAAGCGCGCTACTGTCCGGCTTCACTCATCCGCTCACCGGGATTGATCATGTCCTGGCGATGGTTGCCGTCGGCGTGCTCGCGGCTCAGTTCGGCGGGCGAGCGCTGTGGCTAGTCCCGTTGAGCTTCATAAGCATCATGGCGATTGGCGGCGTTCTCGGCATGGCTGGAATCCTAATTCCGTTTGCGGAAGTCGGAGTTGCGCTGTCCGTTGTCGTCCTTGGACTGACAATCGCCTTTCCATTCCGGTTGCAGTCGCTGGTGGCCGTGGCGCTCGCGGGCTTGTTCGCGCTATTCCACGGCCAAGTGCACGGCGCCGAAATACCTGCCGCGGCGTCGGGGCTTTATTACACGGCGGGTTTCATTGGCGCGACGGCGTTGCTGCATTTGACGGGCATTGGCCTCGGACTATTTGCCCTGGAGACAAAGACGCTTGGCAACCGCGTGGTGCAAGCCGGCGGCGGCGGCACGGCGCTGTTCGGTGCCGCAATCCTGATTGGCGTGCTCTAGGTGCGTCGTGGCGCGCGCCCAATGCCAGGAAGGCATCATCCGCTACCTAGCCAGCCTCGACGGAGCGCGGCGACGTGCGGCGGCAAAGCAGATCTTCGCTGCGACTGATGTCGGCACAGCGCCCGCGGACTACTACTTGGAGAGATGCTGCTTCAGCCGCTTGATCCCTTCCGGGGACCAGTCTCGAACATCCGTCACCTCGATCCATGCGTCGATGTAGTGCGCCGGAGCGTAGACATGGCCGTAGCCGATCGGCGCATCGGTTGCCATGAACATGTCCAGCATCAATTGAAGAAGAGTTACAACCGGATACCATCGCAATTGCGGCGACACGTCCGGGCCGCGCGGCGGTCGCATCCAGTCCGGCTCGCGATAAAGGCTGCGATAGTCGAAAAAGGTCGCTGGGTCGCTTGCATATTGGAGGTAGATGGTCCGCATCGGCCCCCAAGCGGCATTAGGACCTGCCGGCTCAGCGGCCTCTCCGTGCTGGTTCATGAACCGCACGAACGATCCGTCGCGGAACCGCGGAAGCCAAGCGGGCGACCCGGGATTGCGACGGTCGGTAAGCCAGCGCCAGAGCCTGCTCGAGTAGGGCGGCCCGCTCCAGAGCGCGCCGGCGAAGGGCTCGCCCAGTACTTCGATCAAGTCCGTCGACTGTTCGGAGTTGGTGGCACCAAGACTGATCCCGTGCAGATAAAGTCGTGGGCGGCCGTCCTTGGGAAGCGTGATCCAGTATCCGTAGACCTCCTTGAAGAGTGCGCGTGCGACATCGGAGCCATAGCCGGGGTCCACAAGCAGATACAGCCAGCTCGCGAGGTAGGAATATTGCAGGGCAACGCTCGCGACGGCACCGTCGTGCAGATATTCGACGCTGTCCAGCGCAGCCGGGTCGACCCATCCGGTTCCGGTCGGCGTCACCACGATAAGCACGGATCGCTCGAAGCCGCCGACGCGCTTTAATTCTTCCAGCGCAAGCTTGGCGCGCAGTTCCGGCCTGTCTGCCGATCGCAGTCCGACATAGACGCGAACAGGCTCGAGCGCTCCCCTGCCCGACAAACTGCTTATGTCTTCGCGGGTCGGTCCCGAGGAAATGAACTCCCGCCCCGCCCGTCCGAGTTTGTCCCAGGCGAGCAGCGAAGCGCTGCTTCCCGTCTTTAGAGGGTTCGTCGGCGACTCAGTCTTCGGCTCAATCAACGCATCGTATTCCCGGAAGGACGCCTCTGCGACGCGCAGGGTCGCCCGGAAGAGACCTCCATTGACGACCGACCAGAACAGAACAACTGCCGCGATGACGCCGATGACTTTTGATACCCGTCCTGGCAGGAACCGGTTAGCTCTCGTCGCCACGAAGCGGAGCGTCAGTCGAAAGAACCATGCGAGTGCGATCACGATTACGAAAACCGCCAGCGCAATCACGCTGACCTCGAGTGGATACACGCTGTCTACCGGCTCGAGTTCCATCAACTCGCGGATCGAATTCTGCCATCGCGGCGCCTGCCAGAGCGAGATAACCGCAACAATTGCGCAACCGCTCGCGGCGGCAGGCTTGGCGATGCGCCGGAAGCGGCGGTTGAGCCGCGGGAGCTCCATGTAGGCCCAAAGCCGGCTGCCGAACACGCCGATGCCGTATCCGGCCGTCATGCAACATCCCGAAAGCACGCCCTGAGTCAAGAAATTCCGGGGCAACAGCGTCGGCGTCAGAGAGGCGGCGACGAACAGCGTTCCGAGGAACAGGCCGCAGGTAGAGAATGAATGCCATAGCCCTCTCCTCATACGGCTGCACCTCTCGATTCCGGGTGAACGTCAGCTTTCGTCGGCAGCTTGTCGCGAGCGACCTGTCGGTGCAAGTCGTGGCGATAAGGCGCATGGCCACGCTGCACCAATCACCGGCATCAAGGTCGACGAGGACCGCAGGCAGGCAGCTTGCACGAATCCAACATCGAGCCGCCGCATCGTCCCTTCCCCATTCTCCCATTAATCGTCAGCGGATCGAATTTCCGATAGGGGCTCGGTTGGCGCGTTCGTGCCCCTGGGTACTGCTCATCGCAGGAATTGCCTGAAGCGACGTAGAGAGACGTAGAACAGAATCGCTCCGATCACCAGCAGCGCGGCGAGCTGCGGCCAAACCACATCAAGCCCAGCACCGCGGAACAGCACGGCTTGGGCGAGAATGACGAAGTGGGTGTTAGGCGCGGCGAGCATGATACTTTGGATGATGTCGGGCATGCTCTCGCGCGGTGTCGTGGCTCCCGACAACATTTGCAGCGGCATCAGGACGAGCATCATCAGCAGGCCGAACTGCGGCATGGTTCCGCCGACCGTCGCCAGAAAGATGCCCATGTTGGTCGTGGCGAAGAGATAGAGGGCGGTGCCCAGCAGGAATAGCAGGATCGAACCTCTGATCGGCACCGACAGCAACCCCTGCACGACGAACACCAGCGAAACGCTGGATGCCAGCAGCACGACAAGGCCCATCGACCAGATCTTGCTCGCCATGATCTCGAGCGGCGTCACCGGCATTACGAGCAGGTGCTCGATGGTTCCGTGTTCGCGCTCGCGGATCAGTGCGGCTCCAGTCAGAATGATCGACAGCATGGTGATGGAGGAGATCACGTTATTGACGGAGCCGAACCAGCCCTTGTTGAGCTCCGGATTGAAACGCGCCCGGAGCGCGAGCTCGATAGGGGGCGGGGCAGCAGAACGATAGCGGGCGAGAAATTCGCTGACCTCGTCGCCCACGATCGACTGGATATAGCCGCTTCCGGTGAAAGCCTGCGACATGCGAGTCGCATCCACGTTGAGCTGGATCGCCGGCAATCTCTGCGCCAGAAGGTCGCGCTGGAAGTTGGGCGGAATGTTGAGCGCGAAGGTATCGAGCCCCGCATCCATGCGCGCGTTCACCTCCGATTGGAGGATCGGCCGGGGTATCGTGAAAAAGGGCGGGTTGAACGCCGTGACAATGCGCGTCGATGCCGGCGAATTGTCCTCGTCGACGATCGCGAGCGCAGCCTGGTTCAAGGTCTCCGGCTGCGACCTGGATGCCGTATAGATCGAGACCGTGAAAGCATAGGCGATCAGGATCTGCATCATCGGATCGCGGAGCAGACCCCGCAGTTCCTTGACACCGAGCTGTATGATGTTGGAGACACGCATGTCTAGCTCGCTTGTTTCCGCAACAGCGCCGCGCCAAGGCCGATTAGCACCGGGATTGTCACGAATAGCGCAACGAAGGGACCTGTCAGATCGCCAAAATCGAGTCCTTTGGAGAAAGTGCCGCGGGTGATGGTGACGAAATGCGCGGTGGGATAGATCCGCCCGATTAAGGCGCCGGCTCCCTGAAGGGATGATACCGGATCGACCAACCCCGAATACGTCGTGGCAGGGATCATGGTCAGCAGCGCGGTCGCGAAGATCGCGGCGATCTGACTGCTTATGAACGCCGAGATGACGAGTCCCATCGCGGTGGTAATAATGACGTAAAGAAGCGCAGCAGTCGTAAAGGCGAAGAAGTTGCCGGTGAACGGGACGCGGAAGACGAACACGGCAAAGGCGGTCAAAAGGAAGAAATTCAGCATGGCGAGCGCGACATACGGAACCTGCTTGCCGGCCAGAAACTCCAGCCGTGTCACGGGCGTCACGTAGAAATTGATGATCGATCCAAGCTCCTTCTCGCGCACGACGCTCAGCGCTGCCAGGATTGCCGGTATGATCAGCAGCAGGATGGGGATCACGGCGGGAGCCATGGCCACGATGCTCTTGATATCAGGATTGTAGCGGAAACGGACCTCAATCTGGAAATCGCCTGTCGTCGCGGCATTGCCGTAAAGCTGCCGGGCACGCTGCGCCAGCCACGTTGCGTGCATTGCCTGCACGTAACTCCTCACGGTTTCCGCGCGCGAGGGCATCGCGCCGTCGATCCACGCGCCGATCTGGACGTTGCGACCGTGTACTACATCGCGCGCGAACCCCGGCGGAATCTCGAGCGCGAGGCTTAGTTCACCGCTGCTCATCCGGCGATCGAGATCGTCATAATCGGTAATCGGAGGCATTTCCATGAAATAGCGCGATCCCGAGACCTGCAGGACGTAGTCGCGACTTATCGTCGTGTCGTCGTGGTCGATGACGGCGAACGAGAGATTCTCGACGTCCATGTTGAGGCCGTAGCCCAGCACGAACATCATGATGAGGCTGCCGAGAACGGCCAGCGTCGCACGGATCGGATCGCGTCGCAGCTCGAGCGTCTCCCGATGCGTATAGGCGAACATGCGCCGCAGATCGAAGAATCGCATGAGCCGGCCGTGTGCCGCACTGTCATTGCTCGTCGGTGCAGCCTCAATCGCAGCCGTCGGCACGGCGCTCGGGAGCTCGGTATCCGTCGCGCCGATGGCGTCTTGCAGAAGGGCGACGAAGGTTTCTTCGAGGCTCCCGCCGCCGCGCAGCTCGACGAGTCTGGCCGGCGCATCGCTGACGAGTACCTTTCCAGCGTGCATCAGCGAGATACGATCGCAACGCTCGGCCTCGTTCATGAAATGCGTCGATACGAAGATCGTGACATTGTCCTTGCGGGAGAGGTCGGACAGGCTCTGCCAGAAGCCGTCGCGCGCCACGGGATCGACGCCAGATGTGGGCTCGTCGAGAATCAAGACTTCGGGTGCATGGATCATCGCCACCGCCAGCGACAGGCGCTGGCGGACGCCAAGCGGCAACGCATCGGGCAACGCGTCGATGACATCGACGAGGGCGAACCGCCGCACCATCTCCTGAACGCGATCTTCGACCAAGTCCGGGGCGAGCCGAAACAGCCGCGCATGCAGCTCGAGGTTCTGCCGGATCGTCAACTCGGAATAGAGCGAGAAGGCCTGCGACATGTAGCCGACGCGGCGCCGCACATTCATGTCGTTGGGATCGACCTCGTGGCCGAACAATCTTGCGGTGCCTTCGCTGGCAGGCAACAGCCCGGTCAGAACCTTCATCGTCGTGGTCTTGCCGCAACCGTTCGAGCCGAGAAAGCCAAAGATCTCGCCGCGGGGAATGCGGAAACTCACATTGTTGACGGCGGTAAAATCGCCGAACCTCACGGTGAGGTGCTCGGCCTCGATGGCAATGTCGTCCGCGGATCCGCTTGGGCGAGGTGGGATCACCACTTCCCTGTGATCCCGGCGCTGCGCCTCCGGGAGCAGGGCGATAAAGGCGGCATCGAGGTTGGCCGCACCCGTCTGCCGCAGCAGGTCGGCGGGCGCACCCGTCGCAAGCACCCGACCTTCGTCCATGGCGACCAGCCAGTCGAAGCGAGCGGCCTCCTCCATATAGGCGGTAGCGACGATGACGCTCATGCCGGGGTGGCTGCCGCGGATCCCGTCGATTAGTTCCCAGAACTGACGGCGCGAGAGCGGGTCGACACCGGTGGTCGGTTCGTCCAGGATGAGGAGGCCCGGATCGTGGATCAACGCGCAGCAAAGGCTGAGCTTCTGCTTCATGCCGCCCGACAGCTTGCCCGCGGGTCGATCTGCGAAGGGCGCAAGCCCGGTACCTTGCAGAAGCGCGTCGATCCGCTGCTCGCGCTCGCGCCTGTCCTGGCCGAACAGACGAGCAAAGAAATCGGCATTCTCGAAAACCGATAAGGTCGGATAGAGATTCTTGCCGAGCCCTTGCGGCATGTAGGCGATCTGCGGGCACGTCCGCCTCCGGTGTGCGGCATCGGCCATGTCGCCGCCGAGCACATGGACGTACCCTTCCTTGATCGCGCGGGCGCCTGCGATCAGCGAGAGCAGGCTGGACTTGCCCACGCCATCGGGTCCAATCAGGCCGACCATGCAGGAGCGGGGCAAGTCGAGCGTGATGCCGTCGAGCGCGCGCGTCTTGCCGTAGGACAAACCAACCGCCGCCAGATGTATCACCGGTGCAGAGGGATCGGATCGAGCTTCGTTCGACACGTCGCTCATTTGACCAGATTCTCCGTCAGCTGCGCCGGCCACTCGGCATTCGGGTCAATTCGGATGAAGGCCCGGCCGGGCAGGCCGGTCTTGACCTGTTCGATTCTTCTCCGCAGCAGCTCTGGTGAAATATGTGCCTTGATGCGGAACATCAGCTTCTGCCGCTCCTCTTCGGTCTCAACCGTCCTGGGTGTGAACTGTGCAACGCTGGCGACAAAGGTTGCCTTGGCGGGAATGACCCATTGCGGCGCGGCGTCGAGCACGAGGCGGACCTCTGAACCGATAGCGACGCGACCAGCTTGCGCCGTCGGCAGGAAGAACGTCATGTAGACCTCGCCGAGGTCGACGAGGTTGAGCACGCGTCCGCCGGCGGTGAGCACTTCTCCCGGCTGGGCCACGCGGAATTGCACGCGCCCATCTCGCGGTGCCATCAGGCTGCTATCGTTAATGTCCGCCTTGATGCTCTCGATGGCGGCCCGTGCTGAGTCGATCGATGCCTCGGCGTCGACCACTTGCGCGCGGCCGGAGCTGATGGCGGCCTCCGCCGCCGCACGCTGAGCTTCTGCCGCCGCAACCGCTGCCTTCGCTCCCTCGGCGGCCGCCCGGTCGTCGTCGAGGACCTGCTGGGGCACGGCATTGGTCCTGATCAGTTGCTCGGATCGCTGCAGCTTTCGATCCGCCGTATCCAGTTCCGCGTTGCGCTGCGCGATCACCGCGGTGGCGGATTTCCTCTCGGCTTCGCGCTGAGCGACGAGGCTTTTGGCGGTATCGACGCTGATGATCGCACGGCGCAACTGCGCTTCGGCTTGACGGAGCTGAGCATGCAGCTGCGTCGTATCCATGCGCGCCAGCACCCGTCCTACCGTGACGAAATCGCCCTCCCTGACCAGGATCTCCTGAATGCGTCCGGGGGGCTTGGTGGCAATATCGATTTCGACGGCCTCGATACGGCCGTTGCAGCTCGCAATGCCCGGCGGGAGGCTATTTTTCCCGAACCGCTGCCAGGCATAGTAACCACCTATCGCCGCGGCCACGACGAGGAGGACAGTCATCCAGCGCTTGCGATTGCTTTTCATGGCTAGTTCGTTCCAGCAGGTCCAGGATATCGTTTGCTCCTTGCTCAAGGTTCAGAACAGGTCCGCAAGACTCGCTGCTTCACGAAGGCCTCGCTCACTCCCGGGTTATCCGATTGCCACGCGCGGGCTCATCGTGCCCTTTGCGCTGGCTGTGGAACATGAGCGCGATCAGGCCGCCCCCCGGCCACCAGCGCCAGCATCGCGAAGAAGCCAACGATTCCTGCGCACGGGTCCCTCCATCGGATTCGCGAGGACTTGCACAGCCTTCATGACGAACTGCTGCTGCACCGATGAACGGCCTGGGTTGCGACGTGCGCCGCCTAGCGCCATCCGCAGTGGCGGCGGCCGCGATGCCACCAGCAAACCCAGCGGCGCCTCCGCGGCGGCGGTCGACCCCAACCGGGCGCAGGACCCCAGCCGGGTCCCCAACCGGGAGCGGCCGGCGGTCGACCCCACTGCGCCTGCGCCACGAGGTTTGACTGCCACCCGCAACGGCGACGACCACGATCCCACCAGCAAACCCAGCGGCGCCTGATCGGCGCCGGTTGACCCCAACCCCAGCCTGGGCCGGGGCCCCAACCCCAACCGGGAGTGGGCGGTCGTCCCCACCACTGCGCCTGCATCACGAGGTCCGACGGCCTCGCGGCTTGCCCAAGATCAGAGGCAACCGGCATCGCATCTGCAACCTCGATGAGACGCGCACCTATCGCGCCTATGGCTGCAGCGGCAGCAGCATTTCGCGCGAGACCAAGAAAGGCGCGGCGGGTGGGAGCGTTCATTGTTTCCTCCTCTTTGCTCTTCCGCACGGGCTAAAGTGCGAAGACGGGCGGGCAAGGCCGTGTGAAATCAGGTCGACACCAAGCAGGAAACCAGGTGCCCGCAGGCTGATGGTCGGAAGCGGCACGACGTCAATGCGATTGGCACCGTGGGATGATAGCTTCGAACCCGCACCACCGACATCCGACGAAACCCTGAGCAACAGGGCGGGAATGTTCCCACTGCATGAACGACGAGGATGACGGCAGCCTACCCCATCGCCGTCCTCGCGACCGAGCGTCAGATTGGTGACCCCGCCGCGAGGTTGACTCCGATCGCCCGCTCGACCGACAGCGGCTGCAGCACAACGCTTCGCCGAGAGCCACCGTACGTTGGCGCGCCGAAGCCGGGACCGAATGCAACATTGGCGTGCGCTCCAACATAGCTTCCTCGCAAGACGCCGGAGCCGATCCGCGAGTTCTTGGCGAAGACTGCCCATGACAGGGTGCCGGCTCCGGTCACGCCGATGTCGAGACCAACGCACCGCATCCCTCCCTCCTAGATGTACTGCCGATGCGGTCTTCTCGCGTAAAACACACAACGCAATGACTGCGTTGATCCAAGGACCAATCCGACGCGTGGCGTGCTGAAACACAAGAGCCTGCCGACTCTGAACGTTTCGGCATGCGCGGGGACCGCTGCGACGCACAGCAAGACGGATGCGCCGATGGGTTACATGAAGCCGCATCATTCGCATTCAGGCCTCCAGATCAGTCTTGGCGTCGGTGGATATCCTCACAACGACCGAAGAGCACGACACCTTGATGCGAGCGCCTTGGGACGAGGCGAAGGCGCTGCAGCGACCGCTCGCGGACGGCGTGCTGAAGATCGTGGCTACCGGCGAGAAGGAAGACCCAGCCGCAATCTCCTAGTGTTGTGCACAAGAGGGCTGAACACGTGGACAATCGCCAGTGCCGACGATTTCAAATCCCAGCCTTGTGTTAACCGACCGGAACTAGGGCGAGAGACGAAGATTCGTCTCGGTGGAGCGATCGTTGACCCGCCCGTCTCTCGCTCGGTCATAGATGAGACGGCAGGGAGCCCCCAGGTCGACAAGATCGCTGACACCGGATTGGACCCCGGCGAGGAGTGGATGCCGCGGTGGCCCATAAAGAGCGCGTTCCGTTATCCATATTTCTGCCGACCAGACCAGGCCGCGGCTAGTCGGAACGTCGTCGCGGCGCGACAGAAGCTCCTTGAGATGCCGCTTCATCAAAGCATAATCCGCGAAATATTCTGGGCGCCGACTCGTTTCGAGCGCTAGATCGATGTCTCCTACTGCCTCCTCCTCGCATCAAGCCAGACCCGTTCAACGTATCGGACCGCATCTGGATCTTGGTTGAGCATTTCGACATGGCGCAGGAAATCGTCCAGTATCATCTGCGCCTGAGCCAAAGGCGTCCGGCGCACGACCCTTCCGCGAGCAACAGTCTTCACCCTTTTCCGAGACCGAAAATCCATCTTTGAGTTCGATCAGCCCGCGATCCAGATGCGACGCACGGCCCCAGCATCGAACTTGAACCCGGCATCGCGCAAATGCTTGGCTGCGTTTCGGTTAACATGCTCGCCAGCTGGGGCAGGTCCAGTTGGTTTCCTGGAAGATGCGCGAACGACCGCCGCTAGGAATGCTTCGAGTGAAAAACCGTGGCTGACGGCAATGTTTGCAAGCTCCGAGCGATCACGCTTGTCTCGTTCAGACGCCGCATCCCTTTCGCGGTGGGCACGCCGTTCGGCGGCATCCTCGAGGCTCCAAGCTATCACTCGGCGGATCGAAGACCGAAATGGGGAAGCATCGGCCTCATCGACATCCTCTTATCGAATGGGGTGAAGATGCAAAGTCGCGCAGCAATCTTGCCGCGCAACATCCACCACAAAAAAGTCGCACGAGACCACTTTGTTCTCAGCCGACATCTGGCGAAGCTATTGGAAACCAAAGACTTTATTTTGGTGGGCGCACCAGGGCTCGAACCTGGGACCCGCTGATTGAGCTGGTCCCGCAAATCTGAACAGCGCGATAAGTGGAGTTTCTGCCTGACGGCGGGCAAGATTGACCCGCGAATCAGGAGAGACGATGAGCAGACGAGCACGGCGGAACCACACTCCGGCTTTCAAGGCGAAGGTGGCACTTGCCGCC